>JAHRFD010000005.1:0-53170 GCA_020882975.1 Microcoleus sp. EPA2 | reverse complement strand
AAAAGTGAGACCCATGGGTCTCAAAAATCCCAAAAAGAAAAATCAACTATGATTTTGGTTCCTCAATCCTGAGTTTTGAATCCCGAACCGGGAAAAGTGAGACCCATGGGTCTCAAAAATCTCAAAAAGAAAAATCTAGTCGATCCTCTAGCACGACTCTCCCCAGAAAATCTAACTCCAATTTTCCATCTACAGCCGCTGAGAAATTGCTATGCCAAATACCAATACCTTACTAAAAAGCGAGTATCCAACCGACCAACTTGATGCCAATGAACGGGCTAGGCTTCAAAAACTGGAATCGATTGTAGAAAATGGACTTCAAACTTTTTACGAAGTGGGTAAAGCCCTTGACGAGATTCGAGAACAGAAACTGTACAGGGAAAGCCAAAAAAGTTTTGAAGCTTATTGTCAGGATAAGTGGGGCATAGTAAGACGGACAGCAGATAGATTGATAGGAGCGGCACGGGTAATCGAAAATTTGACACCCATGGGTGTCAAAATTCCAGCCCACGAGCGCCAAGTCCGTCCTCTAGCAGGATTATCGCCTGAACAGCAACTCGAAATTTGGCAAGAGGCATTAGAATCATCGCCGAATGGTATGCCTACTGGTGCAGCAGTTCAGCGCTTGGTTGACCAGCGATTTCCATCATTAGGAAGCGGGCGAACGCCTAAAGATACTGATTCTGAACTGGAGAAATTGCGATCGGACAATAAGCGGCTTAGAGAGGAAATCCGAGAACAAAACAGAGAGAGGGATCGGCGTGCTGCTGCTGTGGCGTGGGAAATGGAGCAACTGCGAGCCGAAAACAGGCAGTTGAAAGCTGAATTGCTACAGCGCGATCGAGATTGGGAAGTCCGTCTGGCGGTTGAGAGAAGAAAAATTCGAGAAGAAGTTAGAGCTGAACTCAAGGCAGAATACGAAGGACAGATTAACTCCCTGACCGAACAACTAGCAGAAATGACAAACAATTATCAAGCTGTACTCGCAAGACTCACAGCATTAGAAGGAGCAAAATAGAAACATGGTAACAATACTTGAAAACCCGCTGCGGGTAGGTTTGCGAAAAGAACGAGTGCCGGAACCGCAAATTCTGGTAATCTTCGGAGCTTCCGGGGATCTCACCCAGCGCAAACTCGTACCAGCAATTTATCAGATGAAGCGCGATCGACGCCTGCCACCAGAAACTACCGTGGTGGGAGTGGCACGCCGCCCTTGGAGTCACGATTACTTCCGAGAGCAAATGCGGGAAGGCGTTGAAGAATTTGGTGGTGGCATTGCCAATGAAGAATTTTGGCAAGATTTTGCTCAAGGTTTGTTCTACTGTCCAGGCGATATTGATAACCCCGAAAGCTATCAAAAACTGAAAGCTTTTTTAGGGGAACTTGACCAACAAAGGAGAACCCGCGGCAACCATATATTTTATCTTTCCGTTTCCCCCAACTTCTTTCCCGAAGCAATTCGGCAACTGGGGGCAGCCAAAATGCTCACAGACCCCCTGAAGCACCGCTTAGTAATTGAAAAACCCTTCGGCCGCGATTTAAGTTCGGCAAAAGCTCTCAATCGAGTAGTGCAGCAGGTTTGTCAAGAACAGCAAGTGTACCGAATCGACCACTATTTGGGCAAAGAAACAGTTCAAAATCTGATGGTGTTCCGGTTTGCGAATGCAATTTTCGAGCCACTGTGGAACCGCCAATTTGTCGATCACGTACAAATTACAGTGGCAGAAACAGTAGGGGTAGAAGACCGAGCCGGTTACTACGAATCCTCTGGGGCTTTACGGGATATGCTCCAAAACCATTTGATGCAGATTTTTTGTCTGACAGCGATGGAACCGCCAAACTCCCTAGACGCTGACAGCATCCGCACCGAAAAGATGAAAGTTTTGCAAGCAACACGGTTAGCTGACTTGCATAACTTAGAGAATTCTGCAATTCGCGGACAGTATTCCGCCGGCTGGATGAAAGGCAAGCCAGTGCCCGGATATCGCACCGAACCAGGAGTCAATCCTAACTCAATGACACCTACTTTTGTGGCGATGAAGTTTGCGATCGACAACTGGCGCTGGCAGGGAGTACCTTTTTACCTACGCACCGGCAAACGATTGCCCAAAAAAGTCAGCGAAATAGCGATTCAGTTCCGCGAAGTGCCACTGTTAATTTTTCAGTCTGCTGCTCAACAAACCACTCCTAACGTGTTGACGATGCGCGTCCATCCCAATGAGGGGATTTCACTAAGGTTTGAGGCGAAAATGCCAGGACCTGATTTAAGAACGCGGACGGTGGATATGGATTTCAGTTATGGTTCTTCCTTTGGGGTTACTTCCTCGGACGCTTACGATCGACTTTTGATTGACTGTATGTTGGGCGACCAAACTTTGTTCACCCGTTCTGATGAAGTAGAAGAAGCTTGGCGGGTTGTCACACCAGCACTCATGGCCTGGGAAGCACCGAGCGATCCCGCCCTAGTGCCTCAGTATGAAGCAGGTACCTGGGAACCCGCCGAGGCAGAATTGCTAATTAATCGAGACGGCCGTAAGTGGCGCAGACTGTAATAGTCATTAGTCAGCAGTCATTAGTCATTAGTTTATTGGTCAGCACCAGTCATTAGCGATTAGCTAAGAACTGCTAACTAAGAACTGCTAAGGAATGGCAATTTAATAACTTAAACAATCTCGATCTTTCAATCCTTGCCTGCAAAGCTAGCGGGCGTAAAGATGCTGAAATTATTAAATTTTCATTCCTAACTAATGACTAATGACTAATGACTAATGACTAATGACTAATGACTAATGACTAATAAAAAAGGAGAAAAAACCGATGACTATGACACCGCTGAAAGCTCCACCTCTAGTTTCGCTACAAACTCCTAAAGATGTTTCGATCGACCAAATAGAAGCCGAATTAGCTAAAATTTGGGAAAGTTACAGAGAATCGGGGTCAAACGGCGATTTTCCGATCGCCACTAGAGCGACAACATTTACGTTTGTAGTCTACGAACCCGAAGAAACTCAGCAGCTATTAGCCGATCTGGGCTTTTACGACGGGCCGATTGATGGCATCACCGGGCCGATGACGGCATCTAGCATCAGAGCTGCTCAAAAAGCCTACGGCTTGCCGAGAACAGGCAAACCTAATGCTGAATTGCTCGCCACTTTGCGGGAAGAAGTAGCCCGTAAAAATTCCAATGGCAGCAAATTAGGTCCAACGGGTTTCGGTTCAGGAGGTTCCGCTGTAGCTGACGCGATAGTCGCTGCTAATCCCTGCCGGATTATTGCTCTGTGCCCGATGCTGGGAGAAGATACGGGCGTACAGGCTCAAGTCGCTGCTTATTGTCCGGTTCACAAAGGTGGTACGGGCAATTTGGTCTGCTGTGAGTACATTACGCTCCGGGGTACCGAAGCTGCTCTGGAACGAGTGAGCGGTGTGGTGACAGCGCTGATGATTGCGGATTTGCCGAAATTATTGTGGTGGAAGGCAACGCCCGATGCCGATCGACATTTTTTCCAAAAATTGGCAGCCACCAGTAGCTCTGTAATTATCGATTCCAGTTGCTTTGCCGAACCCGAAGCCGAATTGCTGTTGATGCAAAGCCTGATTGAAGAGGGAATTCCGATCGCGGATCTCAATTGGCGCAGGTTAGCTGCGTGGCAGGAATTGGCCGCTGAGGCTTTCGATCCACCGGAACGTCGCGCGGCAATTCGGGAAATCGATCGGGTGACAATCGATTACGAACAAGATAATTCGACTCAAGCGCTGATGTATTTGGGTTGGCTAGCCAGCCGACTTCAGTGGCATCCTGTGGCCTATAAACAAGAGGATGGTGACTACAAAATCAAGCGGATTCAGTTCGCAGGTGCTGATGGAAGGGTTGTAGAGGCAGAGTTAGCTGCGATTCCGACTGCGGATACGGGTGATGTCCCTGGGGATTTGATTGCTTTGCGCTTGAATTCTACTAACCCGAATGCTGACTGCGGTACGGTGCTGTGTTCCGAAACCGGTGGCTGTATGCGGATGGAAACTCATGGTGGCGCTCAAACCGATCGATTTAACCAGGTGACACCCCTGTTCGATCAAGTGACGGAACAGTTGCTGGGCCAGCACTTGCAGAGTTGGGGCCGAGATGTGCTGTACGAAGAAAGTTTGGCTGTGACGGCTCAATTGCTGAAATTAGCTCAGCGGTAAAAACAAGTTCGGCAACGGGCAATGTATTAGTTAAGATTTAGTGGGGCAGACGTTGCCTGCCCTGCTTTTCTTTTCTTCCTTCGTGTTCTTTGCGTCTTTGCGGTTCGTCTAATAGATATTATTCGATGGGGAATACTCAGATGAATTATGATTGCATAGAAATAATTAAACCGCAGAGAACACAGAGAACGCAGAGAGAGAAAAGAGAGATGAATTAGATATCAGAATTTGATCGATTATCAATTGTCAGTATTTTTTATGATTAATCTAGGGTTATGGCTTTAGTAATTGCGGGCGAACGCAGTGGTGCCGGGAAGACTACTGTAACGATCGCCCTTTTAGCTTATTTAATCCGCCGCGGCTTGAATGTTCAATCTTTTAAGGTAGGCCCGGACTACATCGATCCGATGTTTCATGCTTTTGTTACCGGTCGCCCCTGTCGGAATTTAGATGCAATATTAACGTCTGAATCTTACGTGCAGGAGTGTTTTTACCGCCATATTCAAGATGTGAATTGTGCCTTGGTGGAAGGGGTAATGGGGTTATTTGATGGGGTGAATCGAAGGAAGAAGGAAGAAGGAAGAAAGAAGAAGGAAGAAGGAAAAGAAGAGTTCAATTATGATTTTTCGTTTGCTTCTACGGCTCATGTTGCTTCTTTGCTGAATTTGCCGGTATTGCTGGTGATAGATTGCAGTAGACTTTCGGGCTCTGTGGCTGCGATCGCCCACGGTTTTCGCTCTTTTGACAAAAACCTGAATTTTGCTGGTTTAGTGTTGAATCGGGTGGCGAGCGATCGACATTTGGAGTTGCTTACAGATGCTCTCGAACCCCTAAATTTACCTGTTTTGGGAGTGTTGCGACGGGATGAGGCGGTGACTATTCCCGATCGCCATTTAGGCCTGATTCCTGCTGAGGAGTTGCCGAATCTGGAGGCTGCGATCGACAAGTTGGCTGATTTGGCTGCTGTGGCTTTTGACTGGGAAAAACTGTTGCCAATGCTGGCTGCTACTTCTGATGAGGGGGGTGAGGGGTCTGAGCAACTTTTGGGTAGATACAGTCTCCCTCACTCAATCTTAACTAAAAAAAATGATTGTGTCAATAGTTTGGGAAAACAATTTGGAGTGAGGATTGCGGTGGCGCGCGATCGGGCTTTTAATTTTTACTATCAGGACAATCTGGATTTATTGGCCCAGTTGGGTGCGGAGTTGGTCTTTTGGAGCCCCCTTGATGATGCTGTGTTTCCTGATGATATTCAAGGGTTATATTTTGGGGGCGGTTTTCCTGAAGTTTTTGCCCAGGAATTGAGCGATAATGTGGTGATTAGAAAGGCGGTAAAAAGTGCGATCGTTGCGGGAATGCCGACTTATGCCGAATGTGGGGGGTTGATGTATTTGTGCGATTCGATTGTAGACTTTGATGGCAATTCTTGGGAAGGGGTGGGAGTGTTGCCGTCTACTGCTGAGATGGGAAAGCGTTTGACTTTGGGATATCGAGAAACTGTGGTGGTGAGAGATAGTTCGGTGTTAAGTTCGGGAGATCTGGTTTGCGGGCATGAGTTTCATCGATCGCACTTGACTGTGGAACCGAGTGAGCCAGTTTATCATAGTTGGAGATACGGGAAGCGCGGTCAAGTTGAGCAGGTTGGTGAAGGTTGGGGAGTTAATGGAGTTCATGCTTCTTATTTGCACTTGCATTGGGGGGCGAGGCCTGATATTCCGGCTCGGTTTTTGCAGCGGTGTGCTGAGTTTGATGGTAAGGGTGTTTTGGGGGATGGAGAAAGTGATTTAGATTTTTTTCTTTAACCACAGAGGGCGCAGAGAACACAGAGAAGGGAGGGAGGAGTATTTGTATTATATTGTTGATGAAATGAGTGAGGGGATGTTGGGATTTATGAGCGAATCAATTTCGACTAAGCAGTTGTTTGCACAATGGGT
This sequence comes from Microcoleus sp. EPA2, assembly GCA_020882975.1. Classification (GTDB taxonomy): domain Bacteria; phylum Cyanobacteriota; class Cyanobacteriia; order Cyanobacteriales; family Microcoleaceae; genus Microcoleus. The sequence continues at coordinate 47,054 of JAHRFD010000005.1, read as the reverse complement.
GACTCCGGAGAATTTTCGCAGTTATGGTCAAGTTATTTCTGCGAGTTTTGATGGTAAGTCTTTTGATGCTGGGGATGCTCTGTTGAATTTGCAAAATGGCATTCCTAGATTCTATATTATGCGACTGCAAAATCCAGGTCGCAAGTTTGGTAAAATTACGCGACACGTTGAATGTACGCAGTGTTTGGGTTCTCTGGAAGGGAAGGATTGGTTGATTGCTGTGGCACCTCCTTGTAAGGGCGATCGACCTAGTTTGGAGGAGCTAGCTGCTTTTCAGGTTCCTGGTAATTGTTTTATTAAGTTGGAAGTGGGAACTTGGCACGCGGGGCCGTATTTTGAGGGGGATTTTATTGATTTTTATAATCTGGAATTGATCGATACTAATATAGTTGACCATTTTAGCTATGATTTTGTTAAAAGTCACAAGCTGGATTTTGAAATTATCTGTTGAGTCAAAAAATATGCTCTGGCTTTGATATTATCTCAAATAGCTTTGAGCTAGCTGTTTCAGGATTTTGAATATTTTGGGGAGGTTTAATATCTATGATATCAATTCCGGTTGTATCTGAATGATTTAACCGCGAAGGCGCGAAGTACGCGAAGCAAGAGAAGAGAGAGTTTAATAATTCCAATGAAGAGAGGATTTTATATGAATTATCCACTGTATTCTCTTTTGATTTTACCCTATACGCGATTAGAACTCCCTGGATGGGGAAAACTGATGAGTCTGATCGGGCTATACCAGGACGATTGGTGGAAAAATGCTCCTATACGGGAGATGCGAGGGAAGTTACACGGTTATCGGATGGCGATGGATCTTTCCAAGTGGAATGATCGCATGAGCTATTTTTTGGGTCGTTATTATGATTTGCCAACACAACTTTTAATCCAAAATTCTGTACAGCCTGGGGACAGCTTTATTGATGCGGGCGCGAATACAGGTATGATTACTCTTTTGGCTGCGTATCATACAGGAACAGCGGGATGCGTACACGCTTTTGAACCAAATCCTCTGGCATTTCAACAATTGCAAGCTGCGGTAACAGATAATGAATTGCAGCAAGTTTTTCTGCACCAGTGTGGCCTTTCTGATGAGGAAACTGAACTAACACTGACAGTGCCTACAGATGTTACTGGTTTGGGTACTTTTGCTGAACTTCCGGCAAAAGATCGCAGTTTGATTTCCAATCAGTATCGAGTACCAGTGTATCGCGGAGATGAGATGTTGCCTGATAATCTTCCTGGTGCTACTTTTATTAAAATTGATGTGGAGGGGTTTGAGGTGAATGTGATTAAAGGTTTCTCCCAAACGCTGCAAAAATTTTGCCCTGGGGTGTTGACGGAAGTTGTAGGAAGTCATCTGGAACGGGCTGGTTCTAGTGTGGCAGAACTTTTCTCTGTGATGGGTGGTTTTGGCTATGAAGGTTTGAATTTGGAGGTGCAACGGCATGGTTTTGGCGATCGGCTAAAATTGTCTAAGGCGCAAGTAGGAAACACGACTGATGATGTGGTTTGGCTGCATTCTGAGAGTCCTTTATGCGATCGCCTCAGACAGTGGATGGTATAGGGCATTGGGCATTTGTACGCTCGCGAAACAGCCTCTAAAAATCTGTAGCTAATCAAGTTATGAAAATTCGTTGTATTGCTAATATTTTTATGATAAGCTAACCGACCAGGAAGAGGTGGAGGTTGAGATTTTTGAGAAGGTTAAGGAATTGATGGATGCTGAGGATTTTGATTTGCCTCCGCTGGATGTGGCTGTTGAGAAGTTGCGGGAAACTGTCAGTGTTTGAGTGGGAAAAGTGCGAGAGTCAATTTGTTTTGTTAACTAGCTTGACTCAGATAGCTTGAAATGGTATCAAATATAAAGCAGAAATTTGTGAAATAAAATGGACGAAAAAGTTGCAATCAATAGAAGCTATGAGACACTAGACGGCGATGATGATGTTTTGTTATTGGGTCAAGCTACTTTTACTGTTCGTCACTTGAAAGAGCTAGCAGCTAGCAAGTTTGATTATATGCTATTTTATCTGGAAGCAGAAAAGGAGTCTCGCAAGCAATCAATATATTATTGGATGCAATCTCTGTCGATTAACGAAGAAACAAAAATTCGTGCAGGGGATATAAACTGGAAATCGCCTCAAGAAGGAATTGATTGTCAAATTCTCAAGATAGGTTCAAGAGGTTGGCAAAAAGGAAAGCTTAAAATAGAAGTTAATAGAAGTTTCCATTCGGCGCAAACGCAGACATCTATAAAATTTTGTCCTGATGAACCACCCGAACAAAAATCGCCTCTAGATGATATCAGACAATCTGAGGAATACAAAAAACTGAGCAATAATAACTGACAGCCCGATCGCCCTTACAATACAATAATCGATCGCACCTATATCTGAATCTTAGATTTTCAACCGCAGATGAGGGCGGATGTACGCGGATGAACGCTGATGTTTTTAGGATGGACTATGATAAATATAGAAGAATATGTCGATCGCACTGCCGAACTGATAAACTTGCCCTTAGACCCAGAACATCGGCCCGGTGTTGTGGTAAACTTCGAGAGGATAGTGGAAATTGCCCAACTCGTTACAGAATTCCCTTTACCTCCAGAAATAGAAGCAGCGCCAGTGTTTGAACCTTAGATTTTAAACCGCAGATGAATGCAGATGTTTTTTTAGATAAGGCGGATGCGGTTGCTACGGCAGCAGCGGTTAAAAGCGGTAAGATTACGGCTACAGCGGCGGTTAGTGCTGCTTTGGAACGGATTGCTGTTGCCGATCGAACTTTTAACTGTTTTACTAATGTGATGGCCGATCGCGCGCTGGCGGATGCTGAAAAAATAGATAGTGCGATCGCAAATAACGAAAATCCAGGCCCGTTAGCAGGTGTACCCTTCGCTGTCAAAAACCTCTTCGACATCGGCGGAATTACCACCCTAGCAGGCTCAAAAATCAATGCTGACAACCCTCCGGCTACCCGTGACGCGGCGGCGGTAGCTAGACTCAGACAAGCGGGTGCGGTACTCCTAGGTACTCTTAACATGGATGAGTACGCCTACGGTTTTGTCACCGAAAACAGCCACTACGGGCCCACGCGCAATCCCCACGATACTGCGCGGATTGCTGGCGGTTCCAGTGGCGGTTCCGCCGCCGCCGTAGCTGGGGGTTTAGTACCCATCACTTTGGGCTCGGATACTAACGGTTCCATCCGCGTACCGGCTGCTTTGTGCGGTGTTTTTGGGTTTAAGCCTACTTACGGTCGTTTGTCAAGGGCTGGCGCTTATTTGTTTTCTAGCAGTTTGGATTGCGTGGGGCCCTTTGGGCGATCGCTCCGAGACATGGCGCTGCTGTACGATATCATGCAGGGGCCCGATGCCGATGACCCGGTTTGCACCAAACGCCCCCCGGAACTTTGTTTGCCGCAGTTAGATCGAGGAATTGCCGGATTGCGAATTGCGGTTGCTGATGGGTATTTCACTACAGGGGCCGAACCGGAAGCATTGGATGCAGTAGAAATAGTTGCCCAAGCCTTGACAAATGTGCTTAATTGTGGTAAAGAGACAGTAAAAACAACAACAAACCCCCCGAAAATTGGGGGGCTTGCGACTGTCAGCATACCGGAATCCGATCGCGCGCGGGCTGCTGCATTTATGATTACCGCCTGTGAAGGGGCAAATTTGCATTTAGAGAATTTGCGATCGCGCCCTCAAGATTTCGATCCGGCGACGCGCGATCGTTTTTTAGCTGGAGCTCTAATCCCGGCAGCTTGGTACTTGCAAGCGCAGAGATTCAGACATTGGTATCGCGATCGCCTGCGCGAAATATGGCAACAAATAGATATTATTCTCGCGCCCGCCACTCCGATTACTGCCCCTTTAATTGGCATCGAGAAAATGGTAATAGCCGGACAAGAAACAAGAGTGCGTCCCAATCTGGGAATCTTCACCCAACCCCTATCATTTATTGGCTTGCCGGTACTTTGCGTGCCCGTTAAGCGCCCAGGGGCTTTGCCCTTGGGGGTGCAAATTATTGGTGCTCCCTACAGCGAAGCGGTGATTCTCCGAGTCGCTGCGGTACTAGAATCCCAAGGAATTATATCTGCCGAATCAATTAGCCCGTAATTCTAGGGCTTGTTGTTGCGGTGGAAGCGTCTTTTTGTTCTTCTAGCAATCGCTTTGCGCTTTTGCTTTTCCAAGGGGGTTTCAAAGTGGCGGTGCTTTCTCATGTCAGGGAAAATTCCCGCTTTGGAAACTTGTCGCTTGAACCGTCGTAGGGCTGACTCAATCCCTTCGTTTTCGCCGATTACAACTTGGGTCATTCTTTCTCCTTAGTGTTTGTGAGATCGATTTTTATCATATCAAGGTTTTCGCCGCGCGATCGCCCAAAACCCCAACATTATACCAAATATGTTGCTATTACCACTCTTTAGTCTGCGGAGGCGGACTTTGGTTGTGTAGGCCCGAATTGATTCGGCGGGTTAATTTTCGACCAACTGATTTTCCTGGCGGAGGTAAGCTTGAATAAATGGGTCTAATTCACCGTTCATCACATCTTGGATCGCAGTTGTTTCCACGCCAGTCCGCACATCCTTGACCATTTGATAGGGGTGAAAAACATAGTTGCGAATTTGCTGGCCCCAAGCCGCCTCCACGATGTCGCCCCGAATTTCGGCAATTTCCGAGGCCCGCTGTTCCTTCGCAATCACCAACAGCCTGGATTTAAGCAAGGCGAGGGCTTTTTCCTTATTTTGCAACTGACTGCGTTCTTCGGTACAGCGCACGGCTAAACCGGTGGGAAGGTGAACAATACGCACGGCCGTTTCTACCTTGTTAACATTTTGCCCGCCCTTGCCACCTGCGCGGGAAGTGGTGATTTCCAGGTCTTTTTCGGGGATGTCTAATTGTACTGAGCGATCGAGTATTGGCATCACTTCGACACCGGCAAAACTGGTTTGACGCTTGTCGTTAGCATTGAAAGGCGAAATTCTGACCAACCTGTGAGTGCCTTTTTCCGATCGCAAATAACCGTAAGCGTAGCGGCCGGCAATTTCCAAAGTTGCAGATTTTATGCCTGCTTCTTCTCCTTCAGAAATTTCGGTTAAATGTACTTTGTAACCTTGACTTTCTCCCCAGCGCGTGTACATCCGCATCAGCATTTCGGCCCAATCTTGAGCATCGGTACCGCCGGCGCCAGCGTTAATTGTCAAAACAGCGCCGCTTTGGTCGTAGGGCCCCGATAGTAACTGTTGCAGTTCCCAGGAATCGAGTTCGTGGCTTAACTGAAAAAGACTGGATGTGGCTTCTTGGAATAGGGATTCATCAGCTTCTAACTCTAGCAATTCTAAAACTGCTCTAGCGTCTTCCAAGCTAGTTTGCCAACCGTGATATTGCTCTAAGTGAGATTTGAGGTCGTTAAGTTCTTGGAGAGTTTCTTGGGCTTGATTTTGGTCGTCCCAGAATGCTGGTTGAGCGGCTATTTGCTCTAAATCTTGGATTTTTGCGGATAGTGCGGGGATGTCAAAGATAGTCCTGGGTTTTACCCAGGCGATCGGACAATGTTTCGATGTTGTGTTTGATATCTAGAATTTCCACTATTAGTCCTCGTGGTTTTGAAGTGTCTTGTTTATTATAACTGAAATGGGGATATTTGAATAATTTGTTTGACGATCGACTAATTGAGTCGGGGGTTCCCTTGAGAATTCCATCCATTAAATCCCTTGAGCAAATCCGTTGCCGAACTTCCTGATTAGATATACTGCAAACCCCGTTGAATTAAAAATTCCCAAAAAGTTGCTAGAATCTAAAATCAGGTTAACGATTGCGATCGAAGTTAACTGCCATGATTTCCCCAGAACTCAAATCAAGCTTGCCCTCCACCGAAGACCTGCCCTGTTCCGACGATACGCCTGTGGATAACGAAGACCAGAATCTGCTACCCAACCTATTGTTGTTTGTGCTGACAGGTATTTGGTTCGATCGCATGGATTGGTACTTTGGGGTGGATATGGCGGTGTATCATACGACGGGAATCAGTCCCAAAGTGCCTGTAGTGCCCGACGGGTTTCTCAGTTTGGGGGTGGAGCGCAGAAAAGGGGGCAAATCTCGCCGCAGCTATGCTGTGTGGGAAGAAAACGAGGTTGTGCCGATCGTAGCATTGGAAATGGTCTCTCACAAACCCGGCGGGGAATACGACGAGAAAATGTCGATTTATGCCGGGTTAGGAGTTTTGTACTACATTATTTACAACCCGGAATTTTGGCGGCGCGATCGGCATCAACCGTTTGAAGCCTACAAGCTGATGGACGGGCAATACCGGCAGCAGATTGGCGAGCCCTATTGGATGCCAGAAGTGGGACTGGGTATGGGACGCTCTGGGCAACTTATTGGGGGTATCCAGCAAGAAGTTCTGATGTGGTACGACGAATCTGGAAATATCTATCCCCTGCCGGATGCAGTGGCTGGGGAGATGCGGCAGCAGTTGAGGGTTGAACGAGAGCGAGCCGATCGGCTAGCTGAGTATTTGCGATCGCAAGGTATCGATCCCGATAACCTGCCTGAATCGTAATACCAATTTTAAAAAAGAATGCAACAGTAGTCTTTTCCCTCCCCTTTATAAGGGGGGGTCAAAGATTGTTGCACGATTTTAGAGAAATGGTATAACCTGAAATGCGATCGCTTCACCGCATTCTTCCTGATGACTGATAACTAATGACTAATCACTAATAACTAATGACTAATCACTTCTTAAATATACTGCGAACCTGTGGAATTAAAAGTTTTACCGCATTCATGAGCGCAGACATCCAACCTTTTAGAACAGGAAAAACTCGCTGTGAGATCTTGGCGAAACCAATCACTTTCCAGCGCATCTTTCACAGATTGAGTTCTGAGAGAATTAAAACCCTCTCCGTACTTTTCAAGTAAAGCCAACATCTGCGGCCTGTAAGTGTGGTTATATACAGCGTATTTAGTATGGCTGACCCAACAGCAAGGCCAGAGTTCCGCTTCAAAGCTGATGAAAATATCTTTACTGGCTTGAGTTTGGCAGCTAATTTCTACATTGCGGTAGTAATTGTTTAAGCCACCGTAGCTTTCTACAACTTTCAGAAATTCGGCCCCCTGTGGATTTTGATATTGTTCTAGGGATGGGGGTTGAAGTTCTTCGCTGGCTGGCTTTGAAGGCACAGGCTGAATTGGTTCGGATGCTTGAGAGGTTTCGATCGCTATAGCTTGATACCAAGCATAATTTGCTTTTTCTGGTTGTCCCAACTGCGTCAAAACTTTAGCTAAATTGCGATAAGCTCCGGCAAAATTGGGTTTAAGCTCGATCGCCTTTTGGTAATAAGCACTAGCTGGCTGCCACTGTTGCTGTTGAGCATAAAGACTGCCAACATTAGCATAAACTTCTGGAAAATTAGGCTGAATTTGCAGAGCTTTAGAATAACAGTCTGCTGCTGCTTGCATCCGTCCCAAACCTTGAACAGCATTGCCTAAAGTTTTGTAGGCTGCTGCAAAATTGGGTTGAATTTTTAGGGCTTGTTGGCTGGCGGCGATCGCCTCTGAGAGCTGTCCTTGTCTCAAACAGTCCTCCGCTTGTTGGTGCAACTCAACAGCCGTCTGTGCTTGATTTTGAGGGGCTGACACCTTAGTTGTTGCTGGTGGATTTGGGTGAAAATTATTAGCATCTACTTGAGAGTTTTCTACCGGCCGATTTTGTGGAATTGCAGAATCTTTTTCATAAAGTTCTTTCGCCACAAAACGAGAGGTAGCTTTCGGTACAAACTCGGCAAACCCTAATTCTTCAGCTAAAGCGCGAGCCGATTCTACTTGATGTTGGTTGTGCTCAAAAATCAAGTAATGCCAGACAGCTTTGCCACCAGCTTGAATAAAGGCATTAACCGACTGCATTATCTTATCCCAGTTAGTATTTTTGCGGTAAATGCTGTTAGTATCTGCCAAGCCATCGATACTAAAAGTTACGCTGTCGTTTACTCCCGTCATCGCCTTTGCCAGGGCTTGCCACCATTGGGGATTACGTCCGCTACCGTTAGTATAAAGCCCGATTTGAGGAACGCCCATGCGGTGCCAATATTCGATCGCCCCAATGGTAGTATTGCTAGTCATAGCATCGCCGTAATTGCCGCACATATATACCAAATCCAACTGAGAGCAAAACTCTTTGGGGAAAATTCTCTCAATATCCTCCATCTTTAATTCTGCCATCGGTAAAATCGGGTTGTCAGTGCGGGGACATTGCGGACAAGCTGCATTGCATCGGGAGGTAATCTCTACGCTGACTCTTCTGATATCTTCATACTTTAAGTACATGACTTTTTCCCGATTGATTTTTTATTAATTCTGAAAACAGACGCGACGCTCTCTATCTTAGTTCCCCAGCTTAATAAACATTAAAAACCGCGGCTTGTAAAAATCAAGCCGCGGTTTTTAAGGTACGGTTTCAATTAATCCCGGCTGTTAATGGCAATCAGCAGTCGCAGAATAAAAATAAACAAGTTGATGTAAGTAAGATACATCGACAAAGCAGCGGGCAAATACTGGTCATCGCGGTAGCTGCGGGGCAGAATGTAAAAGTCTACAATTGCAGCGCCGGCGAACAGAAATACACCGATGCCGGAAATGCCAATTTCCAGCCAAGTTGGGGTGTAGATACCGAATAGAGATAGCAGAAATTGAACGCCAACCACAACTAACAAAGCAATGACGCCCAAACTGATAGTTTTGGTGAGGGCCATGCCATCTGTTTCGGACAAGTTGGAACCGATTTGGCGGGCGGCGATGAAGGTAATGCCGCAACCTAGGGCTGCAAAACCGATACCGGCGATGCCGACGCCTTGGGTTCTGAGGGCTGTAAATACCAATCCGCTGAGGGTGTAGCCGGAAAGCAGGCTGTAGGTAGCTAGGAGGGGCAAGGCCGTGTTTTTGTTGCCTTGTTCGGCGGCCCCACGAGCGACGAAGAATAGAATTAATTCTAGGACGATCGCAGCGATGAATGTGGGAAAGAAGATTCCGGGATAGTTGTGGATGACTCCCAGGCCGCCATAGGTGCCGATGGCGGTTAAGACGAGGCCACCGCCGACAAAGGGGAGGGCGTTGGCGATGACGTTAGGGCCTACCAGCGCGTGGTTTTTGGCCTCGCGCAGGGCTTCGCGGAAATTGCTGGTGTTGCTCACGAGGTTTGACCTGATTTCAGTACAAAATGGCTATCTATTATTTTGACATTTGTAACAATGAGTTTGCAAAATCTCTCAAAGTTTAAAGATTTGATAAAGACTAGGAGCATATTATGTACGAGATGGGAGCGATGGTTTATTATTTGTAAAATATGAGTATATTCTTTATCCCTCTCACCTTGGGAGCGAGACTGTCTCACACCACCAGCCAAGTTGAAGTGTAAAATTTGCTCCTAGGGTGGGAAACCTAACTTACCCAAGACCTCAACCCTCAAATTTTAATACGCTTCGATTTGAATGTTCAAAGGTGTAGACAGGGTATGCAAAAAATTAATCGTGAAAATATCTAAATCTAACAATGAAATACCAAACAGGTAATGTGTAATGCCTACTTTTTTTCCGAAATTTTTTTTCAAGCCTACGGCTGGAATTGTATTAGCTTTAGCAACTGTTGTCTGCGGAGGTCAATCAGGGGTGGCCCGCGTCCCAGCAGAACCTCAAAATTTGCTGTTGGCTCAGGTTGTTCAATCAACCCCCTGTAGAAGTTGCTCGAACCCGCCTGGGGGAATAGCCAGCCCGGTGCCTCTGCCGGTGAAAATTCCTGAGCCTTCGATGCTAGGTGGGCTGGGTTTAGTGGTGGGTTCTCTGGTGGTGACTCGTAGTCGGCGCCGATGTAAAAATTAGAGTTTGGAACCGCAGATAAATACTGATAGCTGCGGCTCTACTTATTTTAGCCGATCGCGTCGCGGAGAGCGTTTTTAGTCATGGCTGCGATCGCCTGTTCGGTAGCTTTGGGCAAATGATAGTATTTCCCGCCTGACGTCTTGGCTAATTCCTTAGCAAAACCAGTAGAAATAAACTTGCTTTCGGTATCTATCACCAGCAACTGCATCCCTAGCCCGCGAATTTTAGCAGCAATTTCCAACAATTCACCCTTAATATCTGGCTTTTCTCCATCTAAAATCGGTTCACCCAAAGAACGAGCCAGAGGAATATTCCCGCGCCCGTCGGTAATGGCGACAATCGCAACTTGACCGATATCTCCCGATTGCCGCGCGTTGACTCCCACCCGCACGGCTTGGGTCAAACCGTGGGCTAGGGGGGAACCGCCACCACAGGGCAACCTTTCCAAACGCTTGCGGGCTAAAGCTATCGAGCGCGTAGGCGGTAACAGCACTTCTGCTTGTTCTCCGCGAAAGGGAATGAGAGCAACTTGGTCGCGGCTTTGATAAGCTTCTGTGAGTAGCTGCATGACAGCACCTTTGGCCGACTGCATCCGATTGAGAGCCATGGAGCCGGAAGCATCAACAACAAATATCACTAGAGCCCCAGCTTTTCTAGCCAGTCGCTTCGCCCGAATATCTCCCTGTTCGACAAATACACGACGCTTCCCTTCGTCATGATTTGGCTGCTTCCCCCCCGATTGTAGGGGCGGTGCCCCTGTGCCCGCCCTGAGTTGGGGGGGGTTAGCATTCCTGTCGCGGCGGGCTTTTTGATAGGGTGCGGCGGCTCTGAGGGTGGCGTCAACGGCGATGCGACGGACGGGGCCTTTGGGTAAGACTGGCTTGATGTAACGGCCTCTATCTTCGGAAAAAATGACGCTACGGCTTCCCGATTTGCCTTGGCGGCTGGCATTTTGGGCGAAGAAAAGGACGCTGGGGTCGAGAATAACTCCTTCGGGGTCGAATAGAAATTCTTCGGGAATGTTGGTTTCTTCTTGTTCTTCGGGGGGTTCTTCTGGTTTGTCTTCTTCGTCTTCTTCCTCTTCCTGTTCTTGTTCTTGTTCGTTTTGGGGTGGTGGCGGCGGGGGAGGGGGAGGAGGAGGATTGTTTTCGTCTGGGGGAGTTTGGATGACGGTGGCGCGGGGGACGATGACTAATTCGACGGCGCGACGCAAATCTTCGGCGTTAACTTCGGTGCGTCCTTCGATGGCTGCTGCTGCTTTGGCGACTCTGACTGCGAATATTTCGGCGCGGTGTCCTTGTACTGCGCCGCGGATGGCTTCTTCTACTAGGTAGCTAATTTGTTCGCGTTTGATGGTGACATCTTTGAGCCATTCTCTGGCTAGGATGATTTGGGTTTTGAGGTTGTCGGTGTCTTCTGCATATTGGTTGAGAAATTGTTGGGGTGAGCTGGAGTAGGATAGGGCTTGGTCTACGGCTTGGACTCTTTCTTCTAATTGGAGTACGGCGTCGGCGGAAAGGGCGATGGCGATTCTGTCTAGTAAATGTTCTCGGAGTGGGCCTTCTTCGGGGTTATAGGTGGCAATAAATAGGGGTTTGCATGGATGTTGAAAGCTGATGCCTTCTCGTTCTATTTGATTTCTGCCTTCTGTTAATACTGTGAGTAATTGGTTGGAAATGTTGTCGTCTAGAAGGTTGATTTCGTCTACATAAAGTACGCCTCGATTTGCTTGGGCTAGCAGTCCTGGTTGAAATACTGTTTCGCCGAATTTTACTGATTGTTCGACATCGACTGAACCTAAGAGTCTATCTTCGGTGACACCCAAGGGAATTTGGATGAAGGGTGTGGGAATAATTGCGGTGTTGAGATTAGTATTTGTGGTCAGGGTCTCTTGCTGATGATTTTCTGTTAAGATATCTTGCCCGTGATTTTCTGATGACAAGCCCGATAGCTCTTCTACAAAGGGTTCTTCTGGAGAGGCGTTGCAGAAAGAGTCTTTGACAATTTCTATGGGGGGTAGGAGAGAATGCAAGGCACGGGCCATTACTGATTTTGCTGTACCGCGACGACCTGCGATCGCAACTCCTCCCAGTCCGGGATCGACTGCTGCTAAAAGCAGGGCTAATTTAATTGCTTCTTGGCCGACAACGGCTGTTAGGGGAAAGGCTGTCACGGTAGGGGTTGCATAGAGGGCGGACATGGAAATAATCTTTTGTTAAAGATGCTTTGATATACTTATCATATATTAACTCTTAAAGCACTTCTTGTAAAGTTTTAACTTCTAGCGGTAAAATGACGGTGAATGTCGAGCCTACTCCAATTTCTGATATTAACTCTATGTTGCCTTGCAATAGTTTTACCAGTCGCGATACTATGGCTAATCCCAAGCCTGTGCTCTCTGGTGAAAATTGTTGTTTGCTAGGTTCTCCTGCTTGAAAGAAAGGCTCAAAAATGCGATTTTTATCGGCGGGGGAGATGCCAATGCCGGTGTCTGTAATGACGATCGTCCAATTTTCGGTTCCGACTTGACGACAATCTAATTTGATGCTACCAGTTTCTGTATAGCGAATAGCATTGCTCAGCAGATTTGTGATAATTTGTTGCAATCGCTGGGAGTCGGCGATTACTTGTTTTGGAGCGCTGTCGCTAGTGATGAGGAGCTTTAATCCCTTGGCGTCAGCCATGGGCTGCATTATTTCTACTACTGTATTAATGAGAGCTTTTACATTAGTTGGTCTTAATTGAAGTTGGATTTTTCCGGCATCGGCACGGGCAAGTTCTAGGGCATCGTTAATTAGGCGTAATAGTTGTCTGCCGTTACGCAATACTCGCTCTATGTGTTCGATGCCGGGGAGAGTATCTTTGATTTCGGGTTGCTTTTTTCCTTGACGCAAAAACAGTTCAGAATAACCGATGATTGAGTTGAGTGGTGTTTTGAGTTCGTGGGCTAAATAGGAAAGATTGTCTTGGTGGGTGCTGACGAGGCGATTGAGCTCTTGATTGGTGAGTGTTAACTGAGTTTGGATTTGTTGGAGTTCGTTCAAGCGCTGAGCAACATAACTGTTAAAACACTGGGCAATTGCTTCGTCTACTACGGAGTCTATGAGTCGAAAAGCTCTGACTACTTCTGTGGTGGTTCCTGCTAGTAATTCTGCTTCGATATGGGAGAATATGACTTGACGAAGTAAATGGTATTCCCGCGCTACTTCTGCTGGATCGTAGCCTTGTTCTGCTCGCAGGAAGCCGTGATCTAAACTGGCTTTGATGATGATTCCTATTTCGCTGTTTTGATATTCAGAAAGCACTGTTGCCATGGCCGCCAGCAGGTGAGGAATATGATTTTTGATGGCTGAGCGCGGTAAGGTGTCAGCACTTTCTATTTTCCGATCCTGGCTAACTGCTTCAATCCAGTTTTGGAGGATAGTGTCGGTTTTGTCGGTGAGCAGTTGGCTGTAATCCATGATGTCTGCGTGGGGGTGGAGTCTGACAGATATTGGTATTGTCTTATTGTAGTCGAGCGATCGCCCGATTAACATACCAAATTTTTGGCGATCGCTACCCTGCCAAAAGAAGTAGTTTTTTGGTGATTTTTGGACTCTGCTATCTCTGTCAATGAGGTGATTCAGAGTATTTATCACTACAAAATACCTCTTAAAGGTATTGACAAAATTACCGGGATGTAGTAGATTTCTGGGGTGGCATAATCATGTTAAATTTAAAATTTTGAATTTTGTCAGGAGACTAAATGGAAAACCTGCAAGCTGCGATCGCCACGGCAACTTTTATCGGTGTAATTTTGTTAGTAATGACCGAGTGGATACACCTAACAGTTGCAGCTTTTTTGGGAGCGCTGATCCTAGTTTTTACCCACGTTATGACTTTAAATGATGCGATCGAATATATTGGTCGCAGTCATGGAACCTTGGGATTATTCTTCGGAGTTATGGTAATGGTCAGGTCTTTTGAACCTACCAAAATATTTGAATATTTGGCAACTCAAATGGTGCTGTTGGCGAAAGGGAAAGGCAAAAATCTGTTGCTGGGGATTGTGGCCATTACTACCCCGATTTGTGCAGTTTTGCCCAATGCTACCACAGTCATGCTGCTAGCACCATTAATTCCGCCCATGGCACAAGAAGTGGGTGTAGATTTTGTACCATTACTAATTTTAATGGTATTTGTAGCTAACAGTTCGGGACTGCTGACAATAGTAGGAGATCCGGCGACATTTATTGTCGGTGATGCGATTAATATGAGCTTTGCCGATTACCTAATGAAATTAAGTTTGGGCGGCGCACTGGCAGTAGGAGTAATAGTCATTATTCTGCCGTGGTTGTTCCCCGAAATCTGGCACAAAGAATTAGACGATTTGGCAGACTTGCCACATCCCAAAATTAATCATCCACGAATTTTAGCAGTCGGCGGTTTAATTATAGCTTTCGTGCTGGTATTTTTTGTAGTGGGAGAGTCGCTACCGGTGCCAATTTCACCAGCAGCCATTGCTTTGTTGGGGGCTGCCTTGTCCATGCTATTAGCTCATCAATCTAAAATAGATTCCGTGAATAATATATTGCGGGATTTAGATTGGAGTACGCTGCTATTTTTTATGTCTATTTTTGTACTGATTGGGGGTTTAGAAAAAACCGGAGTCATTAACAGTATATCGGGAATTCTAGCAGTTGTTTTGGGTAAGAATATTTTTTGGGGTTCCCTAGTTTTGTTATTTTTTGTGGGTTTAATGTCGAGCGTGGTGCCGAACATTCCGCTAGTAGTGGCGATGGTTCCCTTGCTCAAACAGTATGTTGTTAACGTTGGCTTAGCCCCTGGGGAAGTGCTAGCGCCGGATTTTGCAGGGCAGTTTCCTGTGGAAGTTTTACCGCTGTTTTATGCGATGATGTACGGGGCAACTTTGGGAGGAAATGGCACTTTGGTAGGAGCTTCTTCTAATATAGTCGCAGCAGGAATTTCTGAATTGCATGGCAGGCGGATTTCTTTTCAAACTTTTCTGCGTTATGGAATTCCTGTGATGTTATTGCAATTGGTAACGGCTGCTATCTATGTAACTATTCGGTTTCTGATTTAAAGAAGTAAGTTCGCTAAGGGATAGGGAGTCGAAACTTATGAAAGCGCTGGGGGTATGTGGGTATGATGTTTTTTTATTGGGTCTTAGTTAATTAAATTTTAGGAGTTTTCCCAGATTTGAGCAGGGCTGGTGAAAAATATCTATTTCTCAAGACGTATTGACAAAGTGCTAGCATTAGGCTTAAAATTATGAAGATGAAATTAACAAGTCAAGCCTAATCAAGTGTTACACGATCGCACAAATTCGTGTCACTGGAGCGGAGGAACCAATTTTCGGGGCGAATCTCTACAGAATTCAGAGCAAAAATTCAAAATAAAGATTGTAATTTTTGATTTTTAATTCGGGAAGAGAAGGACATCTCTCAGTCCTAGCCCGTCAGCTAACTTCGCAGGCATTGAGTAGAGACTGAAGAGTCAACTTTCTTTAACGAGATAGTTTTGCCTCATCGGTGTCTCCGGTTGGTATTGTTCAAGATTTCTTGTACCTTCCCCTGACTCTGAGGAAATTTGTAATGTTTATTCAACTTAACTTATCGGCGATCGCAGTTGCAGGAGTTGCAGCTTGGAAGCGGGCAAAACCAATGATGCTCCGAGATACTGTGTTGTTGCCTGGTGCAGGTTTTTTAGGTATTTTGATTCTGTGGTGGATTGTTGCCAGCTTCAAAAGCGATTTGATTCCCACTCCCTACCAGGCGTTAATCGCTAATGGGGATTACATATTGCATCCATTTTACCAGCGCGGCCCTGGAGATTTAGGGATTGGCTGGTTGTTGATAGCAAGTTTGCGACGGGTGTTACTAGGATTTACACTGGGTGCATTGGTAGCGATTCCAGTAGGATTTCTGATCGGGATGTCGAAACCAGCCATGATGGCGCTAAATCCGCTGATTCAAATCTTCAAACCAGTATCGCCACTAGCTTGGTTGCCCATCGCCCTATCGATTTTTAATCTAGCAGACCCCTCGGCGATTTTTGTCATCTTCATCACGTCTTTGTGGCCGACAATTATTAACACAGCCCTGGGAGTTTCTAGCGTTTCCAAAGATTATCTGGATGTGGCGCGAGTGTTAGAAATGCCACAGTGGCGACGGATTACCAAAATAATTTTGCCGGCAAGTTTGCCTTATATTTTTACAGGTTTGCGAATTAGTTTGGGGATTGCTTGGTTGGTGATTGTGGCGGTAGAAATGCTGACAGGTGGCGTGGGAATTGGCTTTTTTGTGTGGGATGAGTGGAGTCGTTTGAATCTGAGTTCGGTATTTTTAGCAGTGTTCGTCATTGGTTTGACTGGGTTGCTGCTTGACTGGGCTGTTGGCAAAATTCAAGAATTGGTGACACATAGATCGGTGAATAGTTAGTAGAAGGAAGAAGGAAGAAGTCACCCCCCCCTGCCCCCCCCAAGGGGGGAAATTCAGGAAGAGGGAAGAGGGAAGATGGAAGAGGGTTTCCAGAAATTGACTAAATATCTAATAGCAATTAGTCGCAAATTGAGAATTAAATATGAGCGATCGTTTTTTTCAGGATTGGAACCGGCGAGAGTTTTTGCAACGAATGGGCTCGGCGGCGGTGGGAATGACTTTATCTGGATGTGGAATTAACGCGGATCGATCGGCAAAAGGACTTACTGAAGAGGCTTTAGCTGTCACACCGATTGTCAATTCCCAAAGCTTAGAAAAACCGAATTTAACGATAGGATATGTGCCAGTTAATGATTGTGCACCATTTGCGATCGCCTGGAAGAAAGGCTTTTTCCGCAAATACGGTTTAAACGTCAAACTCAACCGCGAAGCAAGCTGGGCGACATCCCGTGACGGCATAATTTTCGGGCGTCTCGACGCTTCTCCTGTCGTATCCGGTGCTGTCACCAACGCCCGCATTGGTGCCGAAGGAGCGCGTCACGCACCCCTGTGCGCGGCAATGACAATTCACCGCCACGGTAACGCGATGACAATGAGCAAAGCGATGTGGGATTTTGGGTTGCGCCCCTGGCGCGAATATAATGGCAATTTAGAAGAATTTGGCAAACAATTTCGAGCTTTTTTTGACAGTCAACCAGTAGAAAATAAAGTCTGGGCAGTAGTTCTTAGTTCCGCTATTTACGAATACTTTGTGCGCTATATATCCGCCGCTGCTGGTGTCGATCCGTTCAAAGAATTTCGGGTAATTATTGTGCCACCTCCTCAAATGGTAACTAATATGAGAATCGGTGCGATGCAGGCTTACATGGTGGCAGAACCTTGGAATACGCGGGCAATTCAAGGTAATTTGGGTGTGGGTTTTACCTTCGCACAAGGGAAGGAAGTTTGGCAAGGCCATCCCGATCGCGTTTTGGGAGTAATGCAATCGTTCATTGACGAAAATCCGAAGACTTATTACTCACTCGTGAAGGCAATGGTGGAAGCTTGCCAGTATTGTAGCAGGCCGGAAAATCGGGACGAAATAGCACTGCTGTTGACAGAGCGATCGTTTACCGGGGCCAAACCCAAAAAAGGACCGATCGATAAATTTACGCGGCCGGCAATTGTGGGAGACTACAACTACGGTGGGTTTGATGAAAAAGACCGTACAGTGCGATCGGAGGATACAACTATTTTCTTTGATATCCCCGCCAACTTACCTCAAATATTAGGGAATCATTCCACATTTCTGTGGCAATCTCAGAGTATTTGGTTGATGACTCAATCTGCTCGGTGGGGACATATTAAAGAGGTTCCCAAAAATGCTGAAGAGTTAGCCAAAAAAGCTTGGAGAACCGATATTTACCGCAAGATTGTGGCGGAAATGGGAATCAATTGTCCAGTGGAAGATTATCAGGTGGAACCAGGGGAATTGTTTATCGATAAAAAAAGATTCGATCCTAGCGATCCGGTAGGTTATCTCAATAGTTTTGAAATTAGAGCTAACCGTCCTCAATCTTTTTTCATGTCTTAAATTTTGAGATTTTTCGCTGGTTATACCATCCCGCCAGGGACTTAAGTCCCTGGCTGATAGAAGACAGTCGGTTGAAACCGACTGCAATATTTTAGGATTTAGGCAAGTGCAAGCAAATTCAATTAACACTTTACTACTTTTTAGGAGAATACCGTGAGTCAATACACTTCTACTTCTACGACTACTCAGAAGTCAGTCAATAGCGAGGGCCTATTTCTGCAAATAGACAATTTGTTCAAGTCCTACAAAACTGGTGATGGTAAGGAATTTAGCGTCCTGGAAAATATCAACTTAAATATTGGAGAAAATGAATTTATTTCGATTATCGGTCACTCCGGGTGTGGGAAATCAACGCTGCTGAAAATAGTGGCTGGTTTAGAAAAACAAAGTGCGGGAATGGTGCGGCTAGAAGGTAAAGAAATTCGCAAACCAGGCGCCGATCGCATGATGGTGTTTCAGCACTATGGATTGCTACCTTGGCTGACAGTGCGGGAGAATATTCGGCTAGCAGTTGATGAAGTATTGCAAAATCTTAGTCGCCCCGAGAAGATTAGTCTGGTCAACGAACACCTAGCAATGGTAAACTTGACAGCGGCGGCGGACAAATACCCCGATGAAATTTCAGGAGGGATGAAACAGCGAGTAGGAATTGCCCGCGCTCTGGCAATTCGCCCTAAAATGTTATTAATGGATGAACCCTTTGGGGCTTTGGATGCTTTGACTCGCGGCAAATTGCAAAAACAGGTATTGGATATCTGGGAAAATCACAGACAAGCTGCCATGATGATTACTCACGATGTGGATGAGGCTATCTATATGTCCGATCGCATTGTGTTGATGACAAATGGCCCGGCGGCGACTATCGGAGAGATTTTGTCAGTACCTTTTGCTCATCCGCGCGATCGCCAAGAGTTGCGGGAAACGAAGGAGTATTACGAACTTCGTAACTATGCTTTGAATTTTCTCGATCGCTACTTTACCCAAGACGAGTAATTGTCAACAAACTCTAGCCCACGGCTCGATCCGTGGGCTAAATTGTTGATTTATTGAATTATTTAATCTCACATCAAAATCTATAATCCGTTCACCATAGAAAGTTGATTAACTAATTTTATTTTGCCTCGGTACACGGCGCGCAATAGGCGATCGATCGAGCGTTTTTCTTCCTCTGTCAAAGTTTCGTCAAAAATAGCAGCCATCAAACCGTAGCGATCGGCCAGGGTAATATACCTATGATGATTGACTTCGGCAAACAACTCGCCCAAAGCAGATGGAATAAGATGGACAGGAGTTTCCATAGCTATTAAATCTGAACTCGACGAGCGATCGAGGTTTTCTGTGTTCAGAGAAGGCGATCGCACCCTACTATTTTTGCTATCTTATTGTCTAAAAATATGTGACAGCAAACATCAAAAACTTGTGATAATAAACACCCAAATTTGTGATAAAAAACCAGCGGATTTGTGAATTAAATCACATTCCCTATGATGGTAAACCAAATCTGGCGACGTCCGTAAAATGCGTCGCCATCCGTAAATCAGCAAGTTCTATCCCATATCTCGCAGCGACTGAAACTACCAACTAAGTAGAAGGAAGAAGATCGATGTGAAGAAGACTTATGTAGTCAGCTTTTCGGTCATCCGTATTTTACGTTTAATTAAGTGGATTTAATTAACACCACACAATATAGCCGCTACGGTACTTACTGCAAACAGAGTTTCAGCTAAAGATTGTAAATCAGCACTGGGACCACCGATTCAGCTAATTCAAACTTAAACACTCTTGAATAGAAATATAATTCACCATCCAGAGTCTTTTTGATATTTTCAGCCCGCCGAAAACCGTGCTGTTCCCCTTCATAAGCAACGTAAGCAACAGGTAAACCCTTTGCTTTTAAGATTTCCACCATCATTTCTGCTTGATTGGGAGGAACCACTTTATCTTCCAATCCTTGAAAGAAGATGATAGGACAAGATAAATTAGCCGCAGCATGAATAGGCGATCGTTCTAAATACAAATCTTGTCTTTCAGGATAAGGTCCGATTAATCCATCCAGATAGCGCGATTCAAACTTGTGGGTATCCGTTGCCAAAGCTGATAAATCGCTAACTCCATAATAGCTCGCTCCCGCCTTGAAAACATCTCGGAAAGTAAGAGCGCACAGAGTAGTATAGCCTCCGGCGCTACCACCAGCGATCGCCATTTTGGCACTGTCAACTAAACCTCTTTTGGCTAAATATTGAGCACCATTAGCGCAGTCATCAACATCCACAATACCCCAACTATCTTGTAGCCTATTTCTGTATTCTCGACCATAACCAGTGCTACCACCATAATTCACATCCAAGACAGCAAAACCGCGACTTGTCCAGTATTGAATCTTTAAATTCATACTACTAGAAGTAGCCGCCGTCGGACCGCCGTGACTTTTGACAACTAAGGGGGGTTTTTCACCTGCTGGTGCTGCAAAATCTTGATTTGTTGGTGGATAAAAGAAAGCAAAAGCAGTCAAACCATTTTCCGTGGGAAATTCGATGGATTGCGGTACAGAAAGATAACCAGCATCCAGGCTTAAATTGCTGGCGCTGCGCAATACTTCTAGTTGACTTGTGCCTAAATCTAGTTGTACAATACCAGAGGATTCCGTCGGACAACCAGCCAGGAAAACTACTTTTTCACCTTGCGCTTTTAGTGAAGAAATATCACTGTAAGGTGTATCAATTTGGCTCAACTGTTTGGTGACTAAATCGATAGTTGCTAAATACCAGCTACCTTGTTGAGTATAGGTGCAAATAATTTTATCTTCGGAAACAACAGCATAAGTAGACATCCCAAACACCCACTGAGGTAGTCCGAATTCTGCCGCCATTTCGTACAGAGGTTCGATCCCCCCAGCCCCCCTTACCAAGGGGGGTTCTGTATTTATTTCTCCCCCTACCAAAGGGGAATCTTCTATTCCTGCTTCCGGCCTTACCAAGGGGGAATCTTCTATTCCTGCTTCCGGCCTTACCAAAGGGGAATCTTCTATTCCTGCTTCCCCCCCTACCAATGGGGAATCTTCTATTCCTGCTTCCGGCCTTACCAAGGGGGAATCTTCTATTCCTGCTTCCGGCCTTACCAAGGGGGAATCTTCTATTCCTGCTTCCGGCCTTACCAAGGGGGAATCTTCTATTCCTGCTTCCGGCCTTACCAAAGGGGAATCTTCTATTCCTGCTTCCCCCCTTACCAAGGGGGGATTGAGGGGGGTTCTATAAAGATTCCACCAATTAGACTTATCCGAAACAAAATATAAGACTCCATCCGGCGACCATTCCGGTTGAAAAATCGACTCTTCTAAACCACCGGCAACTAAATATTTTTCCCCTAAATAACCGTCAGGATGAATTTTCGCTATCCATAATTCTGTGCCATCCCAAGGCATATTTGGATGATTCCAACTAATCCAAGAAATCTGAGAACCGTCAGGGCTCAAACGGGGGGAAGCATAAAAATCTTCACCCTGGGTTAAAATTTGAATATCTTCCCCGTTGTCTAAATTAATACTAACAATAGTATTGACAACTTCACTTTCTCGTGTATGGTCTTCGCGAACGCAAATCAGGCGATTTCTTTGCTTGTCAACAATGCCATCGGCGTACCGACAATTAACTACGGGTGTTAAAGCTAGGGGCTGAGAATCTAATTTTTGATAATAAATGCGCCCGTCGGCAAAATGAGAAAAATAGACCACACCGCTAGCCACCACAAAGGAAGCACCTCCGTATTCATGAACGCGAGTGCGAACATTAAAAGGTTGGGGTGTGATATCGCTGATTTTTCCGTCAGGAGTGCGTCGCACGATGACGTTTCTGCCTGCTTCAGAAGGTCTTGCTTCCACCCAGTAAATATCCTCGCCGTCCATCGCAATTTGTCCGAGTCCTACAGTTCCCGAAACAATTAAATCGGAGGTAATGGGCGACTTCCAAGAGCCGTAAGTTGATATGGTGTTCATGTAGTTGAGGCTGTTGTATTTCTAGAACAAATAAACTTATATTTTTACTTTACATTAATTTTGTAACAATATTTTACACGATCGCTCGCCCCACCCTCTTTTGTGAGAGTCCCGATTTTCGCAGCAGTTGTCGGGGCGGTGAGTATTCTGTTTAATTAGATGGGTTGACTTAGTTGTTTTTCGGCTCCATGTTAATATTGTGTCGCTACCCATTTAAACTTAATCTAGACTAACTATCTTAAGGAACGCAAAAAAAATAATGCGAATTTTATTTGTATCCGCCGAAGCAGCACCCCTAGCCAAGGTAGGCGGTATGGGGGATGTCGTCGGTGCTTTGCCTAAATTCCTGCGACGCATGGGTCACGATGTCCGCATCTTCATGCCCTATTACGGCTTCATCCCGGACAAAATGGATGTGCCCACAGAAGCTGTTTGGAAAGGTGATGCCATGTTCCAAAGCTTCTCCATCTTTGAAACTGTTTTGCCGGGAACTGATGTTCCTTTATATTTATTTAAACATCCATCTTTCTCAACTCGCCGCATTTATGGTGGTGTTGATGAAGATTGGAAGTTTACTTTCTTTGCTAATGGTGCTGCGGAATTTGCTTGGAATTACTGGAAGCCACAAATTATCCATTGTCACGACTGGCATACGGGAATGATACCTGTTTGGATGCACCAAGACCCTGATATCAGCACGGTTTTTACTATTCACAATTTAGCTTATCAAGGGCCGTGGCGCTGGCGTTTGGAGCAGATGACTTGGTGTCCTTGGTATATGCAAGGTCATAATACAATGGCCGCGGCCGTACAGTTTGCAAATCGCGTAAATACAGTGTCACCGACTTATGCCGATCAAATCAAAACCCCTACTTATGGGGAAGGATTGGAAGGCTTGTTGTCTTTTTTGGGTGGGAAAGTATCGGGAATTTTGAATGGGATTGATACTGAATCCTACAACCCAGAAACTGATAAGTACATTCCTCAACAATTCAGTGCTGATACTATTGAAAAGCGCTATCCCAACAAAATTGCGCTG
Organism: Microcoleus sp. EPA2; assembly: GCA_020882975.1. GTDB lineage: Bacteria > Cyanobacteriota > Cyanobacteriia > Cyanobacteriales > Microcoleaceae > Microcoleus. The sequence continues at coordinate 24,138 of JAHRFD010000005.1, read as the reverse complement.
CAAGAAGAAGTCGGTTTGGAAGTGAATAAAAATGCCTTTTTAATTGGGATGGTTACTCGCCTGGTGGAACAGAAGGGGCTGGATTTAATTATCCAAATGCTCGATCGCTTCATGGCCTATACCGACGCTCAATTTATTGTACTGGGAACGGGCGATCGCTACTACGAAACCCAACTCTGGCAAATGACAGCCCGTTATCCAGGCCGGATGTCCACCCAATTACTCTACAACGAAGCCCTCTCCCGTCGCGTTTACGCAGGCTGCGACACCTTCCTGATGCCGAGTCGTTTCGAGCCCTGTGGTATCAGTCAAATGCTGGCGCTGCGCTATGGATGTGTGCCGATGGTACGTCGTACCGGCGGTTTAGTGGATACGGTGTCGCACAACAACCCGATCGATAATACAGGTACTGGTTACTGTTTCGATCGCTACGAACCCCTAGACTTGTTCACCTGCATGATCCGAACTTGGGAAGGTTTCCGCTATAAAGATAAGTGGAAAGAACTGCAACAGCGCGGCATGAGAGAAGATTTTAGCTGGGATATTTCTGCCAAAAAATATGTCCAGTTGTACAGGGATGTTTTGGGACTACCGCCGGAAGAATCTGCACCGGAAGAACAGCTAGAATTGACCGTTGAGAGTTGACAATTAACAATTAACAGTTAACAGTCAATTGTTAACTGTTAATTGTTGGTTTGTTCCCATGCCCCATGCCAAATTTCCAATTTCCAATTAAGCAAATAAATCGAGAGGTAAATGACCGTAAGTCTCGCTAATTCCTGATTCCGAAGCAGATTGACAGGAAACCAAAACGCCGCGGTAAGTTCCCGTATAGCTGTCAACATAATAGGAACCTTTCAAAGTATTAAACTTAATATAAACAGAGCTGGTAAATGAAGTAACAGAGTTGGGGTCTAAAACAGGTTGATATCCCAAAGCTGTCAAATAAGTTTTTAAAGCCAAAAAGCCTTCATCTGTCGAAGAGGCGCAAACTCCTAGCATTTGATAATCTGACAAACTCGCTACCAGCAAAATAGCTTGACGGAGTTCTTGTTTTTGGAGTGGCGATGCTAAAGATTGCATATCCAGACAAGTGAAATTTTTGAGAATTTGTTGTGCTTCTTCCAGGGAGAGGGTAGTCGGGTTTGGAGTAGACATTAATTATATGGTTGATAGTTTAAGGTTGAGGTTTGACCCTTAGACCCTTCCAGTAGGCGGCGGTAGGCGCGTGGGAAGCGTCGCAGAGTCCTTCGACTCTTCGACGAAGCTGAGCGGGCAGGCAGTTGAGAGTTCACAGTTGATTATACCATTGTGCGATCGGCTGTATTTCCAAGTCTAGCTAAATTAGAAAAAAACGGGAAAAACTATCTTAATATTACTGAATTTGGCTGCATTGATGGTAAATATGAATAATCAATAGACTGGTGAGGAGACGATGAATAAAGAACAATTGCTAAAGCAGGGAAAGATTCCGCTAAACTTTCTTTTTCGACTGCTACACAAAACCCAAATTATTTATTTAGTGCTGATATTTTTAATCAGTATCGGCATTTCTGGATGGACTGTAGAATCTTATTTCGTCAGAATTCCCATTCTGGGCTTTCACGATATTGTAGACATTCAAAATCCCGCCGAATTGCCACCTAACAGAAACGCTTTTTCAACGGACTACACGAAACAAGATTTGGCAGTGTTCTTAGAATACTTAGTTGAAGAAAATTACTGGTTTTTATCATCTCAAGACTTGTATCTATATTTTATAGAAAAATCCAAGCCAATACCACCTCAACATAAAGGTCAAAAACCAATTATGATTACCTTTGACGACGGCTACAAAGGCGTTCATACAAATGCACTACCCCTGATCGAAAAACTGTCATTTATTTATAAAGAAAAGGGTAAATTTGTGCTGTTTGTCAATCCACGCTTTTTGGGTGTGGATATGGGTGGAGAATTTTTACCTCATACTAGCTGCAACGATTTAAGAGACGGATACAAAAAGGGTTTTTATGATATTCAATCTCACGGCTTCAGCCACAAAAATTTAACTACCCTGAATGGCAAGAATTTAGAATTAGAAATTTCTAAATCCAAATTAATTTTGAGAAAATGTATGAGCAATTTAGACAAAAATAAATTTGTCGGTGCTCACATAGCCTATCCCTACGGTGCATCAGATAGAGAAGTGGAAAGCATTTTACCTAAATATCATTTAACTGGGTTTTTGTACGATGACAATTTGTTAAGAGTCAGCCGATTGAGAAATAACTATCGCATTTCTCGCATGACAGTGAGCAAGGATATGTCGCCGACCGATTTAATTAGGATAGCTGAAAAAGCTTCTACTTTAAGAAAAAAAAGGTGGTTTTAGTCAAAAGACGAGTTAAAGTTTAGATTAGCCCCCGTTTTTTCAGTTTGGCTAGTGCATCTTCGGCTGCATTTTTTTCAGCATCTTTTTTACTTTTACCTTTACCTTCTCCATAGGGTTTATCTGCGACATAAACTTTAGCAAGAAATTCAGGAGCGTGAGGTGCGCCTCCTGCTTGGATTGTCACGTATTTGGGAGGAGTGGTGTCACCGTTGGCTTGTACCCATTCTTGAAAGCGGTTTTTTGAGTCTACACTCGATCGCGTTTCGACTACATTTTCCGGCACTGAATCAAACAATTCCCACACAAATTTGCGAACTTTATCCATGTCTTGTGTATCGAGATAGTAAGCACCAATAAATGCTTCAAAAGTGCTGCTAAGCAAATTAGGATTAGTAATACCACCTTCTCGATAGGCTCCTTTTCCGAGTCGCATTTTTAAGTCTAAATCTATTTCTTTAGCAAATCTGGCTAGTTGTTTTTCATCTACTAGGGCTGAACGTCGGCGAGTAAGTTGGTCTTCTCCCATTTCTGGGTGACGCTGATAAAGATATTCGCCACTGAGAAAAGTCAGCAAAGCATCGCCGAGAAATTCTAAGCGTTCGTTATCTTCTTCGCGGGATGTGGGGTTTTCGTTGACGTAGGAACGGTGAGTGAGCGCTTGGCGCAATAGTTTTTGATTGTGGAATTCGGGTAGGCTCATTTGTGTTGCTGTTGTTTGGTTAGTTAATTCAATGAAATTTTGAGAATGGTTGGTGTTAGGATGTGGACATGAAAGAGCCACAGATAGCAGTTAGTTAGGAGAATCTAGTTTATCAAATAAACTAGATTTTTGCTATCTGGGCAATGTGCATTTTAACAGATGTCTTGGTGTTCTGCTATTAGTTCGTTAGTCCGACAGTCCGCCAGGGGTTTTAACCCCTGGCGGACTGTGCAACTTTATGCAGATAATCTGTCTGCTTTATTCTGAGTATTCCCTGCAAACAAGCTAGGCAGATCGTCTATATAATGAAACTGATCGTCACCAACTAGGTTAATCAGTTTTTTGCTGGCACTATAGCGCTGTGCAAAAACGATGATTGTTTTGCCAACAGCCAGCAGCAGACTGATTAAAGGTGCAAAATCCCTATCTCCTGAAACTATGATAATTATGTCAGGATAAGGTTTAATGGCAACTCGTTTAAGGCAGTCAAATATCAATTGTTTATCTGCACTGTTTTTGTCTTTGGAGAGAACATCAACTCCCTGAAAACCCAGCTCTTCTAATTTATTTTTAGCGAGCAATTGATTTTTACAATGCGAATTATAGTACGCTTTGAAACAATCTAAACGCCATTTTGATTGAGCAAAATCAAGCAACAATTTAGCTTGTTTTTGCGTTAAGTGGACATTCTGAATATCGCAATAAAGAGCAGCTAAAGGCTGAGACTGTTTTTTTTGTTTGCCAATTGCTAAATGATCGTTCATCATTTTTATGTGTCCTAAAACTAGGTTTGAAGGACAGCATCGATAAATTACGCATTTAGTCAAGGAAAGATTGTCTGTGGCTGCGCTCAAAATTGAGGTTTTCCATGGAACAAAAATCTTGACTGACTCACTATTAATTTAGTGTGTGCTTGCTTGGTTAGCGTCTCAGCGATAGGATGTGCAGATTTCGGACAGGCGTCGTAAAAACCCGTTGATATAGAAATTCAAACAAATGTGGTGCCAACTAACCTATGGATTCCAGTTGAAACGACATTAACTTGAATGTCTATATCAACGGGGGCTTAGGGCGCTTACCCGAAATCTGCACATCCTACCGCTGAGACGACTTAACCGACACTTTTTGCTTTTGAATGCGGGTGTCTATCTGAGCTGTACGGCTCCAACATAACCGTTTAAGTATGGGACGTCAAGTGCTAGTGGTACATTTACCTGATTTTTTTCAGACAGGACTTACGCATTACAACTAAAGAAACCGGGTTTTTTCAGAATCTGTCGGTTGTAACGAAGTATTGTCGCAAAAACCCGGTTTCTGGCTCCCACAGGTAAGTTCTCAAAATAAATTGTAAAAATATGTTGCATTTTTTTGAGCGAGCTGTTACATTAGTTTACATAAGGTTGAAATTAAACGAGGCTTCTAGTCATGGAAAACAAAGATGCAAAAGTTGGCTTCACTGAGTTTGCTGAAACCTGGAACGGCCGTTTGGCGATGCTTGGCTTTGTTATTGGCTTAGCTACCGAATATCTCACGGGTCAAGGTATTCTGTCTCAAATCGGTTTGATGTAATCAGACCTAAATATTTAGTTCTGGCCTGTATCGCCCCATCGAAAAGCCTCCTTCACCAATGCGGAAGGAGGTTTTTAAATCTTTATTAAAAATAATTAGCCTAGACAACTACTAAAAAAATTATTTTACTAATTTTTAATGCTGAGAATTCGAAAACAACTAAGCAATTTCTACGGATGCCAAAACTGTCAATTTTGGTCTCAAAGCAGAGATTTTCACTAAACTGTCGATTTTGCTAGTCCGCTGTCTGTTACCTAAAATCATCTCTGAAAGAGCTGGCATTTCTTCCCAACAGTGGGAGCAAAACCAGTAAACGCGATTGTGGCGAGCGTGTCTGAGTAATTGAGATGAGCAACAAGGGCAACTATTCATGATTTTTTAAACCTTTTTTAACAAGTAGACCGACAATTTTTAACAAGTAGACCGACAATTGATTCCATACTAATGCTCAGGTCGTCCTAAGTCCCGACGCATTTACTACAAGCTGGTTTCACTCCCAACTTTTATTCTGTCCGAAGTAAAGCTTTTGGAAGCCCAAGAGTAGCAAGACGATGAGAAGTTGAACGAGCCAAGGAGCACAAGAGAAACCCCAAATAAAACAGCCGAGTCCAGCCAAGGCCACAAGGACAAAAATATCTTGAGAGGTTTGCCAATAGACCCAGATGGCGACTAGAGAAACTATCAGTAGTAAAATGTAGGCTGAAGGCATAGTCGTCATCTCCCAAGGTGTTTGTCAAAATTCAGGGGTGATCCCTGACGCATGGTTTAAACTTAAAACTAAAACCTGAAGAACTGATGAAGACCGACAAGAATTCACAAAAAGTCAAATACTCCTGCCAGTTTATATTCTTTTTCCAACTAAGCAGGAATAATTTGTTGTCGAGGCTACAAAGCTCAATGTCCGATCGCCCTAGGAGCGATCCCATCCCAAAACTTTAGCCACCTGACTTGCTAAAGACATCGGTTCAAAAGGCTTAGCAATTACACTTACTACTCCTAAATCCGCAAACATCCGCCTATCCCCTGCCAAAGCCTTCGCCGTCAGTAAAATTACGGGAATGTGCTGCGTAGCACTATTGGCTTGCAATTGTAAAAAAGTAGTAGGTCCGTCTTGGTCTGGCATCATCACGTCTAAAAGAATAGCATCAGGCTGTTGGGCGACTGCCTTAGCCACACCCTCGATACCAGAACTAGCTGTCAGGACTTCCCAGCCTCCTACAACTTCGAGACTGACTTGAGCGACTTCCCGAATATCTTCGGCATCATCAATAATCAATATGCGTTTTGCTGCCACAATAAACATTTTTTTTTAAATTAAGAACTGATCTGAGACTAGAACTTAAATATGAATTTTGTGTAAAGCACGGAGTGCTATTTAAAAAAATTCATTATTTTTAATTCTACGTATTTATGCTGAAATATAAAGATTTTACCCTAAATTTTCTATCTTTTATTTTCTACCTTCCTGGGACTTTATGCATCTGTTAAAACTGGGAAAGTTAAGAAAAAAGTGCTGCCCTCCCCCAAAACGCTGTCTACCCAAATTCTGCCACCGTGTTGTTGCACGATGCTGCGACAAATAGCCAGACCCAAACCAGTACCACCCTTTTGTCGAGAATCTGAAGCATCAACCTGTTGGAAGCGTTCAAAGATCATTTCTAGTTTATCTGCGGGAATTCCCCGACCTCGGTCTTTCACCGCAATCAGGATTTCCTGTGAGGATATGGGTAAGTCCCCATCGCCGATCGCACAATCAGGAGACGAAACTGACTTGAACCCAGCTTTTTTTGCCCCATCGTGATTTGGTCGCAATTGGGCACTGAACCAAATGGTAGCGCCCTCGGAGGAAAATTTTATAGCATTGCTGAGCAAATTAGTCAAAGTTTGAATTATGCGATCGGGAACAGCCCGCAAAGGAGCACTCACAGGGACTACGGAAAGTATAATTCCAGCCTGGTCAGCCATTCCCTGCATCTCGTCTACAGCTTGAAGCATCAGTTCGGCCACATTGCAAGTTTGCTTAACCGCTTTGTGATAACTAGACTCCATTCGTTCTAAATCGAGGATGTCATTGATTAAGCGTACCAAACGTTCTGTGTTAGTCACGGCAATCGATCGCATTCGTTTGGCTTTTTCCGGTTCATTGTCGAGGACACCGCTGTTGAGGAGGGCCAGGGCACCGTGAATCGAAGTCATGGGTGTCCGCAGTTCGTGGCTGACAACGGAAATGAATTCATCTTTCATCCGTTCGACAGCAAGGCGATCGGTGATATCCTTGAATGTCACCACAGCCCCGATGATTTTGCCTTGTTCTCGCATGGGAGCCACGACGTACTCAACCGGAAAACTCGTGCCATCTCGGCGACAAAACACCTCGTTAGTGACGCGGCGCGCCTCTCCGTCTTGCAAGGTGGCGATAATTTGACTGTTTGTTTGATTGGGAAGCAGTCGATCCAAAGTTGGTGTAGTGGAGGTGGGAAATTTAGAAGTCGCATTGATTTGCGTAGATAAATTGTGGTCGATCGCCTGTGGGCATTCCTCCTGTCTCGGATGTATGGTTTGATAAAGCGGTCGATCGATCAGTTGCTTGGATTCGCAGCCAGCCATTCTCACCGCTGCGGGATTGACAAAAGTAACTTTTCCCTCTTTATTCAATCCGCAAATACCTTCTCCTGCGGAGAAAAGAATCAATTCATTTTGATGGCGGAGTTGTTCCAGGGCTTTTTCAACTCGCTTACTGTCGCTGATATCTCTGGCAATAGTGGAGACGCCGGTGATGGTTCCTGTGGTATCTTTAATCGGAGAAATAGTCAGAGAAACATCTATTTCTTTGCCGTCTTTGCGTAAATGAAGGGTTTCATAATGGTCGATGGTGGCTCCCGCCCGAATGTTTGCCAGAATTTGTGACATTTCGTTGGGGCGTGAGGGTATGGCTAAAATCTCGATCGACTCTCCCTTGACTTCCGTTGCGGCGTAGCCATAAATCTTTTCTGCTCCTGCATTCCAGCTCATAATCGTCCCGGTGGGGGATTTGCCGATAATGCCATCGTCAGAGGACTCAACTATAGATGCCAAGCGGACGAGTTCATCTCTAGCTTGTTTGTGTTCGGTGATATCCCGGCCCAAAATCACAAGACTTTTGCGCTTGCCGTCTGGGTAAAATAAGGGTATTTTAATCACGTCGTAGATTTTAATCGTACCGTCCGATCGGGGAATCACTTCTTCACCCCTAGAAACGCTACCTTTATGCCATGCTTCTCGATCGCTAACTTCACAGGCTGCCAAAGCTTCCCGATAAAAGGTGCTGAGTTCTCCTAGCTGAGAGTCTTTGAGTCCGCGATATTCATCGCGGGAAAGCTGGAACAGTTCCAGTATTGCTTGATTTGCCTCTTGCCATCTGCCCTCGGCATCTTTGAAACAGACAATATCTGGCATGGCATTCATCAGAGAATCCAGATAGGAATTCGATCGCAGAGTGGCTTCTACCTCTACCCGCTTGTAGATTTCCTGTTGCAGATTTTCGTTGCTTGCTTGCCCAGAGGCAATCAACACATTTTCAGCCAAATTCCGTTCTTGAACTACTTCTTGAATGTTGTGGAGTTCTAGGGACAACTGGCGACGGGCTAACAAATTTTCCACCCGCAAGTGGAGTTCTGTGGGAGGGAAGGGACTAAGGAGCAAATCATCGATTCTGCCTTCTAGTTGTTCTGGGGTAAGGACAAATGGCGAATCTGGATCGGCAGAATTTCTGCCTTTGCTAACCAGCAAAAAGGGTAAAAATACTGGTGCGGATGCGGTTTTTAAGGTGGCGACAAGGGAGCCGATGCGAGCGAAATTTGACTCGTCTAGAATGCACAAGTCAAAAGGGATGTTGCCCATGTCGGCAGGAGAGTTGGCGCTGGTCGCGCGATCGGGTGCAAACACCTCGTGTTTGCTGTTGAGGCATTGTATCGGCAAAGGTTGTTGGTGGCGATCGAGCAAAACCAAAATCCGGCTCATTGGTTGTTTGTGATTAGTTATTGGTGATTTTTTGTGGGTTGTTTGTTATTAGTTATGTGTTTTCATTTGTTGTTGGTGATTAGTTATTTGTTAGCTCCGGCTCCTAACGAATAACTAATAACTCATAACTAAGAACCAATAACTAATAACTCTTTAAGGCATTCCGATCGCGATCGAAGAATCGAACGGCAAACAGCTACAGTAACGCTCCCCTTCCGATAACACCGCAATCAGCCTCAGTGACCAGTCTGGCATAATCTGCAAATCTGCCCAAGGTACTGCTACCTCCAGACATTTATCCAACCCTACTTGAGCGCGGCTGATGCGAGGATGCCACTCATCCCGTTCTCCAGCCTCCTGAAACCTAATCGATTTAGTTAGCAAATTAATCCCTAACTGATGGTGGAATCGATAGTTCAGCGGTTCAGTATCAGGCAAATCTAACAGTGGAATCAGACTGTTGTGCATAGTGCGATCGGGATAAAACCATAACAAATTCAACTCCGGCGGGCAATCAATTCCGGGCCGAATACCCGCCTTAAAGTCAGCACGAAGGTAAAAATTCAAGTGATCTACCCCGTACCAAAGCCGCTGAATTGCAGAACTGCGGTGCATTGTCCCCCTCGCTCCCCCAACTTCAATCCGTCCAGCCTTGTCCCAATCCTGTTCATTACCGATACCGTCAATCACCGGGTGAATAAAGCTCAGCGGTTGATGGTCGCCTTGAGCTTGGTGGGCCTCTACTTGTTGGCGCACTTGGGGAGGTACTGGCTCGTTGAGAGCTTCGTAAATTGCTGCTACGTGTTCCCGGAATAGCTGGTCAAACATGGCATCTTGGTTAGAGGTGTGACCTTCGCCAAACCACCAAAACCAGTCGGAACCTTCGGCGGCGTAGAGTGCTTCCCAAGCTTCGGGATTAGTTTCTTCCGTAGCCTCTGGATGGTTGGCCAGCATTTGTCTGGCCTGGCTTAACAAATCCCAAGCGCGATTTTTCGCCGGATCGCCGATCCAAGTTGTGAGGGAACCATCAACCCAAGAACCGGTGTGGAGTTGGGTTGACTCAATTGTGGCTGTTGGGGGGAATTTGTCAAGGAATTCGGAGACTGTTACGAGTTTAATATCTGGGTCGAGGCTGAGGGTTTCATAGAGGGATTCTAGGAAGGGTTTGCCGTCTTGGGGATAGAATTCCCAGCAATTTTCGCCATCTAGGGCGATGGTAACTAACCAGGGATTTTCTAAGGATGTGCCACCACCAGACTGTCGGTGTTTGAGAGTGCGGGCGATCGCCTCTAGGTGTCCGACTAAATCTGATGCTGCTGTTTTCGGTGCCATCGAACCGTAGGTAAATCCGATCAAATCTGACAATCGGTGGTCTCGAAAGACGATCGCCAAATCCCCGTGAGGAGTTTCTAGACGGTAAGGGCGATATAACAATTCTGGTTCCCAGACATTCCCAGCCCCATCGCGGTGAAAAAAGTGTTTAATTGTCCACCCCAATACAGCTTCGTCGGAGACTATCCATTTAAACCCTTGTTTGGCAATATAGGGCAAGATTTCTGGGCTAACTGCCTGTTCCGACGGCCACAAACCGCGAGGTTCGCAATCAAACCTATCTTGATACATTTCCCAGGATTTTCGGAGGTGTCGGGGAATATCTTCTGCCCACTGAAACCGATGTTGTGGCAGGGTCATGTTGGGAATAGCTATGCGACCGCAATTCGTATCAGCAAGCAGCGGTAATATCGGGTGTGTATGGGGGGTTGTGGAGACTTCTAATTGTCCCTCAGCTTGCATTTTTCGGTGCTGGGGAATGATTTTGGCTAGGATTTGTTTTTGTTTGGAGTAGATTTTGTGGCGATCGGCTAAACTAAAATTTTGTCCTTGTTTCAGCCACCCGGCAATTTCCGGGTCATCCCAAAACAGCGGGTCAATCCAAGCTAAATTGTGCCAAGCCAGCAAGTCGCTAAAATCCTGTTGATTCCAATTGTGCACACACCACTGAATACCTTTTTCCTGATGCTGAGTGTAGAGTTGATTGTAGCGGGGATGGGGTTGAATTAGGGTGTGGTAATTGGCATCAAAAAAGTGCTGACAAATAAATTCTTTTTCTGATATGTTTAAATCTTCAGTGGGCTTGAGAGTCGCAGCCAAATAGGGGTCTAATGCTCGGTCTGCGATGCAATCTTCTATCTGCAAAATCAAGGATGGAACGAGATTTACAGTTTGATGCAGTTTCGGATATTTTGCCAGAAGTAGCACTAAATCCAAATAGTCTTTAACTCCGTGCAAGCGCACCCAAGGCAATCGATATTGAGCCTCTGTTTCCTTAGCAGCTACTCTGGATTTATAGAGCGGTTGGTGTTGATGCCAAATGAAGGCTACATATAGGGGGTGAGACATTACTCTAGTCCTTAGTCATTAGTTAGCAGTCATTAGTCAGCAGTCATTAGTCCTTAGTCCTTAGTCATTAGTCCTTAGTCATTAGTCCTTAGTCCTTAGTCCTCAGTCATTAGTCCTTAGTCATTAGTCCTTAGTCATTAGTCCTTAGTCATTAGTCCTTAGTCATTAGTCCTTAGTCATTAGTCCTTAGTCATTAGTCCTTAGTCGTTAGTCATTAGTTAGCAGTCATTAATCGGCAGTCATTAATCGGCAGTCAGTAGTCAGCAGTCATTAATCGGCAGTATGATTTAGTCAGTCATTAGTTGCTTTATTTACTTGTTACTGATGACTTCAGACTAATGAATAAATTTAGTCGGTTAATTTCCTAATGACTGCTAACTAATGACTAATGACTACTGACTAATGACTAATTACATTACCTGTTCAACTTCGGAGATTTCTGGGATTGCTTCGCGCAGGCGACGTTCTATGCCCATTCTCAGGGTCATGGTAGAGCTGGGGCAAGAACCACAAGCTCCTTGCAGTCGCAGATGTACCACGGGGCCGTCTATTTCTACCAGTTCCACGTTGCCGCCATCGGATATCAGGTAGGGGCGCATTTCATCGAGAACTGTTTCGACGTTATCTCTTGTTAGTGCTAGTGTCATGGTATTTAACCTTCCAAATTATTTACTAGAGTTGATGTTTACTGGAGTTCGATCGCACAATTACTTGCTGTTGATGCTGATTATGATAATCGAAAAACCTGTTTTATTTAGGAAATGAGGTTTTTCGATTCGCTCTAAACTACTGCTGGTTCTAGCAGTTTGACGTTGGAGTAGTTGAATTCGGTGGTTGTCTCTTGACCTTTTTCTTTCGCTCGCACTACTTGTTTGGTCATAACATAATAGTCACCTACTTTCTCAAAGGTATCTTCAAATTCCAGTTCTCGGATGATTTCATCTGTTTGGGGGTTGCGGAAAACAGCATCGTAATGAGTCGCCAAAGAACCTTCGGGTGTTTCTAGGGTTTTGTGGGTGTCAATGACGAAAGCCATGCGGCCCATCACCCGGCTGACTTGACAAATTGACAAACCTCGGATTTTATAATTCGAGCCCATAGAGTCGCCAGAAACCAAGATGTCCACAGCATCGGTGCTGTCTTTTTCGCCGAGGGTGAAGCTATTTTTGCCGTGAGATTTTTCAAAGGACGAGCGTTTGCGGTGGGTGACAATATCGCGCATTTGAGTGTAGACGCTTTGCTGCACTTCCTCGTCTGCAATGCCGCTCACTTCCACGGTCATGTCTGGTTTAATGGCAACTTGACCTGTGTATACTTCGTCGCCTTGCTTGAGTTCGATGTCGGCAGTGTAACCGGGAAAGTTAGAATCCCAAGTGTAGCGGTGTTCGTAGGCAGCGCGAAATAAATCGCGAGCGTTCCCTTGCTCTGTCATAAATCCTCTTTGTCTATACACCCATTTAGTTTACCCTAACATCGGCAAGGTCTACACTGCTCCTTCGGGCTGGTGTACCGTAGTTTGCAGTTCGGTTTTCCCCTTGCTATGATTAAATAAAAACGCCTCCATACCCAGCAAATTAACAAATTCCCTAGTCAAAGGCAATCGCTGTTAAAGTTTCATAGCAATTAAATTTGGTTATTGGTTATTGGTTATCGTTTTTGGAACAATTTTTAGGGGTTTTGGAACTGAACCTGAGACACCTTACTAATATGGAGTTTCTCCGTTACTCAAAATTTAAAATGCTAGAAAAAACTTTTCAATACCTAAAAAATTTACAATTACAAGTCAGTGAACTTCCACAGGCACAGCAGGCAAGTTTAACACAAAATTTAGAAAATCTGTCTAACTCTTTGCAAGAATTGGCTGCTAGTCGCGTGTTTGAAAGTGCTACCAACAATGCTGCTAAGCTGGTAGAATTGGAAAAATCCAATCGTCTTTTAGAACGCATGGTGGCGCAACAAGCTTCTCAAATGAGACGGTTGCAAGAAGAGTTACAAAAAGAGATACGTCAGTATCGCTTAGATAATCAAGCCCTGATTAAAAATGAAGCGAAACTACAAAATGCGATCCGAAATTCTCCCGATCTCATTAGCATTATAGAGCCGGATGGACGAGTTAGATACCATAGCCCCGCCCTGGAAAGGGTTTTGGGTTATAAGACCCAAGAAAGAATTGGGAAAGTTCATGGGGAGTTGATCCATCCAGAGGATTTGCTGGCTTGGCAAGCGTATTTTGGCAAGTTGCTAGAACATCCTGGAGTTGCTAGTCCCATCGAATATAGGAACCGCCACGCAAACGGTACTTGGGTATATATGGAGGCGATCGGTAATAGTTTACTGCAAGATTCTAATGTCCACGGAATTGTAATTAGTTCGCGGGAAATCGGGGAACGCAAGCAAGCAGAAATTGCCGTGCGGGAGTCGGAATTTCACTACAGAATTATGTCCCAAATTACTTCAGATTTTGCTTATTCTTTTAGGGTTGGAGCCGATGGTAAGTTTGTCTGTGAGTGGGTAACGGAAGCTTTTGCACGCTGTACTGGCCGCTTGCCTGAAGAATTGACTGCTGGGGGTTGGTGGAGTTTAGAGTTAGCCCATCCCGACGACAGAAAAATGCTACTGGAACAATTAACAGACTGTACTTCCATTCGCACGGGGAAGAATGAGTATCGTATTCTGAATAAAAAAGGTGAAGTGCGCTGGGTGCGAGATTCCTGGCAAGCTGTTTGGGACAAAACTGAGGGACGGATTGTGCGTTTGTGGGGCGCTTGTCAGGAAATTACCGATCGCAAGCAAGTAGAAGTACAACTACAATTGGCTAAGGAACTCCTACAAGCACAAATAGAATCTGCGCCACTGGCCATAATTTGTACTGATACCAAGGGCAAAGTAACTGTCTGGAACCCCATGGCAGAAAAAATTTTTGGTTGGAGTGCTAAACAAGTTTTGGAGCAAATTGAGCCTAATATTCCCGAAGGCAAAGAGCAAGATTTTCAGGCTATACTCAAGTCGATGTTCAATGGCAAGGTACAGAACGGTTGTGAAGTGTCTCTGTTAAAGAAAGACGGTGGCTCGATCGATCTTTGGCTATTCGCCGCACCAGTGCAAGATGCCAGTGGCCAGACCAGGGGCTGCATAAAAATCTTTTCTGACCTTTCAGAACGCAAGCGCATAGAGTCAGAGCGCCAAAAACTTGTAGGGCTACAAAATATGGAAGAACCCTTTTGGGCGCGTTATATTACTCCTCCAACAAATAATAAAAAAAACAAGTAGAAGCAAGGGGGCACAATCATGATATGCAAAGCTTTTTAGTCACCAATATCTTAGGTTTAATTAATTTAGTTAATAAATATTTAAAAATAAATAGTTGGAAACAGTTGATCTGGTTAGTTGTAGAAAACCCTAATGGATCGATGGGGGATTTAACTATTTAGTCATCGGAAGATTTCTCCTGACTTCTGATGGCAGCGAGGTCTGCATGAGTCTGACAAGCATCGCTTAACTGAATGAAATCCAAGACATTACCAATTACCTTAGAAAGGTGGAGAGCAGAACGGTGAGCTTCTTGAATAAAAGCCCTCTCTTCTATGGGATCGTCGGCCATATCATCTACAGTTAGTTGTAGATAACCGATAATGTGATTTAGGGGCGTGCGGAGTTCGTGGGACGCTTTCAACATGAACTGCTTTTTGAGGTGGGAAAGTTCTGTGACTCGATCGCTACGCTCTTGATAGAGGGTGGCGAGGGCGATGGCGCTTCCTACTTGATCGGCAAGTTCTTGGGCGAATTCGATTTGGCACTGAGTCCAAGGTCGATCGCCTATATTGTTTCCTAAATTATCCTGACCGCATCGGTGCAAACTAATAATGCCGTTAGCTTGCTCTTGATAGGCTGTAGCCACGACTAACACCGACTGTCTGCCGAAAGGGTCATCGTCGGCAAAGGAGTCAAATACCACAGGTTCTAGGGTGGCGATCGCCTCCATAAAATGAGGCGTTTCTGTTAAGGAAAGTTCTACTCCGAGCATGGGTAAAAATCGCTCCTGACAGTATTCGGCTGCGACTTTAACTTGTAGGCTAGAACTTTCATAGGGGCAAATGATACATCGGCTCGCACCAAGGGTAGGCCCTAGACTGTTAACTGTTTGCTGCCAAATGCCATTTAGATCCAGAGTTTTACGAATCTTTCTGCCAATTTGCAGTAAAAGTTTTTGCGATTGAGCTGATATCTGCTGATTCATAGCAACCCCTTTTCTACTGGAATGGCAAAATTTTACCACTCCGCCAACAGAGGAGGAATTTACTGAATTTGCCAAATGCAGACTGTCGAATTTCTGACTTCCGTAATTACACTTAAATGTTCCCACAGGCTTTCAAAAATTACTAGCTAACTGTAATTATTTCTATAGTAACATTATACTTCTCATACTTAATCAGTTTTGTCAAGTTTTTGTAAATTTTATTTATATTACGTTCAGACCCAGCTCGATCGGGCCTCAACATCCCTATAAATACGTTGCATTCTCAATGGTTTTACGGAAAATGAGAGGGGGTTTGATACCTACATCCCCAAGTACCTGTTGGGTCTAGCCGCGGAAAAACAACTGCGGGACGATCGCCATCAGTCTAAAGTGGTAAAAAGAGGGAGCAAGGAGAAGAGGAGAGTAATAATTAATACATTTTTCGGGAATTCGCTCAATTCCAATAATGACTGCTAACTAAGGACTCTTCGACTACCCTTAGACTCCGCAGGCTGCACCGCTACTAACTAATGAATACTAACTAATGACGATTAATTATTGAGAAAATAATGGTTCTTGGTAAAGTAAGACAGTGAAAGTAACCGTAGATCCGAGTCCTTCCCCCATGCTGTAAAAATTGACAGTACCCCCCATTGCTTCTACCAATTTTTGAGTAATAGCCAATCCCAAACCGGTGCCACCATATTTTCTGGTACGATCGCCATCTACCTGAAAAAAAGACTCAAACAATTTATCTTGTTTGTCAAGAGACACCCCAATCCCAGTATCAGCAACTCGGATTTTGATCAGACCAGGAAACTGCTGATTCTGAAAAGTAACTTTTTTCTTAATTGTTTCGGTACTAATACGAATGCCACCTTCGTTTGTAAATTTAATCGCATTGCCAGTCAGATTCAAAATAATTTGAAGCAGACGTCGGTAATTGCCATACACAATAATTTCCTCCTCCGCAGATAGGGTTTGGACTTGAAATTGCAATCGCTTCTCTTCCACCTGCACCCGCGTCAAAGACTCAACCTGCTGCAAAACTTCACCTAGTTTGACAGGAGCGAGGTCTAACTGCATTTTGCCAGCTTCGATTTTAGCGACATCCAAAATATCGTCGATGACGTTGAACAAAAGTACGGCAGAACGATGAGCTTCCAGGATAAATTCACGGGCTTCTTCTGGGTCATCTGCCATGCCGTCCATCAGTAATTTCAGAAAGCCAAGAATACCGTTGAGGGGGGTGCGAAGTTCGTGAGAAGTATTAGCCAAAAACTGACTTTTAAGCTGGGAAAGGGCAACGGCTTCGGCGCGGGCCTGTTCTAGTTCTTGATAGAGAGTAGCATGGGCGATCGCGCTTCCGACTTGAGCCACCAATTCGCGGGCGAATTCTAGTTCCAGAGGACTCCACTGGGGGGAATCTCCGCAGCGGTGCAAAGCTATGAGTGCATTGGGTTCTCCTTGATAGGAAGTAGCGGCTACCAGCACCGAGTGTCGCTGGAAAGGGTCATTGGCAGGATAGGCAGACTCAACAGCTACTGGCTTGAGGGTAGCTAAAGTTTTAATCCACCCCGGCTGTTCGGCGACTTGCAATTCTAATCCCAGCATGGCTGAGTAAGGTTCTTGACGGTACTCTGCGACGACTTTCAGGGTTTTTGATTGGAAATGTTCGATAGGAAGGGGAGGATGTGAAGTAAATGGAGGGTCTTGGGCAATGGGCAGGGTCAAGTCCGATTCCCCAGTATCGGAATTTTCGATATTTTTCGGGGGAATGAATGGAGAGGATTTGAAAATTTCGGTTGTTTGTTTGTAGGGACAGATGATACAGCGGCTGGCATTTAAAACTTGACCGAGACTGTTGGCTGTTTGCTGCCAAATTGTCTCTAAGTCCAGGGTTCGGTGGAGGTTTTGAGCTATTTGGGAGATGATTTGGCGATTGATTTCGGAGTAGGGAGGGAGGGAAGTAGCAGGGATACAGGTTTCTGGGAGTAGCTGTTGTTGCTGAAACTGTGAGTCCAAGGCGTCAGAATTTAGCTTCTGGTATGTGGGTTTGTCTGACAGTAAGCGTCCCATTACTAAAACTGTTGTAGCTTTGCCGTTTGAGGTGATAATGGGAGCGACTGTCAAATCGAAGAGTAAATAGGTTTCGCCGGGACTAAACGGATAGCTAAACCTTTCTGGTGTTAGGGTTTCGAGGATTCGTTGCAGGCGATGGAGGTATGGTTTCGCCGGAACAGGTGGAAAGTTGTCGATCGCCCCACCATCGACAATTTGTTCTACTGTAAGATTGTACTCCTCGCCTTGTTGCCAATAAAAAGATAGATATTGACCGTTTCTGTCTTGGGTAAATATTAATTCTGCCCCTAACTCTTGGAAAAAGGCTGTAGAGGCCAGGCTCGATCGCCGAAAATCTGTGTTAGAGTCCATCAGAATAGCAGATAAAAGTAGTTTTGGTTTTTGATTTGGGAGTTAAATAGTTAAATAGTTAAATAGTTTAATCGTTCAATAGTTTAATTGTTCAATACTTTGTTATTCAAAATTCCCAACTTAAAACTATCAACTATTTTTGGATGCTACCATTAATTTTAGAATTGTTATTAATAAACTCAAAAAATACTCTTTTTTAAATCTAGCACCTCAGACTCGAAACTATTTGTTGTCAGTTATTGTGTTTGATTTCGATCGCTAATATTTAATATTTAGAAATGTTCGTTCGCCGATTAATTATCTGGCTTAAAAATCCCTAAAATATTTGATGCTGTCAGGCCCTGAAACTGATGACTAACCATCCCATTTTGTCTCTCACTTTTCAGCATTACGTGATTATTATTTAGGTAAATTTATGGTAAAAAATTTATGCTTTTGTAGCGAAATCTGCCTGTGATGATAGCTTGTGGGCGATCGCAAATTTCACAGCCAACAGATTAACGCCGGAATTCGCGATCGACCCTCAGTCGTTCCACTCACCACGAGGCGGAACTGGGGGGTTGCGACGCAAGCTCAGAGCCAACTCGTCTTCACGGCGATCGCCCCTTAACCACTGCCTAATTGCAGTTTCAATAACTTTGCTAGGGTCATTTGTCAAGTGCTGAATTTGGTCTAAAAGTTCAGGATCTATGTGGATGGATAATTCCACTTTTTCTGATGCCGCGTGGGAAGGTATGCTTGACTCGCTCATAGTTAAAAAAATCCTAGTTTTAATTCTTAAGTTTCAATGGCTTAATTGTTTGAGTTAGTGTCTGGTGCACCAGCACCTGACTGGAGGGGGAGAAGCACAGAGAGAGGGACACACAGAGGAGGAGGGGGATAGAGACACCGACAAGGACAGAGGGACAGAGGGACAGAGGGAAGTTTTTTCTGGTTGGGTTTCCTGGGTTGATAGGACAGGGTGGGAGATCTTCACACTTTTGAGTTTTTCCTTTCAGGGAGATCGCTTTGACAAGGGAGGGAGTGTTTAGATTGAGTTACTGATTGGTGGTTTGATTTCAATCCCCAATCAGAGGTTTAAGCAGGCACTGTAGTCTTGCTTGTGTAATCATACAACAAAAAGTATCCTTTGCCGATTAGGTCTTTCACAAAAAATATGACTAACGTCCCTGTATCTCGCATTCGCAATTTTTCGATTATTGCTCACATCGATCACGGAAAATCGACTTTGGCCGATCGCCTGTTGCAGGCGACTGGGACAGTCCAAGCACGGGAGATGAAAGAGCAGTTTTTAGACAACATGGAGCTCGAACGCGAGCGTGGGATTACGATCAAGCTGCAAGCTGCTCGGATGAATTATACCGCTAAGGACGGTCAGGACTATGTGCTTAACCTGATCGACACTCCTGGACACGTAGACTTCTCCTACGAGGTATCGCGATCGCTAGCTGCTTGTGAAGGTGCGCTGCTGGTAGTTGACGCATCTCAAGGTGTGGAAGCACAAACCTTGGCAAATGTCTACCTAGCTTTGGCAAACGATTTAGAAATTATTACTGTTTTAAATAAAATTGACCTACCGGGGGCGGAACCAGAACGGGTAAAAGGGGAAATTGAAGAGATTGTCGGACTCGACTGTAGCGACGCGATTCTGGCTTCTGCGAAGGAAGGTATCGGTATTGATGATATTTTGGAGGCGATCGTCGAAAAGGTGCCACCACCACAGGATACCGTCGATCGACCACTCAGGGCGCTAATTTTTGATAGTTATTACGATGCTTATCGTGGAGTAATTGTTTATTTCCGGGTGATGGATGGCAGTGTCAAAAAAGGCGATCGAGTGTTATTGATGGTTTCGGGCAAGGAATATGTCATCGATGAATTAGGCATACTTTCACCAACTCAAATCCCAGTAGATGAACTCCACGCCGGAGAAGTAGGTTATCTAGGCGCAGCGATTAAGGCAGTAGCAGATGCTCGCGTGGGAGATACAATTACTTTGGTCAAAAAGCCCGCACCGGAGCCTTGGCCTGGTTATACTGAGGCGAAACCGATGGTGTTTTGTGGCTTATTCCCGATCGATGCTGACCAATTTCCAGACTTGCGGGAAGCCTTGGAAAAACTCGAACTTAACGATGCGGCCCTTTCCTACGAACCAGAAACATCCAGTGCGATGGGATTTGGTTTCCGCTGCGGTTTCTTAGGTTTGCTGCACATGGAAATCGTGCAAGAAAGACTGGAGCGAGAATACAATTTGGACTTAATTGTGACTGCCCCTTCCGTGGTTTATCAAGTCACGACAATTAAGGGAGAAGTGCTAACAATTGACAATCCCAGCCACTTGCCAGACCCTCAGTATCGTGATAAAATTGAGGAGCCTTACGTGCAAGTAGAAATGCTATCGCCCGAAACATATGTGGGGACTTTGATGGAATTATCTCAGAGTCGGCGGGGCATTTTTAAAGATATGAAATATCTCAGTCAAGGCCGGACTACATTGATTTATGAGTTGCCTTTGGCGGAAGTAGTGACTGACTTTTTCGATCAGATGAAATCGCGATCGCGCGGTTATGCGAGTATGGAGTATCACATCATCGGTTATCGCGAAAATCCGTTGGTGAAATTGGACATTTTAATTAATGGCGATCCAGTAGATGCTTTAGCAATGATTGTACACCGCGATAAGGCCTATAATGTCGGCCGCGGCTTGACGGAAAAGCTCAAGGAGTTGATTCCTCGCCACCAATTTAAAGTTCCCATTCAAGCGACGATTGGCGCGAAGGTGATTGCTTCCGAGCACATTCCGGCTTTGCGGAAGGATGTGTTGGCGAAGTGTTACGGTGGCGATATTTCGCGGAAGAAGAAGCTGCTGCAAAAGCAGGCGAAGGGTAAGAAGCGGATGAAGTCTGTGGGTACTGTGGATGTACCGCAGGAAGCTTTTATGGCTGTGCTGAAGCTCGATCGCGATTCGTAATTTGTCTGTATTTGTCTGTAGGTGCGATCGTCTTTAAGGGCGATCGCACTTTTGCACCAAAAATGACCCGGCGGTTGAAACCGCCCGTGCCGCTTGCATCTCAGGTCTAAAGACTCAGAGTTTTCCGCTTGCCGAATGTTTTTTTATAAGGGATTTCAGGATGGAGTAGAGTATTTCAACAGTGTTAATGTGTTGAAGTTCGATCGCGATGCTTACAATTGCTATACAGATTTGGTGCGTCAAAAGATTCGCATCGGCACAAAAGATTTACGGATTGCTGCTATTGTGATGTCAAGAAATGCTATTCTGGTGACGCGAAACCGGCGGGATTTTGAGCGAGTACCGGGCTTGAGGTTTGAAGATTGGACAATTTGAGGAGTCGGGTGAGAGATGAAGAGCGATCGCCCGATCGCCGTTTCATTCCCCGCCAATCACCTATAACAGTTATTGTATAATTATGCTAAATCTAAAGCTTCCCGAACAAAGGCGAAAACTTTACATTGAAATTGCACTGCGTAGATGTCGTCCCGGTAGTGGCAGCAGTCGAGAGTTTCTGAATAAAAGAACCTGGAATCATCCCGTGACAAACATTAAAACGATTATTCAAAAGACTCTTTTTGTCGTAGTAGGGGGCATTGCTACTCGCCTCTATATGCCTGAACGAATGACCGATGACGTGGATATTTTAGTGTTAACTCAGGATGCTGCTAATCTTTATCGAGAATTAGAGCAATCTGGTAGCAGGAAAACGGGAGAACTTAGCATTGGGGGCAGCACTTGGGAATTGCCTGACGGTACTTATTTGGATGTAATTGAATCAAGCGATTATTGGGTACGAGAGGCAATTAGAAATCCAAATAATGCCCCCGATGGGTTGCCAATTATCGGATTACCTTATCTGGTTTTGATGAAACTACAAGCTAGTCGCGGTATAGATATAGGTGATTTAACGCGGATGTTGGGAGGGGCTGACGAAACTGCTTTGCGGTTGGTAAGAAGGGCGGTACAAGATTTCCTTCCTGATGCCGTGGAAGATTTAGAAAATTTAATTGTTTTAGGAAAATTAGAAATGGGTGAGTAAGAGATTAACAGGGTATCATAACCGAATTTACTATCGGTGCTAATTAAAAATAGAATTGTTACTTGGATTTACTATTATGACTACCAAAATATTGTAGTTGGATGGGATGAAGGTCGATCGCACTTTTGGACATTAAGGGCGATCGCACTTTTACCAAATAAACCATCAGAGATTACTCATCATCATCCTGCTCGTCTTGAACTACTTTACTACTTAAAATTCCGAAAATCGCACCGACACCCATATTCCAAGTGCGATTGCAATTCTCAAAAATCCTTTCACGTTGGGGAGATAGCTGAACTTCTGTGCTAATCCAGAAAGACATCCCTCCAGACAAGAAGGTAATACAGACAACAGTTGCGAAGACATACTCGAAAGGAGAGGGAGGCTGAGGAGGAATGTTTTTACGAGTCATTTTAGTAGATTTGGGTTGAGCTTTCATAATTGCTACCTTTTGATTGGTGATGTTTTAATCATAAAGATCCCAACCTTGAAAATCAAACTGTGTATGGGTTTCAGTTACTATGAGTTTGATAGGCGTTTAAGATGCGTTTGGTTGGCATCGCCCGCTATAATACTTAAAAGGTTTGTAATTTAGGTATGCCACAACCAAAACTCACAGCATCTGAGGCAGGAATCGAAAAAGCAAAAATAGCTCTCATAGATAAAGGCTGGAGTCGCGAAGACTTAGCCAGTTGCGTAGTGGTGGAAGGCAAAAAGCAAACGACAGGTATCAGTATTCAAACAGTTAACAGTTTTTTCAACTGTAGGGGTATCAAGCCGCAGTATTTTGTAGCAATTTGCAAGGCTTTAGGATTAAATTGGCAAGACATTACAAATCCCAATGCAACTACGCGGGGCCCAGAAACCGGGTTTTTTCACGAAAATACTTCGTTGCAGCCCGTAGATTCGGTGAAAAACCCGGTTTCTTTGGTCGAACTCGATAATTCCAACCACAACAATCCCTTTATTCCCCAACATGGTAAGATTGACGATCGGCGATTTTTCTTTGGCAGAGAACGGGAAATGCGGCGGGTATTCGAGACGCTGAATAGCGGCAGTAGTGTAGCAATTATAGGCGAAAGGGCGATCGGCAAAAGTTCTCTGCTACAAGCCATTTACCGACAAGCACCAACTCAACTCCGTCATCCGCGCCAACCGATTTACCTCGATTTACACAATGTTTGCGATGAAGATGACTTTTACGGTGCTTTATGCCACGAAGCAGGTATCGAAACAGCGAAAGGATATCAACTACAACGGGCTTTAGCATCGCACCGATTGCTGTTGCTTTTAGATGAAGTCGAGAAAATAAACTGGGATGGATTTACTAATCAAGTGCGCGGGCAATTGCGGGGTTTGGCAGAGGGAAGTAATGCACCTTTGCGTTTAGTTGTTGCCGCCGGCACATCTCTCGATACCCTGTTTCCTGACAGTCAAGACAAAAATATGACATCTCCTTTCAAAGGGATTTGCATTGAGGAACCCCTGAAGCAATGGGACGATGAAATCTGCCACAAATTTATTGCTAGTCGCCTCCAGGCTGACTGGTTAACACCTATTGACAAACCCGTGAATTTTACTGAGGATGAAATTGCGGGGTTAATTGCTGAAAGTGGTGGCTATCCTCAGAAATTGATGCAATTGTGCTACAAAACTTACGATCGTTATATCAACTAGGATTTACACATGGGTGCCCAGAAACCGGGTTTTTTACGAAAATATTTCGTTGTAGCCAGCAGATTCGGTAAAAACCCGGTTTCTTTGGTTGTGACGATAAGTTATGTGAGTCGAAATTTACGCGCTACGACTCAAGAAACCGGGTTTTTCGCAAATTTCGCGCCGTAACGAGTCTTTTCGTAAAAACCCGGTTTCTGACTACCCGTGCCTAAGTCTTGTTTATTCATCCCCACCTATTTATGAGTCAAAACCATCCCCCTATTCCTCGCTTAGATTTAGCTCCCAAACTGAAGCGCCCTCTTTCTTTGTGGAATCCTTTAGACTACCTGCGATTGTTATATTGGGTGTTTTACTTTCCTCAAGCTTTGCGGTGGTATGAGTCTACCTTTGGGGGTGAATCTAGTTTAAAAAATGCCCAAACCTGGCGAGAGGTGTGGGAATGGTTGCGTCACAATTCAGTGCAGCGTCAGTTAATTCTACAAGCCTTGGTATTAATCATTGTTATTCCTATAGGTTTTAATATACTTCTTGAACAAATAGGCGTTCCTATCCGTTGGTTGGGCGTGGCGTTGG
This sequence comes from Microcoleus sp. EPA2, assembly GCA_020882975.1. Lineage (GTDB taxonomy): Bacteria > Cyanobacteriota > Cyanobacteriia > Cyanobacteriales > Microcoleaceae > Microcoleus. The sequence goes on along the minus strand of JAHRFD010000005.1, from coordinate 124 downwards.
GCGTGGCGTGGGGCGTGGCGTGGGGCGTGGCGTGGGGCGTGGCGTCCGGCGTGGCGTGGGGCGTGGCGTGGGGCGTGGCGTTGACACGTCCTGAAAATTGGCTTTTCGCTGTACCGTTTACCCT
>JAHRFD010000049.1 GCA_020882975.1 Microcoleus sp. EPA2 | reverse complement strand
AAACCCCAACCTCGTAGGGGCGGGTTTCACCAACCATAATGGCCCATAATCCACCATCTCGAAAACCCGCCCCCACCCCACCACAAAACCCCCACAAACCCCAACCTCGTAGGGGCGGGTTTCACCAACCATAATGGCCCATAATCCACCATCTCGAAAACCCGCCCCCACCCCACAAAAAATCACAATATACGTTGTTCGATGCGATGCAAAATTCAGATTCATGCAGGCGATCGGTTGCGGTGGGCGGGTTTATCAAAATTGTCCGTATTGATATAGATATGGTTGGTGAACCCGCCCCTACAAAACTTGGGTAAATCTGTTGCATTCCCCCCGCAAACAATGTAAAATATCCCAAACACGGATAGTGCAATGAACAACCAACCAACCTATCTCACCCTCATCCAATCTCTCCTCAACTCCCCAGAAGACGAACAAATCGCCATCCTGCAAAACAATCTCGAATTAATCGACGATGGTTGTGCCCAATACTTGCGAGAGTGGGCAACTCAAACCCTCCCAGAAATGGAGTCAGAGGAAGCATACAAACTTGCGGATAATCTCTATAGTTTTAATATTACAATTTCCAGTCTTCAGCAAGGCAGTCGGGCAAGTAACATAGAAATTGCCATCGCTTGTTTGGAAGTAGGATTAATTATTTTTACTCGCGAAGCTTACCCAAAAGATTGGGGATATAATCAAAATAGTCTGGGTGTTGCTTACAGAAACAGAATCAGGGAAGACAAAGCGGAGAATCTCGAAAAGGCGATCGCCTGTTATGAATTGGCTTTATTAGTTCGTACCCGCGACGCATTTCCCCAAGATTGGGCAACGACTCAAAATAATTTAGCAAATGCTTACAGAAACAGAATCAGGGAAGACAAAGCGGAGAATCTCGAAAAGGCGATCGCCTGTTATGAATTGGCTTTATTAGTTCGTACCCGCGACGCATTTCCCCAAGATTGGGCGATGACTCAAAATAATTTAGCAAATGCTTACAGTGACAGAATCAGGGAAGACAAAGCCGAGAATATCGAAAAGGCGATCGCCTGTTATGAATTGGCTTTATTAGTTCGTACCCGCGACGCATTTCCCCAAGATTGGGCGATGACTCAAAATAATTTAGCAAATGCTTACAGTGACAGAATCAGGGAAGACAAAGCCGAGAATATCGAAAAGGCGATCGCCTGTTATGAATTGGCTTTATTAGTTTACACCCGCGCCGCTTTTCCCCAAGATTGGGCAACGACTCAAAATAATTTAGCAAATGCTTACTATAGCAGAATCAGGGAAGACAAAGCGGAGAATCTCGAAAAGGCGATCGCCTGTTATGAATTGGCTTTATTAGTTCGTACCCGCGACGCTTCTCCCCAACAATGGGCAATGACTCAAAATAATTTAGCAAATGCTTACAGTGACAGAATCAGGGAAGACAAAGCGGAGAATCTCGAAAAGGCGATCGCCTGTTATGAATTGGCTTTATTAGTTTACACCCGCGACGCATTTCCCCAAGATTGGGCAATGACTCAAAATAATTTAGCAACTGCTTACAGTGACAGAATCAGGGAAGACAAAGCGGAGAATCTCGAAAAGGCGATCGCCTGTTATGAATTGGCTTTATTAGTTTACACCCGCGCCGCTTTTCCCCAACAATGGGCAACGACTCAAGAAAATATTGCTTATGCTTATCAGGAAAAAGGACTAATTCCAGAAGCAATAAAATGTTTTAAATCATCTTTAGAAATCTTCAAACCGGATGCTTTACCCCTTAGCTGTCTGAAAGCTGGGCGAAGTTTAGGCAATTTAGGATTTACAGAAAACTTGTGGGAAACCGCCATCTTCGGCTACGAAAAAGCGATCGAAGCAGTCGAACAAAGCCGCGAGTGGATCGCATCCGACAACCGCAAACGAGAAATCATCGAAGAAAATCTTGATGTCTACGAAAAAATGATGCAATCCTGCATCAACCACCAACAATATCACAAAGCCATTCAAACAATCGAACGCAGCAAATCGCGCTACCTACTCGAACTTTTCACCAACAGCGAAATCTACCCCAAAACCGCCACCGCCACCGAAAAACAGCAACTCAAAAACCTGCGCCGCCAAATCGCCTCCCTCCAACAATCCCTAGAAACCCAAACCCCAATTTCTCCGCCCCTTTCCCCTCTTCCTCCCCCCCTTACCAAGGGGGGGCCGGGGGGGGTTCCAGACTCTCCCTCCCAACGCACAACCCAAACCCGCCCTCACATTCCCGAATCATCTCAAAAACAACAAGATAAATTAGCAACAGCATTACAGCAACTAGAACAATTCCTAGAAACCTTCAAACAACGAGAACCAGAATTCAAACTAACTCAAAAAATCCAACCCATAGACATCAACAAATTCCAGAAAACATTAGATCCAAAAACAGCCATTATAGAATGGTACATCGGCAACAACTCCAACTCCAACTCCAACTCCCCCCTTCTTAAGGGGGGCTGGGGAGGATCAGCCTTCATCATCACCCGCGACAACATAGAATTAGTCACCTACACCACAACCGAAATAGCCGAATTAGAAACCTGGAAAAACAACTATCTCGACCAATACCGCGACCAAAAAACCAACCAAATCTGGCAACAAACCCTCTCCCAACAACTCGAAAAACTCTCACAAATCCTGCGCCTCAACGAAATAGTAGGCAAAATCAAAACCAGCCACCAACTAATCCTAATACCCCACCGCTACCTGCACCTATTCCCCCTCCACGCCCTACCATTAGAGGGCGGGCACGCACCATCCACCGCCCCTACGGATTCGGGCGGGCACGCACCATCCACCGCCCCTACGGATTCGGGCGGGCACGGGGGCACGGGCGGGCACGCACCATCCACCGCCCCTACGAGGTACTTGTTAGACTGCTTCCCCGCAGGCGTGAAATACGCCCCCAGCTTGCAACTGCTGGAACTCGTAAAAAATCGCATCACCACCAGAAAATCCAGCCCAAAAAATCAACAACAATTATTCGCCCTCCAGAATCCCACCGAAGATTTATTCAACGCGGATATGGAAGTAGAAACCATCAAAACCCGATTCAATCCCCATCAAATTTTACTCAAAAAACAAGCCACAAAAATCGCCCTCAATGCCAGCGGAGAAAACCTCGCAACTGCCAACTACCTGCACTTTTCCTGTCACGGCGTTTTCGACTTCGACTATCCACTCCAATCATCCCTAATCTTAGCCGATTCCCTCGAACCATTACCCCTCCAACCCGTAGGGGCGGTGCCCCCGTGCCCGCCCGAATCCCCGTGCCCGCCCGAACCCCCGTGCCCGCCCGAAACCAAGCGTTACGTCACTCTACGCAGCGGCAGAAAAGCCATCCCCGAAAAATGCCTCACCCTGCGCGACATCTTCAGCGAATTGCTGTTACCGAAGTGCAGTCTCGTCACACTTTCCGCCTGCGAAACCGGGTTAACAACTTCCACCGCCATGACGGATGAATACATTGGTTTACCCAGCGGCTTCTTGTATGCGGGTAGCATGAATGTTGTCAGCAGTCTGTGGGCTGTCGATGATTTTGCCACCGCAATTTTGATGATTAAATTTTATCAGGAATTACCGCAGGCAGATTCAGTAGCCATTGCTTTGAATGCGGCGCAAAACTGGATGCGCGTTGTGACTCGCAAGGATTTTCAAGTTTGGGTAGAATTGTTAAAATTAGATAAAAAATCTAGACAAAGTATAGAATTATGGTTAGTGTGTTCGAGTAAAGAACAGCCGTTTAGCGACCCGATAAATTGGGCAGCATTTTGTGCCACGGGATATTAAAGTGTCAAAACATAATCTCGTAGGGGCGGGTTCACCAACCATATATAACAGTAATAGACAATATATAAAAACCCGCCCAACCCCACCAATAATCCACATGAACATTTACCCAAATTTTGTAGGGGCGGGTTCACCAACCATATATAACAGTAATAGACAATATATAAAAACCCGCCCAACCCCACAGATCACCTGAATTAACAGAAAATATGGATCGAATGTTAAGATGTAGATAATGATTGTTGGTTGGGGTTGGGCGGGTTTTCGAGATTGTCGATAATTGGCAATTATGGTTGGTTAACCCGCCCCTACGAATTAAATGTTAAGATGTAGATAATGATTGTTGGTTGGGGTTGGGCGGGTTTTCGAGATTGTTTATTGGTGGCGATTATGGTTGGTTAACCCGCCCCTACGAATTAAATGTTAAAATGTACATTGTGATTGTCGGTTGGGTTGGGCGGGTTTTCGAGATTGTCGATAATTGGCAATTATGGTTGGTTAACCCGCCCCTACCAATTCATTTTTTTAAATGACCGGAGGAATTACTATGGAACCTGACAAAATTATCTATGCTTTCCTGCAATGGCTGCACGAAAATCCCAGTATTTTTATGCCGACAGCATGGCAAGATTTACCAAAATTACAAACAGAAATAGCAGAATCAGCAGATGATGAATTGTTTCCCATTGCTATGACTATCAGCAAGTGGTGCGCCTTTCATCAATTGGGAGATGAATTAAAAATTGCTGTTGTTAAATGCAAAAAAGAAATCGAAGATGTGGGCGAACCCACCCCAACGACAATGTGGCCACTAACCAATATCACTCAAACTCTGCGTACCAGCATTCAAGAAAGTTACAAAAAGCTGCAAAAAAGCGCAGCAGATAATCAATCAGATACTAGCAATGACTCCAAGTAGCAAAATCTATGCCCCTAACGTCTATCTGTTTGCCTTTCACCCCTGTAACGCCCTAGAATCACAGTCAAATTCCCCTGTGGAATTCGCCAGTTTGTGGCAGAAGTGCGATGAGATTTTGCAAACTAAATTAGCCGTCACTAACAAATTCACTGACAGCTATTTTCACAAAAAAAATGAACCTGTAGGCTTGCGTGTTAACTTAATTGATAAATCAAAAGTTAACAACCGTAATTCTCTGTTTTTTGCTAAGGAGATTGTGGTTGAAAATCAGCAAGTTCCTGTCAAGGGTTTCGCGGCACCGATGCGAATTGACGACAGTTATGCCTTGGGTTTGCAAATTCGGATTCCCGAAAAAGATGGAGGCATTAAAACACCTGCTGTGGATGTTAGCATCTTGAAGCAGTTTAATCCCGGCGACTGCTTGCTGCCAAATTTTGTGCAGAGTTATTTCGGGCAAACTCTGCTGATTACGGCTTGGCTGAGTGTGGAACAAAATCAGGCGGCGCGGGAAGATTCGCAGTTTTTCAAAAATTTAGGCAAAGAGTGTCTAGAAAGCTTGATTTTTGCTGACAATCTCCCGGATTTCTGTCGTCAAGGCGAGTTATTCGGGAGTCCAATTTTGGAGTATGGAGATCTCAATCAGCCCGATGGTAACTGTCACGTTATTATCTGGTTTTTCAACAGTGCGACAACTGATGATATCTGGGATGAGACGCGGTATCGCGATTTTATGGATTTGTTTTTGTACCGCAATAAGATTCTGCGGGCTTATCAGGATAGCCGCCAGCTTTATGCGGTGATTCGCGAGGAATACAAGCAAATTGAATTGGATATTGACAAGACTTTTGACTATTTGGAGAGGGATAGGGTTCAGCAAAGACAATCGAAAGGTGCGGGTTTAAATGAGGAGGAATTGGAATATCTGGAAACTCAGATGATTAAGCTGCCGCAGCGGGCTGTGAAGTATGCCCGGATGCTTAGTGATTTGCAGTTTCGCGAAAATACGATCGCCATTAATGCCCAAAATTATCAAGATAAATTAAATCAAATAAGTCTTGACATTACCGACAGTAAAAAGTATAATAGTAGTGATGCCGATTTAAGTTTTCTCGCAACATTCAGTACGCAAAACTGCCCGCGGTTTCAAAGGCAGATTCAGGCAGATTTAGGTTATTTCCAACATGGTTCGGGCTTGCTAGATAAGGCAATGGAAGCAATTCGAGGCGTAGTCTCCATTGAAGAAGCTTATCGGGATGCGAAACTTGAAGTTACGATTCAAGCAGTGGGCTTTGGTTTGGGAGTAGCGGGAGTAGTGGCTGGTGGCGCTCCTTATTTGATTAAACAAGACGCGCCCGATCGCAAATTTTACTTGCCATTATTGAGTAGTGTGGAAATTCATCCTTTTGTGTTAGTGCTATTGATTAGTTTGGGAGCCGGTGGCGCAGTGTGGTTTGTGTTGATGTTTGGAATCAAAATCAAGCAACTACTGCCTAAAATCAAGCAGCAGTTGCCACCTTTGAGGTAATATCAACTATTCCCCTCTTGGCCGTAAGCCTGCCAAGCCAAATCCACCAGCCCATTCACAATCGCCACAGCCACCACCGCCGAACCCTTCCGCCCCTCAATCCGAATATGAGGAATCATGGAATCGTGTAAGCGAGACTTGGCCACATCCACGCCTACAAACCCAGAAGGAGTCCCAATCACCAAAGCAGGGCGAATTTCCTCAGACTCAATTAAATCGACAATCGCCGAGAGAGAAGTTTGAGCTTGGCCAACTACAAAAATTCCCTCTGGATAGCGTTTAGCCAAGGTTTCAATCCCCCAAGCAGCCCGCGTTTTTTCCTTTTGAGGGCGTGTCAAAGCTTCCATTGAACAGTACACCGGATTGGCAAAGGTACTTTGGAGCAGTGGCGTAATCCCCACCTGGACCATGGGCACATCTACCACAATCGTAGTCCGAGCAGCCAAAGCGGCCGCCCCAGCTTGCAAAGCTTGATCGGAAAAACTGATTAAAGACTTATATTCAAAATCAGCAGTTGCATAAATTACACGGCGGACAATTTCATATTCCGCCGCCGAAAAACCATGCTCGCCAATTTCGCTATCGATTAATCCCAGACTCTGGGCATCGCTTAAGTGCCATTCCATGTGTTGAATAGCTGTCGCCTGTGAATTATCAAGTATCAGCTTATCAGCTTTTAGTGATTGGTTAACTGCCAACTACCAACTGCCAACTGCCAAGGTAGAAACTAAGTTTCTGATGACGGTGAAGACTTGCCGAGTACGGGAGTGAGGAATGCTACCAAAGCCCCGATCGCAAAACCAGCCACATTCCGCACCAAAGGCAACCACTCAGAAGTCCGAATCACCACAGGGCCGACACCGAAGGCAAAAAACAAGATGCCCCACAGTGGCGAAAAAATCAGCGCCCACTGCCAAGCCACCAACTGTCCCGGTTTCCGTGGTTGAGCCGCAAAGCCACAGATGACCCCCCCTAGCACCGAAGAAATTAAAGTCAAAATCCACTGTTCCCTAGGCAAACCGGGAACCACGCGACATCCACCTTGACGGAGACAACCTTCGATCGACTCCAAAGATTCAATAATCGCTCGATCTTCGCCATTGTCCCGCACAAAAAACTGATTACCGTAGCGGGTTTGCAGTTCCACCCAAAAAGTGCGCGGCAACAGAGGATACAAAGAATCTCCCACATTAAAGTTCAGAAGATTGCCACCTCGCGGATCGGCAACTAACAGGACACTCTTTTGATCTAAGCCCCAATAATCTTTGACAGCCAAACCGGGGGTGCGATCGTACTGAGTCAGCACTCGCAACTTCCAGCCAGTTTCCGCCTCAAAGGCAGTTAAATTTTTTGCCAAGTCCTGTTCTTCAATCTCTGTAAGGGCTTTAGCTAAGTCAATGATCGGAGTCTGAATTTCGGGCAACAAATCAGGATTGTTGAAAGCATGGGCTGCTGGTGCGATCGCCCACAGGGACAAAGCCAGGAAAAAAGCAGCAGCAGAGGCTAGAAATTTGCGTGAGAAAAACTGTGACATAGGAAGTTCTAATCTGGGTCTCAATTGTGAATGAATACTAGCTGGCGGTCTTAACCAGAGGATAAGAGAAAACTCATATTTCTTTACAATTATTTACTTTACAGGAAGCGGGGGGGAAGGGGAAGTGTTGGGATAAGGAAAGTTTGGAACAGGAAAGCAGCATCGGGCATCGGGCGTTGGTGTTAAATCACCACATTTAACGGCCTATTCTGGGCATCGCCTCTGCCCACTCGCCACTCCCACGGCCAAAAATCACAGGGCTAAAACTGAGATTTAGGCGCTACCCCATCGCACAGACGCCGATCGCGATCGCTCACATTTGGATTAGTCCTCAGATAATCCCCCACCCAATCGCAGCCCCTGACTAACAAATCGTCCAGGTCCAAATTCCACAAAATCACCCGATTATCCCTACCAGCAGAAGCCAGAACCTTCCCATCCGGGCTAAAACTCACACTCATCACACTGTCTTTATGTCCAGTCAAAGTTTTCAACAAAGTGCCACTACGACTCCACAATTTCACCTTGCGATCGTAACTACCCGAAGCAATCAACAAACCATCCGGGCTAAAACTGACGCTAGTCACGCTGTCGCTAGAACCCTTGAGTAGCGTCGCCACCAAAGTCCCATCCACATTCCACAACTTCACCGAATTGTCATAACCAGCCGAAGCCAGCATTTGCCCATCAGGGCTGAAAGCCACCCCCAACACAAAACTGTTGTGAGCCCCTTCAAAAGTCCTCAGCAAACGACCATCCCGATTCCACAGTTTCACAGTACCGTCATCGCTAGCCGAAGCCAGCATGGAACCATCGGGATTAAAACTAACGCTAGTCACCCAGGCTTTGTGTCCCGTCAAAGTTTTAATCAACCTGCCATTTCTAGTCCAGAGTTTAATAGTTTTGTCCTTACTCGCCGAAGCCACGATCTCGCTGTCGGGGCTAAAACTGACGCTAGTCACGCTATCGCTATGTCCATCGAGAGTGAACAACACAGAAGGAGAACAAGGGAAAAGTGGAGCCGAAGGACAAGGCAAAATATTAGCGATCGCATTTTCTTTTAAACTCCAGATTTTGACAGTTTTGTCATGACTTCCAGAAGCAAGCAGCAAGCCGTCGGGGCTGAAACTGAGGCTAGATACTCTCTGAGTGTGTCCCTCCAAGGTTTCCAACAACACCCCTGTACGACTCCAGATCTTGATAGTTTTGTCCATAGCAGCAGAAGCCAGCCTTTGGCCATCGGGGCTGAAAGTAACGCTGAGGACGCGGTTTTGATGTCCGTCAAGGGTTTTTAGAGGTACGTCATCCAGTCGCCACAGCCTGATAGTTTTGTCAAAACTTGCCGAAGCCAGGGTTTTGCCATCGGGGCTAAAACTGATCTGAGTAACTCGATCGGCGTGTCCTTCAAAGGTTCTGAGCAAGCGGCCCAGAGGCTTAAACTTGCCAGCATCTAGCGGGTGTTTTCCATGAATATCCACCAGACTCCAGAGTTTAACCGTTCTATCGGCACTACCAGAAGCAAGAGTTTGACCATCAGGGGAGAAACTGACCCCAAATACCCATTTGCTATGTCCCCGCAAAGTTGTTAGCAGCAAGTCTGTTTTGTCGATTGAATTTAGTTGTGGATTGTTTTGAAGTGGGCGGACATTCCAAATTTTGACTGTGTTGTCCTCACCGCCAGAAGCCAGGGTTTCACCATCGGGAGAGAAACTGACGGTATAAACTTTAGAAGGTTTTTTGTTTTCGCTGTGCCACAGATTCGCCATTAGTCTACCGTCAGAGCTCCACAGTTTCACAGTACCGTCATCGCTGGCCACGGCTATAATTTGACCGTTGTGGCTGAGACTGACCCAATTTACGGGTGCTAGTTGTGGGATGGTTTGCAGGAGTGTACCATCGGTTTTCCAGAGTTTGACTGTTTTGTCTGTAGATGAAGAGGCGATCGTTTGTCCATCCGGGCTAAAAGTGACACTGGTAACGCTATTAGTATGACCTTTAAAAGTTGCCAGTAAAGTGCCGTCGGTTTTCCACATTTTGATGGTTTTATCTAAGCTTGCGGAGGTGAGAATTTTGCTGTCAGGACTGAAAGCCACACTGGTAACGCTATTAGTGTGGCCTTTAAAAGTTGCCAGCAAGCTACCGTCCCTCGCCCAAAGTTTGACTGTTTTGTCTACACTAGCCGAAGCAATTGTTTGCCCATCTGGGCTAAAATTTAGACCCCAAACGACATCTCCGTGTCCTTCTAATCTGTTGCGTTCTTTGATACCGTAAACCGCCTGTTGGAGAGACGCAGAAATCAAAATTTCTGTGTCTTTGAGAGTGTGGGTTTCTTGGGAGTGTTCGATTTGCCTCCATTGTCTCCCCGCTCTCAAACTTTCCATCATCGCATCAAATTTGTTATTGGAAAAATAAAGTGCTTCAGAAGCCGCCGTCAGGGTGCTAATTTCGGCTCGCTGAGTTTGAGCTACAGCTAGTTGTCTTTGTCCCACAGCTCGCCACCAAAAGTTGACGGCGGCGACGGTGGAACTGGTTAGCAGCAGTACGCCGATCGCTGCTAATCCCAAAAGTTGTTTGAGAAAACTATTCGCCCTGTATAGCTGTGCTTGACTCATGTTTTTGTCGGCTTCTGCTTTGTGCAGTCTGGCTTCTAAGCCGAATCTTTCGCGGATGGGGCGGACTAGATAGTCGTGAACCAATTGATAACGATCTTCGGGGGATTCCCGGAGCAAAAATAACAAACCATGACCAACTAAAATATCTAAAATTAATTCGAGGTTATCGGTTTTTTTGGGTTCTATTTCTGAGTTTTTGCCCAGTTTGTGCTGTAGTGAAATTAAGCTGATTCTGCCCATCCCAGACAAATCTGGTTCCTCCACATCTTCGGGCTGCACCCCTGTAACTAATGAGAGTTCATGTTTGGTTTTTATCAGTCTGACTCCTCTTTCATCGGTCAGGGAAAATAAAATTTTCCAAGCTGCGTCTTCGTTGACAGGACCGCAGTCAGAAATGACTCGTTCGAGCGATCGCTTGACTAATTCTGCTTTGGGGTTGTCACCCAACTGCTGGTATTGTTCTATGGTCGTAATATTTTCTTCTTGCAGTTGCGCTCCCACCACCTGCAATTCGATCGGTCGAATTTCTTGCAATTCGTCTGATAAATCTTCGACGAAGGCATTAATTAGTTCTGGTTCTAAGTAAAATTCTGCCCGTTCTGTCAAGTGTCCGATCACAGCCCGCGCATCTTTAATCGAAAAACTTCGCAGTTGATAGCGGATGCTTTTGTCGAGAATATTATTATTAATGGCGTCGAGATTGGGAAAGCGATCGCAGTCTAGTAAATAGTGTAAATAATCTTCTCTCAGACAGAGTATTACTTTGACAAAAGGGAGATTTAAAAACAAACGTAAAAACTTATAAAACAGTTGTCTTTGAGCTACCGAGGTTGAAACAAAGAAAAATTCTTCAAACTGGTCAAATATTAAAATGGTCAATAAATTATTCTGGGAATTTTGTCGCAATTGTTCAACCAAAAAAGATGAAGCTTCTTCGGTACGCCCTGGTATGAATAATTGATTTTTTCGAGAAATTTCCCCGACTCCATTTTGGATTAATTTCCTGTCTTCTTCGACTTGTTTTTCGTACAGCGCGCCATTTAAAGCATTTTCCAATTCTCTGAGCCAATCACTATAAACTTTGACTAATACAGGCAAAGTATCCCGTGCGCCGGGAGTGATATTTTTTAAAGCAGGTACTAATCCCGCATTGACTAAAGAACTTTTGCCAACTCCGCTGGGTCCGTGAATAATCGTTAATTTATGGTCGTCCCTGCTAATTCTTTCCAGCAAGTTATTGATATCTTTCTGGCGAGAGTAGGCGGTCATTTCCGCTGCAATTGCTGCTTGATTTTTGGCTGAGGGACTGGACGGGTTGACGGCTTGTCGCTGCTGCTGCAATTGACTGGCTCCGATAAAAGCTCTAAATCCGTACTGATATTCGATCGATCGCTGGTTTTTTTTAATCCGAAAAGCCTTGAGGTACTCTCCCTGCTCGAAATAAACCGCTTGTAGTTCGGTCAAAATATCAATGTAAAGCCGGGGGTCGTACTTCGGCTCGCTTTGACTTTGAGCCAATTCCAAAGAATGAACTGCGGCTTCCCACTGTCCTAGTTGTCGCAAACTTTGGGCTAACAGTAAAAGATAGGAACTTCTGTCGGATTTAGGATGCTGGATTTTAGATTTGGGTTCGTTAATTGACTGGTTAGTGCCGACAAACTCTGGATAATTCCCGGAAAAACCCAATCTTAAATCTTCAATTAGCAATCTCAAATCGTTAGGGGTTTGATCTAGTATCGCTAAGGCCAACTCGGCTAGCTGACGGGCTTGACTCCACCTCGACTGTTGCAGCGCTACTTCTGCCAAAAAGCCGTAATCTTGAGCTAGCTGGCTCGGAGTTCCGTAGGTGAAATGTAGCTGCAAGGAATTTTCTGCCAATGCTTGCAATTCTCCCCAAGCTTCTAGGCGTTGCAATACCTCTCCTAGGTGTGCCGTTACCTCTGCTACTAATTCAGGGCGATCGGCAAGGGAGAAGGCATTTCTAGACTGTTCCAGGCTAATCCAGGCTTGCTCCCAATGCTGGCGGTTGGCTACTGGATTTCTGGCTGCTTGTAAGCGGTGACACAGGGCTATGTGAAACAGCACTATGCCCTCTCTTTCTAAAAAAAGAATATTCGGGACTGGATTAGACAAAGTGCAGGAAAGGTTTTTTGTTTCCCAGGACTTTTCCCAGTTTTTGAGTTCCCAATTGCCGGTTTGTTGCTGCCAAAATACTAAGCTTTGTTGGTAGTGGATCAAAGCGGTTTCGGTTTCGTCGCTGACGTAGTAGTCTCTACCGAGAACGAATTGCAGGCTAGCTTCCAGGGCTGGTTCTAATTGTTGGTCGCGATTTTGCAAATCTCTTAAAGCTAATTCTAGTTCTCGGCGCGATAAGGAACCGATCGCCAAATCGAGGTTATTTCCCGGACTCAAGGGCGAATAGGACTGGATATTGGATGTTTGGGAGTTTTGCGATCGAGGATGAGGTGTCAGAAAACGCTCCCCCTGCCGGATTTCGATCTCCTGAGTGGGTTTTTCTAAGTCGGTGTCGTCGTAGGTGCTAAAGCCGGATTTGGCGGCTGTGCTGTTTTCCCATTGTCGGTTGAGTTCGCCTACTCGAAATATGCCATCAGCTCGCTGAGCCAGAAAATCGATCAATTCGTCCACAGCCATTTCAAATTTAATTGTGGCCGCGGCCCAACTTTTGAAATCCGGGGCGAGACGGATCATTTTGGTTACGATGTCATCTGTCACCCACAACACCACCGGACAGGAAAAATTTTTGCGAAATTCGTCTCGCACTTGATTGGTAGATGCCATCACTTCGTCGATCGCTACTACTGTTTCTAAGCCGAACACCATCACAGCAGAGATCGCAGCCCCTGGGAACTGCCCGTGGTTTTGGGTGTTGGCCATCAAGGTAGTGTAGAGGGTTTTGACTCCGGGCCGTAGGACTAGATCTTGGATCGGCAGTGGGGACATTTGTCGCAGTCGCTTGACCATTTGCTGGCGCAAGTGCTCGTAGTTGCAGCGCACCAAGATTAGGGAGAATTGCTGTTGAGACATCGCGATCGACCGTACCAGCGTTTTGAGCGATCGCTCGTTGTAGCTGGCCGTTTCTCGTAATTTAATCATGTCTGTCATGCGTGCACCCCATTTGCAGAAATAAACAACCTAATGATGACTGAAACTTTCTCTACTTATATACACTTATTTCCGTCCAGCACTTTATACCTTTATTACTACGTAATTTTTCGCACTTATCTAGTCTATCCAGCCCTACTGGCTCTATTTCAATCCAAACACATCATACCTCTCAATCTAATAGAAAGCTAGATTTATATATAAATATTAAATTAAAATTAATCTGTTTTTTAGTCAGCTACAGATAAATTTATCCACCAGATGAATGGTTAGTTGCTAACCTATGATATCGACTCCGGTTAAGTGCTGATAAATAGTCTACTGGTATAGGCTTGAGAGCGGAAAGAAGCAATGGCGTAACCACTATTCTCAGTATTGAATTTGACATCATCAGAGAACTCTCGGAGTTAGCTATTAGTGTCAACGCAGAATTATCTGTAGCAGGCACTCAGCCAAACCAAATGACACAAAAATTTATGAGATAAGGGATAAGACTATGTGAGGTTAAAAGCAATAGGTAAAATCAGCCCTAGGGGGTCTGACATCAAAACCTCCTAGGGCTGCAAATATCTCCTAAACGATAGAGATTTTAGATGGGAGATTTTATGACTAAAAAATGACCCTTCTCCATGGAGCCGAGGGCTTGTTCTAGTTTTAATTTCAAATCTGTCTGCTCCCGAAGCAATCTCAAAACTCAAAACTATTTTTGATTACCGCGCTGTTGCCACTCCTTATATTTTCTCGTTTCTGCTAGGGCTGGATTGATACCAAACCAGCGACCTTCTGGATCGCGATATTCAAAAACAAACATACTTCGTAATAAAATTTGAGACTCTTCTTCACCAGTCACCGTTTGTCGGTTTACAACTTGAAACAACAATTCCCATTCCGTATCGTTGACTGCTCCCAACAAGTCATCGCGATATTCTTGAATGACACTTTCCAAACATTCACGAGTAAAAGGGGGGTCTTCGTGCTGCAAACAGCTATACAACAGCATCAGTAGATTGCGAACGTGACCGCCACTAATGCGGCAGAGTCTGTCTAAGGTTTCAGGAGAGTCGAACACCTTGGAAATCAAATCGAGGCGTTGAGAAGGAGCAACCTTGGGGAAAGCTCTAGCCAATACGAGCTGGCGTAGTAGGGCCATTCCTTCCGAGTGGTCTTCCCCCGATCGAATTTGCACCGGAACCATCGGCATCACCTTGGGTTTAACTCCAAATCTACTGGCGAGTCTACCGAAGTCATTGGAAAAAATTAAAGTCAGAGGAATAGTGTAGACTACGTGGCAATTGAGTTTTTTCAACTGTTCGCCACGGTCTAAAAACAGGTATTCTGGCTGGGTGCGTCCGCTGGGTTTGAGACCTCCGTCGAGGCGATCGAGGTTATCAACAATCACGGCGAGTCCTTTTTTGCCTTGGCGTTTGAGTTCGAGGTTGGCTACATTAAGGAGTTCTTCGTTAATTGACTGCAAGATGCTATTAGTGCGGGGTTCCAGGTATTGTCTAAGCTGCGATCTTAGTTTGGGAGAGTCTTTAGTTTTAGCAGTAACTCTAGCAATGCCTACAGATAACTCTGCTTCTGCGGATAAATCAATGGGAGTCTGCAAAAATTCTGCGACTTCTGCAAACAGATTAGTGAAATAACTTGGTCTGAGTTTAATTTTGGCTGACTCCATCGTTTCGCTGACTTGGCGAGCAATGCTCAGCAAAATATCGCTGATGTCTACGTCACCCATGTCTAAATCTTGAGAAGACTCAAAGTAAACGACGTAAAAACCTTCTTGCTCTAGCTCAGCTTTAAGTCGAAACAATTCAGTAGATTTGCCACAGCCGATATGTCCTGTAAATAGTTGACAAGTAGGCTGGTCTGGGGAGATACGGGTAATAGTCCGCTGCAAAGATTCAATGATTTTACCGCCCCGTACCGAAGCAAAATCAATGTAGTATTGATAATCTCCTGGGTCGCCCGCGACAAGGGTCTTGCTAGGGTTGCAGGCTTTATAGAATCTGTCTAATTCCAGTGCGATCACAATTGAAGCTAACTAAAAGTTAAATTGTTTAGAGAAAGTATATACTTTCAAACTCTAGTTTAGTTTGAATTTTCGCCTTTTGCCCTGTGGGGTAATGCCCTCAATACCTAAACAACCTCTGTCTGCTCATCGGCTTCCCGATGCTTAAATTCTAAATAATTAACTAATTTTTGGGGACAAACTGGCTCAGTAATCTTACTGAGCTGACCATGAATTTGGGTAATTTTGCGGGGATCTGCTTAAATAGTAGGGGAAAAGGAGACAGCTTGAGAAAAATTCAAGAGTTTTGAGTTGTCAATACTTTATAATTACCAAATTGTCAAGAGGTAGATGGCTAGTTTTGCATCAGTGTCAGAAACAGAGTTAGGGCACAGACGCCAACAGTTGCAGCGGCTTCGTCGCGCTCGATTGGCGACTGTGGTGTGGCAACTGCTGGCTGCCAGTGGGATGGCTGGGGGTCTAGTGTGGTGGATAGCCCAGCCGACTTGGTTGATTGCTCGATCGGAACAAGTGAAGGTGGAGGGGAATCATTGGCTTTCTGACAAAGCAGTCCGGTCTTTGATGCCACTTTCTTACCCGCAGTCTCTGTGGGGGATTCAACCACAAGCCCTAGCTTCTAAACTCGAAGCCACCGGTCCGATCGCCAAAGCCAAGGTGACTCGCAACCTATTTCCGCCAAGTTTGACCGTAGAAGTGGCAGAACGGCTGCCAGTGGCAGTGGCCCAACCTAGGGCGGTGACTACCACCGGCCACGACAAACAAAAAGTAGGGTGGCTGGATGCTAGGGGAGGTTGGATGCCCTTTGACAGCTATACTACTGATAAACAATCCCAAAGTAGCTCCCTGGGCAACAACAGTCAGGAAACACAGTCTCAGCGTTCTTTGCCAAGTTTAAAAGTCATTGGAGACTGGGAACTCTATCGCGCCGAATGGCCGCAGTTTTACCAAGGGTTCAGCACTTTGGCGTTGAAAGTGTTTGAAATAGATTGGCAAGACCCGAATAACTTGATCCTGAAAACAGAGATTGGAACTGTACACCTAGGTCCCCATAGTTCCAAAACCATCGAGCAACTGAAAGTTTTAGACCGGATGCGACAATTGCCAAAACAGCTAGATGCCAGCAAAATAGCCTACATTGACTTGAAAAATCCGGCTTTTCCCGTCGTCCACCGAACCTCCATCCTCCGCAGTTGGTGAAAACTCAAGTCCCTCACCAACTCCCTCGCAAAATTGAGCTGCACCATCGCCCTGGTGAGACAGCCCCAGGGACAAGTCAAGCAAAAATAATGAATCGAAAGATTTCCATCGATTTAACTCTCGGCTAGTTGTGAGACCAAATTCAGGCTTGGGAATATTCAGGCTTGCTTGCGCTAGTTTTTTGCGCAACTTAGCCTATAGTTGATTGTAAATTAGTGCTTAGCTAACAAGCTGTAAAGTTCATACTCCTGGGATCTCTACTGACCACAAAGGCGCGCGCTAACCATACCGGAGAAATCCGACCGGGAGAAATCCCCAAATGAAACGCCCTACCGAGGCGGTCTTTTGAGAATAATATCGGTAGTCTCTATCCTGCAATGCCAGCAGGTATGCCAAGGAGTTTCACCACTTTTGAGGCGCAACGGTTCCCTCACCGACCACAGGAATAGTTATGTCACCCTTACCATGCTTTCCTTTTCCTCTCACCGCCGCTCGGCTGAGCGCTCACGTCGAAGCCAAACTGAGTAAAGCATTGGCGGGAGTCTCCAAGGAGGAAGAGAGATGACCTTGAATCCTAGACAGGGGTCTGGCGAAGACAGTCCCCCTTCCGAAGAAGTCAAAAATTTTCCGGTGGCTTACGATTCCACCAATCCATTTAGACGCAAGTCTGGTTATGTAAATGTAGATAGTATTGATATCGATCCTATGGTCAATCCCAAAGAAATCATGCCCAGTAGTGCAGCCAAAATCAAAGTAATTGGCGTCGGCGGGGGTGGGGGCAATGCCGTTAACCGCATGATTGCTAGCGAGGTTTCGGGCGTAGAATTTTGGTGCGTGAATACCGATTCCCAAGCTCTAGTTCTATCCAACGCACCCAAACGCTTGCAAGTAGGACAAAAGCTGACGCGCGGTTTGGGTGCCGGAGGCAATCCTGCCATCGGTCAAAAGGCTGCTGAGGAATCTCGCGACGAAGTTGCCAATGCGTTAAATCACGCAGATTTGGTGTTTATTACCGCAGGTATGGGCGGCGGTACGGGTACCGGCGCTGCACCGATTGTGGCTGAGGTTGCTAAGGAAATGGGCGCTTTGACTGTGGGGATAGTCACCCGACCTTTTACTTTTGAGGGGCGACGTCGTACCAGTCAAGCTGAGGAAGGCATCGCAGAGTTGAAAAGCCGAGTTGATACCCTGATCGTGATTCCCAACGATAAGCTGTTGTCCGTGATTTCCGAACAAATGCCTGTACAAGAGGCTTTTCGAGTTGCTGACGATATCCTGCGCCAAGGGGTTCAGGGTATTTCTGATATTATTACTATTCCTGGTTTGGTAAACGTTGACTTTGCTGACGTGCGGGCTGTCATGGCTGATGCCGGTTCGGCGCTGATGGGTATTGGCGTGGGTTCTGGCAAGTCGCGGGCTAGGGAAGCGGCAATGCAGGCGATTTCTTCGCCCTTGCTGGAGGCTTCTTCTATAGAGGGTGCCAGAGGTGTGGTGTTTAACATTACTGGTGGCACTGATATGACCTTGCATGAGGTGAATGCGGCGGCCGAAACCATTTACGAGGTGGTAGATCCCAATGCCAATATTATATTTGGCGCGGTGATTGACGAGCGGCTTCAGGGCGAAATTAAGATTACTGTGATCGCTACTGGTTTTTCGGGGGAAATTCCCGCGCAGCAGCCGGTGAGTAGGACGCAAAATGCTAATGCTCCTTGGCGGGCTGCTACTGTTCAGGTGGCTCCGGCTCAATCGACACCTGACCCGAAACAGCAACAGGATTCGGCATTGGATATTCCAGCTTTTTTGCGCAAGCGACTGCCACCAAGATGATTGGGGATTTGAGATTTGGGATTTGAGATGGAATCTTAAATCTTAAATCTTAAATTTCTAGGGTTTGACCTGGTTCGGGTTCGAGAAGTTGGGTTGTAAGTCCTGAATTGGTCAGTAAGTGCCGAAATTCGGCGATGCTGCCGATCGATCGCACCAACATTGGCAAAATGCCCGTGGCTCGGATGTCTCCCATAGTTGTAGGTAGGAAAAACCTAGGCTTTAGGGCTTGGGCGAGGCTCAGGGCACCCGATGGCCCGATGATGATTTGTCCGAGAAATGGGAAAATTTGACCGATGACAGGGGCGATCGCTACGTCTACTGTCTCTATTTTTTGTTTAACTTTTTCTAAGTTTGGTAAGTGTGGTTCGTAGTAGAGTGTTTCGCCACTGGTTAAGTCTTTGAGCAAATAACCGTTTTCTTCCTGTCCCGGCTGGATTTCGGCTCCGGGAACTGCGGTTATTTGTAACTTTTCTTGATAATTAAATTCTTGCCAATTTGCTAAAGATGTGATATTTGTATAGCCTAAACTGCTGAGAACTTTGGCGGCGGTAGGAGATGCGATCGCAGGAATTGTGCGATCGAGCCGTTCGAGGGTAGGTTTGTGGCAGTGGTCGTCTAATCCTTGGGAAATCAGCAACAAGTCGATGGGCGGTAATGTGTCGGGAGTGAAAGCAACAGGCGTGTTGTGGTAGGCAGTGAACAGCCACGGTTGACCGTAAAATACGAGGGGATCGACCAGCCACGGATCGACCAGGATAGTTTTGTCTGCTAGGTGAAAAATCCAAGAATTCAGGTCAATTCGGGTGAGTTTCATGGTTGTTTTAAATAATACTTTACAATTCTTTCAATCATAGCAATTTAGTTGCGATTTTAAGAGGGGGCAGAGGCAGACCATCCCATCCTCAAGGGGAAGCAACCGAAAATCAGTCTGCGGTACTCTAGGAACAAATCATCGTAACGGGCTAGAATTTATACACGAAGGAGATGCCTTACGGCTCCTGCAAGGCGACGGATTTTAGATTTTAGATTTTAGATTTTAGATTTTAGGATAAATCCCAGGGATAAATCTGGGGAGTTCTTATGGGATATAAAGCCTGGGGTTTATAGGAGAATTTTCAATGAGCGATTGTGAAAAAACTAAAGAACAACTTATGGATGAATTAGAAGCATTGCGAGCGGAATTAGCGACTCTCAAAAGTCTGAGATCGCCTCGCGAACATCATCAAATCATAGAGAATGATGCCCCAGGCGATCGGCAAATCAGTTTACCTGAGTTACTAAATGCCCTCCAAAAGCTAATCCACGAACAAACATCCTACCTGGCCAATATTAACGCTCACCTCCATGAAGAAATCGCAGAGCGTAAACTTCTCGAAAAAAAACTAGCCTACTCGGAAAATAAAATTAGGTCTATATTCGAAGCCATGACTGACGTGATCCTGATCGTGAATCTCCAAGGTGAGGATCTCAACAGTATTGACATTGCTCCGATGAATAATCTAGCCCTGGATGCTCTCCGTAGTGAGATAGTGAATCAGACGATTAATCGCTTTTTTCAAGAATCATTGAATAGCGATTGGCTGCAACGAGTGCGGCACGTAGCCACCTCTCGAAAAACAGCTCAACTAGACTACTCTCTGTCGGTAGGAACTCAATTATTATGGTTTTCAGCAATGATTTCGCCCATCAATGAGACAGCAGTAACTTGGGTGGCAAGAGATATTAGCGATCGTAAACTAGCAGAAGCAAAACTCCAACAACTGAATACAGAACTAGAACAAAGAATTTTAGAACGCACCATCGCTTTACGACAGAGCGAAGCCCATTTACAAGAAGCACAAAAATTTGCCAAATTAGGGAGTTGGGAATTTGATGTATTCACAAACCAAGTTATTTGGTCTCCTGAAATATATCAAATCTATGGACTCGATACCCAGGAGGCAGAATTTACTCCTGAACAAGTCTGGCACAAATTTTTACCAGAGGATCGAGAATGTCTTAAGAATCATCTAAACAATGCTATTCAGTGCCGAGAATCCTATGCAACTGACTTAAAATTTATGCGGGTAGATGGTTCTTGGGGTTATATCTTTGCGAAAGGAGAACCTATTTGTAATGAGAGTGGAGAAGTTGTAAGAATTGTTGGCATTATGATAGATATCACTGAACGCAAACAATCAGAAATCATGCTGATAAATGCGGAGAAGCGTTGGAAATTTGTTTTTGATAATGTACAATTAGTGGTGGTGGAATTTGACATCAATGGTGTCATCAAGTATATCAATCCTTTTTTTTTAAATCTGACAGATTATACGGAAGCAGAAGTTTTAGGTCGGTCATGGCTAGAAACCTTTGTGCCTCGTGCTGATTGGCAACAAGTTGAAAATGTGTTTTCACAAAAATTAGGTTCTCAGAATCATTGTTATTATGAAAATAGAATTTTAACAAAATCAGGAATAGAAAGATTTATTGTTTGGAATAATACTGTTTTGAAAAATTCCGCCGGAAACACTATCGGTATCTTCAGTATTGGTGAAGATATTACCGATCGCAAAGCAACGGAAACTGCTTTGCAAGAGTCAAAACAACAATACCAAACTCTAGTAGAAAATTCTCCCAATATTATAGAACGCTTCGATACGGCCTTACGACATCTTTATGTCAGCCCGTCTTTGACAAAAATCACTGGGATTGCAGCGGAGGTATTTTTGGGGAAAACCTGTCGTGAATTAGCCTTATCAGAAGCGATGATTAATAATTGGGAAACTGCGGCCGAGATTCTGTTGAGAACAGGGAAAAAACAGACTATTGAGTTTGAGACATTAACACTCAATGGTGTCCGTTCTTTCGAGATGGAAATGGCTCCTGAACTGACAAATCAAGGTATAATTGAGTCGATTCTTTGCCTTTCGAGGGATGTCACCGAGCGCAAACTTGCAGCAGAAACTCTTCAAAGAGTTAATCAAGAATTGCAAGAACGAGTTGCCGAACTCAAGCAAAGAAATGCTGAGATGCTTCTGCTCAATGGAATTAGCGATTACTTACAATCTTGTTTAACAGTGGCGGAAGCTTGCGCTACCATCGGTACGCTCTCCCAACCCTTATTTCCTGAAAGTTGTGGGGCTATTTTTATGATGACCAACTCGCGGGATCTTTTAGAAATGGTAACATCCTGGGGGAATTCGCTGTATTCTGAAACGATATTTGTTCCCAAGGATTGTTGGGGTTTACGACGGGGGAGACTGCATTGGATTGGTGGGGAGCGACACGATCTATTCTGCAACCATATTGACCACCAAAATCCCCCTGTCGAGTCTCTTTGTATGCCGATGATTGCCCAAGGGGAGACCATAGGGTTACTGTATTTGTGTGCTTCAAAACCACATCAAATGACTGAAAATAGGCAACTATTAGCACGGAGAGTAGCAGAACAGTTGGGATTGGCGATCGCCAATATTACCCTCCGAGAAAAATTAGTCAATCAAAGCATCCGTGATTCTCTAACAGGCTTGTTCAATCGCCGCTATCTGGAAGAATTTCTCACTAAAGAAATCGCTAGAGCACAGCGCAATCAATATAGTGTGGGTACGATCATGCTAGACCTCGATCGCTTCAGGGAATTTAATAACACATTGGGTCATGATGCGGGAGATTTAGTGTTGAAAGAAATCGGCAAACTGCTAAATAATATGATTAGAGCTTCCGATGTTGCTTGTCGCTATGGTGGTGAAGAAATGACCATAATTTTGCCCGAAGCTTCTCTGGAAGGAACTTATCAAAAAGCCGAAGAAATCAGAAAAGCGATCGAAAAACTCCAACTCAATTATCAAGGAAAAAAAATGACATCTATAACGGCTTCACTGGGAGTAGCCTCCTACCCCGATCGAGGTAAAACAGGTTTTGCGGTGATTCAGGCTGCGGATGCTGCGCTGTATCGAGCCAAGGCTGCTGGACGCAATCAGGTGATTGTTGCCGATGATGGATAAGGCTTGAAGATAAATCCCACATACTCCTGTTTAGAGTCAGAATTAAAATAATCTATCAAAGTCACCTAGCCCATAGACAAACTGATAGAATCTTGATGAGTAAATTAATTAACGAGATGCTAAATATGGAAAAAACACATACTATTTCTGATATTGACGGGGCCAAACCTGTCATTTTATTGGCAGAGGATAATGAAGCAAATATTGAAACTTTTTCTTCTTATCTCAGCGCTTTTGGGTATGAAATTATTATCGCCAATAATGGTAAGGAGGCGATCGAAATTGCTACCACAGCCACTATTGACTTAATTCTCATGGATATTCAAATGCCAATCATGGATGGTTTTGAAGCTATATTAACCTTGCGTAAAGAACCAAAATTAGACCGAGTTCCCATTGTGGCGCTCACAGCCCTAGCACTGGTAGGCGATCGCGAAAGATGTTTGGCTGCTGGTGCTAATAAATATTTGTCTAAACCAGTTAAAATGAAATTGTTAGTAACTACTATCCGAGAACTGTTAGGACAAATTTAGACGGGGATTGGTTAGTGTTGTCAGCTAATTTTTCTAGCCAAGTTGTCCACCTTAATCCCGGACAAATCTCTTTCAGCCACAGTTTCGGCGGAGTAAGCAATTTGAATTTTAGCAACTTTATTACTTCCTTCTTCTGATTCTGCTTTTCAGCATCCTGTTGGCTTCTTCCCGCCCGCGAATTTTCCAAACTAACAAATAACACATCAAACAAAACCCTAAAATCCCTAACACGATCGCACTTTCTTCCGGTAACTTGGCTGTTCGATCGAACTTGCTACTATTCGGACTTGCTGGGATGTTGTTTTTAGTTACATCGTCCGTTTGCAGAGGTATATTTGTGTAGCCCATATTTGTGCAACCTAGTGGAAGTAAGCCCATCCGCTGAGATTTATTATAGGTGCTGTTCCGGCGACATCGGTATTGATAATTGCCCACTGGGGCAACAATGTCAAGGTATGTCTAGAACATTAGTTACAGATTCTTACCTTAGCCTTCGATCCAGATTGCCAAATTTCTGGGGAAATCTACCGGGTAATAGCCCTGGGTCTATGTATATTTGTGTAGCCTATATTTGTGCAACCTAGTGAAAGTAAGCCCAGCATCGATCTAATTCCCAAATGGGCGATCGCCAAATAGAGGC
This sequence comes from Microcoleus sp. EPA2, assembly GCA_020882975.1. GTDB lineage: Bacteria > Cyanobacteriota > Cyanobacteriia > Cyanobacteriales > Microcoleaceae > Microcoleus. Next base: position 1,640 of record JAHRFD010000049.1, on the reverse strand, counting down.
ATTCCCCTTGATTCCTGTAGTGTTTGACCCTTACTAATTCATTGGTCTAACTCAATCTAACATTCGTTAGATATGAGTAAGTGTGTCCTGCATGGTATTACAATTAAACACAGAAACCATAAAACAGTCTTAATTTACAAAACTTTACTATCGAGAGGAAAACCTATGCGTGTGACTACTGCAACGATTCTCGGTCTAGTGGCTCTGGTAGCTCCTGGATTCACCAGGAATGCCACCGCAGCTTTCGAGTCCAACCCCTTTGTCCAAGAACAGTACCGCAGAGACTTTGTGGCTCCGGCTGACCCTGGTACTTCTTCCCCAGAGGCGAATTCCCAAACAGATATGTTTAACAAGCCTTTTTATGCCGGGGAGCAAAAACCAGTCAAAAAGGAAAAAACTATATCCGCAGGAGCAGACGGACCGGAAGTTGCAGCCATACAACAACGGTTGCAAATTCATGGTTTCTCCATCGGCACGATCGACGGTGCCTATGGTTCCCGCACCACTGCTGCTGTCAGTGAATTTCAACGAGCTAAGGGCTTAGATTCAAACGGCATCGTAGACAAAGAGACTTGGACAGCATTAGCAGCCGATTCGGTATCTGCTCCTAAAACTGTTGAGGAGGAGTCTCCCATTCAGAAGGATGCTTCCGTTCCTAGCAACGCTCCCAGCAGCGAGCCCACCAATGTAATTATTCTTTCTAAAGGCTCTTCTGGTGCGAAAGTGAAAACACTACAGGTGCGCCTAGAAGTTCAAGGTTACGACCCAGGTCCGATCGACGGTATTTTTGGTGCCAAGACCATTGCTGCTGTCAAGGGGTTTCAGGATTACAAAGGTTTGAAGGCAGATGGAGTGGTAGATGAGACCACTTGGAAAGCACTTGGCCAAAAATAAGTCATTATCACAGACCAGCCAACCCGGTTTCAACCTCCAACTAGACTGACTCAGAACAAAAACCGGGTTTTTAAATTTGGCTTGACAAATAAAATAGTATGTGCTAATTTTGTTAAATGTGACTACGCGGATATGGCGGAATTGGCAGACGCGCCAGATTTAGGTTCTGGTTCCGAGAGGAGTGAAGGTTCAAGTCCTTTTATCCGCACTAAATTCAATCCTTGATGTGTCAACGGTTTGAGCTTAATGAGAACGCCTCCTTTGAGGTTTTCCGGTTGAGCGATCGTCTTTTTTTTAAAATTATCACCCATGTCTGAAGAAACAAAATCAGTGGCTCAATCTACAACTGGCGCAGATGCGATCGACGTGGCGATCGCATCTGGTATAGACTTTGATGGCTCTCCAATTCCCCAGGCAAAATTAGACCTTTACGAGAAAGTAATGGGATTAGAAGCCGGGAGACAGCGGAGTGGTGTATCAAATACCATGCGATCGCGAATTGTCCGCATTGGTGTCAAACACCTGCCTCAAGCAGAACTAGATCAAATGCTGATCGCTGCTGACTTTGCACCGCTCAAAGATAAAGAAGTTGCATTTTATTACGGCGGCAAGTAACTCTTCTGCTACATAAGATTGACATAAAGCGGACAAGAATGACATCTCGGACACTTAAAACTTACTTCCTGCTTCTACGTAGGGAGTCGGCTCCTTCTACTCTACAGGCGTGAATTCAGGATTAGCCATCC
>JAHRFD010000048.1 GCA_020882975.1 Microcoleus sp. EPA2 | reverse complement strand
GGATGAGCTCTTTGGGTATCGTTGGTTTAGCATTAAACCTGCGGGCCTATGACTTTGTATCCCAAGAATTGCGCGCAGCAGAAGATCCTGAGTTTGAAACGTTCTACACTAAGAATATTCTGTTGAACGAAGGTATTCGTGCTTGGATGGCTCCAACCGACCAACCACACGAAAATTTCATCTTCCCAGAAGAAGTTCTGCCTCGTGGTAATGCTCTGTAAGCATCGCGAAAGCTAGAAACAAATCAGCTATTTTAATAAGCTGCAAAAGCTCCTGTCTGCTGGCAGGAGCTTTTTGTGTGAGGTTGATTAACAGTAAGACTTTTTCTGACATTTGGTAACAATCACTTACATTTGCCTTCTTGTCTTGATGTCATGTAGAATGAATTTAGCCGCTCGGATTTAGGTGAAAAACCTTGGTAGTAAGCAACCTCTATCTAAATAAGTTGCCTCTGAGCGTATCAAAGCAAATAATCAAAGTGGCTAAATGCGGTCACGCGAAAACCAAGCTGAACGCTCATAGTACAAGTGCTTGTAGAGATTTCTACGGGCATTGGTTGATACGCCTTAGTTGAGAACTGATCTCAACTTATGTATTTGTTAGCAAACGTTAGCAAAAAAGTATCGGAAATTAAAGTACGATCGAAAATATTGCCCTTAGCTGCAAAATTTTTCACTGAATCGGTTCACTTCTGATTCCTTGTGTTATCGTATTAATTGTGCATACCGGAATGACACTCAGAACGCAGGTTCTTCTGGTATTGCTACCAATGGGTAGCACACAAATCCTCATACTTAATCTCAGATTAAGATGAGGTGCGTTCACATAGTAAGCAATTTAGCTAAACTTGGAGGTGATGCCCATGATAGAAAGTAGTAAACGCATGGGTCATCAGATTGGAAACTACCGGCTGTGCGCCGGGGCCGCTCACTAGCAGTCAGCCGTCGTTCCCCCCAGGAAGCGACTTCCATCGGGAACCAGGCTTAGTTAGGGAATCTCCCGGCAGTCAGGTTCTAATCTGAAGACCCGCTAGACCGCTCTCACCCCAAATAGTGTTAAAGTTTAAGTGTCACAACTTAGGCTTAAATACTACTGGTGAGAGCGGATAGCTTTTGGTAAAATTTTCGACAGGCGAGCAGCATCCCAAGGTAAAAAAAATGAATTCACTACTGAAAGATACTGAAATTCAAGCCCGCGCCAGTCAATTGTCAGGTTGGACAGTTGAAGGTGATAAACTCCGTTGTACCCGGAAATTTCAAGATTTTATAGCAGCGATCGATTTTGTGAATAAGTTAGTCGCACCCTCAGAAGCGGCAGCACATCATCCAGATATAGAAATCTCCTACAACAAAGTCACAGTTAACTTGACAACTCACGATGCAGGAGGCTTAACTGAGAAAGACTTTGCACTAGCTAAAGAGATTTCTTCACTAAAATAAAAGCTTTACCGCTCACCACAAAGGAGCTACAGCATCTAGCGATCGTCTCAAAAGCCGAAATTTTACCAATAAAACATCGACTCTGGGCTAGAATCAGAGGTGAGAAAGTCGAGATGCAAAAAGTCCCATGTATTCAAGGCTATTCGCCATCCTCCGACCATGATCGTATTTGAAAAGCCAGAGTTCTTGAACGAATCTGCTGAAAGAACTGAGCTGATAGAACAACTTTTGGATATTGGTGCAGCTCTTTCGAGTGCCCAAGATTTAGGGGGTTTATTAAACTTAATTTTATCCAAAAGTAGGGAAATTACCTACAGTGATGCGGGCAGCGTTTACTTAGTAGATCACAGTGACGAAACATCTAAATTGCTGTTCAAGGTAGCTCAAAACGCTTCTAAACCGAGACTGTCGTTTAAGGAGTTTGTGCTCCCATTAACAGACAAAAGCTTGGCGGGCTATGTAGCAATTACAGGTGAAAGTTTGAACCTGTCTGATGCCTATGACTTGCCGGCGGGCGTGCCCTATCAGCTAGATACCAGTTTTGACAGGGATATTAATTATCGTACTTGCTCTGTGATGGTATTGCCGATGCAAAACCGACAGGGGGAGACTATCGGTGTACTGCAACTGATCAACCGCAAAAGCAAAGCAGACACGGTGCTGACAGCCGAAAATGCCTGGGAATCGACTCAGCGTTATTCGGAGTGGGAAGAAAGGATAGTTCGATCGCTCGCTTCTCAAGCCGCCATCTCGATCGAGCGCAACCAACTACAAGAAAGCATAGAACACTTATTTGAGGGTTTCGTCAAGGCCTCGGTGCAAGTAATAGAAGCCAGAGACCCCTGTACCTACGGCCACTCTGAGCGAGTAGCAGCCCTGACAGTGCGCCTTTCAGAAGAAGTAAACAACAGTAGCTGCGGATGGCTGCGTCCTATTTACTTTAACCATCGCCAAATTCAAGAAATTCGCTACGCAGCCCTGCTGCACGACTTTGGCAAAATCGGAGTTCCAGAGGCAGTTTTAACCAAGCAGAAAAAGCTTTACCCGTCACAGCTAGAAATCATTCGCCACCGTTTTGCCTTAGCTCAGCGGACCATGGAAATGGAATGCGTGCAATCCAAGTATAAATACTTACTATCCCATTCAGCCTACCGCAAACATCCTAGTGAAGAATCAGGATGTCTTCAATGCCAAGAAATAGAACAGCTAGACACGAAGCTAGCAGAGGCAAAAGCTCGATTGGCAGAATACTGGGAAGTGTTGCTAGAAGCTAACGAGCCTCACATTCTCGCCGCCGAACCCCTAGCTCAACTGCGAGAACTTTCTCGACAAACTTACAGAGATATAGACGGTGAAATTAAACCTCTCCTAGACCAAGATGAAATCTTACAATTGATGGTGTCCAGGGGCAACCTGACAGTGGTAGAACGAGCAGCTATAGAGTCTCACGTAACTCACACCTATGAGTTTTTAAAACAAATTCCTTGGACAAAAGATTTAAAAAATGTTCCCGAAATTGCCTACGGACATCATGAAAAACTCGACGGTACGGGGTATCCCCTAGGTCTCAAACAGTCGGAAATTCCTATTCAAGCTCAACTGATGACGATCGCGGATATTTACGATGCCCTGACAGCCGGGGATCGCCCCTACAAGCGGGCGCTACGTACAGAAGCAGCCCTCAAAATTTTGCGACAAGAAGCTACTCACAACAAAATCAATAGCGATTTGTTGGAACTGTTCGAGCACCGACAAGTATTCAGCGTTCTCGGACACAATTTGGAGGTCGATCGCGCCGAATGACCCTAGACGATGGTGGCAAGGAGTGTTAAAAAGTAAGTATACTAGCTGTTGCTTGCTCAAAAGTCGATCTGATTTGAGATGTGAGATTTGAGATTGGAGATTGTACCCGTCCTGAGTCGGCGAAGGCATGAATCAGGCGCAAAAATACCAAATCGTTTTCGGTCATTCCGAAAAAATTTAACAGAAAAAATCAAAATTTTGGTCTCGTTTTAAAGTATGCTATGGGGGCAACTACTGACCACATAGAACACTAGACAAGATTCAAAGATTCTTTGTAATCGGTGTGAGGAGGAGAGTAAATATGTCGAAATTTTTGTGGAGTTATCTACTGATCAGTCCAGCAGTCTTAGGAGCTACCCTAGTAGTTTCTTCGAGCGCGATCGCAGCAGACGCTCAACCCGCTGCTGATGCAACTCAGGCTCAAACTGCAAAAACTGCCATCGCTGAAATCTCCGAAGCCAAGCTCAATGCTTTAGCCGCCGTTCCTCAAGGAACAGCAATTGAGACAATTGAAGCAATTTCCCAAGTTCCTGGCGACGAAATTCAGCCCGGAAAGCTAGCCACTGATGCTCAGGCTGCTACTGAAAAGGCGATCGCAGCCAACACAGCCACAGAAACCGCAAACCCCAAAGCAGCATCAGAACCGGTAAGCGCATCTTTAGCAGCAGTTGAACCAACAGTTGTTGAGCAACCAGCAACTTCGGCCATAGAAGCAGCTCAACCAGAACAAATCAGCGCCACTCAACCAAAAACAACCATTCCCTCAGTGGTAGAGTCGGCACAACCAAGTTTGCCAAAAGTGGCTGAAACTGTAGCTCAAACCGCAGCACCAGCAACTACTTCAAACCGCAGCGCTACACTAGAACAGCTCAGCCAGTACAGCACCGAAGGTGCAGCAGAGTCTGAAACTCAAGGTCAAGTTACATCAGTCTCTCAGCTTTCCGACGTGCGCCCCACAGACTGGGCATTCCAAGCACTCCAATCCCTAGTAGAGCGCTACGGCTGTATCGCCGGCTACCCTGACGGCACTTTCCGTGGCAACCGGGCAATGACCCGCTACGAATTTGCCGCTGGTTTAAACGCTTGCTTAGATAAAGTTAACGAACTAATCCGAGCAGGTACGACCAACTTAGCAACCAAACAAGACTTGGCAGCCCTCCAACGGCTCCAAGAAGAATTTGCAGCGGAACTCGCAACCCTGCGTGGCCGAGTAGATGCCTTGGAAGCTCGGACATCCGAACTCGAAGCCAACCAATTCTCCACCACTACCAAACTGACTGGGGAAGCAATATTCGCCCTCAGCGACGACTTTGGTGGTAGTGCAGGCTTTTTTGGCAGAGATCGCAGAAGAATCGGCAGCAACAACAACGAAGCTGTCTTCCAACAACGGGTACGTCTCAATTTAAACACGAGCTTCACTGGCAGAGACTTGTTGCTGACCAGGCTGCAAGTTGGCAACGGTCGAAACTTTAACTTTGGGGCTACCAGCGAAGGGACTCAAACTTGGAACATCGTTGGCAGAAACGACAACGTTTTTGCCCTCGACAGCTTGCTGTATAAGTTTCCCGTCGGCAATCGTCTGAATGTTACCCTCTCAGCCAACGCAGGCGTATGGGACGACATCATGCCCACTGTCAACCCATACTTTGAAGACTTTGACGGTGGTAACGGGTCCTTGAGTGCTTTCGGACAACGGAACCCGATTTATCGCCTCGGTGGCGGTGCTGGTATCGGCTTTGATTATGCCTTCGGTGGCAGGGGATTGCTCGGTGGCGTGTTCGGCCCGACTTCTCTTTCTTTCGGCTACTTGGCATCCAATGCAGCCAATCCTAGCAAAGGCGCAGGTTTGTTCAATGGCGACTACGCAGCCATGGGGCAGTTGACTTTTACCCCCGGACGCAATTTGCAAGTTGCTCTTAACTATAACCACGGTTACTTTAGCAGAGGTAACTTTGGGTTTGACAATGGTTTGAGCAATGGGCCGGGCAATCTCGGCGGTTTCACCGGCACCGGTGTGGCCAACTCCCTGAACGGTTTGAGTGATGGCTTTACAGGCTTCCGCAGTCGCAAAGTTGTCAGCAACTCCTACGGCGCTCAGGCTTCATTCCGACTCAGCCCCAGGTTTATCATTGGGGGCTGGGGTGGTTTAACTAATGCTCGCATTCTCGGTATCGGTGATGCGAAAATTTGGAACTACGCTGTCACTTTGGCTTTCCCAGATTTAGGGAAAGAAGGCAACTTGCTGGGCTTTGTGCTTGGTCGCGAGCCTTATTTGGATAAACTTGAGGCTGCATCTAGTTTGCGGAACTTCAGAAATGATACTTCGTGGCACCTTGAAGGCTTCTACAAGTACCAGCTTACAGATAATATTTCTGTAACTCCTGGGGTAGTTTGGATTACTAACCCTAATCAAGATAAGGGTAATGATGACATCATCATTGGTACTCTCAGAACTACTTTCACTTTCTAGGAACAGCTTCTAGAAGGCTGGATGGGTGATACTCTTTCGGCCTAGAGGTCTCAAAGTTTAAGTTAGCCCTGCCTGTGGCAGGGCTTCTTGTTGGGAGGAATCAGGAAGTCAATAAACTCTAGTGGAGAACCGGAGTATAATCAATAGTGGGAAGTTAGAATTTTGAGCTCAAAATCAATACTTGCGATCGCTTCTGATACCAAATCCTCTCTTCATCGTCCTGTATTAAACTCTCTCTTCTCGAACTTCGCGTACTTCGCGCCTTCGCGGTTAAATCATTCCGATACAACCGGAATTGATATGACTTCGGAGTTGCAAATTATGGTATTTTAAAGTGAAATTATGGTGGAACTATCCTGTAAAAGCGAATATGCGATCTTGGCTTTGCTGGAGTTGGCCGATTGCTATGAGGAAGGTGAACCACTGCAAATTCGCCAGATAGCGACTCAGCAAAATATCCCCGATCGATATTTAGAACAGTTACTCGCTACGATGAGACGCTGTGGTTTAATCCGCAGCCAGCGAGGCGCTAAGGGAGGTTATATTTTGGCAAGGGAACCCTGGAAAATTACACTCCTAGAAATTGTCAACTGCCTCGAAGGTTCGGATTTTGAGCGATCGGAAAAAGACTCCCCTGCTCAAACCGTAGAAAGTGCTGTAATTTGGGAAGTTTGGCAAGAAGCTCGCTCCATTGCTAACTCCGTTTTACAAAAATATACCCTACAAGACCTCTGCGAAAAACGCAATGGCAGACGACAGATCAATATCATGTACTACATCTAATTATTAATAGTTGATAAAAGTTAATAGTGATTAATAATTGACTTTTGTGAAGATTAGCAAAGTTATTTATATGCAATTTATTGACTCAAAATGTAGCAAATACAAACAAAATGTGCTACTGTACCTGAAGGTCTTAAGGATATTATATAAAATCCTATCTTCATCGGAATTATTAAACTCTCTCTTCTCTTCCTTCCCGTCCTTCGCGGTTAAATCATTCCGAAGAATTTACCATCAACCACAAACTGAGAAAGATTATGCGTATTGCTCGTGACATTACAGAATTGGTCGGCCGCACACCTTTGGTGCAACTCAACCGCATTCCCCAAGCCGAAGGGTGCTTAGCTCGGATTGTGGTCAAACTCGAAGGCATGAATCCTGCTGCCTCTGTCAAGGACCGTATTGGCGTGAATATGGTGAATGCAGCCGAAGCAGAAGGGCTGATTACTCCAGGGACAACGGTGTTAGTGGAACCGACTTCTGGCAATACTGGCATTGCTTTGGCCATGGTGGCGGCGGCTAAGGGTTATAAGTTGATTTTGACAATGCCTGATACGATGAGCACGGAACGTCGATCGATGTTACGAGCTTACGGGGCCCAATTAGAATTGACTCCAGGAATTGAAGGCATGAGTGGCTGCATCCGTCGCGCTCAAGAGATTGTGGACAGAACGCCCCATGCTTATATGTTGCAGCAGTTTAGGAATCCCGCTAACCCCCAGATTCATCGGGAAACCACAGCGGAGGAAATTTGGGAAGATACAGATGGCGAGGTGGATTTCTTGATTTCTGGGGTTGGCACAGGCGGTACGATTACAGGTATTTCGGAGGTGATTAAGCCCCGAAAACCTGGATTTAAGACGATCGCCGTTGAGCCGGCTAACAGTCAGGTACTTTCCGGTGGTAAGGCTGGACCTCACAAAATTCAAGGTATCGGTGCTGGTTTTGTGCCGCCGGTCTTGAATGTGGATACGATCGACGAGATCGTAGTTGTCAGCGATGACGAGGCGATCGCCTACGGGCGTCGCTTAGCCAGAGAAGAAGGACTGTTGTCTGGTATTTCTAGCGGTGCAGCCTTGTGTGCGGCCTTAAAAATTGGCAAGCGCCCTGAAAATGCAGGCAAATTGATCGTGATGATTCAGCCTAGCTTTGGCGAACGCTATCTGAGCACTCCTTTGTTTCAAGATCCAGAACTTAATCTGGCGGTGGCTGTCCACTAGAGCGATCGGGGCGATCGATCTTTTTTAACCGCAGATGGACGCACATTAACGCGGATGCAAGAAGGGCGATCGCTCTTGATGATTATAAAACGAGCGATCGCCCTTCTGAATTATTAGAAAGGGCGATCGATCTTTTTTGACCGCAGATGGACGCACATTAACGCGGATGCAAGAAGGGCGATCGCTCGTTGAATGAATTATGGGCTCGCCTTTTTGAATTTGACAGAGAAAGGGCGATCGATCTTTATTTCTTGAAAGTTCATAGTTTCTCAAAGCAACCGGGTTTCTAACCTACTCAATACTTTGAATTAATTTAATGTTATTCCTCAGCCATTCATTGACCAAAACTTGAACGTCAATATTTTTATGTTCAGCAATTTTAGTCACAAACTGCTCGACATCAGCTTCGAGATAAATCGGATAATGAAACGTAGCATCAGGATGGTAAAACTTGCCTTGTTCTGACGCAGAAAAATTATACTCAGATTTCATAATTTTCTCTCTTGATAAGATTGTGTTTCAGTAAAAGTAGCTTGACGAGCGGAAATAATCCGAATGATACAGGAGGAGCTATCAGTTTGTTCAAAAGTATGAACAACAAGCCTGACAATGCCTGTTTCATCTAATCCTTATGAATTAATTTTTAACTTCCTGAAAAATCTTATAATATTCGCAAATTATTTCAATAAAAATATCCCCTTCTAAGCGAAAATGACTCAAAGCAGATAAATCTAAATTAGCCGGGAAATTGAAAGGATAGGACAGGGAAGATAAAAAACTTTCAGCATTTTCTTCCAGCTTTCTGAGTTGGACTTCTCCCACCCAAAAACAGTAATTTTCATCATCGGAATTGATGGGGCGAGAAATCACTAGGTGAAGAATGCGATCGAATTCGATCGCAACATCTCCGACTTCGGGGCCAAAGGTGAAGTCTAAACGCAAGCCAAGATTTTGATGGCGGAGTGAAACCCCTACTAAATCGGCACTTTTTAAGTCTTCTAAAAAGGTTTTGAGGTTGAGTGCGATCGCGGTTGTCATAGAATCACTTTTTCTCCGGTATTATGTGTCTTAGCCCCTGGTTCAAATTTTATTTTAGTTTCATGTCGATTGTATCGACTACGGTAAGTTTTGCCATCCGTCGCGCGTATTTTTGGCCTTGTACGGACTATTTCACCATTTGGTCTAATATTAATTAGACTGCCATCTGGGTGTTCAAAGCTTTGATAGCCACCTTTTGTGCTGGTTTGAAATAGGAAGCCGTAAGTTTCCAGTATGGCGATCGCTGCTGATAAGGTTTCTACTGTTAAATCGGGAAGTTGTTGTGCGGCGGGATTCATTGGTTGTGAATGGGAAAGATTTTGGGCGATCGCCCTCCATGATTATAAAACGGCGATCGCCCTTCTGAATTGTTAGAAAGGGCGATCGATCTTTTATACTAATTGAAAAAGGGATCTCGCTATAATTCTAGATAGCGCTGCAAAATCTCTTGAGCTTGGGAAAATAACTCCGATTCCAATTGACCGACTTGTTGTACTAATCTCGTTTTGTCGAAAGTCATCGGATCGACACAGACTAGCAAACTATCTGCATCTAAACCATTTTGTGGGGATGCGGGTACTAAGATCGCAGCAGCAGAAATACGAGGATCGTGAGCACGAGCGGAGGTAAATGGCAAAACAGTCACTTTGCTGCGTCGCTCGTTGAAGAGAGTACCAGAAATTACCAACGCAGGCCGCGTTTTGCGTATTTCTGTTCCTACTGACGGATCGAATCTAGCTATCCAGATACTTCCCAGTCGGTAATCGCTTGAGCTTGCCATTCCTCGTCCCATCCTAAATCTAGTTCGTCAATTAGCTTGCAAGCTTCTGCTAAAGCTTGGTTTTCTTGTTGTTTTCGCCATTGTTTTAAGAGAGATTCTATCAAAGCACTGGGGTTGGGCGCTTTTTGATTGACGTATGTGAGTAATTCATCTGGCAAGCTGATAGAGATGTTGCTCATTGGCTAATCAGAATAGTATTTTGCGATCATTTTAGCAATTATTGGCTGAAATGACAATTTTTTGTTAGTTGAATGCAAAATAAGGGCGATCGCCCTTCTGGATTATTAGAAAGGGCGATCGCCTTTCTGAATTATCTTTAGAAAGGACGATCGCACCCTATTTCCTTCTTTACCAGGAATTGTGTCGAAGTCGTGGCTGAGGGGATTGCATCTATCGAAGGGGGTAAAGGCGAGATTACCCTTGAATTTGGCGGGCTTCTTGCTGGATGGGGTTGGTCATGGAAATTGGGAGATGGAAGCGGTTATTCCATCCTACAAGTAGAAGCGATCGCCCTTTTAACAAAAAACCGATCGCGAATTCATTCCAAATAGCGATCGCCTTTCTGGATTGTTAGAAATGGCGATCGCTCTTCCCCATTTTCCGAAAAATAGGGGTCATGCTGCTGACAATTGTAACCGACGCTCTACTCGTTCGTATTCATCTTCTAATAGCCAAAGTTTAGCTTCTTGATAATCTGAACTCGCAAATACAATCTGATAATTTTGAGCAGGATCGTAGACACAGCTATTACCTGAACTGTCACCGAGTAAAATTAGGACGTAAGGTGGTGATGCTGTCGGATCTACCCATAACTCTGTGAATTCCCAGTTATCGGCTAGGTTTAGTTCTGGGGATGACATAGTATTTATATCTTTTTATGAACTGAGTGCTAAGGGTTGTGTGACTAATTGTTCGATCGCGATCGATCGACAAACAGCTTCTATTTTGTTGTTTCCACCAATTTCAAATAACAGATGCAGCCACTCATTAGGAGAAAGGGATAGATTTTCTAACCAAGGAGAGGAAGTAACTTGCTCCCAGCCGACGATTGTGCCGAGGTTTGTAGGCTTTCGATTTAACTCATCGGGATTTGGGTTGAGTTGTACATCCAGTCGAATGCAGGTTTTGAGGATAATGTTTAAAAATTGGTCTGTGGTAGCAACTTGAGAAGTAGAATTAGTTGGAGTTAGTTGCCAATAGTAGTTGAGATTGAGGACATAATCATAGGGAAATTGCCACCCCATTGATAGCAATTCTGATTCGGTAAAATCGTATTGTTGCCAAATTTCTTCAAAGTTCATAATCTGACGAATAAATAGGTTTAAGGGAGCAGAATAAAGTGGGTGTCTCCACGACTTCCGGGTTTTCCTGATGCGTTTAGGGGTTGTTCTGCGGGTGCGCCGCCTCCTGGGCCATTGTAAACACGAGCATAGGATGAACCAGTAGGTTGAGTCATAATTCTGACACTGTATTGAGTGTTTGGGCTTGTCCAAATTGTACCCGCACCGCTTTTTGAGCCTCCTCTAGCTGGAGTGAATATCCAACCGGAAGCGGTAAGTTCTGCTTCGAGGGTGATTTTATCGATTCCACTGACAAGGAAATTGAGAACATCTGTGACTGTTAGGATGTTACCTGATGACATAGTTCAGGGAAGTTGGGTTTTGGATGGGGGTATATGAGCACTGGTAGAGCGATCGCCATTTTGATTATAAAACGGGCGATCGCCCTTTGCGAATAGTTCCAAAAGGGATCTCGCACCCTATTTCCTTTGGGGAGATTCTACCAGTTCTGATTCCTGAAGACGTTGCGATAATAGGCAATCTTCAAAGCTGAAAGCTTCAGAGTCTAGAAAACTAGCGATCGCCATTTCGATCGCAGCTTCGAGAGAGCATTCTAGTTGCGTAGCTTTTTCTATCAGCGCGACTTTCACATAGTCCGGCAAATGGGTCATCAGCGAATGAATAGCGGATGGTGGCAAGTGTTGGATGTTGAGGGTATGATTCATTGTTCTCTGGGAATTTTAACGTTGTAGGGAGGATTTGTAGCTTGAAGGATGAGGGTTTCTAATTCATATAATAACCCTGGTTTTTGCCATTGGTTGAGGGTAACAAAGGCGATCCTTACATCATCTGGATCGTAGCGCTCGAGCCAGCCCCAAAGGAAAGCTTTGTGACCACCTCGCAGTCGATCGCGAAGGTTCTTGGCTTTGCCGATGTAGAGCAATCCTTGAATGCGATGTCGAAAGGCGTATAAACCAACTTTAACAGGAATTGTGTCGAAGTCGCGGCTGAGGGGATGGCACCGATCGAAGGGGGTAAAGGCGAGAGTGTCGAGAATTTGGCGGGCTTCTTGCTGGATGGGGTTGGTCATGGAAATTGGGAGATGCAAGCGGTTATTCCATCCTACAAGTAGAAGCGATCGCCCTTCTGAATTGTTGGAAAGGGCGATCGATCAAGGATTAATGGAAACAACATCCCCAGCATCATTAATCCGAACTGCGGAACCTGCTGGCAGCGACGATATCATAGTGCTAACTTGTCTCATCAAAGGTACAAGATGGTCTGGTCTCGTACTGCTAGAATCTAACACCACAATTGTAATAACACGATTTGCTAAATTTTGTTGATAGGGAAGATTTTTATCGGCGGTGATAAAAACATCAAAAGGATGATTCTCACAACGCTCCAGAATTTCCCGGTCTTTTAGCCCTCTCCACCCCATATCATAAACATTGCTGATTGAATGACCCTCGTCTAAGAAAGGCTGCTTAAGTTTTTGACTCAAAAGATTTTCATCAAGCAGTATAAGCATTTGAAGGATTTTCTAGCGAGAGCATCATTTTAGTTAGATTTTCTAGCACTTTAATTGCTTGACTTTCTAGATAAGGAAAATCATTAATAAATTCTGCGAAACCGCTTTCACCTTCTAGGTAATCGAAAAAAGTCTTTAAGGGGACGCGAGTTCCAACAAATACGGGGACACCGCTCATAATTTCTGGATCGCGGTGAATAATCCCTTTTGTTTGCAATAATTCTTCTATTTTCACGGGCTTTACTCCTTTATATCAAAAGAAGTGGGCAAGTGTAGTTGTAACTGATGGATAATTATATCATAAATTTGAGAGAGGGCGATCGCCCTTCTGAATTATTAGAAAGGGCGATCGATCTTTTTTGACCGCAGATGGACGCAGATTAACGCGGATGTCAGAAGGGCGATCGCTCGTTTGATGAATTATGGGCGATCGCCCTTCTGAATTATTAGAAAGGGCGAGCGCTCTTTTTTGACCGCAGATGGACGCAGATTAACGCAGATGCAGGAAGGGCGATCGCTCGTGGGATGAATTATGGGCGATCGATCTTTTAGGAATACATTTCATTTTTGAACTGCCAATAAGCTTGTAAAGGACTCATGGTTCGATTCAAAACAGTCTTAATGGACTTGGCGTTATATACATTTGATGGATTGCCTACATTAGAAACGGTTAAATGTAAATGCCCCTGATTCGAGTTTATTCCTCCTAATTTTTGACCGACTTCAATATTTTCCCCCTCAGTAACGTTAGCATTGTCTAGATGGAAATACATCCAGAAGCGATTGGAATATTTCCATTGCTTAGAAGTTTCATCTTTCTTACCTTCCTGAATAATGACTAAATCTCCGAGAAGGCTACCCTTGTTTTCCACCTTGAAAACTTTTCCTGCTGTGGCTGAATGGGCTTTTAGCTGAGGCTCTTCTGGGCTATCAATATCAATTCCAGAATGAACCCATCCCGTTGAACCCTCAATCTTTATCTTATTGATATAATCTTGCTCGTAAGCATAACCAGCAGATACTGGATAAACTTTTTCCTTGAAAATAGCACTGGATAATTTACCGTAAATTTGGGTGACATCATTGTTTCTTGTGACATTTTTAAGATTGGGGTGTACTGTGTCGGCATTCCACTCACCATTTTTTTCAGGTGAAAATAGATCGATACTTCCGCTCTGTAAATCCCACCAATTGTCATCAAAATCACTGGGACGGAATCCACCAAATGTTTCGCCTTTACCTGAGACGGGAACCGCAGGCAAAGAATCCTTGTAGTTCTTGTCAATGGTTGAAAGTATATCGGGAAAGAAATCTCCTGCACCCGTGCGAATTGTATTACCTTTGCCAGAGATCGGCTGATTAGACGGAACAGATACAGATGGTAAACCGCTACCTTCTTTGTAAGCAGTTGCCTTAACACCATTCCAGGAAATGTAACCCTTCTCAAAGTATTGGATTAGCGTTCCATCACCCAACCCCTTTTCCGCACTCTTCGGAGCGCCCAACCAGCCATCCAAGCCACCTGTTTTCAAGAATTCCTGACGGATAGCACCATAAAGCGGGAAAGTTCCATTTTTACTACTAACAATTGAACCTTTGTCAAATAGTTGATAGCTGACACCACCAGAAGTGAGGACATCAGAAGTCGGATTGCCCAGCGTTCCTTTATAATTCTGGAAAACTGGATAGAAATTGCCACCAATGGTGCGTCCGTTGAGAAAAATTGAACTAGGTGGCAGCGTTGGGCTTGGATTGATTGGATTGGGATTGATTGGATTGGGATTGATTGGATTGGGATTAATTGGATTGGGATTAATTGGATTGGGATTGATTGGATTGGGATTAATTGGATTGGTGTTAGCTGGAGGCAGTAACGGAGGGTTTCCAGGTGGGTAGCCCTTCGTGTATGCACTCGGTACCCAGTAAGATTTGCCGTTTACATTTGTCCGAAACCACAAAGCATCTTGCTGCTTTGTAGTCAGATCCGGGACAGCTTCCCCGTAAGTCCAAGCATCGAAAGTGACGGTTTTTTGGTATCCCACAGCCACAGTGCTCTTATCGCTCAAACTAGGACTATTGCGGAGAGTCACACCATTAGTTGACCAAATAATCGAGGTGAAACTTCCTGTTTTTATGTCATAAGTTGCTCGTTCCCAAGGCGTGACTTTTCCTTCCAAACCCCAAGTTGTCGGACTCAAGAAAGGACTCGGCGTGTAACTTTGTGGCTTTGTTTCCTTCGCCACTTGCACAGCTTTATTCAAATTCACCACCCCAAAACCCGTTTCCTGATCCCATCCGGGCTCCTTCAAATCGATCGCACTTCCGGTCAAAATGTCAATCACTTGAGTCACACTCAAATCGGGATTACTCTCCCAAACCTTAGACGCCATCCCCGCAGCCTTAGCCGCCGATGCCGAAGTTCCCGACATCGTACCAATATCATCGCCAACAGTCGATAAAGTCGGATTTTCAATTGTTCCACCCGGCACTAAAATATCCAAACCATAGCCATAGCTGGAATAATCCGATCGCCCAAATCCATCAGACGAACCAACCGTGATAATATTCTCAAACTCCTGGGAAGATTGACCCAAAACCGACATCACACCGCCGTCGTTTCCTGCCGCCACAACTAACAGCACTCCATTCTGACGCGCATTTTCTAATGCTGCACGTTCTCGGTTGGTAAATTCGTAACGAGTGGTAATAGTTCCGTCAGCATTCTTTTGAGTTAAATCGAGGGGTAAAAGGGCGATCGCATTCTTCTGCTTTTGTGCCTTCGCTTCACTCACAAAATCAGTTAAAGCTAAATCCCATTCCCCCGAACCAATTGCCCGACTTAGATAAACATTCGCTCGATCATTGTAGCCGTCAATGCCTTTGTCGTTACCTTGAATCGCACTCACTAAACCCCAGCTAAATGTGCCGTGTTCGTTACCAGTGTCGGCAGTAAATAAGGGATTGCTATCTTTGTCAATGCGATCGCGCCCCAATGTCACTTTAGAATAATCCAGATCGGGATTATTCGTCGCAAACCCAGTATCGATGATGCCGATAAAAGGCGTCGGCTGAATAATTGGTTTCGACTCCATAGGCGGTTCAACTATAACCGAAGGTTGGGGTTCATCGACAGGTGGCGTTGTCGTAACAGACGGTGTTGTTGTAACAGGCGGAGTTACAGCCACCGGTGGTTTAATCACAGGTAGCGTTGGCGGTGTTACAGGTACTGGTGGGGTTGTTACGGGTGAAGTTGTCGCAACTGGCGGTTTTGTTTCCACAGTTGGCGTTACAGCTACGGGTGAAGTTGTCGCAACTGGCGGTTTTGTTTCCACAGTTGGCGTTACAGCTACGGGTGAAGTTGTCGCAACTGCTGGTTTTGTTTCCACAGTTGGCGTTACAGCTACGGGTGAAGTTGTCGCAACTGGCGGTTTTGTTTCCACAGTTGGCGTTACAGCTACGGGTGAAGTTGTCTCAACTGGCGGTTTTGTCTCCACAGTTGGCGTTACAGCTACGGTTGGTTTTGTCTCAACTGGCGGTTTTGTCTCCACAGTTGGCGTTACAGCTACGGTTGGTTTTGTCTCAACTGGCGGTTTTGTTTCCACAGTGGGCGTTACAGCTACCGTTGGTTTTGTTTCCACAGTTGGCGTTACAGCTACCGGTGGTTTTGTCTCAACTGGCGGTTTTGTTTCCACAGTTGGCGTTACAGCTACTGGTGGTTTTGTTTCCACAGTTGGTGTTACAGCTACCGATGGTTTTGTTTCAACCGCTGGTTTTGTTTCCACAGTTGGCGTTACAGTTACTGGTGGTTTTGTTTCCACAGTTGGCGTTACAGCTACCGATGGCTTTATGTCTGTCGGCAGTTTAGATTTGACATAATCGATCAATTTTTTGCCACCATCAAGCTTCGTCCAATCTTTCTTTGGATCGATAACTTTCTCTATTGCCGCTGCTTTTCCCGTCGCACCAGTCAAATTGAAAACCAAATCGTTGTAATCTTTATCAGAACCTTCATCAACCCGCTGATCTTCCATCGCAAATGCCTTACCATTGCCAGTGACATCTGCTACTTGACCCTCTAGCAAAGCATCATCTGGATTCAGGCTAGATAAGGAAAACAGTGGCCGTTTATCGGCATCAGCATCGGGATTATTAAAGACATCTTGCACAGTACCATTTGGCACTAGCATCACTGCAAAAGGCTCTCCCGGTTTCATCAGAAATTTTTTCGGCCCGCTGTACTGTCCTTGGTTATAATTCGCCTCTCCTAAACTGCCGTTAAATAGGGGATTTGCACCTTCTATGGAGTCAGAAATTACGACGTGACCGAATAAAGAATTGCTCAGAGCTCGTCTTGCTGATTCTTTGATTAATTCCTCAGAACCAGGATCGAAATTCTCCATTCCCTGCACGCTAAAAATCGCAACTTCACCTTGATAATTGCCGCCGTCGTGCAGCCAGTCAAAGCCCACTTGACCCGTTGAATCTGGTGTGAAATAACCGGAGATAACGCCTAAACCTGTCAGCGGGTCAACTTTGCCGTCTGGTGTTAAACTCACTTGATAATTTGTATCGCCAGAAGGTGCAGAGATTTTGAGTGCATAATTGGTTGCACCCAAATTATCGATGCTAAATGTTCCTGAATTTGTGTCGTTGGTTTCAATATCTTTGACGACTTTTCCCTGACTGTCTAGGAGTTGCATCCCGACAATGGAACTAAATCCTTGAGCAGTGACTCGAAAGTTGCCGGGATTGAGTCGATTAAAACGATAGGTGTCTGTGGGGTCAGTTTTACCGGCGAAGTCGATGGAGATATAGTTGTCGCCCAGATTGCCGATCGATATATTAGACATGATGCACCTCTATTAATCTGATAACTTTGGCCTGATATTGATGTATCTGGAGTGCGCCGGAGTTTTTATGCAGTTTTTATGCGTTGTGCAATATAACTTCACACAGGGTGTGGGTAACACTTGCTGAACTTTCCGCCGCTACTTATGTATCTGGAGTGCGTCGGAGTTTTTATGCAGCTTTTATGCGTTTTGCAATATAACTTCACATAAAGTATGAGTTCAACTCGCATCAACTTCCGCCGCTACTTATCTATCTGGAGTGCGCCGGAGTTTTGATGCAGTTTTTATGCGTTTTGTAATATTACTTCACAAAGAATATGCGATCGCTACCAATAATCTCAGCGGTTGAAACCGCGTCTACAAAAACAAAGTCCGCCTGCGCGGACTAAGAAATAAGTAATTTTGCCTAGTTGAGTAGAATTCCTACTTCGCCTTACCCTTCCCCGTCAAAAACTCCCGCAGCCGCAACAAACTAGCCGTTTGTCCCAAATTCAGCGGCAGCAGCGACACTCCCTCCAACCGAGACTGCACCCAACCTTCGCCCCAATACCACTCGTGAAATCCGTCAATTCCCTGACTCAATAACAGGCGCAGACAATTCGGCTCAGCAATATCAACATGGTGCTCAACGGCAACCGGGCCCAGCCAACTCGTAAATGTCAAACCTGTAGTAAATTCTTCCGGCAAACCTTTAGACAACTGTTGCGGCCACAGCCATTGCTGCAATTGACTGGGACGCAGTAAGCTGTCCCGAATCGCTGTTTCGGAAGCTTCGAGCTCGATCCGCAGGTTGCTTTGTTGAAAATTACCTAGCATAAGAAGAATTTTAGATATAAGTGCAATTAATTTAAATGTAACTGATTGCATTGGTTCTCAGTTGCACCATTCGTGTGAACTAGGGGCGGGTTTTACCAACCATCTCTAACTCTCACCAACAATTAAAATAAACCCGCCCCACCCCACTAAAAATCCCCAATTGACATTATTGGTGCAACATCTCAGCCGGGGCGGGTTTACGAGATTGTTAGTTTGAGGCGCTGATGGTTGGTAAAACCCGCCCCTACAATATTGGGCGGGTTTATGAGATTGTTAGTTTGAGACGCTGATGGTTGGTAAAACCAGCCCCTACGATATTGGGCGGGTTTACGAGATTGTTAGTTTGAGGCGCTGATGGTTGGTAAAACCCGCCCCTACGACTTTTTGACAATAGCTCGATCGCACATCAACGTCCATCCCTGTTCCAAATCACTGAAAAATTTAATAAGTTCCATGGAATTTACCGCCTCAAACCCCATTTTCGTATCGAACTGTTAAGCTCTGTTGCATTTCATTGAAATCTGCCCTGCTTCACCCCACCGCATCGAAACTCCGTGATACCATCACACATGAATAATGCCTATAGAAAAAAACTGGGGAGAAAAGCTTTGACACTAAGGGTTGCAGTAGTAGGTTCAGGCCCTGCGGGTTCTTCCGCCGCCGAAACACTCGTAAAAGCAGGCATCGAAACATACCTATTCGAGCGCAAATTAGACAACGCTAAACCCTGTGGTGGGGCAATTCCCCTGTGCATGGTCAGCGAATTTGACTTACCGCAAAGTATTATTGACCGCCAAGTCAGAAAAATGAAGATGATTTCCCCCTCTAACGTCGAGGTGGATATCAATATTGAAAACGCCCACGAATACATCGGTATGTGCCGCCGGGAAGTGCTCGATGGGTTCCTGCGCGATCGCGCCGCTTCCTTGGGTGCCAAACTAATTAACGGCACCGTTCATAAATTAGAGATTCCCGGCAACAATACAGATCCTTACACTCTCCACTATGCCGATCACTCCGACGGCAGTGCCATGGGAGTTCAGAAAACTCTGAAGGTGGATTTGGTGATTGGGGCTGACGGTGCCAACTCCCGCGTAGCCAAGGCGATCGACGCTGGTGATTACAATTATGCGATCGCCTTCCAAGAACGCATCCGCCTGCCGGAAGATAAAATGGCTTACTACCACGACTTAGCCGAAATGTACGTCGGCGATGACGTCTCTACCGACTTCTACGCTTGGGTGTTCCCCAAATACGACCACGTAGCCGTCGGTACCGGCACGATGAAAGTCAATCAAGCCAGTATCAAAAAGCTGCAAGCAGGTATCCGCGCCCGCGCTGCCAAAAGACTCATGGGCGGTGAGATTATTAAAGTGGAAGCTCACCCCATCCCCGAACATCCGCGTCCCCGCCGGGTTGTGGGCCGAGTTGCTCTCGTCGGCGATGCTGCGGGTTACGTTACCAAGTCTTCGGGCGAAGGTATCTATTTTGCTGCGAAGTCTGGCCGGATGTGCGCGGAAACGATCGTGGAAATTTCTCAGCAGGGCGCGCGGATTCCGACTGAACAGGAAATCAAGCTTTATCTGAAGCGGTGGGATAAGGCTTACGGGATTACTTACAAAGTGCTTGACATTTTGCAACGGGTGTTCTACCGTTCTGATGCTACTCGCGAAGCTTTTGTGGAAATGTGTGCCGATCGCGATGTGCAGAAGCTCACATTCGATAGCTACTTGTATAAGACCGTAGTGCCCGCAAATCCTTTCATCCAAATGAAGATTACTGCGAAGACTATCGGCAGTTTGTTGCGCGGCAATGCTTTAGCGCCTTAAGCAAGCTAAGGTACTTTGTATAAAAAAAGCGGGCAGTCACAAAACTGCTCGCTTTTTTTTAGTTCAGATTTAACGAACCGCGAAGGCGCGAAGGAAGAGAAGGAAGAAGAATTGTTATATCAATTCCGTTAGCATCGGAATTATTAATCTTTCTCTTCTCTTCCTTTGCGTCCTTTGCGCCTTCGCGGTTAAATCATTCCGATGCAACCGGAAACGATATTAGTTCAAGTTCAATTGGACTAAGGTATCGGGGGCGAGGAAGTGGGAAATGTGATAAGCTCGCTCTTCTGTTTTTAGCAGGATTTTTTCGTAGAGGTAGCGCGTAGCTCGATCGCCCAAACTTTCTGCTTGTCCTGCTTGACGGCGCAGCAAACTGATGATAGCTTGTTCTGCGACTAAATCGTGTTCCAGCATTTGGCGGCAGGAATACACGCCGTCGGCTTCCGGCTCGAAACAGCACAATTCGGCTAATTTGCTGAAGCTGGCTGCTGGTATGCCGCCCAATCCGTTCAAACGTTCGCCTAATTCGTGGACGCTATCTTGAGCTTCTCCGTAGCTTTCTTCAAAGAATTTGTGCAAGGAGTAAAATTCTGCCCCTTCCACCACAAAATGATGTTTTTGATATTGCAGGTATAGCGCCTGAAAACTCGCTAGCAGGGCGTTCATTCCTTCACAAATCGGTGCAGTGACGGAATGTTCTAACAAAATTGGGTTTTCAGCTATGTGACCAAACGGTCTCAATGCACTCTGAGTCTGGGCCATTAGTGTTCTCCTATCAATAGGCAACTTTATTGCCAATAGAGTCAGTCTAGCACTCTCAATTCATCAGTCAAGCGGGGTCTAGCACTACTTGAGCTCGATAGTGGCAGACTTTGCAGAATAGCAAAATTTTTTTCAAAACCTATTGAGAATTATTAGCATTTGAGTTATGCTCTACTAAGACGATCGTTCTGAATGCTTCCTGAAAATGGAATAGATCGAGAGCAAAAATTAATGCAAATCATTATTGTTCAAAAAATGAATCCAGCAGATCCAGAATTGGCAGTTTGTGAGATTGTCCAAGTTAGTTGGCTAGACAGGTGGCAAGTTTACAAACGCTTGCAAGAACTAGAAATCCCCTGCTGGTGTGGAATTGACCAACCTTTGCGCACCCAAATCAATACTGTTAAGCAAGCTGCTCAGCTCATGAGCGTATTGAGACAAGTGAGCGCTTCTAGAACCGAGTTGGTGCAGTGGCTGGAGTGCTGCTGGCAAATAAGCTAAAACCTGTCATTTTCTCAGAATTTTCACAACGAAATGTCAATAAAGGAGTCACTATCATGTATACGTCTTGCAAGCAAGTTTCAGAGTTTAGCTTAGAGGGAGAAATCCTGAGCCTGATTGTGGAAGATGGTTGTAAATTAAAGTATTTGCGAATTGGCAGCGATCGCGGCATAGAATACTTAGTCAAACTGTGTAAGGAATTGCGGGCATCTCTATCGTCGGTTTTGATACCTGGTTTGAGGGTTAAGGTGGCAGGCGAGAAACAGCTAAATTTGAAAAATGGCAAATTAAAACTCAAAGCCTACAGCCTGAAACTCTCTGGTAGTGACGCTCGAAGGCAGCCACCGCTAGACTTGGCCAGTGCACCTGTTGCCCTGGTGACATCGCCTCCCACCACAGCACCTCAAACAGCGGTAACTGCAACCAAGACCAAAACCAAAATATTAATATGTCAAAAATCTGACTGCCAGAAACGCGGCGGCGCAGCAGTATGTAAAGCTTTAGAAAATGCTCTCAATTCTCGCGGTTTGGAAGGGCAAGTTACTGTGGTGGGAACCGGATGTCTCAAGCAGTGCAAAGCCGGACCGAATATAGTTGTGATGCCAGACAAAACTCGCTACAGTCGCATCAAACCTGCGGAAATTCCAGCCATCCTTGATAAACATTTTGCAGTTGCTAAAGATTAGGGCGATCGGCCATGGGAACAGAGCCAAAGATAGAGAGGATGGGAAAGCGGAATTGACACAATCTGTTTCAAGAATACTGACTGCTGATTTCGGATTTCGGATGCCAGCTATTCGTCCCAGAGAATCTATTAAGGATAAACTAGATGTGAGACTCTGTGAATATTGGGATAAAGCCATGTCAGAAGCTGATCTTCGAGCCAATCAGCAACAGCCACATTCTGCTGTCCAATCCGATGCCGAACCCTTAGAGCTAAATTCTTTAGCTGTGTGGGGTTTAGAGCCGATCGACCCCAGTCCAAAAGCTCCTGGGGCTGTAGTTGTAGACACCCCAGAAGCAGACTGGGAAACAGTCGATTTTCCCAACGCCATCAGCGTAGATGCAATTCCCACAACATCTGAAGCGAAAAATTTGCCATCTCAGACAGAAGTTCCCTTGACGGACATACCTCCGATTTCCGATCATCTCAAAAATCTGCTGGCGAATAGCGAACATAAGGGCAAAGGATCGACTCCTGTAACCTTGATGCAAGCCCTGCATGAATGTAACCGCGATCTCTTAGGGCGAATCTCCCAGCTAGAAACAGCCCTCCAAGAGTCCCAAACAAAATTGCAGGAGCGTGAAGCCTTGCTCGAAAAGCAGAATGCCGAACTCCAAAACACTCAAGCACAATTGACCAGGCTGTTTGGTAAATTGGAAGTTTCTCATCAAACTTTGCAAAGTCAAGAAATTTTAGTCGAAAACTTAACTAAACAATTAGCAACTAGCGAAACTAGGCTAGCCACAGTGGAGCGAGAATCGGCTGCAACAGTGATGCGCTACAACGAACAACTTCACCAGCTAGTAACTACAGAAAATGTTTGCAAGGAATTGCGATCGCGCTTGCACCGTCAGCAGCGCCACACCCTCCAATTCAAAGCAGCTTTAGAAAAAAGTTTGGAGATGCCACACCCCAAGTCGATCGCCCCTACCGAGCCGGTGGAAAATACACAGGATACAGCTAGCGCCCAATTGGAATCCTTACTCGCCGCCGTCAAAAACCAAAACGTCCCGGTGCCACCAATATTTAACACTTCCCCTGTTCAACCTTGGTCCGATCCATGGGAAGCCCAGCCAGAGGTAGGAACTTCTGAAGCGCCCATCGGCCGGGAATCTACGGTAAGTCAGGAATCCAACACCTTAGCCTCCGCCTCCGGGATTGAGTTACACCAGAAGGAAAACTTCTCGCAACCAGATCCAGCAGCAGAGTCCAGCCCAAGCATTGTTGAGGCTCCACCTTCGGTTGCTCAACCGGAAACAGAAAATGGTACGACCAAATATAGCAGCCCCGAATTAGTCCGGGCTGCTAAAATTTTGAACTCTGTGGAAACCTTTGGCATTCAAGAAGTGCGATCGAGCGCAGCCCAACCTAGGGCTATGGGAGAGCCGCACTGGTTGACTTCGATTACCAGCCCGCGGAGCCCTGCTAAAAAGCGTCGATCGCTGGCTGACATTGAATTGCCCAATTTTCGATAGTCTAGCTAAAAACAGAGAATCCCTAGAGTCCCGACTGCTTGCAAAAGTTAGGACTCTCAGTGGCTTCTGGCTTCTTGCTTCCTCCCTCTTCCCATACCGTAGGTGAGATCGTAGCTAGTAGCCAACAGCCACAACCA
Source organism: Microcoleus sp. EPA2 (assembly GCA_020882975.1). GTDB lineage: Bacteria > Cyanobacteriota > Cyanobacteriia > Cyanobacteriales > Microcoleaceae > Microcoleus. Next base: position 3,320 of record JAHRFD010000048.1, on the reverse strand, counting down.
AACAGCGGGATACCGTGGTTCCAGCCAAGGCTGTATCCTGCGGGCGAATTGGGGGAGCCATCCAAACAGCCAACTCGCCACAGCCAGCAAAGTGAAGCTGAAGTAGCTCCCCAGCCAACGCCAAATATCCCTGACACTGACAAAATCCAAAATCCACAGCAGCAGAGAAGGGTTTTTGCGAGCAGCTTTCAGGGCCAAACGATTGAAAGTTAACCAATCAGTCCGGTCTTTAATAAATGTTTCGGCTACGGTGAGTTCTTCTTCAGTTAAAATACCGAAAAAGGTATTGAGAATAGAATTAATTCTTTGGGGTGGCAAACTGCGACCGGTGGGAACCATCATCCCTTTAGAAAACAGCCAAGTCACTGACACATTGCTCTGATAAGCACGAATTTGATTTAAATGCTTGGCACTCAATAAATTGTGTTTTAAAGCTGTATCTAATAGGTCTGTTAAGCGGAAAAGATTGCGAACCAGAGAGCCGAAACCAGTGAAAACCAGGGGAGATTGCAGGGAAGCTGCATCACCGATCGAGATTAGTCGATCGAAGGCGACGGCGCGATCGCTACTGTTCGTACTAAAATGCCCAGGAATATAACCAAAAGTCGGTTTTTTCCACACCAATCGATCGAGATCGCAGCGACGATACTCAGGCAAAATTGTAAAAAAATCCTCGTACAATTCCAGCAAAGAACCGGGATTTTGTGGATTGACTTGGTGGTAGTGAAACAGATAAACAGTCAGTTCTCCTCCAGCACCGGGAAACAACTCCCAAATGAGCTGGCGGCCGCGGGAAATATCCCCGTGAGTGTAGAGCACATCCCCGTATTCGGAATCCCAAACTCCCTCGTCAAATCCTCCATCGATGGCTGCTCCCACCGTGGGACAAACACTGTCAAAAGCCCGTCCTTCGTTCAATTGCCAAGCTATGGGAGAAGCCGAACCCATCGCATCCACCAGTAGCCTTCCTCCAGCGGTGCGATCGGACTTTGTGGGCAAGTGGCAGCCCTGAACTACTACTTTTTCTCCTTCAACATCGGCTCTGATAAACTCAGTTTCGTCCCAGATTTCCCCGCCAGCTTCGGTCAATTTAACTCCTGCTAAATACAGCAATTTTTCGCCATCTAAAGCTACATTTAGTACCTTGGGAGTATGCAAAACTGGTGCTTGAGCAAAGGTCGGATTGTTAGCATCAAAAAACTTGTTATAGCCATCCTTATATTCTCTGGAAATCAAGGTTTCCACTTCCGCAGCAGTAAATAAACCCAAGTCAATTAAACTTTGAATTTCGTCCCGCGAAATATTCCACTCGCGATTCATCCGCCCAAAAGGCATTCGTTCCACCAACAGCACCCGATAGCCTAATCTAGCCATGACGGCTGCGTGAATCACTCCCAAAGCCCCGCCGATATAAATTAAGTCATAAACAGAAGACTCAGAATCCTGCGCAGGACTTGTCTCTTCTGCCTTCTCTCCTCTTTTTGCCTGGACCGAAGTTGAAGAGCCTTCTTCCTTCAAAAACACTACTTGTTTTGGCTGTTGAGGGTTGCGAGTGCCTTCCCGCCAGCGCTGCTCCCACCAGTAGACGCGCTGGAGGTCGTATTCGCCTTTGGGCATTTTTTGGAAGTATTTAACGGTGAGGGGGTAATAGGGGGCAAGAGCTTCAAAAATTGACTGTTTGGAGAGGTCTATGACCGGGGGTTCTGGGTAGAGTTCAGGAAACTTTTTCCTCAAGCCCAAATTCAGCGATTCCAGGAATTTTTTTTCCCCTGGGGGTGCATCTTCCAAACGAAACACTTTTAAATAAGTGGTGCGTTGAACTGACCAGACAAAGGTGGAAAGTTCTGTGGATTGATGATTTTGGCTGAGTGTTTTGGTGGTGGCAACGGTGGATTTTGGATTGGCAATTTGGGGGATGGAGTCTTTGGCCGCGGTGGCTGTTGGGGCCCAAAGCAGGCGAAAACCGTCAGGAGTAATCACTTTTTGTCCGATGCCGGGATCGAATTCCTGTTGCAACCAAGTGCATACGGCCGCCGTATCCGGTGTCGGGACTTCTAGATAAAGAATTTCTTGCATTTTCCGATCTCTATAAATTCATAAAGCTGGGGGAGTTGACAAGGGAGCAAAGTGCGCTATACTCCCGAATATTTAATTTGATTTTAAATAAGTTTACAGTGTTCTCAGATTTTTAGGTTTTCGATCGCTCTCGGTGTGCTCTCGGCATCGAATCAATTACTCCCTTCGGTATGCAATCTCATGAATTATCCCATTCCTACGAATCCTCAAGAAATGATTGCTTTGCGACAGCAGCCGCTGAATGAAGAATTAGTGGCAACGGCGATCGCGGGCGTGGTAAACATAGCTCGATCGCGCTCTCAGTCTCTCGATGAGTTAAAGGCTGAGGTGCTGGCGGACGACAATCTCCTCGATTTGTCTCAAAGGCTATGGCTGAGCGATATTGTGGCTCAAGCTTGGGAAAGTTTGCCTTAAATCACATAAATCCACCTAATTCAAGTTAACGCAATTCGACTTCTCGCTTCACTTGCGTCAAAACTCGATCGCCCCGCATTAAGCGATATTCACCCCGCCAAACTCCGCGAGTCAGAGGAGAAGTGGGACTGTTTCTTTTGCCGACAAAACCCAACCAAGTGCGACTGGGGGCTTTGATGTCGTTGGTGGTGTTGACAATGGTTTGGCCATTGGGAGCAAATAATTGATATTGTTCGCGATCGCCTTTTAGGACTCCATAACTATGCACCCAAAATAACAAAGCAGAGCTATTTAGAGGTAGTTTAGTTTCGGAAAATTGTCCTTGCCAAAGAGCGTTCTGGTCCGGTGGTTTGCCCGCAAAACCGGCGCGAATTAAACCTGTAGGAGTATAGTCCACAGGCCGATCCCAAATTGGATTTCTGGCAATATTGCAGCCCAATTTAGCATCGGGGCCCACAAACGGATCTACAGCTTTACCTTGATAGCGAAAAGTGATGTGTACGTGGGGAAAAGACGCCATCCCAGAGTTCCCCACCATCCCCAGCACAGTGCCTTTGGCAACTTGCGCCCCTGGTTTGACGGCCACACTACCTTGGCGGAGATGGCAATATTGGGCTTCCCAACCGCCACCGTGATCGATTACCATGCCGTTGCCACATTCACTACCTGCAACGTTGGCTTTGTCTGTATCGTTCTCTAAACGTTTATCAAAAAATTGGGTTGAAAACCCCGTCCTTAAGGACGGCTTTAATTCTTTGGTAGATTTTACCGAGCCTGTTAGAATGGAATAGTAAAACAAAGGACAAAGAATGAAAGCAAGATTCCAATAC
>JAHRFD010000047.1 GCA_020882975.1 Microcoleus sp. EPA2 | reverse complement strand
CCGAGTGACTGGAGTTCAGACTGTGCTCTTCCGATCTCCCCCCTTGCTAAGGGGGGGAGAATTCAAATCCGGCTTCATCCGCGTGGGGGAATTAACCCCCCCCGACCCCCCCTTGCTAAGGGGGGGAGAATTAACCCCTTCCTTACCGAGGGGGGGAGAATTCAAATCCGGCTTCCCCCCCTTGCTAAGGGGGGGACTGAGGGGGGGTTCCATCCCACCTTCACAACCCAAGATTTCCCACAGCACAGGCAAAACATCCAGCCGCGGTTGAGGGCGCTGGTGGGCTAGAATCAAAGTAGCCCGATCGCCTGTGGTGAGATTTTGCCCAAATTCAGGATTCAACAGTAACTCCAATCCAGCGCGAGAGGCCCCGTGAACACCCGTAGCCACAATCGCCCAGCCCGATCGCGCCTGTGACCTACTAATGATACGATCGCGCTCAACCTCTCCAAAAGCCGTAATCGCCACAGTCACAACGGGCGATCGCACCACATCCCCCCCAACGATCGGCGTCTGATACACTTGCAAACAAGCCGTCATCCCCCGATAAAACTCTTCTACCCACAGCACAGCCGTATCCGCGGCCACAGCCAGGGCTACTGTCACCCCCAAAGGCCTTGCTCCCATCGCTGCCAGATCCGACAAATTCGTCGCTGCGGCGCGCCATCCTGCATCATAGGGGCTGGTAGTGCGATCGCTAAAATGCACTCCATCCACCAACATATCCATCGTCACAGCCAGAGATTGGTTGGGACTTGTCACCATCACAGCGCAATCATCACCGACTATCTCTGGCGGGCAGAATTTTTGCAATATTTTTAAAAGACCTTGTTCTCCGATATCTTTTATCACCATAATTTTTAATTCATCCCAGAGGGAAGAGCGCTTCTTATGGTTCGGATGAGCGGACAACAAAAATCTTGGTCAATCAACAAATCTGAGACTCTTGACTCACAAACCATGGAATTTGAATGGGGGTGGAGGGACTTGAACCCACACGACCGTTTCGGGTCAACGGATTTTAAGTCCGTAGCGTCTACCATTCCGCCACACCCCCTGATTTAAGTTACTGTAGCAGGATTATGCCCCTACAGGCAACCACAGCTTCCTACAATACAACCAAAACCCTATTTTACGCAACCCCTAATCTAAAATTTCTCAAAAACCGCGCTGCATCCCCCTAAGCGGTACAATAATCAATCAGTGTGTCCTAGGCGATCGCGCCTATCCCACCTACCGCCTGTAATTATTCCCCTAAAGCAAATCTATGTATATTACCCTACTGCTGTACGCCGTCTTGGCGGGAGCTTATCTCCTGGTAGTACCCGCAGCTACCTACGCCTATCTCAACAGCCGCTGGTACATTGCTACTTCTTTGGAACGGGCGTTCATGTACTTCTTGATGTTCTTCTTTTTCCCAGGTATGTTTCTCCTAGCTCCATTTTTAAATTTTCGCCCCAAACGGCGGCAGATAGAAGCCTAAATGCGACGTATAGATGTAATTGGAATCACACTCGGTGTCTTTGTGGCTGGTGGGTTAGCCTACTTGTTGCTGCAATGGGCGGGACTCGACAGCACCAACGCTGGTATCTGGAGTCAGTTATTTTTGGTGGCCGGCTTAATTGGATGGCTGGCTACCTATTTATTTCGAGCTGTTACTCAAGGTATGACCTACAGTCAGCAACTGAAGGACTACAAAGAAGCAGTATTGCAGAAGCAGCTTGATGCACTGACTCCCGAAGAATTGGCAAAAATTCAAGCTGAAATTGAACAGGAAAAAAATAATTAGTTATTAGTTATTTGTTATTGGTTATTGGTTATTTGTTATTAGTATTTAGTGGTTATTGATTTTGTTGTTTCTGGTCATGGGTTCCAAATTCCCTTGCCAATTATAACAACCGCCCATGCTCTTGATACGATTTCCTCATGGCTCCCTATTCACAAATAACCAATAACAAATAACCAATAACAAATAACCACTGACTAATGACCACTGACTAATAACTAATAACTAATGACTATTTCTAATTGCTTTGAAAACCTGCGCCAAAAACATCAGTGCGCTTTAATCCCTTTCATTACTGCTGGCGACCCCGACTTAGAGACAACCGCTAAAGCACTGCAAGTTTTGGATGACAACGGTGCTGATGCGATCGAACTTGGTGTTCCCTATTCCGACCCCCTGGCGGACGGACCAGTCATTCAAGCTGCTGCTACCAGGGCTTTGCATCACGGAACTCGCTTAGACGACGTGCTGGAAATGGTCGCCAAAGTTAGCCCTAATTTGCGATCGCCCATTATTCTGTTCACCTACTATAACCCGATTTTGTATCGAGGTGTAGAAACTTTCTTGCAGCAAATCAAAAGTGCCGGAGTCCAGGGATTAGTAGTACCAGATTTGCCATTAGAAGAAGCCGAAACCCTAATTCAACCAGCCAACAAATTAGGGATTGAACTCACATTATTAGTTGCTCCCACAAGTCCCAAAAGCCGCATAGAAGCTATTGCTAAGCAGTCTCAAGGATTTATTTACTTAGTCAGTGTCACCGGTGTTACAGGAGTGCGGGATGGATTAGAAAAGCGAGCAAAAGAGTTACTCCAAGAACTGCGCAGCGTCACCGAAAAACCCATCGGCATCGGTTTTGGAATTTCGACACCGGAACACGCTCGTCAAGTGAAAGAATGGGGCGCAGATGCTGCGATTGTCGGCAGTGCTTTTGTCAAACGTTTAGCTGATGGCACTCCAGAACAGGGTTTAGAATCAATCGGCCAATTCTGCAAGAGTCTCAAAGCAGCAATTCAAAATACTTAGCAGCCTTGTCGATAATTTCTATCATTAGATAGATGCCGGAGTGCGATCGAGCTTGCGATAATAGCTCCCAAAGACATTGTTGTACTTGAGATAAAAGGTTTTCTTCCTTTAGGTTTCAGACCTGAAGGAAGGTTTTTTTTGAGATAACAAGGTGGGTAGTAATATCAATTCCGGTTGTATCGGAATGATTTAACCGCGAAGGCGCGTTCGGCGAAGCCCTTCCCGTAGGGTAGGACGCGAAGCAAGAGAAGAGAGAGTGGACGAAGAGGGTAGGCACGGTGGCACTACCCCTACAAAACCATGATTTGTCACCAGAATGAAACAGCCCTGGCCCTTGGGGGGTTCTTCTTCCTTTTTCCTTCTTCCTTCTTCCTTCTTCCTTGTTCCTTCTTCCTTCACCCACTAAACAATTGAGAAATGTAACTTGAGATAGATAAACAAGTCCTATTTTTATTCGTATGCTGAAAGAGTATTGGAATTCCTGATTTTGTAAGGGTAGCCATTTACCAAACCACAGGCATTTCAATATATGAACCATAGTATAGTATGCAAGGAGCATTTTTTATGAACAGACTAACTGCGTTTATCAAAAAAATTCGATTTGGACAGTTGTTAACAGTGTTTATGGCGGGTCTTTTAGTGTTCGTTAGCACTGCGTGTAGCGGCACGGATGTGATGGCAGGAAAGACGGCCGACAAACTTAGAGAAGAAGTTCCTTCTGAGGCTGTAACTTCTGAATATAAAGGTGGGCAGAACCAATATAGCGATGTCGATCCCAGAAATGCCAACATGACAAAAGTAGAAGCAAAAGCCAAGATGCTCAAGGATGAAGCGCAGCGCCGCATCGATACTAAAGCTAGCAACAATGTGGGTGAAAATGTCCGACGAGTGGCCGATGAAGGGCCGGATAAACTCAAGGAAATTGGCAATAAGTTGAATGAGGATGTGCGCAGTGCTCAGGAGAATTTAGATGAGTTTGGGAAAAATACCCAAAAAAACATGGCTAACCTTAAAGAAAATACTCGCGATGGTGTAAAGGGAGCAAAAGAAGTGGTTAAAGAGGCCACTGAAGGGGCAAAAGACAGAGTAGCAGAGGGTAAGGATGCGCTCCAATATAACCTCAAGCAAGGCAAGGAAAATGTCAAAGATGCTGTGGAAACTGTAAAGTCTAACGCTGATGATGTCTCGGACAAGGTTAGCTCTAAAGTGAACCGAGATATTGATAGAACTCAGCGAGCTGCTGAAAGAGCGGTGGATGCGATCGACTAATCATATCAATCCTGGTTGCACCGTCAGGTGATTGTCACTCTTTTTTAGGGTAGATTCGGAAGACGATCGCCCACTTTCAACCCTAATTGGGCTGCCCTTCCTCCTCGGAGTTCCATCACTGCATCAACAGGAACATCCGGGCCGTAGTTGGGGCAGTTTTCAGTTAAACAGGGAGGCACATTCGGAATTATCGCCTGCACTACCCCTCCCCGCAAAAAAATCATATCCAGTTCAATAAATACATTTTTCATCCAAAAACGCACATTGCGCGCGGGTTCAATGGGGAACAACATTCCCCTGTCTTCGGGCAATTCTGTGCGAAACATCAGACCAATTTGTTGTTCTTGGGGAGTTTGGGCCACTTCCAATCCGATCGCGCGATCGCCGATGTTAGTATTAACAGAAATTGGCAAAATCTGACCCACATCAATCCCCCCAAACAGCGATATAAAGTTGGATTGTGATAAATTAACTATTTCCGTAAAAACTCCTAAATATTGGCCAGTATTTTTATTTTTCATCACAGTTTGGTTATCGGAAATAGAGATATCTAAGTCGCTAAACTTCATGCCATCTGTCAAGACAATTTTATCATTTCCGTTGCCAAAATCGGTAATTAAATCGGCTCGATCTAGACTCGATGGAGCAGCGGTTATTTCCATCACAAATAAATCATCCCCCACACCACCTGTCAAGATATCTTTGCCTTCACCACCGATTAACAAATCTTGGCCCCGATCGCCATTAATTACATCATCTCCTTGTCCTCCATAGATTGTATCGGTTCCCTGCCCTCCAGCGATGGTATCAGCGCCTTCATTTCCGGCGAGCCAATCATTTTCCCGATCGCCAAAAAGCAGGTCATTCCCCGCTAAACCTTGAATTGTGTCATTACCAGCAAATCCTCTAATTAGATCGTTGTTGGGACTTCCCAGGAGAAAATCAAAGCCGAAAGTACCTTCGATATTAGCCATTTTCTATTTAATAAAAGGAAGCTTTGGCGATGGGCATTCGCCAACCAGTACCAAAAGCGCGATCGCTAATTTTCAAACCCGGAGGCGCTTGTCGCCGTTTAAATTCCGCCTGTCGCACTAATTTTAGTATACGCGCCACCACCGCTTCATCGTGTCCCGCCGCCACAATTTGTTTAACAGATTCATGATTTTCGATCCATCGCTCCAAAATGTCATCCAAAATATCATAAGCAGGCAAAGAATCTTGGTCAATTTGTCCCGGTTTCAGTTCAGCACTAGGCGGTTTACTAATAATATTACCAGGAATTATTTCGTTTCCAAAGACCGGGTACGGAGGAGAGGGCGGGTACGGAGGAGAGGGCGGGCACGGAGAGGGTGGGCACGGAGAGGGCGGGCACGGGGACGGAGAGGGCGGGCACGGGGGCACCGCCCCTACAGACTCGTTACCAGAGTCAGCCTGGTAACGCAGATCTAGAGGCTCCGCCTCATCTTTCCCCTTCCCAATTCCCCCAGCATTCAGCCACTGACAAAGGGAATAAACGCGAGTTTTTGGCACATCAGAAATCACCGCCAATCCGCCATTCATATCGCCATAGAGAGTGCAGTAACCCACCGCCATTTCCGATTTATTGCCAGTAGAAAGCAGCAAATGGCCAAACTTATTAGAAATTGCCATCAACAGATTGCCACGAATTCGCGATTGAATATTTTCTTCAGCAATGCCAAAAGTGGTACCGACAAACAAATTAGCTAAAGTGCGATCGTAAGCTTTCATCAAATCAGCGATGGGCAACATTTCCATCCCAATGCCCAAATTTTTAGCTAATTCCAAAGCATCATTCACGGAATGATCGGAACTATAGGGAGAAGGCATGAGAACTGCCAACACATTTTCCGGTCCGATCGCATAACTAGCAATTGCAGCCACCAAAGCCGAATCAATCCCGCCACTCAAGCCCAATACAACCTTAGAAAAACCACACTTACGAACATAATCTCGTACCCCTAAAACCAGAGCAGCCCAAATTTCTGCATCCCCAACCTGCGGAGAAAAACTTAAAGGTGCACGCTTAACTTCTGTAGGATTTTGCAAGGTAACGTCAACTAAATCCCGTTTAGCTTCGTCATATTCAATCACCCCAAAATCCGTTTCAAAAGAAGCTAATACCTGAATTAATTCACCGTTTCTGTTGATACAAAAACTGCTACCATCAAAAATAATATCATCATTTCCCCCCACCTGATTAGCATAAACAATGGGTATACCTGAGCGAATTACGCTATGTTGCAACATAGCCGATCGCACTCCCCGCTTTCCCGCTGCATAAGGCGATGCCGACAAATTTAATACTAAATCCACACCAGCTTTGACCAAATCCAAAAAAGGTTCACCTGCGTAACTGCGTTTCCCCCAAAATTCCTCATTATTCCACACATCCTCGCAGACTGTAATCCCAATTTTAATCTTACCTAACTTAAAAAAATCGCTTTGGCTTCCCGGTTCAAAATACCTATCTTCATCAAATACATCATAGGTAGGCAACAACCGTTTATTAAATACTTGTTGAACCCTACCCTTTGCCAACAAAACAGCACAATTAAACAAGGATTTTCCGCCTGCTTTCACAGCGTTAGGATTAGGGATAGCAGTGCCGACTATCACTGCCAACTCCCCTGGCAAATCCTGGGCTAATTGCTGCAACTTATCCCCAGCCGCGGCAATAAAACTAGGGTTCATCAACAAATCTCGTGGTGGATAACCTATCAGGGAAAGTTCCGGCGTTAGCAACAAATTTGCTCCTTCACTAGCCGCTTTTCGTGCAGATTCCAGAATCAAGTTGGCATTGCCAAAAATATCACCAATAGTAGGATTTAGTTGTGCGATCGCAATTTTCATATTACCAAATTACCTAATCTAGAAGGAATCAGAAAGAAGGAAGAGGGATTACTCACGAATCAGACTTGTAATGCTTCATCTCTTCTTCAATGAAATGATTGACCAAATCCCGATAGAGCTTTTCCACTACATCAGCATTCAAACCCGCTTCCTGGGCCCATTCACGCCGCTGTTGTAACATAGCAGAAAAGCGATCGGGCGCTTTCACACTAGCTTCACTGGTTTTGAACCTAGCCGCCGCAATGACATATTGAAATCTCTTACTCAAAGCATCGATGACTTCCCGATCGATTAGATCGATTTCTTCGCGAACTTCCAGAATATTCGCGCACTCATCTGGGGCTTTCATCGCCTGTACTCCTGAATTTTTTCTACTGTCATCTTACTAAATTTATCATCTAATGTCATCCTCTAAACAATTAAATAAACACCAGAGGTTTATCCTTTAAAGGGGCAAAAGCTGCCGGATCGAAGCGATACAAACTCGCAGGACGACCGGCACCCCGCGAAACTTTTACACCGGTATCGCAGAGAAAACCCAGTTTCAATAATCGGGCCCGAAAATTAGAATAATCTGAAAAACTGTCCCCCAAAATAGTAGTGTAAAGTTGATACAAATCGCTTAAAGTGAAAAGTTCGGGCAAGACTTCAAAAGCCACGGGACTATATTCCAGTTTATTCCGCAAGCGCCGATATCCGTATTCCAGAATTTGATTGTGATCGAAGGCCAACTTAGGAACTTGTTCCACAGGATACCAAGCAATGCCACTGACACGGTGGCCGGCACCAGCAACCACACTCCCAGCAATTAATTCAGCTTCTTCCAAGCGAACTAAAGCAAAGTAACTGACAGAAAGATAACGATCGCCTCTGGTAAACTCCCTGGGATCGCGCCCCGGTTGTCCAAAAGTATACAATTGCTCCAAATACAAGTTTTTCACCCGAATTTTTTCCGACAAAATCCGATAAGCTGCATTCTCCAGAGATTCCCCGTGGCGCACCAAAGTACCCGGAAGACTCCAAAAGTCGATAAACGGTTCGTCATGGCGCATTACTAACAGGACTAATAAACGATTCTGCACAGTATCGACGGAGAAAATCACATTATCTACTCCGACTTTAAAGTCAGCTAACGAGCAACGTTCGCTCTTTTTTGTGCCTCGTGCCATGCGTATAAATTCTCCCTATTAATGTAATCTTCGATGGTCGGAGTCAGGGCTTCGGTGTCTCCTGTTTCCCGATAGGATGTTGAAGAAACATCGGGAGCATTCAAAGAGGCGATCGCCACATCCGCACCCCTTCGTCTCAACTGCCACAAATCTAACTCTTGTGGTGGATAATTAGGTCGTGGGACTACTAGCAATTGCACTTGTTTTAACAAATCTTCAACTTGATACCAGCGAGGCAATTGTTCCACTAAATCTGAACCTATTACTAGGGTAAACTCGGCATTTGCCCACATTGATTTTGCCCGTGCTACAGTTTCTAGCGTCCTCGGACTGCTGAGTTCTGGATATAAACAAAGATTTTGCTGTGGCGAATTAATTTCTTGGATCATTAACAGCAGCATTGCCGATCGATGTTCCAGAGAAGTTTGGTGAGATTTAAAAGGATTGTCCGAAGCCCAAACTGCTACCCAGTCAAAATGCTGAGCCAGCCAATTCAGGATAGTTTTGTGTCCGGCAGTAGGCGGATCGGCGCTGGTTCCAAACAAGGCAATTCTTTTCATGGGGAATTGGGAATTGGGAATTGGGAATTGGGAATTGGGAATTGGGGATTGGGAATTGGGGATTGGGAATTGGGGATTGGGAATTGGGAATTTGTTATTGGTTATTTGTTATTTGTTATTTGTCGTGTTTGATTGGTGAGATTTTGCAAATCTGTAGAAATTTCTACAGGTGGCGAAATCGGGTTATTTAGTTGGCGACTTGCAGCGGGCAGACTGGCGACAGAAGCGGCTGTGCGTTTCGCGATCGCCTCTAAACTATCTTGACCATACAATCGTTTTCCTTCCTTGACAACCAACTTCATTAATGTTATGGAAGTATCATAATTCTGAGGTTTTTCCTCAGACAATCCCAAACAATCTCCGAGAATTTGCCCATCTTTAATCTCTCTAAAAATTTGCTTTCGTCCCGGATATGTCACTTTGCCACTTGCCTCCTTCATCACTGGAATTCCGTCAATTTCCACCAATTTATAAACACCATTGACAGGGGAACCGCTGACCAACTTCGTTCCCAAACCGTACCCGTCAATGCAAGCGCCGGCATTTTTTAATTTACCAATTTCCACCTCGTCCAAATCGCCGCTGGCAATAATCGGAACTCCCGGCAGGAGCGATCGCACTTCCTGCGACAATTTCACCAAATCCCCAGAATCCAGCCGCACCCCTTCCAACACCATTTCACCGCTGTTGACGCGATCGGCCAACAGGCGCGCCGCCGCCACAGTATCATAGGTATCGATTAACAACGGCGCACCAGGAAAATAGCGGTGAAACGCCGTAAACGCCTGCTCTTCACTACCTTCGAGAGCACTGACAGCCATCACCAAAGCATGAGCCATTGTACCGACTGGTTTGCGGCCCAACCTCAAAGCAGCCAAAACATTAGAAGTCCCATCAATCCCCGCAGCCAGAGCCGCCCTAGCCGCCCACACAGCAGCTTGAGGGCCAAAAGCCCTGCGCGTCCCAAATTCCAGCAACTTAGCATCAGGGCCAGCCACATCGCGCAATCTGGCCGATCGCGTCGCAATCAAAGTTTGATAATTTATGACATTGAGCAAATAAGTTTCCACCAACTGAGCCTGCCACAGAGGAGCCTCGATGCGTAGCAGTGGCTCATTGGCAAATACCGCCGTCCCCTCCGGCACCGCCCAGACATCGCCAGTAAAGCGGGCTGTCGCGAGTAGAGTCCAGAATCGATCGGGCGCATCAGCAAAAATCCCAGTAGACTGCAAACCCGCTATTTGCGAGGCTGAAAACTGAAATTTCTCCAGATAATCGAGAACTTGAGCCAAGCCCATGGCGATCGCATAGCCAAAACCTTCTGGTAAGCGCCGCGCGAATAATTCAAAACTCGCGACTCGCCCGTCGATCCCTTCCCCGACGTAACAAGCCGTCATCGTTAGCTGGTAGAGGTCGGTCAATAAGCTGTAATCTTCTGAGGAAAGACACAGCTCTTGGTCTTCTTGGATTTGGCCAAAACTTTGATGGTGCAAGCTTTCTGTGGCAGTTTTCATGGTAGAACCCCGGCAAACTCCTTTTGTTAATTATAGTGACTCACACCATATTTTATATAAATTTTTGATTAATATTTTAAATTTATGTCTGAAAATTTCCTTTTTATAACTCTGTGATGCCTAATTGCCTGTGGATTGACCGATGAGTGTTATGGTAAGATTAATAAAAATTATCCACCAGTTTGTCAATGAGAACCCAGCAACCGGGTTTTTGACGAAAAAACTGGGATGGCGACTTCTTCCTTCCCCCCTGGAGGCGACTTCTTCCTTCCCCCCTTGGGGGGGGCTGGGGGGGGTTATTCTTCTTCCCCCCCTTGAGGGTTCTTCTTCCTTCGGCTTGCTGCAATCGTTGCGGACTAATAAGTAATTCAAATAAATATTGCTAAAGCGATCCCCAGGCAAAAAATCAGAGTAATGTATAAAGTATCAGAACCCAGACGAGAGAGGCGAATTTTATGAATCTTTCTAAGTCTTTGACCAACGCAATGCGTTACGTTTCAGAAGCAGCTTTGCGACTTTTTAGCCCCAGCGATGACAACTATCCCAATAGTGGCGTTCAACCTTTTGAGGGTAAGTCTTCCAAAAGCTCTAAGCGGGAATAATCAACCGTCATTTAGGCAGTTTCCTTCGCGATCGACAAAAACCCTCTGTGTAAGGGCAGATAGGCGATCGCCTCAAACAACTCCAACAACAACGGTAATTTTTAATCAATACATCCAGAACCCCGAATTATGTAAAAATTCGGGGTTCTAAGTAATGATTAATTACAAATTACCAATTACCCAAAACTGATTTAGAAAAAAGGCGATCGCCGCACTCCCTAGTGGCACTGTCAAATTGTCCACTCCCCACTTAGAAACCGACTCCAAGCTAGCAGCAACTACAGCCACAACCGCAGATACGGCCCAAGTTTGCCAAACATTACCTTGCACCGCCAGCAAAATTAAACTACTGACAGCAAAACTCACCACATACATAGTTGCAGAACCTTCCCAACTTTTCTTCATTCCCCAAACTCGATAAATATGCCGGCCGTATTTCTGCCCGATGACAGCCGCCAATCCGTCCCCCCAAGTCATCACCAAAATGCCCAAAGCAGCATATTCCTGATGTTGCAGTGGCCAAAACCAAGCCACCAGAATGCTGATAGTAACAGCATAAAAAAAAGTACCCCAACTTTGCCGATTTATGCTGTTGAGACTAGGTAAAATCGGCACTTGGTAGGAAATTAGGGCGATCGCTGCGGCTAAAATTCCCGCCGTTATTCCCACCCAACCAGGTATTTCCAGCCACCAAGCCAACAAAATCACATTCCCCGTACCGATGTGCACCACCTTCCGGGAAACTTCTGGATCGACGGAAGTAAAGCGATTTAACCCTTCAGCCACCAGTAAAATCAAGCCCAACCAAATCCCTACGAGGGAAATTTGCAGCCACACAGTCGGTATTTCAGCAACTATAGACACGATAATATTACGATAAATTTAGATAAAGCACTGTTTACTACTTTAAACGTAAAACGCGGTATTAGATTCCCGACTTCTTTAAGTGCTTAAGTAGTCCCCCTCGTGGTAAAGTCTAGCTAGTCGATCGGGATGTGATTGCTATGCAGTATGTATTAATTATTCATGAAGTAGAAAATTATGCAGCTTGGAAATCCGTATTCGATCGTGCTGCAAGCATCCGAAAAGAAGCTGGAGAGCGATCGTATCAAGTCTTGAAGTATGACAATGAACCCAACAAAATTGTTCATTTCTCTGCGTGGACATCAATCGCAGATGCTAAGGCTTTTTTTGAGTCGCCTAAACTGGTAAAAATTAGAGAGGAAGCGGGAGTTAAAGCTCCTGAATTTATATATCTAGACCAATTAGAGTCAGGAGTATTGTGAAAGAGTTTGCGATCGCCTTTGTAGAATGTCAAGCGATTTGATGTCTAATTATTACTGTCCGTTTCCCGCTGACAATGCTGTCACTATGGCTGCGACTGCGGGACTAAGGCTAGACAAAACAACGACGGAAGCAGTAGCAATAATAATAGTCGTAGCCATCCTCACCATACCATCAGTTCCTTTCTGATATGCGTCAAACTTGTATTCCAGGCGATCGACCTTCTGACCTAATTCTTCCCTGACCTTGCCTAATTCTTCCCTGAGCTGAATTAATGATTCTCTGATGTCATCATTGCTGGGATTTTCTGGTATCTGCATGGCGATTTCTCCTATTCAAACTACAGACCTTAGCTTTAGTCTATCAATATCATAACATAATTTCTTAATCTTAAAATTCAGAATTCAGCACTATTCACCAAATCTCGCACAGCAGCAAAAGCCCTTCCCCGCAACTTCATAGGCAACAAAGACAGCGCCAAACCAGCCCACATTTTCGCCACAGAAACCGACTTCCCCGATCGCACCATCCCCCGCCCTTTCTCAGTTTCACCCACCTCAATCAGTCGCAAACCCAGCGCTAATTGAGTTTCTGCAATCCTTCTGAGCCTGACCGTTTCCAACTTGTCCTCATCAAACTCGTAACTGGTCAAATAGCGCAATTTATCAGTCAAATAGGGAATAGCCCGATCGCTCCCTTGCTGTTCGGCATGAAATCGATATTCCATCAAAAGTTCCGGCAAATAATAGCATTTTTTCCCAGCGATAGCAAGTCTGACAAACAAATCGTTATCTTCACAATTTTGCCAATTTGGCCGTAGAAATCCTACCTCTTCCAAAGCAGTCCGGCGAAACAAAGTTGCCCCTATTTGCAAACTTTGTTTCACAAAAACCGTGGTCAACAAATCTTCAATAATTCCCGCCGCCAACGAACTGCGACCCCATCTTTGCGAATTCAGTTTAGTCTGGATTTCATCAATCTGATTATTAATGTCAATCACCCAGTGATCCGTACTGACAAAATCAATGCTGGGGTCTTTATCTAAAATAGCAGATGTCCGTTCCAAAAATTGTGGACTCAGGCGATCGTCATCGTCAAATTTAATAAAATATTCACCCCGACAGGCCGCCAAGCCCGATCGCATATTATTGCTTTTACCGATATGATGCGGGTGACGAATGTAGCTAATCCCTTCATCTACAAATTCCGACATTAACAGCGCTGTGCTGTCAGTAGAACCGTCATCGCAGACAATTAATTCAAAATCTGTATAAGTTTGAGCTAGCACGCTGGCGATCGCACCAGCCAGCAAATGCACTCGATTGTAAGTAGGAATACAAACGCTAATTTTGGGCACAAACTTATATAGCAGAAGGTCGATTTGAAGAAGGCAAAAACAAGCAAGAAGGAAAATCCAGCCACTGTCATAGTTTCAGTGATTCAGAATATCCTAACTGCCGAGAAGGTTGCTATACCATTTGAGGTCAATGTATTTTAACTCAAACGAGCCGTACATTCCAAAATTAACTTTTGATTGACCAACGCAAAAGGTTGAATTTCTAAAGCGCAACGAAAAGCTTGAATTGCATTTATGTATTCTCCCAAAGCAGCGTAGCACAAACCCCGCCCGTGCAAAGCTCCAAAATGAATTGGGTTGAGTTTGAGGACCATGGAGCAGTCCTGGAGCGACTTTTTATAATTTCCTTGGGTATAGTGAAGTACGGCGCGCCGATTCCAAGCTTCCGCAAAATCAGGTTCTTGAGAAATCAGTTTGGTTAACAAATCTAAAGCGTGGCGAACATCACCTGCATCCAGGGAAACTTGCGATCGCCTGAGAATTTGCATCCCATACTCTCCCTTCTGGTGAAACCAACAGCGCCAGAGTTCTGTAGTCGCGCGATCGCGTACCCTTTCGTCGGAGTTTTTCAAATCTTCCAGCAGCGCCTTAACAGATAATTCGTCCATAGGTGCGAAAATTGTTAAACAGGTTTTATTAATCAATCTTATCGCTTGGCGGTAACTTTATTTATGAGTAGTGGATGCACTATCAACCTAAATAGCTGGTTCCTAGCCATCGTTATCCACCTAAAATGACATAGTTAGGCTCAGAAAACGGATTTTTGCCTAAGTCCTGTTTGTACAACATTCCATGCAGATTTTAATGCTTTCCTCCACTTTTCCCTATCCCCCAAGCCGCGGAGGAACTCAGGTAAGGACATTTCATTTATTAAAATATTTGAGCCGGCGGCATCATGTAATTCTCGGAACACTGCGATCGCCCGATGTCACCGATGCACAAATTCACCAATTGCGCCAGCAAGTTGCAGAATTAGCCGTTTTTCCTAACCCCCAAATACCCCCCCAACCCCCCCTTACCAAGGGGGGGCTAAGACTACCCCCCCGAAGCTGGGGGGGGACTGAGGGGGGATTCTATGGAATAGTGGGAAAACTAGGCAGATTTGCTGGATTTTTGCAATCCGGGACACCTCCCAATGTACTCTCAAGCTACTCGCCAGCCATGCAGAATTGGGTAGATGAGTTAGTCACAGCAGGGAAGTGCGATGCTATTACTTGCGAACACAGCGTTAACGAGATTTATGTCCGTCCACAGTGGCGACAAAAACTCCTGACAGTCGTCAATATTCACAGTTCAGTTTGGGGAACTTGTAAGCAAATTTTAGAAACAGGCACATCAGAAAACCCCCTGCGCGATCGACTTATTTTACCCCTCCTAGCCCGCTATGAAAAACGCTACTGTGCCAAATTCTCTCGCATAGTGGCGACCACATCCACAGACAAGCAACTACTTCTCCAATTGTTGTCCCCTAGAAACATGGAAAAAAGAATAGACTATTTCTCAATGCCAACCATTGAGGTAATTCCCAACGGAGTTGATTTAGTCGAATTTCCCCATCGGGCGATCGATCCGGGAGGACACACCTTAATCTTTGCAGGGGCGATGAACAATTTGCCCAACATAGACGCAGCCAGATTCTTGGCCTTGGAGATCTTGCCAATCCTACAGCAGCGTTATCCCGATACTACCCTCACCTTAGTCGGAACTTCCCCAGTACCTTCCGTCTTGGCTTTGGGGAAACAACCAGGAATTCAAGTTCTAGGCAGAGTCCAAAAGGTGGCAGAATATTTGCATCAGGCTACTGTTTGTGTAGTCCCGATGCGAATTGGTTTGGGGATAAAAAATAAAACTTTGGAGGCCATGGCTGCGGGAACACCCGTTGTTGCAAGCGATCGAGGTTTGGAAGGTTTAGCCATCGGCGGTGAGTCACAACCGATCTTGGCCTTGCGCGCCAATGGAGTTCAGGAGTATGTTGAAGCGATTAGCACTTTGTTTGAAAATCCACACCTAAGACACGAATTGTCTCGAAATGCCCGATCGCACATCGCAACCCAATACACCTGGGATACCATAGGTCGGCAATACGATCGACTATTAGACATCTGGCCAAAAGCCTGTTCTTAAAAGACTGTAAGACCTGTTCCACAATAATTATGGGCCATGTCTATGGCAATTTTAAACATAAATTCTAAAATCTAAATCCTAAAATTTGACGATGGAACACAAAATTAACCCCTCCAAAAATCGAGCCAAACCCCCAGAAAATGCCAAAGTTCCCCCCACCAGACGCCGCCGCCAAGCCCGACGCACCCAAAATTCTCCAGAATCTCCATCTAAAACCCCCAAATCAAAAACTCCTACCCCAACCTCCGTCGCCAGATATCCCTGGAAAAGACTGATCGCTAATTTCACAGCCCTCAGCGTGTTGTGTGGCTTCGCCGCTTTGATGGGCGGCGGCGCATGGCTGAGTTATCAACTGATTGTCGATCCCAACGGTAACAAGTTGATCGCTAAATTTGTGCCGGAATGGTCCCGGCTTCCCCTCGCCACCAGAGATTCTATTCAAACTCTCGATCAAATTCAAGCTAGCATCCGTAAATTGGGATTTGTTACCGGAGAACCTCTGCCACTTCCTATCGATAACTCCACCGATTCTTCGATTTCTGATTTACTCTTACCTGTGATGGTGGAAAGGACTGTTAACGCGACAACATCCTGCAAAAATCCTTGTCGTCAAATTGTCGAACTTCGCGTATACAAGCGCGTGCAACTTCCCGATCGAGATTCAGATAAAGTCGAGTATTTTCAACTAACCAGTTCCGTGAATGTAGAAGGTCCAGCAGAATCTTTTGTACTCGCTTCTTTAGCTGACTCCAAGTCAGATACTCTTGGCTCGAATCAGTCTCTACCTTTAACCGAACTGCGCCGATTTAATGGCAAAGCACCGACTTCGGGAATTTGGTTTAATGTCAGCGGTCAATTAGTACGGGGCGATAAAAAACTTCCCTACGGACAGGTGGTTCGCTACAACCCCAGCCAAAATCATTTAATCTCGCTCTTGGAATGGGTGAGTGCCGCCGGACAACCGCCCAATTGGCAGCAAATTGTTAAGGGTTCGTCTCCACAATTGGCGATCGATCAAACAGTTGGTTTGGAACCCCAATTTACTCTTTATCAAATTGGCCCGCGCAAATTTGTCCCGAATCCTGTTCAGTTAAACCCAATTTCTTTGGAAGAATTTGCATTAAATGACGAAACCTACAAAAATGGTTTGCGACTTGCCAAAAGTGGCCTGTGGTCTCCAGCTTTAAATGTGATGCGTATTGCTAAGGGAAAAGCCGGTCCTAATTGGCCGACTCTGGCCCAAGCTCAGCTAGATACCATCGAATTTCATGCTAAAATTACTAAGGCTCAGGCGATCGCCTCTTGGGCCAGTCCCGGTCAACAAGTTCTCGCAGAGTTGATAGACGGTCGCTGGAGAGAGGCTTTGCAGGTATTTGAAGCCGATCCTAGCAACAGTCACGAAATTGCCAAAACCCTCAAAAATGACAATGACAAACTCTTGAATCGTGTAGACGCAGCTTTGAGAGTGAATTCTAGTGATGGCGATGTCAAAGCTTGGGGCGCACTCATTATCGCCTCTCAAGATGGGACTCGCGAGGCCATGAATTGGCTGGATCAACAATCAGATACCGACAGCGAAACTAGGAACCGTATTCGGAATTTAGTCAATAAACTTGACGAATCGGTTTCCCTAGCTGAAAGTTTAGAACAGCACAAAAGCCAAATTATGGGTTCGGCTACTTTACTTAGCACTATTAATCCCAATGAATGGATGGAACCAGAACCTAAAAATCAGTTAAAATTGACAGAAAAACAAGTTTGGTATCAGGTGCAGGTCGCCAGTTTCTACGACGGGAACCGCTGGGTTAGTTCGCCCTTTTTAGATATGGAACTGAAATCTTTTCCTGCTACTCAAGTCAAGTGGTTGTGGGGTAGGCTCGGCTTACTCGCAGATCCGAAAATTAAAATTGAGGTGGCGATGAATAACGGTGTACAAAGAGTCGCTTTGGGAACAGTGAAAGCTGTGCAGCTTCAAGACGGAAATCTACGGTTGCTTGCCGCAGTTGAGAAGGGTTCTTAACCAATGAAAAATCGCAGACAGAAGCTAGAAGGTAGAAGGTAGAAGGTAGAAGGCAGAACCCAGAAGCCACAAGCCAGAAGTCAGAAGCATCAATTCTCCCCCCTCTCCCACTCTCCTCCTCTGGCGCTCTCCCACTCTCCCACTCTCCCCTTCCCTTCTGGGACAACAACACAAACAACTATTTTCTTAACTCAATTTACAAAACTGGCAGACAAAAACCCCTAAACTCTTAACTTTCGCTCTTTTTAGAGAGTGCTGCAATCATCTGGCGTTTGACGGCTTTAGCCCAAAGCTCAAACTCTAAACTGTTCGTGGTTTTAATTTTAACTTGCTCAACAGGCTGAGGTGGGGCTTTTTTTTCTACGGTAGTATCCATGATTTTTTTCCTTCTCCAAAAAATGTTAGTAGTCGATCGTCAACGGTCACTAGCATACATCTATTCTATTAACTAATTGCAAGAATTACTTCTATTAAATACATATAATTTTCTCGATAAATGCAGTAAATACATCTAGAGAATGCAATTTACGAATCTAATTTTAAAACTTCCTGCAATCAGTGCGTGCCCTAGGTTTTAGCTGATGTTTGATTGTGAAAATTTAGGTTCTCAAATATTATCAAACTAAGACTTATGTTAATCTACTGATAGTTAAATGAATGTATTTGTGTATACAGCAGATAATCATTTTTTGACCCCTCATAAAATATGCAGTAGCCCAAAAAACAAGCTCGTCAATTAATGGGGCTGGCCTTAAAACTAAAAAATTTTAGATTATTAATATTTAGCAACATTTTTTATTTATATTACCGTTGATTTTAATTTTACCAAAAATATTACCGTCAACCCCAGACTCCACAACAAGAGAATTCCGTGCTTCCAAGGCGATCGCCTACATCTCCCATTCCCAGTAGAATCCAGCCCTAATTCCTCTCAAAAATTGTCAGAAATTTTCCTCCGCCCAAAGATAGACTAAACACTCAGCAATTTGTCTGCTTTCTAGGTTCTTATTTTCCAGGAAAAGCAAACCTTTTGTCGGGAATCTTCCGGAACTTTATTTAGAAGAAATGAATCTTAGAAAGTATCAGCAAAGAATAAATATTTATTGAGTGAGCCGACTCATCCAAAAACCACTGAGCAAGGTAATATTATATAGCTCAGTAGATAGTAGTTCTGAGCTTTTGAGCTAACAAGAAAAAACTTGTAATCTCCTCATGAGACAGGGTTTGCTTAAATTTTGATTCATCAATCAAACGGAGTGTTTTTTACACCCAAATTAATAGATCAAAATTGATCTAGGAGAAATTCCATGAAATTTTTAAAACTCTTACTGGCCACCACATTAATGTCTGCTTCCATTAGCTCCGCCTTGGCCCAGCAAAAAGTGGAAATCTTAGGTGCAAGCTATGGTGGTAGTGGTTGTCCCGACAGATCCGCCAGTGTCAGCGTCAGCCCCGATGGTCAAGAACTAACCATTCTATTTGATAAGTTTGTAGCCCAGGGAAATATCTCCGCAGAAAAACGCAAAAGCTGTAACCTCAGCATTCCCATCAAAGTACCGCAAGGTTTCCAAATTTCTCTCTACGATGCTGATTATCGTGGTTACATCGCACCAAAAACCAGCGCCAATTTAAGAGCAGAATACTTTTTTGCAGGCAGTCGAGGTCCAATTTTTTCCCGGAATTTTAACGGGGAAACGAACTATAACGTTCGAGATAGCTTAGCAACTGTAGCAGATGTTTGGTCTCGTTGTGGTGACAGCATCAACATGAGAGTCAATGCTGCGATGACTGCCAGTGGTGCTGGTACGGCCACCGTTGACTCCTTCGATCTGGCTCACCGTGGTTTGGTTTATCACATCAAATATCGCACCTGTCGCTAGATATTTCCAGAGGGGGAGAATTTTAGCTCTCCCTTCACCCTTCTCCCTTGACCGAGATAAATCTGACAAGCTCTTGCACATCTAAATCAACTTGAGTTATAACCGATTCGGAGTAGCATCAGTCAACAGGAGAACCCGTGAAATATTTTTCAGTAGTAATGTATTTGCTGCGGGAACGGCAACAGTTTCTCGAAGAAATCCGCGAAGGTGTCAAGCTCAAATCTAAAATTTTCGGGCTGTTGATTTCTAGTACAGTATTTTTTTCGATTTATGGAGCAATTTTAGGTGCATCTAGTACATGGATGCAATGTCTAGTGTCAGCAATTAAGCTACCAGCACTTTACTTGCTGACGCTGATTATTTGTTTTCCTACACTCTACTTTTTCAATGTCATGTTTGGTTCAAAACGAAGTTTTGAACAGTATTTGGCATTGTTAATGACAGCAATGGCAATGATTAGCATCTTGATGTTTGGATTTGCACCTGTAAGTCTATTTTTTTTACTGAGTAGTAACAATTACAATTTTTTCCTGTTGTTGAATGTTGCCATTATGGCAATTACAGGATTTTTAGGAATTAGTTTTTTTTATCAAGGAATGCACTTCCTTTCCGAACAAGATGCTGAAGGCAAGGATATCCGCCTAAATATTTTGCGCTTCTGGTTGGGACTTTATGCCTTTGTTGGGAGTCAGTTGGGATGGACTCTCAGACCTTTTTTTGGGTCGCCTGGAATGGCATTTCAACTATTCCGAAGCCGAGAAAGCAATTTTTATATGAGTCTCTGGGATTCAATTAGGTCTATAGGAGGGTTTTAATTAATGCTAAATTAAGGAGATTTGAAATAGTGATACAATCGGACTTAGATGAATTACTAATTCCTGAAACGGAGTTAGAGGAATTGAGTGGCATAGCTTTGGGTGACGGTTTTGCCGGTAATTTTTACAGACATGGCGCTTTCCGAGACAGCAGAAAGCTATTTTCTATGCTGTTAAATGAGTTGCTAATATTTTGCGTAACCTTAGTGGTTTCCCTCCCTGTGGCTTTATTGGCTACTCAGCATAAAGTTGGTTCCTTTAGCGATTCTCAGATATTTGTTTGGGTTTTACAACTAACTTTGGGCTTATCCATAGCCATTGCTGTAGCTTGGAATTTGTATAGATGGCTCAAGGCAAGGCCTCTAGCAACCTTGGCTGGTTTGCTAGATGAAGTTGACAAGTATCATGAGGTGATTAAGGCTCTTGATATTATCGATCGCTTAATAGCCGTTGGCAATCTCCAAGCCAATTTGATAAATCGAGAGGATGCCATTGAAGCATTAAACGTTACTAGGGAAAGTTTAGTTTGTGCTTTAAAAACCGAAAGAATTCTCCGCGAAAATCAAGAGTTTATTGGTCGTCGTTACGAATTATTTGCTAATATTGAAAATAATTTGGCTGCTTTGATGGCGATGGATGTGAGCGATCGGGCAACTGAATACGGGAGATTGTTGAATGAGGCTTTGGAGATAGGCATGAGCGTACACAAAGAGGTAAAAAAGTTACAAAATGGCAAGTAAATAGGGCTTATATACACGCAATGTATTTATGTCATTTCTATGATTTTGGTAAGGGTTATAAAAAGGCGATCGCAACTAGGAGAAGCCCTGCGTACTTTGTCAATATCTAAAAGTGCTAATAGTTTTGGAGCGTGTCGTGTTTTGTGATATTTACCTTTAGAGGTTTTATTAGTGGCTGATTTCAGCCACTGACTCAGGTTGTATTTGGAAACTTTCTCCACACTTTGATTTCCCAGCCTTTGGTGAAGATAATCTTCTTTAAATCCGCCATTATAAAACTTGCTTAAAGCATCAATATCAGCAATAAACCAAGCCTCCATAGTTTGTACCATTAAGTGGCAACAGGCATCATCAAGCCCTTGGGTCGCCAAAATCCAAGGTTGGTCATCTTTTCGGCTCCTTAAATGCTCCCAAGGTGTGTGAGTTTCAGAAACAGGAGATTCAGAATCAACAAGCAAAACATTAAAAGCCTCTGGATAAGATTCCACACTCATTAGGAAATCGTCGCAAGCATCGCGGCGAGATCCAGACATGATTGACAGGATTTTTATGCCTTTGCTCTCTGCGAAATCGTAGAGTTCTTTGAAGAGATGAACAAAACCCGCTCGCAGCCCCGCTGTGGTCTCTTTTCCTGCCGGAATTCTACTCCTAAATCCCGGACGTGTTGGAGGTATATTTTCTGTTGTACTTTCATCTTCACTTTCATCTCCACTGCCTTCAATATAAATACGAATCTCTCTTACCATCGGTTTCCTCCGATGTGTCCCATCCGCCACAAATCTCCTAGAGTGTACTTTTTCAGCCACTGTTTAAGTTGCTCAGGCTCTAGACGGCGCAAGTGAGTACCTGTGTTATTCTGTTCGCAAACTAAGACTGATTCTGGAACTTCACTCAAACCAGAAACTAAAGCATCAGAATGAGTAGTAACAATTATTTGAGTTCTTTTAGATGCCGCAATTAGCAATTCAGCAACAGTAGATAAGATATCTGGATGCAACCCTAATTCTGGTTCTTCAA
The DNA here is from genome assembly GCA_020882975.1 of Microcoleus sp. EPA2. Taxonomy (GTDB): domain Bacteria; phylum Cyanobacteriota; class Cyanobacteriia; order Cyanobacteriales; family Microcoleaceae; genus Microcoleus. The sequence goes on along the minus strand of JAHRFD010000047.1, from coordinate 5,926 downwards.
TACAAATCAGGGGCGGTGGACTTGGGTGGCACAGCAAAGTCAGCAAGCACAAATAACGAAGCGTACCATCTGATAAACGGGTAGCAGGAATTGGTCTATTGAATCTTTTATCCCTGATAAATGTTTGTATTGTACCGCCATCAATTCTAGTTCTGATGTCACCTACTGCCTCGGAAAACTTTTGCAACTGCTCGATCAGCAAAGGTGTAATACCTTGGTAGTCTAAATCGTTCAAAACATGAGCAAGGTTAGTTGCATCTTCTTCAAGAAAGTCATTTGGTAAATCAGATGGTTGGGGCTTTCTTGGTTGCGTGTACCAGCCTAAGTTCCATTCCCGATAAATACGGATCTTGGAAAACTGATTGTTTAAGTAGGCTAATTCAGGGTAAAAATATTTGTCTTGTTTTTGGGACAAAACTGATTGAGAAAAATTTATCTCGTCACGGCTAAGATGGCGTTTTCCGCTATTAGTGTCTTTACTTGTTCCCTCTTCTGAGACCTTTCTAGTATTTAAGACTGGATTGCCATTTCGATAGCGGTAGAAAAAATATACATCTTTATAACTTGGGGCAAATTTTTCTTCCTTTTCTACAGCTTCATCTACAATTTCTAGTTTTTGACCTACCATCGTGAAAGAGATTTTATAGAGCAGAGGGGTAGTTTCTTCAGGATAATCTACGATTGCCTCGATTGTAGCTGTTGGAATATTGTTGGAATTTTTTTCATCACCTTTCCAAAGCCACTCGCCAATACCGCCTCCTTGCCGAAAGGGAGTATTTATATCATTGGGTGTTGACTGTAAAATTCCCACGGCATCGATCAAGTTGGACTTGCCAGATGCGTTGGGGCCAATTAACACATTCAGAGGTTGAAGTTCTATTTCCTCTCCTTCACTTCCGTAGGATAGAAAGTTTTTTAAGCGAAGAGTTCGGATAAATCTTTTGCCTTGCATCTCATCCTCCTATTTAAAGCTTTTGATATCTTCAAGAATAGTATCACAGTTTCGTCATTTTTAGGTCAGTAATGCCCAGATTACTGACCTGAAAATAGAATTGATAGCTAAGTCCTGGATTCGGCTCGCAATTTAATCATTTCAATCCTCAAAAATATCCAACTGTTCGCCTTCCGACTCTTGTTTCCCCTCTTTCTTCACACCCTTCCGTAGTCCGATCGCAATTTTACTATGTTTCTCAATCTGCTTCATCACCTGTCTTGCTCTCTCAATTACCGAGGTGGGTAAACCAGCTAATCTCCCCGCTTCAATCCCATAAGACTTATCAGCACCTCCAGGCTGAACTTGGTGCAAAAATACTATTTGATCGGGCAATTCCTTGACCGTAACTTGGTAATTTGCTACATTATTTAAAATAGAAGCCAACTCATTCAACTCATGATAATGAGTAGCAAAAATTGTCCGCGCCCGAATCTCATTCGCCAAGTATTCTGCCACAGACCAAGCAATCGAAAGTCCGTCAAAAGTGGCTGTTCCCCTGCCAATTTCATCTAACAACACCAAGGATTTTGGTGTTGCGTGGTTGAGAATATTTGCCGTTTCATTCATTTCTACCATAAACGTAGACTGACCTGTTGCCAAATCATCCACCGCGCCAACGCGGGTAAAAATACGATCGCAAATTCCCAAAGTAGCACCCTTCGCCGGCACAAAACTTCCCATCTGCGCCATCAACTGAATCAAACCCACCTGTCGCAAATAACAACTTTTGCCACTAGCATTCGGTCCAGTTAAAATAATTAAATCTGGTCGATTTAGCGATGCTTCCCGACCCAAAAAAGCCGAATTAGGTACAAAAAAGCCCGGAGGTAAAGACTTTTCGACCACCGGATGACAACCGTCAATAATTTTAATTTCCCGACTTTCAACCATCGTTGGGCGACAGTAATTCTGATAAACAGCTACTTCTGCCAAACCGCACAAAACGTCGATGGCGGCCACAGCACGGGAAACATTCCGAATAATTTCGGCGTGTTCTCCTACCTCGGCGCGTACTTGAGCAAAAATATCATATTCTAGTTGATTTAAATCTTCGCGCGCTGTCAGAATTCGTACTTCTCTCTGTTTTAATTCTTCTGTGCTGTAGCGTTCTTCATTAGTGAGAGTTTGCTTGCGCGTGTAGTCATTTGGTACTTGGTCTACTTTCGATTTTGTAATGCTGATATAATACCCGAAAGCTTTATTGTAACCTACTTTTAAGTTAGAAATTCCGGTGCGTTTTCTTTCATTTGCCTCTAAATGAGCAATCCACTCCTGATCGGCTGATGCTGTTTGTCGCATTTCATCTAGTAGGGCATTAATTCCCGAACGAATCAACCCTCCTTCTTTTAAATGAATCGGCGGTTCGTCAACTAAATGAGCGTGTATTTTAGTTGCTAATTCTTCTAAAATTGGCGGTACATTTTGGAGTGATTTCAGATAGGGCGATCGACCTTGGGCTGCAATCGCAGCTAACTCCGGCAGTTTTCTCAAAGAATCAGCTAAAGCGACTAAATCTCGCGGGCTAGCTGTTCCAGAACCAGCGCGACCAGTCAGTCTTTCTATGTCATAAATTTGGCGTAATAACTGCTGCAAATCTTGGCGCAGGTAGTTATCTTCTACTAATTCTTGAATCGTGTCATGTCGCGCGCAAATTCCTTTAATATTCAGTAAAGGTTGCAGCACCCACCGCCGCAAAGCCCGACCTCCCATTGCAGTGCTAGTTTTGTCTATCGCCCACAGTAAAGAACCATGAAAAACCCCATCTCTCACAGTTTGAGTAATTTCGAGATTGCGACGGGTTTGATAGTCTAGTGTGAGAAAATCTGTGATGGTATAAGTGTGTAATACTTGCAAAGGAACTGCATTTCCTTTTTGAGTTTCTTCGAGATATTGCAGCAAACCCCCGGCAGCGCGTACTGCTAAGGCAAGCTGTCCACACCCCATACCTTCGAGCGATCGCACTTTGAACTTTTGCAGGATTCTCTGTTTTGCCTCTCCCAAAGTAAAGGGAATTTGCGATCGCAGAGAATAGCAAAATGAACTCGGTAAACACTCTGGCAAATGATCGGATTTTTCTCCTGGTCTCAACATAGTCACTAAATCGGGAGCATTCGTTGGTACTAGCACCTCCGACGGTTGCAAACGCAACAATTCTAGATTTAATTGTTCTAAACTGTCTGCTTGTGTAGTGACAAATTCTCCGGTAGAAATATCTGTATAAGACAATCCCCAATGGGTTCCAGCTATAACGATTGCTGCTAAAAAGTTATTTTGTTTGGGTTTAAGCATTCCGTCATCAGTCAAAGTTCCGGGAGTTAGAATTCTGGTAATTTCGCGCTTGACTTGACGGCCTTCTCTAGCTGCGATCGCTGCATCTTCTACTTGGTCACAAACTACTACAGCATAGCCTTTTTCTACTAACATTGATGTGTAGCGATCGAGTGCATGGTGTGGCACTCCTGTCATCGGCACTCGTCCAATTTCCTTGCCGCTTTCTTTGCTAGTACAAACCAGCTCTAATTCCCGCGAAATCGTCACTGCATCTTGGAAAAAGCACTCAAAGAAATCTCCGACTCGAAATAATAAAAGTGCGTGGGGATATTGTTCTTTGACTTCCACATACCGCTGCATCATCGGTGTCAGCTTATTAAACTCTAGTAAGCGGTAGTCGGCATTACGAATATTTGCTTGATTGGGGTCTGTTGGGGTAGATGCAGTGTAAGGCATAAAAGGCGATCGATAAACTTTAATCTTTCACAACTTTAGCGCAAGCTCGGCATTTAAGCAGCACTTGTGCTCCAAAACCCCCCGCCTCGAATCTAGATAGACCAGCCCGGACTTGAGAAGTTTGAGGCTGCAACTTACTCAGTATCACTTAATGAGCTGGTCTGTAGTCGTAAGATAGGGTACACATCCCACCTTACTACTATAGATAAGCTGAGGTATATGTAGATTTTATACTCAAGTTTAATCAAATTCTTGTGGCGGCATAACTCGTACCCATTTTGACCTACTCGTGGGCGAAGCCAGCACGAAGTGTTTATTTACTTCCTGGATGGTTCGAGATTTGAGGTTGAACGGCGCAAATATAATTTAGAGAGGAGGATTTTTACTGTAAATTTTAAATTTTTGTATAGCATAATTCCTGACTCTTAAAAAAAGTAATTGCTAAGACTATCAAAGCTCGGTATCCACTGAATGAAGCATTTCTGGTAATACTTTAAACTAATTAACCGATATTTTATTAGCTTGATTTTTTACTAATTTTAGTCTTGATAACAGCCAAAAGATATATTTTTAAATCATACCTTGGATAGAGATAAGTAAAATTTTATACATTTAAGATTGAAAAAATCAATGCCCTAATTTAGATGTTGAGCTAATCGAAAATTTCAAATTGAACACCAAAAAATGTTCGTAGCTAACTAGAGGAGAAGCAAAAAATGAAAGCAGTTTGTTGGCACGGAGCAAATGACGTGCGAGTTGATAATGTACCTGACCCAACAATTATTAATCCGCGAGATGCTATCTTCAAAATCACATCTACAGCAATTTGTGGTTCAGATTTGCACCTCTATAATGGCTACATCCCAACCATGCAATCCGGTGACATCCTGGGTCACGAATTCATGGGGGAAGTTGTTGAAGTTGGTAGTGAAGTTAAGAATCTTAAAAAGGGCGATCGCGCAGTTATTCCTTTTACCATTTCTTGCGGCAGTTGCTTCTTTTGTAACCGGGATTTATGGTCGCTGTGCGATAACTCTAACCCCAATGCTGGATTGGCTGAAAAAATCTACGGTCATTCGCCCGCAGGATTGTTTGGCTACTCGCACTTAACGGGCGGCTATGCAGGAGGTCAAGCAGAATATGTTCGCGTTCCCTTTGCAGATGTTGGTCCTTTGAAAATTCCCGACGGACTATCTGACGAACAAGTATTGTTTCTCACTGATATTTTCCCTACCGGTTACATGGCAGCAGAAAACTGCAACATTCAACCGGGGGATACGGTAGCTGTTTGGGGCTGCGGGCCGGTGGGACAATTTGCAATCAGAAGTGCGTTTATGCTTGGTGCCGATAGAGTAATTGCGATCGACCGCTTCCCGGAACGCTTGCAGATGGCTGCTGCGGCCAAAGCCGAAATCATCAACTACGAAGAAATTGACGCGGGGGAAGCCGTCACCGAAATGACTGGGGGGCGCGGGCCTGATGCCTGCATCGACGCTGTGGGGATGGAAGCCCACGGCACGGGTCTGGACGCTTTTTATGACAAAGCAAAGCAAGCTGTGCGCTTGGAGAGCGATCGACCTACCGCATTGCGACAACTGATCCTGGCTTGTCGTAAAGGCGGCACCGTCTCGATTCCCGGCGTTTACGGCGGCTTCGTAGATAAAGTTCCATTAGGTGCAGCTTTCAACAAAGGTTTGACCATGAAAATGGGACAGACCCACGTTCAACGCTATTTGCGGCCTTTGCTAGATCGCATTCAAAAAGGGGAAATTGATCCCAGCTTTGTAATTACCCACCGCATGAACTTGTCAGAAGCACCGCAAGCTTACGAGACTTTCAAGAACAAAAAAGACAACTGCATTAAGGTCGTACTTAAACCTTAACTCGCATTCGAGCAACTAGCACCAAATATGGCGATCGAGGTCGCGATCGACGCAGATTTGGTATAAAATCATCAAACTCAACTAGACCTCTCCCCTAATGTCTGTGGAACAGGCATCGTGCCTGTTCTTAACTGTCTTTTTAGGAAGAGTAAAAAAGGGATAAAAACAACAAAACCCCTTTCTAGAAAAGAGAAAGAGGGATTATGTGTTGTAAAAGAATCCCAGGCATCGAGCTATTTTCTCAGGCAGTGACCCGCCAAATATCTTCGCCACCGCAGCGTTTAACAACCGAGTTCGGGATGGAATCGGAGTGGTGCCACTG
>JAHRFD010000046.1 GCA_020882975.1 Microcoleus sp. EPA2 | reverse complement strand
CTCGACGCAAAAAGTCTTCAAAATTAGTTGTTTAATCTCCTCTCTTTTGATTTTTTGAGCAATAACTTGCCTTCTGTTGAAAGGCAGCTACTTTTAGATGCGATCGTTTTTTAGTCTAAACTCCAGTCCTTGATGCTTGGCTGTTGTTGGCTTTCCAACTTGGTTAAGGAATGTTTCAGCGCCCCAGCATTAGCAGCAGCGCTATCTACCAGACTCGGATACATTTCCAATGCCAGAATTCCTGTTAACACCAAAGCCAAGACTAAAGGCCTGGGCTGCTTTTGGGCTTGGTTTTGACTGTCTTGAGAGTTATTTTCGGCAATTCGTTTCATTACAAGCCCTCCACCTCACTTCAGACTGCGGCGCGATCGCTGCTGAACACAACACTAACAATACTTATGTAGACACTGCTAATGTTAGTGTTGGTTCCTTTGTCAAGAACTAACATTACAAGTGCAGCGATGTAAGTATCGTCTTATTCTGTCTCTAGAGTAGAGTTTCAGGAAATAAGTATATTAATCCTCGGCAAACTTCTGATGGTGCGTCAAAACTGATTTTTTCAGGAATGATCCAAAAAAATTAGTAGCTTTTGCTACTAATTGAGTAAAATATTTGTGGATTGTGTCACATATGAACCAAAAATCCTTCGGTATCCATTTAATGAATCGTCTGAGCTATCCCCAAAAATTTATCCTAATTGGCTTTCTCTTTGCCCTGCCCTTAACATTGGTCATATACCTGCTGATTTCCGAGATTAATAGCCAGGTAAATTTTTCTCAAAAAGAAATTTACGGCAATGAATACCTGCGCCCCCTGCGACAATTGAGACAGCACATACCGCAACTTCAACTTTTAGATTATCAGCCTTTAAACACAAATTTAAGCCGACCAGAGTTCAGGGCAGAACTAGAAGCAAAAATAGACTCAAACTTTCAAAATCTTGCCAATACTGATAGCAGGCTCGGAAATTTATTAAAATCTTCAGAAAAAATGAATAAAACTTATCTTACTTGGCAAAATTTTAAACTGCGTCGCCACCAGTGGAGCTTAGAAACCTATGACTTTTTATATCAAACCTTATTAGCAAATATTAATAAATTGGCTGCTGATGTTGGGGATAGTTCTAATTTAATATTAGACCCCGACTTAGACACTTATTACTTAATGGATGCTACTTTATTGAAGCTGCCCGAAATTCAAAAAAATCTTTCAGAAATCAGAAGGATTTCTGAAAAAACCAGCCTGAAGTCAAATGCTACACAAGATGATAGAACCCAATATATTGCTCTTTCTGTAAAATTAAGAGAATTAAGTGAGGCTTTAGAGTTTAACATGAATGTTGCGTTTATAAACAATCCACAACAAAATTTAAAGCCCAAATTAAATAATGATGTGCAAAGCTTTATTTTTCTTATATATCAATTATCTAAAAGTCTAGATAAACTAAACTATCCATCGGAAACTGTTCAGTATTATGCCTATATTGACTCAACTGAAAGAGTGCTAGAATTAAGTTTTGATCTGTGGGATAAAACCCTAGACGAATTAGATGTCTTACTACATAATCGTATTGAACATCTTATGAACAAAAAGCGAACAATTACAATAGTTGTTTTTTTGAGTCTCTCCATAGTATTTTATGTATTTGTATCTTTTTATCAGTCGGTGATGGAAACTGTCTTGGTACTGGATGAAGCTTCCAAAAAAATGGCAAGAGGGAATCTTGACTACAAAATTAATTTGGATAATAAAGATGAATTGGGGCAAGTTGTGAGGTCATTTAACAAAATTGCTGAGGCATTGGTTTATGCGAACCAAGAAATTACCGTTTTAAACGATCGCCTCAAAGCCGAAAATGTGCGGATGAGTGCCGAATTAGATGTTACTCGCAAAATTCAGCAAATGCTGTTGCCGAAAGACCGAGAACTTAAGGCAGTCATCGGTCTAGATATTGCAGGATTTATGGAATCTGCGGATGAAGTAGGTGGCGATTATTACGATGTACTTCAGCAAGATGGTAGAGTAAAGATTGGTATCGGCGATGTCACTGGACATGGCTTAGAAAGTGGTGTTTTAATGATTATGGTTCAAACGGCTGTGCGGACTTTGCTGGCTTACAATGAACCCGATCCCGTTCGATTTTTAAGTGCTATTAATCGGGCTATTTACGATAATGTACAACGGATGAAATCTGACAAGAATGCTACCTTGGCTTTGCTAGACTATGAGGAAGGAATGCTGAAATTGAGCGGTCAGCATGAAGAAATGATTGTGGTGCGTTCTAATGGTTCTGTAGAGCGGTTTGATACCATCGATTTGGGTTTCCCCATCGGACTCGATGTAGATATTACTGAATTTGTTGCTGAAAAAATGGTGCAGTTATATAAAGGAGATGTGGTAGTGCTGTACACTGATGGGATTACGGAAGCTGAAAATATGGATAAGATGCTTTACGGTTTAGAACGGTTAATTGACGTCATACAAATGAATTGGCAACGAACGGCATCAGAAATCAGGTACGCTGTCATTGACGATGTGCGATCGCACATAGGCGAACAAAAAATCTTTGATGATATTACATTGCTGATTCTCAAACAAAAATAATACTGGGTGATCAGTTATTGGTTAGGATAGATTAGTTATGAAAAGCCAAAATTCATAAATAACTGCCTGTAAATCAACACTACATAATCACAAATAATTCCTCACAAATAACTAAGACTAACAGACCACAGACTAATCAACATGAATCAGATTTTCGGTAATTTCATTGAGCCGACTCCCAGCCAAGAATATTTAATCATTGGATTTTCTCCTAGTTCTATTCCCCTGAAGCAACGATGGCGGAATAATGGTTTATCGGCTGATTTCCTCGCGGATTACTTGACGACTTTTTTTCCGGGGAGTCAAGAGGATGCCTCAGCACTGACAAGACAAGCGGAGGTGAAAAGTGCCGTTAGCTATATTGCTAATGAGTTATTGGAAAATGCGATGAAGTTTAACGATGAAAATTCCCATTACCCGATCGATATTAAACTGCAATTGGAGAAAGACGGACTAATTTTCTCCGTGGCTAACAGCATTCCAGCTTCTGCTGTTGAGGATTTTCAGGGTTACATTCAGAAATTGCTGATTTGCGACCCCAGCGAGATGTATATTGAGCAATTAGAAAAAAATGCTGCTGATGAGAACTGTACCGCTTCTGGGTTAGGCTTGCTGACTATGCTCAACGACTACAGCGCCAAGATGGGCTGGAAGTTCGAGACTGTTCAACAAGACCCAGAAGTCATTGCCGTGACCACGATGGTACAACTAATATTATAAGCCCATCGGGCATCAATTATCCAACTTAAGTAACTTTTTTCGCCACAATGGAAATTAAGACAGAAAAATACCACATCTGCTACGATCGAGAGACAGCCACGGTGAGTTTTTCCGGCTCCCTGCGACTAAGCGGGCCTGAAGAATACCAGCCGATTACCCAGTTGCTCGGCGATGTAGCCGATACGCAAACGGAAAAAATTATTCTGAATTTGCAGCAGTTAGAATTTTTGAACAGTTCGGGGATCAGTATGCTGTCGAAGTTCATCATTGAGATGCGAAAAAAACCTGGGGTGCAAATGACGGTACAAGGCTCTAAATCTGTCGCTTGGCAAGGTAAATCTTTGAAAAATTTGCAGCGTTTAATGCCTGCTTTAGTGGTGGAATTAGTCTAGGAACTGCCAGGGCCTTTGGGATTCGGAATTATGATGCAATTTTCTGTTGGTAAAGGCGCAAGTTCTAGGGTTATGTTAGAAGAACAACCATCGAGAGAAGAGCTAGTTTTGGAACTCGAAAAATTGCGCCAGCAAGTGGAAGAGTTGAAAGAGGAAAAAGCGGATCTGGAAATTTTGTTAGAAACCAGTGCCGCCCACTCTGATAATCTGACAAGCGAGTTACGCTATCGGGCACTGCAAGCAGTGCGCGAAGCAGAAAAGCGGCTGGCTCAGTTTCTGGAAGCTATTCCCATAGGAGTGGTAGTTCTTGATTCTGAAGGCAAACCTTGCTATGTTAATCGTGCGGGAGAGCAGTTGCTCGGCAAAGGGGTTGTACCATTAAATACCGTTGATAATTTGTCGGAAGTTTATCAAATTTATCTCGCGGGTACTAATACTATTTATCCGAGCGAAAATTTGCCAATCGTCCGAGCTTTGAAGGGCGAAACTTCCACGGCTGAGGATATGGAAGTTCATGTACAGGACAATATAATTCCGATCGAGATTTGGGGAACACCAATTTTTGACGAGGACGGTAGTGTGGCTTTTGCGATCGCAGTTTTTCAAGATATTACAGAACGTAAACAAGCAGAAAGCGATCGCCATAAGTTTATTGATGAACTCTCTCTCCTCAATAAAAGTCTGGAAGCATCCCTAGATGCCGAATCAGAATTAACTGATGCCTATGGGCGGTTTGTTCCTCATCAATTTCTAAATTTACTGGGATATGAAAGCATTATCGAAGTTAATTTAGGGGATCAAACCCAGCAAGATATGTCGGTTTTATTTGCGGATATCCGGGATTTTACCATGCTTTCTGAGACCATGACACCGCAAGAAAATTTTAATTTTATCAATGCTTATTTGTCGCGAATGGAGCCTGCTATTGCTAGAAATAATGGGTTCATCGACAAATACATAGGTGATGCAATTATGGCTCTATTTAGCGATTGTGCAGATGATGCTGTCAAAGCTGGTATTGCTATGTTAAATATTCTCAAAGAATACAACAAACACCGTCAAAATGTGGGATATATCCCCATTCAAATTGGCATTGGGATTAACACAGGTTCTTTGATGCTGGGGACAGTGGGTGGCAAAAGTCGGATGGATAGCACTGTCATTAGCGATGCGGTTAATTTGGCTTCTCGGATTGAAGGATTGACGAAAGATTACGGCGTACCGCTGTTAATTTCTCATGCCACTTTTGAGAAGTTGCGAAATCCGGCTGATTATGCTGTTCGCATCGTCGATAAGGTACAGGTCAAAGGAAAATCTCAATTTGTAACAGTTTATGAAGTATTTGATGCCGAACCAGAGGAGGTGAGATTGGCAAAGCTAGAAAATTTGCCCATATATAATGAAGCTATGTTATTGTGCGATCGCAAGGAGTTTCGAGAAGCGGGAAAATTGTTTGAAGAGTGTTTGCGGAACAACCCTAGCGATCGGGTGGCTCGCATTTATCTCAAACGCTGTCGAGATTGGCGCACTTTACTCAAAGGAATTTGATATTTGGGCATCGTTCATGGGGCAGAGGGCATCGGGCAATTTTAGATTTTGGATTCTGGATTAATGATACGTACTTGGGAATTATTGCGTAAAATGACAATGGGAACAGCTAGGTGGCTGCTAAAAATATTTATCAGACCTTCGGTGATTAAAGTTCTAGCGCTGTTGAGTCTTTGCTGCTGTTTAATTATAAGCTGCCGACAGCCGACAAATCCATCGGTTAACTCTGGCGCTGACAATACTCAGAGCGATCGCATTACCATTGGCACAACATTGAAACTGCGGACGATCGACCCTGGAGACGCCTACGAAGTGATCTCGGCACAATTGTTGCACAATTTGGGCGATACTCTCTACACCTACGAGTCGGGAACTACAAAGTTAATCCCGGATTTAGCCACATCCCTGCCCAAAATCAGCCCCGATGGATTAACCTATAAGATTCCCCTGCGTCAAGGGGTGATTTTTCATGATGATACACCCTTCAATGCCGCAGCCATGGAGTTTTCCTTACAGCGGTTTATCAAAAATGGTGGCCGTCCCGCTTTCCTGTTAGGTGATGCTGTAGAATCAGTGACAGCGACCGGCGAATATGAGTTAACTGTTAAATTAAAAAAGCCTTTTGCGGCTTTTCCCGCCATGCTCACCTTTGCTGGTACTTGTGCCATTTCTCCGAAAGCATACGAAATTGGCGACGGTAAATTTAAACCAGATACATTTGTGGGAACCGGACGCTACAAGCTAGCCAAGTATGGCACCGATTCTCTCAAAATAGATGTATTTGATAAATATTGGGGAGAAAAACCCCAAAATAAAGGTATAGATTTGTTGCTGCTTTCTAGTTCCGCCAATTTGTTTAATACTTTTCGCACCAGTGCGATCGATGTTGCTTATTTATCTCTGGATGCAGATCAAGTTCGCAGTTTGGATGAGGGAGCAAAAAAAGGGAAATGGCAGGAATTCGAGGCCGAGAGCAGTACCGTCAGTTATATGACGCTGAATATCCAGTCTAAACCCCTGGATAATATATATGTGAGACAGGCGATCGCCGCTACGATCGATCGCCCACTAATTAACGATCGCGTACTCCGTGGACAAGGACAGCCACTGTACAGTCTGATTCCCACAACCTTTGACGTTCAAAAACCCGTTTTCAAAGAACTCTACGGCGACGCCAACATGGTAAAAGCCAAGGAATTATTGACTAAAGCGGGATACTCAGCAGCAAATCCTTTAGTATTGCAAATTTGGTATCCTTCATCTTCGGCAAAAAGAGGTTTAGTGGCGAGTACCATCAAGGCCATAGCTAAACTCAAAATGGAGGGAATCCTAGAGGTAGAAGTTAATAGTGTGGAATCTCCCACTTTATTTCAAAATATTGAGAAGGGAATTTATCCTGCGGTGTTAGTGGATTGGTACGCCGACTTTTTCGATGCCGATAATTATATACAGCCATTTTTAGATTGTGCTGAAGGTTCGGTGGCTGGCGGCTGCTCCAAAGGTGCTAGCCAGGGTCAGGGTTCGTTTTATTATAACGATCGGGTGAATCAACTGATCGCCAAACAGCGCCAAGAACCAAACCCACAAATCCGCAACGCCATTTTTGCTGAACTTCAAGACATACTAGGTAGAGATGTACCTTTCATCCCCCTCTGGCAGGATAAAGATTATACTTTTGCTCAAAAAAATATTACTGGTGTTAGCTTAGAACCGACGCAAGCTTTTCCCTTTTGGTTCCTGAAAAAGCAATAATTATTTACAAAATTTAAAGTTGTTAAAACATTTACAATTATTGCATTTTTTGGGTACACAACACAGTGATTATTATCACAGTCTCTCCAGATGTCGATCGCTCAAAACCCTGAAAAAATAAACTATATTAGTAAGTAGAGATTTGGTGGGAGCGGGTATATGAAGTTTGAGATTTTGGCAGCTACAGGGTTACTAATTGCGATCGGTTTTGCCTCTCCAGTGAAAGCCGAAAATCCCGCAGAAGTCAAGCAGTTACTAGAAACCAAAAATTGTTCCGCTTGTGACTTGACAGGAGCGCAACTTTCTGGTATAGATCTCAGCGGTGCAGATTTGAATGGGGCGAATTTGAGTGGGGCGAATTTGAGTGGCACGAATCTCAATGAAGCCAAACTGAATCAAGCCAATCTCAAAAATGCCAAACTAGCCGGTGCGAGCTTAATCGCTACGAGGATGCACGGTGCGAATTTGGAACAGGCTGACTTGAGCCGTGCTAATCTGAATTTGGCTGGTTTAGTGATTGCGAATTTGAAGAATGCCAATCTCAGCAGCTCGAATCTAATCGGAGCAAATTTGGAAAGTGCCAATTTGACTGGTGCAAACCTCAAAAATGTTCGTCAGTCATTGTTGAATCTAGCCAATGTCACTCTCAAAGGTGGGAGTTTGTTCGGAATGGATATGGTGGGAGTCAACCTACGGGATGCAAATTTGACCGGTGCGAATTTGACTGGTGCAAATTTGGTGGGTTCTGACTTGACAGGTGCTAACCTCAGAAATGCAAATATGGCTAATGTAGAGTTAAAGAATGCTGCACTGCCCTAGGGCGATCGCCTATTATGATATCAGATGCTAGTGCTTAACAACTTTAATATAAAAATGTAGGGGTAGTTCAAAAACTGCCCCTACACTATTAATGGTCAAAGATTAATCTTCTTCGTGAGCATCTTGGGGAAAACGAATGATGTCATCGTCGCCAAGATATTCGCCATTTTGAATTTCAATCATCACCAGGGGAATCACCCCTGGGTTTTCCACACGGTGAGCCGCATTCATGGGAACGTAGGTTGACTGTTTTTGCATCAAAATAGTTTCTTTGTCATCGCAGATAACTTTAGCGGTACCAGAGACAACAACCCAATGTTCGCTGCGGTGATAGTGCATTTGGGTACTGATGTGGTGGCCAGGCTTGAGCTCAATGCGATTGATTTTATAACGCTCGCCAGCGTCGATGACTGTAACTTTGCCCCAGTAGCGGGTTTGGGTGCGAGTATCTATTGTTTCCATTGTTTCGACTGTTTCCATTGTTTTCCCCCTGCTGTTGGTGTCGCCAACGGTATCTGCTGTGAATATTTGTAGTTGAAGTGTAGCAGGAATTATGCACTATTTTATTTTTAGTCAGTTAAATTTCTGCTTGGACTGCTTGATCTAAACGATTAGTTTCACCTTTGGCATCTTTGAGTAAGTCATCCCAATTGTCTGGAGGGATGCCACTTTCAAGCATTTTTTTGAAAATTCGATAAGCGTCTGTCTTACTGTCATAAGCTCGCTTAGAGTTCTCATCATTCACCCAGGCGAAAACAATAATTTTACCCTCTTGATGATATCGGAAAAACAGTCGGTACTGCTGAAAAAATTTAGCTCTAAACCAGTGCTTATAATCATCTCCGAGCGTATCACCCTGGCGATAATCACTACGTGTTGGATCTTGAGGAATAACATCAAATGCCAGCTTTGCTATGGCAGCTAGACGCTTTGTAGCATTTTTATGCTTGTAGTCTTGAGGATACTTCTGACGCAAATGTTCAACTTGCGTCAGAAGTTCTTCAAACTGGTTGAGGAAGAGAGGATGGGCAAATATATTCCACCCATTAATCACCAGCGGCTGATTTACAGACAAACTTATTCATCCTCATCCGAGAGTGGTGCATCCAGATCAAGATTAATTTCAGAAACTAAGGACTGAACACGACTTACTAAATCAGAGCTAATTGCTTGTAAGTGGTGAGGATTCTGTTTCATATCTCGTGCCAGAAAATTCAGAAACAGTCGAAGTATCGGATCGCTTTCTGTCGGGTTAGCACGAGAAATGACTACTTGACCGTCAGAGTCGATCGTATAGCAGATTTTATCACGCTTATTCAAGCCAAGGGCTTTACGAACTGGCTCAGGAACTGTAGTCTGATAGCGATCGGTCAGAGTAGACTCTGAGTATAGGGCTAGTATTGCAGCCATAGCAACCTCTAAATCTGGCGGTTAAGCTCTATGGTAATGCAACCGCATTGTCTTGTCAAGAGGTGGTGGGTTGATGAGATTATTGATTTCCGGTAAAAAACCCGGTTTCTTGGAGTTTTAACCGCAGATGTCGGCGGATATACGCTGATGGACGCAGATGAATACAGCTTTAATAGTCCTGGATGTAATCTTGACGCTCTTATTGGGGTTTGAGATTCTTCGTTTCACTCAGAATGACATAATCGTGTAGGCTTTGCGTCCAGGACTGTTTAACTTACTCATCAACAAAACTGCCTTTCAAAGTTTCTTCGAGGGTAAAAGGCGATTCCTTGGGGAAAAAGTTTAATTTAATCCCTGTTTCATCCGCAGCTTTCTGGCAAGCTTTTTCATAACAATTATCAAACACTTCTAAAATCAGAGGTTGCAAACTTGGACTATCTTCTAGCAATGATTCAATACAGATACGCTGTTCTGCGATCGTGCTACGCCAACTTTGGCTACGTTTTTCTGGCTGATATTCCCATTTTAGTAAGTGCATCAAAAGCACAATTAAACGATTTTTCAATTCTCGTTTTTCACTTCTGCCCATACTTTCGATTTCTTCAACTAAATTCGGAATATCTATCTGATTAAATTTGCCCTCTTTTAATTGTTGAGCAGTAGCTTTTATCCACAAACAAAAGTCTTGTTCGTAGAGATTATCTTCTGTGGTAATAGGGTGACTAATCATAACTAATCTTGGTGTCAACAACCAGGTAAAACCGATAGTCTGACTGGGGTTTAAACCCCAGTCGAGAGAGCGAAAGTCCTCTCAAAGAGGACTGAAGAATTAGTTGATGTGTATTGGTTTTAGGCAAATATTCAGTCGGTTTCAACCGACTTTAGCTATGAGACGGGGGTTGAAACGAACGGCGAACTGTGCCACAAAACAGGTAAATGGTGCAAGATGTGAGTGGGGGAGGGCGGGTTTATTTAGCCTGTTTGCAACCCGAAAGCCCTTTAGTGAACCCGCCCCTACGGCTCCCACGCTCACTTACCGGACTTTTTTACTTGCTCAACACGCCTTCGGGAATTCCCAAAATATCCTCAATCCGAGGCATATCTTCCACAGCAATCACTCGTCCTTCATCCTCAAAACCAGCAATTCGATCGAAATTCAAATACCGATACAAATCATCAGCAAAAGGATTAATCTTCTTCGCCACAATCTCCATGTATTCTGGGACTGTGGGAATTTGACCCAACAGCGAACAAACGGCGGCTAGTTCCGCGGAACCAAGATAAACTTGCGCGTCTTTCCCCATGCGATTGTTGAAGTTGCGAGTAGATGTTGAAAATACCGTTGTGGCATCTTTAACCCGTGCTTGATTTCCCATGCAAAGACTGCAACCGGGCATTTCTGTACGAGCTCCAGCGGCTCCAAAAATGCTGTAATAACCTTCTTCTTTGAGTTGTTGTTCGTCCATGCGAGTTGGGGGACAAATCCACAGGCGGGCTTTGACTTCCCCAGCACCTTCCAATACTTTCGCAGTGGCGCGGTAGTGACCGATATTGGTCATGCAAGAACCGACAAATACTTCGTCAACGCGATCGCCCGCAACCTCACTTAACAACTTAACATTATCCGGGTCATTGGGAGCGGCTACAATCGGCTCTTTAATCTCATTCAAATCAATTTCAATGATTTCGACATATTCAGCATCAGCATCAGCCTCCAGCAACACCGGATTTGCCAGCCATTCCTCCATCTTCGCTACCCGGCGCATCATCGTCCGTGCATCTGCATAGCCCCGCGCCATCATATTTTTCAGCAGCGCCACATTGGAACGAATGTACTCAGAAACAGTCTCCACGCTCAGTTTAATCGTGCATCCAGCACAAGAACGCTCGGCCGTGGCATCAGTCAATTCAAAAGCCTGCTCGACCTTCAAATCTGGCAAACCTTCAATCTCCATAATCCGTCCAGAAAAGATGTTTTTCTTGTTCTGTTTCTCGACGGTTAGTAAACCTTTTTGAATTGCTACATAGGGAATTGCATTCACAACATCCCGGAGGGTTACTCCCGGCTGCAATTCACCTTTGAACCGTACTAAAACCGACTCCGGCATATCCAAAGGCATCACGCCCAAGGCCGCAGCAAAGGCCACCAATCCCGAACCTGCCGGAAAGGAAATTCCCAAGGGAAAACGAGTGTGAGAATCGCCACCAGTTCCTACGGTATCTGGCAATAACATCCGGTTTAGCCAGGAGTGAATAATGCCGTCTCCGGGACGCAAAGCTACGCCGCCTCGTTGAGCCATGAAATCGGGTAATTCATGGTGAGTTTTGACATCAACTGGTTTTGGATAGGCGGCCGTGTGACAAAAACTTTGGATTACCAAATCGGCGCTAAATCCCAAACAAGCTAGTTCTTTTAATTCGTCCCTTGTCATCGGGCCGGTGGTATCTTGGGAACCAACTGTGGTCATCACTGGTTCGCAGGATGTGCCGGGACGAACGCCCGGTAAACCGCAAGCTTTTCCGACCATTTTCTGGGCTAAAGTAAAGCCTTTGTGGGTGTCTAGTGGGATGGTGGGGCGGGTGAAAATAGGGCTGATTTCTAGTCCTAAAGCGGCGCGGGTTTTGTCGGTTAAGGTGCGTCCAATTAATAGGGGAATTCGGCCACCGGCGCGAACTTCGTCTAGTATTGTGTCTGGTTTGAGGGTGAATGTGGAGATGATTTCTCCGGCTTCATTGGTGATTTCACCTTTGTAGGGATGGATGGTAATTACCATGCCTGTTTCCATTTTGGCGACATCGCATTCGATCGGCAATGCACCGGAATCTTCAGCGGTATTGAAGAAAATAGGGGCGATCGCACTTCCTAGAATATAGCCACCACTGCGCTTGTTTGGCACAAATGGAATATCATTACCAATGTGCCACAGGACTGAATTAATCGCCGATTTCCGCGAGGAACCGGTGCCGACAACATCGCCAACGTAGGCTACCGGATGACCTTTTTGCTTCAATTGGGCAATGGTTTGCAGAGCACCGGGCATTTTGGTTTCCAGCATCGCCAAAGCGTGCAGGGGAATGTCTGGCCGCGTGGTAGCCTGGGGTGCAGGAGATAAATCATCGGTATTCGTCTCTCCCGGCACTTTAAACACCGTTACGGTGATGGCTTCGGCTAGTTGGGGGCGACTGGTAAACCACTCGGCATTAACCCAAGAGTCGATGACTTGTTTAGCATAGGGATTGACATCCGACAGGGCCAGGACATCGTGGAAAGCATCAAATACTAACAGGGTTTTGCTGAGGGCGCGGGCTGCGGTGGCGGGAATGGCCGTTTCGGCTGCGGGATGGAGTAAATCGATGAGGGAGTGGACGTTGTAGCCGCCCATCATTGTCCCTAGTAGGTAGACTGCCCATTTGGGGGCGATGAGGGGGCTGTGGATTTCTCCTTTGGCAATGCTGGTCAAAAATCCTGCTTTGACGTAGGCTGCTTGGTCTACTCCGGGCGGCACGCGATCGCGCAATAATTCTACTAAGGTTTCTTCTTCGCCCGGTGGCGGATTTTTCAGCAATTCGCAAAGTTCGGAGGTTTGCTGAGCATCTAGGGGCAGTGGGGGAATTCCCAAGGCTGCCCGTGAAGCTACGTGTTGGCGGTAAGATTCAAGCATTTCTGTACTTCGTTGATTGTTTGCAGTTCAGTTTACTTTGAAAATGAGGAGCTTGTACTCATGATTTGACAAAGTATCCCACTCTATAAAAACTTAACGCAAGGGTAAAAAAAGTGGAGTTCAATACCAAAGACAAATATTCACCCAACTTGCCCGCCAGTCAAATTCAAAAACTTAGGGTATCGGAGCGTCACTCTTTTTCACCTAAAGTCGATGAATTAGGCAGGTTTACGATACTGTACTATTATGGTAGTTGTTGCCCAATTTATACATAAGCTCAGTCTCCACTCCATAAATTAACAATCGCTTGAGCTAGTTGATTTGTGAAAAAAAATACCTAATTATTAAAGTTAAATGACTCGGCAGCTAAACTAATCAAAAAGAGTGGATTAGTTTAAACTGTAAGTGGGGTGAAAAATTCTTCACTTGCTTACAGCGATTCCTCAAAAGGAAAAAAAACTCAAGGTTATAATTTATAGGGTTTAGGGTGGGGTTGTTTCAGGATTCAGATAATGCTAGAGATCGGTGTCGATCGTCCGGGATCGTCTAAAATCGCCAACTACCAAAAATTCATAGCCCTCGGTAAGAGGTAAAGGAGTCAGGTTTTGTGCAAAAAAGATTATTAGAATGGGTCAATCAAAAACTGGAAAGTTTGATCCCCGAACACTGTCAGAGTTGTGACTTTAAGTCGGAAGTCCGGGAAGCACTGCAAGATACTCAAGAATTATTGCTGGCGATCGCTGAGTCGATGCCGCTCCCTTTGGCGATCAGCAGTCTGGCTGACAGTACCATTCTTTATTGCAACGATTTGTGTGCTATTTCTTTCGGAATCAAACGCACAGATTCGATCGACCATCCCAAAGCCGAAACACTTTACCACAACCCCGCAGACCGCCAGAAACTACTGGAGGGACTAGCTCGCAATCAGCATATCTCCGAGGCTGAAGTCTGCCTGAAAAAGGCGGATGGCACATTATTTTGGGCAACTGTGTCGATGCGCTACCTGACTTTGCATTCAGAAAAAGCTGTTTTGTCAGTGTTCTGCGATATTACGGAGCGAAAGCGAGCCGAAGCTCTAGAACGCCAATTGCTGGCCTCTATTCATTGTCGCGCTCGTCAGCAAGTCGCTGTAGCTTACTTAGGTCATCTGGCGCTGGCGGAAACAGATTTGTTGGTGCTAATGGACAAAACTGGAGTGTTGATTGCCCAAACTTTGGATGTAGAATATTGTCAGTTTTTGGAACTATTGCCTTCAGGTCATGCTTTCCTGTTGCGATCGGGGTTTGGCTGGTCTGCCGAGCTTGTTGGTAGTGCTACTGTCACCGCTTCACCACGGTCTCAAGCTGGCTATACATTGTCCGTGAGGGAACCGACTATCGTCGCAGATTTGCGGGTGGAAACCAGGTTCAGTGAATCGCCACTGCTGCACAACCAGCAAATTGTCAGTGGTGTCACGGTGCTGGTTCCGGGAACTCCGGGTATGGCTAAGACGAACTGGGGAGAATCCATTGAAGTCCCAAATATGACATCTCCTGTTTGGGGTGTTTTGGGGGTTCACAGCACTCAAGAGCGGGTTTTTAGCCAAGATGATGTCTATTTTATGGAGGCGATCGCCAATCTGTTAGGCGCGGCGATCGAGCGGATTCGATCGTCAGAACGCCTGCAAATGATGGAAAGGGCGATGGAGAGTGCTACCAACGGCATTGCGATCGCCGATGCGACAGTTGCCGACAATCCGATTATTTATGTAAATCCTAGTTTTGAGCGGATCACAGGCTATGGCCGAGAGGAATTAATTGGTAAAAATTGCCGATTCTTACAGGGCAAAGGCACTAATCCAGCCTCTGTCAAAAAACTCAAAAAATCTATTGAAGAAGGCAAAGACTGCCAAGTTATATTGCGTAACTTTCGGAAAGATGGCACGCCTTTTTGGAACGAACTTTCTATTGCTCCGGTGTACAACTCGCGACGACACTTGACCCACTTTATAGGGGTTCAAACCGATGTCACAGACCGTCAAAAAGCCGAAGAAGAATTATATTCAAAATCTCAAGATCTAGCAACTTTTAGTGCTAATCTCAAACATTTACATCGAATTACTACCTATAATTATCAAAATTTTCAAGAACTGGTTGATGATTATCTAACCGCGGGGTGTTTGATTTTTGGTCTGGCTATTGGTATCATTGCTAAAGTAGAAAATCAATCTTTTATAATTAGGTCTGCCAAAACAGAATTAGATTTTTTAGTTCCCGGATTAAAATTAAATTTGGAGGATACTTACTGTGATGCAGTGATTAAGTTCAAAAAAACAATGGCCTGTTCTCACATCAGAGAACTACTCGATCGGGACGACCATCCAATTTATCAAAAATTAGGTCTGGAATCCTACATCGGCACACCGATATTTGTTAACAATAAAATCTATGGTACTTTGAGTTTTTGTTCCAGAGAAGTCAGACATAAAAATTTTGCATCTCAGGAAAGAGAAATTATAGAATTGATGGCTCAAAGCCTGGGGAAATTTCTGGCGGCTCACAGAATGGAAATAGAACGCCAGCAAGCAGAAAAAGAGCGATCGGAGTTGATAGTATCTCTCCAAGAAAGTGAAGAACGCTACCGCCGTCTAGTCGAACTCTCTCCAGAAGCGATCGCCGTTCACTGTCAAGGTAAAATCGCCTATATTAACGCAGCGGGCGCAAAACTCCTGGGCGCTAGCTCTCCCTCCGCGCTCATCGGCTTTCCCGTGTTGCATTTCGTCCATCCCAGCTATGTAGAAATCGCCAGAGAGCGGATTCGGAAAGTCGAGGAAGAAAATAGACCGATCGAACTGGCGGAAGAAAAATTGCTGCGTCTAGATGGAACCATCATCGATGTGGAAGTGGCAGGTATACCTGCTACTTATCAAGGCTCAGCCGCCGCCCAAATTATTATCAGAGACGTCACCGAACGCAAACGAGTAGAACAGCAACTCCTGCACGATGCTTTTCACGACGCGCTCACAGGTTTGCCAAACCGCCTCTTATTTATCGATAGACTAGCACAAGCTATACAGCTCTCTCAATATTCTCCCGATTACAAATTTGCCGTCCTATTCCTAGATTTAGACCGCTTCAAAGTAGTTAATGATTCTCTAGGACACATTCTCGGTGACAAACTGTTAATCGCTCTGGCGCAGCGACTTCAGAATTGCGTGCGCGTTACTGATACCGTCGCCCGACTTGGCGGAGACGAATTTACCATCCTCCTGGACCGCATTCAAAACCTCAGCGATGCCACCCTAGCAGCTAACAGAATACAAAAAGAATTGACTATACCCTTTAACCTGGAAGGTCATGAAGTATTCACCAGCGCTAGCATTGGCATAGTTTTTAGTAGAGACGAAGTAGAAGCATTAGAAGACGAAGATTTGAACGGTCAGCAGAGTGCTTTGTATACCCATCCTGAAGAATTTCTGCGGGATGCCGACATTGCGATGTATCGCGCTAAAGCTTTGGGCAAGGCTCGTCATGAGGTGTTTAATTTGGCGATGCACGACCAAACTATGTCACTGTTACAGTTAGAAACTGACCTGCGATTGGCGATTTTTGGTAAGGAAGAATTAGGAAAAAATAAGGACGAAAGTTCCCATTTTATTGTTAACTATCAACCGATTATTTCGATTGTTACTGGTGCGATCGAGGGTTTTGAAGCTTTAGTACGGTGGCAGCACCCGGTTCGGGGTCTAGTGCCACCGTCTACTTTCATTCCGGTAGCTGAAGAAACAGGCTTGATTGTACCTCTGGGAGCGTGGGTATTGCGGGAATCTTGCAGGCAATTGCGCCAGTGGCAAGAAATGTTAATGTCAATGAAGGAAGAAGGAATCACCCCCCCCAGCCCCCCCCAAGGGGGGAAGGAAGAAGGAAGAAGGGGGAGAGGGGGAGATTGGGAGAGGGGAGAGAAGGCTACTAATGCCCAATTCCCAATGCCCAATTCCCAATGCCCAATTCCTAATTACCGATTACCAATAATTGACCCTTGGCAATTAACAATGAGTGTTAATCTGTCGCCAAAACAGTTAGGTATGCCCAACTTGTTGGAGCAAATCGATGAAATTTTGGCAGAAACAGGCTGCGCTCCAAGTAGTTTAAAATTGGAGATTACTGAAAGCGCGATCGTTGAAAATGTGAAGAAAGCTAATACTGTGCTCTCTCAGTTGAAAGCTAAAAATATTCGGTTGTCGATCGACGATTTTGGTACGGGCTATTCGTCTTTGAGTTATTTGCACCGTTTTCCGCTGGATACCCTGAAAATCGATCGCTCTTTTGTGAGTCGTTTGGGAGCGACCAAAAATGGTGATGATGGGAGTCAGCATTTACAAATTGTGCGGGCGATTGTGACTTTGGCTCACAATTTGGGGCTAGAGGCGATCGCAGAAGGTGTTGAAACACCCGAACAGTTAGCGCAGCTTCGAGATCTCGAATGCGAACTCGCTCAGGGATATTGGTTTTCTAAACCTTTGGATAGTAATGCCATTACTGAAATGCTCAGACAGATTGAGTAGTTATGGACATGGGTGATTAAGAATTAGTTTTCAGCGGAATCTCGATCGCGAATTCTGCACCGTTTCCTAGGGAAGAAGTGCATTGCAGGGAGCCGCCGTGTCTGTCGGTAATAATTTGGTAGCTAATGGACAAACCCATTCCAGTACCTTTACCAACAGCTTTCGTAGTAAAAAATGGGTCAAAGAGTCGATTCCGCACACTCTCTGGCATTCCCGGTCCATTGTCAGCTATCTTGACAAGTACGCGATCGGGTTTGGACATTTCTGTTTTAATGGAGATGATACTAGGATTTTGGCGCATTTCCTCAGTAGAACGACCCAAATCTCGTTCTTCCAAAGCATCTAAAGCATTGCTCAAAACATTCATAAATACTTGATTTAACTGTCCGGCATAACATTCCACTAAAGGCAAGTCAGCGTATTCTTTAATCACCGGAATCTCTGGATGATTGTGTTTAGCTTTAAGTCGGTGCTGCAAGATCATCAAAGTGCTATCTATGCCTTCATGAATGTTGACTGCTTTCATTTCCGCCTCGTCCATGCGAGAAAATGTGCGGAGAGAAGCCACAATTTGTTGAATGCGATCGGCACCGACTTTCATGGATGTCAGCAATTTAGGCAAATCTTCCATGAGAAAATCAAGTTCAATATTTTCTACTTCTTCTTGAATTTCTGGCACTGGTTCTGGATAGTGGTTTTGGTAAAGTTCGATGAGGTGTAGTAAGTCTTGGGTATATTCGTTAGCATGGCTAAGGTTGCCGTAAATAAAGTTAACTGGGTTGTTAATCTCGTGGGCGACCCCCGCAACCAACTGACCGAGGGAGGACATTTTTTCGCTTTGAACTAACTGCGATTGAGCGCTAGTTAATTTATCCAATGTGTGTTCTAATTCGCGAGCTTTATTGAGAGTTTGAGTGTAAAGATCTGCTTGATTGAGGGCGATCGCCAATTGAACTGTAATTGCTTGCAACAATTCTACTTCGCTATCACTCCAGGGGCGGACAGCATTGCTATTGCTGCAACTAATCACACTGACTACCCCAGACAGTGCTTGCATCGGGATGATTAATAGCGATCGATAGCACATCGATTGGAGCCTCTGTTTCCAAATAGGATCTATAACTAATTCAACGTCATCGATTTTCACTGTTTCTAGACGCAATAGATTTTCTCCTAAAGTGCCGAACTCAGAAGCTGAATAGCGACCGATAAAATCGGGAAGTTCGGGGTTGCGAGATTCTTTAATCACTTCCCAGACAGGCTCTGATTGTTCGCTGCGATACCAGGCAAAATTGCAACGGTCAATTTGCATGAAGGCTTGAATTTCTTTGACGGCGACAGCAATGATGTTGTCAAAGTCGAGGGAATTGCGGATTTGAGTTATGAGAATATTGAGCAATTTTTCTCGATCGGCTTGCTGCTTGAGTATGGCTGAAGAGCGTCTCAAAGTAAGTTCTGCTAGCTTGCGATTGGTAACATCTTCGGTAATTGCTAATAAATATTCTGGCTGACCATAGGCATCGACAATTGCGGTTTTTTTAGTATGAAATATCCGCGATGCTCCTGTAGCTACTTGAATTTCTTCTTCCGCGATATCTACAAGTTGCCTATTGTTGAGAACTTCCCGGTCTTTGTTCATAAAAGTTTGGGCTTGTTCTGTGGGGAAAAAGTCAAAATCATTTTTGCCCATAACTTCTGTGGCAGAAAAACCGAATAAGTGTTCGGCGGCTGGATTCCACAGTACAAATCGTAAGTCTGTGGCTGATTTGGCAACTACTCCTACTGGTATGGTTTGGAGCACAGATTCCATGAATTTTTGGGTGCGTTGCAATTCGGCTTCGGCCAGTTTGCGAGCGCTAATATCTCGGACGTTGGCAATGATATTAACATTGCCGTTGAGATTAATTTGAGACAAGGCTATTTCTGCATCAAATGTTGAATTGTCATGGGGACGCCTAGCTTTCCATTCAATGCGGGCTGTTTCTCCGGCTATTACCCTTTGCCAAATTTGGGCAAATTCTGCAAAGGGATTTTCTGCCGTGGAATAGTCATTTTTAAATGATAATTTGGTGGCTTGGGAGGCGCTAACTCCATACATTTCTAACATTCGATTATTAACATCGAGAATTTGACCTTCTAAATCATGAATGAAGATAGCATCGTAGACATTGTTAAATATAGTTCGGAGGTTTTGTTCGGAAATTTGGACTGCTGCTTCAGCATTTTTGCGATCGCTAATTTCCAGTTCTAACTGGGCGACTGCTTGCCACAATTCGGCTGTGCGTTCGCTCACCCTGTCTTCCAACTCGGCTGCTGCTTGTCGCAGGGCTGCTTCAGCGTTTTTGCGATCGGTAATGTCGATCGCCGTACCGAACAATTTTACTATCTTGCCATGAGCATCGGTTTGAGAGCGACCGACGGCGTTGAGGTGTCGCAGAGTACCATCGGGGCGGTAAAGACGGAAGTCAAAATCAAAGGGGATGCCCAAGTCAAGTCCCCGCTGTACCTCCCTCGTCCACAATTCCAGATCTTCTGGATGGATCAGAGCGACTTGTTCTGCTCTGGTGGGTGCTGTGGCGGCCGGTTCGAGTCCGAAGATGCGGAAAAGTTCCTCAGACCAAGTGACGGTTTCGGTGGTGGCATCGAGTTCCCAATTGCCTACATGGGCTAGTCTTTGGGCTTCTTTTAACTGTCGTTGGCTTTCGCGAATACCACTTTCTGCCAGTTTGCGATCGGTAATGTCGAATAGGACGCCGCAAAATACGATTTCGCCGTTCTCGTTGCGGGTGGGCATGGAATCGCCTTGCCACCAGCGAATCTCGCCATTGGGGTTGACGAATCGCCCTTCGTAGTGCCAGAGGGAGAAATTTTCTACGGCTGCGCTGACGGAGGTGATGTAATTTTCCACGTCTTCGGGGTGGATGCGAGAAATGAATGTATTGATGTCTTGCATCGTTTCTGCTGCTGTAACGCCGCCGATATGGGTGATGCGATCGCTAATGTAGTCAACCTGCCAAACTCCGTCGCGGCTGCAAAACTGAAACAAAGCGCCGGGAATGGTAGCTGCGATGGTTCTAAATCTGGCTTCGCTGGCACTGAGGGCTGCAAAAGTCTGTCGCAGTTCGGCAGTGCGGGCTTCTACTCTGCGCTCTAGCTCTGCGTTGGCGTGTTGTAAGGCTGCTTCTGCGCGCTTGCGAGCGGTAATGTCGGTAGCCGTGCCTGTGGTGCCGAGGATGTTTCCTGTGTCATCGTACAGGGCGATCGCATTGAACATGAGATATTTGATAGTACCGTCTTTAGCGATTTGCGCGGTTTCGTGCTGGACAATGGATTCTCCTGTCAGCAAGCGGGCGAAAGCTTCTAAATCTTTCTCAAGTTGTTCTGGGACTACAAAGTCAGAGAAAGGTCTACCAAGCATTTCTTCTGGTTCATAGCCGTAGATGTATTTAACTGCTGGGTTGACGAAAGTATAGCAACCTTGGGTATCCACTGACCAAATCATGTCTTGGGAGGTTTCTACTAGGCGGCGATAAGTGGTTTCGCTGGCTTTGAGTGCTTCTTCTGCTAATTTTCGTTCCGTCATGTCGCGGGAGACACCGACGGTCATTGTAATCTCACCTTCTGCGTTGCGAATCGGTGTTTTTACTGTACTAAACAGTCGCACTTCTCCATCGTGTCGCGGGATCGGTTCTTCTGGAATTTGGAGAGTTTGTCCGGTTTCAAATACGAAGGCGTCATCTTTAATATATTGGAGAGTATGGTCAGGAGTATTGAAAGGTGCGTCTACAATCCCTGCAAGTTCTTCTTGACTCATGCCGTAATAGTCGCGAAATGCTTGGTTAGCCCAGAGGATTTTTGATTCAGGGCCTTTGACTAATACCATATCGGCGATCGAGTCGAGGATTTGGTGATATCTTGTTTCGCTTTCCCGTAGTTGTTGCTGGGTGCGAGCGATTTCTACTAATTGTTGCTGAGTTTGCGAGTGTAGTCCGGCTTGGTAGATGGCGATCGCTAAGTGTTCTCCTATTTGCTTGGCAAATTCGATTTCATCTTCTTGCCAATCACGGGGTTGGCCACACTGGTGAATGCACAGCAATCCCCACAAATGCTGCCCTTGCAGGAGTGGTACGACTAAGTTTGCTCGGATTTGAAATCGTTTGAGAATTTTCAGGTGACAAGGACTCAATCGCGCTTGATAGATATCACGGACAGCTTGAACGTAGCCTTTTTCGTAGTTGGCGGCAAATTGTTCTCCGAAGCAGTGGTCGTGAACTTGTGCGCCTAGGGAGGGGCTGTATTGGGGTAGTACGTCTTCGGATACTATTTCGCCGTCGTTCCATTGGGAGTCGGGGATGAAGCGATAAATCGCGACGCGATCGGCATTTAGGAGTTGCCGGACTTCTGTGCTTGTGGTTTTGAATATGGTTTCTAAGTCTAGGGATTCACGAATTTTGTTAATTACTCCCATCAATGCTTGTAGCTTTTTGAACCAGGTTTGAGACTGCATTTCTCTTTCTAGATGAATTAATTTCATCCGCAGGCTGGTTACTTCGTTATACAGGTATTGATGAAACATATAGTATCTCTTTAGTTATTGTGTGGTTTGGTATAGATTTAGCCGACACCCCAATTAGCGATGTTGAGTTGAGCTTGGTCAATAATGCGACTTCATAGCAACTGCTGTTGATTTTCCGGTTACTCCCCAGCAAATTATACTTATTTTACCAAGTGTTATTTTTTACCGTACTTTAATCTGCGTACATTTTTTGTACTTTTAGTGATTGATTTTGCCCTCGATTATTTGGTAAGGTATCAATGGTAGTTAATTTTATAGTTTACTTAGTTTGACATTTTTTACCATCTGTGTTTGTTTTAATTATCACAGTCCTCTGATAACTGCAAACTTAATTGGCTATCGTCCTGACGGTGATAATAACTCTTCTTTAGGTAGCGTATTTGCTCCAATTTAGGGGAATTGATCCGATGGTATTTGAGCTAATTTTCCCTGTTATATGGTTTCGGGTTGCATCGGAATGATTTAACCTTACTAGAACACAGAGAACACAGAGAGATCAGAGAGAAATGAATAATTCCGATGAATAGAGGAATTGATATTAGATAGTAAGCTTAAATGAGTGGTGCAAAAACTGTGGGGATAGTGGATTGTGCGTCCCTAACCCGAATAGATTGGCGCAACCTGGGGGGAATCCCTCCGCTGCGCTTCACCCCTAAAATAATTACACAATGGATTCATACCTGCTATAACAGAGGTGGAACGAAGAAGCAATAAGCAATCCCATCAAGGATTTTAGCAATTATTAACAAACTCCTCAGCCCATCGCGGGTTTCTATCTTTAAACTATTATAGCAACCTCCCCGACGATTAGGAGATTTTTGAGTCCTGAAAGTATTGCTGTTATTGACTATTCCTTCTTCCTGCAACCTATGCTATAACCAGTATTTTAGGCGATTGTAAGATGTATAGCAGATTTTTCCCGAAAAATCTAGGGTTTTAATCAGAATGATTCAAGATAGCCTTGGCTTCTTCAATACTTTGCCAAACTAATTTGCTACATTCCATAAAAGCAGCTCTTTCAGTATCACTGAGAGCGAGTTCTATCACCTGTTCCACACCCTGATATCCCAACCGACAGGGAACGCCTAAAAACATATCTTGTACGCCGTATTGACCCTGCAAATAAACGCAGCAAGGCAATATTCTCGACTGATTTAATAGGATGGATTCTATCATTACACAAACCGAAGATGCTGGTGCAAAATAGGCACTAGAGGTCTTCATTAAGGTGACGATTTCTGCGCCTCCATGACGTGTCCGATCGACTAAACGAGCGATCGTCCCTGCATCCATAAGTTGACTAATGGGAATACCATTGACTGTAGAATACCGGGGTAAAGGAACCATCAAGTCTCCATGAGAGCCGAGGACGGTGGCATTCACTTCAGCAATAGAAATACCCAATTCCATGGCAATAAAAGTTTGGAAGCGGGATGAGTCGAGAATTCCTGCCATACCCATGACTCGGTGTTTTGGTAAACCGGTAGCTTCCAGGGCTAAATAGGTCATGACATCGAGGGGATTGGTGACTACGATTAAGATTGCTTCGGGGGAATAGGCGATCGCCTGTTGTGCGGCTTCGCTGACAATTTTAGCATTGATTTTAATTAAATCTTCGCGATTAATACCAGGCTTGCGTGGTACGCCGGCGGTAATGACGATGATGTTTGAGTTAGCAGTATCAGCATACTCGTTTGTACCGATAATTTGGCGATCGTGTCGTTCTACACCCCTTGCTTGCATCAAATCCAAAGCTACACCCTGGGGCCAACCTTCCACAATATCTAGCAATACCACATCAGCCAGATTTTTTTCGGCTATCCGCTGGGCTAAGGTACTGCCAACTTTCCCTGCACCAATAATTGAGACGCGAGTTGATGGACAATTTGAGGTACTGGAATTGATAGAAGTCATTCTATTTTAGATTTGAGATTTTGGATGTTAGATTTTACTTATTACTCGTTTACTCGTTCCCAGGAAGAGCCTGGGAACGCAGATGGGTCGGCTCTGCCTCCAATTTCCCAAGCGAGGCAGAGCCTCTGGGCATGGTTTCCCAGGCAGAGCGTGGGAACCAGTTAAAATTAGTTGAAATCTTCGAGTTGGTCTACCCGGAGCCAAATATTTGGGGTAGGGACTTTGCCAAATTTGACGAAGGCATAGTCACCACGAACATCGAGCACTTCGCCCTTAGTTTCAAATATATAGGAGGAAAAGCGTCGATCGCTGGCTTTTGCTTCCAAACTATTTTCCAATTTTTCGCGTAGGGCGCGGACTATGCTGCCTTTTTTAATTGCCATGACTTGCTTTGTTTAGTTTAAAAAACTATACAAATTTTAATCTAGATTTGTCTTGATAGCACTTTTTTCTGTGGACTACGGACTAATGACTACGGACTAATGACTATGTTTGACAAACGGGGCAGAAATGAGTCGATCGCCCTGCTAATTTTATCCGTTCGATCGGTGTAATGCAAGCGCGACAAGGTTGGCCTTTGCGGTTGTAAACCCACGCCACACCGCCGTAGTTGCCGTTTACGCCTTGGACGTTGAGAAAATTGCTGAAAGTAGTGCCACCAGAGGCGATCGCCTTGTCGAGCACTTGAATAATCGCTGCATGGATGCGCTCAATTTGCACTTGTGTCAAATCAGCGCACAGAGTTGTGGGCAAAACCCCAGAAACAAACAAAGCTTCATCAGCGTAAATATTGCCCAAACCCGCCACTAGAGACTGGTCTAGCAATGCTGTTTTAATTGGTCGCGCCCGTCGGTGTAGCTTTTGCGCGAAATATGCTATGGAAAAATCTGCTGAAAATGGTTCTGGACCCAACAGTTTGAGGCCGGTGATGACGCTGGAAACCTCTGTTTCCGGGGGTACATACCACATTTGCCCGAAGGTGCGTTGGTCTACAAAGCGCAATTCTTGGTTTCCCTCCAGGAACAACCTAACTCGCGTGTGTTTTGGTAGCGGTTCCGATTGATTCACCCACAGAAGTTGACCTGTCATCCGCAGGTGCACGCCCAACCAACCAGTTTGGGAAGGAAGGAAGACAGAAGAAGTCAACCCCCCCCAGCCCCCCCCAAGTGGGGATGTTGAAGGAAGTACGGTCTGGGCGGGCACGGGGGCACCGCCCCTACATTGAAATAGTTCTGCCAGGAGGTATTTGCCGCGTCTGTACCAGCGCTCGATCGACTTTCCTTTGAGTTTTGTCAAAAAATCGGTCGCAGAGATGGAGCGGGCGATCGAGCTGGCTAACAGCACGTCTCCGTCCCATATTGGTCGATCGAGGGTGAGATGATTTAGCCCCCGGCAAATAGTTTCTACTTCTGGCAGTTCTGGCACAATTAGCGCTGTTCTGTTCCTTGATTGGGGGCTCCTTCGACAGTACCTGGAACTTCTGTTCCGGGCTTGCTGTCTGCGGAAGTTTTCGGCTGCTGGGGCGCGCCGCCACTGCCGGTTTTGCGGGTTTTCTCGTCGAGGGTGGTTTGCTTGCCGCCGGTAGCTGTTGTTTTGGCTTTGGCTTTGGGTGGTGACACTTCCACTAATTCGCTTTGGGCGAAGTTGTTGGTGTTGACGCCGGCATAATTTACGTTGTTAAAGCGAACGATAACTGGGTATTTAATGCCGCTTTGGTCTACCGTAGCAACGGTGCCCACATCTTGATACCAATAGGATTCTTTGCGGAGAATCCGAACTGTAGAACCGCGTTGAACCATGAGCTTTGTTTCCTTTGCGATGAATAAACGGATAAAGCCATTTTTTTCACTTTAGTCGATCGCGTGACGCATTTAAAGTCTGTGAGGAAATTTTTGTTTTATACGGTGTTTTTTGTGGTTATTTGTAAAGAAAAGTAAACTTTTTTTAGCGCCATCTGTGGGTAGCTAAAAATAAATAACCTCATATTATCTATCAAATAAAAGCTATGCGATCGGGTTGATAAAAAAGTTTACAAATCGGTTAGCGGGACTGGTGCTTTAATATCTGACGCTAGTTGCGGGGGCCGTCAGGTAGTTGCCGGGGCCGCCAGGGGTGGCGGAGGCCGTCAGGTAGTTGCCGGGGCCGCCAGGGGTGGCGGAGGCCGTCAGGTAGTTGCTGGGGCCGCCAGGGGTGGCGGAGGCCGTCAGGTAGTTGCTGGGGCCGCCAGGGGTGGCGGAGGCCGTCAGGTAGTTGCTGGGGCCGCCAGGGGTTGAAAACCCCTGTCTCATAGCTAAAGTCGTCTAAAGACGACTCAATAGCTGATATTAAAGCCGCTAAATTAACCTTGTATTTAATTATCTAGCCACGCTAAACTATGGCAAAATATGGGAATTGTTTAAATTATGTCGTTAGTAGATTTAGCTAATACTAAAATTCGGGTAATTGGATGCAGTGCGGTGATGGCTGTTGGGCAACTGATTTCAAGTGCGATCGCCAATCCGGGAACTCAAGCAGCAGCGGGGATGATGGGCGGCCCGATCGCACTTGGGGGAGTTTCTATCTTAGCAGCAATTGCTGGTGGTATCGCTGAGACTATGGCGGCTGATGAACTGGCAAATCGGATGTCCGAAAAACTGGCAAAAAATCCGAGGATTCTGGACAATCATGATTTGACTAAGGCGGCGGGTGAGGCGATCGGCTATATTTTGAGAGAGGTGGCGAAGTCGGATGAATTAATTGCGATCGCCGAAACCAAAAAATTGCCTTATGCAAAACAGGCTTTAGATGAATTAGCCGAAAAAACTCCCGGATATTGGCTGCATATTAACACGAGTACAGCCGATTTGTCAAGGGGTTTACAGATTTCCGAAGAGCAGCTAACCAAGATTTTTTCTGCGGATGCCGAAGAGTTCGATCGCGTTACCGGATTGACACCGGAAGATTGGGCAAGTTTCCTGGGGGAATTCGCCGCCACCGAGGGCAAATCCTTTGATGCGGAAATCGTGGGATTTGTGGCGGAAAAACTGTACGCAACTTTCCCGAAAGCCTACCGGGAAGTGCTGAAACTGGATGCGGCAAAGGGAGGCGAAAAGTTTGCAGCGATGCTGTTGAATCTCCACCAAATTGCTTTGACTGAATTGAGAGATTTGGGGCTGCAAAATGGGGAGATTTTGCAAAAGTTGGAGGCGGTGGCGACGCAGCAGCAGATTTGTCAAGTGATGGTGAAGTTGGAGGCGATCGAAATTGGCATTCGCGATGATTTGGCGCAAATTAAAACATCACTGGAACGATTTGTTGATACTTCTGCGCCCAGATAGCCGCTTCCCTACGAGTGCGAAACGATTATTGCAGACCGGACTCAAGACTTTACCGGCCGCCAATTTGTGTTTAAAGCAATTGCCGATTTTTTGCAGAAGAATCCAAAAGGCTATTTTGTTTTAGAAGCAGATCCGGGTGTCGGCAAAAGTTCAATTATGGCGAAGTTAGTGCTGCTGCTGAAGCGGCGCTGCGTAGCCCATTTTAACTCGCAATCTCAAGGCATTGTCCGCGCCGAACAATTTCTGGAAAATGCCTGCACTCAGTTAATTCGAGGCTATCAACTAAATTACCCGCAACTGCCGGAAAATGCGACCAGAGATGGCAATTTTCTGGGTCGATTGTTGGGAGAAGTCAGCGCTAAATTGGGCGGCAAAAAGTTGATTGTTGTCGTGGATGCGCTGGATGAAGTGGATCTCAGTTTGCAGGGGCCTGGCAGCAATGTGCTTTATTTGCCGGATGCTTTGCCCGATAACGTTTATTTTATTGTCTCCAAGCAGCCGAAAACTCTGCCTTTGCCAAATCATCAGGTTTTCGATCTGATGCAGTACAGTGTACAAAGTTTGGCGGATGTCCAGCTTTATATTGACAAACGCACCAGCAACAGCGCGTCAATTCAGAGTTGGATTAACCGTCAAAATTTGCAGCGCGAACAGTTTGTGGCGGCGGTGGCCAAAAAAAGCCAGAACAATTTTATGTACCTGCGCTACGTGCTGAATGATATCGACAGCGGCAAGTACAGCGATGTGAATTTGCAAGATTTGCCGAGGGAGTTGGAAGGATATTATGAGAAGCATTGGGCGCGGATGGAAATGACGGTTCCAGATAGGGAATTGCGCCGCCGGAAGTTGAAAGTGATTTATTTGTTGACGAAAACTCGCAAGCCTGTTTCCTGCGATATTTTGGCAAATTTTGCTAAGGAAGATGCTTTGGATGTGCAGGAAGTTCTGGATGATTGGGAACAGTTTTTGCGGCGCAACAGCGACACTCTGCCAGATTACAGTATATATCACGCGAGTTTCCAAAGATTTCTCCACCGCAAAGATGTGGTGCAGAAAGCTGGGGTGTCGCTGGAGGATATTGAAACGGCGATTTCTGATAATTTGTGGGAGGATGTGTACGGCGATGGGTAAATTTAAAGAAAATTTGGGGAAAATGTCGCCGAAAAAGCGGCTTTATGCTTTGGAAACTCTGCCGGGGCATTTGGCCCAGAGTGTTCAAGGGGAACGGCTGCATCAGTTGTTGACGGATTTTGATTTTATTGAGGCGAAGTTGGATGCGATCGGGGTTCAATCGTTAATTGAGGATTATGATTTGGCGAGGGTTTCTGATTTGTTGCTGTTGGAGGGGCAAACGGAAACGCTGAAGTTGATTCAAGGGGCAATTCGCAAGTCGGCGCACGTTTTGGATAAGGATAAAACGGAACTGGTAGAGCATTTATGGGGGAGGTTGTTTGATTTTAAAACACCTGAAATTCAGGGGATGCTGGCACAAGCAAAGCAGTCGAAAGATCGTCCTTGGTTGCGACCTTTGAAGGCTAATTTAGAACGGCCTGGAGAAGGCGCACTGCGGACGCTTGTCGGTCATAGTAACAGGGTAAATGCAGTGGCGATCGCACCCAACGGAAAAACAGTGATTTCGGCTTCCGATGATAATACCCTGAAAATCTGGGACACCGAGACAGGCCGGGAACTCAAAACTCTCACGGGTCATAGTTCCGTAAATGCAGTGGCGATCGCACCCGATGGCAAAACAGCGATTTCCGGTTCATCCGATCATACCCTGAAAATCTGGGACACCGAGACAGGCCGGGAACTCAAAACTCTCACGGGTCATAGTTTCCATGTAAAAGCAGTGGCGATCGCACCCGACGGTAAAACAGCGATTTCCGGTTCTAATTATCCAACCCTGGGAATCTGGGACACCGAGACAGGCTCAGAACTGAAAACTCTCACAGGTCATAGTTCCGTAAATGCAGTGGCGATCGCACCCGACGGTAAAACCGCGATTTCGGCTTCTTACGATAAAACCCTGAAAATCTGGGACACCGAGACAGGCCGGGAACTCAAAACTCTCACGGGTCATAGTGAAACGGTCAATGCAGTGGCGATCGCACCCGATGGCAAAACAGCGATAGAAAATCTTTGCTCTTGCTGTTTCCTTCTCGATCGAATTGTCGTTTTACCATTTTCAGGGGAGAATGGGTGGAGAAGGGGCTTGATTGAA
>JAHRFD010000045.1 GCA_020882975.1 Microcoleus sp. EPA2 | reverse complement strand
CTCCGACGCCGACAACGCCGACTCCCACAACTCCGACTCCAACCACTCCGACTCCAACCACTCCGACGCCGACAACGCCGACTCCGACAACTCCGACGCCAACCACTCCGACTCCGACAACTCCGACGCCAACAACTCCGACGCCAACCACTCCGACGCCGACAACTCCGACGCCAACCACTCCGACGCCAACCACTCCGACTCCGACAACTCCGACTCCGACAACTCCGACTCCGACAACTCCGACTCCGACAACAACACCAACCGATACACCAACTCCCACGCCAACTCCCACGCCAACTCCCACACCAACTCCCACGCCTGCGCCAACTCCAACTCCGACGCCTGCGCCAACTCCAACACCAACTCTAATTCCTTCCCCTTCCCCTTCCCCTTCCCCTTCTTCCCCGGATTGCATTTGCAATACTATTGAGTATCCAAATCTCGATCGCCCCAACGAAGCTGACAACATTATCAACGGCAATGGTAGCGGTGAAATTCTATTTGGTACTGCGGAAAATGATGCTTTTTACGGCAGTCCAAATCCGAATATTTTCGATGCGGATTTAGGCGATGATAACCTCTACGGCGGTGAAGCAAATGACATCCTTTACGGCAATCGAGGCAATGATTTTATTGACGGTAACAAGGGAGATGATATCCTGTTGGGCGGTAAGGGCAATGACATGATTGTTGGCGGTGAAGGCGAAGATATCATCTTCGGAAATCGCGGAAATGATTCAATAAATGGTAAGGAAGATGACGACTTAATTTTGGGGGGTGAAGGCGCTGATTTTATCGACGGTGGCAAAGGTAATGAGATCGCCTTTGGAGGCAAGGGAAATGATACAATCCTCGGTAGCGCAGGCGAGGATTCTCTCTACGGCAATTATGGCAATGATATCCTCTGCGGAGGTGGTGGCAATGATTGTCTGAGTGGGGGTGCTGGCAATGATTTGCTTGACGGATGCGAGGGAAATGATACTTTTTGGGGAGGCAAAGGAAATGATACTTTGATTGGCGGTTTGGGCGATGATAGTTTAATTGGCGGTGCTGGGAGCGATCGCTTTTTACTCTCTGTCAATTCCGGTATCGATATTATTGCGGATTTTGAAGTTGGCAAAGATTTGTTGATGCTAGCTAATGGCTTGACATTCGCGCAATTAAGTGTTACCGAAACTAGCGGCAATACTTTAATTAAGTTTGTGCAAACAGGAGAAATTATAGCTGCTTTAAACGGAGTTTCTGCTAGCAGCATCAGTGCTGCGGATTTCAGCTTAATTTAAACTCGATCGGGTGGGAGAGTCCGACAGGGGTTAAAAACCCCTGTCTCATAGCGAAAGTCCTCTCAAAGAGGACTGGGGTTTACGCTACTTTCCGCCGATTTTTTCAGTCGGTTTTTAACCGACTTTAGCTATGAGGCAGGGGTTTAAACCCCTGCCGGATTGCGGCAGTCGCGAGTCGATCGAACTGCGGGAAAATGGAGTAAAAATAGGTTAATCTAGATTAAAGCATTTTTTCCAGAAATTGCTTAGCCCGATCGCACTTAGGGTTAGCAAAAAACTCCTGTGGCGGCACATCTTCCGCCACTTTTCCGCCATCGAGAAACAAGATGCGGTGGGCGACTTCCCGCGCAAAT
Organism: Microcoleus sp. EPA2; assembly: GCA_020882975.1. Classification (GTDB taxonomy): domain Bacteria; phylum Cyanobacteriota; class Cyanobacteriia; order Cyanobacteriales; family Microcoleaceae; genus Microcoleus. The sequence continues at coordinate 29,097 of JAHRFD010000045.1, read as the reverse complement.
CCCATCTCGTGAGTGACTATTGCCATTGTAATCCCCGTTTTCGCCAAAGCTTTCATTACATCTAACACTTCCTTAACCATTTCTGGATCGAGTGCAGAAGTCGGTTCATCCATCAGCAAAATTTCCGGTTCCATAGCCAAGCAACGGGCGATCGCCACCCGCTGTTTTTGTCCCCCCGACAGTTTAGAAGGATAAACATCCGCCTTATCAGACAAACCGACTTTTTCCAACAATTCCAATCCCTTTTGATGGGCTTCCTCCTTAGCGATCTGCTTCACCTTTACAGGTGCGTAGGTAACATTTTCTAGTACCGTCATGTGGGGGAATAAGTGGAAATGCTGAAACACCATCCCCACTTTTTGCCGCATTTTCATAATATCTGTCTTCGGCGCAGTAATATCTACTCCGTCAATGTATATCTGTCCCGAAGTCGGAATTTCCAGTAAATTCAAACACCGTAAAAAAGTAGACTTACCACACCCAGAAGGGCCGATAATGGCAATCACTTCTCCTTTATGAATCTCTGTACTAATCTCGCGCAAAACCTTCAAATTGCCAAAAGATTTATACAGGCGATCGACTTTAACTGCTAGTTTGGAGTCTACGTTCGAGTACATTTGCCCCCCAAGTTAAACTAAGTACCATCAAGTAATAAATTGCGCCGACAAATATCAAAGGTTCAAAGTAAATATACTTTTCTGCTCCTACAATTGTAGCGCGACGCAGCAAATCTTCTACACCAATTACTGAAACTAAAGCTGAGTCTTTCAACAGAGCAATACTCTCATTCACCAAAGCAGGCAAAATATTTTTTAGCGCTTGTGGCAAGATAATATCGCCCATCATTTGTTTGTAGGGAACGCCGAGGGATTCGGCGGCTTCTTTTTGCCCTTTATCTACTGCTTGAATGCCGGCGCGGATGGTCTCGGAAATATAAGCCCCAGAATTGAGGAAAAAAGTAATGACACCAGCTTGCAGCGCAGATATATTATAACCCGTAAGCTGGGGCGTGGCAAAATAAACTAAAGTCAACTGCAAAATTAGTGGCGTGCCTCTAAAAATGGAAGTGTAGGCATTGCCGAACCAAGCCAGCGGTTTAATGCTAGAAATCTTAAACAGAGACAGCACGATTCCCCAGAGAAATCCGAGGAATGCCGACAGCAGGGTAAAGGTTAATGTTACCCCGATTCCGCCTAAAATGTAAGGTAAGTTCGGCCCTATTTTGCCAAAGTCTAACCCTAATTTGGGAGAGGGCGCAGGTGTATTTGCTGGATCTGTTTCTTGGGCGATCGGGCGAGAAAACCACTTAGTAGCTAGTTCCTTAATTTTACCGCTGTCCTTCATTTGCTTGAGGACTCGGTTGAATTCTGGAACTAATTTAGAATTTTTGGGAAAGGCGATCGCCGAACCGCTTTCTTCAGTATTCGGAATTGTATTGAATTCCAAATCTGGGTTAGCTGCTGCATAGCCCGCAGCCACAGTATCTTCGATCACCCCCGCTGCGATCCGATTTGATTTAATTTCTTGAATAATGTCAGGAATTTTATTCAGAGGAATTGCCTGCACGCCCGTCATTTTCTTGACTGCTTCCTGCTGAATGCTGCCGAGTTGAACGCCTACTTTTTTGGCTACTAAATCTTCAGCTTTGGTAAAATTGCTGCCTTTATTGGCAACAATTGTATTTTTTGCTTCGTAGTAAAGATCCGAAAAGTCTACATTTTTTTTCCTTTCTGCTGTGGGAGTCATGCCCGCCATCACTAAATCTGCTCTTCCCGCCTGCAAAGCCGGAATTAAGCCGTTAAAATCCATGCCAATTACTTTCAGTTCGTAGCCCAATTCTTGAGTAATATATTTGGCAATATCGATGTCAAAACCGATAATTTCGTTGCCGCTCACAGCCGTATCTTTATATTCGTAGGGCGGGTAGTCGGGGGAAGTGGCCAGGGTTAAAGTTTTCTTACCTTGGGCGTAACTGGACAGCGCAATTAAACAAAAGGCGATCGCGATCGCCCCCGCCAGCACAGATTGTAGTTTTAGTAGTTTTAAAGGTTTCATATCGAGCATTTTCCTGAAAAATCCCCTCGCCAACAAATTATTCTGCTATTCACAATGTTGTCACCCCTCTAAAGATAGATAATATCAAGGTGAATTGTCGATAAATTCTCTACGGGTCTAGGGTCTAGGGCATAATTACTGGTTATTAGAAGCAAAAAACCACAAATAACTAATAACTAATAACTCATGACTCTGCCATAAAAGTTTAAAAATTAAAACTCGTGCGCAGAACTCCCACCCATGTTGTACCGTTATCCTTGTTGTGATCTGTATTGGTAATCACATAAACTCCCGGAGTAACGCTGATAAAATCGCTGACTTGAATCCGATACAAAGCTTCTACGTGAATAGAAGTAGCACGATCTTTGTTGTCTTTAATATCATTGCGAGTCACCTTGGGCGGAACACCGACAATAATGCCGCCAACATTGCCTTCACCAAACAAATCTGGGAAAGCAAAAGTTACTCCGCCATTCCAAATATCTGCCTTTGCATCCCCATCAGACAACTGCTGAGCATTTACATATCCCACCCACCCAGAAATCGCAAATCGAGGCGAAGCCCGCCAACTTCCTTCAACGCCAAAATGGTTTCCTCTTGTCGCACTTTGATTGAAAGGCTGATTGGCATTATTGCTGCCGGTACCGAGGGAAAGATCGACATCTTCTTTGCGGGAGTAACTGTGCACGTAACTCAAGGCTAAATCAAGCTCTGAACTTGGGGAGTAAGTAAGTTGAGCCATCGCCCCGTAGCTACCATCAAAAAGTCCGTTTCCCGCTGTAGGATCGGCGGCGGTATTAGCAAGATAGCTCAAAGTTAAATTCAGTTTGGCGCTCAATAAATGATTGATCGCAATTCCGGTTTCTCCCGGTGTATTATAGATAGCGGGGTTGAATGCTCCGAAGCGAGAAACAGCGCCTTGGGCTGCACTATCAAAATAAGGGTTGATTAAAGGAGCGACATCATCGGAAGTAAGTCCTTTTGCTCCAATTTCCACAGTGGTGCGGCCGGTGGTAAACTGATAGCTGAGTTTATCGAGAATGATTTGCGAGCCGCTATCTCCATCAAAGTTGGTACGAGTCATGGGAGTGCCGGTAGTGCGATCGTACCTAGCACTATTTCTCGCTTGCAACCGAGTTCTCAAACGGTCCGCTCCGGTAAAGCTAGTATCGAAATTTAACCGCACCCGGTAGCCGAAGTTGGTATTAGTTTTATCTTCACCGACAGCACCATTTCCAAAGGTATCGCCCACCGCCAAAATAGTCTCTGCATTCAGTTTAGTAGTTGTCGAAAACTGATTGGCTTCGAGTTCGCTGGTGCGGGCTTCTAAGGCATCCACTCTGCCGCGCAAACTAGCTAACTCGGTGGCAAATTCTGCTTGCAAGCGTTGCAGTACGGCTAAGTCTTCTTTGGTAACAAAATTAGCTGTTGACGAGCCAATTAGTTTGGTAACTTGGTCTAAACAAGCATTTAATCCAGCGGCAAATTCGTAGCGAGTTAATGCTCGGTTGCCACGGTAAGTTCCATCTGGATATCCGGCGATGCACCCGTAGCGTTCGACTAGGGATTGTAGAGCTTGAAATGCCCAATCTGTAGGCTTGACATCGGATAGTTGAGATACTGATGTCACCTGACTCATAGAGGTGGTATCGGGCAGTTCTGATGATGGTTGCGACTCACTTCGGGAATTTTTGTCTGGCAGAGTTTCCGGGATTGGAGATTGCTGTAACTCGCTGGAAATGACTGAAGCTGGCGCTGCGTTATTTGATGTGGGTGTTGACTCAGCGTTCGCACTTACTGCTGTTTCAATAGCGGAATTTGATGCTGCGGTTAAATCACTTTTGGAGGTTTGTGGTGGCGCTATAACTGATAATCCTAGTGTTGGGGTGTCAGTTGGTTCGGTTTTGGCGATCGCATTTTCTGCTTCAGCAATTTGGACTGTGGCGGCAGTTTCTGTGGCAAAAACTGTATTTTGCACCACCAAGATGTGGGCAAATAAACTTAGGCAAAACCAGAAAGCTTGTCCAGAAAGTTTTGACCCAGAAACTTTTGACATTTTTGCTCCTCACCTAATGGGTAATAAGTAAATCTTACTGCCATGGGAAATACTATTCTGTCAAATGTGATAGTTTTTGATGTCGCTGCTAGAATTCTCCTTAACGTCATAAATATTGTGTAGAAATACTTTTGGCCTCCAGGGCTGTCATTTTAGCCAGAAATCAGTCGTTGTCGAAATTCCTTAACTGCTGCGAGGGAATTCGGATATCGGACAAATTCTGCCAACAATTCTATATCTAAATCAGGGATAATTTCACTGCGATAGATTTGCTCATAACCGCAGGCTTGGACAAATTGAACTGGAATCTCTTCTCGCAGGTAGTAGAGGCTAAAACGTTCATTTTGCCAAAACCAAACCTCTTTAACATTTAACCTTCTGTAAACTTCCAATTTATTCAGGCCAGCACTGGTAACAACAACCTCAATTGCCAAATCGGGAAATTCTTTGTCTGTACCAATGCAGTAAGCTTCATCGGGTTCTGTCCCGCCACTTTTTTCCTCTTGCCGCAAAGTGGTAGAACCAAAGGGAAAATAGTCGATATCTGCTTCTAAAAAGTAAATGACTAAAAGATCTCCAATCCGTGTTTTTCTGATTTCATGGCGACGGGAAGGTGAGATAATTTCTAAGACTCCATCCAAATAGGTGACTCGATAGGCCGAACTATCCCCATTTCTGGTGAGTAAGGTTTCATATTGCTCCCAGTTAACGCGATCGGTAATATAGCGACATTCGGAATCTTGGCGTTGGAGTGCTTGTTGGTCAAGTAGAGCATTGAGATCGCTTGTCAACATACTATTACCTCCTTTAGGTTGTTTTCATTATAGTTTAGTCAGCACTTACGGATGGGCGACCAAAAACCCGGTTTCTACCTGAATATTTGTCGTACAGATGCAGAATTTGTCTCAGAAACCGGGTTTTTTAGCCTTAGCAGATACTGTAGGGTGCGTCGCCATCAACCCTGTGTGATTATCATCGAAAATCTGGGAGCAACGCACCCTACTTACTTATTATATCGATCGCGCTTTGTGAAAATTTTGTTAAAAAATTTCGCCTTAAAAAAGAAGGATTACCTATTGACAGCGCTGGAGTTTTTGCTGTATATTTTAGATAATGGGAGTGGTGACAAAAATAATTATTTTTGTCACCACTCCCATTATTAGATTGTACTCTATCAAACGGCAAGAGTCAACCCTTTTACCCTCAAAAAAATGGCGATTTTTTTTTATTTCAATCAATTAAAATTAATCGGCCATTACTAATTGTCCCTCACCATCAATTACTTGGCCAATTTCAAAAGCAGGAAGATTCTGAGATGCAAACCATTTAACAGCCTGTTTTGCATCTCTTTGGGACATCAACAGCACAAAACCAATGCCCATATTAAAAGTATGGAACATATCAACAGTGGCAACTTGGCCCGCTTCAGCAATCCACTCAAAAATCGGCAAATTGGGCCAGCTATTAGTGTCAATTTTGATAGATTGATGGGCTGCCAAACAGCGAGGCAAATTCTCCGGCAAACCGCCGCCTGTAATGTGGGCCATGCCGTGAATATCCAAACCACTCTTAAGGGCTTCGAGAACTGGCTTTACATAAATGGTAGTTGGAGTTAAGAGGACTTCTCCTAAACTTTTGCCACCTAATTTTTCTGGCTGGGAATGCCAGTCAAAACCCAAATCGCCTGCAATTTTTCTGACCAAACTAAAACCGTTGCTGTGGACGCCGGAACTAGCCAGCCCGATCGCCACATCTCCGACTGTAACCCGCGAACCGTCTAACAATTTGCTTTTTTCGACAATTCCGACGCAAAAGCCAGCCAAATCGTACTCTCCCGCTTGGTAAAAACCGGGCATTTCGGCTGTCTCCCCACCCAACAAAGCACAGCCAGCTTGCTTGCAACCATCAACAATGCCAGCAACCACAGCAGCTAATTGTTCGGGGTTTAACTTTCCCGTCGCCAAATAATCGAGAAAAAATAGGGGTTCTGCCCCGGAGGTGAGTACGTCGTTGACGCACATGGCTACCAAGTCGATACCTACGGTGTCGTGGCGATCGAGATTGTGGGCCAATTTCAACTTAGTCCCGACACCATCAGTGCCGGAAACCATAATCGGCTCTTTTAAACCTTCTGGGACGCTGAAAAACCCGCTAAACCCGCCGAATCCGCCTAAAACACCCGATCGATGGGTGCTTTTGACCATACTGCCGATGCGATCGACAAAAGCTCTGCCCGCCTCAACATCCACACCTGCTTCCCGATAGTCCATAAGTCCGCCTTAGTCGATTTCTAGTCTTTAGTTTATTGCCAAGTCTAGCGATTTGAGGTTTGAGATGGGAGATTTGAGATTTTAGCGCCCAGAAAATATTTATCAGTTTTTGTAAAGTTTTGTAAAGTTTTGTAAATTTTTCAGGAATTGCGAAAAACTCTGCAAGCACTGTCATTAAAGCATTTTCTCAGACAGAGAACTGTGAAGATCCGAGGAATTTTTGGCAAAATGCGTGGGATCAGCGATCCCCAAGCTCAAAAGTTTGTGGTAGTCTGTTGCAGTTCGTTAACAAAACACAAATTGCAAATTGAGTATGAGTTGTCAAGTGTCAGGGAAGTTGCAGCCAAAAAATTATTTGGCCTAAACACAAAAGCAAAAATGCAGCCCGACATTTTGATTTGACTCGCGGGGGAACAGCGAAGGACACTCTTAGAAATTCCTAAGAACCGTCGCCCGTCAGGCTAATCCCCTCACCTCCGTTAGCAATGGCTCTTCACAAAAATGGACGTATGAAGGAAAAATTTGTTGGTAGTCTACTAGCTGTCCTCTTAGTTCCTGCGGTAGGAACGGCATCATCTTGTCACGCACAAGCCACTGATGGGTCCAGGCAAAACTTTCAGGAAAACAAGCAAGTAGTTTTCACCCAACCGTCCCCGCAGTTAAACGCAACTCGGGTCGAAGCAGAAAAAGTCGGACAATATCAGTACCAAGCAAGGGCTGACATTGACTCTAACTCGATCGCCAAAATTCAATCCCACGAATTGGAAGGGCGACAAGCAGCGACAGTATACGTGCGGAACATTCCAGTCATCACATTTCTGAACACGAGTCCAGAAGCCAATACCAAAAACACAGAGACTGGCAAAAGTTCTGTAAATGCCACCAGTCAGTTGAAAATAGTCGGCCAGAGAGAAAATGGGTCTGACACCAAAAAGTCCAGCAATTCCAGCGACAAAGAAACCGACCCAGTGTGGCGGGCGTCAAGCTTAGCAGCAAGACTCAATCAGTTGGCGCGCAACAACGTTGACCCAAACAGCATTACCGTCAAGTGGGAAAAAGGCAATCGCTACCTGATCCAGGCAAACGGCGAGGACTTGGTAAACATTAACGCCGAAACCATCCTGCCGGATACCACCAGCGACTTCAGCCTAGATGCCTTACAAGCAACCAATCGCCTCCGCAGGCTCCTGGGTAACGCCCCACCCCTCCAAGAAGTCATGGGCAAGCCCCAACCTGAAAGCCCCGTGCTTTCCCTAGGCCCAGTTCAAGTTCGGATCAATGGCTGGGCATCCTGGTACGGCCCAGGCTTTGACGGCAACCTCAGCGCCAGTGGCGAGCGATTCAACCAAAATGATTTGACCGCAGCCCACCGGAACTTGCCCTTCGGAACTCTACTAATGGTCAGAAATCTCGACAACGGCCGTACCGTCGTCGTCCGCATCAATGACCGTGGGCCTTATGTGGGCGATCGAGTGATTGACTTGTCCGCAGGCGCAGCCAGCGTGCTCGGCATGATGAGCAGTGGCCTAGCTCCGGTGGAAATTGAAGTCATAGCACCAAAGCCACGAGCAACTGTTGGACGTTAAACCCTACTGTGAGGCACAATACAGACGAATGCCTTCAGGAGTGTATACGTGCGCCTGTTTACTACCATTGCAGCCCTACGCTGCTACTTAAATTCACAAAAATCTGTAGCATCCCATTTACAAATCGGTTTAGTGCCGACGATGGGGTCTTTACACAGCGGGCATTTGAGCTTGATCCAGCGGGCCCGACAAGAAAATGCGATCGTCGTGGTCAGCATTTTTGTCAACCCGCTGCAATTTGGGCCGAAGGAGGATTTTCAAGACTATCCTCGCAATTTGGAGCAAGACCGCCTGCTATGCCAAGAAGCTGGAGTTGATGTAATTTTTGCTCCCTCAGAACTGGAAATGTTCGGGGATTCGGGCATCGAGACAGGCAACTCAGGAGCCCAGACTCCTGCGGTGACAGTGATTGACCTTTCATCCTTGACTCAAGTTGTCCCACCACAGGCGATGACATCGGTTTTGTGTGGCAAGTCCAGGCCTGGTCATTTTCAGGGTGTAGCAGCCATCGTCACTAAACTTTTAAGTTTGGTGCAGCCAACAAGAGCTTATTTTGGTCAAAAAGACGCCCAGCAAGTAGCAATTATCCGAAAACTGGTCGCAGATTTTAACTTGCCTGTAGAGATTATTGCTTGTCCGATCGCCCGTGAAGCTTCGGGACTAGCCCTGAGTTCTCGCAATCAATATTTAACACCAGAGCAAAAACAGCAAGCTGGCCTACTCTACCGCGCTCTACAGCAAGGGTGGAAAACCTTCTGTGGGGGCGATCGCACTGCGGAGGCGACACTGGCGGCGGTAAAAGCAGAATTTGCCCTTGAGCCATCAGTCTCTCTAGAGTATGCTGAACTGGTCAATCCCGACACTCTCGCACCCTTGGCAGTTGTGGAAACGGCGGGACTTTTAGCCGTGGCAGCCAGAATCGGCTCTACTCGGTTGATTGACAATATAATTATCAGGAATCGTCGGCCAATTGTGGCGATCGACGGACCAGCCGGCGCTGGCAAATCTACAGTTACCAGACAAGTCGCCCAAGCTCTGGGTCTGTGTTATCTAGATACAGGGGCGATGTATCGAGCTGTGACGTGGCTGGTGATGACTACCAACACTCCCATGGGCGACGAATTGGCGATCGCCGAATTAGTCAATTCCAGTTATTTAGAATACAACCTTGACCCTTCATCTTTGACATTGAAGATTAACGGCTTTGACGTCACCGAGGCAATTCGTAGTTTAGAGGTGACAGCCCGCGTCTCGGAAATTGCGGCTTTGCCGGCGGTGCGACAATTTTTGGTGAAACAGCAGCGGCTTTGCGGCAAAGCAGGCGGAATTGTGGCAGAAGGTCGTGATATAGGTACTAATGTGTTTCCCGATGCGGAACTGAAGATTTTTTTAACCGCTTCGGTACAAGAGCGATCGCGCCGACGGCTATTACAACTAAATGATACCGAGCGGGCTAAAACCAGTTTGGAACAGTTGGAACGCGACATCGCCCTGCGAGACGAAAAGGATAGTACCCGCGAGGTGTCACCTTTGCGTAAAGCGGCGGATGCTGTGGAAATTCAAACAGACGGTTTGAGTATTGCCGAAGCGATCGATCGAATTGTCGGGTTATACAAAGAGAGGATAGGGAATAGTTAATACTCTTTGGGAATTGGGAATTGGGAATTGGGAATTGGGACTAGAGAATAGTCAACATACCTCACCGTCCTGGGATCGGCATTGGTTCCTGGACGCTTTAATCACCCAATTTCTCCGCCAGAACTCCTCCCAATTCCCGATTCGTGATTCTCCATTCCCCATTGCCACTTAAAATCTAAAATTAACTCTGTAAGGTGTCAAGGAGATAAAAACGTGAAAAACTTCAAACGGCTGTTGAGGCGGCGAAAAACTTTGATCGTTGCTTTTATAGCCGCCTTGGGTAGTTTTGTAATGGGCGTGACGTTGCCGCTGAACCCGCGAGGAAATCAGCCAGCGTCGCTATCGCAGGCGCAACTGGTGACAGCATCTCAGTCACAAGTACAACAGTCGAAATCTATTGTTAATAATTTGAAACAGTCGATCGCCGAGAGAGTAGAGTTTTCCGAAAACACTCTAGATAGGTTGCAGAAAGTCCGTTTTAACTCTTCCCTACCGTCCAAGTTTAAGGGTACAACCCTGCGTCAGGCAAAACTCGACTCCCGACAAAAGGCGATCGCCCTGACATTTGACGACGGTCCCTGGCCGAAAACAACTGTACAAATCCTGGATATTCTCAAACAAAACAATATTAAAGGGACTTTCTTCTGGGTGGGAAGATACCTACAAGTTTATCCAGAACTCGGCAAAAAAGTTGCCCAGGCTGGTCATGCGATCGGCAACCACACTTGGAACCACCAATATATTAAGTATAACGAAGAGGGTGCCGCGCGGGAGATCGATCGCACGACCTCGTTAATTGAGGAATTAACAGGCATCAGAACATATATGTTCCGCCCACCGGGAGGTATTTTAAACAATGGATTAGCAGCTTATGCTCAAAAGAAAAATTATACAGTTGTGATGTGGTCTGCTGATTCTTTAGATTGGCACACTGCTACGCAATCGTTGATGGAAAATGTGATGCGGCAGGCAAATTCCGGCGGTATTGTCCTGATGCACGACGGCGGTGGTAATCGATCCAGGACTGTGGAAGCTTTGCCCAATATTATTGCTAAATTAAAAAAAGAAGGGTACACATTTGTAACAGTTCCAGAATTGTTGGAGATGGAAGCAAAAAACTCGAAACAGCAGGAAACAGCACAGAAATAACCAAAGGGGGATAAAGTATACGAAATTTCACCTTGAGGCTATTTGAGTGGCTAGAGGGATAGTTGAATGCGATGCAGGCTCAGCTTCACCTAAGTGTCCCGTGGTCAACTTGGTGAGCCATAATCCCCCGCCCAAGGAGGTGGGGAGATTCAAAAAGGAGAGCTTTTTAGATTTGCTCACAGGTAGTCGTGGTAGAATTCACTATGGTACTGCAAGATCTGTGTTTCGGACTGGAGCAGGTCGAGCGGCATCAAGCTCAATCGCAAGCTGTATTTCTACTTTTGAAACCCTTGCTCCTCAAGTTAAGCTTCGATCGGGGAGATTGCCCTGAATGAAGCCTGTGCGATCTGCTACGGGGGCAAAGCAGCGAAAACTCGTCAAACAGTCCAAATGTCTGCCGACATTCCAACTCTCGATCGCAGTTTGTGAATTGTTCCCACAGTACCTTGGGGCACAAGGAAACTGGCTTAGTTACTAAGCATCACGCTTGGGGAGATTTGCCCACTACTTCTAGTGTCGAGCGATGTTAGAAGGAAGGTGAGTCACTGAACCAAGAATCTCATCTTTAAGGGATGAGAATGTCAATTAATGTTACTCTCAAATATCCTCAAAAATTTGAATAACAAATGAGCGTAGTTAGCCAATTAATTCTCCAAGCCGACGACGAACTTCGTTATCCGAGTACCGGCGAACTTCAAAGTATCAATGATTTTTTTAAAACGGGGGAACAGCGGGTACGCATTGCTACTGCGCTTTCTGACAGTGAAAGAAAAATTGTTGATGAAGCTAGCAAAAAACTCTGGAAAAAACGCCCGGATTTTATTTCCCCTGGAGGTAATGCTTACGGTCAACGGGAACGGGCTTTGTGTCTGCGTGACTACGGCTGGTATTTGCGCCTGATTACCTATGGTATTTTGGCGGGAGACAAGGAACCCATCGAAAGCATCGGTTTGATTGGGGTTCGGGAAATGTACAATTCTCTGGGCGTTCCAGTTCCAGGGATGGTGGAAGCAATCCGCTGTTTGAAGGAAGCTTCTTTGGCTTTGCTCAATCAGGAGGATGCGAAGGAAGCTGCTCCTTATTTTGATTATATCGCTCAGGCAATGTCTTAATTGCTTTTGTGGCAGAGGTGGCGGAGCATTTACGCGTGATTTTGGGGTAAATTTGTCTCGCAATTGCTCGTAAATGTTTCGCTTCTATTTTGTTGGCAAAGCGTGCTGAATTTCTATATTGTTAGCTGTTTTGAAATGGCAATCTTTACGAGTATCAGCTACTTTTTTATGCTGTTTGCCTAATTTGACAAGGGCTTTTTTACGCCTATTACTTCTTTTTCCCAAACTTCAACTTCAAAAGAGTTCCGGTTTATTCAAGAAGTCGGAACTCTGAACTTTAACTTTTTTTGCGAGCAACAATGTGAAAAATATGCCAGTATTTTTCCTCACCGATCGCCGTTACTCCCGGATGTTCTTCCTCGTCTAACCACTCAACCTCAAAGGGTTTCAGGAGTGCTTCAACTTCTTGCCGAGTGTGATGAGTGCGATCGGGATAAACAGTCCAAGAGTCGCGTTCGCCAAACAATTGAGCGCAGAAAAACCCTCCAGGATTGAGCGATTTCACGATCGTTTCCCAAAGATGGGGGAAAGCTGCGGGCGGACAAAAAGGCAGGCAAAAACTGGCATTGATTAGCTCGATCGCCGGGGGTAAAGTCAAGGTTTCAAAACGCATCAATTGAGTTTCCAGCAAATCGCGGTCGATCGGACGATCGAGTAGGCGATCGAATGCCTTTTGTTCCCCATCAATCGCTAAAACACGCCAGCCCCGACGCAGCAGTTCCACCGTATCCCGTCCATCACCGCAGCCTAAATCTACAGCAAATCCCGTAGGGGCGGTGTCCCCCTGGCCGCCCTTTTGGCCTTTCTCAAAAATTTCTAGTCCTTTGAGCAAAGTTTCGCGCGGCGGGCGACCTGTTACCGCTTGATAGTAAGTCGCCCAATTGTGTCCAGAGTCGTGAGAATTAGTGGTTTGAGTCATGCTTAGGCGATCGCTACGCCTCTAATTGCCGATTTATTCGATGCCACGGCAACTCGAATCGAATGGGGCATATCCCCTTCTTGATAAGGCTCGATCGCTGGCAAACGTTCGATGTCATCCAGTTGGCCCCACAAAACTGGAACAAGAACCGGACTGACAAGAAGAAGGTAACTCTAACCCCTGTTCTTCTGCCGCTTCCAGAATAGTCATCGTATCTTCAACGGGAATTGTAATGTCGATCGCCCGTTTTTTGTTGATTAAATTGACTTGATAGGTAGGGCTTGCTGAATCAGTGAAAAAAGTAAACAGTGTATGGGTTTTCCGACCAAAAAAGTAGTAAGGGTGCAAGAAAAACAGGTATAATCAGTCAAAACCCGTGCATCACCACCTGCGAGCGTGTATAGAAAAGCTGAGCTTGCCCCAAGCCCCCCATCCGACTTTAAACTCCCCTTTGAAGGAAGATTGTCAGAAGATAACCGTTGGGTAAAAATGGCCCAACTAATTCCTTGGTCGGAATTTGAATCAGATTATGCTGAAAATTTCCCCACCGAAATGGGAGCACCCGCCAAATCATTTAGGATGGCATTAGGGGCATTAATCATCAAAGAAAAACTCTTAATTAGCGATATAGAAACAGTAGAACAGATCCGTGAAAACCCATACCTGCAATACTTTATCGGTCAATCAACATACAGTAATGAACCCCCATTTGATCCATCATTATTAGTCCACTTTCGGCAGCGAATCAGTGCAAACTTAATCAAGAAAGTGAACGAACGCATGGTGGAAAAAATGCGCGAAACCACCCCAAAACCGCCCGAAAAAAAAAGATTCGGACGCAAAAAATGAATCAACCAATCAAGGGAAATTAATCATAGATGCCACCTGTGCCCCAGCAGACATTAGCTATCCCACCGACTTAGGAGTATTAAACAAGGAAACAAAGAAACAAGCCTTAGAAGATGAAAGAATTAGAAATGCAATTGAGGGCAAGTTTGGACAAGGAAAAAGAAGATTTAGCTTGAATCGAGTGATGACAAAACTTGATAATACTTCGGAAACAGCCATTGCTATTACTTTTTTAGTGATGAACCTTTCTACCTGGTTGAGACGGGTTTTTTGTGCGTTTTTATCTCACCAACCGAAAATCACACCTATTTATGTGGTTCACTGATTATTAAAAGCTATAACTGGGCAAGTTATAGTCAACAAAAAGTTATGTCTCGCCGAGCTTGAATTGCCCATCAAGTGCGATCGCGATTTTTCCTAACTTATTCAGCAAGCCCTAATTATGCCAGGAAAGCATCGTCATACAGAAGTTTGCCCTAAAACTCTGTCAAAGATAGTAGATGCGATCGCCCAAAGTCTCATATCCAGTTAATTGACCGATCGGGTGTTTGCCTCATGCCACATTCCTGACGGAGTGATATCAATTCCGGTTGTATCAGAATGATTTAACCGCGAAGGCGCTCATGACGCGAAGTTCGAGAAGAGAGAGTTTAATACAGGACGATGAAGAGAGGATTTTATCTAACCACCCCGTCAGGGGATTAATTATGACTGCGTTCAATCCGACATTCCGCGATCGCCAGAATCCGTTAAGGTGGCATATGTAGGATGTGCTTTCATATAGTATCTTTATTCATCGATTATTATGAAAAAACCTCTAATTGCTTTTTTCAGCAGTCTGCTTGTCACCCTCATACTGTCTGGTGGTTTCAATATTATTCAATAAATTGGGAATAACCGAGCAAGTGCGATCGAAGTTGGTTTACGGCAACTCAGTTCGCAGCGTCTTGGGTGCGGTGGAAAGTGCTAATGCTGATGCAGGAGTTGTTTATGTGACAGATGCCAAAATTTCCGATCGAGTTAAGCAAGTCGCAACGGCACCGAGCAACTTACACTCACCGATTGTTTATCCGATCGCAGTCATTAAGGCAAGTCGAAATCAGCAATCTGCCCGCGCTTACGTTCAATTTTTAAGCACAAGAAAAGCTCAAAACATCTTCAAGAAATACGGATTTGGAATAGCTGAATGAGGCTGCTGCTATGTCTACGGATCTATCGCCCCTATGGATTTCTCTCAAAACGGCTGGAATTGCAACAATTGCCACATTTTTTCTCGGTACTGCTGCGGCTTATGGGATGTTGGGCTATCGCGGTAGATGGAAATCATTGATTGAAGGAATTCTAATTTCGCCGCTGATTTTGCCACCTACTGTGGTGGGTTTTTTACTGCTGTTACTATTTGGCAGAAATGGTCCGATCGGACACTTCATGCAGCAATTTGACTTGACGATTATCTTTACTTGGTATGCCGCAGTAGTGGCGGCAACGGTTGTTTCATTTCCCCTGATGTACAAAACAGCATTGGGGGCTTTTGAACAAATAGACAGTAGTTTACTGCAAGTAGCCAGAACTTTAGGAGCTTCTCAAAGGCGCGTTTTTTTTCAGATTCTATTGCCCTTGGCTGCACCCGGACTTGTGGCAGGAATTACCCTCGCATTTGCACGAGCATTGGGAGAATTTGGAGCAACCTTAATGCTGGCGGGCAATATTCCCGGACAAACGCAAACCATCCCGATGGCTATCTATTTTGCGGTGGAAGCTGGAGAAATGAATGAGGCTTGGTTCTGGGCAATTTCTATTTTAATGCTCTCGCTGTCGGGAATAATAGGTGTGAACTTTTGGCAGCAGCGCTACGAAGGCAAAAGACAGCAAATGCAAGCAGGGATGCTCGAAGCAAATGAGCCTGTCAATCGGGGCGGAAAACGCACGCAGCCGGCTCGTTTAGGGCATTCCATGCAACGGCAACTGCCAACTTCAACTGCCGGATTGCTGGTTGATATTAAACAACAATTATCGAACTTTCAACTCGACACGGCTTTTACAGCACAGCAAGAAACTTTAGGGATACTCGGCGGATCGGGTTCGGGTAAAAGCATGACTCTCCGCTGTATTGCTGGTGTGGATACGCCTGGAAAAGGGCGAATAGTCTTGAATGGTCGATCGCTCTTTGATTCTGACAAAAACATTAACCTACCCAGCCACAAAAGAAATGTGAGTTTGGTGTTTCAAAATTATGCGCTGTTTCCCCACATGACAGTTGCTCAAAATATTGCCTTTGGGTTGCAGCATCTGCCAAAAGCAATGTGTCAGCAGCGAGTCGATCGACAGTTGGCTGGAGTGCAAATGCAGGGGTTGGGCGATCGCTATCCGCACCAACTTTCGGGGGGACAACAACAGCGGGTAGCGCTAGCAAGGGCCTTAGCAACTGAACCGGAATTGCTGCTTTTGGACGAGCCTTTTTCAGCGCTAGATACCTATCTCCGCAGTCAAATGGAGCGGCAGCTTGTGGAAACTTTAGCAACTTACCGCGGCATTACCTTATTTGTGACTCACAACCTGGAGGAGGCTTACCGAATTTGTGAAAATCTGATGGTGATGTCGGCGGGAAAAGCGATCGCCTATAACTCGAAACATCAGATTTTTGAGCATCCAAAAACGGTTCGCATTGCTCAACTTACGGGCTGTAAAAACTTTTCCCGTGCGGTGGTGCAGGGATCTAATTTAGTAGCAGCAACCGATTGGGGAATTACTTTGCAAGCGCTAGAAGCCCTGGACGATCGGTTCACCGATATTGGCATTCGCGCCCACCAAATTAGCATCACTAGCAATCCCGATCTTGATAATACCTATCCTTGTTGGTTGGCTGCCACCAGCGAAACGCCGCACCGGATGACGCTGTTTCTCAAATTCAACGGAATACCCGCAGGCGGACAGGATTACCACGTGCAAGCCGAAGTCTTTAAAGAAAACTGGCACGACATCAAAGATCGGCCTTTTCCCTGGTACGTGCGGCTCGATCCCGCCCGGTTGATATTGATGGTGGATGGTTAAACAGTTGACAGTTGAAAAACGTCTTTGGTATTCAAATTACCAACTAAAATGGTGATACTTTATCACGTTCAACCTCCTCGCCGGGAGTCATTTTCCCATCCAAAATTGTGTCATCATAGGGCGGATTTTGTGGGCGATCGCGTTTCTTAAAGCGATCGCGAGCCGAGACAACCACCACATACAGAACCGGCACCATAAACAAACTCAAGAAAGTAGAAACAACCATCCCCCCCGCGATCGCATTCCCCAGCGATCGGCGGCTCGCAGCCCCCGCACCTTCCGGGTTAATTAGGGGAGCAATCCCCAAAACGAAAGACAGAGAAGTCATCAAAATCGGTCGTAAACGCTCTTGAGAAGCCTCAACTGCCGCCTTAGCAATTGAATATCCCTGCTCCCGTAACTGGTTCGCAAACTCCACAATTAAAATCGCATTTTTACTAGCCAATCCAATCAACATCACCAAACCAATCTGGCAATAAACATCATTCGCCAAACCCCGCAGCGACTGAGCTAAAAGTGCCCCTAAAATTGCCAGAGGAACCGACAGCAAAATAATGAAAGGATCGACATAATTTTCGTACTGAGCCGCCAAAACTAAAAACACAAAAATCAATCCCAATCCGAAAATAATCGGTGCTTGACCCCCCGACTCAATTTCTTCTAAAGAACTCCCCGACCATTCATAGCCAAAACCCGAGGGCAAAACTTGAGTTGCCACCTTTTCCATCGATTTTAGCGCCTGTCCAGAACTCGAACCCGGAGCCGGAGTGCCACTAATTTCAATTGACCTATATAAATTGTAGTGGTTAATACTTTGTGCCCCCACCACCGGAGTTATCTTCACCAAATTGCTCAAAGAAATCATTTCATTCTTTCCAGAACGCACATACAATTTCCCAATATCTTCCGGGTTATCACGAAACTGTTTATCCGCCTGAACATACACCCGATAAGTGCGCTGCTGGAGATTAAAATCGTTTACATACTGCGAACCCAGAGCCGTTTGTAACGTACTGAAAACATCATTGATTGGAATATCCAAAGCCTTAGCTCGATTGCGGTCAACTTCCACAATTAACTGAGGCGTATTCGCAGCAAACGTACTAAATACCGCCTGCAATCCCGGTGTCTGATTTGCCTGCTTCAAAATCCCGCCCATAGTCTGGACTAAGGCATCTAAACCGCTGTTACCTTTGCGGTCTTGCAATTGAAATTGGAAGCCTCCAAATTGACCTAAACCTTGAATAGCCGGCGGATTCACAGGGAAAATTCTAGCTTCTGGAATCGCGAAAAACTTACCCCGCAGCTTACCAATAATCGCTTGTACGGTTTGATCTTCACCTTCCCTTTCTTTCCAGGGTTTAAGGGTAGTAAATATAATCCCCTGGTTGGAACTATTACCGCTAAAACCAAAGCCACCTACAGAAAAAGTCCCCACAACTTCAGGAAGTTTGAGGATTTCTTTTTCAACTCCGTCCATCACCTGCTGGGTGTATTGCAGCGAAACGCCTTGAGGCCCTTGAATAATTGTCAGAAAATAGCCCTGGTCTTCCTCTGGGATAAATGCTGTCGGTACTGATAAATAAAGCCAAGCTGTCAATCCCAGAGAAGCGATAAACAACAGGGTAACAATGGTTTTAAATCGTGTTAAGAATATTAAGGAATCTCTATATTTCTTTTGCGTCCAATCAAGAAAAATATTAATGCGGTTAAACACCCAACCCAACGGGCCACCAAACTTCTTACCTGGGCGCAGTAATATAGCGGCAAGTGAGGGAGTAAGAGTAACCGCCATAAACGTAGAAAGCAGCACTGAAAAAGCAATTGTCAGGGCAAATTGTTTATAGAGAGCGCCCGTTGTCCCAGGGAAAAAAGCCACGGGTATGAACACGGCCATCAATACTAAGGAAGTGGCAATTACAGCACTAAAAAGTTCCCGCATTGATTCAGAAGCTGCTTGGCGGGTATTCATACCTTGGCGGACAAGACGGTCAATATTTTCGACTACTATGATAGCGTCATCAACCACTAAACCTGTTGCTAAGGTAAGACCAAATAGAGACAAACTGTTAATCGTAAATCCGAAAGCTTTGATAAAGGCAAATGTCCCAATCAAGGAAATGGGGATTGTGACGGTGGGAATAATCGTAGTGCGCCAATCTTGCAGAAAAACAAAAATAACTATCACCACTAACAAGACTGCTTCAAACAGAGTTTTTACTACTTCTGCCATCGACTCTTGGACAAATTGAGTCGTATCGAGTGCTGTTCTATGTATCACTCCGGGAGGGAAGTTTTTAGCTAATTTTTCCATTTCTGCTTTGACTGCTTGGGCAACATTTAAAGCATTACTTCCGGGTAATTGGTAAATCCCTAAACCCACAGCGTCCTTACCTCGAAATCGCAGGAAAGAGTTATAATTTTCTGCTCCTAATTCGGCTCTTCCGACATCTTTTAATTTAACTAAAGTTCCATTAGTTTCGCTTTTAATAACGATGTTTTCAAATTCTTCCGGGCTTTTTAGACGACTTTCTGCACTCAAATCTATCTGATACATTTGCCCCTCTGGGGCTGGTTCTTGACCAATCCTTCCAACACCAACTTGCAAGTTTTGTTCGTTAATTGCTCTTGTTACATCTTGCATTGTTAGATTGCGAGCAGCTAATTTATTGGGATCGATCCACAGGCGCATAGCATAGCGTCTTTCCCCAAAAATTCGCACGTCGCCCACGCCTTTTACTCTCTTTAAAGTATCTGCTAAATAGAGGTCGGCGTAGTTGCTTAAAAATATGGTATCGTATTCTTTATTTTCGGTGAATAATCCTATAGCCAGCAGCAGGCTGTTAGATTGTTTGGTAACTGTAACTCCTGTGCGTTGTACGGCATCTGGCAGTTGTGGCTGAGCAACTGCAACTCTATTTTGCACATCGACGGCGGCAATATCTTTGTCGCGGGAAGTATCAAAGGTGGCTGTAATGGTGCTAGTTCCACTGTTAGTGCTACTGGAAGTTAGATATTTCAGTCCTTCAATGCCGTTGATTTGCCTTTCTAGGATGTTCGTAACTGCGTTTTCGACAACTTCGGCATTCGCACCGCTATAGTTGGCTGTGACGTTAATTTGGGTGGGGCTAATGTCGGGGAAGCGTTCGATCGGCAATGTGGGAATGCTGATTGCGCCTACCAGAACAATAATTAAGGCGCAGACGCTAGCAAAGACTGGTCGTTTGATAAAGAAATCTGCAAACATTATTTGGGTAATGGGTAGTTGCGGATGGCTAATTGCTAAGACAGAAGAAGGACTAATATCAATTCCGGTTGCACCGTCAGGTGATGTTAACGGTTAACTCTAATTTACTATTCCGATGAAGAGAGGATTTGATATAAAGTCCTCACTACGAACCCGAACGCTTAAATCTTGATGCAGAGATTAATTTTTGCTACCCACTGGTAATTTTGTGCTTTTATCTGTTCCGGCCTCTGGCTCTTGAACCATAATTGGAACACCGTCGGTCAAGTTGAGTATGCCTGCTACAACAATTTTTTCGCCTGCTTGCAAACCTTCGATAACTTGATAATTATTCCCCTCAATGGTTCCCAATTTCACAGGCTTTTGCCGCGCGATTAAAGGTGGCGTTCCAGGTTGCGGCTGTTCCGGCTTTTGAGCTGTGAAGACAAAAGTTTGCCCGCCTAAGCGAGTGACTGCTATTACTGGAACTAAGATTCCGGGGTTCTGTTTCCAGATGACTTTGGCTTTGACAAACTGGAGATTGAGCAGTTCGCCGCTGGGGTTAGGAAAGGTGGCTTTAGCTAAAATTGTTTGGGAATTGGCGCTGACATTGGGAGAGATAAAACTGATTTCACCGATCGCGATCGCCTTACCTTGAGCGTCGAGCATTTGTACTGGCAGCCCCAAGCGTAACTGAGGCATCTGTTCCAAAGGAATTGATAACCGCAAGTCGAGCAATTGGTTCTCAGTCAAAGTGGCAATGGGGTCGCCTTTTTGCAAGTAGTCACCTACTTTCACCGGTATGTCGCCGATGACTCCGGCGAAGGGCGCGATTACCGCAGTTTCTTGGAGTTGTACTTCAAAGCCACGCACTTGAGCCGCGGCTTCGGCAACTTGTGCTTGGGCTTGATCTAGCTGTTCTTGGCGCGTACCGTTGGCTAACTGGGCTAGTTTGCTCTTGGCTTGTGCGACTTCTGCTTCAGCTTTGGCTATTTCTTCTGGGCGCGAACCGTTTTGCAATTGCCGCAAAGCTTGCTGCTGCTGTTGCAGGGCTGCTGTGCGCCGATCGATCTCGGCTTGTCTGTTCTTTTGCCGCTGCTCGAGGCGTCTTTGAGCTTCTCGGAGGTTGGCTTGGGCGGTGCTTTCTTTTTGGATGTATTCCTGGAGGGTGTTTGCGGATGTTGCGCCTTCTTTTGCCAAGGCCTGATATCTAGCAAGCTGCTGGTTGGCTAACTTGGCTTCGGCTGTGCTTGCTTCTATTTGCGCTCTTGCTTGGGCGATGTCTTCTAGGAGGCTGCCTGTTTGGGCATCGGCGAGATCGGCTTGGGCTTGGGAAACGCGGGCTTGGGCTTGGCCAACTTCTTCTGGCCGAGAACCCGATCGCACTTGGGCTAGGTTGGCGATTGCTTGGGCGACTTCGGCTCTTTGTTGAGCGATTTCTTCGGGCCGAGTGCCTGCTTGCAATTCGGCTAAGTGGGATCGAGCGCGGATCAGGTTGGCTTGGGATTGCCTCAAGTTAGCTTGGGCGGTGTCGTTTTTGATGCGGGCGATGGCTTGTCCTTTGTCGATCGAGTCCCCGGATTTGACAAAAATCTCCGTGACTAGCCCTTCTGTTTCGGGTTTGATTTGTACTGAACGCTTGGCCTCTAAACTGCCGACAAATTCGGAGGCATCTTGGACTGAGCTGGTTTCAACGGCTGCGATCTTGACTGGTATGGCTTTGGGTTGGGCTGCCGCTGCCTGTTGCTGTGAGCGATTGTGGCCCGATTGCCACGAGTACCAGCCGAATCCTGCGGCACCTGCCAAGAGCGCGATCGCCGCAATTAGGGGCCAGCGCGATCGTGGTTTACCGGGGCGGGGGCGATCGGCAATCGCGGGAACATCGTACAGTCGATCGTTGTCTGCATCGGTTGTGGGAACTTCCGGTGTAGGAAACTTTTGCTCTTGAGCATCAACCACGGATTCAGGAGATTTAGAATAACTCATTTGCACCACCAGTTAGGTTTTTTAACATCGGACTTAGCCCAGCCTGGGCGCGATCGTTTTTAGGAAACTTTTTTGTTATCTCTCAAAAGTTATGGTATGCAAGGATGATTGCACATCCTTCTGATGACTCACTGGAGTGGGCAACGTGGAGAGATTTTGGATTTCACAAGGTAGATTCAGAGAAAGTTGGGGGAGTCCCGTCCGCTATCGCACTTTTTTCTTTGGCTAGTTGCTCAGTTAACCATTCTATCTCTAACGCCAGCACAGACTTACAGCGATCGCGAGAGGCAAATTGATGGTCGTTGGTTAGTTGATATTCGTTCTTGAGGCTTTCGATGTAGTCTTGCCGGATGTAACAGACTCGCAAGCGGTGTTCCAACAATTTCAGCCGTTCTGGGGGTTCTAAGTCGCCAAAAAAGAAAAACTTGATTTGGAACCTGGAACCGCTGTTAACCCAGCTTTCTTGAGGGTGTTCGAGCATTTTTTGCCGCCAGCGATCGCGCCCAGACGGTGTAATCCCGTAAATTTTGCGCGGACATCCGGCATCTCCGGCTTCTTCAGCAATTACCGCAATCGCCCCTCGCTCTTCCAAGCGCTTCAGCAGCGGGTAAATTGCTCCGTAGTTGACGCTGATGTAACTGCTCATAAACAGCTCCAGTAGTTGCTTTAGGCGATAGCCGTGCAGGGGTTGCCACTGTAGCAGCCCAAGGGCTGATAATTCAAGCATTTATATCAGACTGATATTATAATATAGATTATCATACAACTATATCTGACTCAAGGACGATATTCCATCCAGAGATTTGGGTCTGCCCGACCGTACCCAATCCCCGATTTAGGATATTTTTAGCTGGGCGAGCTTTAACTTTCTCGATAAATAGGCAGTTCGTCCACGCGGATCTCAAACGGCTCCACCATCTCTGGAGTTGCATAAATCCGCAGTTTGGCATCTGGAGAAAACAGTGCCATCAAATTGCCCAAGGTTACAACATGGTTGAGCACTTGCCAATTCGTGGCGCGATCGGGGCAAACAATTACCAATGTCACCACATTAGCAGCCGTTGTTACCGACCAACCACAAAGGGCCAGTAGCTGTTGGCCGATCGGACTGGCTCTAGATGGTAGATGCCATCGAGCATACCCTTGATGCCCCGGAGTTGCACGTAAAGTTCGGTGGGGTAGAGCGCTCCGGCGGAAGGCTGGACTCGCAAAGAATGAATCCTTTCTCGATATTCCTTTTTAAAGGTAATGGCACTGGTGAGGGATAAGAAATGATGAAACGGATGGTTTAATTCTAAAGGAAAGCGCCGGAAAAATTGCGGGTATTTTTTGAAAGATGCAGGTTGAGTTGTTGCATCCACATAATTCGGATCGAGTTGCACCGAAATCACAGAATGCTTTGTAGCTTCGTGATATTCATTTTTGATGATGCTAGATGCCAACATACTTCAACATCCTGAGAATTTCGCGGTTAGCTGCAAAATCGATCGCCCGAAAGTCATCCAAATTTGTTAATTGGGAATTAGCACCCGCGGCTAAAAGGGCTTGCACCATCTCGGTTTTACCCGCTGAAGCGGCATACATCAGCGCAGTAGCCCCGTTATCATTTTGGTTATTGATGTCAATTCCAGAATTCACCAACAAATTAATCAAATCGTCGCGATCGCGAAAACAAGCAAACCAAAGGGCATTATTGCCATCATTATTTTTAGCATTGACAACCGCGCCTGATTGGATTAGCGATCGGGCGACTTCCAGTTCACCCGATCGCGCGGCTTGCATCAAGGCGGTATCGCCATTGCTACCTCGCTGCTCTAAATCCTCTGGGTTAAATCCCTGCGTCAGCAACCAGTTTTGCATGGCTTGTATGGCATCGACAGCGAGTAGTTCACTCATAGCATTGCGTTAATTTTCAGATCGGTTGTTTGCGGGAAGTGATGTTTTTAAAGTATAGGATGCGAAGTTTGTGCGGTGGCGATCGCTATTAATCCTGTACTCAGGGGCTAGATTTAAGTCGGCGTCAGAGTTACAACATTCGATCGGGTGAGAGGGGTAAGAATTTTCAAATCCTTTTGATCGAGTTGATGAACCCTATAATCTTATTTAAGATGAGTCAGTAAAATAAAATCTTGGTGTTTGGTGTCAATATGTCGCGTGGTGGTAAGCGTAAGGGAACAGGTCGTCCCAAAAGTAGTGCTGAAAATCGGGAACCTACAAAGACAGTAGGTGTTCCAATGAGTTTTGCTGAAAAAATCCCCGGATTGCTTAAAAAGCATCAGGAAGAAAATTCTGTTGAGGATCTCCAGTTACCAGCTAAGGCTCACGAAGAGTGTTTGCCTTTTGAAGGGCTTGCATGGGATGCTTTTGAAGCCTTCTGTCTCGATTTCATTGCCCGATTTCTCAAACCTCAAAAGATTTATCACTACGGCACTCAGGGGGATAATCAGGAAGGTGTTGATATTGTTGCTCATTTGGACAATAGTGAGAAGTGGGCATTTCAATGTAAACAGTGGCAGCGGTTCAACCAGGGTGATGCAAAAAAAGTCATTGAACAGGCTAAGGGGTTCGAGGCAGAGCGATATATTCTACTTCTGAGTCGTGTGGCGGGTGTTGAGGTTCGGAAAGTTTTTGCTAACAGTCCAGTATGGGAAGTCTGGGATGTGCGAGACATTTCACAAAAAGTACGGGATTTGTCGAGCCGTTCTCCAGAAGCTGCCCGTCGCCTCGTGAGAGACCACTTTCATCCAGAGTGGCAAAATGCATTTCTAGGGATTTCAAAGTTAACTTCATTCGTATCTTGGGATGATTTCTTCCATAGTTGGCTCAATGCTAATCAGCTATTCAACCACACCTGGAAACTGGAAGGGCGTGATGATGCACTCAAGAGCTTGCATGATTTTGTGACATCAAGTGCGAAGCAAGTTGCAATTCTACCTGGGCGTGGTGGTATCGGTAAGACGAAACTACTCTATGAATTTGCGAAGACGTTCGAGCATCCTAATTTCCGGCTGTGGTTCGTTGAAGACGATATAGCTGTTACTCCTGAAAATGCAGACAATTTGCCACTAGATCCTTGCGTTATTGTTTTAGACGATGCTCATAGACGCGAACAAGATGTAATAACCTTATGCAAACTCATTCATAACCGTACCCGCAGTAATCATCCTGAAATTAAATTAGTTCTTTCTTCTCGTCCCCATGCTGTTCAATCACTCCAGACACAACTGGATCAAAAGGGGATTGATTATTTGCCACTAGATGAACTCAAAGAGTTAAGTTCTCCAGAGATGAAAGCACTGGCACATCAGGCAATTGGGCAGGAATACGGTCACTTTGCCGATCGACTCGCAGCGATTGCCTACGATTCTCCTCTCGTAATTGTAGTGGGTGGTCAGTTGTTAGCAGAGCAAGCAATTTCTCTAAATTTGTTGGAACGCAATGAAGACTTCCGACGCAAAGTGCTCAATCGGTTTCAGGACATCATGATTGGGAAAGTTAGCGAGCAAATTAATCCTGAAATTTGCAAGAAGATATTGGAATTAATTGCTGCTGTTTCGCCTATCCAACCGACTAATAAGCTATTTCAACAAGCAGCTACAGAGTTTATTGGTGGCATAAACCAACCAACATTAATCCGCAGTTTAGGCACTCTTGAACAAGCTGGTGTCTTACTGCGTCAAGGACATAGTTTGAGAATTACTCCTGATGTGCTTGCTGACCATATCTTACATAATGCTTGTTTAACTGAACAGGGAGATTCTACAGGATATGCACAAGAGACATTTGAAGCGTTCAGAGAGATTTGTCCAGCGCAATTACTCCGCAATTTAGCTGAACTAGATTGGCGAGTTCGCTCTAGCAGCGAACAGGAAACTAATTTACTTGATATTATTTTGCAGAGTTTTCGAGAAGAATTTAAACAAGCTTCTAATCTAGATCGATGTAAGCTGCTATCTTTAATCAAAGAAATTGCCTATTATCAGCCAGAATACTCATTAGATATCGTACGATTGGCAATGCGTCATCCTGCTACTATGCCAGAAAATGAAAGCATAAACCAACGATATATTTTCACGCACTCCCATGTGCTGTCTAAACTACCAGAGATTCTCAAGCGGATTAGCTATACGCTTGACTACGTACCTATTTGCTGCGAGATCCTATGGCAGCTTGGAAGAGATAATACAAGTAGACCATATAATAATCCTCCCGAAGCAATTACGGTTCTGATAGATCTAGCTAAATACGGTATTTATAAATCACTAAAATTTAATGATAAAGTTCTTGATGCGATCGAACGATTGCTTCAAAAACCTCATGCCCATGACCATATCTATTCTCTTTTAGATATCCTCGATCCATTATTTAAAAAGGAAATTGAACACAACGATTATGATGGCAGAAGTATTACAATTAGTAATTTCTTAGTAGATCATAAAATCACTCAATCGCTCCGTAGCAAAGCTCTCAAACTCGTAGAAATTTTACTGAATTCAGATAATTTAAAAGTTACTTTGAGAGCATTAGAGACCTTGAGCAAAGCACTTGAAGAGTTAACCGATCGATTTTGTCAACCGCTTGAAGAGGCAAATCAATGGTGGGAACCCGAACAGTTAGAAATATTAGAAATGATTCATGCGCTAGTCACTCGCGATATAGAGTCAATTATTCAGTTGAAGGCTATTGAGAAACTTGATTGGTATGCTCGACACAGCCATTCAGAGGCAGTTAGGAAAAAAGCAAGAAATATCATCTTCTCTATTCCTAAAACAGAGAATCTCAAACTAAATGGAGTATTAAGCGGTAACTACCAGTGGGATTGGCAGGAAGAGGATTTTCATTTTAGTGAGGAAGATTTTCATCTTAATTGGGAGATGCGAGAGAAGTATGAACGTCAAATTGCTGATACTGTTGCGATCGATTTTTCAGATAAATACCAACTTCCTCAGGAGGGTATGCAAATTCTCAATGAACGATTGCAGGTTCTTTCTGAAAATTATAGTGTATTGACTCTATTCCTAGAAGCACTATCTGAACTAAAGCCAGATTATTCTTTAGCGATATGTGAAAAAGTTATAGATTTAGGAGATTGCCCCCTTGCAATACATATAGCATCAATGCTTTATCGGGCAAGAAATTCTAATATTGAACGAGCTATTAAAGTATTTCGAGATGCTATTAATAGTGGCGAATCATCATTTTGTAGCTCATTTGCAAAGAATTACTGGGCTTGGGTGAACGACATAGATTCAGAAGAGTTAAGTAAACTCATTCAAAAGCTTCTTGTTCATCCCAATATTGAAGTAAAGAAAAATGCTATCGGTTCATTAGCAATGCTGATACAGTATCAGCCCCAATTAGCTATCCCTCTAACATTGAATGTAGAAATTAATGAGGATACAGAATTGGCAGAAAAATTATTCCAAATTTTTAGCAGGAAGTCATTAGATACTTTGACAGAAGAAGAGTTAAAAATATTTCTGAAAAAACTGGAAGGTGTTAACCATTTAAGCAAAAACCGCATTAGCAAATTTCTTGTTTATACATCCCAAAAAATACCATCTTCTGTGCTTCAATTGATATTGAGGCGAATTAACGCGAGTGTGGTAAAAGATCGATTAAATTACCAACCACTTCCCTCGACCTCTTATGAAAATTGTCTGCATTATCTATCAATTGCTGAAGAATATGGAGACATACTGAGGAAAATTCGCGATCTTTGGTTTGATTGCGAATTACAGACGGAATCATTTTTTAGAGACGATAATAATAACTCAATCCCAGATAACATACGGACACTAATTAAATTAGAACCATTGTACAAAGAACTCTACAAAGAAGCCTCACTAACTTATGTAGAAAAGTCTAGTAACAAATCTACGCTTGATATTACTCCTACAAGTATTGAATTGCTTAATGAATGGATTCAAAGTGGAGATGGAATAAAAATTAGAGCAGCTAGCAGATTACTCGATAGTTTTCATTCTGGTCTTGTATTCAATCGCTTAGACTTTGTGAAAAACCTACTTGAGCAAGCCGATCTAGTTTGTGATGAATGCTATGAGGAAGTAAGTAGTAACTTGTTTGGTATTACTATTAATAGATTATGCACGGGTATACCAGGTGAACCATTTCCAGAAGATATAGCCTTGCGAGATGAAGCTTCTGAGATAGCAAAGCAGTTTTTCAAGGGATCGCCTGCCCGCAAATTTTTTGATTCTTTAGTGAAATATGCTGAATCGAACATTGCGTCTCAGAAAATATTTTATGAGGAACGATGGCAGTCATAATGATTGCAATGCGATCGCTGCTCTAAAAAAAAAGGGGATCAATTATGGCTGCGTTCCGCCATTAATATTTGAGCGATCGCCTCTGGCATATCTTCCAAACCGGTGTCGGATTCTGTCGCTTGAACGGGAGAATTAAAAGTATAACTGGGGTCGCATTCGCCAGTGTCATAAACCTGCAACACCCATTTATCGGGCAGCCCTTCCACACCAATTTCAACAACGTACCAGGTTTCCCCGATCGGGCGCACGTTCAACACAGAAAACCATTCTCGATCGTCAGTGTCGATATCCAGATCGTTCATCAGAAACTCGATCGCCATTTCTCCCGCTTCCGCGGTGCTTAATTGTGAAATCATCAGCCCCTCCGTCTAAAATTTACTGTTTCGGTGAAACTTCAGGATACAAACCCAATTCTTTACTTAATTGCCGCGCCAAGAAAATTAGAAACTTTGCACCATCCTGATTATCTTGATGCGCCATCATTGTTGCCACTTGCATTAATGTTTTTACCAATCCCGCATCCACCAACTCCGGCTGAGTGTCCAAAACTTCTGGTTCTTGTCCGCTGGGACACTTGAGAAGTCGATCGATTAAGTTAAAGTATTGATCTTGACGATTTTCTGACATGATGATTTCCCAATAAAAGAATAAAGAATCTAGAAATTTTTGGCGGTGCGTGTCGCCGGATCGAATTCAAAACGTTTAGAATGGTGAGTCTCACCGTAGATACTGAAGGTAACAGTTGGTTCGTCGCCAACAGCTTCTACAGAATGAATTGCATCAGGTTTGACATACTCCCCGGCGTAAACGCGCGGGGATTCTTTACGCTTCATCGAGATGTGCCACAAGTGGTCTTACCTTCTCTCTGCGTACATTTAGAGTCGTGGCAATGCCCTATCCCGACTTGAAG
>JAHRFD010000044.1 GCA_020882975.1 Microcoleus sp. EPA2 | reverse complement strand
CAGCTTCCCAGATTGGGTAGAAGTGTAAGCCAATGGCGTTGGAAGAAGGAACAACAGCACCGGTGATGATGTTGTTTCCGTACATCAAGGAACCTGCAACTGGTTCGCGGATGCCGTCGATGTCCACTGGAGGAGCAGCGATGAAGGCAACGATGTAGCAGATGGTGGCAGTTAAGAGGGTAGGAATCATCAAGACGCCGAACCAACCGATATAAATCCGGTTGTCTGTGCTTGTGACCCACTCGCAAAACCGTTCCCAGACATTGGCGCTTTCGCGCTGCTGTAAGGTTGTTGTCATGGTTTTATGATTGCTTTATTTGGTTTTCAATGTTCGTGGCGGTTGTTTGTTCCGCCATGTAAATAAACATAAAGCTTTTATTTCAATTTGTAAAGGCCTTCTCAGCACAGCTTTTGTTATGACTGTCATAAGTATAGCTAATATAATAGTAAAAACGTTACTGTATAAGGGTTTCAATGCAAAATGCAGAATTTGTTGGCGATCGCCTCAGAAGCAGAATGCTGATAATGTACCTGCACAACGAGAGCGGGACTGGTGTCAGTGTTAAGATAAGTTAAGCGGGGCGATCGCCAAGCGCCAAACTAAAAATTATTAAAAACCCCAAGGAATGTCCCGCACCGTCACCTACAGCCCTGCTCATACCATCGTTCCCACTTATGAGTGTTTTAATCGCTGCACCTACTGCAATTTTCGAGCTGAACCGCTGGAAAGTCCTTGGCTGACGCTACCACAAGCCGAAAAACGGCTCCAGCTACTGCAAACTCAAGGTGTGATTGAAATTCTCATCCTCAGTGGCGAGGTACATCCCCAAAGTCAACGGCGCAAAGCTTGGTTTCAGCGCATTTATGAGCTCTGTGAACTGGCACTTGCTCTAGGATTTTTGCCGCATACTAATGTAGGTCCGCTCAGTTTTGATGAGATGGCTCAGTTAAAACAGGTGAATGTCTCCATGGGGCTGATGTTGGAACAGTTGACACCGAGTTTGCTAACAACTGTTCACCGACACGCACCGAGTAAAGTACCTGCCCGGAGGCTGCAACAGTTAGAATGGGCTGGGGAATTGCAGATTCCGTTTACCACTGGTTTGCTGCTGGGAATCGGGGAAAGTGAGGCCGATTGGGTGGAGACATTAGAGGCGATCGCCCGGATTCATTCCTGTTACAATCATATTCAAGAAGTTATCCTGCAACCTTACAGTCCGGGAAATCAGCAAAGTTGGGATGGTGAAGTTTTTGATGTTACAAAAATGCCGGAATTAATTGCGATCGCTCGCAGCATTTTACCCGATGAAATCACCTTACAAATTCCGCCAAATTTAGTGACCGAGCCAGACATATTAATCGCTTGCTTAGAAGCAGGTGCTAGAGATTTAGGAGGAATTGGGCCAGTGGATGAAGTTAATCCCGATTATCCTCACCTCCAACACCAAACTTTAACAGAAATTTTAGCAGCCGCGGGATGGCAACTCGTGCAGCGTTTGCCTGTTTATCCTCAGTACGATACTTGGCTCCCCCAGAGATTACAAACTGCTGTAAAACACTGGAGAGTTAGTCATTAATTATTCTAATTTATTAGTCGGCTTGGAGTGGACGAAAGTTGGTGTAGGCGCAATCCCCCCGTGGTTGCCCGGTTTCAACCGCCGAGTGATAAAGTAATAAACAATTAAAATTTCAAATCAAAGAACCACCACCATCAATCCAGACTTCCGTACCTGTGATAAACATGGAGGCATCTGATACTAAAAATAAAACTAATTGGGCAACTTCTTCACTAGAACCTGCGGTATTATTAGTCAAAGGAATCAGATCGTGAATGAAATCCGCTGCTCCTGGAATGCGATCGAGATTTCGCTTAGTGGTACTTTCCTCAATCCCAGTCAGCACCCCACCCGGACAAATGACATTAACTCGGATTTTGCTAGCAGCAAGTTCTAGCGCCAGCATTTTGGCAAAAGTTACTTGAGCAGCTTTAGAACAAGCATAGGCGGTGGCACCAACTTTCCTGAAATTTCTAGTACCATTAATCGATGAGGTAATGACAATAGAACCTCCTTGTTTTTTCAAATAAGGAACAGCATACTTGACAGTCAAAAAAGTACCTCTGAGGTTAGTATTAATTGTCCTATCCCACTCCTCCGGTTCCAGGTCTTCTATGGGCGACCAGACACCATTAATCCCCGCATTTACAAACAATATATCTATTTTTTTATAGTTGTCAAAAATTGTTTGAAATGCCTGTTGCATTTGCTCAGAATTTGCTACATCGGCGGCCAATGCCATTCCACTTTCTCCTTGATTCACTAACTGGCTGACAGTTTCTTGCCCGCTATCGAGAAGGCGATCGATAATAGCAACTTTTGCTCCTTCCTTTGCCATTAAAATTGCTGCTGCACGACCAATCCCCGACCCGCCACCAGTAATAACGGCAACTTTATCTAAAAGATTCATAATTTTTATATCTAAAATATTTGAAGGATTCTAACAATCAAAATAACAAGTAACAAATAACAAGTAACAACTAACAAAAAATACATATTGTTAGTTGTTATAGGGTCTTTAGGATTCTGGAACCCACACTGAAACTGAACCAGCATTACACCTAAAATCAGCCCAACCTTCGTCATTAGTTGTGATAAATTCTTTGATGTTTTCGGTGAGATCAATATAGGTACGATTCGGTTGTCCGACTTCCATAAACTTAGTACCATCACCCCCGTTAGTCAGTACCACAGCCATGCCACCTGGATGTTCTTCATCTCCAAGTCTCGTCCAGCCAATTGTATTGGCGTGGTCAAAGTAATCGTATTGATTACCGTAGGAATAAGTTTGGCGGGCGAACAGGAATTTATCAATAATCCATTGATGTTTGTCTAACCAAATTTCGTATTCGTTACCATCATTTCCTGTATCCTTGTAATGAGCGCCGTAATAATCGGGGTAAAAAATACAGGGATATCCTTCACGTCGCAGCAGGATTAAAGCATAGGCAAGGGGCTTAAACCAAGACTCGACAACAGACTCTAGGGATTGTAAAGGTTGGGAATCGTGGTTATCTACTAGAGTAACGGCGAGAGTTGGTTGGTGCTGGACGAGGCTGCCGTCAAAAATTGTTCTCAAGTCATAATTATTGCCTGCTTTGCTGGCTGCATAGAAGTTGTAATGAAGAGGTGCATCAAATAAGGATACTTTTCCATCAGTTACGGTAATGAAGTAGTGCAAAGCTTCGACTTCATAGGACCAATATTCGCCGACGGCAAATAGGTCACGTTTGGCATAATTGCGAACGTGTTCTAACCATTCTTGGAAAAATTTTGCTGATACGTGTTTGACGGCATCGAACCTAAACCCATCAACGTTGGTTGTATCGACATACCACTCGCCCCAGTATTTTAATTCCCCGGTGACTTCTGGGTTGTCCATATCTAAATCACAACCCATCAAGTAGTCAAAATTGCCTTTTTCTAAGTCTACATTTTGGTCAAATTCTTTGCCTTTGAGCAAGTAAATGGCATTGGCATTTGTGTCGTAAGCATTGTAATCAATGGCATCAAAATGCCACCAATGCCATTCCATGCTGGAATAGGTTTTGCCACGACCAGGGAAGGTAAAATGAGTCCAAGCCTTAATTTTTTGATACTCGCCTACGGTGTCATTGCGGTTGTCGGGATTGAAGGGTGTAGCTTCGACTTCTTCTTCTTCATCAGCTCCTAATTTGTGGTTA
Source organism: Microcoleus sp. EPA2 (assembly GCA_020882975.1). Classification (GTDB taxonomy): domain Bacteria; phylum Cyanobacteriota; class Cyanobacteriia; order Cyanobacteriales; family Microcoleaceae; genus Microcoleus. Next base: position 30,174 of record JAHRFD010000044.1, on the reverse strand, counting down.
AAGACAACATCAGCATAAACCTTAATTCCTAGATCTTGTGCTGCTTTAATCGCCCGCAAATACTCATCTTTTGTCCCGTATTTCGTCCGGATCGAGCCTTTTTGATCGAACTCGCCTAAGTCGAATATGTCGTAGACGCCGTAACCCACATCCATACCGCCGCCCGTTCCTTTATACGCGGGTGGCAACCACAGAGATGTAATGCCCATTTTGGCTAAATCTTTGGCAGATTCGGCTAACTGATTCCAGAGGTTGCCGTCAGCGGGGGTATACCAGTGGAAATACTGCATCATGACGCCATTGACTTCAGACATAAATTTAGTTTCTCCTGTTTGGTAAAGCTGCGGGCTTATTAGTTTATGTTACTAATTATTATAGATAGGCCTGCAATCCGTGGTCAATAGATATCATAAAAGATGGGGCCGATCGAAACAATCTATCTATTGATAGATTGACAAAAAAAACTATATTTCATGTTAAATTGTTTCAAAATATATAAAAATATTAAGAAGTTTTTGCTTCTGTGGCTATTCGCTCAACTCTGGTGTTCCAAGTGCCATCGATCGCCAATTCGAGCAATCTAAATCCAGGCGGGATGTGGTCAACTATAATGGGATGGCTTTTGGGTAAAAGTTGGATGCAGGTACTGGGCGTACCCAAGTAAGTAACTGAGCCTCTGTGTTGGTGAAATTCTTGGTGAATGTGGCCGCAAAGGACGATTTTTACTTGAGGATATCGATCGACTATTGCCAAAAATTCATCAGCATTGTGGAGCATCATGCCATCCATGATTTCACTTGCGATCGCCAAGGGATGATGGTGCAAGGCAATGATAACAGCTCGATCGCCCGTTTGTTGCAATTGAGAATCCAGCCAATCCAAGCTTTCTGGGGAAATTCGCCCCCCACTGCATCCAGCTTCCACACTCGAAAGCAACAGAAATTGCCAGTTTCCTAGCTTCCAAGATTTTTCTGGAGAAATCGGCGGCTTATCTAATATTTGCTGCATTACCAAGAAGTTGTCGTGATTTCCCGGTATCCAGTAAGCGGGGATGTTGAGGGGAGAAATCAGCGAGATCAGGAGCTCGTAGGATTCGGGTGTTTCATCTTGGGATAAGTCCCCTGTCAGCAGCAGTAAGTCTGGCTGGGGCTGAATCTGTTGCAAGTGTTCGAGAACTGCTTTGAGGGTGTGGGCGGTTGAGAGGCCTTTCCAAGTGCGATCGGGCTCTGCAAACAAGTGGGTGTCGGTGATTTGGGCGACGAGTAGGGGGGAAGCGGGTGTCATGGATGATGTTGCGGGCGATCGATCTAGTTCTAGAGTACCCTGTCACAGGGGTTTTGGGGATGTGGGAACAAGGGCCATGGAAATTTTTGACAAATGTGTTGAAATAATCAAGATTTGGTGTAATATAGTAAAGCGTTAAATTTCTGACGTAACGGCGGCATAGCCAAGTGGTAAGGCAGAGGTCTGCAAAACCTCCACCCCCAGTTCAAATCTGGGTGCCGCCTTTTTAGTTTATAAAGTAACAAATTGTTTGTCACTTATGGCAGATTAGTGTCACATTAACAAATTACTGGTTGCTGTCCCTCTTCGATCGCAATTCCAATTTTTGCAGCCTGACTCTTGATACATTCTATCAATCTCCTATAGCTCCATTGATGAATGCTAATACGGTATTGCTTGGCGTAGTTTCGCTGTCCTTCTAGGTATTCTGGGCATTTTTGTTCGGCTAAAGCTTGAATTTCGCTTTGGAGGATTTGTTGTCGTCCCTGCTATCGCAGAGACGGCGACGGGGAGGAGTATTTATTACTCTCAAGGAAATTTGGTGGAATTGGCGGCGATGGTTTATTGGCTGTCGGTGGTTTTTACGTTTGAGGTGGCGCGGGAAGTGTTGAAAACAGTTAAGGAGGAGTATCCGGGGTTTTTGAGCGATGGGGAGCAAAAACGGTTAATTTTTGTCAAGGAGTCGCAGGCAGGAGCGGCCAAGCTGGTAGAGTTCGATGTGGAGAAGGTAGTAGCAGCTTGGGCACAGGGGAAGTTTGTAGTGCCGGTTTGGTTAGATGTGATTTATGGGCGGTTGCGTGAGAAGGTGAAGGGGTAGAGTGCGATCGCTTAAACTGGTAGAGGGTGTTTAATGGTGATTAGCTTTCACGTTTAAAGAGATATCTATTAATCTCTAATCTGAGAACAATTCTTAGATGCAAGTTCCGCTAACTGGGCACGCAAATCCTTACGAAGAAGCTTCTTTTGATTTTTAGTTAATTCATTAGGGACAGATTCCTCATCAAGCCCTGTGATACCAGAATGACCCTCAGCACCAGGGCGACGATCTCTAACACTTTTGCCTTTGAATTTATGAAGAATATAAACCCAGATAACATTTAATAGGTTAGGATAAACGCATTGTCCAGAATTTGCTTGAATTTTGCGGATTTCATTAACTTTAAGACAGAGAACTAATTTCCGAGGCGAGTTTTCTGAAAGAAATTGGTAAGCTTGTTCAGGTGTTGTAAGAGAGTCAACCCAAACGCTTAGGTGAGGTGGAACTGATTTTTTATCTTCTGTTGATAGATTAAACTCTTCTTCCAATTGAATTGCTAAGATATTGCCCTTTTCGGCAAAATCTTTAGGTGGTCGAGCAAGTCGAAGGACGCAGCAAACATCTGGGACTGGGGCCAAATGAGCTCCAGCCGAGTTTCTTTTAAAGAACTCACTCAAGAAAGAGCGAACCTTTGTCCAAGATATCAGTGGAAAAAACCTGTTCAAGCGTAGTATCTTCTCCCCAAACCTCTCCAGTATTTCTATTACGATAGAAAAATTCTATTTCACCAGTCCCAAAGATTTCGCACTCTAAGTAGTGTTCAGATTTTGACCATGTGTACATAAAATTATCTTTTGAACCTGGACAAGCATCTGGCACTTCTAAGCATAGCCCTTTGGTTTCAAAAAAAATTTTAAGTGTTTCCCACACAGACCAGGATAGATTGAGAACTCTTTCTGTAAAGCTTGTATCTTTTTCCTCTCTTACCTCATTTTTTAGTGAATCAAGATATAGTCGAAGCCTCTGGCATCGTTGTCGCTGATTTGTAGTCTCAATTTTTTTATGAACACGGGGTAAATTATTTGATAAATCACTTATCGGAGGCGATAAAAATCTACCGCGTCGTTCTTTTGGATCAGTTTTGAGCAAATTAGCTTGATGTCCAATAGGTTGAGCCAAATTGTACACAGCTATTTCGTAGCTGGAATCTCTGACTTTCTCCTCATCAATATCCTTAAGTTGGTTAGCATAAATTCCCCAGCCAATATCTACCTGATTTAGAAGATAAAGCAGATAATATTTACTACTTTCACTATTTCCAGACTCAGTCGATATCTGTGCTAGTGAACGAATTGGTTTAACCATTCGGACAGGAGTACCAGGATAGTTTTTTTTCTGCTCAGTAAGTAGGGTTGTTGAGAGAATTGTTTGCCCTTGGCGTTCTTGTTCTTCCAATGGAGATATAATCATAGCCATGAATTTACCCTCTCCGCTTCCAAACAGTTGTCTGGATTTTCTCATCAGTTAAATCAGCAAATGTCTGCACAATCCATTCATGTGCCGCATCAAACCAAATTTGCATTGAATCCAGAGAATTATAATTGCCAATTCCACGCACAGTTAATTCAAATAAAAGAGTAGGATGGTTGTTTAGAACTACATTTCTGATCGATATATGTAATCTACCAAATTCTTCCGGCAAGTCAAAAGTTGTATCCCAATCAATACTTTGTGGTTTTGGAAGAAATCGATCTAGACCTGTTTGCCATTTAAAGTCAGGAAAAATTTTACCTATATCCTCAAGAGTTTCCCATACTTCTCCTTGTGAAATTTGATTAACATAACTTAGTTCATATTGACGTATCTGAACTCTACCCAAATCCGCCTCTTCTATGAACGAATTAAAGCCGTTTAAATGATCTTGAAACGCTTTAATAAGACTTCCATACCTGGGATACTCACTATTTAAACTAATTTTTCTCCAGTTATGAATCAATCGGTCGCGTTGAATTTGGATAACCCTCGTTTCATCAGAACTAATGAACCATACTCTTGGCAAAGGAGGAATATCACTCAGTTGTAGCCGAGCTTCAATAATTGGATTATTGAAAACTTCCACCTTTGATGCTAATGGCGCAACGTCGTTACAAAACGGGTAGTCAGGTTGAAATCTCTGCCATAACAAGCCAATATGGGGACTAAGTAAAGCTTCGATAGAGTTAAACAGAACACTACAAACCACTTCGCTAACAGGTGGTTGGTCATAAGATGGCAATTGTCTGGTGTTCACGCTGACTGTCACGCTGTCTCCTCTAGTTACCCGAACAAACTACTCCATAGATTTATGCTCTAATATTCAGCCTAACTCAGAATGAACCTGGTTACTCGATTATTTAAGAAAATTGACTCACACCTCGATATTTTTATCGATCATAAGCGTCTTCTTATCCAAGGGGGCAGAGCTATCAGATTTTTCAGTTGAGGTTGTTCATGTCAGGCATCCGAATTTTAGTATCTTAGGATTTTTTGGTACTCCCTCATCTCCCCAAAGCCCAGAAAACAGCGCTGACACCACCCATCCACCCACAATGCTGGAACCTTAAACCTAGCCCCACAGTTAGGACACTCTGACAACAACCTTAACTCATGACGATCGCACCCCTGCATCCCCTTAAACTGCCACTCAATCTTATGACAAGGCAACTCAGCATAACACGCCGCACACAACCGAATCGGTTCCAACTTCATCCCCACCCCAGGAGGCGGCAACATTTCCTGTAACCTCTCCGCTTCCACTCCCACAACTACCGCCAACGCCGCCAACTGTTGCCCAGATGGAAACGGATTCAAATAAAACTTTTCCCAACGTGCGATCGCACCTCCCAATCCCACCATCTTACCCAAGCCAGTCGGCGTTAACTCATTCGCCCGTCGAAACCGCCCCAAAAAATGACTTAAACTCTCACCCTCCAACGGTTCCACCCGAAACAGCCAAGGCTGGATCTCGATCGCTTCCATCACTTGTACTCCCTAGCAACTTCTTTGAGAGTTTCCAAATCAATCCTTGATAACCGCTTCTTCAAAGCCCGAATCGCCGCCTCCCTGAGAATCATATCCAATAGCCCCACATAACCCCCAGTCGCCTCCCCCAAAGCCGACCGCATCGCCAATACTAAGAACACGAAAATATCTAGCTGACTATTGACTACGATCGCAAATCGTCGATCAGTTTTTCTATAGCTATACTTTTTGTGGTTTCATCCGGCAGATAATTAAACACTTTCTGTAAAAGTTCTATAGACGCATTTTTAATAAACCAATGTTCACCCGGATTATCCCCAAGATTCAAAAAATACTTTAAACGTTCCTCTATTGCTTCCTTATCTGGTTTATCGAGTTGTCCAACTCGCTCCACCCAATCCCCCTGCGAATCTTTAAAACAGTTAGCATCAACAGTACATATCTGATGCACTAGAGCAAAGGAATTATTAGAAAGACCATTTCTGTTTGTAGAATTAATCGGATATACTGTTGGTAAACCTTTATAGGTTTCTTGGGAAGTCAATGGAATCAGCGTCAAAGTTTGGATGTATTTAGAATTATCTTGAAATTCGTCACTTGTCCAAATGATATAAGGATGCTCTCCCCGAAAAACCCGACTCGAATTAATCACCTGAGTGCAAGAAATTGTCTGGCACTCAATCTCCCCTGGTTCATTTATCTCATAAATATGATGATGACCGAGTTTGCAACGAAGAGATACTCTATAGGGATTGATAAAATAAATCCAACCTTGACGCGGTTTTTTTCCAGCCACTCGCTCACCCCAATTCACTCATTAACTTTTCTCTTTCTTTGTAGAGATTCAGTCTCACCTGTTCCTCTGATTTATGGCTATCTTTAACCTCAAGCATGGGAGCAGTGCTATAAACATATTCTAGTAACTGCTTCAGTTTATCCTCTCCTGAACCAGCCCATTCTCTCCTGATGTTGTCAAGCATTAGCTTGAGGCCTAAAGGTAACTCTAAATTATCGACACTACCTGCTCCCTCACCACGTCTGACGAAGATAGTCTCTCCCTGAGATTCTTGCAAAATCTCTTTGCCATTCATTTGATTTAAAGCAGCGTCAATGTCTTCATTCCAAGGCCCATAGCGATAATAACGCCAATCTAAATCAGTAAGCTGTTTTTCTGTCCATTTGACCGCATAAAGATCCGCTAAGTACAAAAATTTGATTAACTGCGTTTTTGTAATATAGCCTTTGGTTGCGTAAACAAAATACTTAATCAGGGTTTCCAGCATAGATTTCCTTCTTTTCTCTCAAAAAAACTGTCTCCACAATTGATATTATTACTATTCAAATCAATTTAACTTTAGTCTATTATATCATCCCCAGGAACGTTTGGCTATTAAAGCATCTAAAAAAATATGACAATTCAATTGCTAATCGCCCCAAGGCAATTAGCAATTAGCAATCTTACCCAAACGATCACATTTTACTGATAATTCTCTGCACGATTTCTACGCCTGTTACCGCTTGCCAGCCAAACAGCCCCAAAAGCGCAACATTCAGAAAGATGTGAGTATATCTGGCAAAATCATTGCCTTTTTGCATCAAAGGAGTCAGCGACGCAGATATGGCAATAATTGCCGTCATCCCTAACCCTGCTAGCAAGTGGGAACCCACGAACAATTTGCCGTTATTGATGTAGGTGACAGCCATACCGCCGATCGAACCCGTTACCATCAAGGCTAGCAGCAAAGAGCCCATCTGGTGATGCTTCAGGTTGAATTTGCCCTTAATTAACTCTTTCTTGACTTCGCCTTCAGCACTCCTGGTGCGCCGGATTTGAACGCCGAGATACAAAGCATAAAATGAGATTGCTAGCAATACCCACATTAACACTGGGTGGAAAAATTGGCTCCAAACTTTCACAGACTGCGGAATTTCCAGATTCATGGTGTTTTCAGGATTAGCAAAAATACTTCATAAAACTTAGCATACCAGTCAGGCCGTCTCATGCGACGGTACAAATATATAAAATGAGACACTGTTATGCCTGCGACTAAACAAGACGCTTTATTAATCCAAGCTGCCAAAACTGGCAACATTATTCACGTACAAGCCTTACTCGCTAAGGGTGTTAATCCTGACTCCAAAGACTCTGAGGGGACGACAGCTTTGATGTTTGCGGCCCAAAAGGGCTATGCCGAAATCGTGCGTATTCTACTAAATAATGGCGCTAATGTCAATCATGTCAGAAGGCGTTTTGGGCTGACGGCTTTGATGCTTGCCGCCGCTCACAAGCAGGCTGATTCTGTGCGACTGTTGTTGGCTGGAGGGGCCGATGTTAATGCTAAAAATGATGATGGGAGTACGGCTTTGATGGCGGCTTGCCTCAAAGGTGATATCAATGTGGTGCGACTGTTACTTGCTGCTGATGCTGATGTGAACGTGCGCGATCGCGATGGAGACTCTGCTCTGAAAATAGCTGCTTTATCGGGGAATCAAGCTATTGTCAAAGCTTTGGCTGATGCGGGTGCTGTTGCAGATAATTCTATCCTATTTTTAGTAGTTAGTCAAGGTCGCCCGGAAATTATCCGAATTTTGCTCAATTGTGGCGCTGATGCTAATGTTAAAAATTCCGATAGCAAAACTGCTTTGATGGAGGCTGCTGCTGCGGGTAATTTGTCCGTGGTAGAGGTGTTGTTAGCGGAGGGTGCTAATGTCGGAATTCCAGATAAAGATGGTGAAACTGCTTTAACTTTGGCTGCTGATTTTGGTCATATTGATGTGGTGCAGGTTTTGCTGCGTGCCGGTGCTGATGTGAATGGGAAAAATGGGGATGGGGGAACGGCTTTGATGGCGGCTGCTGCTGGGGGAAATTTGCCGATCGCCCATATCTTACTCGATGCTGGCGCCGATATCAATGCTAAGGACAAAGATGATGAAACTGCTTTAAATTTCGCTGTTGTCGAAGGCTATGAGGATGTTGTGGAATTGCTGTTAAACCGTGGCGCTAGTGTTGTGGCTAGAAATCGGTTGGGCGATACTCCGTTACTCGTGGCTGCTGTTCACGGTTACAGTGCGATAGTATCAGCTTTGTTGCAAAAAGTCAATCACGATAATGCTGATTTTCTGAATGCTAAAAACTTTGAGGAGACTGCTTTAACTCTGGCGGCTTTTCAAGGACATACTGAGACAGTAAAGGCTTTGCTCGAAGGTGGTGTTGACCCTAATATCGCAGGGGAGCAAGGAAAAACGGCTTTAATGAAAGCTTGTATTCGAGGTCATGTGGCGATCGCCCAATTATTAGTTGACAACGGTGCTGATGTCAATAGGCGGGATGCTTCCGGTGCCACTGCTTTAATGTGGGCAGCCCATCGGGGTGCTGTCAGTGTTGTCAAGATTTTAATTGATGCGGGTGCGGATATAAATCATAAAAATTTGGGGAATTATACGGCTTTAATGCTGGCTGAATTTAACGGTTATAAAGATGTGGTGAAACTGCTCAAAAGTGCTGGAGCCAGAGAATAATATTGGTGTTATCCTTAAGTTGGTAGTAAGGACTTCTGTCCTTTCTTTGTCTGACGAGCGATCGCGACCTTAGTCCTTACTACCAACCTCAATCTGTTCGCCTTACCCAACCATTAATCGTAAAGCGACTGTCAGCAAAAGCTTTCGAGGGACAACTAACTGGCAAAACTTCGTGCATATAGCGACTCAGAAAAAATACGATGCTATTATTACGAGGTTCAACAGTTTTAAAAGAATCAGCCGCTACATAAAAATTGTTCTCAATTTTGCTATCATAAATCAGCAATTCTCCGCCAGTAAAAGCCTTGGGTTCTCGATTGAAATAGTAAACATAGGTAAAAAATCTGCTTGCTGTGTCTGGAGAGCCACTATCGTTATGAAGCTTGTAATAATTATTGTCATTGTGCATCGTTAATTGAGCTTCTATATCACCCACAGAAAATGAAGGTAAGTTTAATTTTCGCAGCACGTCGGGGAGAATAGCTTTAATGCGATTAATCATCAATTGGGAAAATTCGGGGAAGGAATGGAGAACCATAGAACGCCGATAATCTTCAGCCTTGGTTGAGGTGCTGGTACTCACAAATTCTGATTCTTTTGCTAAAACATATTTGATGAGTTTATTTTTTTCGCTGGCAGTAAGGAAGTTGTCAATTTGGGCGTAGCGAGATATTAAGTCGTCGTTTACTTGAGCAGGAATTGTAGGAATCTCTAGGGGAATTTCTGGGGAATATTCTACCGGAACTTCGGGCTGGGGTGGTGGCAGTTGAGCTAAGTAAATGGGCGGTTCGGTGACTAATCCCACTAGGTGTTCGCTGGGGAAACAAAGTGCGGAGCGCCCTTCGTCTATGGGAATCTGAAATAATGTGGGAAAACTGGGGTTCTGTTGGGTGCGATCGACTAAGGTTTTAACCAGATTGTGCAATAAGGGTGTGTCAGATTTGAGGCTAATTGTGCATTGATGTCCGCCCGCGAGCAGGATTTTAACTTTGACATCTTGGGGTTTAATTTGCGGTGGAGTGTAAGTCATAATTTTTTCAGAACTGGATGGAAAACTAGCTAAAGATATGATTCGTAAGGAAAATAATTAGGTAGGGATACAACAGTTTTGTTTCTCTGCAATATGATACACAATTAGTCGGGACACAAACAAGACTTTTTATTGGTGTCATGGTCGATCGCCAAAAATTGAGGTGAATGGGGGAAAGAGTTAAGGAACCGCAGAGGGCACAGAGAGCACAGAGGATGGAAAAGAAGAAGGAGAGGAATAGTCATGAAAGCAGAGTTCTGAGCCTTTGGAAGAAACTTTGCCAAGAGTTGTACAAGAAAAACTTCAGCAGATTGAAAAGTGAAGTAGGTGCATCTCATTTTTGCCAATATATTCCTAGGGGAGAAGCATGACCTCAGTAAATCTCAAATTATCACTAATAAATTGTCTGCGGTCATGCTTCGCCCTTGCTGATTTAGGATTGCTATAATCAAGCAAACTTAATCTTCAAATAATCATCCTCCATCTTCGCCCCGGAAGGTTGCAGCGCCGCTAAAGCTTGCGGCAATACCAAATTCCGGCGGTGATTCCCAATCCTAACATTCAACTCATCTCCGGTTTTGCTCAACTGAATCTGATTCTTAGCAATTCCCGGCAAATACAGTTCCAGACTGTATTGATTGTTTTCTTGTACAATCTTAATCGTATTTTCTTTGTAATAAACTTGACTGGGGTCTTCGTCTTTGTAAAGGGTTTCTTTCAACCTTTCCAAAGCTGCCAAACCGCACATTTCTTCGGAATAAAGCGGTACTTCTTTAACTGGAAGTGGCATGAAATCCGAGTGAATTTCCTGACGGTACTGCTCCTGGTTTTCTTTCCAGCGTTTGAAAAATGGGTCAGTTACTTCTGCGGGAATAATCCGGTTTGCTACGACTAAATCTGTGGCTACATTGTACAAACTCAAATAGGCATGAGCGCGCAAAGATTCTTTAATCACCATTTTTTCAGGATTAGTAACTAACCTAACTGAGGTAACAGCATTGTCAGTTAAAATCTTTTCCAATGCTTCAATTTGTTCGTAAAATTCATAAGGTGCATCCATCACCTCTTTGTCTGGCAAAGAAAAACCGGCAATCGGTCTAAAAATCGGTTCCACTAAAGGTCTCAGGGCTGCGGATATGCCTTGCAGTGGCTTGTAAAATTTTCTCATGTACCAGCCGCCAACTTCCGGCAAACTTAGCAGTCTCAATGCTGTACCAGTGGGAGCAGAATCGATAATTAAAACATCGAATTCGCCTTCGTCGTAATGCCGCTTCATGCGCACTAAACCGAAGATTTCATCCATTCCGGGCAGGATGGCCAATTCTTCAGCTTGCACGCCTTCGAGTCCCTGGGCGCGCAATACTTGAGTAATGTAGCGTTTAACTGCTCCCCAATTGCCTTCTAATTCCCTGAGAGCGTCTAATTCTGCTCCCCACAAGTTCGGTTTCACCTGTCGGGAATCGTGGCCGAGTTCCATGTCGAAGCTGTCGGCTAGGGAGTGGGCGGGATCGGTGCTCAGCACTAGGGTTTTGTATCCCAATTCGGCACACCGCAGCCCTGTGGCGGCGGCTACGGATGTTTTACCCACGCCGCCTTTTCCGGTCATTAATATTAAGCGCATTGATTGTTTAGCTCGCCTGAAAGTTCTTTACTCCTATATTGTAACGTTATGTAACAGAGATTAATTTAGTGGCGGATTTAATTTGGGCGATCGCCCTGTGGGGCATGGCGCATTTCGGGCGATTCATTAAATTGGTGCAATGTCAATACAAATTAAAGTTATTCTGTTTGTTGCCAAGGCTTGAGAAACCGGGTTTCTATCAATATCTGGTTTTCACTCACAGTTTCTCAGCAGAAACCCGGTTTCTGTTTGTGCCCAACGGCTGAGAATCATACATTAGTTTTGACTGGAAACACCAATTGTTTGAGCACATCCAACCGCGAACAATTCCAGTAATCGATGTGAGAAACAATTAAACCATCGGGATTGACTTTCAGTTCGCTCCTGCCGCTAATTGCCATTTTCGGCCGCCAAGGTAGCGGTGCGAACCAACTCAGAGTCCACCGGGTTTCTATGCTATCTCCAGACTGGGAAATTCCGTGTAAATCTAGATTTACATCCTGAAAAAAAGTCCCCATAAACCCAATCATTTTGCGGTAGCGATCGACTCCTGTAAATCGATTCACCGGGTCTTCAAAATAGACATCCTGGGCATAAATGCTGTAAGTCTGATTTTCAGGAAATCTTTGATAATCATCTTTGAGAATTTCAATAATGTCCATTGCGGGCGATCGCCATTCTATGATTATTAGATAATTTTAACACAATCAATAAAAAAGCCGCAATTTTAGTCCAAATTATGATATAATATTCGTTTATTTACTGCCTTCCCAACTTAGAACTTAACATCACAAGTATGATTGAACTCTACACTTTTACCACACCCAACGGTCGCAAAGTCTCCATCATGCTCGAAGAAATAGGCTTACCCTACAACCTGCACGTCATAGACATTAGGAAAAACGACCAATTTACCCCAGAATTCATTGCCATTAACCCCAATAGTAAAATTCCTGCTATAGTCGATCGCGATAATGGCATCACCGTCTTCGAGTCTGGCGCAATCCTGATTTATCTTGCCGAAAAAAGTGGCAGATTTCTACCCACGGACAAACATAAATACTTTCAAGTCATGGAATGGTTGATGTTTCAAATGGCCAGCGTCGGGCCAATGTTCGGTCAACTCAACCACTTCAAACGCTTTGCACCAGAACCAATTCCCTATGCAATTCAACGCTACGAAAAAGAAACCCTGCGACTGTATGGAGTATTAGACAATCAACTAGCAAAATACGAATACATCTGCGGCGACTATTCAATTGCCGATATTGCTACCTATCCCTGGGTTGCCATTTATGAATTTCAAGGATTAACCCTCGACAATCACCCCCACCTCAAACGCTGGGTAGAAACCTTGCAACAACGTCCCGCTGTACAGCGCGGCATGGCAATTCCAGCTTCACAAACATAAATAGATATCATCGGTAGGGACAGAACACTACTGAAGCCTGAAACCTCTGATATATGTCGCTTTTACCCGAATCTCGATCCCCCTAAATCCCCACCCCCCCCTAGCCCCCCCCAAGGGGGGAAGGGGGACTTTGAGAAGATTCCTGTCCCCCCCCTTGTAGGGGCGGTGCCAAGAGTGCCCGCCCTCTTTAGGACTTTGAGAAGATTCCTGTCCCTTGTAGGGGCGGTGCCAAGAGTGCCCGCCCTCTTTAGGACTTTGAGAAGATTCCTGTCCCTTAAGAAGGGGGGCTAGGGGGGATCTGGACTCCAACAAAAGCGATATTCCTCATGGGTTTCAGGCTTAAGTTGACACCAATGAACACTGTTGTGTCCTTTTCCTCTGTTGCCAACTCAATCTGCGAAATGCTTAATAATTGCATCCGCAAACTCCGAACACTTTAACTCTGGCACCGGCGGTTCCATCAACCGGGCTAAATCATAGGTAACTTCACCATTGGAAATAGCCGCAGCCAAACCCTTTTTAATCAAGTCTGCCGCTTCCTGCCATCCCATATATTCTAACATCATCACCCCAGACAAAATCAGGGAACCGGGATTAACTTTATCCAAACCAGCGTGTTTCGGTGCAGTACCGTGAGTGGCCTCAAAAACTGCACATTCATCGCCAATATTAGCACCGGGACCCATGCCCAATCCGCCGACAATTGCAGCAGCAGCATCGGACAAATAATCGCCGTTCAAATTCATTGTCGCCAAAATCGAATATTCGGCGGGTCTGGTTTGAATTTGTTGGAAAATACTGTCAGCAATTCTATCGTTGACCATGATTTTATCTTTCCACTTGCCACCGCCGTGACTATCCCAAATAGCTGCTAAAACATCAGCGACTTCTTGAGTTATTTTGGCTTGTTTTTCGGGAGTCAAAGCATCAAATCCGGGGTCTATTTGGCGGGCATTGTCTTCTAAGCTAAGGTCAGGATTTTTTTCTTTGTTCCCCAGAATCCAAGACTCTCTTTCGGTGACGCACTCAGCGCGATATTCGGTGGTTGCTAATTCGTAACCCCAATCTCGGAATGCTCCTTCGGTGTATTTCATGATGTTGCCTTTGTGCACCAAAGTGACTTGCTGCTTTTCTTTTGGCAACCGCAAGGCGTGGGTAATGGCACGCCGTACTAAGCGCTGAGAACCGGTTTTGCTAATGGGTTTAATGCCTATTCCCGAATCGAGGCGAATTTGTTTTTTGCCGTGTTCTGGTGTGGCGGGAATTAATTCATTATTGATGTATTCAATTAGTTTTTTGCCGATTTCGCTATCTTTTGCCCATTCAATTCCGAGGTAAATATCCTCTGTATTTTCCCGGTAAATAATGACGTCTAGCAGTTCGGGAGTTTTGTGTAATGATGGGGTTCCATCATAATATTTGCATGGGCGCACGCAGGCGTAAAGGTCAAAGATTTGTCGCAAAGCTACGTTTAGCGATCGAATTCCGCCACCTATGGGGGTTGTCAGGGGGCCTTTGATGGCGACACCGTATTCTTTGATGGCGTCTAAGGAATCTTGGGGGAGATATTGGTATGTACCGTAGACATCGCAGGCTTCGTCCCCTACATATATTTTAAACCAGTTGATTTTGCGATCGCCCCCGTAGGCCATTTCTACAGCCGCATCCATGACTTTCTGGGATGCTGGCCACAAGTCCACACCCGTACCGTCACCGCGAATGAACGGAACGATCGGGTCATTGGGGACGATCGGCAAACCGTCTTTGAATGTAATTTTAGAACCAGTTGTCGGGGCTACAATCTTTTCGTACATATCTTAACAATGCGGATAGCAATTCTTCCTATTTTGCCACGATTGTCTGTCTAAACTTCAACTAATTCTCAAGAATTACCTAAATTTTGAATATGGGATATTTTGCTGTATCTATCGTAACCAAATTGGGATTATAAGTAGAAGGAAGAAGGAAGAAGGAATAACCGAATATTTTCAATTGCTAAAACGATAGATTTTATTGCATCTTCCTTGTTCTGATGGACACAGATAAACGCAGATTTTTGGTCTCTGCATTTATCTGTAATTCTATTGTTTTTGCATATTCTTTTTGATAACCCACAAAATAAACCAGATGACAATAATCACCACAATTATTTTAGAAACAGGAGCGAGATATTCATCTACAAGTGTATAATTTTCCCCTAGTTTGTATCCGGCAAAAGTGAGGAAACTTACCCATAAAACAGTGCCGCCTGTTGAGTAGAGTAAAAACGGAATTAAAGGCATATTGTTGATGCCAGCGGGCAGGGAAATCAGGGTGCGGACTCCGGGGACAAGGCGACACAAAAACACGGCTTTGTTGCCGTGTCTGTTAAACCATCTATTTGCTTTGTCAATATCAGCACCTGATACAGTTATCCACTTGCCGTATTTGTCTGCTAAATTCCTCAAGCGTTCTTCGCTCAATAATTTACCGGCATAGTACCACGGAAGCGCCCCTAGCACTGTACCGATGACTCCGGCTGCGATGGCTGGTGCCAACTGCATCTCATTACCCTTCGATGCTGTGAATCCTGCCAGGGGCATAATCAATTCTGAGGGTATGGGCGGGAACAGGTTTTCCAAAAACATCAATAATGCAATGCCCAGATAACCCATGGACTGCATTGTGTTAGTTATCCATTCAACCATTTTGATTTAATAATTTGGTAATAGGTAGTCAGTAGTCATTAGTCAGTAGTCATTAGTCAGTAGTCAGTAGTCATTAGTCAGTAGTCAGTAGTCAGTAGTCAGTAGTCAGTAGTCAGTAGTCATTAGTCATTAGTCAGTAGTCAGTAGTCAGTAGTCATTAGTCATTAGTCAGTAGTCATTAGTCATTAGTCAGTAGTCAGTAGTCATTAGTCATTAGTCATTAGTCATTAGTCAGTAGTCAGTAGTCATTAGTCATTAGTCATTAGTCATTAGTTTGCTTCCTAGACTCTGCCCATTGGTGACAACTTAACGTCAAACCCACCGTCTCTCTTGTTTTTATCTAAGTCTCGATCCCCCCTAACCCCCCTTAATAAGGGGGGGACAAGATTCTTCTCAAAGTTCCTCTTAATCAGGGGAGACAAGATTCTTTTCAAAGTCCCCCTTGTTAAGGGGGATGCGAGGGGGATCGAGACTCGACTAAAAGCGACATTTATTATGGGTTTCAGTCTTAAGTTGTCATCAATGATCTCTGCCTGGGAACGAGAAATAGGGGCAACCACGGGGGATTGCCCTACAACTCTAAACTAAGATTAAGTACCAGAAGTCCAAGAGTTTGTGTACTCAATTTGCTCTGGAGTCAAGGTATCAATGAAAATACCCATTGCTTCCAATTTGAGACGCGCGATTTCTCTGTCAACTTCGACAGGGATTGAATGAATACCTGGCTCTAATTTGCCTTTATTAGTGACAAGATGTTCGGCGGCTAAGGCTTGGTTAGCAAAGCTCATATCCATCACGGCACTGGGGTGTCCTTCAGCAGCAGCCAAGTTGATCAAACGGCCTTCGCCCAAGACAATAATCGACTTGCCATTATTGAGACGGTATTCTTGAGTGAAAGAACGTACAGTCTTGACATCGGTGCTTTTTGCGCCGAGGGATTTGAGGTCAATTTCAATGTCGAAGTGACCGGAATTGCAAACCATTGCACCGTCTTTCATGCTGTCGAAATGTTCGGCACGAATGACGTGTTTGTTGCCCGTAACGGTGATGAAAATGTCTCCGTCGGTGGCTGCTTCGTCCATTGGCATCACGCGGAAACCGTCCATGACTGCTTCGATCGCCCGAATTGGATCGATTTCGGTGACAATTACGTTAGCGCCCATGCCGCGAGCCCGCAGTGCCGTGCCTTTGCCACACCAACCGTAACCTGCAACCACAATATTTTTACCGGCTAACAAGATGTTGGTAGCGCGGATAATGCCATCTAGGGTAGATTGACCCGTACCGTAGCGGTTGTCAAAGAAGTGCTTGGTGTCAGCGTCGTTAACATTCATGGCGGGGAAAGTCAACACGCCATCTTTCAACATCGCCCGCAGACGCACGATACCTGTGGTGGTTTCTTCGGTGGTGCCGATTAAGTCGGAAATTTGGTTGGGCCGGTGTTGGATCAGGGCTGCTACTACGTCACTGCCGTCGTCGATGATAATGTTGGGACGGTGGTCTAGGGCTGTGTAAACGTGACGTTCGTAGGTAGCTGCGTCTTCTCCTCTCATGGCGTAGACGGAAATGCCGTAGTCTTCAACTAAGCAAGCTGCTACGTCGTCTTGGGTGCTCAAGGGGTTGCTGGCGATGAGCACTGCATCTGCACCGCCCATTTTCAGGGCGATCGCCAAATGAGCTGTTTCTGTAGTAACGTGGCAGCAAGCTGAAATACGGATGCCTGCGAAGGGCTTTTCTTTAGCGAATCGTTCTTGAATTTGGCGCAACACCGGCATTTCCCGGCCTGCCCACTCGATGCGTTGTCTTCCCAAGGGGGCTAGGGATAAGTCTTTGACTTCGTGTTTAATCTGAACTGATGTTGCAACCATTTATGTTATTTCTGACAAATCATTCAACTGTGTTAGTTGTACCAGATGAACCTAGGGAGCGGCAAGTTCCCGGATTGGATGCTGGTGAAACGCAGACGGGCTAAATGGAGGTTATATTTGCGATTTTCTAGGGGAATCTACGGAATCGGGCCATAGACCCCATTACTTTCGGTCGTGTTATCTTGCTAGTGCGATCGGCTCCATCTATCCGTCTGGGACCCTCGCCCTCAATCTTTTTTGCTGTCGCGGCGTTCTTGAATGATATGAATGATAGAAGGCACAAAAGACAACACAATTATTCCCAAAACTATCGGCAATAAATATTTATCCACATCAGGAATTACCCTTCCCAAATAATAACCCATCAGCGTGATGCCAAAGGTCCACAAAAACCCACCTGCAAAGAAGCTCTTTCTCCGTCAACTCCTAGGAAACGTCCCACTGCGGGTAATTCTCATTGTGCCGTTTGTTGTCCAGATTGTCGCAGCCGTAGGAACTGTAGGTTATTTGTCATTCCGCAGTGGCGAAAAAGCAGTTAACGACATGGCGGTACTGCTTCAGGAAGAAGTGAGCGATCGTACTAAACAACAAGTTATCAGCTATCTAGAACGCCCTACTTTTGCCCTAAAAACTATCGTGGCTGCATGATTATTACCCATGCCTGTTGCGTCTAGGACTGTTTATCTTCCGCTACCTCGTTCGGGAGCAGAATCTTTATCTGTTTCTGTGGAAGAATTTGGATCGGCTTGGGATGTTAACAATTCGGGAACAGATTTGTGTGGAGAAAAAAATGTCTGAGGAATTTGTAGGCTTTGAGCGTTAACTGGAGTGCTGCTCAATAACAGAGTTGACATTAGGATAGAAGAGTAAGTGCGCATCATAAAGTTCGGTGTTTGTAGTTTCCGCTTCTTGATACGCAGCCTCTGCTCTGATATCAGGGTAAAAAAATGCAAGTTTTGCAAAATTACCAATTGATAATCGATGCAATCTGCAAGTTTTTTACGCCTCCGGTTTAGGGGGTAATACCCCTCATTGGTGTCCCCTGAAGAAGGGGCGTCAATTAACTGGCAAAAACCTCACTTGCTTGAGGAATGCTAGAGCGCTAATTGTAAATTTATTTAATTATTCAGATTTCCTTCATAATTTATTGCTAAATGATGGCATCTACCTGGACAAACAAGGAGTCGAGACTGGAGGAGTTGTCCAAAACAACATCAGCTTTCTGACACTTTTGCTCTAGGGGAAACTGACTATTAATGCGGGCATTAGCTAGATCGACACTCAAGCCATCTCGCTTCATTAGCCGTTCTAACTGTACAGAGGGTGAACAGTAAACTACCCAAATTTCTGTACATAAATCTGTCATGTTAGCTTCAAACAGTAGTGGGACTGCTAAAACCAGAGGCAATGTGTTTGTGGATACAAGAGGCGATCGAGCAATGTAACTTTGAGTGGCTTCCACGAAACGGTGACGGACATAAGGGTGAATTTGTTGTTCTAGCCACTGCCGTTCCGCTGGGTTACAAAAAATAATATTTCCCAACTCCGGGCGATTTAAATTGCCGTCTGGGAGTAAAACACCAGCGCCGTAGCGTTCTACAATAGAACTCAGTATTGGCGAACCTGGACACACAGCTTCGCGGGCATAAATATCGGCATCTAAAATCCTCCATCCATAACGATCGCCCAGATAATTAGAGATAGCGGTTTTACCCGTAGCGATGCCCCCTGTCAAACCAATGATCCGCAAAATTAGATCGCTCATATTGCCTTTTTGTTGAATTTCTGTATTTGGACAGTGCTTGCCAGTGTTTGCTATGTTGGTGACACACTCAAAATTAGACTAAGAATTTAAGATTTGAGAGCGAGAGCTCGCGTTAGGAATAGTGAGGATTGGGGTGCGATCGACTGTTTTTTGGCTAAAATCTCCATTTTTTACTCCAATTAAGGTCTAGACCGAGGCAAACTATTATGAATGCTCAACGTGCTGTACGGTCAATTCTGGCAGCAATTCCCATTGCCGGACTTTGGATATTAGATTTTTCACCCAGTCTGCTGTTGGCGAAACAAAACAGCACTAGATGGGTGATTATAGGAGTTTATCCCCAATCTCAAATTGCCTGGGCCCAATCCATTCTTCCCGCCGCAGATAAGACGAACACGACTGTTACCCCAGGTGCGACAGGGCGCTATGACATTACAGGAGGCGCTACGTCAAAAGATGGTAAAAATCAATTCCACAGTTTCACTCGATTTGGTTTAAATTCTGGGGAAACAGCGAATTTTATTTCAAATCAGGGCATAAAAAATATATTTGGCCGCGTTGTTGGTGGCGATGCTTCGTTTATTAATGGGTTGATAAAAGTTAGCGGTGGTAATTCCAATCTATTTTTGGTCAACCCCGCAGGAATCATTTTCGGCAGTAATGCCCGCCTGGATGTGCCGGGGTCTTTTTTTGCTACTACTGCTAGCAGCATTGGTTTTGATAATCGTTGGTTCAATAGCACAGGGATTAATGATTATGCAGCCCTGGTGGGAACACCTAGTGCTTTTGCTTTTTCAGCGCAGTCAGGGAGCATAGTTAATGTTGGTAAATTAGCCGTTGGTAATGGACAAAATTTAACTCTGCTTGGGGGCACAGTCATCAGCACAGGAGAACTTTCGGCTCCTGGGGGTCAAATCACAGTCGCAGCAGTACCGGGAGAGAATCTGGTGCGGTTGAGCCAAAATGGGATGTTGCTGAGTTTGGAAGTTTCTGGGTCTACTGGTGTTTCTGACTCAACTTCTTTGCCCTTTTCGCCACTGAGTTTACCTCGGCTGCTTTCTGGGGGAGGGAGTGACCACGCCACCGGACTTAGCACCAATTCCCAAGGTCAAGTGGTACTGACTGGAGGAGAAGCTATTTCGGCAAGTTCAGGAACGGCTATAGTATCGGGTGCGGCCAATGTGTCAGAGCCCAATGGTACAGGAGGTACTGTTCATGTCTTGGGGGAAAGAGTAGGGCTGTTTTCCGCCAAGATTGATGCTTCGGGAGCTGAGGGTGGGGGCACGGTGCGAGTTGGGGGAGATTATCGAGGTGGGGGAACTCTGCCTACTGCAAATATGACTTATGTCGATGGCAAGAGTTCGATCGCCATTAATGCTACTCGATCGGGCAATGGGGGTAGCGCCGTCGTCTGGGCGGATGGTACAACCGTGTTTTCCGGGAATGTGAATGCTAGGGGTGTTTCTACAGTTCCTAATGTTGGTGGTGTCGGTGGGTTTGTCGAGGTTTCTGCTAAAAAAGGGTTGATTTTTAATGGGAGTGTAGATACTAGGGGTACAAATGGTTTGGGGACTTTGTTGTTAGACCCGGAAAATATTGTGGTCACAGATGCCGCAGCCGCTGCTGATGATGCTGCAATTTTGGCTAATGGTGGTATTTTGGGGGCTGCAACTTCACCAGGATTTCCCGGTAGTTCAGGGAGTTCTTTGACTATTTCGGCGAGGGCTCTAGAGGGGATTTCGGCGACGACTAATGTGGTTTTGGAGGCTTTAAATGATATTAAAATTTCTGATTTGGCAGACGATAGGTTGAGTTTTCAAACTACTACTGGTTCGGTGACTTTTCGGGCTGATGCCGATGGTAATGGTACGGGTTTGTTTGCAATGAATAGTAGGGATACTATTAGCACAGAAGGTGGGGCGATCGCAATTTTTGGCAGGCAAGTTACTGTAGGTAATTTGTTGAGCAAAGGGGGAAATATTAGCTTGACAAGTCAGGGAGAGATTGCTGGTAATAATATTTCGGCATCTAATCCCAACAATGGTCGCAGTGGTAATGTTTTGCTGGAAGGGCTGAACGTAAGGACAGAAAAAGTTGATGTGAGTGGTTCCAGAAGTGCGGGAATTGTGAATTTAACTGCTCAGAATGTTCTGAGTGTTGGGGGGATTGCGGGGGGTTCTGGAAATATTAGTTTGACTGGCAATGAAATTGACTTGAAGGGTGGGAATAATTCGGTGAGTGGGACTGGTTTTTTGGTGTTGCAACCTTGGAGTCCTGCTCAAAATATAGCGATCGCGGGTACGGGTAACTTGGGTAGTAATAGTTTTTTGAATCTGACGGCGAGCGATTTAGGAAGTTTACAAAATGGTTTTGCCGGAATCACAATCGGGCGTAGTGATAGCAGCGGTTCGATTCTGGTTGCTAATAATTTGAATTTTTCAGACCCGCTGATTATTCAGTCGCCTTCGGATCGGGGAACAATCACTACTACCAGTTCCCTCACCGCCACAGACAATGCCTCTGTTACTCTGAAAGCTGATGGCAGTATCAGAACTGGTAATATTTCAACTAACGGTCAGGAGATTCGCATCACCAGCCAAACAGGTAACATTATTGCCGATCGACTACGGACAGGTACAGAAGCGACTCTCACTTCTTCATCGAATTCTGGGGCGGTGTCGCGAGTGGCTGGGGATGTGACGCTGACGGCTGCGGCGAAAGTGACTGTAGGGGCGATCGATACTAGAGGAAATATTGCTGGTAATGTGAACCTGACTGGTAGGGAGGGAGTAAGTGTCGGGCCGATGGAGGCTGGTGGTTTGCAAACAGCGGGCAATATTACTTTAACTGGTGGGGAAATTGACCTGACGGGTAACAAAAATTCCGTCGCTAGCAATGGTAGTTTGGTGTTGCAACCAACGGAGGCACCTCAAAATATCACCATTGGTGGTGATGGAAACAAAGAAGGTTTGAATCTGACTGGGGCTGAGTTGGCGACTTTGCGGAATGGGTTTGTTTCTATTGCGATCGGGCGTTCTGATGGTAATGGTCAAGTTTTGATTGGGCCATCGCCTTCAACACCCATGCCGAGTTCAACTCCTAACTCTACTCTAGTACCTACTGTTACTTTTCAAGACCCGATCGTGATTCGATCGCCCCTGGGAACCGGTACTATCATGGGAACGGCTGCGATCGCGGGGATTGACAACGCCTCTATTACCTTAATCGCCGGTAGCGTCAAGATTGGTGATATTACCTCCCCCGCAGGCATCAACATTACTAGCAGTCAGGGGAACATCACCACAGGAACTTTATCTTCTCGTTCCACCAACGGGGGGGCAGGAGATATCAACATCCGCAGCGCTAATGCTGTAGCATCGGGCAACATCGATGCCTTTGGCGCCAAAAGCGGCGGAGATATCTCCATTACCGCACCAGGTTCGATCGCGACTGGAGTGATTAATTCTAGTTCGGAGTCAGGAAAAGCCGGTTCTAGCACTATCACAGGACAAAAAGATATTCAAGTTACTTCTATCAAGGCTCGTGGGAATACGGGGGGTGATGTGGAAATCACCGCAGGAGGAGCTTTACGATCCACAGTTACTAGCACAAACACTGAGGGCGACCCCGTTAGCATCTCCACAGAGGGCCAAGTGCGATCGGGTTCCCAGACTTTGCTGCAAAGTAGTTGCAAATCAGGAACCTGCACTGTTACGCCTCTGGCCACTGGAAATTCTAAGCCTAACACCGGGACAAATACAACTGTTACTGGTTCGATCGCGATCGAACCGAGTCCAACACCCAAGACAACCATCCAACTGAAAACTACAACCAATTCCCAAGAATTGGTGGTTGCGCCGAATTCGATCGCGATCGAGCCGGTACCAAAGAGCACAACGACAAACATCTCTTCAGACCAGGCTGTCAGCTCCCTGGGGACCAGCAAAACTAGCACTCCCGGAGAAAGTCAACCACAGTCAACATCGGTGTTAAATAACAATCTAGACACCGCTAGCTCCACCAACAGTGACGGAGGGACAACTGCCCAAAAGCCGGGTAGTTATCAGAGTGTGGTAGTTGCCGAAAGTTCTCGATCGAACAATTCCATAACTCAACTAAATCCCATCGACGCAGTGCAGCAAAGAGAGCAAATTCAGGGGAAAGAATTTGAACGTTATTTTGGCAGCAATTTATCAGGAAAATCTGTAACCCCACAAACTATTCGAGATACCCTCAGCAGCGTTAATCGCTTGACAGGAGTAAAACCTGCGATCGTTTATGTATGGGCGAAAGCCAACAATTTAGAATTGGTACTGCTCTTGCCCGATGGCAAAAATATCTTTAAAAGCATACCAGCCAGCCGCGAAACAGTGCTGCAAGTTGCGAAGGAATTTACCAATGCTGTGCGCAGTCCCAGGAGATTAATCAATGCTGACTATAAGGAACCGGGCGAGCAACTTTACCAGTGGTTAATTGCACCCCTGGAAGCAGATTTGGAATTGCATAAAATTGATACTCTAGCATTTTCGATGGATGCTGGTTTGCGAACTTTACCTTTGGCTGCTCTTTATGACGGCAAGCAATTTTTGGTGGAGAAGTATAGTTTAGGATTGATTCCTAGTTTGAGCTTAACTGATACGCGCTATAGCAATATTAAAGATGCTAGGGTTTTGGCGATGGGTGCATCGAAATTTCCTGAAAAGTACGATCAAAATCCTTTGCCGGCTGTGCCGCTGGAAATATCCACAATTGTGGGTAAGATTTGGCCTGGTTTGTCTTTTTTGAATGAGAACTTTACTTTGCCAAATTTGAGGGAAAAGCGTCAGCAGGAGTACAAAATTATTCATTTGGCTACTCATGGTGAGTTTCAACCTGGGGGTGCTGAGAATTCTTATATTCAGTTTTGGGATACTAAGTTGCGGTTGAGTGAGTTGGATGAGTTGAAGTTATCGAATCCGCAGGTGGAGTTGTTGGTTTTGAGTGCTTGTACGACAGCAGTGGGTGATGAACAGGCTGAGTTGGGTTTTGCGGGGTTGGCGGTGAATGCGGGGGTGAAGTCGGCTTTGGCGAGTTTGTGGTATGTGAGTGATGCTGGTACTTTGGGGTTGATGACGGAGTTTTATCAGCAGTTGCGTGTGGCTCCGATTAAGGCTGAGGCTTTACGACAGGCGCAGTTGGCGATGTTGCGGGGAGAGGTGCGTTTGGAGGATGGTTATTTGGTGCGATCGGGTAATCGTCAGGCTTTACCTTTACCTGGGGAGTTGACGGCGCGGGGAGACAAAAATTTGTCCCATCCTTATTATTGGGCGGCTTTTACAATGATTGGTTCGCCTTGGTAATTGGGAATTGGGAATTGGGAATTGGTTATTGGGAATTGGGAATTGGGAATTGGTTATTGGTTATTGGTTATTGGTTATTGGTTATTGGTTGTTGGTTGTTTGTTATATAAAATCCTCTCTTCATCGTCCTGTATTAAACTCTCTCTTCTCGAACTTCGCGTCCTTAGCGCCTTCGCGGTTAAATCATATCATTTCCGGTTACACCGTCAGGTGATGTTGACAGTTGACGGTTGACAGTTGACGGTTGACAGTGAACAGTGAACAGTGAACTCGAATTTACTATTCCGATGAAGAGAGGATTTGATATTATTAGTTATTCGTCCTCACAAATAACTAATAACTAATAACAACAGTCAACATTCAACATTCAACAATCATTGCAACTGTTCGATTCTTTTACGAGCATCTTGATAGGCGCTGGTTCTCCCACCTTGTTTGTAAAGTTCTGCTGCTTTTTGAAAGTCGGCAATGGCTTGGGGTTTGTCTTTGTTTTCGAGGTGGGCTAGGGCTCGGTTGTAGTAGGCGTCGGCAAAGCCGGGATTGGCTGCGATCGCCCGCGTGTATGCTTGAATAGCGCTTGGACCACGGGTGGGATCGACGCTACCGATGAGAGTGCGGGCATTACCGATATTGAAGTATATTTCGGGAGTGTAGTTAGACTTAGAAGCAAGCGCCTTGTTGAAATCCGCGATCGCCTCCCAAGCATCTCCTTGATCTAACCGCGAAAGTCCTCGAAAATAATAGGCTTGGGGATCTTGAGGATTAGTGCTCGATACCGGGCCTTGGATGGCGGGGGTATTGTCTAGTTTCAATTCCGATGGTTTCATTCCCGCCAGGGCCAGTTTCGCCATAAAAGTATTGATCGGAACTGCTGCATTAAATCCTGTTTTAATTGGGGCCACTTCACCGGAACTGGTTTGGGCGAAACCAAACTCCCCTTGTCCGTGCAAGCCGATGACTCGACCTTCGGAGTCAAACACTGGCCCGCCACTCATACCACTCCAAGTTACTGCTTGATATCGCAAAGTGTAACCTTCGGGTCGATTCCGCGGGCGGCTGGTAACGAGTCCGGGAGAGAGTTCTGGTTCTCTTTCTGCCCCAAAAAGTCCGCCGGTAGCGGGATAGCCGTAAACGAAGATTTGAGTGCCGATGACGGCTCGATCGGAATCGGCGATCGTTGCTACTGGGTATTCTTCTGGACTTTCAAATTTGACTAAGGCTAAATCGGCTTCAGTTTGGGATGTTTGCAAGCGGGTGACTGAGGTTGCTGGATAGTTTTTGCCAATGGAAGTGCGAACTGTATATTTGACATCGGCTTTTTCTACTACGTGGTTGACGGTTAAAACTGTGTAATTTTTGCCGTTTTTGGCAATAATTACGCCGGAACCGTCTCCTAGGGTGCTGTTAACTTGTACTGTCAGTGGTCCGGCAATGTTCGCTACTTCTTGGGGAGTTTTGGCGATCGCTGGTTGGCTGATAATGATTGTTAAGGCGGCGACGGTAGTGCCTGCTAGTATGCTGCTTAAGGTATCGAAACGGGAAAAATTTATATTCATGGCTACTGCTAATTAGTATTTGACCAGGGAATTTTTGCCGCGGGGGATGGAATGTTTGTGCTGGGTGGGTTTTTAGTTTTATTAATTACTTGACGCAAACCCGGTCTAGTTTGTTCTTGTTCTTTATTAATAATTTTACTGGCTATTTTTGCGAGTTTTTTTCAGTTCAAAGACTAAGCGATCGCACTTTAAACCCCAGGATTTGTTTACTGTACTTGACTGCCGTGGGCGCGGGGGTCTGAACTGCTGGTTTTCCTTGGTCCTGTGGCGGGAGTAAAATTAGAAACTTGACCTACTGATTGAGCATGGGGCAACTCTTTCCCTGCAATTAAAGCTTCTAAATTAGCTTCCATAATGCCGCGGGGCGCTTCCCCGATCGTTTGAGCAACGGCGCTACCTTTATTGTTTAAATAAACAAAGTGGGGGATGCCATCTACTCGATATTTGGTAATTTCTGGTAGCCATTTGTCATTGTCCACATTCAGCATCACAAAATTTAGCGGTTCTGCATATTTTTGTTTAATTTCGCTCAAATCCTTGGCCATTGCCTGACAGCTACCGCACCAATTAGCATAAAATTCCATGAGTGTGGGCTTGCCATTGGTTAAAGCTGTTTCTATTGGTGCGGAGGCTTTTGCCATTTCGGTGAGACTACTTGATGGGGTTTGGGTGCGTAGTCCCAAAAATATGGATACCGCCAGGGCGATCGCTGCTAACACAACTAATAAGTTTCTGAGCCGTGACGCTGTTGAATTTGTTTCGGAATTTTTGGTGGCCTCGACAGCACTTGACTTTGGCGAATTGGGACTCATAAAATTGATTACAATTTTAATTCTAGGTTTTTATTTTAAATAACCGTCTTTGATTATACCATATTTTGAGATAATAAGCTATCTGCTATCAATAATTTGGCTCCCTTGACATACTCACCGCCTAGGCCAAGTAAGCTAAAACATAAGAACCGAAAAATTGCTGGTAAATTACCGAGGATTAAAGGCGTGAAAAAACGGGTAACGCTGACGTTTCCGCAACGATCGATCCAAATGCCTGTAACCTATAGACTGGCAAAGGATTTTAATGTAGCAGCCAATATTATCCGGGCCCAGGTGGCTCCGAATCAAGTTGGCAAACTGGTGCTAGAGTTAGCAGGGGACATAGACCAACTAGAAGCGGCGATCGACTGGCTGCGATCGCAAAATATTGGAGTTTCCCTCGCCAGCCGGGAAATACTCATAGATGAAGATGTCTGCGTTCACTGTGGCTTATGTACGGGAGTTTGCCCCACAGAAGCCTTGACCCTGAACCCAGAAAGCTTTAAACTAACTTTTGTTCGATCGCGCTGTATAGTCTGCGAACAGTGCATCCCTACCTGTCCGGTGCAAGCTATTTCTACTAACCTGTAGCCTGCCTAAACACTAATTATTTATCAAAATCTCTCCTCTATTGCCCGCCATTTCCCCCTCTCCCCCTTCACGGAGCGTCCCCAAACTGTTGAGCAGATGAGAAAAAACTCTTGGCCTTCCCTCACTCTACTTTTTATTAGCTATTTTTGTTTGGGCTGGAAATTATCGGAATTTGATGTTCCTCCCCATATTGTTTGGTTTTTAACTATAGCTGTTAGTTTAATCCTATCGATCGCCTTGTCGTTCCCATTGAGGAACACAAAAACCTTAGTTATGCGATGGTTATCGACAGATGTGGGTGCTTTTATTTCTATTATTGTTGGCTCTTTTTTAGCAGTGATAGTTGTGACTTGGCTCCACCTTTTTACTACTTGTTTAGTCTTGACATCAGCCGGAGCTTTGGCAAGACTTGATATTCAAATATCGGGATTCAAGAGATGGCGGTCTTTTTTGATGTTAGCTACTATTTCTTTGAGTGGTTTGGGTTTGGGAGGAACCCTAGAGTTTTTATCAAAAACTGGCAGACTTATATTGTTTTAGTTTGGCATGGCCACGGAAAGAAGGGAGAAGTGACCCACCCTGCCCCTGCCCTTGGGGGAGGGCGGTTGGATTATATTACGTTATATTACGTATAATTAAGTGGATGTAGTTATAACTAATAACGGATGGCTTTTGCCTTTCAATTTGCAATAAAAAAGCAGCTTGAAGGAGCTGCTAGTCAGAATTGCATGAGGTATTGTTCTCAGAATAAGGGAGCTTAAATTCGATCGATGCTGGGTTACATTTTTTGATACAAGAGATTTTCTCAGTGCATGGACGATTATAAAATCGTCACATAGGCAGATAGCGTTGAGCATAAATTTTCCGACAATTAAAGAAGCGTTTAACTGTCCTTGCGCCCTACAGCCCGACCGCGGTGGGGCCATTTTATTTTTTGGCACAACTCAGTAAGCCCATGATTCTTGACAGAGAACCCTGTCGGCTTTGTATCTAGCTCTTCCATAGACGGCGCTAACACGGGTAAATTAATTAATATCATTTCCGATTTTTGATTTAAGAACTTTTTTGATGTGCTCGATCGCCCTAGCAGCCACAACTTCCGGCGTTTCCCTAATATTAGCGCTAACTCGGACATCTGCTTGAGCATAGAAACGCTCTCGCTGCTGCCACAGGGTTTCCAGCTTGGATTTGATCTCCCCATCCCGCAGTAGGGGGCGAGTGGTGTCTTCTCGCAGCCGATCGCACAATTGATCTACAGGCACATCCAACCAAACCACTATACCGTGGTGGAGATAACTCCAGTTAGTCAATCGCAAAATAGTGCCACCACCAGTAGCAACGACTAAATTAGTATAAGCCGACAATTGACCGAGCACTTGAGTTTCTAATTCCCGAAACGCTTCCTCTCCTTGAGTCGCAAAAATATCTGCGATCGACTCATTAGCAACTTGAGCAATTACGGCATCAGTGTCAAAAAAACGGTAGTTTAATTCCCTCGCCAAAATCCGCCCCACAGTTGTTTTCCCCACACCCATCATCCCGACGAGATAGAGATTAACTCCTCGCAACAAATCCACAATCAAATCCTCCGATAGTGTGCTATTTTTTCAGGTTAATCGGGCCACCACTGGGGCGATCGTCCTCCAACTCATCATCCTCATCCAATCCCCAATCCTCCTCATCTTCTGTATTATGTGGAGCTACTTCCCCATCACCTATGTCAGAAATCGGCACCCCTTGGGGAGGAACAATCACCCGATAGTCTGCATCGTAGACAGACTCTGTTTGTCCAACCCCAGATTTGCTCGGATCGCGATAGCCATAGGAATAGACAGAGCCTGACCAGGACTGGCTTTTCGGCTCCTGTTTAGCTTCATAATCCCTCGGATTTGCCTCTAAAACGTCATTTACAGGCGGTCGAGCGACAATTTCGCGATCGTCCCCCCAATCATCATCACCCTGTGGAGAGCCAATTTTAGAGGGTTCAGAAACCCAATCGTCCTCATCATCGGCTGCGATAGAAGTTCCAGCTTCAGCAGAAGTTGTAGCGTTACCAGAGTTTGGGGGCGCAACATCCTGCTGAAAAGTCCGAGCATTATAAGCAGTGGGCGTACCGTACTGTGTTTGGTATCCAGAAGCAGGCTGAGTTTCTCTCCCTTGGCGATCGGGGTTAATGTCCTGTTTTCTGGGACTAGGAGACGCTGGGTAAGGTGTCCTCCGATCCTGAGCAAAAGTATTGCGAGGGGGACTGTTGCGACTCGTGCGGCTTCGCATTTGAGATAGGTAATTTGAGAAAGCCAGCAAGCCAGAAATCAACAAAGAAGTGACAACTCCTGTGCCCATACTGAATAATATCCAGATAGATAGTGGCACAGCGGGCGATCGCATTCCCAAAAACACCAGGGATACCGGAGCAACATTTTGGAGGGCAAAAATAGTCAGCCCCACCACAATTACTAGCAAAAATAAAGCACGCATTTTAATAATATTGGGAATGGGGAATGGGGAATTGGGAATTGGTAATTGGGAATTGGGAATGGGCAATTGGGAATTGGGAATTAATCTGCCAATTAACCAATAACAACTAACCAATAACAACTAACCAATAACAACTAACCAATAACCAATAACTAATGACTACTGACTAATGACTAATGACTACTGACTACTGACTACTGACTACTGACTAATGACTAATGACTACTGACTAATGACTACTGACTACTGACTAATGACTACTGACTACTGACTACTGACTAATGACTACTGACTACTGACTACTGACTACTGACTACTGACTACTGACTACTGACTACTGACTAATAACTACTGACTACTGACTACTGACTAATGACTAATGACTACTGACTAATGACTACTGACTAATGACTACTGACTAATGACTACTGACTA
>JAHRFD010000043.1 GCA_020882975.1 Microcoleus sp. EPA2 | reverse complement strand
GGATGAGCTCTTTGGGTATCGTTGGTTTAGCATTAAACCTGCGGGCCTATGACTTTGTATCCCAAGAATTGCGCGCAGCAGAAGATCCTGAGTTTGAAACGTTCTACACTAAGAATATTCTGTTGAATGAAGGTATTCGTGCTTGGATGGCTCCAACCGACCAACCACACGAAAACTTCATCTTCCCAGAAGAAGTTCTGCCTCGTGGTAACGCACTTTAATAAATCAGGATTTGGATTTCAGATAAATCTTTAAATACTGATATCCAAATCCTAGTTCCCAGGCGGAGGGGCTGCGTCCCCGTAACCGCTCCGGTAACAAAAAAACCTGAAATTCGCAATCAAAAATCCCAAATTGATGGAGGTTCTACCGCGTGGTAACGCTCTCTAATTCTTATGCAAGCGGTCGCGACCAAGAGTCCTCCGGGTTCGCTTGGTGGTCTGGCAACGCTCGTTTAATCAATCTTTCCGGTAAACTGCTCGGCGCCCACGTCGCTCACGCCGGCTTGATCGTTTTCTGGGCTGGAGCAATGACTTTGTTTGAAGTCGCTCACTTTATTCCAGAAAAGCCCATGTACGAACAAGGCTTAATCTTGATGCCTCACGTCGCTACTTTGGGTTGGGGCGTCGGCCCCGGCGGTGAAGTTACAGACATCTTCCCGTTCTTCGTAGTTGGTGTTCTCCACTTGATTTCATCTGCTGTTCTCGGTTTGGGCGGCATTTATCACGCCGTTCGCGGCCCTGAAGTTCTCGAAGAATATTCTTCGTTCTTCGGCTACGACTGGAAAGATAAGAACCAGATGACCAATATCATCGGCTATCACCTGATTTTGTTGGGTGGCGGTTGCTTGCTGCTGGTTGCTAAGGCCATGTTCTTCGGCGGTGTCTATGACACTTGGGCTCCAGGTGGCGGTGACGTGCGTATTATCACGAACCCGACTCTGAACCCCGCTGTGATTTTTGGCTACTTGGTTCGTTCTCCTTTTGGTGGCGAAGGCTGGATTGTCAGCGTCAACAACATGGAAGACATTATCGGCGGTCACATCTGGCTGGGCCTGATTTGTATCGCTGGCGGTGTGTGGCACATTTTGACCAAGCCTTTCGGCTGGGCTCGTCGCGCCTTAATCTGGTCTGGTGAAGCTTACTTGTCTTACAGCTTGGGCGCTTTGTCCCTGATGGGCTTCATCGCTTGCTGTTTTGTTTGGTTCAACAACACTGCTTACCCCAGCGAATTCTACGGCCCGACTGGTCCTGAAGCTTCTCAAGCGCAAGCTTTGACCTTCTTGATCCGCGACCAACGCTTGGGTGCTAACGTCGGTTCTGCACAAGGCCCGACTGGTTTGGGTAAATACCTGATGCGCTCTCCTACTGGCGAAATCATTTTCGGCGGTGAAACCATGCGTTTCTGGGATTTCCAAGGCCCTTGGTTAGAACCTTTGCGTGGTACTAACGGTTTGGACTTGAACAAAATTAAGAATGACATTCAGCCTTGGCAAGCACGCCGTGCTGCTGAGTACATGACTCACGCTCCTTTGGGTTCTTTGAACTCTGTGGGTGGTGTGGCGACTGAAGTTAACTCGTTTAACTTCACTTCTCCTCGTTCTTGGTTGGCCTGTTTCCACTTTGTGATGGGTTTCTTCTTCTTGGTCGGCCACTTGTGGCACGCGGGTCGCGCTCGTGCGGCTGTCGCTGGCTTTGAGAAGGGTATCAATCGTGAGACGGAAGCGGTTCTTTCGATGCCTGATTTGGATTAATCGATCGCATTTATTGCTGATTTGATTGTCTAATCATTAAAAGGCTCCTGTTTAATCGCAGGAGCCTTTTTGTTGAGATCTGGTAATACAATGATATGGTTTCGGAATTATTTAACCGCAGAGACCGCAGAGACCGCAGAGGCAGAGAAGGAGAGATGAATAATTCCGATATCAAGGGATTTGATATGGAGCGCCTAACTTGGTTGAGTTTACTAAAAACACGTCGGGCGATCGCAGTTATTCGTTCGGACGATCGGGAAATGGCTTGGCAGATGGCACAAGCTGTAGCTAAAGGGGGAATTGAGTTTATTGAAATTACTTGGAATACTGAAAAATCGGGTGAGTTAATTTCTCAACTCCGCTGGGAATTGCCGGAGTTTAGTATTGGTACTGGCACATTATTGAATTTAGAACAGTTGCAGGAAGCTATAGCTTGTGGCGCTCAATTCCTGTTTACTCCTCACACTGATGTAGCTATGATTAAAGCAGCAGTTGATGCCGGAGTGCCGATCGTCCCTGGTGCTTTCTCTCCGACGGAAATTGTGACGGCGTGGCAAGCGGGCGCTACTTGCGTTAAGGTGTTTCCGATATCGAGTTTGGGAGGTGCGGCTTACCTGAAAGCTCTGCAAGGCCCGCTCGGTGAGATTCCTTTGATTCCGACGGGTGGGGTGACGCTGGATAATGCGAAGGTATTTATTGATGCTGGGGCGATCGCCGTTGGTTTAGCTGGAGACTTATTTCCCAAAGATTTGGTGGCTAATGGCCATTGGGAGGCGATCGCCGAAATTGCTCGCACTCTCACCCAAAACTTAACAACCTCCTAATGCTGTTTCCTAATCTAAAATCTCAAATTTGAATTTTCAAATGAGCTGAGGTGTGAGAAATGAAAAACAATATAAACTCAACTTACTTCCACCGCGTTGGAACTTTAGCTGCTGGCTTTGTCTTGACAATTGCAGCTTTTTGTGGTGTGTCAACTGCTGTAATTGCAGGCGAAAAGCACAACACCATTGCCTATCGAATTATGGAGTTGCAACAATCTAGTCAACGCTGGATTGAAATCGATATATCAAGACAAAAGCTCATAGCTTGGGAAGGAAATAAATCAGTTTATGCTGTCAATATTTCCAGTGGCAAATCATCGACTCCGACACGCACGGGAACGTTTGCAATTCAAACCAAATATCGGGTTGCTAGGATGACTGGGCCGGACTACGATGTCCCCGATGTTCCTTATACAATGTATTACGATGGTGGGATGGCAATCCACGGCGCTTATTGGCACAATTTGTTTGGCAATCCTGTGACTCATGGTTGTACCAATGTGGCGGTAAATCACGCTAAATGGCTCTTCGATTGGGCATCGGTGGGAACTCCTGTGGTGGTACACAAATCGGAAATTTAGGGCTTTGGGGATTGGGAATCGGGTATTGGGTATTGGATATTGGGCTACCCCCCCTGCCCCCTTGGGGAGCAGGGCGGTTTCATTCTCTGTAGGGGCCGTGCCAAGAGTGCCGGCCCGGTCAGCCCCAAACGCGCATTGGATCGTTGGTGGCAGGGGTAGGCACTCTTGGCGCTACCCCTACAAAACCCTTTTTTTGGTGAGAATGAAACAGCCCTGCCTTGGGGGGAATGAAATAGCCCTGTGGCAGCCAGAGGGTTAAAAATTTACTTGGTATCAGCCCAGTTATTCCTACTTGGTTAAACCGTGTTCGAGGGCGTAACGAACTAACTCTGTGCGACTGTTAGTACCTGTTTTGCTAAACAAACGACTGACATATTTTTCCACATTACGCACGCTAGTTTCTAAGCGGCGGGCAATTTCTTTATTCATCAAACCTTGGGCAACTAAGTCTAAAACACTTTGTTCTCGCGGAGTTAAATCTATTTTAATCAGGGAAGGACTTTGGGGTATCGAACTCCTTCCACTCAGCAAAGACTCAATTCTCGCCATCTGATTGGCCAAAGCTGCAATATCGGGATTTTCCCCATTCTCATTCATCTCCTTAGCCGCCGCGCGACGAGCCAGCAAATTGGTGACAATGGCCACTAATTCATCGGGATCGAAGGGCTTAGAAAGATAGGCATCGCAACCTGCTGTATAGCCTTGAATACGATCGCTCGTCATGCCCTTAGCCGTCAAAAACACTACGGGTAAAGCCTTATAGCGAGGATCTTCCCGCACTTGTTTGAGAAACTGATAGCCGTCCACCTGGGGCATCATAATGTCGGAAATGAGCAAATCAGGATTTTGCTTTTGCAAGATTTCCCAGCCGTCGCGAGCATTACTGGCAACCTCAACCACAAAATTACTATCTTCTAAATAAGCTTGTACTGCTTCCCGCAAGCCCGGTTCATCATCTACCAGTAATAATCGTGCTGACATTTCTGTTACCTTTGTCCTTTATTACTATTATCTTAAAATTTTGCCAAATTTAACTATTATTATCTTGACTAATCAACTTGAATATTGTAATTTGGGTGTCCCAAGGACTCTTCGACTCCGCGGCGGTTGGTATCTGTGCTGCCCAAGGACTGCTAATATTACCCCCCCAACCCCCCCTTACTAAGGGGGGGCTAAGACTTCATCAATAGCACATATGAAAGAAAAATGGTATAAGTCGAAGAGTAAACCAATCTCGACCATCAAAACTTGAGGTCAAAACTCCAAATTCTTTAAACTTTAGAGCGATCGGTTAAAATTTCATAGCCGGTTTCTGTCACTAACACAGTATGCTCAAATTGAGCAGACATAGCATTGTCCACCGTGACAGCAGTCCATTTATCAGCGAGTGTCCGAGTATACTTAGAACCCGCATTCAAAATAGGTTCGATCGCTAATGTCATACCCGCTCGCAATTTTACATTCGGCATTTCGCGAGTACGGAAATTGAAAACCGACGGTTCCTCGTGCAAATTGCGCCCCACGCCGTGGCCTGTAAACTCCTCAACGATGCTAAAACCATTACTTTTAACATGATCTTCGATCGCACCAGCGAGATCGAGCAAATAAGCACCAGCCCTTACCTGTTCAATGCCTTTATAGAGAGCCTCTTCAGCAACTCTAATTAACTTAGCCGATTCCGGTGTCACCTCCACCACGGGAATTGTAATACAAGAATCGCCGTGAAAACCTTGATAATACGCTCCCGTATCCACTTTGAGAACATCTCCGGCCCGAATCACTTTTTTCTTACTAGGAATACCGTGAACTACTTCATTATTAATACTAGAGCAAATCGAGCCTGTGAAGCCGTGATAGCCTTTAAAACTCGGAGTTGCACCCATAGAACGAATGCGTTTTTCCGCATAAGCATCTAAATCCGCCGTAGTCATTCCCGGCTGCACCATTTGGGAAATTTCCTTGAGGACAGTAGCCACAATTTTGGCTGCTTGCCGCATAATTTCGATTTCGCGTTCCGATTTAATTTCAATGCCTCGGCGCTGTTTTTTGACTTGGGGTTGTTGAGTTGGGCTAGAAAGGAGACTGCTAAAAATATTCATGTATTAATCGAGTAATTTTCTACTTTGACACTCTCAGAGTTGCAAACTAAATTGTACCAAATATGGACAAGGATTGAAATCGTTTCCAGTTGCTGACCTGTGAGATGGAAAAACACGATCGCTCGTGCTCTAAACTAGCTTAATATTTTTCTCAATAATTGGCAGGGGATTGGGGGTCAAAACAGCGGTTTCAACCGCGGAGTGCCTCTCAACATCATTTCCGAGCCTTCCTGCGAGGTTAACAATTCCGTCAATTAATTGATTGATTTCCACCGGTTTAGATAAGTGCATTTGGAAACCAGCTTTCAGGGCTTGTTGGCGCTCTTCCTCTCTGGCGTAGGCAGTCAGGGCGATCGCAGGCATATTTCCACCCCCGATCGCTTCCATTTCTCTCACCCGCGCGATCAATTGATAGCCGTCTGCTCCGGGCATTCCAATGTCGCTCAGCAGCACATCCGGCCAAAAAGTCTCCAGTGCAGCTAGAGCCTCCGCCACCGATGTCGCCGATCGCACCATAGCTCCTTCATCTTCGAGTAAAGCAATCAAAAACTCCCGCGAGTCATCGTCATCATCCACCACCAGCAATTGCAAATTCATCAGATGTGGCTGGGCTTGTGCCGCGTCAGGGAACTCGAACAAACCCAGCCCTGCTTCTTGGCCCTGGAGCTCAACAACTGGCAGAGAAACCGTAAATTTCGCACCCCCGCCGGGATGATTCTCTGCCACCACTTTACCGCCGTGCAGTTGGGCCAAGTGACGGACGATCGCCAATCCCAGTCCCAAACCCCCGTAAGATCTAGTTGTGCTGCTATCAGCTTGGCGGAAGCGATCGAAAACATAAGGGAGAAAATCAGGAGCTATACCAATGCCACTATCAATTATCTGAATTTGTGCCCAGTCCCCAAGGGACTCCAAGCGCACCTGTACCTTACCGGCTTCGGGAGTAAACTTAATGGCATTTGACAGCAAATTCCAGACTATTTGCTGCAACCGAGCCGGATCGCCCATCGCTTCACCGACATCTGGACTGCAAGCGACTTCTATGACTATTGATTTGTCCTGGGCCAGCGGTTGCAAAGAATCAATTGCCATCTGAATGATAGATTCCAAATTAATCCGATGGAAATTGAGATTTAGTTTGCCCCGCAGAATCCGCGAAACATCCAAAATATCTTCAATGAGT
This sequence comes from Microcoleus sp. EPA2, assembly GCA_020882975.1. Lineage (GTDB taxonomy): Bacteria > Cyanobacteriota > Cyanobacteriia > Cyanobacteriales > Microcoleaceae > Microcoleus. Next base: position 28,039 of record JAHRFD010000043.1, on the reverse strand, counting down.
TGCGCTTGAGATTTTGCATTACGCTCAATTGTTTCTAGGGCTTTCTCAATAGTTTCTTGGTCAAATTCTCTAGTCCGCAGCAGCTTAGACCAGCCGAGAATTGAATTTAAAGGAGTACGGAGTTCGTGAGAAAGAATCGCGAGAAATTCATCCTTCATCTGGTTAGCTCTTTCAGCTTCCTGACGCGCCACCTGCTCGTGAATTAGTCTCCCCCGCTCTTCCTCTGCTTGCTTGCGGCTAGTGACATCTCTCACCGTACCAACGTGACCGATGGGTGTTCCCAAATCCGAAAACATCGGCGATGACTGCACGTTAATCCAACGCACTGTTTCGCCAATAGCTAATCGAAACTCGTTAGAATATTCCTGCCCTTGTTGAAGCCATGCTGACCAATGTGCCACTACACGATCGCGATCGTCTGGATGAACTACCCGCCCCCAAGCCAACGCCAAATCTTCCTCCAACTTTAACCCCGAAATTTCTTGACAGCGGGGATTCATGTATGTACAGCGACCTGAAACATCAGCTAAATAAATTCCGAGTGGCGAACAAGCACACAAAATGCGAAACCGCTCTTCACTTTTCCTGAGTTCATGATTAACAGCAGCTAACTCTGTTGCTTGCCGCTTCACCTCGACTGTTTTTTGGAACAATTCCACAAATACCTGCACCTTCGAGGTTAATATTTCCGGTTTCAAGGGTTTGAATAAGTAATCCACAGCTCCCAGAGAATAACCTTTAAACACATGGGTGTCGTTACTGCTGAAGGCTGTGACAAAAATAATCGGAGTCGAACGCGATCGATCTCTAGAGCGAATCAATGTTGCCGTCTCAAATCCATCCATTCCGGGCATTTGTACGTCCAGTAAAATCACCGCAAAATCTTCATTCAGCAGACACCTGAGAGCTTCGGAACCCGAATTGGCGGTGACTAAATTGTAAGATGACTTGTTCAAAATAGCTTCCAGAGCCATCAAATTTTCTGGGCGGTCATCAACTAGAAGCACATTTACTCGATCGGAGGGCTGCACATCCATAATTTTTTTTTAAACTTTAATGGTTAGCAAGTTGACTAAACACGGAGCGATTTGAGACAGGGGTAAAATCCAGTCTACTTCAACATTTGCGATCGCGGCAGTCGGCATAATCCCGCATTGAGCGCTATCGGGTTCCTGTACAAATGTCAATCCTCCTTCAGCTTTAATTTTTCCCAGCCCTTCACTACCATCAGAGTTAGCTCCTGTTAAAATGATGCCGATAACTTTCTCCCCAAAGGCATCAGCAGCAGACTCAAACAGCACATCGATGGAAGGCCGCGCGTAACAGACAGGAGCCTCTGTTGATAGTGCAAAGGTAAAACTTCCGCGACACAGTAGGGGGAATTTTGAATTGTAGACTGGCTCAACATTCGCCCTTGGCGATTCTGTAAAGTAATTTTCAGGCACGCTTTTGTACCACTGACGGGGTGATTCTATTAGCAAGTGATAGTCAGCAGGAGCCAAATAAACCCGTCCTGGCGCGATCGGCTCTTTATCTTCGACTTCTGTGATTTGGAGAGAACTTTGCTGCTGTAAAAAATCACTCAGTCGATTCTGAGAATGCTTATGGCGGTGTTGGACAATAACTACAGGCAAAGGAAAGCTTGGTGGCAAATCTGCCAGCAACACACTCAGAGCATCTAGCCCTCCCAAAGACGTGCCCACAACCACTATTTCAAAATTCTTTTTATTTAACTCTGCGGTAGAGTTTATCACTACTTTCAATTGTTTCATAGTGTTTTTCATAAGGTGTAAAATGCAGAGACTCCTGATGTCCTAGTCCTAAAACCCCAAACATTCCCAGGCTTTCATGAAAAAGCTTATGTACTCTTTCCTGGAGGTATGAATTGAAATAAATCATCACATTTCGGCACAAAATAACATTGAATTCATTAAAAGAATTATCCGTGGCTAAGTTGTGGTGAGCAAAGACAATATTATCTTTTATAGAAGAGCGAAACAGAGCATTATCATAGGCTGCCGTGTAATATTCAGAAAAGGCTTTTTTACCTCCTGCTTGGTGGTATAATTGCGTATATTCTTGCATTTTTTTTAGCGAAAATATGCCTGTCTTTGCTTGTTTTAAAACAACTTCATTCATGTCAGTTGCATAAATCCGACAGCGGTCATAAAGTCCTTCTTCTTGCAGTAAAATTGCCATAGAATAGACTTCTTCTCCTGTAGAACATCCAGCGTGCCAAATCCGAATAAAAGGATAAGTACGCAGCAGTGGCACCACTTTATTTCGGAAACTAATGTAAAAGCTCGGATCGCGAAACATCGTGGTAACATTCACCGAAACCCCCAGCAGAAAACGTTCTAGGTAAGCCGGATTGTGCAGTATCTTTTCTTGAAGTCCAGAGACAGTAGTCAGGCGTTCCGATTGAATAGTTTTCCAAATGCGACGCTTGAGAGAGGCAAGAGCATAATTGCGAAAATCAAATCCGTAATAACGAAATATCCCTTCTAGAAAGAGTTGAATTTCGATTGTTTCCAGTTCATGGCTTTCGGGCATTTTTAATTGGAAATTGGGAATTGGGAATTGGGCATGGGGCATGGGGCATGGGGCATGGGGCATTGTTGACTGTTGACTGTTGATTAATGTTATTGGTTATTTGTTATTAGCCACAGCAAACGATTAACAAATGACTACTGACAACTGCCAACTGACAACTGCCAACTGACAACTGACAACTGACTACTAACTAATGACCAATGACTAATGACTAATGACTTCTTCCATTATCGATAAAGCCAAACACGCAGCAGCGAGAGCAACTGTTCCGTATCCACAGGTTTGGTAATGTAGTCAGAGGCTCCAGCTTCGATACATTTTTCCCGATCGCCCTTCATCGCTTTCGCAGTCAGAGCAATCATCGGTAGCGAAGTGAACTGAGGCAAATTGCGAATTGCTTGCATTGTCTCGTAACCGTCCATCTCTGGCATCATCACATCCATCAACACAATATTGATGTCCGGCGTATTTTGCAACATCGCAATTCCATCCCTGCCGTTTTCAGCATAGACAATTTGCATTTGATGGCGCTCCAACATACTTGTCAGTGCGAAAATATTTCGCATATCGTCGTCTACAATCAAGACTTTTTTGCCCGCGAGCGTCGAATCTGTTTGATACAATTGCTCTAGCATTTGGCGCTTGGGTGCTGGCAAATTTGCTTGCACTCGATGCAAAAACAAAGCAGTTTCATCTAGCAGGCGTTCCGGCGATCGCACATCTTTAAGAATGATCGTTTCCGCCATCCGCTTCAGTTGAGTTTCTTCAGCTCTCGTCAACTCTTTTCCTGTATAAATAATAATCGGCAGATTTTTCAAAATAGCATCCTGCTTAATCTGCTCGATCAGTTCAAAACCAGTCATATCTGGCAGTCCCAAATCGAGTACGATGCAGTCAAAATGCCCCGATCGCAAAGTTGCTAGGGCTTCTGCACCGCTTCCCACCGCCGTGGTAGAAACATCGTGATTACCGATTAAATCCACAATGCTCAAACGCTGTATTTCGTCGTCTTCCACCACTAGCAAATTCTTGACTCGCCGCTCGACAAAACCTTTAATATCAGTCAAAGCCTTGCTTAAAGCTTCGCTGCTAACAGGTTTTTGCAAATAGGCGATCGCCCCTAACTGCAAACTGCGCTGCCGCCCTTCTTCAACTGATACAATATGAACCGGAATGTGGCGCGTATTCGGATTATGCTTGAGGCGATCGAGTACAGTCCAACCATCCATCACAGGCAAATTTAGATCCAGCATAATCGCAGTCGGCTTAAACTCTTGCGCCATCGCCAAACCGATATCGCTACGCAAAGCCACCACACCTTTAAAACCCTGTTCCCGCGCCATATCCAACAGAATGCGAGCGAAGTTGACATCATCCTCGATAATCAACAGGAGGCGATCGCCTGGTTGGACATTTTCGCGATCGTCAGCGACGATGGGGGATGGATAAGGGGCGATCGGCAAGGGCAAAGAAGCAGTCGCCACAGCAGCCATAGCAGGCCGCAATTGTGCTATTTCCTGGCTGGTTCCCGATGGTAACTCATGGACGCTTCCCAACTCTTGATAAGTTTGCGGCAAATAAAGCGTGAACTTACTCCCCACACCAGGGCGACTCGTCAATTTAATTTCTCCCCCTAACAAATTAGCGATTTCTCTACTAATCGACAAACCCAAACCAGTGCCCCCATATTTGCGGCTAGTGCTCCCATCAGCCTGCTGGAAGGCCTCAAAAATCACCCTGTGTTTTTCAGGAGAAATCCCAATCCCCGTATCCGTGACAGAAAAAGCCAAAACAGTAGCAGAACTCGTTAAAGTTTCTATCTCTAAACTCCAGCCAGAGCGCACCACTTCCACTACCAATTTCACATCACCATGCTCGGTAAACTTAAACGCATTAGAGAGCAGATTCTTCAAAACTTGTTGCAACCGCTTAGCATCAGTATAAACACTTTTCGGAATCCCAGCGCTCAACTCAATCAGAAAATTCAACTTTTTATCCTGTGCAATTTGGCGGAAAGTGCGATCCAAATGCTCTCGCAAGTCTGTAAACAACACTTGCTCAATTTCCACCGACATCGTGCCAGACTCAATCTTAGCCAAATCCAAAATATCATTAATCAGCCCCAACAAATCGTTACCAGCAGAATAAATAGTCCGCGTATATTCAACTTGTTTCACAGTCAAATTACCCTCACTATTCTCCGAAAGCAAGCGAGCTAAAATCAACAAAGAATTCAGCGGAGTCCGCAACTCGTGAGACATATTCGCCAAAAACTCCGACTTATATTTAGAAGTAATAGACAACTGCTTCGCTTTTTCTTCCAGCGACATCCTCGCCTGTTCAATTTCGCTATTTTTCTGCTCTACTTCCTGATTTTGCAGCGCTAGCAATTCCGCTTTTTCTTCTAATTCTTCATTCGTCTGCTGCAACTCTTCTTGCTGATTTTTCAACAGTTCCTCAGAGGCGCGCAAAGATTGGGCTTGCTGTTCCAACCGCTTATTAGTTTCCGTCAATTCCTTTTGCTGGGATTGCAACTCTTCCGCTAAAGACTGCGACTGTTTCAGCAACTCTTCCGTCCGCATACTCGCCGCAATTGTATTTAAAACAATTGCGATACTTTCCGTGAGTTGGTCGAGAAAAGTCAAGTGAATTTCGCTGAAGCGACGGAAAGAAGCTAACTCAATCACCGCCGTCACTTGTCCCTCAAACAGCACAGGTAAAACCACCACATTCAGGGGCGTAGACTCTCCCAAACCCGAACTAATTTTCACATAGTTATCCGGGACTTCTGTGAGTAAAATTCGCTCTTTTTCCAAGGCGCACTGTCCAACTAAACCTTCGCCTAAATTAAATTTATTACCTAAGTTTTTACGTTCCCGGTAAGCATAGGTACTTAACAGTTTCAGGAACGGGTCATGTTCGACAGATTCCATCATAAAAAACACCCCATGCTGAGCGGAAACCAGCGGTGTCAATTCCGATAAAATCAATTTAGAAACAGTTTCTAAATCCCGCTGACCTTGCAGCATACGAGTAAACTTAGCCAGGTTTGTTTTCAGCCAATCTTGCTCGGTATTCTTCTGCGTTGTCTCCCGGAGATTAGCAATCATCTGGTTAATGTTATCTTTCAGAATAGCGACTTCTCCTTCAGCAGCAACGGCAATTGACCTCGTTAAATCGCCTTTAGTAACAGCAATTGCCACTTCCGCAATCGCCCTTACCTGAGTAGTCAAATTAGCAGCCAATTCATTCACATTATCCGTCAAATCCCGCCAGGTTCCCGCCGCCCCAGGCACCTTCGCCTGACCGCCTAATTTCCCTTCAATTCCCACCTCTCGTGCCACGCTAGTAACCTGATCCGCAAAGGTTGCCAGAGTATCGATCATCTCATTAATCGTATCTGCGAGAGTCGCAATTTCACCCTTAGCTTCCAGCATCAATTTCCGCTTCAAATCGCCATTCGCCACCGCCGTCACCACCTTCGCAATCCCCCGCACTTGCGCCGTCAAATTCCCCGCCATCGAGTTAACATTATCAGTTAAATCTTTCCAAGTTCCCGCCACTCCTTTCACCTCAGCTTGACCGCCCAATTTCCCTTCAGTACCCACCTCTCGCGCCACCCGCGTCACTTCTGAAGCAAAGGAATTAAGCTGATCCACCATCACATTAATAGTATCTTTCAGTTCCAGAATTTCGCCTTTGACATCCACCGTAATTTTCTTAGACAAATCACCATTAGCCACCGCCTTCGTCACTTCCGCAATATTCCGCACCTGCGCCGTCAAATTCCCCGCCATCAAGTTAACATTATCGGTTAAATCTTTCCAAGTTCCGCCCACACCGCGCACGTAAGCTTGCACGCCTAATTTACCTTCTGTTCCCACTTCCCGCGCCACCCGCGTTACTTCCGAAGCAAAGGAACTCAACTGATCCACCATGATATTAATCGTGTTTTTCAATTCCAGAATTTCGCCTTTGACATCAACAGTAATTTTCTTAGATAAATCACCATTAGCCACCGCCGTTGTCACCTCAGCAATGTTGCGAACTTGGGCGGTCAAATTCCCCGCCATGGAGTTAACGGAATCGGTTAAATCCTTCCAAGTTCCTGCTACTCCCCGCACTTCTGCTTGCACGCCTAATTTACCTTCGGTTCCCACTTCCCGCGCCACCCGCGTTACTTCCGAAGCAAAGGAATTTAACTGGTCAACCATCGTGTTGACAGTGTTTTTTAACTCCAGAATTTCGCCTTTGACATCCACAGTAATTTTCTTAGATAAATCGCCATTAGCCACCGCCGTAGTCACAGCCGCAATATTCCGTACTTGGGCGGTCAAACTGCCCGCCATAAAATTAACTGAATCGGTTAAATCCTTCCAAGTTCCTGCTACGCCTCGGACATCTGCTTGACCACCCAGTTTGCCTTCGGAACCCACTTCCCTAGCTACCCGCGTGACTTCTGAGGCGAAGGAATTAAGCTGATCCACCATCACGTTAATCGTATTTTTTAGTTCTAAAATTTCGCCTTTAACTTGAACTGTAATTTTTTTAGATAAATCGCCATTAGCCACGGCCGTTGTCACTTCCGCAATGTTGCGAACTTGGGCGGTCAAATTTCCCGCCATCGAGTTAACAGAATCGGTTAAATCCTTCCAAGTTCCTGCTACTCCCTGCACTTGAGCCTGCACGCCTAATTTACCTTCCGTTCCTACTTCCCGCGCCACCCGCGTTACTTCCGAAGCAAAGGAATTTAATTGGTCAACCATCGTGTTGACAGTGTTTTTTAACTCCAGAATTTCGCCTTTGACATCTACGGTAATTTTCTTAGATAAATCACCATTTGCCACGGCCGTTGTCACTTCCGCAATGTTACGAACTTGGGCCGTCAAACTGCCCGCCATAAAGTTAACACTATCTGTCAAATCTTTCCAAGTTCCCGCCACTCCCTTCACTTCTGCTTGGCCGCCCAGTTTGCCTTCGGAACCGACTTCTCTCGCCACCCGCGTGACTTCTGAGGCGAAGGAATTTAACTGATCAACCATGATATTAATCGTGTTTTTCAGTTCCAGAATTTCCCCTTTCACATCAACAGTAATTTTCTTAGATAAATCGCCATTAGCCACCGCCGTTGTCACCTCGGCAATGTTGCGAACTTGGGCTGTTAAATTTCCCGCCATGGAGTTAACTGAATCGGTTAAATCTTTCCAAGTTCCTGCTACTCCCTGCACTTGGGCTTGCACGCCTAATTTACCTTCGGTTCCCACTTCCCGCGCCACCCGCGTTACTTCCGAAGCAAAGGAACTCAACTGGTCTACCATGATGTTAATCGTGTTTTTCAGTTCCAGAATTTCGCCTTTAACATCAACAGTAATTTTCTTAGATAAATCGCCATTAGCCACCGCCGTTGTCACCTCCGCAATGTTGCGAACTTGGGCGGTCAAATTCCCGGCCATGGAGTTAACGGAATCGGTTAAATCTTTCCAAGTTCCTGCTACTCCCTCCACTTGGGCTTGCACGCCTAATTTGCCTTCGGTTCCCACTTCTCGCGCCACCCGCGTTACTTCCGAAGCGAAGGAACTCAACTGGTCTACCATTGTGTTAACAATTTGAGCAGTTTGGAGGAATTCTCCTTTGAGGGGTCTGTCTTCTATTTCTAAGGCAATGGTTTGGGATAAGTCTCCCTTGGCGACGGCGCGAATTACTCTGGCGGTTTCGGAGGTGGGTTGGACTAAATCTGTGATTAGGGTATTGACAGAATCAACGCTAGCTGACCACGAACCCTCGGCGTTGCCGATGGTGGCCCGCTGGGAGATTTTACCTTCTTTGCCGACAACTGTACTGATGCGATCGAGTTCGGCTGCCATTCTCTGATTGAGTTCGATAATATCGTTGAGAGTATCGGCAATTTTCCCTCCCAGGCCAGTCTGGTCTATGGGCATCCGAACTGAAAAGTCTCCTTTTTTGACAGCTACGAGGGTTCTCAGTAGTTGTTTGGCATAAATTTTATTGGGACTTTCCTGTGTGTTCTGTACCGTTGTCATTACCTTTTCCTTTGGTGATTTGTAATGGGGAGGGGGAATATTTTTAAGTTTTGATATTATTGATATTATGGCGCTCAAGTAGTGTCTGATTGCTTCTACCTAAAGATGGATTACAAATTGCTGGTTATTAGATGCGGGCAGTTGTTATTGGTCTGCTGTTTGACTATAGGCCCAGAGATCCCCCCTAGCCCCCCTTAAAAAGGGGGGAACCGGAACACTCAAAGTCCCCCTTTTTAAGGGGGATTTAGGGGGATCGAAACTTCGATACAAATGAAAGATGCAGAGGGTTTTAGCCTGGTTGTTGACACCAATGGTGCTTACGGTATGCCCTACAGATTACCAACTAAGATTACTTCCAGTTTTGCCAGGAACTATTAAAAATAGAAGTACCCGGAAATGCGATGGGATTGGCATTTTGTTGTAGCCGCAACTGTAACACCTCCAAATTTGGCTCGCGGGAGGGCAATTCGTCCACCAATTGATAAGGTATAATCCCATTTTCTAGGGAAAAAGCAGCCGTAATTCCGGCGGCTGCACCAGCGGACCATTCAAAAGAATGCACCCGATAAGCCGCCGCCGCTGTGTGGCTGACAGCAATACTTTTACCAGCTACTAACATATTGTCAATTTTCTGAGGAATCATTGCCCGCAGCGGAATTTGGAAGGGATAAGCTTGACCTTGACCTTTGCGAGTTCCTTCGCGTTCGGTGTTTCCGGGGGCTTCAGGGGGACTGTTGGTCATGCAGGGGTGAAAGTCGATCGCATAATGACCAATACCGACAGCATCTGGATAAATCGTAGCGCGCGATCGCGATTTTGTATTCTCAACCGATTGACTACCCACAGCCAAAGCCGGCGCATTTAAACCACCCAAATTCAGCCACAAATTCCGGTAATCTTCCGCCGACAAATTCTGACGGTAAAAACTATCCTTAAAATTAGTGCGAGACATATCAACTTCCCACACCGTAAAACCTTGAGGTTGACTCAAACTTGGTCGGCCAATAATTCGTCTACCCTCCCGCATATAAGGATATTTAGAAAGTCCGTGAACGGTCCCCATCGGCGAATCTAGTCCGCTCAAAAATCGATTATTTGGATAAGGCTTTTTCACACCATTACCCAGTTGCGAGTCAGTGGTTCCTGCTACCAACCAGTAGAAAAAGCCTTTAGCATTTTCTTCCCCACGCCGCAATGTTTCTGTTCGCAAACCACCCATCCAGCCACCGGGTTGCAGTTGACCGTTCGCTGCGAGTTGCGCGCGAGAATAAATTAAATTATCCTGGGAAGAACCAGGGCGATAGTCATTACCCCAGGTCCAGTTTTGCATGGAAATATCCCCAGGGTAAATTGGGAATTGCTTGGGGTCGGCAGGGCGCGGTTCATCGGGTTTCATACTCCTGATTTGGCGGTAGCTGAAAACCAAAGGAAAACTAGCTAATCTCTGCAATTCGTAACTGTAATAAGGAGCATATTGCTGATAGAAAGATGGCTGTTGCTGCTGTTGGGGTTCCTTCGTTGCCTCCATGGCAAAGGTGTAGGTAAAACCTTGAGTACAATAAGCATCGCCCGTAGGACTTCCAGAGGAAGGTTCTAGGGGGGAACGGGGGTCAATCCCCAGGCGGTAAGGTACGTCGGCTAGTCCGATTAATTCGCCGGTTTCTGTGGCATCGACAACGTACCAATCAGCACCCCCCCTAGCCCCCCCTTGTAAAGGGGGGGAACTTGTGGCATTCCCCCCCCTTGGTAAGGGGGGGTTAGGGGGGGTCTGACGTGGTTTGGGAATAAACCGGATAATGGTTTTGTTAAATCGCGCGGAATTTTCGTAGCGGTAGGCATCTTCGATGGTTTTGGAAAGGGTTTCGGTGTTGATTGGTGGGGTATTGGGGGCTGGTTTGTGCGAAATGCCGATCGCACTTTTAATTTGTTGACCACCCACCGTATTTCCCGCCACAGCAGGAGTAATTTCTAGTTCTTTAATTACCGTATTGGGAAACCATTTCAGCTTACCATTCCCGGTTTTAGCAGCATCCTGTAACATTTCAAATAAAATTTTGTGACCATTGTAGGGCATGAAACAGGAATAACTAACCCAACAGCCACCAGGATTAAGACGGCCGTAATGTTCCTTGATGCGCCGTCGTAATTCTAGGTATCCGCGGGGGTAAAATAAGAGCGATCGCTGAGTCTCTCTTTCATCTAGTGCAGAAGTTCCCTGGGAGGAGATTTGACCACCTACCCAGTCCGTAATTTCCGTCACACAAACCGTGCGACCAGCCAGTAAACCTTCGTAGGCAGTAGCAGCACCGGCCAGTCCGCCACCTGCTACCAGAATATCACAAGTTTCCTCCCGATCTAGATTGCGATTTGGCGCGGAAAATACGGGTGAAATAGTGGATGTTACCGAAATTAGACCGAGAGATAGGCTCAAGAGCGATCGACTTTTGAGCCAGAATAAATACCTTGGCGGTTTCATCGCAGATTGTTGGCTAAATTTTGACATAACTCCAGACACTTATGGTGTCCAAATCTTTATTTTGCACTATACTGACATTTAAGTGTACTGTCAGAGCAAATTTTTAGTTTTCTAGCGGATTAGTAAGTATAACAACTATTTAATATCCCCATGAACCCGATGAGCAACATTCTCAGATTTTTTAGATTTTTGCTCCCTTTTGAAAAATTTAAAATTACCACAAGTTTAAGTTTTTCTAAGGTTCTGCAAAGATTAGATGAAGTTGTCGATACTCCCAAAATTTTTAGAGTCGTGATACCTTTTGGGCCACCACCTCCAAAACCTTATGAGGGAACCATAAATGGCAAGACTTTTAAAATTAGTCGGATTATCAGCGGCCGCAATTCCTTCCTGCCATTTATTCAAGGAGAAATACATCCTCAACCCTTCGGTTGTGTCATCGATATTAACATGAGCTTGCATAAACTTGTGATGATATTTATGATTTTTTGGTTGTGGTTCACAGGTAGTATTGGTATTTTTGCTTTATTTGCTTGGTTGGCAGAACCGTCTGTGGGACCTATATTTATTCCCTTGTTAGGTATGTTTATATTTGGGTTGATTTTGTTTATAGTTCCGTTTAAGATAGAAGCAAAAATCGCTACTAAGTTTTTATCTACATTGTTTAATTAAGTAGAAGGAAGAAGAACGGGGTGCATCTGTGTTTTGCAAATATATTCGTAGGGGCGAAGCATTTCGGCTGTAAATCTCTGATTATCACTAATAAATTGTCTGCCGAAATGCTTCGCCCTTACAACATCGGGATGCTCCCGAAGAACCCCCCCGTGACTACCCTCTCGGTCTTGAAATCACCTTTTGTTAAACTTTACTTTCAAATCGTTAACGGTGGGCGCTCTTTGCGGTAAACTGATGTTACGATCGCTCTTTGCTTGCTCTGGCGATCGCATTGTTAAACTAATTCGCTTCAACTTCTCATTCACCTCCAAAACTCGGACTTTCACCACTTGTCCGACTTTCACAATCTGTTTGGGATCTTCGACAAATCTGTCTGCTAATTGAGAAATATGCACTAAACCATCTTGGTGTACTCCCACATCCACAAAAGCCCCAAAGTTAGCTACATTCGTGATTATTCCTTCCAATTCCATCCCCGCTGTCAAGTCAGACATTCCTTTGATTCCTTCTTTAAAAGTAGCGTATTTGAACTCAGCTCGCGGGTCTCTACCCGGCTTTTCTAGTTCGGAAATAATGTCTCGCAGGGTTGGTTCGCCCACTTTTTCTGTGACATATTTCTTAATATTTACACCCTTGATTTTTTCGGCTATTTGTGTTACTTGAGTCAGCGGTATGTTCAAATCCTTGGCGATCGCCTGAACTACCGCATAACTTTCGGGATGGACTGCCGTATTATCTAACAGGTTTTCGCCGTTGCGAATGCGGAGAAATCCGGCTGCTTGTTCAAAGGCTTTGGGGCCGAGTTTGGGGACTTTCAGGAGTTGGCGACGATTTTTAAAGGCACCGTTTTCGTTGCGGTAATTGACTATATTTTTGGCTACTGTTGGACTCATTCCTGACACAAAAGTTAGCAACTCTTTGGAGGCTGTGTTTAAATCTACTCCTACATAGTTGACACAGCTTTCGACTGTTTCATCTAGTTTCTTTTTCAGCAGTTTTTGGTCAACATCGTGCTGGTATTGTCCAACTCCAATGGATTTGGGGTCGATTTTGACCAGTTCGGCTAAGGGATCTTGTAAACGTCTTCCAATGCTGACTGCGCCCCTGACGGTGATGTCGAGATCGGGAAATTCGGCGATCGCCACTTCACTGGCGGAATAAACCGATGCGCCGGATTCATTCACCATCACTTTAATTGGCTTGGTGTCTAATTCTGCCAAAACTTCGGCCACAAATTCATCGGTTTCGCGGGAAGCGGTACCATTGCCGATCGCAATTAATTCAATTTTATATTTTTCAATTAAATGCTTGACAATTTTAGCAGCTTGCTGTCTCTGACTGGCTGCTTGGTGTGGAAAAATCGCTTGATATTCCAAAAATTGTCCTGTTTCATCCAGGGCGGAAACTTTGCAGCCGGTGCGAAATCCCGGATCGATCGCCAATGTGGGCTTCATTCCCGCCGGCGCAGACAGCAGCAACTCCCGGAAATTGGTTTCAAAAGTAGCGATCGACTCAATATCCGCAGCAGTTTTATTGTGCGATCGCACTTCCGTAATCAAAGAAGTCTTCATCAGTCGGTTAAACGCATCCTTCAACATCGATCGATAAAACTCCTTAACAAAGGGTATCTTAGTTTTAATTTCCTGAAATTCCAGATAAGCCATCACCGCTGCTTCATCAAAACTCAAGTCTAAATCCAATATTCCTTCACTTTCTCCCCGAAACAGTGCTAACATATTGTGTGAATTAACACTTCTGGCGGCCACTTGGTAATTGCGGTACATTTCAAACTTGGTACTTCCTTCAGGAAAATCCTCTTTAATCTTGGAGACAAACAATGCTGTTTCCATCAAAAATTCTCGCAAGTATGACCGCAACTCTGCTTTTTCCGACACACCTTCTGCTAAAATATCCGCAGCACCTTTGAGAGCATCTTCTGCTGTTTTCACTCCCTTTTCTTCAGAAATGTATTTAGCTGCTTCCGCTTCGACATCTGCTGGTTTAGCTTCGGGTTTATTCAAAGACTGAATAAACTCGGCGAGCGCTTCTAAACCTTTTTCTCTAGCAATTGTTGCTCGCGTCCGCCGCTTTTGTTTATAAGGTAAATAAAGGTCTTCTAATTCATTCTTTTGCAAACAAGATTGAATTTTGGCTTCCAGTTCTTCCGTGAGTTTTCCTTGGGCTGAAATAGTCGCTAAAATAGATTTTTTGCGGTCTTCAATTTCCGTCAGATAGGTAAAGCGATCGGAAATATCGCGTAACTGAATTTCATTAAGAGAATCGGTTTTTTCTTTCCGGTAGCGGGCTATAAATGGAATTGTTGCTCCCTCAGAGAAGAGTTCCAGAGCATTGTTTACTTGAGCAAGATTGATGGACAGTTCTTGAGCTATTAGTTGAGGAATGTTGAGCATAGTGCAGATTTTATGGTCAATTGCTGGCGATTAAGTAATTATTTAGGAGTGGCGGGGATTAATCACAAAAATTAACCCCAGAGGAGAAGAGATTAAGAAGAGTTGGGTGCATCTGTGTTTGGCAAATATATTCCTAGGGGCTGTAGCATGACGGCTGTAAATCTCTGGTTATTACTAATAAATTGTCTGCGGTCATGGTACAGCCTATGCAACATCGGGATGCTTCCGAAGAGTTTGAGAAACTTTTGATGATATCTCTATGGGTAGTAAAGTGATGTTAGCACAAATGCAGTCATTTCTCAAATTTCGACTCTGCTGTTATTTGAATGTTTCTGCATAGGGAGATTGGTGCAAGTAGGCTTTGTTTGCGGAACCGAAAAGCTTGAGTTTGCCTGCAACTACCGATCGCATGGCATCGATCGCCTTTGTCATCACTTCCAGCAAATCAGGATCTGACAAAGAACTGCTAGTTTTCAACACCTCCATATAAGCTTCCCGAACTTCGGTGTTGACATTGAATTTAGATACACCTAATTTAATAGATTCACTAATCATTGATTCGGGTAAACCGCTAGCACCATGCAGCACTAAGGGCACAGAAACCAAAGCCCGGATTTTTGCCAACCGGGGAAAATCGAGTTTTGGTTCGCTCAAATATTGACCATGAACATTACCAATTGTTACCGCCAAAAAATCCACTTTAGTTGCTTGAATAAACTCAACTGCTTGTAAGGGGTCGGTCATTTTTGCAGCTTTTGCTTCAATAGTCAAACCATCTTCCGTGCCGCTAATTCTGCCAATTTCTGCCTCAACTACCGCGCCGTTAGCGTGGGATAATAGAGTCATTTCGCGGGTAAAACTCAAGTTTTTTTCGTAGGGTAAAGGAGAACCATCTGCCATAATTGATTTGATACCAGCGGCTAGGGCTAGATGGATGTCTTTTTCTGAGGTACTGTGATCTAAATGTACGGCGATGGGTACCGAGGATTTGCGGGCTGCTTCCATGCAAAGGGCGACTAAAGGCGATTTTCCGTATTTGAGGGCGCTGGGGTGAAGTTGAAGCATGGCCGGACTTTGAAGCGCTTCGGCTGCATCAATCACGGCTTTAACTCCTTCGAGGTTATAAACATTAAAAGCCCCGATCGCATAAGCATTTCTCCGGGCTGTTTCCAGCAATTCGCTAGTTGATGTCAGCATAAGTACCAGGCTCAAAACGGTTCTGAATACTTACAATTTTATCGGTGAATGTACAAAATGTATAAAATGTATGGAATTGTGGCAAAAGATCGCCTAAAAACTCCAGTATTTTGAGCTTTCAGACACCGGAGTTCCTATCCCCAAATTTTCCATCGCGCTTTCAGGATTCAACCGTCAGCCTCAGTAACAGTCTCAGTAACAATATCTGTCATCTTGAGCTGTTTTTTGTCTTTGGGCGATGCGTTTATGTCCTAAAATTGTGGAGATAATCACACATCGATCGCCCTTGGGAAGATTAGGATGAGATAATGTAAAGGTTCCTTTTGCTCGAATACTGGTTAAGCCACAGTCGTCAGTGCTTTTATACACCGGGCAACCTTGGAAATTGAACATGGCTCGTCGAATAGCTCCATCTTTGTCATATTCATTTTGCTCATTGAACAAAACAAATGTTGTTTCATTTGGATTTATCTGAATATCTGGTTCTAAACTTTTCCATTCCCCTGGGGGTACTGTGGCTGGGGGAGTATCGGATTTGTGAATGGCTATTTGTACGATGTTTCCTACTTGTTTGAAGCTGGCTTGCCATGCAATTTTATCACATTTGGCGTTGCTGCGGGCTGTTACCATGGCCTGATAAGCGCGATCGACTGATGTTTTGATGCGGTAGTGGTTGATGAACATTTGCCAAGCGGGAGCGCTAACTGCGCTGACTATGCCTAAAATTAATACTATGGTTAGTAATTCAACCACTGTAAAACCCGCAGCAGAGGCAGTTGCTCTGCTTGTGAAACTTTTATGAATTGACATTTAGATGCACTCCTAAATGGCGTGAAAAAAAAAGTTATCTAATTCAATTAGGTTTATATTAATTGCTGAATTTGATGTATGTATAGATCGGTATTTACGGAAATTTAAGGAAAGGTACGATCGCACTTTCGATGTGTAGCGTGTTTGTGAAATATCGATCGCATTTGGCATCCTCCGCGATTTATCGAAGCTGAGTATAAGAGGGTAGGCACGCACCATCCACTACCCCTACAAAACCATGATTTGTCACCAGAATGAAACAGGCCTGCCCCTAGGGCGTGTTTTCTCTCCCCGGAGATCCCCCCCAACCCCCCTTAAAAAGGGGGGAGAAAGAAGCTCAAAGTCCCCCTTCTTAAGGGGGATGCGAGGGGGATCGGGCTCTGATGGATCAGGCAAGAAAACACGCCCTAGCCCCCCCCTAGGGGGGAAGGGGGGATGGGAGAAGGGGGACGAAAGATCGTACTCTTATCCCCCCCTTCTTAAGGGGGGCTAGGGGGGATCTAGATTTAATAGTCTTGCCAGCAATCTGATATTATAGCAACCGCCAAGGTGGTTAAGGCATAAATGCGATCGTTCCCTGAGCGGAGTCGAAGGGTTCAATCACCAAAGCGCCTTGGCGGTTGCTATACCTTGGATATCAAATCCCCTCTTCATGGTCTTGTATTCATCTCTCTGTTGTCTCTCTGCGTGTGCTGGAGCGCTCTAGTAATAGGATTTCTCTAAAATCGTGCAACATTCTTCGACCCCCCCTAGCCCCCCCTTGCCAAGGGGGGGGACAAGAATTAGGACGTTAAGACAAAGCGCCTTGATGGTTGTTATATAATTTGAGTCGAAATACGAATTAATTTAATTTAAAATATCTTAACAATTCAGGAGTGACGCGGAATTGATGTTAGAGATTAAAAAATATCTGCCAGACTAGGGGCAATTAGACCCTTCTTCAGTTATCATTGCTCCTAAAATGGTTTGAACAATTACACACTTTTTCGCACCGCCACCAGTAGGTTGAACTGTGACAGAAAAGCCATCAGTTATTTTTCGTGGTGTTTGACTGTTTATTGATGGGCTTGTGATATTTCCTTGATAATCAAAGGTAATTGATTGGGTGGTAGCTCCATTAGCTTGACTTGAAAGTAAAATAGTGCCCGGTTTGATTTCGCCTCCAGCATTTAACGTCTGGGTACTACCACCCGTAGGTAGTGGCGGGTTAATCGTCACTGTTGGCGGGGCAGTAGCCGGAGTAGAATTAAATGTAACTGTGATATCCCGCTTACTTCGCTTTGCTTCGCTTTGTGCACTTCGCAAGGTTTGCAAAACGCGATCGTTGACTGTGCGCACCCTTTGATTGTTGATGAAAGCCAGCCAACCGGGAGCGGCGATGGAACTGAGGATACCTAGGATCAGGGCGATTACCAGGACTTCTAGAAGGGTGAAACCCTCATCGCCTTTTCTCGGTTTAGTATGTGGGAAATTGCCGATTTTTTGGGTGTTATAAATATGCAAAAATTTGAATAAAATTGGAATTTTCATGTTGTTTTCCTGTTTTATGTGCTATATATGCGATTCTTAAATATGTTTCATCAATCACTTATTTTCCTCGCGCACCGAGACCTTGTACTTGCACGCTTGCTGTTGGGAAAAATGCCGATTTGTTGGCATCATAATTAGCATCAGTTTGAAGGCGACGGAGGCTATTTCCTCTGATTGTGACTCTGGCTATGTTTTTCTCTGTATCAACACAAGCATAGAAGCTATTTACTCCGTCTGGCGAGGGTATTCTTAGCGTTGCTTCTCCGATTGGTATTGCAGTTCTTTGGTCGGTAGGATTACCAAGAGCAGTCTGGCATTCATCGTTTTGGACTGCTGGCCCTGGACTATGATCGATGTAATTAACTAAAACTTCCTGCTTTGTTGCTCCAGATGTTTTGTCTGTAAGTTTGTCAACAAATGTAAGTTTTTCTGTGGGCTTACTCAAGTCAAACTCTGGATTAAAAGCTACATCTTTTCGTTGAGATAGTATTGTCTCAGTATTATCGCTTTTGTAATAAGGATCTGTAGGATCTGTCGCGTCAGGGTTTCTTACTCCATCCCTAATTTCATAACGGGCAATTCGAGTAGGACAAGTGCCTCCAGAAGGCTGACACCAGGTAGCTTCATTGTCTTTAATTTGATAGTAGGCAACTAATGACAGTACATCGGTGTCGTTGCATTTATCTAAGTTACTATTGCAATCCTTGGGTTTTACATTCTTAAAAACCTCGCGGTTAATAGGAACTGCATCTTTAATCCGTTGCCGCTTCCAGAATACTAGAATCGGAATTTTACTTATATCGTTTGGAGGGAGTTGAGGTTTGATATCGGTGATTCCTTTGCCATCGTAAATATAAATAGCTTGGCTCAAATCTTGGGCGATGAAATCAACGGCTGCCTGAAGGTCTTGCTCGGTGTTTGACTTGACTTGTTCCCTTCTGTCGGTGTTCAGCATATCGACTACAAAACCGAGCATGGGCGTGATGATGAGAAATGCCATGATTGCTCCAACTAATAACTCTACCAGAGTCATTCCTTTTTCGGTTTTAGCCTGAGAGAGGTTTCGCTGGCTTTGAGTTCTCACAAGCAACCTGAGTAAATTTTTCATTTTGAGTTCTTCCTTTGCTAATTTATGGGCATCTATTTTAATTGAATAACAAGGAATTTAATATTTACACTTTGTACTATCGCCTTGCAGACGAATGCACAGTGACTTGTAAGCCTCTAACTTGTCAGGTGTGTCTCCTAGGGCGGGAATCTCAGCAACCATTTCTACTACTGGCATTGTTTTGTCACCCAAACCAGAACCCACAATAGATTGCTTTGTTGGCGTATCTGAGGGATTTTTCAATTTTACGCCGGGAGCAAAGGAATCAGCCCTGTAAACACGAACTAATAGCTGATACCCTTTTGATGTGGGATCGCCGCTAGTAATATTATCTTTATTTAGCCAAGCTCCCTGAACGTAAAAGTCTTTAGTGCTGCTGATTTCACAACCTTTTCCATCCATGTCAACGCAGTATAAGTTGTCTTTACTTGTCGGAGCTTGTTGCTTAGCCAAGTCGGCGGATTTAGCGGGAAACCCCTTGTTGTTGGGGTCATTAAACTTAATAGATCCCGCTCGCAAACCGTCAATGTAAGCTCTCCCCGCCATCGCAGCTAGTTCCGTCCGCCGCGCTTGGACGCGAGTTGCTACTGAGAAGGCCATCACCGGGGCGATCGCAATCATCAGCACCGAAACTACAATCATTGCTACCAACGACTCGATAATCGTATAGCCGGCATCTTGTCGCTTTGATTTTTCGGAACTACTGCTAGATTTAGTCTCAGCCTGGGGGGTGCTGAATTTTGTTTCTACTTCTGCGCTCTTAAATAACAAAGGTTCCGAGTAATTGTTGTCTGTGGGTAGTTTATTCATGATTACTGACCTGCATAAGTTTTGCAGAATGAGTCTGTTGGGCGCAGTTTGTTACTGATATTGATAGCTGGCGTTTTCCCCGTAGCGTCATCAATGAAAGCACACAGCAATGTTTGCACCCATATGTCATTGCCAGATACTTCCCGGAAATACTCGTCCGGGGTTCGTTTTGAGGGAGGAGTCGTAAACTTTCTGGTAAACAAGTCTGGAGGCTGAGATAGCAAGCCCACGTCATAACCCCAATCCCGAGCAGGAGGACTAAAGAACGGAATCCGACCTTGCCGCTGACCATTAATCTCAAAGGAACCGTTATCAGTTCTGTAGTAAGGCTGTGGAGCATCAGGGTTCGACGGATTTGAGGGAGGTGAATCAAAAAGACTCCGCAACTTAGTCGAATCTGTTTGCTGTGGAGCCCCTGGATCTAGAATCGGGATATAGGGCGCGGTGCTGTAAGCACTCCGGCCGAACTGGATAAAGGAACCCTGGATTTTTGTGGCAATAGTCCCGGAATTCCAGCTTTCCAAGAACCGGGGCAAGTTTTGCATCCCCCCGTTAAAGTCACCAATGCCGTTACCCATCGCTCGCGAAGGAGTATCATTCGACGCCAGCACCATATTAAATGTTGTGCTTACAGCCTTTGGTATCCATCCGGTATTGTTAACAATATCGACACCTCTTGGATCGCCAGCAGTAGCCTTAGTCACGTTTTGCAGATTCAAAACAGGCATTAGTAGTGGCTGAGTGCCTTTTCCTGGTCCTGGAACTTTTGATAACTCTGGTAGGTCAGCGCCCGTACCGTCTTTTAGGGCTTGATTAAACACATAGGGGAAATTTGAATCGTAAGTCACGGTACTACCCCCAGGCACTGCTGTAGTCGCAAACCAGAGAGAATTTTCCTTTGGTGTGCCTGCCCCTTTAACAACTTTTCCTCCATTAATCCCTAATGGCTCAGGAGCAGTTGTGGACTCTAGCTCAACACCAGGAACTCTTGAAAAAGCAACACGGCGGGGGAATCGCTGCAATTGTGGCAGTGGGGGATCGACCGTCGATCCAGCTTGAAAAGTAGTAGTAAGAGGGTTAGCAGGGTCAGGTGAGATATAGTCTTGAGTCACAGTGCTTGTTGCCTTGCCTGGTGCCCCGGCTAGAGGATTGACAAACCAGTCATCTTCAGTACACGCATAAACGGGGATTTTGTTACAAACTTCCATTACATACTCTGGGAAATTTCCCCGTCGCTGCACAGGAGTAACGAAGTTGTTGAAGTAAGAACTGTTAACAGGATTGCTGTTTTCTGCGTAGTTGTTATCAGTAAGTGCAGTGCCTCCTGTGTTGACTAACTGACCACTCGTGGCATTAAATGCCCCGCTGGAAAGTCCGTTTGTGACAAAGTTGTTGCTGTAAAATCCTTGCTCTTTGCGAGGCAATACAGCAGCAGCACCAGCATTATTTCTCAAATCAAAATCTCCTTCGTTGCGGAAACCAAAACGGTAATTTGCTGAAAGGAAATTTACTGAGTCAGATAGGATGTTTGCTGGGCGCCAAGAGTCGCCTGTTGTACATTTACCATTTAATCTGGGGTCCTTTGGACGACAACCAAAGTTACTATTGAGGTTTTTGCGATCGTAAAATGTACTCCAATCACCCACTGCCTCAGTAAACTCTTCTCCACTGTGAGGGTTGAATGTGCCTTTGATGTAAACTGGCAAATTAGATGCCAAAGTTAGCCCCTTTTCTTTAACTACATCAGCCACAGTAGTCGATTTGCCTGGATCTCTGCTTAGCTTCTCACCATTAACCAGTAGAATTCCATTGGGCTTGCGAGTAGGATCTAGCAGGGAATCTGTGGGGCTGACTGTTGCGCTCGTGCTTTCATCTAAGCCACCTCCTACAATAGCTGGGCGATGACTACGATCGGGCAGCGCATCGTCGCGAGTGGCATAAATAATCCCGCTGTTTGGCAGTAAATACTCGTCCGTTCCCAATTTAGTCCTTCGCAATACATCGAGGTCTATCTGAGTGGCACGAATTTCTAGGGGTTGCCGTTCTTCTAAGGGCAGGTTGTAGTTTCCTGTTAGTTGTGCAGCCTCGTTTGCTGTAGTGACGCTGGTCAGAGTAAAGGCTTCATTCACTTTCGTTCCCAAGTCATCGCGATCGATCGCCTTTATTTCTCTGGCATTCAAAAATGCTACTTCTTGAATCGCGCCGTGAGGCACAATTGTATCATCTGGTACGATCTCGCCCTTAAGTATCTGTAGCGCGCACTTCGTTGAGTCAATAGCAGCTTTATCTCCCAAGGTGCGCTTCTCTTCAGCCAATAAAAGAGCCTTTCTCAACGGCTCGTTAGCAAACCTACCGTCCGGGAAGACCAAGTTTGCCTGGGCCTCCAAAACTGGATCTCCACCGCTCAGCAAGCCTGTAGTGGTGTTCCGGGTAGAAGCAGCGGGCCGCGCTCCTCCAGGGGGGCCGTAGGTGATTCCGTTATTGGAGCCAATTTGATTGTCGGGAGTCCCAAGTGAGATATCGCCACTTTTATCTGCTGGTAGTGTTGAAATATTTCTTGCGGTGGAAGCTGTACTAGGGTCGTAATAGCTGCTGACGCAGGCAATGGGGGTTTGATCTGGTTCAGTTCCTGGTGCTAGCGCTATAGGGTCGTAGCCGTTATCGGCATAGTGATAAACTGCCGTTGCCCGCATCCGCAAATCGCCTTTGGCATACTGACGAGTATTCGGGTCGATCGATGGGAGGGTCGCTGATGGCAGGGTGGTGGACCAAGAAGATTGCCATTTAGTCCAATTTGTCGCGGTGAAAAGTCCGCCACCACTATTGTTGTAAACTTCAGAACCCAACCCCAAGGGCGACATGGGCATGGAATCTGGCCAAACAACGGGGAACTTTTCAGTAGTGCTAGTAGTTGTTGGGTCGTCGTAAGTATCGGTGTCACCAGTGACTGGATTCCCAGCAGAATTTAGCCAACTGGGGGGTGGAAGGAAAGAATTTTTGCGCTCGTAAACTCCTGCACTGGTGATGACACGCAAACCACCAACACCATCAAGAGGATTTTTCGGTTTTTCTGCTGCTGCTCCTTCCCAGAAACCCCCGCGCTCCGTCGCGCCCAAATCTGCAAGCTTAGTTACCTGGGAGGATCGCGTCCGCGGAGAATTAGGATCTACGGGGTCTGTTTTATTCCACTTCTGACCAGATAATATTTCCGGCTTTTTGGTCAATTCTAACTTGGTGGCATCCCATCTGATCGCTGGCAAGTTGTTGCCTACCACAACGCGATCGCCTAAAAATCTCTCTTCCTCTGACTCTTTTAAGGGGTCTACTGCTTCTAGCTGATCTGCTATTAGCTGAATTTTCGTTTTAGCAGGGTCGAGAATACTCCATTCGTCTACAGGTCTTAGGGTGTCTTTTGAGCCTAAAATGGGTGGGGTTCCGGCGGGTATTGACCAGGCAAGACCATAACCAGCGGTTGCGTCGCCTCCAAGCGGCACTTCCGCAAAAGGAACCTTGCGGAGCATCTGTTTAAAATATTCTCTCAGGGCCTGTTCCCTGGTTTGGGTTTCCGGTTTCCGCTGGACTGAAAATGGGTCGCCGGGTTGGACATCGGGGTCTGCTAAACCTGTACCTGGTAGTGGCTGCCCCATCTGTGCAGCCACTAGCAAAGATAGGCGCTCTGTATACGCTTGGTCATTGTAAAGAACATCTAAGCTAGGATTTGTAGCTGACTCTCCTGTTGGCTGTTTAATTTCGGCTTTTTGACCCAGTATGAATGATGTTCTGCCACTCCCTGGGAGGCTACTTTTTTTAAAAAGATGTATGTCCACTGGATTCTTGGGCGCATTGTTACCAGCCCAACCATTTACTACATTACCTGACACAACAATTTTACTGTTTTCTTGCTCGTAGTAACAGGAATCTGGACTGCTGACCTGATATAGTTTTATGCTGTTAGGATTATTCAAACCCGATACCAGCAAGTTACTATTCGTAAATACCCGCCCGTTTAGATTTATGGGTGGCCCAGGCGATATGTCTAAATCGTTTTCATAGACAACCGCGTTGTTTGCAAGCGGAATAAGAGCTTGGTCTTGTTGATATTCCAGGGCTGAAATGCTAGAAGTTCCTGTGAATTCTTTATACTTAGGATTGGTAGCAGCATCTTCTTTTGTCATCGGTACGTTAACTGTATAAACGAAAAAACTTTTTTTAAGTTTGCCGTCTATTCTGTACCAACCTGAGTCTCCTGCTAAACTTGCTACAGTACCTCCACCCTGCTTACAACCAGGCTTAAGTCCTCCTACCGAAAGTGGCGGTGTCCTTGCTTCCAACGGCTTTCTTTCTCTTAAGAAGTCACCCAGGGTAGGACTCTTAGGATCGTCATCTCTTGCGGGGGTGCGGAAGAAGATGCCGTACAGAGTAAAAGTATCAAAATTGCCGTCGTTGTTCGTATCGACGGGATATCTCCAAGCAGTATTTATCGATTCATTTTTTTCGACAATAAAGCCGAGAGCGTTAACACCAAGATTTGGATCTATTTTTTTATCATCGTTGAGGTCATATTTAATTATGAGTCGTTCCTCGTCCCCAAAGGTATAACTATCTGAACCTGCAATGGGGTTTGCTATGGGAAAGTACAAGTCTCGATCCGAAGGCGTACCCCTACCCTGGGTTTGCTCCAGCACAAACTGAATTTTCGCCTTCGCCCGATCGATCGCCGGAGTCGCCGCCGCCAATACCTGCTGATTCACGCGCACATTCCGAGCATTATTCGCCCGATCGAACGATCGCAGAGTAATCGCCACCGTCAGCAAAATCACCACCAACAATACCATCGTCACCGTCGGCAACACAAACCCCGCCACGGGCAAATTTGCCCGTCGGCCCATTGCCATGAGCGATCGCAACATTGCCCTCATTAGCCGCTTCGCACCCGATCGCGTCACACCGAGAACCCGCCGTAACAGCGATACGATAACTTTAGATAATTTGCTTTTATACATTGACGCCTTCCTGAATAGTTTCAGAGATGGTATTGCAGGTAGTTACTGCTCGACAGTACGATCCCATTTTTATAATTCCCATTATATTCAACATTCATATCAACCCGTTGCAAAAATTCACAGAATGTGTTATTTGGCTAAAAAATAAAATCTCCCAGCCCACAACCCGCGATTTGCCCTTGGGTGGGGCGGGTTTAGGAGATTATTGGTCAAAGGCCGAGATTGTTGGTAAAACCCGCCCCTACAAGCCTTGTTGGGCGCGATATATTTTATCGATCTTGACCCAGATCTAGATTAAGTTCGATCGGAGCTAAAATGGGCGATCGCGGAATTCTCGAATCGGGAAAGACATCTTCAGTCCTTTTCAAAGGACTTGCGCTATGAGACGGGGGTTTTTAACCCCCGGCGGACTATCGGTACAAATGCCAAATCCGAAACAGTCGCTACAAATGCAAAATATCAACCTACAACCCATGAACCCAATCCCAAAACCCCCCGACTTCATCATCATCGGCGTCCAAAAAGGCGGCACCACATCCCTATATAACTATCTCACCCAACATCCCCAAATCGTCCCCGCCACCCAAAAAGAAGTACATTATTTTGACCTCAACTTCGACAAGGGTGCAGACTGGTATTATTCCCAGTTTCCCCAGCCAGAAAACGGCGAAAATCTGACAACAGGAGAAGCCAGCCCCTACTATATTTTTCATCCCCAAGTTCCAGGGCGAATCCACGATTTGTGTCCCCAAGTCAAAATAATTGCCCTGCTGAGAAACCCCATAGACCGCGCTATTTCCCATTATTATTACTATATCAAAATTGGCTACGAATCGCTATCATTAGAAAGTGCGATCGCCTCCGAACCCGAAAGACTCCAAGGCGAAATTGAAAAACTGATCGCCAACCCCAACTACTACAGTTACGAACACCGACACCACAGCTATTTAACTCGCGGCATTTACGCAGATCAACTTCCAGCCTGGATGAAACTATTTCCCAAGGAACAAATCTTAATCATCAAAAGCGAAGACTTGTACACCAATCCCAGCCCTACCTTCAACACCGTCTTAGAGTTCTTAAACTTACCACCCCATCAGCTACAAACCTACGAAAAATACAACTCCACCGAATATCCGCCCATCAGCGAGGCTATCTACGAGCAATTGAGAGCATATTTTCGATCGCACAATCAAAGACTAGCCCAAATGTGCGATCGAGATTTCGGCTGGGATTAATCAAATTTCCCTCAACCTCTAGGGGCTGGTGACACCATTTTTCTGACCTATGTGCTATGGATGAAGTCTTAGCCCCCCCTTAATAAGGGGGGGTTGGGGGGGGTAATATCTAGCGCTATTTTATGAAATTGCTATTAGACTAAAATAAAACAACAGTCATCTACCAAATCTCCCTTAATTATGCCCATACTATTTAACGTCCCTTCCATCGCCTGTGCCGGCTGCGGAGACACAATTACCAAAGCGATCCAAACAGTGGAACCAGAAGCTAAAATCAATGTAGATATCGCAGCTAAGACTGTAACTGTTGAGGCTAAAGCCGCAGAAGAATCAATCAAACAGGCGATTGTTGCTACAGGCCACACCGTCGAAGATTAAGTCGTTGGGGAGGGTAGGCATTCTTAGCACTACCCCTACAAAACTCTCATTTTTTTGAGAATGAAACAGCCCTGGGTTTCAACCCCTGTCGGACTCGCGGGATGACCAACGAACTTGGCGGGCTGACAGCTAAAGAGGACTGAAGAGAAGAATTTTCAACTCATTAGTCCTCTTTGAGAGGACTTTAGCTATGAGACAGGGGTTTCAACCCCTGTCGGACTCGCGGGATGACCAACGAACTTGGCGGGCTGACAGCTTAAGTTGACACCAATGGCCCATTCCCGATTCCCGATTCCCCATTCCCGATTCCCAATTCCCCATTCCCGATTCCCCATTCCCCATTCCCCATTCCCCATTCCCCCTTCCCCATTGCCCATTCCCCATTCCCCCTTCCCAAAAGCTTAATCCGCTTCGTCTAAGTGTTCCGCCACGGCATTATAAAGTTCCAAAACATGGCGATCGAGTAAACTATAAAAAACCTGTCTCCCCACCTTGCGATAACATACCAATCGCAACGCCCGCAACGCCCGCAACTGGTGCGACACAGCCGATTCGCTCATCCCCAAAGTCGTCGCCAAATCACACACGCAGAGTTCTTGTTTTGCCAAAACCGACAACAGCCGCAGGCGGTTCGCATCTCCCAAAAGACTGAAAAATTCTGCCATACGCTGAGCTTTGGCGGTGTCGAGAATTTGGGTTTGAATATCCTGGACTCGCAAACTGTCAACTAGGTGCGGTCGATCGCAGATTGGTGTATCATTTTGGGCGATCGGTCTATTTACCGCCCCATTCACAGCAGAGTTAGATAACATTCTTTCAAGATTTATTTTGGTTCTCATTGTCATTTTAATGCGATTTGAGATTTGAGGATTTCTACATAGTCCCTCCGCCCACTTTCAAAAATATTTCCTATCCCCTTGACATATATCTGAATATGTGTTCATATATAAATATAAACAAACCAACCTACCAAGAAAAAACACTATGACCACTGCAACCCAAACAAAATGTGCCTGTCCATCTTGCTCGTGCACTGTCAACCTGAGTGCAGCCATTGAAAAAGACGGCAAACAATACTGTTCCACTGCTTGCGCCGACGGACACCCCAACGGCAGTGGCTGTGGCCACACAGGCTGCGACTGCCACAAGTAAGTGTTGAGCTTGCACACAAGTTAAGAAAAACCTGTAAACTATACCAAAAGGGAGTTGCGGTATCCGCAGCTCCCAATTTTGGTGAAATAAGGTTAAAGAAAAGTTAAAATTAAGCTAAAATCAGGTTAAAATTAGATTAATAAAGATAAGTACAAGGCAAAATCAGGCAATTGCTACTTGCGCCCTACAATGGAAGCAAGCGATCGCCATTACATTAGATCCAAATAGTGCTAATCAACAGCAGAAACCGAATCAAAACAGGAATTAGGAGGGGGCAATGACGGAGCGGGAAGACTTTTTACATCCTCGCCATCGCTACTACGGCGATTTTACGCCAGAAAACTTGGCGTTCAATGCCAACTTGCAAGAGTTTGCTCAAAAAATAACTTACATTTGTTCCCTGGAAACAGGGGGCAAAATTAGCGCTGAGAAAGCTTATAAAGATATTAAAGCGCTGTGGAAAGAATTAAAATTATCCAAGAAACAATTGGGCATAGGACAAAAACCTCCCACTACCGATGAGCAATCCTAGTTGACATACTCCCCGGCGTAAACGCGCGGGGATTCTTTACGCTTCATCGAGATGTGCCACAAGTGGTCTTACCTTCTCTCTGCGTACATTTAGAGTCGTGGCAATGCCCTATCCCGACTTGAAGT
>JAHRFD010000042.1:34851-35549 GCA_020882975.1 Microcoleus sp. EPA2 | reverse complement strand
CCTAAACGCCCAAAAGATATCACCACGCCGGACAGGCAAACGTGGTGAGTTTGGGAACCTGAGCAATCAGGATATTAAGAACGAAATTTCTTAAGAATCTCAGCGTCTTTAGACCTGAGAGTGTCAACAAAACCATACTTCAGGAACACGCTAACTTCTACAATACTATACCTGATGGCTATCATTCTCAACTTTTATTTGATGATGAACGAGGAGGATATTTAGTTTTGGATATTGGTTGGAATGAGAACAAGTACCTTCACGCCACACCAATCCACCTCGATTTAATCGGCGATAAAATCTGGATTCAATATGATGATACCGAAGAAGGCGTGGCTACCGATTTACTAGCGGCAGGTGTTCCTAAAGAAGATATTGTACTCGGTTTTAGGCATCCTCAAGTGCGACAATATACTGAATTTGGAACTGGTTTGAGCGACAAAGATGAAAAAATTGTTGCTGAATCTGCTGCTGTGCGATCGGCCTAAGCTGATAGATAATTCGGCGATTGAAATCGCGTCTAGAAATTGTTAAGATGTTTTGCAGATATCTAATTTTATCGAGTTTAAGTGCGATCGCCCAAAACCCAAAATCTCAGAAACCGGGTTTTTGCCCAAATCTCCGACTGTAACTAAGGATTCTCAAAAAAACCCGGTTTCTCGCCACACCTCAAATAATTCCGAATCGAAAATTGTCGC
>JAHRFD010000042.1:0-34751 GCA_020882975.1 Microcoleus sp. EPA2 | reverse complement strand
TTAAGGGCGATCGCCCAAAACCCAAAATCTCAGAAACCGGGTTTTTGCCCAAATCTCCGACTGTAACTAAGGATTCTCAAAAAAACCCGGTTTCTCGCCACACCTCAAATAATTCCGAATCGAAAATTGTCGCATATTCCCGTCGTCAAAGTTCTCGCCCTAACCCGAAAGTCCGATGTTTTGCAGATATCTAATTTTATCAAATTTAAGGGCGATCGCCCAAAACCCAAAATCTCAGAAACCGGGTTTTTGCCCAAATCTCCGACTGTAACTAAGGATTCTCAAAAAAACCCGGTTTCTCGCCACACCTCAAATAATTCCGAATCGAAAATCGAAAATTGTCGCACATTCCCGTCGCCAAAATCCTCGCCCTAACCCGCAAGTCCGCCGGGGGTTGAAAACCCCCGTCTCATAGCGAAAGTCCTCTAAAAGAGGACTGAAAAGCCAATTCAATAAACAAAGGTCGATCGCACATTTCCAAATTCCCGATTATTCACTGTGCCGTTCTGGCTTTTGCTTGTTTCAGAGCACTTAACAAGCGATCGGCATTTTTGGGCGATCGCAGCAGGTAGACTGTCTCTATTAAGCTTGCCAATTCGTCAGCGGCAATTAAGGCTACGTTTTCGCCGTCTTTGCGGGTGATGATGATGGCATCGCGATCGCTGATGACTTGTTCGCAAAGTTCATCAAGATTCGCCTGAGCTTCAGTATAGGTTACTTGGGTTTGTGTGAGTGACATAGTTTTTGACTTCCCAATACTAAGAATATTATAAGGGCGATCGGGCCTCTTTTTTTATGTTGGGGAATAGTTAGTTTTGACATATTCTTTTAGTACGGGCCCAAGGGTGAAAAATGTGCGTGAAGCGTAGCTATCCCGTAGGGAATCGCCCTCCGGGATTTTTTCAACTAATGAACGCCGTCCCAAGGATTGCATCACTTTCAAAAAGTGCGATCGAGATAATTGCAGATTCTCTGGCACTTTTGAGATGGAAACTGGCGCGGTTTCACTCGCCAGCCATGACATTACCTGTTTTTCTGACTCGGATAAGCGATTAAATGGCTGATGCAATAAAGATTCTAAATCGCCTAAAAATAGTGGATCGTCAGACAAAAATTCCGAGAGGCTGCCGTTAAATAAATCTTGAATCATTGTCGCAACTATTTTCAACCACAAGGGATTGCCTCTGTATTGTTCAATTAGTTCTGACCATTTTGCATCTTCAGTTAAACCTTTTTCTCTGAGGATTTCCCCCGCTTCTGCACCTAAACCATTGAGTTGTAATGAGCGAATTGGCTGATTTTTCCCTTCTAATGCGGCGATTTCTCTGGGTTTTTCCCAACTGAGCAACACTAAACAACTATTGTGAGATAATTCGGCTACTTGTCTGAATAGTGTGCCGTAATCTTCATATCCAGGTTTATAATTGCCAGCGAGTTGTCCGCTGCTATTTATCATTTGTACGTCATCGAGTATCAGCAGACAGCGGTATTTTTGCAAGTATTCTAGTAGGGGCAATCCCCCTGTGGTTGCCCCTTCTTCTGGGGAGGGGGCGGGCACGGGGGCTGGGGCGGGCACGGGGGCACCGCCCCTACCGAAGGCGGGCACGGGGGAGGGGGCGGGCACGGGGGCTGGGGCGGGCACGGGGGCACCGCCCCTACGGAAGAATTGAATTATATTTTTTTGAAGTATTGACAGGGGTGGAGATGTGGCGAGACTTCGCCAGATGACGAAATCAAATTCATGTTTGATTTGTTCGACAAGTTGGGCGGCGATCGCGGTTTTGCCAATGCCGACTATGCCTAGTATGGCGAGTAGGCGGGTGTTTTCGTGGAGAATCCACTGTTTGAGGGTGGTGAGTTCGGATGTGCGATCGTCAAAGGTGAAGATTTTGGGTGCGTCGCTTAAGTCTAGGTGGGATTGAGTTGGGGTTTGTTGGAGGTTTGAGGTAGATGCGGGCGATCGATTATTCATAACTTCTGAGTCTTGTATATTACCAGTGCAAAAATTAATATTACTAACATTTATAAATTCTTTTTTAAAGTTGGATGAACTAATAGATAAATAAGACCTTTGTAAAGTGCGGCGTAAATTAGATTTATTAACTTCTTGACCTAAAGCATTAGAGAGAATTTGCCATAATTCCGAGGCGACATTTCTTACATGACCTTCGGTACAATGTTCTTCTTCGGCAATTTCGCTATATTTCTGACCATCCAAGGTTCCTTTCAAAATGGTCTCTTGCAGACGATCTATATGTTTACCAGTCTCGGAAAAAAATAGACTATCTGTAAACTGTAATACATCTTTTACGTCCATTGCTCTGATTTGTCAAGGATTTATATTATATTATCACAAATATCTGACATTTGATGACATTAGCAATAGTCGATGACATTGGCTGATATTTGGGGTGACTAAATTAGTTACTTTTTCTGACAGATTGTAATTTGCATTTTTAAGATTTTAGTTAAATAATATTAATACAAAGTGTTCAAAGGTTAGTTGTTTAAATAGGAGACAATAATTCATGGTAAAACCAGCACAATTTAGTAAAATAGCGATGGCTGCCTTAGTTGGTAGTGCAGTTATTTTTTCTCACACTCAGCCAGCGGATGCTGCCTGGTTAAGAAAAGACACTTATCTGGGTAGCCTTTCGACAGGAGACAATTGTAATTATTGGAAAGCGCAAGGAAAACAATGTTTGCCTTCACCTCCTAAGGATAGGAACAAGCTCTGTCAATGGAAACATCGTGGTGTCAGCAATGTATGGGGCCAGTCTGTTTGGTTTAGCTTTGACACAAAATGTTACAGTTGGCGATGGATTTGGCAGTAATTTTACCGTCATCTTGTCGCGGCTCACATTCTTATGTTTGTTAGTTTGTCAAGATATACGCCAATATCTATAAGGCAGAAGAAGTTCCTACTACGAACGTAGGCTTCCAGTAGGAACTCTTTGTGCCTAGTTAATTTTACTGTTTAATTAAGGTAAAATGAAATATATATTAAGGCTTTTTTCTCGGCTTTATCGCAAGCTAAACTCAGGTTTTACTCTAGTAGAGCTGTTAGTCGTTATCATCATTATAGGTATTCTCGCTACTATATCTCTGGGAGCCATGTTTAAATTTATAAATAAAGCTAAACAAGTAGAGGGAATTACTTACGTTAATACTTGTCAGAAAAAACAACTAGCTTACTATGCTGAAAATACTCAGTTTACAGAGTCTCTAGAACTACTGGGATTGCCAAAGGAAACCAATAATTACATCTTCAAAGTAGATATATTTCCTCCCAAGCCTGAAGACGGTAATCAAACATTAGCTTGTTGTATGGCTGGGGAAAAGGGAGGTAGTAAAGAAACGGTGTTTATGTGTGCATCATCTGGTGGCTAAAGTGCTTGTCATATAGGAGCGATCGCCCTTCCCTTACTTAGAGTGCGATATTTGGTATAATGAAACAATCCCGATCGCAGACAGCCAAATGGAATCTCTACCCAATAACTGGGCGGATATTCAGCCAGACATCATATATCAAACGCTGGCTGATATGCTAGTATCTTTTAGCAAAAAGCAAATCCGCCTCGGCAAGAGATACGATCAAAACAATAAACATCTCAAAGCGATTCAAAATGGTAGAGTACCGCCCGATGGCAGTATAGGTCTTATTCCTTCTGAAGAAGAAGGATACGATCCGATCTCAAATCTAAGGTGTTAGGAGAAGGCGGAGATTACCGCTATCACGCAAAGTTTATTGAGGGAGTTTTACACTTTTCTGGTGTCAAGACAAGTCATTAAGGGACAATTAAGCTGATGAATGCCGTAACTTTGACAAATCACCAAATTTGGGATGAACTTGCTCAACTATTAGCACCGATCGCCCTAAATCACCTAATCGAGAAACATCTAGAATCCTGCAATTACAAAATACGCGGTTATTGGGATAGTAATAAGTTTTATGAAGAGATTGCTTTTATTCATCCAATCTATGCTGAGTTAATCGGGCGATCGCTCGGCACAAATATTATCAACAACCATCCCACCTCGCACTGGATTAAACTGAAATTTTTACTCAAAGCCGATCTATCTGCGGTTGAAAACAACCTGGTTAGCGATGATGGCGATGATGAAATTGGTGAACTGACTCTGATTTTAGATACTAATCTCAAAGTGATTGATGAAAACTGGTCGCTCGATATCGAATCTCGTTTTGTTGTTGCTAAGATTTAGCCAGATTTGCAGCATTCTGCCTAAAGTGCGATCGCCTTAAGAATGTAAAAAGCACTTGAAGCAATACGACAAAATTTAAATTGAGAGCGAGAAGGTATTTTATGGATAGAGCTAAACGCCAACGCTTAGAAGCAGCAGGATGGACTATCGGGACAGCAGAAGAATTTCTCGGACTTTCACCAGAAGAAACAGCTAAATCACTTACAACAAATACGATCGTTAACGATAAACTTAAGAACATATTGACAGAATTACGATCGCACTTCGAGCAAATCTACGACAGCCGCCTTGTCACCATGGTACTCTACGGTTCCCAGGCGCGAGGTGATGCAGACCCCGACTCAGATATAGATGTTTTAGTAGTTCTCAAAGCGCCAGTTCAAGCCGGGGTCGAAATTGATAGAACTCTTCAGATTGTAGCAGATTTGTCGCTCCAAAATGATGAAGTGATTAGCTGCCAGTTTATGAATGAAGAAAAATTCACTAATTATCAAGGCCCTTTGCTCAGAAATATCCGTAAAGAGGGAATTTTAATATGACATCCGCTCAATTAAACTTACTCCTCAAAGCCCGTCAAAGCCTTGCAGCGGCCAAGTTAATGTTAGATGGCGAATACCCGGATTATGCAGCCTCTCGCGCCTACTACACGATGTTTTATATCGCCGAAGCATTTTTAGAAGGTGAAGGACTATCTTTTTCTAAACATTCCGCAGTCATTAGTGCATTTGGTCGAGAATTTGCTCGTACAGGAAGAGTTCCTGTTAAGTTTCACCAATACCTCATCAGAGCTCAGGAATTGCGAAATGCTGGAGATTATGGCGAACTTGATGCTGTTATGAGCGAGCAAGCCGCAGATTCGATCGCCCAAGCTGAAGAATTTCTCGAATTAGCCCAAAATGCGATCGGTATTTTACCGCCACTCTAAAACAGAATACTCATGGGGGCTAGAAACCGGGTTTTTTACGAAAATTTTTGCTTCTCACCCGCAGATTAGGTAAAAAACCCGGTTTCTTTAGTCGGAGTGCATAAGTCCTGTAAAACCAGAACTCCGCCCCTACAAATTAATGACCGCCAGCCGCCCCAGCCGCCCGTTTAAAGGCCTCATCCAACACTTCCGAAAGTGTCGGGTGAGTGTGTACTCGGAATGCTAAAGTATTCACAGAATCCCGTTGCGCGATCGCATTTGCCGCCTCTTGAATCAAATCGGAAGCGTGCAAACCGAAAATGTGAACACCCAACAATTCCCCCGTATCCTTCCGGTAAATCACCTTAGCAGTACCGTCGGTTTCCCCTTCAGCAATCGCCTTAGAATTTCCCTTAAAATAAGTCTTGACAGAAGCTACCTCAAACCCTTCGGTTTTTCCTAACTCCTTCGCTGCGGGTTCCGTCATCCCGACATAGCTAATTTCCGGGTGAGTAAAGGCCGCTGCTGGGATGCTCAAATAGTCCACTTCTCGATCGCGCCCGCAGATATTTTCCACGGCCGCAATGCCCTGAGCAGACGCAGAGTGAGCTAACATCATCTTGCCATTGACATCGCCGATCGCCCACAAATGCTTGACCGGTTCTCCCCCAGCCAAAACCTGCATCTTATCGTTAACTGGAATATAACCGCGCATCGTTTCCACGCCCGCAGTTTCTAAGCCCAAATTCTTACTGACAGGAACTCGGCCAGTTGCTACCAAACAAGCATCTACTTCCAAAACTTCGACAATTTCCTTAGTTTTGAAATCAGCTAATTCAATAATGACCGGCGAACCAGGAGTAATCTTCTTCGCCAAAACACCCACTTTTGTTTCAATATCACGGGGTGTAATTAATACCCGTTCTGCTAACTTAGCAATATCTGGGTCGAAAGTTGGCATTAATTGATCTAAGGCCTCAATCATCGTGACTTCACAGCCCAATGCAGTGTAAATATCGGAAAATTCCAAACCGATATAGCCACTACCAATAATTGCGATCCACTTCGGTAGCGATTCCAATCTGACAGCATCATCGCTAGTAAATACAGTTTTGCCATCAATTTCTATCCCTGGAGGAACAAAAGGAATTGAACCGGGAGCGAGAATAATATCCTTGGCGGTAATCGTTTTTTCGCCTTTATCGGTTTCGATGGTGATTTTTTGAGAACCGGCGATTTTTCCCCAGCCTTGGATGGTATCGACATTCAAACGCTTGAGGCTGTTGGTCAAGTCGCCCCGCAGTTTGCTGACAATGGTGTTAGCATGATTGGCGATCGCTCCTCGATCGAAATCCACACTCCCCAACTGAATACCCAAAGTCTTCAAATGGTGAGCATTGCGCAAATCCCGCACCCGCCCCGCAGCCGCCAGCAGCGCCTTAGAGGGAATACAGCCGCGGTTGACACAAGTTCCGCCCATGTCGCCCGCTTCGATAATTGCCACTTTCAGCCCGCAGCTAACGGCGTGGATGGCCGCGCCGTGTCCGCCGACGCCGGCGCCGATAATTGCTAAATCGTAATCAAATCCCTGAGTCACCTGATTCTCCTAGTGTTATTTCTATCTGAGGACTTAAGCAAAAATACAGTATTTTCGTGATTTAAAGCTGGTACATGGCGATCGCAATCCTGTAATAGCAGTGATCTTTGCATCAGTCCCGATCCTTATTTTCGACTAGACTAGGGTTAATTAGACAACTTTCCCCAGTAACTGAAGATTTTTAGTCCTGGACGCCTAAATACCAAAACACCCTCCCGTACCTGAAGCGCTTACCAGTGTCAAAGGCTACAATGCAGTATTTGCGGAAAAAAAACCGGTTTCTGCATCGAGGACTAATTTTTGACAGTTGATGGTTTTGAGTTGGGTATGTATGTATAAATTCTCAAGTAAGCGGGGCTGAAGCTAAATAGGGTTGGAGAGTCGCATTGTCTGGTAGGACTTCTGGATTCGGTGATTGCCTTTTTTGGCTTCCCTTGTTGATTTTAATCTCGTTTTTGGGTCTAATTTTTGTAAGGCTTGGCATCTCGCAGAGTTTGTTTGCAAATTTACGGTCAAATTGGAGTGGTTTATGATGGAAGACTATGACCAGAAAGATTCACGCCGGGCCTCGGCTCAATCATTTTTTGAGTCTCTTGATGAATTGTTCGATTATATAGAAGCCAGCAGCAGTCCAGCCGCAGAAACTCAGTCTCCGGCTGTCGCTTCCAAGTCTTCTAGTGAGCCCAAGCAGCCTAAACCTGCAAAAATTAATTTGTCGGATTTTGAAGATGCGATCGCCGATTTAGAACAGTTTATCCAGAACAAGCGGCGATCGCGGCCGGAATCTAAGCAATAGCAGAATTTCCGAACCGCCGCGAAGATGGCTATACTATCTAGTTGCTTTCTTTTTGAGCTTTGACTGCTGCTGGGGTAATCGGCTCGATCGCACTTCTATGGCTCTATGGTCGATCGCACCCAAAGGCATTTCCACTTCCTCAACATCGTGGCGGAACTTCACCGCAATGTCAGCACCATTAATAATCGCCCCCAACAACCGCGGGGATTTACTCGACTCTTCGTCATCAGATTCGAGCAACTGATCGGCAGCTTCCGACAACATACTCGATAGAGTATAACCAGGCCGCGCCACCAAAATCATACCGTCAGTGTAAGGTTCCAGGGTGAGGGCGTCATTGCACTCGCTCAAAGCCGGAGAGTCCACCACCACAAAATCGAAGCGATTGCGAACATCCTGAAACAATCTGCGCATTTCGCTGGATTCGAGTACCCCCGCAGCCTGGGGCAAAAAGCCCGGACTCGGTATGACGTATAGGTTTTCGACATTGGGTACTAAACGGACACACTCGCTGATATTGCCGTAATAGTGTAAAGGTTCTACAGCCGCCAGAGGATCGATCGCGATTTGCAGACATTCAATGTGAGAAGCCTCGCGCAAATCTGCTTCAATTAACAAAGTCCGTTTGCCCGATCGAGCTGAGGCAATAGCCAAATTGTAAGCGCTAAAAGTTTTTCCCTCCTGAGCCGCGGCGGAAGTTAGCAACACCACCTTCACCGGTTTGTTACCAATCCGGCGTAAATTACTGCGCAACCGCTCGTAAAATTCTAAATAGGGCGAATTGGCATCCAGGGCGATCGGCATCTCCAAGCCGTAGGAATCAAGGATAGACACTTCCGGTAACACACCCAATATTGCCACTTCCTTTTCCGCCAAAGCCGCCCGTACCTCTTCCCAACTATAAAACTTGCCGTTGAGCATCCCCAGCAAAAATATCAATCCGCCGCCCAGCAGCAATCCCACAAAGCCTCCCACCGCCAGCA
This sequence comes from Microcoleus sp. EPA2, assembly GCA_020882975.1. GTDB lineage: Bacteria > Cyanobacteriota > Cyanobacteriia > Cyanobacteriales > Microcoleaceae > Microcoleus. The sequence goes on along the minus strand of JAHRFD010000042.1, from coordinate 26,247 downwards.
TCACCGGCAAACCTCTCTTGGTGGACTCAACATCATCAGTTTTTGGCAATTGGGCAATTGTCAAACTACCTGTAGTCTCGGCTACCGCCGCTTCAGCATCTACCAAAGCCGACTGCATTTTATCGTAAAGAGCTTTTTTGAACCCGACTTGCTGGGCTAAACGGGCTTGTTCTAATTGCTTATTAGGAATTGTGGCGTGTTGTCGGCGCAATTCTTGTTCTGTTTTCTCCACTCCTTTGATTTGCTGTTGCACAACTTCTTTTTGTGTTTGCAAAGCAATCAAATTTTGAGCTAACTGTTGTCTGGCGGGATCTAAGGCAGAATCTACTCGAATTCGATCGGCACTTTGGAGTGGAGCACTGACACCCTTACCGCCTAGCACCTCCGATTGTCGCTGCTGCAATTGTTGGTCAAAAGCTTGTTTTTGTTTGACCAATTCTACAATTTTCGGGTGTTCTTCCTGCAAGTCGCTGCGGAGAATTTTGAGCTGAGATTCGAGGGAAAAAATTTGCACTCGCAGTTGGCCAATAATCGGATCGGCAGAGAGTGCTTGAGAGACGTAAGCTTGATCCACATTTAATCCCAAGCGATTTTGCAAGCTGTTGATTTGAGCTTCAATTGCTCCTAGCTGCACTCGCAGTTGTCGTTGCTGCTGTTCGCTATTGGTGATTGCTTGGGGCAAAGTACCGCTCTGAGCTGCTAAAATAGAGGTTTGTTCTCGTTTTTCATAGGCTTCGAGTTTTTCCTCTGTCTCTCTGAGTTCTTGAGTGACTTTTGGCAAACGCTTGTTAATTTGGACTATGGTTTCTCGCAGTCGGGAAGTATTAATGGTTTGGCTGCGATCTACCATTTCTGTCATCAATATCTCTGCTACTTTTTCGGCTTTTTTGCGATCGGCATTTTTGTATAAAACTTGAATCAAAGCGCTGGGGTCATTATTCTTACTCGGCATCTTTACCTGCACGTTTTTTGCCAGCTTGGCAGTCAACTCTTCTATTTCTTTTGCCGCTTCTTCCTTCTTTATTTTTGCGCCGGATTTTTTTTCTGGTGCTTGGAGCAGTTTTTGTGCTGCTCCTTCAAGCACTTTTTTATCCAGCAACATATCTTTAGTTATTTCTTGTCCTTCCTGTTGAATTTTAGTAGTAGTCGCTGAAAAAATCACTGTTGGGCGGCGGTAGGCGAGCATACCTGATGCTACGTAAATCGGCCGCGGAGTTGGCTGGACGGCCACTACTCCCGAAACGCCCACAGTCACAGCTAAAGTAGCCAATCCCACCCATTTGTATTGGTCGAAAGCAATTAAATAACGTTTAACAACTGATAAAGTCATAGTGATTATTGACTACTGTGGAATATTGGTTATTGGTTATTGGTTATTTGTTATTGGTTAACTAATTGCGATTATTTGTAGGTACGAACAAATTTGTCACCCCATTTCTCAATTGTTCAAAAAACAAAATAAAGCCCAAAAGATCGCGAAATGGTCGAGTAAAACTATTGATGGCAAAACCAACTCGCTCTACCAGATTCCTACCAATCACTATCACGTCATTATCTTGCAACATTGGATTCTGAGAAAGATTTCCCTCCAAAGCAGCTTTAGCATCTATCTTGCGGTTGACAGCTCGACCTTGCTTTAGGTCAAACCGAATCAAGGCAATGTTCCGCATATCCGCAAGATTTACAGGCAAGTTATTGAGAGCATCCAAAAAGGTACTACCATTTTCTATGTAGAAAGAGGTCAAACCACCACTAGCGTAACTCAAAACTCGAACGTAGATCCGGGGTTTGATTAAGGTAGAGCGCGAAACCAAAGTCTGGTCGTAGTCCAGATTTTTCCGAGTAGCATCCAGTTCGGGAATAATAATCGCATCTCCAGAAGCTAGGGGGAAATCAAACAAGTCCCTAGCCCTTGCTAGGGGAGTGTAGAGGTCGATGGGTTCTTCTACAGATGTGCCGTTGGTCAGTGTCCGTCGCACTCGTACCGCCCGCAAATCAGCTTTTGTCGTTGCTCCCCCCGCAGCCACCAAAGCGGCAGAAATTCGCCCACCACCGGCCGGAAGCGTGTAAAAACCTGGTTTGCTGACTTCTCCGGTGACAGTGACTTGGACAGGGGTACTGGCTGCTGCGAGGCTGTACCTGGATGCTAAATCTTGATCGGATTTGCGATCGGGGGTAGTTTGTTGATAAGGTATGACGATCGCATCTCCATCCTCTAAACGCAAATCTGGGGGAGAAACACCAGTTTGCAACGGTGTCAAAATGTCAACTATTTGCTCGGCAATAGCGCCGGAGGGCAGTGTCCGCCGCACCCGCACCGCCCGCAGTTGGGCAGTCGGAGTCGTACCGCTGGCTGCTGCTAGGGCTGCGGGAATTTGGGGGGTTTGCAAGGGATAAAAACCGGGTCTGGCAACTTCTCCTGTGACTGTCACGACTACAGGGCGCTGAACTAGCAGGGATGCGAAGACTTGGGGATTTTTCAGAAATTGGGCTAAACGTTCGCGCAGGCGCTGCTGTGTTTGTTCCACCGTCAGGCCGCGTACATTTACAGTGCCTATCAGTGGCATGATAATTATGCCTTCGGGGCTGATAGCACCTGTAAAATTGAGCTCTGGGAAGCGCTGAACTTGAATTGCAATCTGGTCTCCTGGGCCTAGTCGGTAGGGTCGATTGCGGAAGGCGGGGTTGATGTCGGTGTTAGGTCTTGCTGGTGGCGGTGTGGGTACTGGTAGTGGCGGGCGATCGAGCAATTCGGAACTAGGAATCACAGGTTGTGCTAAAGTCTGTTGAGGAAAAACTTTGGCATTGAAACCCCAAAATATAGTTGTAAAAAATAGAGTCCAAGCAGTTGAATAAAGACCTGTCAGGGAAAAAGCGACATAATTTTTATTCATTTTAAAATGTCTATAATTCATTTAAATTATTTTTGATAAATTGTATTTTCCCCTGAACCATTCCCTTCCCCATCCCCCCTTGGGGGGCAGGGGGGGGTGGAGGTTGCCCGATTTTTTCAAAAAGTTTCTGCCATTAATTTAGCCTGCACAATTTCACCCAGAGATTTGAGGATGGGTTCAGCTATTTTAATGTCTGTATCCGGTTCAATGGGAACAATGATGCACACAGCTACCCAGGAGGCGCGACGATTTAACAGTCTCGCCATGCTGTCTTCCCAAAACCAGCTACTTGTTGCGGGAGAACCCCCGTTTTGCCAAGCGTACCATTGTAAGACCGCAAAGGTGTGTTGGGCAGTCCGGCTGCGGAAAAACCTGGCTTTGATGGTTGTAGTCTTGGCGTTTGGTACTGGGTTTAAATTAACTATAAACTGCAAAGTGCGATCGGCATCTATTTGCCACCGATGAAATCCTTTGATATCCAGCCATTCCACCTGGGGCTGGTCTTTGGGGCCATTTTGAGGCAACATTAATAAAATTGCCATTGTTTGAGGATTTTTAATTTCTTGAACTAACCACTTGTGACCGCCAATTAGTACGTTATTCTGCACCCGGATTACTTCCCAGCCGGGAAGTGTCAACCCATTTTGACGTAAAGTTTTTAATTGCTTGAGGTTGGTCACTTCGGGCGGGTTTGTCCAGGGCCACCTTCCCGTGCTATAGCCCGGAATTGCTACGGCCCCAACCAGTACGAGTAAAAACATAATTACGATAATTTTAAATAACTGGTATCGCCTTAGTAGTTTGCGTGCTGAAATCATTTTTTTAATGGCCAGACTGGCTTGGGAAATATTTTTCCATACCGTCGATCAAAAGTACCAATAAACCTAGTATACAAGCAGAATATAAATCTCCACCCCATCCTGCGTGTAGCCAAGTAAACAGTCCTACTTTATCGGTGCCGTGAAAGTACGTGAGTAAAGTATTGCGAAGGATATTTGAACTGATACTAATGATAGATGTACTCGCTAAAAATAAAATGCTTTTTTTGCAGGAATTCCCAACTCCTGTCCAGTCCAGCAGCATTAAGCTAACATACAGACTGGTAAACAACATTTTTAGACCCGCACAGTGGGGTGCAACCTCTACAATGCGATCGTTGACATAGAGATAAACTTCTTCTACTCTGACATTAAGACCAGCTTTGATTAAAATTAAGCCGGATATTTCCGCAATTAAGTGCTGCAAAGGCAAGGCGTAGGGTTCGATTAAGTAAGGAATGTGATTCGGCGAAGCGAGCAATATAAAAAAAAGTGGTATTCCCTGCAATTTCAAGCCTGGTATTCCTTTTAAACACAAGCAAATACTCCCTAGCATTAGGGACAGAGATAAATTTACCAAATCGCTTAATCTACTTACATAAAAAAGGGTCGCTAGTAGCAGTAACACTAATCCTAAAGGATGGGGGGAGTTGGGTAAGTTACGCCAGCTATTTAGATTTGTCCAAGCTATGTAAGCTGCGTAGGGCAAACCTATAATTCCGTGGCTGAAGTATTCGTGTTCTATGCTGATGTTTTTGTTGAACCATCCGTCATACCAGTGTAATACCAGGGGAGCATACAGCAGCACTAGGAGTACCGTAATACCTTCTCCCAGGAGGTATTGCTTGAGGAGGCGAATTTGGCGCTGGATTTGCATCATTTTAAAATTTTTGAGTTTTGATTCTTGAATTCAACAGTTTTTAATTTGACACTCAAAAAATTTGACAAGGGAATTTATACTGATTGATACATCATCACTTTAACTTATATTAACAATTAGCTATTAAAGGATGATGCGATCGCCCCAACAACCTGCTCAATCTGAGTATTACTCACTCCGGGATACATTGGCAATGACAATATCTGTTGGCACAGGGTTTCTGTATGGGGAAAGTCCCCTGGATTGCCTAAGTTTTGGTAGGCTGGTTGCAAGTGACAAGGTACGGGATAGTGAATGCCTGTTTCAATGCCATTTTCGCCGAGTTTTGCTTGCAGGGTATTGCGGTTAATTGAGCTTTTCTCAGTAACTTGAATCACATACAGGTGATAAATGTGACCGCTGCTGCTGTGGTTGGCGATCGGTACAATACCTTTGTGTTTGAGGGGTTCTAATAGGGTATTGTAGTATTGGGCAGCTAAAGTGCGTCCGCGATTCCATGTTTCTAAATACGGTAATTTAACGTTGAGTACGGCCGCTTGCAAGTTGTCGAGGCGGCTATTACTGCCGATTTCTGTGTGTAAATATTTGCTTGGTGCGCCATAATTGCGTAAAGTTCGCATTTTTTGTGCTACCTCTGCATCGTTGGTAACTAACATTCCGCCATCCCCAAAAGAGCCAAGGTTTTTGCTAGGATAAAAGCTGAATGCTGCTGCTTTGCCACAGGAACCTGCACGGTATCCTTCTCTGGAAGCTAGATGGGCTTGGGCCGCATCTTCAAAGATGATTAAATTGTAGCTTTTGGCAAACTCTAGCAGTTGTGTAGGCGACACCATTTGGCCGTATAAATGCACCGGAATAATTGCTTTAGTTTTTGAGGTAATAGCTGTGGCGGCTGCTGTGAGGTCAATTAGGGCGGTTTCCGGGTCACAATCTACGAGAATAGGTGTAGCCTTGGCTTGAATCACGCCAATTATGGTGGCGATAAATGTGTTGGCGGGGATAATAATCTCGTCCCCTGGATGGATGCCACAAGCTTGCAGTCCGAGGGCGATCGCATCTGTTGCACAAGCTACTCCTATACCATATTTTACACCACAAGCTGTGGCAAAGGCTGTTTCAAATTCTGCCAGTGCTTGACCTAAAATAAAGTCGCCTTGAGCTATGATTTCGGTAATTACTTGTTGTATTTGGGATTGAATTGGTTGGTGTTGCAGCCAGAGGTCTACAAAGGGTATTTTGGGTAGATGCTTATTCATAAATCATGGGATAGCAATTATTTATATTAACATTCCCTGCTGAAGTTTAGGGGGCTTATTGTGCCTTTGGCTCTTGGGTATACCATTGTTTTTTTTCTAATTGGATCTTTTTTTTTACCACAGAGAACACAGAGAGCGCAGAGGAGTTAAGAGACATGGGATGGTTTTTTTTGAGTTGTTTATTAAATTCAAGTTTTTCGCTAATATAGAGTTAGATTATTTTATCGCGATGGAAGTCATGGAATATAAACAGCTCGGCGACAGCGATTTATTAGTATCGGAAATCTGTTTGGGTACGATGACTTATGGTCAGCAGAATACTGTGGAGGAAGCGGCGCAACAACTCGATTTTGCCACATACAGAGGTGTCAATTTTATTGATACAGCCGAAATGTATCCTGTCCCAGCTAAGCCAGAAACTCAGGGGAAAACTGAGGAATATATCGGTGCATGGTTGGTGAAGCAGCAGCGGGATAAAGTCATTTTAGCTACTAAAATAGCTGGGCGCAGTTCTCGATTAAAGTGGATTCGGGAAGGGAACAATCAGATCGATCGCCAAAATGTCGAAACAGCACTGAATGACAGTCTCAAACGCTTGCAAACGGACTACATCGACCTCTATCAGATCCACTGGCCCGATCGCTATGTGCCACTATTTGGTGCGCCGGATTACGACATCGCCCAAGAACAGGAAACTATACCTATTCTGGAACAGTTAGAGGTGTTTGCTGATTTAATTAAAGCTGGGAAAATCCGCTATTTGGGTTTGAGTAATGAGACTCCTTGGGGAGTTTGCGAGTTTTGCAATTTGGCCGAAAAACACGGTTTGCCGAAGGTTGTTTCGATTCAGAATGCTTTCAGTTTGAGCAATCGGACTTTTCACCTAAATTTAGCGGAAACTTGCCGTTTTAAGCAGGTGGGATTGATGGCTTACAGTCCTTTGGGTTTTGGGCTATTGACTGGTAAATATTTGCAGGGAATTCCTGAAAATTCGCGACTGGCTTTGTTCGCTGGATTCGGTCAGCGTTATGATAAAACTAATCTGAATGATGCGGTGAAAGCGTATGTTGAGATTGCTGCTAAATACAATTTAAGTCCGGCACAAATGGCTTTGGCTTATGTGCGATCGCGCTGGTTTGTCACGAGCACGATTATTGGTGCAACTAGCCTGGAACAGTTGGAGGAAAATCTTAGTAGTTTGGAGGTGAATTTGGATCGGGAGATTATAGCAGAAATTAATGCGGTGCACGCTAAGTATCCGAATCCGACACCGTAGGTTCAATCGGCGGTTTAAACCGCTTCTACACAAACAATGTCCGCGCAACGCGAGACTAAGAGTTTGAGGGAGGATTTAACCGGGATTTGCTATTATTAGGTTGGGTTGAGGTGACGAACATTAGGTTTTACTTCGCCCAACTTACCACTTTTTTAATATTATGTATGTTGTAGTAATCCAAAAAATACCGAAGTGGCAGAAATTATAGAACAGGATATAATAAATTCAAGCGTAGAAGTTGGCAGTGGGTGTGAATGGACAGGTAAAGGAGTAGAACCCCAGTGGAACAATCCTAAATCAACGAAAGCTTACGACCATATTGCTCGCCATCACGGCCCCAAACTTAAACCCCATGAACTTATGGGAAGAGCGACAAGTTCCAACAAGGATCAAGGACAATGGCTAGATTCAGAGGATTGGATAATAGCCGAGCAATTGATCCCAAAATATTCCGGTAAATATATCATTGATTTTCAACGTCCCATTGGTATAGTTTACCATCCTGATGGAACGATAACTGAGAATGTTACTTGCGCAAAAATAAAAAGAAATCCTAATGGCACGCTGAAGTACGGTTATCCTGTACTAAAGAGTTAAAATTTTTCATAATTAAATAGGAGGATCGAGTATGAATAACAGTCAAAAATTTCATTTTAAATTAGGAGAACGTTTCTTAGAAAATTACGCCGCTCCTCCAGAAGATCCTTTGGGAGAACTTAGTCATTTTGAAATGGCTATCCGGCGTTTTTGTTTTGAATACGACCATAAAGTATCAATAGAAATAGGTGATGAGAAAATACAGGTATTTTTAGACCCTGATATTTGTATGATTTTGGAGGATGATCTCCCTGAACAAATTAAGAAATTGTCACAAGGTAAGCCAATAGAAATAGATTTTGCTGAAAGTTGTACGCTAAGTATCAAGTTAGTACCCACGGACGATCGCATTAGCTGTACTTTGAGCAAGTTTGGAGTTTCTGGTTGGGAAAAGGTTTTTGAGTTCGATCGCACTCACGTATTAAATACCCTGAGAGGTTTTCTTCAGGAAGTGATGCAGCTAGCTGTAGATAAGGGTTACATCACGCTGTTCGAGAAGGATGAGTTTATTCGTCCGGCTTTTGCTAGCAGTACGGATGCTGCGGTATTGAGCAAGTAGTTGGTTTTGGTGGTGTTAAGGGCGATCGCACCTAACTCTTAATTTATCCCCTCACCCCTAATTATTACCCCTAAACTAATGGGGTTAAGGACGATCGCACCTAACTCTTAATTTATCTTACGAATATTGTAACCGCAGATGATGTACGGGCGAGACGCCCGTACCACGGTTTAGCTTGTTTGCATTTTAGTCTTCTTCTGAGTCCTCAACTTTAGACTCTACCGCATTCTGCTTGAAAAAATGGAAGCAAAGGACACAATTATCGAATTGCTTCAAATTGAGATTGAACAAATGAAAGGTAAACTGAGCTACCTAGACAATGAAAATCTAAAACTCCAACAAAAGTTAGATGATTCAGAAGATGAAAACCTGGAACTACAAGAAGAGGTAGATTCATTGAAGGATGAGAACCTTGAACTGCGACAACGAGTAGATCCCTATTCGCCAGATTGTCTTTCGATTGAAGGCTCTTTTGAGGACGAATATTAAACAGGGATGTAGGTAAATTCATCAAAAGCCCGTGAAGCGAAGCTATCCCGTAGGGAATCGCCCTTCCCATCCAAAAAATAGGACAATGGTAAAGGGCGATCGCGCTTTAGCCTAAAAATTTTTACTCACAAAAACTATGAGTACAATTCGTTTGCAACTAGCTGAATACCTTAAGAGTCGAGGTTTCACCCCTGACAGCTTGGTAGAAGTAATCCCCGAAACAGTCAATCCTGAAACCATCTACCAACTGATCCAAAAAGCCGAAAATCTGCACCAGATAGACTTATCCCTTCTAGCTACCGTAATCGATGGCTTGAGCAAACTCAATGGTTTTCCTGTCGGTATTGGAGAAGTGCTCATACTTTTCCCTGATATTTCTGACGAAGAGTTGGAAAACTCAACTTGGCGCGAACTTTACCTAGAAGGTGAAATTCCACCCTATGATTGGGGGGATGTAGACCCCATGACACTTGGTAAAGCCGTGCGCTATCTACCTGGGGTAGGTTGCGTTATTGTTGAAGAAGAAGGGGTCGAAAAATCCAGTGTCTAATATAACCCTCCGGGATATTATACTGGTTGATTTCGCCCCTCAAATACCTCCATTTCACGAACAGCAAGGAAAACGTCCTGCTTTAGTAGTCGGGATACCCAGTCAAACAGGTGCGATACGTTTTCCGCTGGTAATTGTTGTGCCGATAACCAGACAATCAGGAAATTGGGTGGCACAAAATCCCATCTTATACCCAAGTCTTCCGGCAGCAGTGGGAAATCTCATTTCCGACTCGACAGTATTGCTGGATCAAATACGTGCTGTAGATATGCGACGAGTATCGCGCTATCTTGGCACTTTAACTCCTGAAGAGTATCAGCCGATCGCAGATGGACTGAAAGCTCTATTCAATTTTTCAATTATTCCTTAATGACCTAACAGTTTATCGCGCAGATGCTTAATGCGATCGCACTTTTTGCTCTTTTTCCTGCAAAAACTCCGCAAAGTCGCAGACTTCAGCCACCAACTCTTCAGATAAATTATTTAAAACCGACAGTAAACGCTCTCTAACTCCCATAAGTTCGCTGGCAGATTTTACTAATTGTAATTGATGCGGATAAACTGTTTCAACACCTATCGTTTCCATAAATGATTCTGGCTGATCCTGAGTTGCGGGAACAAAATCTCCGCCAACTTCTGCTTTCACCCATCCACCAAATAACTCGACTAAATAAGCTTCACCGTTTTTGAATACCTCAACAATCGCCCCGACCGTTTCTGGGGGTGCAACTCCGCCATCTGCCAGAGCGACTGCTTCGGTTAAAGTCACTGCATCCAATAACTGAAATTTGCTCATTGCTGTCTCCCAAAGCGTTGAGGAAATGCGGTAACAAATCTAGCCATATCTTCACCAAATAAAACAATCCAACCTGTACGGATTTGCCAAGATACTCCCGATCGCCCTGTAACTAAAATAATAGCTTCGTAGCGTTGTCCATAGTCATTCTGCCCGACTGGCTGTAACAATTCTAGCGAGATTTGGGCTATAATTGCGTCTCGAATCGCCTCCGGTGACTCAAACCACATCACCTCCCGCCAGAATTTCTGCTTATCTGCTTTTCCTGGTTCAGTGGCACTGGCGAATAGATATTGAGCTTTAGCGATGGGAAACTCTAAGCGAGTCGGTGTAGTCATGGCATTGATCTTAATACTTTATACTTCGGATCGAAGGTAATGTGATCGAACATCATATCCTCCCACTCTTCCTTAATGTCCCAATAGCTTATCCCGCAAATGCTTAATGCGATCGCGCAATTTACCAGCCTCCTCAAACTCCAACTTCTTCGCAGCCTCCTTCATCTGCGTTTCCAACCGCTTAATCAAATCAGGAATCTCATCCAAAGATAACTCGTTTGCGTGTTCGTAAACCTCCTCCAACTGGTGAGAATTCAGCTTCCGCGACACGTCCAAAAATGCCAAAATTGCGTTGCTCGATCGCTTTTTCGCGATCGGCTGCGGCGTAATCCCGTGCATCTTATTATACGCCAACTGGATTCCCCGACGGCGATCGGTTTCATCGATCGCCTTAACCATGCTATCCGTCAAATTATCCGCGTACAAAATCGCCTGTCCCTGAATGTGGCGCGCCGCCCGCCCAATAGTTTGAATCAAAGAACGTCCCGATCGCAAAAACCCCTCCTTATCCGCATCCAAAATTACAACTAGAGACACCTCCGGTAAATCCAAACCCTCCCGCAACAAGTTCACCCCAATCAAAACATCAAACTTTCCATCCTGCAAATCTTGGATAATTTCAATCCGTTCGATCGACTGAATTTCCGAGTGCAAATACCGGACTTTAATCCCCCTCTCCTGCAAATATTCAGTTAAATCTTCCGCCATCCGCTTGGTTAAAGTTGTCACCAAAACCCGCTCGTTCAGGCTAACTCTTTCTTTGATTTCACCCAACAAGTCGTCAATTTGACCCTCCGTCGGACGTACAAATATCGTCGGATCGATTACTCCTGTCGGCCGGATTACCTGTTCGGCTACTCTGCCTTCTGAAATTTCAATTTCCCAATCTCCCGGCGTTGCCGACACAAAAATGCACTGATTAGCTTTTTGCCAAAATTCCTCTGCTTTCAAAGGGCGATTATCGGCCGCACTGGGCAAACGAAAACCGTGTTCGATCAATATTTTTTTGCGCGCTTGGTCGCCGTTATACATTCCTCGAATTTGCGGCACTGTGACGTGGGATTCATCTATGACCAACATCCAATCTTTGGGAAAATAATCAATCAAACATTCCGGCGGTTCCCCGGCATTTCTGCCTGCTAAATGCCGCGAGTAATTTTCAACTCCGTTGCAGTAACCTACTTCTCGCAGCATTTCCAAATCGTAGCGGGTGCGCTGTTCTATTCGCTGAGCTTCTAATAGTTTACCGTCTTTTTCCAATGCTACCAGCCTGTCTTCCAATTCAAGTTCTATGCCTTGACAAGCAGCCTCTAATTTATCTTCTGCCGTGACAAAGTGGCGGGCTGGATAAATGTTTAAAGCTTCTACTTGTTGAATTGTTTTACCTGTCACTGGGTCAACGTAGCGGATGGCATCGATTTCGTCCCCGAAGAATTCTACGCGGATAATTCTATCTTCATAGGCGGGGCCAATTTCTAACACATCGCCTTTGACGCGAAATTTGCCTCTACCTAAATCTATGTCATTGCGGCTGTATTGGACGTTGACTAAATCTCGCAAAACTTGCCGCTGATTGATTTCCATTCCTACTCGCAAAGGGATAGCAGCTTTCAGGTATTCGGCGGGCATTCCTAAACCGTAGATGCAGCTAATGGATGCTACGACTATGACATCGCGACGTTCAAAGAGCGATCGCGTGGCTGAGTGTCGCAGCATATCGATCTCGTCGTTAATTGCTGCGGTTTTTTCAATGTAAGTATCGCTGACGGCGATGTAGGCTTCTGGTTGATAATAGTCGTAATAACTGACAAAATATTCGACGGCATTGTTGGGGAAAAAATTACGCAGTTCGTTGCAAAGTTGAGCCGCCAGGGTTTTGTTGTGGGCGAGCACTAAGGTTGGCTTGCCGATCTTTTCTATCACGGCTGCAATGGAAAAGGTTTTGCCTGTACCTGTGGCTCCGAGTAAGGTTTGAAATCGATCGCCTGCTTGGATGCTGTGGACGAGTTGGGCGATCGCTTGCGGTTGGTCGCCCGTAGGCTCAAAGGGCGCTTGTAATTGAAAAGATGCTGCCGCAGTTACCATAGGATATTGTAGCGATTACTAATAAATATTAACAAAAATTCAATTTATTTGCAATTTAGTTGAGAAAATTGTTAGGATTTATCATATTATTTTAATCATCCATCAAAAGAGAAAGCAGAAAGCTCAAAAACGTAGCTTTCTCAGTCCAGAGCTTTCCGAACCCAACAATCAAGGCCCAATAATCAAAAGGAAAAAATTATGAGTCTCAGCCCCAAAGGTAAAGGCAGTGCGATCGCCCGTCGTGGTAAAGCAGCTTCTAAGAGCGAAGCGACAGCAGCTAGCGAGCCCAAAGCAACAGGAATTCAACTCTATCTACCCCCTGCCTTGCCCAACCGCCCTGTGGGACCAAACGACTTTACCGTCAGCGACACCCTCTCGATTTCGGGAAATCGCCCGATCGGCGTTAACACCCTACACATCAGCGAAACCTACGGCATAGTCGGCAACCGCCCGGTAGAAGCCAGTGACTTGGAAGTAGTTGCTACCTTGGGGAGACGCCCGATCGGCTCTAGCACGATGCAAGTCAGTGAAATGTTCAGTATGTCCGGTGCGCGGCCTGTTGGTGTCAGCACTCTTCACATTGATGAAGTTTACTCCACAATGGGTGGAAATCGCCCCATTGCCTCCAATGACATTGACGATAGCTCTACTTTAATGGGATTTTTAGATTAAGTTGTCCTTCGTGGTTATTGGTTAGTTGTTATTAGTTAGTTGTGAAAGACTATATATTTTAGGATTGCCTCAAGCAAAACTACAGTATTAACTCACAAATAACTAATAACAAATAACCACTAACTAATTGGGTGGCTGCTGATATTTATTCAACAAAGCTGCAAAGCGTTTGTAATCAAAAGGCTTCCTCAAATACTCCGCAGCCCCCAACTCAAAACCCTGATTTTTGTCGTCCAAAAAAGTCATCATAATCACCGGAATATCCGCCAAATCAGGGTCTGCTTTCAAAGCAGAAAGTACCGTCCAGCCATCCATGCTTGGCATCATTACATCCAGAGTAATCGCATCGGGCCGCAACTCCTTAGCTAACAGCAGCCCCCCTTCACCGCTAGCGGAGGAATGCACTTGAAAACCCTGTTTGGACAAGCAGCGAGTCATTAAATCCCGTGTGTCTGGATCGTCGTCAATTACCAGCACTTTAGAATTTGGTTCTAGGGAAATAGCCGCTCGCACTTCATCCATGTTTTCGTCTTCTACTACATCTATTTGTGAATATAAATCAGACTGATGTTCTAATTCTCGATCGCCCCCAGCTTCTGTTTCGATTTTAACTACTACCGGCAACCGGATAGTAAAAGTAGAACCGCTTTGAAACTCGCTCTCGACAGTAATATCACCGCCCATCATCTGGCAAAACTTCTTGCTAATGATTAGCCCCAAACCAGTACCGCCGTACTTGCGAGTAGTAGAGTCATCCGCTTGGGAAAAAGCCCCGAACAGATTCATCATCTGATCCTCAGTCATACCAATGCCTGTATCCCTGACTTGAAACACGATCGACTGCGGGTGAAACCTAGAGTCAACATTGAGTTTTTCCTCGGAATGTGGGCTAGGAAAAACCGCCGTTTCTTCCTTCCAAACACTAATCGTAATTTGACCACGATTAGTAAACTTAGCAGCATTACTCGCCAAATTCAGCAGCGCTTGCCGTACTTTGGCATTATCAGCCCGCATCGTGCCCAGATTGGGCGGGCAATCCACCACCAGAGTATTACTATTTTTCAGCGCCTGGGGTTTAACGGTAGTTACCACTTCTTCCACTACATTTGATACCAAGAAAGTCTCCAAAAACAGAGTCATCTTTCCTGCCTCAATTTTAGAAATATCCAGGATGTCGCTAATAATACCTAGCAACTGCTTGCCTGCTATATTAATGCTGGCTAAATCCATCACAAAATCTTCTTCGCCTAGTTCCTGAGCTTCTTCTTGCAACAACTCACTATAGCCGAGAATCGCATTTAAAGGTGTTCGCAATTCGTGGGTCATATTTGCCAAAAATGTACTTTTAGCCCGGTTGGCGGCTTCGGCAGCGTCCTTAGCGATTTCTAATTCCCGGCTACGTTCCTCTAGCTGTTGGCGACGCACTTCTAAGCCGTTGAGCAAACTGCTAATTTGCTGTGCCATTGTATTGAGAGTAGAAGATAGCACGCCGATCGCATCATTAGAAATAATCGGCGATCGAGCCGTCAAATCACCGCTGGCAATCATGGATGCAGTTTTTCGCAGCCAGCCAATCTTCCTAATCAGTGCCGAAACCGACACCAAAGCAACTATGCCGGCGATCGAACTCAAAATCCAAGCCCCGATCAGCCAACGCTGAGTGCGACTCACCACCCCCAAAGTTTGCTGCACTAGCATCGCCATTACTTCGTCAGAAACTCCCCCCTCCACTGAGGCTGATTTAATCGCCAGCACATAGTTTTGCATCTCCGTAGCACCGATCCACCCGATGCCCACGGCCATCCAAGTTATCAATACCAAGATCGTAAACAGCCCGATCAAAGAAGCGCGAGTTCCTACGGATATCTGCTTGGAAATCAGTGCAGCCGCCCAAGGATAATTTTTGAGGAAAGGATCGGGACTCACCGATGCGCCAGAATTCCAAATCTCCTCAATTTGACCATCTAACCTCACCTTCCCAATGCGCACTGTTTTCCAGGTATGCTGCGTTTTGGCATCTATTTTCACCATGCCAGAGGGTGCGGCAAACTCAATATTTTTAGCAGCCTCCCTCACTTTTACCACTTCTATCGAACCCGCTTTTTCTACTGCTTTTTTCCACAGATAAACGCTCAAATAAGCAGCTTCGATGGGGTCATCTGTAACTCGATCTTGCCCATATTTTTCTTTATAGGCTTTCACAAATTCACGATTTTCTGGTGTATCGACTGTTTGAAAATAGTTCCAAACTACCAAATGGCCCGCAATGTTTTCAGGTCCGATCGCCCGTACTTCTTCCTCTGCTACACTTACCGACATCACCGGCAACTCATCCGCCTTTATTCCCGCTTCCCGCAGCTTTTGGAAAAAAGCCACGTTACTATCGCCGTTGAGAGTGTTCAGAATCGCATCGGGTTTTACTGCTAGAATATGGGCGATCGCCTCATCAACATCCCTCGAACCCAGTGGCAGATAAACTTCCCCCGCCAATACCCCGGAGACTGCCGCCAGTTGAGCTTTCACAATCTGATTTGCCGTGCGGGGAAAAATATAATCCGAACCCAGGAGAAAAATTTTCCGCTTCGACAGTCCCAGCAAATAATCCACCCCAGGTACAATCTGTTGATTGGGAGCAGCACCAGTATAGAAAATATGCCGAGACTGTTCGAGTCCTTCGTACTGTAACGGATAAAACAGCAACCCATTGAACTCCTCAAACACCGGAAGCACCGCTTTGCGACTTGCCGAAGTCCAGCATCCAAATACTACGGCTACCCCTTCTTCTAGGAGTAATTGCTTAGCTTTTTGAGCAAAAGTTTGCAAATCGCTCGCGCCATCTTCGATAACTGCTTCCACTAAGTGTCCGAGAACTCCTCCGCTGGCATTGATTTCCCCAACAGCTAGCAGCGTCGCATCTTTAACTGAAATTCCGCTGACAGACATGGTGCCTGTCAGCGAATGCAACACGCCTACTTTTATTGGCTGGCGATCGGGGACGGCTGCTTTCAAGGGATTACTACTCCTTGCTCCCATAGGGTTTTACATACTTTTTACTGACTTATAAATTTTAGTTCTATCTTGGGGGAGTTGATCGGAATCCTAACTGTTATTTTGTAAATTGTTTAACCCTACCGCAACAAAACTTTGCAATTTGTACAGACTCTCCATCTGTAACTAGCTCGTATTTTGCCCCAGGGACGGTCAAGTGTCGATCGCCCTCTAACCTTTTCCCCAATCTCCCTTCAGACAGATGGACATACCCCTTATTTCTCTTAGTATTAATCTATGCTTAGATTTCAAGTAAACACATTTAAAATATTTTTGTCAAACAAAAGGGTGAAGGCTAATGAATATTGAAGAAAACGCAACCATCACAGACAGCACTAACAAAGTCAGTTTACCCAAATCCAAACAGGAATTACTCGCGGAGCAAAGCGAAAAAGCCCTGGGGCAGCAGAAACAAGACAATGCTAACACTATGCGTGCTGTGGAACAGTTGAAGGAAGAAATGCAGCACAAAATCGATGAAGAATGTCATCACAATACATAGCAGCAGGCAGGCAGAAGGCACAAGGTGCAAGGTGTGCATTTATCCTGTCACGAACTCGAAGCGATCGGGAATCGCGTTAGCAAACAGGAATCAGCCAGAAGGTGTGGGCAAGACAGTATCTTGCTCGCACCTATTTTTGAGTGGAAAATTTAGAAGGAGAATTGTCAGTGAACTCATCCTCCATCAATTTTCCCATCAAAAATCAAAAAAAAATAGATGGACTTCTTTCTACCTATAGAGGGAGTGCAAATAAGCTCGTCAATCAATATTATTAATTTAAGTAGAAACTGTAAAACTAAATACAGACAAGGAGAAACCAATGAGTATCGAAGATAGAGCAAAGGCAACTGCCAAAAACATCGAAGGTGCAGCTCAAGAAACTATTGGCAATGTTACTGGCGATCCCAAGGATAAAGCTGAAGGCAAAGCCAAGCAAAAACAAGCTGAAACCAGCCATGCAGTCCAAGACGCAAAAGATGCCGTCAAAGACGTAATAGACAAAGCGTAACATTTGGTTTGGTGAAAGGGTCTCAATTACAGACCCTTTCTAATCTTCAAAATTGTTTTAAATTGGAGGAAAAAAAGGTGAGTTTATTTCAGCAAAGTCGCCAAATAATTGTTGGACTACTCTTGGTGTTAACGCTCAGTTTTACCACAGCTTGCACCCCAAGCGTTTCAGCTCAAAAACCGATGAATACACCTGTAGCCATTGGTGGCAGTCAGGGTAATTACGCGCAGCTAGAACAGGGGAACACCGCAGCAGGTCAAGATTTTGGTCAATGGGTAACAAAGACGGCTAAGGGATTGGTTCAAGATGCTTATGTGCGCGACAACAACAAGCTGGGAGTTGTGATTACCCCCCAAGTCCGCCCTACAGAAGTCAAGGATTTGGCGAAATCTTTAGCACAAGGTTTTCACAAGAATTTTCCTAACCAAGATGTAACAGTTTTGGTCTATGCGCCCGATAAAAAACTGATTTTGACTGCCAAGTATGACCAGCAATCAAATCAAATAGAATACAAGTCTTGAGCGAATTAGTTAGTTAAAAAATCTCGCCTAGTTGTGGTTTAATATACCGCTAATTATTGGCAAAAAAGTCTCTACGTGAGACACAAATGTTGTCTAGATGGGAAAAAAATACGATGAGTACCAGCGATAATTACAAACGTCAAATCATGAGCGATTTGGCAAGTGGCGATCGAGAAATGATGCCAGAAACATCCGGGGAAGAATACGAAAATTTTGACGATTTTGCTCAGCGAACCTCGCCACAGCAGCGCAAACAATTATTTGGTAATTCTCTGAATCATGACTCCTTGCCGCCGGCGCAACTGGAACCGGAATTGCAAAAAGCGATCGCCCAAATTAAACCAAACGAACGGGATGACGTGGCGCGGGAATTTTTCAAGCAATTGAGCAAGAGAGGATTGAACGATCGCACCTTGGAACAACAGCTAGGGCTTTCTACTCACCACGCTAGCCGGATGAATGCTGACGATGTTACCAAATTAGCCTCGTTTACCTATCACAATCACCCGGATATTTTCCGAGAAGTGTTAGCCGAACAGCCTAGTTTGATGAAGTTTTTGGGAAATCCAGTGGTGGCTGGTATTTTGGGAATAGTTGCTGCTAAGTGGCTCAACAGTCGCAAATAGTCTGAACATCTAGGAGCCGCATACAGGAAATAAAGGGCGATCGTCAGTGCGATCGCCCTTTAATGTTTTATCTCAAAACACCAGCTTCTACCGCTTAATTCGTTTTACTACAACCAATCCTCTGCGCCGCAAATGCCCAATGCCCAATTCCCAATTCCCAATGTAGGATGAAGTGTTGCCGTGAAGTGAATTAGCAAAAAAAAAGATGAACATATCCTCTATTTGGCGAAAAGTCCGCCACCAGCAAGCCCTGGGCTTTAGTGTACTGTTAGCTCTTTGCCTCGTATTCATCGGTT
This sequence comes from Microcoleus sp. EPA2, assembly GCA_020882975.1. Taxonomy (GTDB): domain Bacteria; phylum Cyanobacteriota; class Cyanobacteriia; order Cyanobacteriales; family Microcoleaceae; genus Microcoleus. The sequence continues at coordinate 7,536 of JAHRFD010000042.1, read as the reverse complement.
GTTCCCCCGCCCAGTCAGCCGGTGGTAATCCAGTCGATCCCAAATTAAAAGAGCAAGTCTTGCAAATCATCCGCGAAAACCCGCAAGCAATTTTGGAATCGGTACAAGCATATCAGCAACAACAGCAAGAGACTCTCAAAGCAGCGCAGCAGTCATTTTTGCAGGAGATGAAAACTAATCCTAAATCTGCCATCGGCGATGCTCCCATTACCGGTGCTGCCTCGCAACAGATTGTACTGTTAGAATTTTCCGATTTTCAATGTCCGTTTTGCGCCCGCGCTCACGATACTGTCAAGCAGTTTATGGCCAAACACCAGGACAAAGTTACTTTAGCCTACAAACATTTTCCCTTGACTTCCATTCACCCTCAAGCTTTGCCAGCAGCCAAAGCAGCCTGGGCAGCGCAACAGCAGGGTAAATTCTGGGAATATTACAATGCTTTGTTTGAGGGACAAAAACAGTTAGGTGAGGAATTGTACGGATCTATCGCCCAAAAACTCAATCTGAAATTAGATAAATTCAACAGCGATCGCAACAGTCCCGCCGCCGAAGCCGCCATTGGGAAAGACGTGCAACTAGCTCAAAAGTTGGGTATAGAAGGCACTCCATTCTTTATCATGAACGGCAAAACCTTCTCAGGGGCGATCGAGCTTGCTGAAATGGAAAGCATTCTCGCTAGTATCTCCAAATAGTCAGACAAGGGGAAGCGGTAAACTTTCGGGTGCCAATCTCACAGCAGAGCCTTTCAAGATGCGTTCCCAGGCTCCAACCTGGGAACAATCAACAAAGGAGTCCATATTTCATCTCATCCATAGACAATAACAGCTTATAGCGAAATCAAACGGGACTTTTAGCGACTTCATGTATTATAAGATACAGATTTATAATTTTTTTGACATTAAACATAGGGTTTATATGCAAACTGTGACCGATGTAACAGCTCGAAATGACCCAAAGTAATTTGGTCACAAGCCCAGTTACAGGTGGCGGGCTCAATACTAAAATCAAAATTCCATGACTGACTCCAATGGACAACTCAAGCCTACTCTTGGACTGGTAGGAATTACGATTAACGCGATGGCGTTGATTGCACCGGGCGCTTTTCTGTGGACGACTTATCAATTGCAAGCCCCGCCGGATTCCGCTAAAAATATGTGGGCCGCGATCGCCCTAGCAACTGCGATCGCCCTACTAACCGCAAGTTGCTATGCAACTCTTTCTAAAGCTTACCCAGAAGCTGGTGCGGGCAGTTCCTACTACTATGCCGAAGCAGCAATCTTAGCAAAAGAAGAACACAAACACTTTCGTTTGGCGCGTTTGGCAAAGTTTGTCACAGGCTGGGCAGCACACTTGTATTACTGGGTGTATCCCGGAATTATGATTAGCTTCATGGGAACCCTGGTCGTTTACATCGGGCAGTTGTTTAACCCGGATTTTGCAGCAGATTGGTTCAGTAAAGCCTTAATTTGCTTTATCTTCACGGCGCTGGTGGGCAGTGTTGCGCTCATGGGCGTTACCGGTTCGACGCTGATTAATATCATCATCAACATTGTCCAAATTAGCTCTCTCACCTTCCTGGGATTGTTGATGATTGTTTACCGATTGGGTCATCCAAATGTGAATTACGAACACGCAAATGCCTTGAGCGTTGTGGTTCCTCACGATTTATCGGGATTGATTTATCAGGCGACGATCGCTATTCTTTTATTAGTCGGATTTGAATCGGCAACAGCGATGGCCGGTGAAGCTATTAATCCTCAGCGTGATATTCCTCGTGGTGTAATTCTATCTTTATTTATTCAGGCTTGTATCTGCTATTTTTTTGAGTATTTCGCTGCTAATTTTTTTATCGGCGACCAATACACTGCAACTGTTGACGGCAAAACTGTAACAGGATTTGCAGCCGCATTATCCTCCGGTGCGCCGATCGGCGATATAGCGAAAATTTTGGGGGATACGCTGCTGTTTGGCAACGGATTTCTGCTGCAAGTGACGATCGCCAGCACAGTCGTTATGGCATTGATCGGGACGGCGCTATCGTCGCTGTCAACGGGTGTTCGGATTAGTTATGCCATGGGGAGCGATCGCGAATTGCCGGCCGTATTCGGCTTTTTACACGGGCGCTACAACACGCCTCATATCGGGATTTACTTTCTGAGTGGACTCTCGGCTTTGATTGGTGCTTATGCAGTGCAGAGTGTGGATAACGTCACGATTGTTACCTTAGTTTCTAACATCGGCACGTTTATGCTCTACGGAATTACCTGCGGAGTGACGCTAGTTGCTACTCTAGAGCATTTGCTAGAGGAGGAACACAACCCAATCAAAACTGTGGTGATTCCTATTTTGGGTTTAGTCATGAATTTACTCATGGTTTGTGGCATTTTCTACTACGGTTTGACTGGATCTGGTAGTGCCAAAACAAATTCTTTGACTGCGATCGGGATTTCGATCGCCTTCTTTGTTGGAGGATTTGCTTACCTGATTGGAGACAGCTTAATCAAAGGCAAACCCCTGTTTTTGCCCTCGGATCTGAATCATCCCCTGCGCGATAACATCCCTTCCTCTAAATCTTGATAGGTAATTGAAATCTATGCAATTAGTTCTTGCCATTATCCAGCCTGGTAAATTAGATTCCGTCAAGGAAGCCTTAGTCAAACTAGGGATTCAGGGAATGACTGTCACTGGTGCAAAAGGATTCGGGCGCCAAAAAGGGAGACCCCTTGCCTTTTTGGGCCTCTTAGATATGGAAGGCAAACCTTTTACCGTTGACTTTCTGCCCAAAGTCAGAATAGAAATTGTCGTGAATGACGATCAAGTCGATGCGGTTGTCGATACCATTGTCACAGTCGCAAAAACAGGAACTGTTGGAGATGGTAAATTGTTTGTTATTCCGGTAAGCCGAGCAATTCGCATTCGCACCGGCGAAGAAAATGAAGCTGCTTTGACAATAGAAGAACCTGCAACGCTGAGCGATTCGCGCAAAAATAAATGATTCAATCTTTGTTGCTTTTTGTAGTAGCTGGAGTTTGCGAAATTGGCGGTGGCTATTTGTTTTGGCTGTGGTTGCGCGAAGGTAAAAGCCCTTGGTTAGCCGTAATTGGGGTGGTTATTTTGGGAGTTTATGGGGTGGTTCCAACGCTACAACCGGCTACTTTTGGGCGGGCCTATGCAGCTTACGGTGGTGTTTTTATTGTGCTGTCGATTCTGTGGGGCTGGATTGTCGATCGCATTGCTCCTGATAAATACGATTTACTCGGAGGATGGATTGCTTTACTTGGTGTTTTGGTGATTATGTATGCACCTCGCCGTTAGTTACTTAGCATCATTCGGCGCTTGAAACCGCTTCTTGTCCTAGGAAGTCTGCCTCCGCAGACTAAGAGTCCGCTGGTAACTTAAGCCTGCGGACTCTTTTTTGTCAATTTTTGCTGACAATCAGACTTTTTCATGGTTGCTTTTTTTCAAAAATATGTAAAATAGTAGTGAAAGATACAGAAAAAACTAAATTATTAGCATCTAGCCATGTTTAATACGATATTGAGCCAGCAGCGACAAGTCCTTGGAAGGTTTTCTAGCCGTGAAGACGCCGGACAAGCCCTCGATTGTCTGGTGTTTTCAGGCTTTCCATTGGCGCAGGTGTTCTTGCTGGGGCCTAGCTGCGAGGAAGGGCAAAATTCTTTAAATCTTCCCTGTGACTCGTTTGGGGCGATCGCAGGGACTGCAACTGGACTCAAGAAAGGAATGTTTCTGGGCAATTGGCTTGGGGGTGCTACCGGGCTGATGTTGGGAATGGGACTCCTGGCGCTTCCAGGGGTGGGTCAAGTCATGTTGTCTGGGGCGATCGGCTTTACGCTATTGAGCGGTGGCATTGGCACGGCTGCGGGCGGATTGATGGGGGCTTTAATTGGATTGGGGCTGACTTCAGAGCAAGCTAAAGCCTATCAGCAGCAGATTTCTCAGGGCAGCATTTTACTAATCGTAGAAGGAAGCGGACAAGAGGTCGATCGGGCTAAATACTTACTCGCAAAATCGATCGTCTAAACTTTATCCCTGGGTACCTTTTTAATGCGTACCTTTTTAATAAGTAGTCCCACCTAAATAAAAAGTGCTGTGTAAAGAAAGATTAAGGGAAAGACTTTTGGAGCGATCGCGTCTTGGTGCAAGGCAGGAATTTACGTAAGTCGTGGGGTGTGCGCTCACGAGAATTAACAATATTTATTGCCTCTATAGCTATATTTACTGACAATTTTATAGGATGGGGAACAAATTTGTTCTAAGTGTTGTCTTGGTAATTTAAGTTACTCATAATTAAGCATTACATCTTGCCTTTTTCCAGCTTTCCCAGACATAGCTAATGGATTCAAAGGATTATTTTTTAATACTAATTTGAATTTTTTCGGCAAGACTATTGCCACTTTTGAGATCTATTTCCCTGGCATCTACGAGGAGAATTGATCGTGGTAAAAATTACGCAGATAGTATTCATCGATCCAAGCGTTGAAGATTACCAAAGCCTTGCACAAAGCACAGAACCAAAGACAGAAACATTGATACTCGATCGCACGCGCGATGGAGTCGAGCAAATTACCCAGTTACTAGCCAACTACACCAATATTTCCGCCGTTCACATCATTTCTCACGGCGGGCCAGGAAGTTTACAACTGGGAGCAATGGAGCTAAATTCCGATAACTTAGATGAATATGGCGATCGGTTTGAGCAGTGGAAAAAAGCCCTAACTCCCAACGCCGATCTTCTCCTCTACGGTTGTAACGTGGCCGCACAAATCGCCCCACCCATAGCGGAACGCTCATTTTTGCAACGCCTCAATCAACTCACAGGTGCAGACATCGCCGCCTCTAAAACTCTCACAGGGAGCGATCGATTAGGTGGTAACTGGGATTTAGAAGTCACCATTGGTTCCATTGACACAGATTTAGCATTCAGCCAAGAGGCGATCGCAGCTTACAGCCACGTTTTAGCTACTTTCGGAGTCACCAACACCAACGACTCCGGCGCAAACTCGCTGCGAGATGCCATTACCCAAGCCAATGCTACACCTGGGACAGATATTATTGACCTAACTGGCATTACTGGGACGATCGCCCTCGCTACCCCACTGCCCATTATTAATGAAAGCCTCAGTCTCAACGGCCCTGGGGTGGCCAACCTGACAGTCAGCGGTAACAGCGCAGTCCAGATCCTCAGCACTAATAACGGCCCTGTGAGCATTTCTAACCTCACCTTTGCTAACGCGAATACCGCTGGCGGTGGCGGTGCGATTAATAACGCCTCCGGCGTTACCCTGAACCTCACCAACGTTAACTTTTCCAGCAACACGGCGGGACTCGGCGGTGCTCTTTTCAACCAGGGTGGCACAGTCACGATCGCTGGTGCCAGGTTTACTGCCAATACAGTCAACGGTTTCGGCGGCGGCGCGATCCGGCAGGGTGGCGGTACTTTAAGCATTGTTGACAGCACTTTCACCGAAAACACAGCCAATGCGGCGAGTCAAGGCGGCGGTGCGATTTTGATCGATGGCGGTGCGGTAAACATTACTGGCAGCACTTTTGCGGGCAATAGTGCACAAAATACCGACGGTGGCGGTGCTATTTATCACAGAGGCGGAACCGAACTACTGAGCATTGTCAACAGCACTTTTACTAACAATATTTCAGCGGCTGACGGCGGTGCAATCAGGAACGATACCCAGCCATTGAGTGTTACCAGCAGCACCTTTAACGACAATCGAGCTGCACAAAATGCAGGTGCGATCAAGAACGACGGTACGGCAACCATTACTAACAGTACGTTTTCTGCCAACACCGCAGCCAACTTTGGCGCAATCAGGAATGGTGGCACTCTCAATCTCAGTAGCAGCACTCTGACTCTCAATACTGCCACAAATCAAGGCGGCGGTATTTTCAACACCTTGACGGCAAATGTCCGCAACACCATCATTGCTGGCAACACGGCCCCTTTAAACCCCGATGTAGACGGTACATTTACCAGTCAGGGCAATAACTTAATTGGAAATAGTGGTGCTGGTACTGGCTTCACTAATGGTGTTAATGGCGACCAAGTAGGCACTGCTGGCACTCCCATTAATCCGAATCTCGGAGCACTGGCAAATAACGGTGGCCCCACGCAAACTCACGTACCCAATCTAGGTAGTCCCGCGATCGACAGGGGTAACAGCGCGATCGCACTTACCACGGATCAGCGTAACTTAACCAGGGTTTCTGGTAGCAATGTTGACATCGGCGCTGTGGAACTACAGCAGACTGTCAGCATCACCGCACTAGATAATTCTGCCTCGGAAACTCCGATCGATCCAGGCACTTTCCGCATTAGTCGCAGTGATAGCACAGTGGGTAATTTGACGGTGAATCTTGCCATTGATGCCAGCAGCACCGCCATTGCCGCTGACTACAATCTGAGTAGTACCTTTCCCGTCACTATTCCCAACGGGCAAAGCTTTGTGGATGTGATTCTCACCCCGGTGGATGACGCAATACCGGAGTTGGCAGAGACGCTGCGACTGAATTTGCTAAATGGGAATTATACGATCGCACCAGCCAGCAGCAATGCTACGGTGACAATTACAGCCAATGACTCGATTGCTTATGCGATCGCACTCACAAATCCAGCCACCGGTTCCTTAATAGAAGGCAACTCCGGCACTAAACCCGTCACCTTCACCGTCACCCGCAGCGGTGGTACAGGGGTAGCGAGTACAGTAAATTACGCGATCGCAGGAACCGCAACCAACGGCGCAGACTACAATAATATCAATGCTGCGGGGGCTAATAGCGCCACAGGGACGATCGCCTTTGCCGCCAACGAAACTACTAAAACCATCTCTGTTGATGTCTTGGGAGAAACCCTAGTTGAACCTGACGAGACAATTACCGTCACCCTGAGCAACCCGAATTTAACCGCAGCCCCCGAAAGTTCTACCATCACCGCCAACACTGCCACTGCTACCATCACCAATGACGATACCCCCCTTATTTCTATCAATAATGTAGTTGTCACTGAGGGAAATACGGGTACTGTTAACGCCACCTTTACTGCCTCCCTTTCAGCAGTTTCTAACTTGCCTGTCACCGTCAATTATGCTACTGCCGACGGCACTGCCACTACCGCCGATAGCGATTACGTAGCAACCACAGGAAGTATCAGCTTTGCCGCCGGAGAAACCACCAAAACAATTACTGTTCCTGTCAATGGTGATGGCAAATTAGAAACTAACGAAACATTCAATGTCAATCTCAGCAATCCTGTCAATGGGACTATCGCCACAGCCACTGGGCAGGGGACTATTACTAATGATGATGTTCCATCTTCTTCCAGTAGCATCAGTATTAATAATGTCACGGTAACAGAAGGCAACAGTGGCACTACAAATGCTGTATTTACTGTCAGCTTAAATAATCCCAGTCCCCAAACCGTCACCGTCAATTATGCTACTGCCGACGGCACTGCCACTACCGCCGATAGCGATTACTTAGCAACCACAGGAAGTATCAGCTTTG
>JAHRFD010000041.1:3656-36540 GCA_020882975.1 Microcoleus sp. EPA2 | reverse complement strand
TTTGGTTCACGCCCCAGCACAGATGGGCGATCGGGTTTTTTGTGGATGGGCGATCGGGTTTTTGGGTGGATGGGCGATCGGGTTTTTTGTGGATGGGCGATCGGGTTTTTTGTGGATGGGCGATCGGGTTTTAATGATTGGTATAAAATAGAGAGTGAGAGCAACGGAGTTTCTAAATGCCTGCTAAAGATGTTTTTCACGATACTGTCAAAGCTGCCTTACAAAAAGACGGATGGATAGTTATCCGTGAAAACTTTCGGGTGCAAGTCGATGACGAAGGTTTAGCAATGTTTATCGATTTGACCGCCGAAAAGTTAATCAGTGCAGAAAAAGCAGGCCGCAAAATAGCTGTAGAAGTCAAAAGCTTTCGAGAGCGCTCGGATTTCTACCAGTTTCATGCAGCCCGGGAGTCAATTTCTCAACTGTCGATCGGCATTGAGAGATATTATGCCAGATTTGATTGTGTACTTAGCAGTTCCTTTAGAAACCTACGATGAATTATTTAGATTAAAATTCATTCAAGGACGTGTGGAAGAATACGATATCAAGCTAATTATTTTTCGTCCCGATTCCGAGGAGATTGTCTTGTGGAGAAATTAAACTATACTGAAGCGATCGAAAAAATTCTGAACAACTTCTCAGACATGATTGTACGAGAAGGAACAGAAGTTAAAATTATTCGCGATCGCGAAAGCGGTAATTACCTGGTTATTCTGGCAGGCTGGAACGACCAATTAAGAGTCTACGGTGTTTCAGTTCACATTGAGATCAAAGATCATAAAATCTGGATTCAACAGGATAGGACAGATACAGGAATAGCTGAAGAATTAGTCGAATTCGGAGTGCCAAAAACTGATATCGTACTTGCTTTTAAGTCGGCTTTTACCAGAAAGTTGACCGAATATGCTGTTAATTAAAATTCTTCAACCCGCTTGCGCGGGTTTTTGGTTTTTTTGATTGATGGGCGATGGGGCTATAATACAGAAAACTTGACAACAAAAATGACTGTCATGAGAGAGTTAATCCAACAAGAATTAGAAAAGCTCGATCGAGAACAACTCCAACAAGTATTTGAATTTATCAGCTTCCTGAAATTCCGTGCCAGATTAGTGACTATTCCGGCGATCGATGAAACTAACTTAGCTGCACTCTACAGCGAATTTGCCGAAGAAGACCGACAACTTGCGGAACTCGGAATCAGCGAATATTCAGAACTCCTCAAACATGAGGATGTGGCATGACAATCAGACGAGGTGAAATCTGGATTGCCAACCTCGATCCCACACAAGGTTCCGAACAAGCAGGCGGATGTCCGCCTCCGCGGACTAAGAAATATGGAATTTTAGAGAAATGTGCGATCGACTGTAAAATAACAATAAAAACATAGGAGTAATCGCCGTGAGCGTCACAACTGTAAAATGGACGGTTGCAGACTACCACCGCATCATTGCAGCCGGCATTCTGGAAGGGCGAAAAGTTGAACTAATAGGTGGAGAAATAATCGAAATGGCTCCCGAAGGAGAATCTCATGCTTACTGTAGCGACGAGGCTGGAGAATACCTAATGTACTTGTTAGGCGATCGGGCTAAAGTGCGACAAGGTAAGCCGATTACCTTGCCACTTAACAACTCCGAACCCGAACCCGATATCGCTATAATTCAACGCTTGGGACAAAATTATCGAGAACATCATCCCTATCCAGAAAATATCTTTTTGCTGATAGAATACTCCAATTCTACCCTAACTAAAGACTTGGGAATCAAGAGCCAAACTTACGCAGCAGCCGGGATTGCCGAGTATTGGGTTGTCAATTTGCGAACTATGGAATTAATCGTGTTTCGAGATCCTACCGATGCAGGCTATCAATTCAGAGAAACTCTGACTCACGGTAATATTAATCCCCTCGCCTTTCCAAATGTTTCAGTTGCGATCGAGCGTTTATTAGGGAATTAGGTAATCCAATGCCTCACACAACAGTAATACTCGCCATGAGTGCCGATGGCAAAATTACAGATTCCGCCCTCACTGCCGCCAGATTCGGTTCAGCTAACGACAAATCTCACCTCGAACAACAAGTCGCCGCCAGCGATGCAGTTCTCTTCGGAAACGGCACTTTACGCGCCTATGGAACCACTCTCAGAGTAACTTCGCCGGATTCGATCGAACAAAGGAAACTGCAAGGAAAGCCCCCACAACCAGTGCAAATTGTGTGTTCGCGATCGCGCTTCTTTGACCCCAACTGGCGATTTTTCCAGCAACCGGTTCCCCGCTGGCTGCTAACTGGAAATGATTCTAGGGAAACAGCAATCCCTCTCAAATCTTCCCCCCAAGGAGGGGGGGCTGTTTCATTCTCACCAAAAAAAGGGTTTTGTAGGGGTAGCGCCCCCGTGCCTACCCCTGCCACCAACGATCCAATGCGCGTTTGGGGCTTCCAGGGCCGGCACGGGGGCACGGCCCCTACAGAGAATGAAACCGCCCTGCCCCAAGGAGGGGGTCTCAAATCTTCCCCCCAAGGGGGGGGCAGGGGGGGGTTGACTTCGGGCGGGGATAGCGGGGGATTGACTTTTGACAGTGGTGCAACATCTTTGTTCGATCGCACTTTAATCGCCAACACCATCGAGGGAGAAATCGATTGGATCGATGCTTTTCAACAACTAGAAGCCCTCGGAATCAAACGTTTGGCAATTTTAGGAGGCGGAAAACTCGTCGCCTCTGTGCTCGCTGTAGGCTTGATAGACGAGCTCTGGCTGACGGTGTGCCCGCTAATTTTGGGCGGCGCGGATGCACCGACACCTGTGGAGGGAAAGGGTTTTTTAGCCGATTTAGCACCGAAATTGGAGCTGTTGGCGGTAAAACAGGTGGGGGGTGAGGTGTTTTTGCATTATCGGTGCGATCGCTAGAGGGCGGGCACTCTTGGCACCGCCCCTACATTCACTTGGCAGTGTGGAAAAAGGGAAATTGTATTAACTTAAATGAAGTTCGATCGCTCTACGCTCAAATTTCCCTATGCTGCCAAAGCCAAAAGCTCAACAATACTCTGTAGCCTGGATTACGAAAATAGCAGATATTTCGCAAGCCTCCTGGGATGCTTTGGCGATGTCGCTAAAAACGCCATTTCTCGAATGGAATTGGCTCAACAATCTCGAAACTTCCGGTAGCGCCACAGGTAAAAACGGTTGGCTACCGCATCACTTGACAGTGTGGCGAGACAAACAGTTGATTGCTTGTGCGCCGCTTTATATCAAAAGTCACAGTTACGGCGAATTTGTCTTCGACAATCAGTGGGCTGATTTAGCTCAACGTTTGGGTGTTCAATATTATCCCAAACTGATGGGAATGACTCCTTTTACACCCGCAGAAGGCTATCGGTTTTTGATTGCTGAGGGGGAAGATGAAGATGAGTTAACCGGAGTCATGGTAAGCGCGATCGACTATTTTTGCGATCGCCACAATATCTCTGGTTGCAATTTCCTATACGTCGATCCGGTATGGCGCGTGCGCATGGAACAGCATGGTTTTAGCGCTTGGCTGCACCACAGTTATATTTGGCAAAATCAAGGCTATCAAAATTTTGAGGGTTATTTAGGCACATTTAATGCCAATCAGCGCCGCAATATCAAGCGCGAACGTAAAGCGGTTGAAACAGCCGGTTTGTTAATAAAAACCTTGACTGGCGATGAAATTCCCCAACCCATGTTTGGCCAAATGTATGCTTTTTATGAGAATACTTGCGACAAATTTGGCTGGTGGGGAAGCAAGTATTTGACGAAGCGATTTTTTGAACAATTGCATGACAATTATCGCGATCGCGTTTTGTTTGTAGCAGCCTACGATAAAGAAGATGATAGACAGCCGATAGGAATGTCTTTTTGTCTGTATAAGGGCGATCGACTTTACGGGCGCTATTGGGGGAGTTTGCAGGAAATTGACTGCTTGCACTTCGATGCTTGTTACTATACACCGATCGAATGGGCGATCGATCGGGGCATCCACACCTTCGATCCCGGTGCGGGCGGGAGGCACAAAAAACGGCGCGGCTTTCCAGCGACACCCAATTATAGTTTGCACCGATTTTATAACAACCGTTTGGCGCAAATTCTCAAGTCTTATATCGGTCAAATCAATGAACGAGAACAGGCAGAAATTGATGCAGTCAACCAGGATTTACCTTTTAGTAAGTAGTCATTAGTCAGCAGTCATTAGTCAGCAGTCATTACTCAGCAGTCATTAGTTAGGAGTTAGCGGCAATTTGAGCAGCAGTAATTGGTAATTGCCATCAAACAACCAATGACTAATAACTAATGACTAATGACTAATGACTAATTCAAAAATACTTTCCCATCTTCCTGAACTTCCAGGGATTTGGTATCAGCGCCCAAGTCAGTGGTTGCGCCAAAAGTGATTTGCAACATTCCCGCTGTGGCGGTTGCTTGAGCTCGCACCAACAGCAATCCGCCATCAGAGCGCTGGTAAGTGAGGGTGAGTGGGGCTTTCAAGTTTTTGATCGAAATTTCTGATTGTTCCCCCAGAGTGCGAGATTGACTCATTCCAACTACTTGATAATTGATTACAGCATTGGTGCTATTTACCAGTTTGATTGTCACCATACCCTCTACTGGGGTGACTCTAGCACCGGGAAACGGAAATCGGGGAGGCGCATCTTGGGGTGTCGCAGGAGTCGCTGTAGCAGGAGTCGGTGCGCTGACGGGTTTACCATTAGCTGGTGGCGTAGCAGCGGGTTGGGAAACTGGTTTTCCTTGGGGTGGTGGCCCACCGGCAAGGGAAATGCTAGCGAGACTGACTAGCAAACCTGTACAGGTGGCTGCTAGCAAGCTCAAATTTGGGAATTGTAGATTGTGGCGAAACATAAGTAACTCCTCACGAGTTCGATCGAGGTTTTCCACCGTTAATGTTAATGTATGACTTGACCTCCCCACCCATGAATCGACTGGATTCTTCTGTGGTAGGGCGCAGAGGAAAAGGGGAAGAGGGGCAGGGCTGTTTCATTCTGGTGACAAATCATGGTTTTGTAGGGGTAGTGCCAAGAGTGCCTACCCTCCTACCCTCCCCATCCACGATTTTGTAGGTGTTTGGTGAGATTGGGGCAACCACGGGGAGATTGCCCCTACAAAGAATGAAACAGCCCTGGGAAGAGGGGAAGTTTTAGGGGCGAGATGTTTCTGATTTGTGGGCGGGGAGGGTGACGATAACGGCGGTACCTCGATCGACTTGGCTGTCTATGTGGATGTGCCCTCGGTGATTTTCGACAATGGCTTTGGCGATGGCTAATCCTAAACCGGAACCGGCGGCGCTGCGGTGGGTACGGGCGGGATCGGCGCGGTAGAATCGATCGAATATGTGTGGCAATGCTTCTGGGGAAATACCGATACCAGTGTCTGTGACTTTGACTTGCAGCGAGGGATTTAACATCTTGACGGAAAGTTGCAATTCCACTTGAATTTCACCGCCAGAGGGCGTGTACTGCACAGAGTTGCTAAGGAGATTAGTAAAAAGTCGGGCTAGTTGATCCCAGTCTCCCAATACTGTAAAGTTACCTTCTGTATTTGGTGAATCGACTATTTCTAAGGATAAAGAGAGATGTTGGGTTTTGGCGATCGCCAGTTGTTCTTCAATCACTTCAATCAACAAAGCATCCAGAGGAACCACAATCCACTGCTGCTGCACGATGCCACTATCTTGTCTAGCTAAAAATAGCAAATCATCAACCAAACGTCCCAAACGGCGAGTTAGGCGTTCAATCACTTGTAGCTGTTGATATTGCTGGGGTTCGATATCCGGTTCCGCCAAAGCCACTTGAACATTAGTTTGAATAGTGGCGATGGGATTTCTGAGCTCGTGGGAAGCATCCGCAGTAAACTGTTTGAGACGCCCATAGGATTCTCGCACAGGTTTCATCGCCAATCCCGACAACAGCCAGCCAATAGCTGCTACACAAATCAGTGTCAAACTCGCACCCAAAATCAAATCAATAATTAATTGGCGAATCGGTTTTGTCACTTCAAACCAAGGATGACTGACTCGCAAATATCCCAAAACTTGGCGGCCGATTTCCACTCGTTGAGTCACCTGTCTGAGAGAATAGTTTTGAGTTGTGCGAATGCTAATTGGTTTGGTCGAGACGCGATTGGCAATTTGGGCGATCGAATCTCGATGCTCCTCCAAACCTCCCTTCAAACCACCATCAAAATCTCCAACTTTTCCCCTCTGCGCCAAGTGCGCATCTGCGGTTAAATCCCTCTTTTCCACTCCCTCAAACCGTAACTGATGATTAACCCAAACCGTTTCACCACTGCGATTAGCATGAATCGGAATATTCAAAGGTTCCGACAAAGTAGACCATAGCAATTCACCTGTAGGACTAAACCATTCTAAATCAATATGGTCATCATCAACAGCATCACTGCCGTCTCGAAAACTCCCTTGAACATTCACTTGAAACTTAGTTCCCGACAAAACATCAGAAGAAGAAAGGGGCGTTTTCAAAGGTTCGATGACGAGCGATCGCTCTACGATTTCCACAACATGATTGAGCGTATCATCAATGCGATCGATTAAAGTATTGCGGACGTAAAAATAGAAACCCGTAGCAAATAATAGTAACAATACAGCAGTAACGGCTGTGTACCAAACAGCAAGACGGCGGCGGGTAGTTTGAAACATATTTTCAACTGTTGCTTATTGGTTATTGGTTATTGGTTATTTGTTATTTGTTGCCAATAACCACTGACTTCCTCCCTCTTTCCTCCCCCCTTGGGGGGGGGAGGGAGGGTTCTTATTCCCTCTTCCTTCGCGTACTTCGCTCCTTCGCGGTTCGTTAAAAAAGCCCTGTTTGCAACCATGCAAACCCTACCTAATAAATTTCATATTTAATACTTCAGATAGATGCAATAATAACTATTGATTTAGTATTATCATCGCTAAACTTTTTAGGTGAACTGCTATGAACAAATTTTTATTCAGGATGGCGATCGGCTTATTAATGGCATTTTTTGGGGCTATCACCTATTTTACCAGCAGCGTACAAAATCCCGTAACAGGAGAGAAACAGCGGGTGCAGCTTTCTCCGCGCCAAGAGGTAGTTTTGGGATTGCAGGCGCGAGACAAAATGGCGGCTCAATACGGCGGGCTTTATCCCAGCCAAAGTATTCAACAATATCTCGATCGAGTTGGAGAAAGAGTAGTCAACGGTTCGACGGCGAAACAAGCGGGTTATCCGTTTGAATTTCACCTGCTGCGAGACCCCCAAACAGTCAATGCTTTTGCTCTCCCCGGGGGACAAGTTTTCATTACCGCCGGACTTTTGCGGCGGCTCAATTCCGAGGCGCAGTTGGCTGCTATACTCGGGCACGAAAGCGGTCACGTTGTGGCGCGCCACGGTGCGGAACACTTGGCAAAACAGCAGTTGGGCAGGTCTTTGGTAACGGCGGTTGGAGTCGCCGCTAGCGACGATCGCGGTGGCGGACAGCAGGCAGCATTAATTGCTCAAGCTGTCAATCAAGTTGTTAGTTTGCGGTACGGTAGAGCAGATGAACTTGAGAGCGATCGGCTCGGTTTTCGGTTCATGACGGAGGCGGGTTACGATCCTAGAGGTATTGTTGAGGTGATGCAAATTCTCGGTTCTGCTAGGAGTGGCGAAGCGCCGCCGGAGTTTTTGAGTTCTCACCCTAATCCTGAAAATAGAGTTGAAAAACTGCAAGCTTTAATCGCGCAAAATTTCCCTAACGGCGTTCCAGCTAATTTGGTATCAGGACGCGATGAGTTTGCTAAGAATGTGTCTGGCGGTTAGCCAGAATTCTACTATATCGAACCGCGAAGACGCGTTCGGCGAAGCCGTTCCCGTAGGGTAGGGCGCGAAGTAAGAAAAGAGCGAGAGAATCTTAAAAGAGTTCTGAAGTAAAAACCATTCATTAACCATTAACCAATAATTCATAACTATAACTTTCTGCTCTTCCTTCGTGTCCTTCGCGTCTTCGCGGTTCGTTTTAAATCTCAAATCCATGCTACCCGGTTAACCGACCCAATCGAGTGAGGAAATCCGATGGACCATGGGTGCGTATTTGATGAGAAAATAAATGAATAAAATTAACTAAAATTCAAGGATGAAACTTATCAATGGCTATTAAAGACCAACCTCAGCCACCTCGTTTTCGCCAAATCAGCAATATCTTGTTGTTGCTATCAAGTCTGTTTTTACTGGCTAACATCTTTTTGCCGAATTTGTTCGGTCCCCAAATTCCCCAAGTGCCTTACAGTTTGTTTGTTCATCAAGTGCAAGAACAAAATGTAGTCAGAGCTTCGGTAGGTCAAAATGAAATTCGCTACCAACTTAAAGGCGAAGGCGATCAACCCGGACAAATTCTGTCAACTACGCCGATTTTTGACCTGGAATTACCTAAACTTTTGCAAGACAAAGGTGTGGAATTTGCTGCAACTCCTCCTTCTAAAAATGGCTGGATCGGCAGTGTTTTGAGCTGGGTAGTTCCGCCGCTGATTTTTGTGGCGATTTTTCAATTTTTTATGAATCGCGGCGGTGGTGGCCCCCAGGGTGCACTCTCGATCGGCAAAAGCAAAGCTAAGGTCTACGTGGAAGGTGAATCGGCGAAGATTACATTTGCTGATGTGGCTGGAGTAGAAGAAGCTAAGACTGAATTAGTGGAAGTGGTTGAGTTCCTGAAAACTCCCGACAGATTTACGGCAATTGGCGCGCGCATTCCGAAGGGTGTGCTGTTAGTCGGACCTCCGGGAACTGGCAAAACTCTGTTAGCAAAAGCAGTGGCTGGTGAAGCTGGTGTACCATTTTTTAGCATCTCTGGTTCGGAGTTTGTGGAACTGTTTGTCGGTGTTGGTTCTGCAAGGGTTAGAGATTTATTCGAGCAGGCTAAGAAGCAGGCTCCTTGTATTATTTTCATTGATGAGTTGGATGCGATCGGTAAATCTCGTAGCACTAATGCTGCTTTTGGTGGGAATGACGAACGGGAACAAACTCTCAATCAATTATTAACTGAAATGGATGGTTTTGCTGCGGGCAATACTACGGTAATTGTGCTGGCTGCTACTAACCGCCCGGAAAGTTTGGATGCTGCTTTGTTGCGCCCCGGTCGTTTCGATCGCCAAGTTTTGGTCGATCGCCCGGATTTATCTGGCCGCGAAGCAATTTTGAATATTCACTCTCAAAAAGTGAAGTTGGGCCCGGATATTGACTTGAAGGCCGTCGCCACTCGTACCCCCGGTTTTTCGGGCGCAGATTTGGCAAATTTGGTCAATGAAGCTGCCTTGCTAGCTGCTCGTAACAAGCGTCTCACTGTCGCGCAGGAAGACTTTTATGAGGCGTTTGAGCGCGTTGTAGCTGGCTTGGAAAAGAAAAGCCGGGTGCTCAATGAAAAAGAGAAAAAGATTGTGGCTTATCACGAAGTCGGGCACGCCATGGTGGGCGCAGTGATGACTGGCGGCGGCGAAGTGTCGAAAATCTCGATCGTCCCTCGCGGTATGGCTGCATTGGGTTACACGTTGCAAGTACCGACTGAAGATCGTTTCTTGTTGGATGAGGCGGAATTGCGCGGTCAGATTGCTACACTACTTGGAGGGCGATCGGCTGAGGAAGTTGTTTTTGGTAGCATTACTACTGGCGCTTCCAACGACTTGCAAAGGGCGACTGATTTAGCCGAACGGATGGTGACAACTTACGGGATGAGTAAGGTGTTGGGGCCTCTGGCTTACGATCGCGGCCAACAAGCAATGTTCCTCAGCGATGGTATGGGAAATGCGCGCCGTGCGGTGAGTGCTCAGACTGCTGAGGCGATCGACCAAGAAGTCAAAGAAATTGTCGAAACTGCTCACCAGCACGCTTTGGATATTCTCAAAGCCAATCGGGAATTGTTGGAAACAATCACGCAAAAGCTATTAGAAACTGAAGTAGTTGAAGGCGACCAACTGCACAAATACCTCGCTGAAGTACAGCCTTTAGATAAGGCTGCGGCTTGAGTTTAACAGGGTTTCTCTGGAGGCCCAGAAACCGGGTTTTTACGAGAATACTCGCTATAGGTGAGAGATTCACAAAAAACCCGGTTTCTTTGTGGGAGTGGAATCCCAGAAACCGGGTTTTTACGAAAATACTCGCTATAGGTGAGAGATTCACAAAAAACCCGGTTTCTTTATTCGGAGTGAGTAAATCCTGTTTAATTAAACCGTTGCAGAGATAATTCAGCTTAAAATGTCCTCTGGATTTATCCTCATTTCTCGCAGTTTTTCAGATAGGCGATCGGCTTTTTGCTGTGCTAACTCTTTCTCCTCTCTTTCTTGTTCCATTTGTTGCTGTGCCTGTTCCACTTGTCTTGACAACTCCACATAAGACAAAAACTTCAGTCCGTCAGGACGATAAATTTCCAAATCTCCCGATGCAGTTTCAAAACGGACTTGCAAACGCGGACTTACCCAACCTTCCATTGATTCAATATAGTTTAGTTGTCCGTCAGTTCGCCGCCAACCTATTAACTCATTATCCTCTGGATCGTAGACATAATATTCTTCGACTCCATAATTCTCGTAGAACTTAAACAGCTTAAACATTGCTGTCATCCGGTTGCCGGGGGAGATGATTTCAAAGACAACTTGCGGCGCAATATTATCTTCTAGCCACTGTTTGTAGGAACCCCGATCGCCTTTTGGTCTACCAAAGACTACCATAGTATCAGGTGCTTGGCGAGTTTTGTTATCTCCTGCAACGGGATACCACAGCAAGTCACCTGCTACAAACACATTTTCGTTGTCTTTGAATAAAGCATCTAGGCCACCTTGAATTTTTACGATTAATTGAAACTGTTTGGTATTGTCAGACATTGGTTTTCCGTCGCTGTCTGGGTAGATGATTTCTGGCAAAGTTTGAATAGGACTTGTTGCGGTCATGGGATGACTCCATTGCTAGCAGCATCAATTTATATTTTATATCTATCTCGCAATCACCCGACGGGGGTTTAAACCCCCGTCTCATAGCTTAAGTCCTCTAAAGAGGACTCAAATTCTCTTCCAGTCCTCTTTAGAGGACTTAAGCTATTAGCCAGGGACTTGAGTCCCTGGCGGGATTTGGGGTAACATGAGAATAGTGCAATATCTCAGTTACAACCCTTTGATATACTCCTTCAATACAGGTGGCAAAGTGTAAAGACTTCCTTCTTTTTCTATCAAACAGCGCCGCGATAAAGATTGGAGTGCGTTGAGTAAATCTGATGATGATATTTGTCCTTTTTCTAGCAATTTTGCTAGGTTGACTGGCTGGTTTTCTGTCGCCAACAATGACATAACTTGTTTTTCTAGTTCGGAAGTGCGATCGAACTGCTGCTGTAAAACATCTTTCAAATCTTCCGGTAACAATATGGTATCATCTATTAATAACTCAGTCGCGTCGATTCCCAGATCTTGAATCAGATTCGCCACGCTTTTTAACCATAGCGGGTTGCCTTCATAGCGGTGAATGAGTGCTTCACTGTTGTCGATTTCTTCTAACCCACAATCTCTCAGGATTTCGCGTCCGGCTGCGATATCTAAACCTTTGAGTTGTAAGGTACGAATGGGAGTATTTTGGTTTTTAAATTGAGTCACTTCTCTCGGTTGTTCCCAACCGATTAACAGAAAGCAACTTTGATGGGATATTTTTTCTATCTGTTTGAATAGGGAGCGATATTCTTCATAGTCTGGTTTATACTTTCCTGCCAATTCGCCGCTACAGAAAAGGTTGTGAACGTCATCCAAGACTATTAAACAGCGATGGTTTTGTAAATACTTAATCAGCGGTAAGCGTTTCTGGTTTGTTGGGGATAAATCTTGTTTTTCTGACAGCGAGAAAAACTGTATTAGTTTATGTTCAAATTCATCTGGGGTGTGCGATGCGTCTATGCTGCACCAAATAACGTACTCAAACTCTTCTTTAATTTGTTGTACGAGTTTTACTGCTAGGGTTGTTTTGCCGATGCCGAGTCGGCCGGTGAGGGCTAGGAGGCGGCTGTTTTGTTGTAGAATCCATGTTGTGAGGGTTTGGAGTTCGGAAGTGCGATCGAAGAAATTACCCAACTCCGGCATCTCGCTTAAATCTTGATGTAGAGTTTTAGTTTCTTTTGGGTTAGATGTTTCTTGATTTGGTGGCTGTGAGTTTGGGATATCAGGTGAGTGTAAAGTTTCTCCACAGATGTTAAAACTACCAATTTGGTTGTGATGCTGTTCCCAATGTGAAACTATCGAGACTTGGAACCTCTCTATTGCCGATCGTAAATTTGATTTATGAATATCTTCCCCTAACTCTTCTGAAAGTAGGCGCCATAATTCCGATCCTACTTCCCTAACACGACTTTCAGAAAAATCAAAATCTTTAGCTATTTGCTTATATGTCTCATGTTGTAGAGTTCCTCGCAGTACCGTTTCTTGTAAATCGTCAAGGTGCTGACCTGTTTTGGCAAATACTATATCATCAGCAAATTTTAACATTTCTTTAAGATTCATGGCACAGGTATATGGGCGCACTTTGTGGATTATAGCTCACATTTCCCGGCTTTTTAATACATTTCCGTACATTTTCCCACAAAACCCAATTCAAGAGAGTAAAAGCTGGGGAAAATGTCGGCAAAATTGAACAGTTTTTCGCTGGACAAAGCTTTGATTTCTGAGGATGATGGGAGAAGGGTTAAACCATAAATTTAGGGATTAAACGCTTGCCGTTTGATACCCTGTAATAGTTTGTTAGACAGCAGTTGCGGTCTAATTAATAGTTAGACCGCAGATTAACCAGTTTGGCGAAATTTTAGCTGGGAGGCAATTATGAAAATACTCATGAGAATTTTAATTTCTATCGGTGTCGTAGCTACAGTTTTCAATTCGATTGAAACAGCATATTCCCAAATATCTGGATTACGAGGAAAGTTTGATGGTACACAAGCTCAACAAGCTCGGATTCGAGAGGTAGGCTCTCTGGCTGTTACAGTAGAAGTCAATGATGGTAGAACCTGGCAACAATGGTATACAACCCGTCGGGGAGAAGCGAACTTCTCAAAAATACTTAGTTGTACGGTTGGTGAGTTCAATGGTGATAAAAATTCGGATATTGCTTGTCTGTATGACTATGGAAACTTTGATGTTGGAATATGGGTATTTACCTCGGACGGCAAGAATTTTAACTCTAGCATCTGGTGGAGAAGTGGTAAGGGCAACTTGAACCCAAATTCTGTTGTTGGGGGGATTGAGTCCATCGATAATAATAATGACGGTCTGTCTGATTTGAAGATGCCCTATCTTTATCCCAATATCCGTAACGATATTGTTTTTTATTCGGATGGCAAGAAATTTTACCGCTAGATCGAATATAAGCGAATATATCAGTATACACTAACCAAAGCAGTGCGATCGCCCTTACTTGTAGGTTGGGTTGAAACAAGGAAACCCAACCTCTTTTTTTCCTCACTATCTGATCCATTTCTACCATGTCAATCCGATTATTGCACGGATAGCGATCGCCCGATATCGCATCAAGAGCGATCGCCCTTTCTTGTTTCTGATGACCGATCGCGCATCAAGACCGATCGCCCTTCACACCAAATACCAAACAGTGCGATGATTGTACGGAGTGCGATCGACAGCATAAATGATAAGTAAAATCTCACAAATTTGCTGCCCAAAGAATAGTAATATCGCTGTATTGCTTGAACATTGAATCAGCACTCACCAGCGTCATCTCCTCAATCTGAGCCTGGGCAATTAGCATTCGATCGAAGGGATCTCGATGATGTAATGGTAACGCAGCCGCTCGCAGGGCATGAGGTGCTGTAATTTCCAACGATCGCACATCTAACTGTATCATACGGCTAGAAATGTAGGTATCTATCGGTTCTGGCAGCGGCAATTTTCCGATCGCAACTTTGATACCCATTTCCCAGATACTAGCAACAGAAAACCACAATTCGTTCGTTTCATCGGCAATCTGTGCGATCGCCTCCTCATTCAATCGCTCTGGTTGGGCAAACCACCACAAAAAGCACTGCGTATCCAGCAATAGTTTCACTTTTCATCACCCTCGAATGCGGTCAAAATCTCTTTTGGCAAAGGATCGTTAAAGTCCTCTGGCAAAACAAATCTCCCTCGATCTTGCCCTAAACTAGCTCGTCGATTAGATGAAGTACGAAACGGCACCAACTTCGCGATTGGGATGTCTCCGTTTGCAATAATGATTTCTTCTCCCAATTCTACACGCAACAGTAGTAGTGAGAGATTTGTTTTAGCTTGATGGATATTTACAGTTTCCATGCTCTTAAAAAATTTAGTCTATAAGTTAAGTTTAGTTCGATGGTGAGAGTTCTGCAAGATCGAGTTTATGAATGCTTTACAAATACCACCCGGCGCCATACTCCCACCAAAACTCATAGCGATCGCCCTTTCTTGTTTCTGATGACCGATCGCCTAAAATGAAAGAGCGAGATCCCTCACAGCAAATATCAAACAGTGCAATAATTCTACTTATTTTCCGATCGCAGCCACTACCCCACCGCCAACTCTGTAAACTTCCGCATATAGGGCGATCGATATCCCAGAACTATATCCGACTTAGGTACTCCTGATTCAATTAGCTCGTTAGCTATTCCCACCTCAGTTCCATCCCGTTGAATCCAAATCTTACCGTCTTTAATCTCAATGTGAATCACACATCCATAAACTCGTCCTTCCCCGCGCCAGCCCACATGAAACATCAAGTAGCGATCGCCATCGAAAGCAATTTGAGACTCCACTTCTGGATCTTCATAATCGCAGGTAGAGTGTTTTTCAATAATCGACTGAATCAGTTTTCTATATTTTTCTATCTCCATGATACAATCTCCTCTTTTACAGGATTAAATACCAGCAAGTTTAATTGCATTCGCATCACTGACATTTTAGCTAAACGTCGAGAATGAACTCCCGGTGGTAGATTGCCGTTTTCATCGAATTCACCGAATCACTTACTCACACCCGCGCAGCAAATTAGTTGTTCGAGTCGATCGCACCACAGCTATAGCGGTTCTCAGATAAATGAGGTATACACAAACCCTGTATTGTCAAGCTTTCCAGGGCAAAATTCGTACCTCACCTTTTTGAGAAAGGCTATATCATTATAAACAAATAGAAACCCGGCTGCTTCAAACAACCGGGTTTCTAAATATTGTTGCTGCATTTTCGCTCGACTAAATTCCGCTCATGAATGCCATCACAGGAGTACCTTGCTGCTGCTGCGCGATCGCCAAAAGCCGCTGAATTCGCTCTTCAGTAGAGGGGTGAGTGCGGAAAAGAGACTGCAAACCTTCCGTCGAAAGAGGATTCACAATCAACAGCGGTGACATCGCCGGATTCCCGTGCATCGGAATTTCTCGGCCGATTTTTTCCAATTTTTGCAGCGCGTTTGCTAAGCCAATGGGATTGTTGGTAATTTCCACTGCACCGCTATCTGCTGCAAATTCCCTTGTCCGAGAAATCGCCAGTTGAATTAACGTTGCTGATAGCGGCGCTAAAATGATTAAAAACAGCAAACCGAACGGATTCGGGCCTTGTCTGCTGTCCCGCGTTACCGGGCCGTAAAGCGCTCCAAAAGTCAGAATTCGCCCGACAAATGTAATCGCACCGGCGATCGTTCCTGCTACTGCTTGAGTGAGAGTATCGCGGTTGCGGATGTGCGTGAGTTCGTGCGCTAAGACGCCTTCCAATTCTTCGCGGGAAAGCAGGTTGATGATGCCTTCGGTAACTGCGATTGTGGCGTGTTCTGGGTCTCTTCCTGTGGCAAATGCGTTGGGAGATTGAGTCGGAACTATAAAGATTTTTGGTATGGGAATTTCGGCCTTGGCGCTTAATGATGCTACCATATCGTAGATTTCGGGAGCTTCGCTGCGGGCGATCGGCTGAGCGCGGTAAGCCATTAAGGCTGCTGTATCTGAGTAGTACCAAGAGCTAAAACTGCTGAAGGCGGCTAGCGCTAAACCGATGTACAGTCCTTGTTCGTTACCGATTAAATAATAGCTTCCTAAAACTAGAAGGCCGCTGAGAAGTCCTAGTAGGGCTGCTGTCCTGAGTTGATTTGTTCCTTGCATGGCGGGTTGGGGGCGATCGCGAATTTTGGTATTTTTGAGCTTGTTATTAGATTTTCACAGGCACTGGCGATCGCACCTCTATCTGGCGAAATAACTGCCAGGGCCAATAGTAGTATTTTGTTGAACCATCCCCAATAATTACTGTGCAACAGGCCCTCCAGCCTGTTCTAGACGGGTGCATCTCAATGAGTGCAAATATATTCGTAGCGACTGTAGCATGACCGCAGAAAATTTATTAGTCATAACGAGAGATTTACAGCGGTCATGCTTCGCCTATGCAAAATCGGGATGCTCCCGTTCTAGACTTGCTTCTAGCGCGACTTTATCTAAAAGTTTGGCTTAGTTTTTACAGGCTTTATTTTAGTTAAATCTGTTTAGCAATGAACAGGATATTTTTTAGTTATTTGCTCCTTCAATCAGGGATATTGAGGAATAATTTTACCATTTTCAATGATATACTATCAAAGTCTAAGTCTGAGCACCCTGGGCAAATCCTAACCCTCCTAGGCGATCGCAAGCTGAACTCAGTCACACAATATGTTTTAATTTATATTTGAGCAAAATCTAAACCAAGGCAACCATGACTCCAAAATCCATAGCCGTAATCAACTTCAAAGGCGGTGTCGGCAAAACCACCGTCACTTGGAGCCTGGGAAATATTATATCCCAAGGCACAGACCTCGAAGTTCTAATGTTAGACTTAGACCCGCAGATGTCCCTCACAGAGGCGATCGGACTTAATGAAAGTACAGGTCATTTAGATGACAAATTTGGTAAGTGGTACGAAAAATCACTCCGGGAAAGACGCACAATTTACGATGCTCTCGAACTGTTTAAAAAAAACGGACCTAATTTTAAATTTCCCGTTAGTTTCGACACCATTTATCAAATTGATGAACAGTTACATTTTGTCCCTTCCGTCGAAGAATTGTATTGGTTGGATCTGGATGGATTTGATGGAAAAAATGTTAAAGACTTCCTTCGCAGATTTATCGGCAAAATTAGCAACTCTGCTAACTCGGTTAACTCCCTCAACCCAGCTAAATCGGCCACTATCCCCAAATATGATTTGATGCTGTTTGACTGTTCTCCTTCCTTTAGTCTCCTCACTTACAGTGTACTCTCTTGTTGCGACTTAGTATTAATTCCCGTAAATCCAGATTACTTTGGTTCTAGGGGATTGAGTTTGGTCTTAAACTCGTTGCAAAAGCGGATTGAACCTTATCCTTTCCCCAAAATAGCAGTGTTTATGAACAAAGCTAAAATCTATGGAGGATTGTTGACTAATGAAGTTCAGTTTTATATGAGAGAGGTGAAAAGACTTTGCGCTGATATCTCCAAAGACAATAATATAGAAGTTAAGTTTTTAGAATCGACGATTCGCGAAAGTGTCGGTCTGAAACGAGCTATTAATGAAGGAGAATTGCCACGAGAATTAGTTAGGGAATTTGAACAACTTTGGAGTGAGTGTGCGGAGTATCTAAAATGATTAAAAAAGAAAGTTTGGGTGATGATGAAGAAACCTCGCAGTTAGTTGATGAAATTAGCGAACTTAAGGAAATCCTGCGGGAGGTTTCTCGGAAACTAACTAGGATTGAGACTAAAGTCCGGCGGGGAGGAATTTCTGCCATGTCCAAGGTTTCCGAAGCTACGGTATCTCAACCAGAGGTAACTACGGATAAACCTGCTAGTTTATCGCCGGAACAGGTACTGCAAATTTATGAACAACTGCGTTTAAAAGCTAAAAATGGCAAGGAAGAAGAGGTGAGGAAAAAGTTGTTGTCTATGAGTGCAACTGATTTGAGTTTGATTTGTTTGGAATTAGGTATGCCTCCCACCGCAAAAAATCCATCGCGCAAAAAAATGATCGAGGTAATTATTGGTAGAATCAAACAGAGTTTGATGTTGTCGCGACATATCGATCGACAAACACTTTAACAGTTTTCAGCTTTGTAACTCACAACCCTTCCCCTGGAGTGAGTTGTGAGTTGAAACCGCCCGACTGACAAGTAAGGAGATAAATTGACAAAATGCGTTTAAAAAAAACATGGCGAATTAGTGCGATCGCCCTATTTTCACTCACACTATTCATCACCCTGTTTTTGAGCCTCTCAAGCCATCCCGCACCCGCAGCTCAAAAACCGAAGACACTGGCATTTTTGGCGCTTCAGAGGCGTGCTGGTGAGGTAAGAAACAGTTTATTTACAGTCAATACTAATGGCTCTGGGCGTCGCGAACTTTCCCCCAACATAGATGTTAGTCCCGCCCTAGTTTGGTCTCCCAACGGCCAGCGACTGGCTTTCGTGGGTAGCGATACTGACATATATACAGTCAATGCGGACGGTTCTCAATTAACTAAGCAATTTTCTGGAGATGTCTGCAAAGCAGCTAATTTTAGGATTGTCTGGGCTTCTAATAGTCAAAAACTTCTGTTTGGGCGTTCCTGCGACGGTTTTACCTCCGATGCACCGGGTAGTCAATCTCTGTATACCAGCGATACTACAGGTATTAAAGGAACTAAATTAGTTCGGAATTTTGCAGTAGGAGGACAACCGCCTCAAACTGAAATTTCCTCGGAATTTTACTTGTCACCGGATGCCCAACAGATAGCGTTTGTTAAAGACAAGAACATCTACAAAATGAATGCAGATGGTTCGGCCATGACTCAATTAACTAAAACCCCAGGGGAATATGTTTCCGGTGGTAGCGAACTTGTTTGGTCTCCCGATCGCACCAAAATTGCTTTCTGGTTGGGAACCTATCCTCAACAACAAATTTACACCATCAATACTGACGGTAGCAACCTCAAACAACTGACGAAAAATCCCCAAAATCAAGCTTACAACCTCAAACTATTTTGGTCGCCCGACAGCCGCCGTCTTGCCTACTATTACAACAAAGCGGGGGATCGGGGTGGCAAACAACAAGATGTTTATGCGATCGATATTAATAGCGGAACCGCCCAGAATATCACCAAAAAGCCCACGAGATACGACGCACTTTCCTGGTCTCCAGATGGCAAAAATCTCGCCTTCGCCACCGGAAATTTTTACCAACAAAAACTCTACATAATTAATGCTGACGGTTCCAAACTGACTCCGTTAGCTGATAAATTAGAATTGTCAGGAATTTCTCAATTAGCATGGTCTTCTGATAGCCAGCAAATTGCTTTTACTTTTAATGATATTAAAGGGGAAAAAAGCAATTTGTATGTAATCAATCGCGACGGTTCTGGAGTGACTAAATTGAGTAGTAACAATGACTTGAATGCTAGCACTCCAGTTTGGCAACCTCAATAATCCCACTCAAAATTTAAAGTTTTTTCGGAGTCCGCTAGGAGTGGACTTCGTTTACTTTTGAGTGATTTCAATCGCCTAGTCTCTATTTTCAAATGGGGGAAGATGCTAGAATTTTTTTCTCCTTTAATTGTTGGCGATCCGCTAATTCGTCTATATCAACTTCCTCGTGTTTTTCCTCCTGCACCTGTTTGTCAATTTTTGGCAACTTCAAGATAGCCCCAGCCAAAACCCAGTAATAAACTGATACTGGATCTACATCCAGCGGATAGTATTGAGTATTGATGGTAATAAATGCCACAAATACCCAAAAACTAGCTCCATAGGTCCGTAAACTTTTGTCTTTCACAGAACGGTAAGCTCTAAAAGTGAGAAAAGCTAAGTGTAATACCATTAGCTGAAAAGCAATCATTCCCGGATAACCGAGTTCGTACATCAACTTAGGTTGAAAAGTTTCTATGAGTTGCGTTGCACCAAAGGTCCGGGTTGAATTCGTCGCTCTTCCCACACCTCGACCCAGATTTCTGTCAATAATAAAATTATGGCTCTGCTGGAATTGATTAAACAGAAACTGTTGGGGTGGCGCGGCATTCCAACGGTTAATAAAACTTTCCCACCGCTGCTCGATAATTCCTGGGTTAATGGCTGCACCGACAAATAGCAAGATACCCAGTCCTGCACCAATGGGAATGAATCTTTTAAAATTTACTAATTGACCGGTGAGAATTAGTAGTACAAAGGTAGCACCTGGAACCATAACTAAAGCAGCTCTTTGACCAGAAATAACGGCGTTGGCAAATACTAATGCCATGCCAAATAAACCGATGGTTCGCCACCAGAAGGAAGGGTCGCAAAAAGCACCAGCAAAGGTCAAAAAAGCATTGGAAATTAAAAACCATGCCCACTGCCAAGGGGCGACAAAGGTGCCTGGTAAACGGATAAACTTGACTTCGGGACTAAATACTAGAGAACCACCAACCAAACATCTAGCTTGTAAGGTGGCTTTATATAACTCTGCTCCCGACATTCCTCGCGTGCCGGCACACCTCCCACTTTGCAGCAATAGATACTGAATTAAACCCAAAATGCAGCAGAGGATCGCCAAAATGATGTGCATTCGACTAAAAAATATCAAATCTTTCTTAGTGCGGATCAGATAATAGGTACAGGCAATCAGCGGTATGTAACCGATCAATACTTTTAAGCCGAGAATTCCTTGCAGCAAGGGTTTCTCACCCTTCATGGGGTTAAGCTGCATATCCCCGTTGACAAAAATTAAAGTCAGCATTGCCATCATGAAGAGGATGCTGAAGGTAAAAATCATTTCTTTGGGAAGGAAGATGGGCAATTGTTTCTTTTTGCAGCTTTGAATAAGGGCGATGAGAGCCGGTATGTAGAAAGCATCTTTTGCTACTTGAAATGCTGCATTGCCGCCGCCAATGGCGTAAGTGATGGTCCCGCTAAAAGGTAGGTAAATCAGAAAGGCCCACAATGCTTGACGGGGATATTTGTAGGAAAATAGCAAGATTGCTACGGCGAAGCCTGCTGCAATGGCAAGTTTGGCGCGGGTAACAAATAACAGGGGGATGATGACAACGGTGCTGATTAAGGTGTAAATCGCGATCGCCTGGATGAGTTCATTGCGCTTTTCTGAAGTTTTGCGTTTTTGGGCAGCTATTTCTTTTTTACTGAATCCTGGGTGTTGGTGTTTTTGTTTGCGTTTAGACTTCTGGGATTTACGCTTGGCTTTTAACATGAAATTACACAGATGTTCCAAGGAATTAATGGGGGCAATTTCCCAGAATTAATGGTGGATATTAAACTTAATTCTGAGAACAATTTATCAAAAAAAATCTTGTATGTGTAGCTGTTGTAAAAAAAAAAGGTTGCGAGCTTGTAGAATATAACTGCTGGATCTACAATAATGGAGGAGGATCTAATTAGTTTTAATTTTGCAGTCAATTATGAAGTTAACAAAATTTGTATCGATCGGCATCACCGTATTTTTAGGAGCAAGCGCTAGCATATTATCGACGAATACTAAAGCATTAGGCGCCGAAAAAGTTGTCCTCACCTTTGGCCCCATCAGACAAGCCATTAATGTCAGCGACTTAGAAGACTTTGCGAAAAACGGTACAACTACCACCACCATCCGACAAATTATCGGAGTCTCAAAAATGGATGCGGGAACCCTGCGCGGGTTAATGGGCCTAGAAATTGGCTTAAAGCCAGCTAATCTAGCGCGGGTAGTCTACAGTACCCCAGGAGAAAAAATTACCGACGAAATTGGTCAAGCAATTCGGACTCAACGCAATACAGAAAGTGGCAAAGCTTTGCGCGCCGCAGTGATCCTCGCAGCCAGCGATGATGGGAAAGTTTCGGTACTCGAAATCCTGAAACAGTATCCTTTGCCGGAAGTTTATGTAGATGTTGCCAAAATTGGGGGTACGGTGGCAAAAGTTCAAGGTTTAGCGGGGACTTTGCAAACATTGCTTCAGGATAGTATGCGATCGACTACGACAACTGAAACAACTCGTACCGAAACGACCACGACAGTGGAACCACGTCGCAGCGTGCAGCCCACCATTGCACCTCCAGCCCGTCCCGTCATCGCACCCGCACGCACACCACAGCCTGTCAGAGGACTTTGGTGAAAATTTAAAACTTTTGGCTGTGATTGGGGAATGTTGAGTTGTGAGTTTGGAGTTTTGATTTAAGTCGTGTCTGTTGCTTCTTATAAAGCGATGAACAAGACAAGGGTGACAATTTTAAAATTTTTGTCAAATTTCCCCGATTGAGACTCCAGAAAGATTCCAGCACTCTCGTGACTATCTTACAATGAAAGTATTAGAGTATGCGTTCGATCGACCAGCCGGCCTCAAGCCTAACCAAAAACAGATTACCAACCAAAAATCCCTTCCTGGGAAGTTGACAAATCTGCCAACTCAAACTAAAATAACGACCACCGTTCCTTCGGTAGCCGGACCAGTAACACAGTTTGACCATAAAATTAAATAACTTCCCGACTCTATTCAACCCAGGATGAATCATCCATCTAGTGTTTACACTATGGAGTCGTGCCAACTAGCCCGTGAAATTTTTTATGGAGGGTAACCTGTTAGCAGGGTAGAAATTGTTATTTAGCAATAGCCTAGACCTAAGCAATTGGGCCACAGTCGAAGCATTTTCTAAATCCCGCCGTCATTGTACTAACCACAAAGGATTTCAACCTCAGACCATGCTTCAAGACACCCAAACAATCCGGCACTACCAAAAACTCACCGACGCCCTCGTCGAAATGTGGAATCGAGGTTATCGTTTTGATGACCTGCGACTTTACTTAGACGGGTATTTGGCAGCCCTCCGTCATTCAAACGGTTTAGAACCCTACCTGATTCACAGATTGGAGGAAGAAGCCGCTCGTTATATTCACGACCCCTCCAATTTTGAAATGCCCATGCCCCAACCAGAATCCGGCTATTACTAATACAAAATTTATCTGTAATAGTTAGCAGGTTGGAATCGGTCGGCACAAAAAATCATATTTTTGTAGGGTCGGCCGTGTCCGCCCTACAGCCGTTAAGGTTGGGAATTTAGGAAAATTTAGAGTTCCAAATTCAGAACTCAGAATTCAGAACTCCAAAATTTCTGCCCTCCCATGATTTAAGAGGCTAAAGCAACTTCTACGGCTTGTTGCAATTCGCCTTTCTGATACATTTCGATCAGAATATCCGAGCCACCAACAAATTCGCCGTTAATATAAACTTGGGGAATTGTCGGCCAGTTGGAATATTCTTTTACTCCCTGACGAATTTCCTGGTCTGCCAAAACATCCACAGTTTCGTAAGGCACTCCCAAGGTATTGAGAATTTGCACTACGTTGTTAGAAAAACCGCACTGGGGCATTAATTTATTGCCCTTCATAAAGACCATGATTTTGTTTTGTTTAACCAAGTCGTCAATTCTTTGATGTGCTGCTGTACTCATGGTGGCTCCTAAATATTGCTTGAATAATTTTCAACAGTGACAGTTGCTGGTTAAGCAACTATTGACACATTAACCAATTTCTGAACTCAATTGCTCGCTCAACAATTAAGCCACTTGACTTTGCGCGTCCCATTCTGCAGGAGTGAAAGTTTGCAAAGCCAAAGCATGGATGGCTTCACTAGCCATTGCTTGTTTGAGAGCACCATACACCAGTTGATGTTGCTGTACTCGGCTTTTCCCTTCAAAGGCCGCAGAAACTACCCTGGCTTGGTAGTGGTCGCCACCACCAGTTAAATCATCAACTTTTACTTTAGCGTCTGGCAATCCAGTCTGAATCATTTCCGCTACTTGAGATGGTGTAACCATTGGTTTTTTTTGGGATAAACGGCTGCAATTTAGATTTTAGTGGAACTATTTGTTAGACGATCGCGGGGGAGTGCTGCTGGCTGGTCGAGGATAGGGGGTATCCACAAACCCCAACTCCAATAACTGCTGATAAGCTTTTTTGCCCAAGTCGCGAGTTGGCTGCTGGGAACGAATAATCTGAATCAGCAGTGGAACAGCCAGTTCCGGCTTATTTTGGGCTCTGTGTACCAACGCCAGCCGATAGGTGGCTTCGTCACGCATTTGGGCTGTATCCACGGCTTTGGTGCGGTTGCTGTCAGCGATGCGGATGTCGATTCCGGCAAAACTGCTGGACAGTTGTTGGTAGAAATTGGACAATTGATTGAAAATTTGGCGCGATTCTTGAAGTTTTTGAGAAGCTACAGTGTAGTTTTGGTTGGAAATAGCATTGCTAGCTTCTGTCATTAAACGCTGACCTCCGGGAATGCTCAAGAGGCTGTTGTTTTGGATAACGGGGCGGAGATTGTTTGGGTCTGTAGGGTCATCTACGGGTTCGACTTGGGGTTTGTTATCTAGCCCAGAAGGTTGCTGTGCTTGGGCTTGGGGCGGTTGTAATAGGAGCAAAGCTGCGATCGCCACAATGCTAATCCGGGCGGTGGAGCGAAGCCAGCAAACAGTTCCAGAGTATACCATGAAATTACTTTGCGCCCTGGGCGCTTTAAAAAAGATATTTAGCTTGAGCAGATCTTACCATTGGCGATCGCAACCGGATGAGTGTAAACCAAATTTGGGGAAATGTCAAAGGGGCACAGGAGGAGAACAGGGGCACTGGGGGACTGGGGGAGAGAGGGAGAGCAGTGGATGACTTTTGATATAACATAGAACCCAAATTATAATTTTCAAATTTTGTTTAACCCATGCCGAATCTAGCAAAATCAACTGGAACGATCGAGATGAAATCCCATAAAAATTAGGTAGAATTTTCAACTAATAAGAAACTTGACTCGACCTCTGGGTACTCTTAATCGCAGAATGGGTTATGGGTAAGGGGTGATGGGTGATGGGTAATACCAATTTAATAGCTCGTTGCATATATTTCGATCCCCCTAAATCCCCCTTAATAAGGGGGACTTTGACCACCATCTTGTCCCCCCCTTATTAAGGGGGGTTAGGGGGGATCAGATTCTATGGAGCCTCATAAAAAATTGGTATAAGCGGTGATGGATGGTAAGTGATGGGTGATGAGCGATCGCACACAAAAACCAACTCAGTCGTTTCAACCGTCAATTATTAGGGCAAAATCAAATGGTTAAACGGAACAAAATTAAACAGGAACATTTCTAATGGTACAGCCACCAAGTAAACCCGAAGCCTCCACTCTCATAAATTATCAAGGTATAGGAGTCCCCGATGAAAGTCTGGCATTGATTTTGCAACGGGGGGGAGATGAAGTGCTACTGTCAAAAGCGACCGATCGCTTTACAGTCCGCCCCTCATCCACAGCATCAGCCTCAAACCCTTGGTTAGTCAAAGCCCAAGCCAAACTCATCCGCCGCGTCGCCAACAGCAATCTAGAAGAATATCAAGTGGTGCCCGCCCTTCTCAATACGGCCATGCAAGCGGCCAGGGCCAGCGATGCCGTTGCTTTTGCTAGCCACGTCTATTGTCCCGCCAACAATCCGGGTACATTCTTTTATTTAACCGATCGAATTACCATTCAATTTACCGAACAACTAAAAGAAGAATCGCGAAATGCGATCGCCAATGCAGCAGCATTAAAAATAGTCAGACAAGTAGAAGGAATTCCCAACACATTTATCTATGAAGTCACCAAACAAGCCACAGAAAACCCAGTCAAAATAGCCAACCGTTTGACCAGATACCCAGAAGTTCTCGTTGCAGAACCAAACATTATAGTAGAAACTCA
The DNA here is from genome assembly GCA_020882975.1 of Microcoleus sp. EPA2. Classification (GTDB taxonomy): domain Bacteria; phylum Cyanobacteriota; class Cyanobacteriia; order Cyanobacteriales; family Microcoleaceae; genus Microcoleus. The sequence continues at coordinate 10,873 of JAHRFD010000041.1, read as the reverse complement.
ACACCACTATATCCCCCGCGATCCGCTGTATCCCCGACAGTGGTATCTCAATAACAGAAGCGGTAGACAAATGGCCGTGGGTTCTCACGTTTTTGCCGAAAAAGCCTGGGACATTACTCGTGGAATACGATCGATCGTAGTCGCGATCGCCGACGATTCCGTGGACATGACACATCCCGATTTTCAAGGCCAAGGCAAAATCGTTTTTCCCCTAGATTTAAAAGACGGCGACTTGTCCCCAATGCCTGTTTTAGATTCAGACAACCACGGAACATCCTGCGCCGGTGTCGCCGTGGCGGAAGAAAACGGCAAAGGCATTGTCGGTGTCGCCCCTGGATGCGCCCTAATGCCCATCCGTACTACAGGCTACCTAGACGATGATTCTGTTGAACAAATATTCAATTGGGCGATCGACAAAGGGGCCGCCGTCATTTCTTGCAGTTGGGGGCCATCAGCAGTTTATTTTCCGCTTTCCCTCAGACAAAGTGCCGTCATCACCAAAGCAGCCACCCTAGGGCGCGGTGGCAGAGGTTGCGTCATTGTCTTCGCAGCCGGCAATGCCAACCGCCCAGTCAACGGTACGATTAACGAAAAAGGCTGGCCGGATGACATCATCAAGGGTCAAACTCGATGGCTGAGTGGATTTGCCGTTCACCCAGACGTGATTGCGGTTGCAGCTTCCACTTCCCTGAATAAAAAAGCCGCCTACAGCAATTGGGGTGGCAGCATCTCGGTTTGCGCCCCCAGTAACAACGCCCCGCCGGGAACTTGGATGCAGCAAACTGGATATATCAGCACTCCGCCGGAGGTGACGCAGGATTTGCCCGGTTTGGGAATATTTACTAGCGATCGCATCGGGACTGAGGGTTACGATCCAGGGGACTATACCGACTCCTTTGGCGGTACTTCCAGCGCCACTCCTCTAGTGGCTGGGGTGGCAGCTTTGGTACTTTCGGCCAACCCCCGTTTGACGGCGCGGGAAGTGCGGGGAATTCTGGAACAAACTGCTGACAAAATTGTTGATGGCGATCCCGATCCCCAGTTGGGTACTCGCATGGGTACTTATGATACTCAAAATCAGCGTAGCGATTGGTTCGGTTACGGGAAAGTGAATGCTTTTCAAGCTGTGCAAGCGGCTGTGAGAAAGGGTGGCGGCAATCCGAATATTGGTGATTCGAGGTTTAGTGATATTTCTGGACATTGGGCCCAGAAGTTTATTGAGGCCCTGGCGGCAGCGAATATAATTAGTGGTATGCCGGATGGTTCTTTTCGGCCTGATGAGAGTTTAAATCGAGCTCAATATGCTTCGTTGTTGGTTACTGCGTTTAGTCCGATTCCGAAGATGCCTGCTACGAATTTTATTGATGTTTCTGCTAGTTTTTGGGCCAGAAGTGCGATCGAACGGGCAAATCGGGCTGGCTTTTTGTCGGGGTTTCCGGGGTTGAAGTTTGGCCCGAATTTGAATTTGACTAAGACTGAGGCGATCGTGTCTTTGGTTAATGGTTTGGAACTGAAGGGGGGAAATCCTGATACCTTGAAAGTTTACACCGATCGCTCTCAAATTCCTAATTTTGCTTTAAGTGCGATCGCCGCCGCAACTAGCTTGAAGATTGTGGTTAATTATCCTTCCCGCGATTGGCTTTCGCCGCAGCGGGATGTCACCCGTGGAGAGATTTCAGCTTTGATTTACCAGACTTTGGTGGCGATTAAACGGGCCAAGGCGATCGATTCTCCTTATATCGTTTAACCTGTAGCAGTTTTCAGGTAAGTGAGGTACACAGAAACCCGACTTCATCAATAAGTCTGGTTTCTGTGGTGTTATCCTTAAGCTGTATACTTGTCATAAAATCATGAATATAGTATATATGGATAATCTCTCCGATATTCTCAAAAAAATCAAGCATAAACCTTCAGTGTATTTGGGCAAACCGTCAATTAGTTGTCTTCAGGCTTTTTTGTCGGGATATAATGTGGCACAGTACCAGCTTGGCTTACCTCTACAACAGGAAAATCCTCTAGATGGATTTCAAGATTGGATACAGAAAAAATTTAATATCAACTCATCTCAATCATGGGCGAATATAATTCTATTCTTTTCTCAAGATGAGAGAGATGCGCTCGATATTTTTTTTCAACTATTTGAAGAATTTTGTCAAAGTAAGGTGCATATTACGCACCCTAAAACTGCAACTCATTCTTTAGCTATTTCTCAACCAATCAATTAATACTCAGCATCATTCCGGTGTTACCGGAAATTATCTTACACCTCATTCACCCTCGAAAATCCCCCAAAGCCTTCAACGCAAATTGTGGCAAAGCTAACATCCTGCGCCAGCGCCAAGGCTCTTGATAAAGTCGATACAACCATTCTAAATTATTGTCGCAAAACCAAGCCGGAGCACGAGTTTTTGTTCCCGCCCAAATGTCAAAACTGCCACCTACTCCTACCCAAATAGATTGAGGACAAAGGTGTCGGTTTTTGGCAATCCAAAACTCTTGACGTGGCACTCCCAAACCGACTAGAATCAATTTTGGCTGCATTTTTTTGAGAGTTTCCTGGAATTCTTGTTCTTCCTCTGCACAGATATAGCCGTGTTGAGATCTAATCGACAATCCCCCCCTCTGCTGTTGCCAAGTTTCTGCTGCTGCGATCGCCACTCCGGGCGCACCTCCAAAGAAGAAAACTGATTCCCCATGCGGCAATTTGGCCGCTTGTTCCAGCAAGGACTCTGCTAATTCAATCCCCGGAAATCTGTTGACTTTTTTACCTCGCATTCTCAAGTACAGCACGACTCCGGCACCGTCTGGGATCACGAGTTCCGCAGAACGAATTATATCGGCTAAAGCCTGATTTTTCTCGGCTTGCATCGCCATCTCTGCATTCAGCGTGACGACGTGACTTCCTAATCCTTGATGCAGACGCTCTATCAGCCAACCTGCATGATCGTCTAAGATGTGAACTGGTAGTCCCAGCACAGAAAATTGTGAGCGCGATCGATCCATATTTTTTGATGGGAGATTCCTACACAGGTAGTTATACCAGAAGGGAGAGGGAAGAGGGAAGAGGGAAGAAGGAAGAGGGAGAATGCTCACATCCAAAATCCCCAATCTAAAATCTACAATCGATCGACCTAATTAGCGATCGCTCTTTTTAACAGAACCATCTGCGTACCATTCCATCGGGACTAACTCTATTTTGCCATTGACTTTAATTGTAGAATATACAATTTTTACAAAAGGAGCATTATTGTTGTTATGGTGATGACGGTGAGACATGGTAATTCCCTCCAGATTATTTACAAAGTAGAAATTTTTAACAAAATGTTAACTTCGATTCAAAATATATTTTAGGGACTAAGATTGACTTAAAGTGACTGTCAAATCCTAGACGAGGCAGAAACTATGACAACTCGACGCTCAGAAAAATAAAAGTTGAGAGACACAGAGCAATCTAATTTCTGATATATTTAAAAGTCTATTCAGAGCAACTCAGCTAGCTTCAGGAACAAAGTACAAGGAAAACGAAATGGCGATCGCAACAGCTCAGCGGCATAGCAGGTTAGATTATTACTACCAACAAATCAAAAGTGTCATACTCAAGCGGCAAAACCCAATTACCGGCTTACTCCCAGCGAGTACCGCCGTTAACGCCCACGGCGACTACACCGATGCTTGGGTTCGCGACAACGTTTACAGCATCCTCGCAGTTTGGGGCTTGGGCCTAGCTTACCGCAAAATTGATAGCGATGGAGGTAGAACATTTGAACTCGAACACAGTACCGTCAAACTGATGCGAGGCTTGATGTTTGCGATGATGCAACAAGCCAATAAAGTAGAAAAATTCAAAAATACCCAGTTACCCCTAGATGCCTTACACGCCAAATACAATACCCAGACAGGCAATATTGTTGTCGGCGATGATGAGTGGGGACACTTGCAGTTAGATGCAACCTCTATATTCTTGCTAATGCTTGCTGAAATGACAGCTTCAGGATTGCACATTATTTTCACAATCGATGAAGTCAATTTCGTGCAGAATTTAGTGTACTATATTGGTAGAGCCTACCGCACACCCGATTATGGAATTTGGGAAAGAGGCAATAAAATTAATCGTGGCAATGCCGAATTAAATGCCAGTTCCGTAGGAATGGCAAAAGCAGCACTTGAAGCAATTAATGGATTAGATTTGTTTGGATTAAACGGCTCTCAAGCCTCTGTGATTCACGTTTTACCCGACGAAATCGCCAGAACTCGGATGACATTAGAATCGCTTTTACCTCGCGAATCTAGTTCCAAAGAAGTAGATGCGGCTCTGTTGAGCATTATTAGTTTTCCCGCTTTTGCGGTAGAAGACAAACAATTAGTTGAACGAACCCGCAATAAAATTATCGATAAATTGCAGGGAAATTACGGCTGCAAAAGGTTTCTCCGGGATGGACACCAAACAGTATTGGAAGATGGCGATCGCCTCCACTACGAACCTACAGAACTCAAGCAATTCGAGCACATTGAATGCGAGTGGCCGCTATTTTTTACTTACTTATTATTAGACGGTATATTTGAAAAAAATCCAGCCCAGGTTCAAGAGTACGAACAGCGTTTAGCCTCTCTCACCGTCGATCGTTCTGGTTTATCTTTGCTACCAGAATTGTATTACATACCAGCCGAAAATATCAATGCAGAAAAAATCAATCCCCGCAGCCAGCAGCGCTTACCCAATGAAAACATCCCCCTAGTTTGGGCGCAAAGTTTGTATTTTCTAGGTCAATTATTAAACGATGGATTAATTGCCATTGGTGATATCGACCCTCTGGGAAGACACCTCTCAGTGGGCCGGCACAGAGAACCTCTAGTCCAAATTGCACTGTTAGCTGAAGACGAGGATTTGCAAGCAGAATTAGCAGCCAATGGAATTGCAGCCCAAACTCCAAAACAGGTAGAACCAATTCAAGTCCGTCAAACTAAAGAATTATCAGCGATTTACACCCAGATAGGACGCAATGACCAATTAGGCTTGACAGGTCGCCCCGTTCGCAGGCTGCGGAGTTTGACCACTTCAAGGGTGTTCCAAATTCGCGGAGAGGCGATCGTCTTTCTGCCATCTTTTCTCGACAGACAAGAGTTTTATTTAACCCTAGATTACCATTTTTTAGTATCTCAAATCAATAGTGAATTAGCTTACATTCACCGTCATTGGTCTCAGTTGGGACGACCTACCGTAACCCTGATGCTGACTCACAGAATGCTGGAAACGGGTCGGGAAGCTTTGTTAAACTTGATGAAAGAACTCCGCGACGGACACTGCAAAAATACGCCTGTAAAGTTAGGGAATCTCAATCAATTAATATTGACTGCTGGCACCGAAAAAATTGACTTTTTGCACGAGTTTGATTTTACAGAGTCTCCACTAACAGGTGCTGTAGAAGTGCCGACGTATCTCCGTTACAATCCTGAAAGAACCGGGCCTTTGGGTCACACTCAAGAATTTAAATTAGAGTGCGAAACTAATACTAGCTTCTTGCTCAAAAGCCTGGGGGAATCAGAAAATCTGTACGAACAAATAGAGTTGCTCCATACCCTAGTACGCCTCAAAGGGATGGACTTTGATACTGGATTTGGAGCGCCGGGAGAGAGTGTTAAAGTTGTAGATTTGCTCAAGGAAGTTTATACTAAAGCCGGAGACAGTTCCCAGTCTAAAATAGAATGGGCGGTCATCCGTTATGCTGCGGGTTTGCTGGATAAGATTGATATCAGCTTGTCCGATGCCGTGACGGATATTTTGGTGCGACAAAAACAGATTTCTGTGGGGAAAGCTTACAGCGAAGATTCCCTAATTTCTCGACCTGGTTCTTACATGGAAGTGATGGACAAAATTCGCCAATTCTGCGGCGAAGACGTTCGCGATCGAGTTCTCACCCAAGAAGTTTTGATCTACCTGGGTTTGCTGATTAAAGCAGAACCACAGTTATTTAAAGGACTTTTGACCCTGAGAGTTAGCTATTTTATTTTGTTGCTAACTAGCGAACTAGCCCGCGAATTGGGAATCACGCAAAATGAAGCTTACGAAGATTTAATGCAGTTGAGTCCCTTTGAAATTAAAAACCGCCTGCGCCAAGTTTTGTCAGAGTATGAGGAAATGAATCAAGTCCTGAAACAGCAAGAATCTCTGCGGGTAAAACAATCGGAAAAAGAAATAGAATGGGTGGTGGCTCCAATTTTGTCCCAGCCCCAAATGCCTGCGGGTGGATGGCGCAGGAAGCGGCAAATGGAAGGTGCTGTTAATCGGGTTCCCAAGGATTTTTATCCCCATGTTTGGGGACTGCTGCGTCACTGCAAAGGTTTGATTATTGGGGATAAGTTGGAACGCAGAAATCGGTTGGACAGTGAGGTAATTTTATCGGAAATGACTCCTGGTGAAAAGAATTTTGCCCTCCAAGTGGAGCATTTGCTGAATAAAATTGTTGCGCCTGAGTACAGACAAGTTAATATTGAGGCATTGATGGAGTTGGCGGCGATCGCCCAACGCAACCCAAAGCTACAAATAGAAGAGTACATCGTCTTGGATGTATTGATCGGTCACGCTGTCAGGCTCAATTGGCTGGAAAAACACTTGGAAAGAGCAGATAGATATGACGAAGATAAGGCAGCGGCTTGGCAAGCTTTTTATAATACTTCGCCTTATGTCTGCGCGACTCATGTTCTGAATGCTTTCCGATTCTTAACGCAGTTTGGCTAAGTTTTTTATGAAATAAGGAAGAAGGAAGAAGGAAGAAGGAAGAAGAACCCCCCCTGCCCCCAGGGCTGTTTCATTCTCAGGAAAACGATGATTTTGTAGGGGTAGTGCCCCAGGGCTGTTTCATTCTCAGGAAAACGATGATTTTGTAGGGGTAGTGCCAAGAGTGCCTACCCTCTTCGTCCACGATTTTGTATGTGTTTGGTGAGATTGGGGCCGGCACTCACAGGCACCGCCCCTACAAGAGAATGAAACAGCCCTGCCCGTGCCTACCCCTGCCACCAACGATCCAATGCGCGTTTGGGGCTGACCGGGCCGGCACGGGGGCGCGGCCCCTACAGAGAATGAAACAGCCCTGGGTAGTGCCAAGAGTGCCTACCCTCTTCGTCCACGATTTTGTATGTGTTTGGTGAGATTGGGGCCGGCACTCACAGGCACCGCCCCTACAAGAGAATGAAACAGCCCTGCCCGTGCCTACCCCTGC
>JAHRFD010000041.1:0-3556 GCA_020882975.1 Microcoleus sp. EPA2 | reverse complement strand
CACCAACGATCCAATGCGCGTTTGGGGCTGACCGGGCCGGCACGGGGGCGCGGCCCCTACAGAGAATGAAACAGCCCTGGGTAGTGCCTGTGAGTGCCTACCCTCTTCGTCCAAGATTTTGTATGTGTTTGGTGAGATTGGGGCCGGCACTCACAGGCACCGCCCCTACAAGAGAATGAAACAGCCCTGCCCCTGCTTACCCCTGCCACCAACGATCCAATGCGCGTTTGGGGCTGACCGGGCCGGCACGGGGGCGCGGCCCCTACAAGAGAATGAAACAGCCCTGCCCCTGCCCCCCCTTGGGGGGAAATGCTGGGAGAAGTCATATCAATTCCGGTTGTATCGGAATGATTTAACCGCGAAGGCGCTTATGACGCGAAGGAAGAGAAGAGAGAGTTTAATAATTCCGGTGAAGAGAGGATTTGGTATCACTCCCCAAGGGGGGAAGGAAGAAAGAACAAGGAACAAGGAACAAGGAATCGGTATAAAATTCGCCCAAGTATCTTAATAACCTTGGCGGTTGCTATTAATTTGCTCTCTTTCTGGTCAAAATCCCTTGACTGGGACTTAACAAAAAAGCTAGCAAAAATAAGCCAAAAATAACTAACACGATCGCCGGACCGGAGGGCATATTCAAATAATAGCTGAGATACATACCAGTCACGCTGGCTGTCATCCCAATAATTGCGCCCAATCCCATCATTAAATGTAACTCCTTCACCAACAAATATGCAGTAATTCCCGGCCCGATTAACAGCGCAATCACCAACAGCGCCCCCACGGTTTGCAAACTCGCAACAATCGTCAAGGTAATCGCTGAAATCATCCCTAAATAAATCCACTTTACAGGCAAACCGCTGGCCTGAGAACCCAGGGGGTCAAAGGTATAAAACAGCAGTTCCTTATAACAAACTTTCACCGCCACCAAAATTATTAATGTGGTGACAAAAGTTTGTTGCACGTCTGCTGGTGCAACGGATAAAATATTGCCAAATAAAAAACCGTCTAGGTCTAACTTGGTGGTTCGCAACAAACTAATCAGCGTGATGCTAATAGCTAAAAATGTAGACAAAATTAATGCCATAATTGCATCTATTTTGATTCGGGATTGGGACTGAATCCAGGCCATGATGCCAGCACTGATTATCCCTGATATAAACGCGCCGATCGCTATAGGGAAACCCAAAGCAAAAGCTACGGGCAATCCAGCTAGCACGGAATGGGCAATCATGTCAACCATCATGCCCATTTGCTGTACAATTAAATAGGAGCCGACCACCGCGCAGAGTATTCCGAGTAATACGCCGATCGCGATCGCATTACGCATAAACTCAAATTTCAAAGGCTCAATTAGCAAGTTTAACATTTATAGGATAAGGAACAACGCAGCAGGAAACAATACAGTCATAATCGATCGCCCAACTCTGCACAGGCGGAATGCCCCTGCTACCATTAATTTTACAGGTCAAAATAAATTTTCATCGACCTCAAACCGAAACCAAACTTAAATCATAACCATAGGCTTTATGAATATTAGCCACTGTCAGCACTTCTTTACAGGAACCTATCGCAATTAACTGTTTGTTCAATAACAATAAATTATCATACTGTTTTAAAGTTTCTCCTAAATCGTGACTAATTACTAGCAAAGTTTTATTGGCGGCTTTGAGTTCAGCAAAAACATCAAAAATAATCTCTTCAGTTGCTTTGTCAATGGCATTAAAAGGCTCGTCAAAGAAGAATAAATCGGCTTGTTGGGCGATCGCCCTTGCTAAGAAAATTCGCTGCTGCTGACCCCCTGAAAGTTCCCCAATTTGCCGATCGCGCAAATCCCACATTCCCACCCGCAACAAAGCAGTTTTGACCAATTCCTGCGACTGACGGGAGGGACTGCGAAACCAACCAGTCTGGACTGTGCGCGCCATCATCACCGCATTCCACACCGTAATCGGATAATCCCAGTCAATTTGCGATCGCTGCGGCACATAAGCCACCCGCCCCAACTGTTCCTTCAACAACCGCCCCTGATATTTTACCCTACCCCGACAGGCTGGAATCAATCCCAACATGGCTTTCACCATCGTACTTTTCCCCGCCCCGTTGGGCCCGAAGACTCCCGTTAACTGTCCCGATGCTAAATGGAAATTGATGTTGTTCAGGGCCGAAATTCCTCGATAATTGACAGCCAAGTCTTGAACTTCTAGCATAATTTGAGATTTTGAGAACGATTCTTGTTTCCAGCTACTACAATAGAATAGCTCAAAAAACCAATAATGATTATCGTTTCTGAAGTCTTATGTTCCAGAAGTTGACGGACAAAACCAGCAGAGTCAGCGTTGTGGCGGTTTTGGCGATCGCGCTAGGATTAGCTGGATGCAGTCAAAAGCCCCCAGCCAGCAATCCCGTAGCTGAGACTCCGGCGACCAATTTGCCAAAAGTAGTGGCCACTACGGGTGTTATTTGCGACATCACTAAAGAAATTGCCGCAAGTTCGATCGACACTATTTGTTTAATTAAACCCGGAGATGACCCCCACGCCTATCAAACCAAGCCCGAAGACCGTAAGGCCATTGAAACGGGCAATCTGATTTTATACGCAGGTTACGACCACGAACCAAGTATCATTAAACTGATCCAATCTACTACCAATTCTGCGCCCAAAATCGCCGTCCACCAACTAGCAGTACCCCAACCACTCATGGGCGAACACGAGCACGAAGCAGAACACGAAACCGCAGCCAAACCCCATGAAGCAGAGGAAAAAGTTCCTGACCCTCATGTTTGGCATAATGCTCAAAATGGCATTCGGATGGTGGAAGTAATTCGCGATGAATTAAAAAAAGTTGCTCCTAATAACGCTGAAATTTATACTACAAATTCCGCCAAATTAATAGCAGATTTACAAAAATTAGATACTTGGATTAAAGCTCAAATTGCGACAATTCCCCAAGCTAAACGCAAGTTAGTCACTACTCACGATGCTCTGAGTTACTATGCTAATGCTTACGGCTTCGAGGTAGCTGGAGCTTTGCAGGGTGTGACTACAGAAGAACAGCCCACAGCGGCTAGAATCGCCGAATTGTCATCAGAAATTAAGACGGCGGGAGTACCGACAATTTTTGTGGAAACTACGACTAATCCCAAGTTGATGGAGACTGTGGCGAGGGAGGCTAATGTCAAAATTTCCGACAAGGAACTCTACAGCGACGAGTTGGGTGCTCCTGGTAGTGGCGCTGATACCTATGAGGGGATGCTGAAAAGTAATACTTGTACGATTGTTTCCGGGCTTGGGGGAAATTGCACTCCTTGATGGATTTTCGGTATTTTCTGAATTGATATTAAATTTTAGGGTGCGTCATTTGAGTTTTTGGAACAATTTTTAGCGGTTCGGGAACTGACGCACCTTATCAATTGCCACCCTAGGAACTGGCTTACCAAAGAAATGGGTCTAAAGCCCCGTCCTTATAGGACGGCTTTAATTGTCCTTATTCTATCAGTCAGTCATGGTATAATAGAGCAAGTAAACAGCCAGTAAAAATGAAAGCAAGATACCAAT
>JAHRFD010000040.1 GCA_020882975.1 Microcoleus sp. EPA2 | reverse complement strand
ATTGGTATCTTGCTTTCATTTTTACTGGCTGTTTACTTGCTCTATTATACCATGACTGACTGATAGAATAAGGACAATTAAAGCCGTCCTATAAGGACGGGGCTTTAGACCCATTTCTTTGGTAAAACATGGCGAGTATGCCGCCAAGCTGCAATCCCCATTACCGCTACTAAACAGCCCAAACTCATCAACACGATCCGCAAACCGAGGTCATCGGAATTTACGGCTTTACCGACAGCATCTGTCAGCGGGCCGGTAATCGCTAAAGGCAGGCTGAGGGCAATATTAATCGCATTGTTCTCGAATCCAAAGACTTTTCCTCTCATTGATTCAGGAGTTTGTTCTTGAATTAACGCTTGCATCGGGCCGTTAATCAGTGAAGCCCCGAAACCGAACAAAGCGCTTAAACTAAATCCCAACCACAACTGTCTGGTAAAGGCAAACATTACCAATACAAAACCCATCATTAAGAAACCAATTAATGGTAAAGGTTTGTGGTACACTCTATCCCCCCAATGTCCCAAAAAGGCTGCGCCAAATACCATGCCTACACCCGCAGCAGCGAGTAAAAAGCCAAATTGAGTTTCTTTGAGACCTATTTTACCCGAAAGGGCGATCGCCAACACCTGAAGTGCAGCAAACACGGAATACAAAATCGTCAACTGTAGCATAGCGTTACTGACAAGGGGATTGCTCTTCAAATAGCGCAAACCTTCTTTAAAATCTTGCCAAGGATGGATGTTTTTGGCACTGCCGCCGGCATGATTTTCTTTGATACGCATCCCATAAATCAAACCGGCCGAGATGATGTATAACCCGCCCAGCAAAAACTCTCGCGAACCTGCTCCGTAGCTGTGTTTGATCCAACTAAACAGCGGTTCGCCGATGGTCATACCGACAATGATGCCACCCATCGTGGATGAGGCGAATAGGGCATTGGCGGACATCAGTCCCTCTCGCCCCACTGCTAGGGGAATGGCGGCTGCTTCTGCGGGAGCAAAAAATTGGGTAACAGTAGAAACCAAAAACGTAATCACCAAAAGCACGACAAAGGCTTTGGGCAAAAACGTCATCGCGACAATCAAGAGGGCGCGAATCACGTTGCACCCAATCAGCATTTGCTTCTTGGAAAAGCGGTCCACGACAATACCTGCTATGGAACCAAAAACGATTGCCGGCACTGTGTAGGCAATCATCACCGCTGACAGCATGGAATTTTCCGAATTGTACCCTGGCGTGTAACCGCCTGTTTTCAGGAGGATAATCAGCAATACATAAAAAATCTTATCTGCCACTTGGGCCAATAACTGCCCAGTCCACAAGGCGAGGAAGGGGCGATTTCGGAACAGGGCATCAAGGCCGTTGCGGTCAGGGGGAGGGCTAGCTGGGTGCATAGGAATAGTTTAACTGACCGCCTAATTATATTTTTCAAGAATATGTGCAAATTTGACATCACAAAATCGAGACTGGGAAAACTCCTGTCTCCTAGGTGCTTTTTCTGTTTTAGCAGATCGCCGTTGAAAAGCTGCGCTCTTTTTCACCTTACTGCGAGTGGCTCAACCTAACCCAGCCTTGAGTAAAATCAAGGAATTTGTCAAAGGTTGGTCTACATTTCAATGGCGTTGGAATATACGGTAGTATATTTTACAAATGCAATGGCGTTGGCAATGATATCAAAAGGTGTCACCCCAATTAAGTAATATAACGAAAGAAGTAAGTGTCAGGAGTGAAAAACTTGAAAAAAGTTGAAGCTATTATTCGTCCCTTTAAACTTGACGAAGTAAAAATCGCCCTTGTCAATGCCGGCATTGTAGGGATGACTGTTTCTGAAGTTAGAGGTTTTGGCCGCCAGAAGGGTATGACTGAACGCTATCGCGGTTCTGAGTACACGGTTGAGTTTTTGCAAAAACTCAAGGTCGAGGTCGTTGTTGAAAACGATCAGGTTGATATGGTGGTTGATAAAATCATCGCTGCTTCTCGCACTGGCGAGATTGGCGACGGCAAGATTTTTGTCTCTCCTGTAGAGCAAATTATCCGTATTCGCACTGGTGAAAAAAACCTAGAGGCAATCTAGGAAATTCGGGAATGGGGAATGGGGAATCGAGAATCGCGAATCGGAATTTGTAGCCGTCTGTCGCCCTCTCGCTATCTCCCTATATCCCTATTCTTTTACTTGACAAGTGTCTCTATTTGTGGTAACAGAGACTGGAATGCTTTGCCACGGTGAGAGTACGATCGCTTGGTATCAGGTGTCATTTCTGCAAACGTCTGTTGCTGTGCGGGGATGTAGAAAATGGGATCGTAGCCGAAACCTCCCGTACCGCGAGGACTTTGCAGAATTTCACCGCGACAAATTCCTTCTACTTGTAGGGCAATTGTACCGTCGGGACGGGCAATGGCGATCGCGCAAACAAATTGGGCTTGTCTGTTGTGTTGGCTTCCTAATTCTTTGAGGAGTCGCTCAATCCTGTCAGCATCTGTTTTCCCGTAGCGCGCCGAATAAATTCCCGGTTGGCCATCCAGTGCATCTACCATTAAACCGGAATCATCTGCGATCGACCATTCTCCAGTTGCTTTGGCGATTTCCGCAGCTTTCAAACAAGCATTAGCGATAAATGTATCGCCAGTTTCTTCTACTTCCAACTCTTCGGGTTTCAGTTGCAATTCCCACCCTAAATCCTGAAGATAAGCTTGCATTTCTTTGAGTTTGCCGGGATTGCTGGTGGCGACAACTAGCAATTTACGATTAGTCATTATTTCTATTAAAACTTACTGGTCAATATTAACAAAAATTTAGCTAAAATGGGCGCAGCCTAAGTTAATGTTTTTATTAACCGCAGAGGACACAGAGGGCACAGAGAATAAGCAGGGAGAAGCAAGTGAAAATAAATCTGGTTTTATTGCTTTTTTTAGATTACGGTGGAGCATTAAAAATTAACTTTTGACAAGGAACAGCAAAAACCTAGGGCTGATTTGGCTGTCCCTTGTCAATTATCAACTGTTTAACCTTTCTGCGCCCAATCTTTCGCCCAATTCAAGTTTTGCATTACTTCTTTCAAAGTCGCAGCTTCTGAATATAACCGCAAAACTGGTTCAGTACCGCTAAACCGAATTAACAGCCAATTTCCGTCAGCTAAACGGAATTTATATCCGTCTACTTTGTTGCAATCTACAACTGCTTTATCGGCGATTTTTGTTAAAGGTTGATTTTCCAACAGCGACACCAAACGCGAACGTTCGTCCATATTTGCTAAGTGCAAGTCGATTCTGTCGTAAGCTGAAGTAAAGCCTGTTTCTTTTTGCAATCTGGCATAGATTTGGCTTAAATCTTCGCCGGATTTGACAACGGCTTCTAACAAATACAGCGCCGACAACAAAGCATCTCTTTCTGGGATGTGCGTACCGTAGCCGATTCCGCCCGATTCTTCGCCGCCGACTAACACTTGGGTGGTCAACATTCGATCGGCTATATACTTGTAACCGATCGGCGTTTCAAATAAGGGCAAGTCGTACAATTTAGCAATTTTGGGGATAATGTCAGAACCGCTGACTGTTTTAATCACTTCCCCAGTAAACCCGCGCCGTTTGGCTAAATGTTCGATTAATATGGGAACTAAGATTTGAGAACTGAGAAAATTGCCGCTAGAGTCAACAGCAGCAATCCGATCGCTATCTCCGTCAAACACAAACCCGATCGACAAACCAGAGCTTTGGCGTTGGTGAGTTCGCATCACCCGAAACAACTGCGAAAGGTAGCGCGGCAAAGGTTCGGGAGCACCCCCTCCAAACAGCGGATCGCGATCGCTATTGACTTCGTGGACTGTTTCTTCTAAAATTTGTGCCAATCCTCCGGCGGCCGCCCCGTGCATGGCATCTACAAACACGGTAATTTTGTTAGAGGCGATCGCCTCTTTAATCCCATCAATATCGACCATTTCCCGCAAGGTTTTGCAGTAAGCAGGCCAAGGATTAAAATTTTCCAATTTTCCGGGAGTTGCTGAAAGTGCCACCGGATTTCCTAACTTTGCTTCTATCTGTTGCGTCACTTCCGGCGAAACTGAACCGCCAAAAGAGCCCTTGACTTTTAACCCTAAATATGCACCGGGATTGTGGCTGGCAGTCAGGACGATCGCGCCCAAAGCATTTAACTGTTTGGCGGCCAAACTAAAAGCCGGAGTAGGAGCGTAAGTATCGGTCAGCAGCACGTCAAATCCTGCGTTCTGGACTGCAACAGCCGCTGTTTTGGCAAAATCTTCCGCCAAAAATCGGCGATCGTGACCGACGATTACGGTACCGCTGCTGGCATCATTGCCGCCGGTTTGTGCGAGAACTTGTGCTGCTAGCGGAGCGACTAACGCTACTCGATCGAATGTAAAATCGTCAGCAATAATGCCGCGCCAGCCATCTGTACCGAATTTAATAGGATTCATTAGTCAAAAGCCATGAGTCACCAATCTATTTTATTAGCTCAACAGGCGATCGTCACTAAAATTTGCCCGCAAATTTTCCAAACAAGCAGTATCCCCCGCAGGACTGAGATCGTATTTTTAAAGCCAGGAGAGTAACTTTCAATACATTTTTGACTCAACTCACTGGCTAAGATGACCTCAATAATTTAATGCCTCTAGGGTTCCGGTTTGGGCGATCGCTCAAATGCTGGTCCGAGAGAGGCAAGTTGGTCGATCGAAAACTCAAAGTTTTTAGTGAAATATCGGCCAGCCGCACGGCGGGATAAAAGCCCGGGAGAAATACACCAATCGGCAAGACTGGGTGTTTTTTCCCGGGCTTTCTGGTTTGGTGATGGCTAAATTCGATCGCTATTGTTTTGCAAACATTGAGGGTGTCCAAATGACTGAAAATCCTTCTGAAAACCCGTTATTTCAAAGCCCAGACTCCAACAACGAACAGACTCCCAGCCAAGCGCAACGCGCCTTAGAACTCGAAGCAAAACTGCCACTGACAGGCTGGCAGCAAGAAGTATCAAAAGGGCTAGAATACGGATTAGAAGCAGCAGAAAGTATTCGCGATCGCACCATTCCCACCTTCAGTCGCGGCGAACTCCCCCACTATGCAGGCATCAACACCTTCATGAAAGCCCCCTATGTCGAAGATGTTCGCAAAGTCGGCGAATACGACGTAGCAATAGTCGGCGTACCCCACGACTCCGGCACCACCTACCGTCCCGGTACCCGCTTCGGCCCCCAAGGAATCCGGCGCATTTCCGCACTCTACACGCCCTACAACTTTGAATTAGGGGTTGATTTGCGCGAACAAATAACCCTATGCGATGTCGGCGATATTTTCACCATTCCAGCTAACAACGAAAAATCCTTCGATCAAATATCAAAAGGTATTGCCCACATCTTTAGTTCCGGCGCATTTCCCATTATATTAGGAGGCGATCATTCAATTGGTTTTCCTACAGTACGCGGCATTTGCCAACACTTAGGCGATAAAAAAGTTGGCATAATTCACTTCGATCGCCACGCCGACACTCAAGAAACCGACCTCGACGAACGGATGCACACTTGCCCTTGGTTTCATGCCACCAACATGAAAAATGCCCCCGCCAAAAACCTAGTACAATTAGGCATAGGAGGCTGGCAAGTTCCCCGCCAAGGCGTGAAAGTTTGCCGCGAACGCGCCACCAATATTCTCACCGTTACCGACATCGTAGAAAAAGGCATTGATGCCGCAGTAGAATTCGCCCTAGAACGCGCACTAGACGGCACCGATTGCGTGTATATCAGCTTTGACATCGATTGCATCGACGCCGGATTTGTCCCCGGTACAGGTTGGCCGGAACCGGGCGGTTTGTTACCGCGCGAAGCCCTAGCTTTACTCGGCAAAATTGTGCAAAGAGCGCCTATTTGCGGTTTGGAAGTAGTCGAAGTTTCCCCACCCTATGATGTCAGCGACATGACTTCATTAATGGCAACTCGCGTCATTTGCGACACCATGGCTCATTTAGTATTGTCCGGTCAATTACCGCGAAAAAAACCCGCCTACATTCATCCAGCCGCCCAACCAGACCTCGTTGAATGGACTTAAACAGTTTGTTATTTGTTAACAGTTAAATGTTATTGGTTATTGGTTAAATGTTGTTTGTTATTGGTTAAATGTTATGGGTTATTTGTTAAGTGTTATTGGTGATTTGTTAAGTGTTATTTTTTAACTCTTGATAAGAGCGAATAACCAATAACCAATAACCAATTACTAATAACCAATAACCAATAACCAATTACTAATAACCAATTACTAATAACCAATAACCCATAACCAATAACCCATAACCACTGACTTCTTCCCGATCGCTCTCCGTTACCTGCGTTACAGAATCCGTTGCCGAACTTCCTTCTCCTATACATTCAAATGTGGCACAAATCATGCACGAAACAGACATGACCAAAGCCTTAATTGTCACAGTCAAAAATTGGTGGAAAGCACAACCAGAACCGCCCAAAATTTCTCACGTTCACCTCACAGTCGGCAAATTCACTTGTGTCGAACCAGTGAGTTTGCAATTTGCCTTTGAAGTCCAAATCTGCGACACCTTTTTAGATGGAGCAGAACTCGTCATTCAAGAAACACCGTTAATCGCATTTTGTCACCACTGCGAGCAAGAATATCAACCGGAAATTGGCATTCAATACGCTTGTCCGACTTGCCATTCACCCATGGAAGATATTCGCTCCGGGCGAGAACTAAAGATCGATCGCATTGAATATTCTTGAAAATCAACCGAAACTCATGCACCAAACCTTTGACGCCGCTTTAGGAATTAACTTGCTCCACGCCAATCAAGCAGGAGCAGACCACAACCGCGCTCATTTTGACGAATGGGGAATTGCTTGTTTCAACGTCATGAGCAGTCCCGGTGCGGGCAAAACAGCCATACTAGAAAGAACGCTAGCAGTCCTCACCGCTGAATACAAAATCGCCGTAATTGAAGGCGACATGACCACGGAACTAGATGCCGATCGCCTCCGCAAATACAATGTCCCAGTAATTGCCATTAACACAGGTCGTTCCTGCCATTTAGACTCAAAAATGGTAGCGGGAGGAATTCACACCTTAGCTCATGAATATAATCCCTCCGAAATCGATTTGGTACTGGTAGAAAACGTCGGCAATCTGGTTTGTCCCGCAGAATTTGAAGTAGGAGAACACCTGAAAATTGCGTTACTGAGCATCACTGAAGGAGAAGACAAACCGCTGAAATATCCGGTGATGTTTCAAGAAGCCGATTGCTTGTTAATTACCAAAATAGATTTAGCACCCTATCTTGATGTTGACGTCGATCGAATTGTCACGAACGTCCGACAAATGAATCCCCACGTCACGATCATTGTGGTTTCCGCAAAAACCGGAGAAGGCTTAGAAGCTTGGTTTGATTGGGTGCGTTCTCAGATCCATCACTTGTCAAAATCTCCACACCAACTCTCAACAGTTGGCGAGAAAGCAGTAGCTTTAGGGTGATTCGCCCGAAACAATCCTATTAAAAAAGAGTGACTATCTTGCAGATATGCACCTGACAAATAATCAGGCGTAAGCTGTAGGGTGCGTCGCCCGAAACAATCCTCAACAACAGTCACTGTTGTCGATGAGCGACGCACCTTACGAATCATCAGGCGTAAAGCTTCAGATTTTGCCACACCAATCGCTATCTTTGTAACAAAGATAGCAGAGTGGTAATTCCTGGATTTGCTAAAAGTATGCAACTACCTTTCAAAAACTATCCCTGCTAAATTCCCACCAGAAACATAAAAAAAACACATTAAATATTTTTCAAAGTAAATGCTATGAAAGTACGATCGCCCTTAACATTCTGCATCGTTTTTATAGTCACATTCGCCCTGGTAGCAGGCTGCGTCAACCCTGCAACCTACATCAAAACAACCACAGAAACCGAGGCCGCCGCCCCATCAGCCGCTGCGGGTTCCCTGCGTCTGGGATTTAGTGCGTGGCCGGGTTGGTTTCCTTGGCAAGTAGCACAAGATGAGGGCATCTTTGCAGCAAACAAACTCTCCGTAGACCTCAAGTGGTTCGATGGATACCTAGAATCGATTAGCACCCTCACAGCAGGACAAATCGATGCCAACAGTCAAACTTTAGGAGATACCGTTAACTCCGTATCCGGCGGTGCAGACCAAGTAATTGTACTCGTCAACGACAACTCCACCGGTAACGATAAAGTTATCGTTCGAGAAGGTATTAATTCAATTGCGGATCTCAAAGGTAAAAAAGTAGCTGCGGAAGAAGGGACTGTCGATCACTTTCTGCTGCTATTAGGGATGAAAAAAGCAGGCTTATCCCCGCAAGACATTCAGTTTGTACCTCTAGAAACAGGCAAAGCAGCAGCAGCTTTTGTCGGAGGACAAGTCGATGCTACAGCAGTGTTTGCCCCTTTCACAACTCAAGCACTAAAGCGTGTCGGTAGTAAGGAATTATTCAGTTCCAAAGACTTTCCGGGTGCGATTTCAGACCATCTAGTATTTACGCGCAAATTTGTCGAGGAAAATCCCGATCGCGTACAGGCATTAGTTGATTCGTGGTTTGCCACCTTGGACTACATGAAGGCTAATCCCGACAAAGCTTATCAAATTATGTCGAAACGAGCGGGGGTTTCTGTTAGCGAATACCAAGAGTACGCCGATGGCACTCGGATTTTTACTATCGAGGAAAACTTAACAGCTTTCCAACAGGGCAGGGATTATACTTCCTTGCAGTTTGCTGCGCGAGAAATGAGCAAATTCCTCACCGAAGTTGGTTTGGCAAAAACCGAATTAGACACCAGCAAGTTATTTGACGATCGCTTCGTTAAAGCCTACGCCGAAAAAGTTAAAAAAACCTAGTTAAATTCTCTACTGAATTTTCAATGTCCAATGCCAAATTCCCAATTTAATCCATCGCATTTGTACAAATTATTAACAGCAAATTACCGAACATGAACCCAAACCCCGGATCGATTCAAGACTTCACGCGATCTAAACAGCTAAATCCCACTGTTTTCTGGCGACTCGCTGAAGACATTCCCAAACCTCTGAATACCGGATTGATTGTTACCTCCATCGCCCTTCCCTTGCTGCTGTGGTGGCTGGTGACAACTTTTGGCAACATAGACCCGAAATTTTTGCCTTCGCCCGGTAAAGTTCTCGAAGCATTTGGCCACCTGTGGAGCACTCGCGAACTCCTCAAAGATACCGTCGCCAGTCTGTGGCGAGTCGGTGTCGGCTTTCTGTTGGCCGCCTCTCTTTCGATTCCCATTGGCGTGTTGATGGGCAGTTTTGCCAGCATTCGGGCTTTGCTGGAACCGCTGTTTGGGTTGATGCGCTATATGCCTGCACCCGCTTTTATTCCGCTACTCATTCTGTATTTGGGGATTGCAGAGGAACCGAAAATTACGCTGATTTTTATCGGAGTATTTTTCTTTAATTCATTGATGGTAATGGATACAGTAAAATTCGTTTCCAAAGATTTGATTGAAGCGACTTATATGTTAGGCGGAACGCGCCAACAAGCTCTGTTTCAAGTAATATTTCCGCACGTTTTGCCGGGAATTATTGATGCTTGTCGTATCAATTTGGCGGCGGCTTGGCAGTTAGTAATTGTCTCGGAATTGATTGCAGCTACAGAAGGATTGGGCCGCCGGATTAGTGTAGCTGGCAGATTTTTAAGGACTGATGAAATCTTTGTCGGGCTGATCGTTATAGGGGCGATCGGATTAGCATTTGATTTGTTGTTTCAGTATTTCCTGCGAGTATCCTGCAAGTGGGCGCTCCAAAAGCGATAATAGCGTTCTTCACATCGATATTCTTCCTTCTTCTTTCTACTTAATTGCACCATCTGTTCTGAATTTAGGAGATTTAACTTATGTATTTGGAAGTCAACCGCCTTAACAAACAATTCGGCACTAAAAATGGCAATTTAGTGGTACTAAAAGACATTAACATGACGATCGAGCAAGGTGAATTTATCTGCGCGGTAGGGGCCTCTGGGTCGGGAAAATCTACGCTGCTGCGACAGATTGCGGGACTCGATCGCCCTACATCGGGAGAAGTCAGGATTGACGGAGTACCGATAACTGGGCCCGGGCCCGATCGGGGCATGGTTTTTCAGCACTATACGCTTTATCCTTGGATGAGCGTACAAGAAAATGCGGAGTTTGGACTCAAGCTGCAAAACGTGCCTCACAAGGTGCGGCGCGAACAAGCTAGCTATTATCTGAGTATCGTGGGGCTGTCTGAGTTCGCCAACTCTCTGCCTTCGGAGTTGTCTGGAGGGATGAAACAGCGGGTGGCGATCGCCCGCGCTTTGGCTTTGGAACCGAAAGTGCTGTTGATGGATGAACCTTTTGGCGCTTTAGATGTCCACACCAAGGAGTCGATGCACGAATTTATGCTAGACCTTTGGCGGCGCACTAACATTACTGTATTCATGATTACTCACGATGTCGAAGAAGCCGTGTTTCTCGCTAACCGCATTTACGCCCTCGGTGCTCGTCCTGGGACTGTCAGAAAGGTAATCACGATCGACCTACCCGATCGCAGTCAAACTGTGAAACGAAACTCTATTTTTCACGACTACCGAGACGAGCTCATGGAACTGTTGCGGAGACACGGACAAGAGGCGATCGCAGCAGCAGCTTGACCGCCAAATGCCACCACCTCTATTTTCAGCCGCCACTAAATTCATCACAGATGACTGATGACAATGATATAATGTCCGCTCAGTTATCTGTAATAAAAACGGTTTGTAGTGAGGTTGTTCGATCCCACCTGATATCATCAGTCAATAAATTAATCACTAATGACTGCTCACTGATGAAATCGGACTACTGACTACTGACTAAAAGAATGCCGGTTGATGGCGAATCAAATTCAAGAATTCTTCACGAGTTTTCTGTTCGTCTTGGAATATGCCCAACATCGCACTGGTTACTGTCCAAGCACCGGGTTTTTGTACTCCGCGCATAGTCATACACATATGACTAGCTTCCATCACCACAGCTACTCCCCTCGGTTCCAATATGGTTTGAACCGCTTCGGCAACTTGGCGAGTCAAACGTTCCTGTACCTGTAACCGTCGGCTGTACATCTCGACAATGCGGGCTAATTTGCTCAACCCGACTACCTTTTGGTTGGGGATGTAAGCGACATGAATTCGTCCCATAAACGGTAGCATATGGTGTTCGCACATACTGAAGACGCTGATGTCTCGGACTAACACCATCTCATTGTGACCTTCGTCAAAGATAGCGCCGTTGAGCAGTTCTTCTAGGGATTGACTGTAGCCACTGGTGAGAAACCGCATAGCTTCTGCTACCCGCTTCGGGGTTTTGAGCAATCCTTCCCGTTCGGGGTTTTCTCCGATTCCTAGCAGCATCGTCCGCACTGCTTCCATCATTTCCTCCTGACCTACTTCTGAAGATATGGGAACATTGGATTCTTGACCGTTGGAGGAATTGCGGTCTGGTCGAGTGGTGATGCGAGGTAAATTATTGTCTGGGATTTCTGAAAGTTTCATGCTGTCAGTCAACAGGGTGTTTGAGCCAGTGGAACCGTTGTTCGATGCAATTGTCATAAAAAATTGGTGTCAGGGTAGATGGATTTTTGATTTGGGATTTGCGATTGGAGGATATAGCTAGAGATTCAAAGATTGTTGAATTCCGAGAAAAACTCAGCAGTCTCAAATCTCCTGTTCACAAAACTCCAGCGTTGGACATGAGGGTGATTTCTTCAATTACGGCGCCATCGGGTAACTGAACTGCGTGCAGAATAGATTCGGCGACGATTTCTGGAGTTAACATGGCTGTGCGATCGAAGTCGGCTTGGACTGTTGCTGTGTCCCACATGGGAGTGTTGACAGAACCTGGACAGATTGCTGTTACACGAATTCCGCCAGCCCGTTCTTCTGTGGCTACAGCCTTAGACAAAGCCATGAGACCGAATTTGCTGACGCAATATAGTCCCCAATTCGGAAAGACTTGGCTGCCAGCGATGGAGGAAACGTTGATGATGATTCCTGATTTTCGATCGCGCATGGACGGCAAAATTCCTTGAATGCACTGCCAGACGCTAGTTAAATTCAGGTCTAAAACTCTCTGCCAGTCGGCTAGAGGCGTTTCTGTCAAGGGGCTTGTATACCCCATGCCAGCACTGTTGACCAGGATATCTACTGGTCCAAATTGAGCTGCGATCGCACTGATGCTACTTTGCACTTGGTCAATTTTTGACAAGTCTAAGGGATAAGCTTCTGCTTTCACTCCGACTTCTCTAGCTGCGGCGGCAACGGCTTCTAAGTTTTCTGACCCTCGACTAACTAAAGCCAGGTTTATGCCGGCTTTGGCAAATGCTAGAGCCGTGGCTTTGCCAATACCGCTGCTTGCTCCGGTAATCAGAGCCTGCTTTGTTGTCGGATAGTTCATAGAAAAACTCGGTATGGGGGAAACTCAGTCGATCGAATATCCCATGGGAACAGTTATTTCTGAGATTAACATTAAGAAATGTTAAGCCGATGTCACATCAAAAATTATAACACTGCTGGCAGATTCGCAGAATTATCGATCGGTATTGAGAAGATGAGTTTTCAGTTAAAAATTGCTGAACTGATTCGTGGGAATCGATCGGCTCAAGCAGAAATTTCTGTGAATACGCCGATGTGGCGGAATTTTTGATACCGCAGTTCCCGGCGCTGCTGGCTCGAAAGCTGACTCAGTTCTGCTAAATTTTCCAACAATGCTCGTTTCAGTATCGACGCAGCCTTGAGGGGGTTAGAGTGAGCGCCACCAATGGGTTCTGGTACTATTTGATCCAGAACGCCGAGGTTTTTCAAATCCCAAGAAGTAATTTTCAGAGCTTCAGCGGCCAAGTTAGCTTTCCCAGCGTCTTTCCAGAGGATCGCGGCGCAAGCTTCGGGGGTAGCAACGGTATAGACGGAATGCTCTAGCATCAACAATCGCTCGCCGACGCCTATGCCCAAAGCACCACCCGAACCGCCTTCCCCGATGACGGTACAGATGATGGGAACATCGAGGCGAAACATTTCTCGGAGGTTACAGGCGATCGCCTCTCCTTGTCCAAACTGTTCGGCTTCTAAGCCAGCCCAAGCCCCTGGAGTGTCAATAAAGGTGAAAATTGGCATGGAGAAGCGATCGGCGTGTTCCATCAATCGTAGGGCTTTGCGGTAGCCACCCGGAGCCGCCATACCGAAGTTGCGGGCAATATTATCTTTGGTGTCTCGACCTTTTTGGTGGCCGATGATGACCGTGGGACGCCCATCAATGCGGGCAATGCCACCCACCATGGCCGGGTCGTCGCCGCCCCGTCGATCGCCGTGAAGCTCAATCCACTCGTCGCTAATTGCCTGAACGTAATCGAGGGTACTGGGGCGACGGGGGTGACGGGCTAGTTGCAACCGTTGCATGGGGGAGAGGCTGCTAAAAATCTCTTGCCGCAGTTGGTCTGTTCGAGCTTCCAGTTTCCGAATTTCCTCGGACGTTTCTTCGGAAACATCCACACCGTTTTCGGCTGCAAGTTGGCGAATCTCGTGAATTCGGGCTTCAAGTTTTGCCAGGGGCTTTTCAAAATCTAAGAGTAGTGGTTTCCGGTCTGGGTTTGGCACGCTGAGAGTTTCTATAAAGTTTTGTAAGTTTGAGTCGATCGACTCTTTGGAGATCCTACCGTGTTAGGTGTTGCTCCAAAAGAGGGCCCGGTTGAAGTTGTCACTATTTTTTCGGTCTTAACTTGTTGCACTTCTTCAGAAACGATTAGATGATACTCGCCATAGGCGAGAGTTAGCCTACCGTCGCTGAAATTTGCAGGCAACGATTCTGTTAGCTCGCACTTGCCCAGCGCCCCTATGCCATCCCACAGCCACCAAAGACCAAATCCTGCTGAACTTTTCGGAAGTGCCAACAGCGACACCATCGCCATCGATCTCACACCTGCGGAAGCTGTGACAGCCGTTTCAGTATTAGCTGTGGTTGCTGACGGTGAAATTTCCGAAGCCGAAAAACAAACTCTCGCCGCCAACCATATCCGCTTATTCAGTTCTTATTCTAGCGAATACCCTTAATCCTCAGCTTCGAGCCACAGCTTTTGCGATCGCCACAGATTTGGTATTGGTAGATGGAATATTCACTCAAGAGGAACAGGATTTCTTAGTTGAACTTGCCGCCGCTTTGGAAATTTCCGACGAACTTGGCAACAAGATTATGGAAGTTATGACTATCAAAAACTGTGCTCAAAGCTTCTTGTAACAATTAACAGTTAACAGTTCATTGTTAACTGTTAACTGTTAATTTTCAAAATCAGAAGGACATCAAAGGTCTAAAACCGTGTTTGACAGAAATCTCACCAATTTGCTCCATCTTTTCCACAGTAATTTGATTGCGTCCCCAAGAAAAATTGGTGTACAACTTTTCAAATTCCAGCAGCATGGATTCAGCGAAACAGGCAAACAACTGTCTTCCCGGTACATCCATGTTGACAATCTTCATGATTTTCCACTCAATATCGAGGGAATGTTCCACAATGCCGCCATTGAGGACATAAATTTCGGGATGCTGAATCTGAGTTCCCAAATTTTTGGGATAGCCCCCATCAATTAGCAAACAAGGTTGCTTCAATGTAGAGGGATCGATTTCTACTCCCTTCGGCATACTCGCTACCCAGACGACAATATCAGCCTGGGGTAGCGCCTCTTCCAAACCCATAATTTTGCCTCGCCCTAATTCTGTCTGCAAGTCTTGCAAACGTTCCTTGTCGCGGGCAATTAGCAACAATTCTGCTACATTGGTTTTAACGTTGAGCCAGCGACACACGGCACTGCCAATATCCCCAGTAGCACCGCAAACCGCCACAGTAGCCTTGGACAGTTCAATCCCCAATTTGGGGGCTGCTTGTTCTACTTGGCGACAGAGGATGTAAGCAGTGTGAGTATTACCTGTGGTGAATCGCTCAAACTCCAACTTGAGATTGCGAATTTGCTTAATTTGCTGCAAGTTGAAGGTTTCAAAAATGATCGATGAAAACCCACCTAAAGCCGTGATATTAATCCCGTTTTTTTGAGCGTGTGCCATCGCGTTAATGATTTTGCGGGTGGCTGCTTTAATCCGGCGAGTGGCTAGCATTTCTGGCAGAAAACAGGACTCCACATAGCGACCTTCTATTTTTTGCCCAGTGATGCTGGTCACGGTTATATTATCGACTATTTGGGGCGGTGCGCTGCACCAAAAATCAAGACCTTGATCGGCATATTCTGGATAGCCCAGCTCGTTAGCTACCGATTGGGCGTGTTCTAAGCTGGTTAAGTGACCGATTAAACCAAACATTCAGTTGTCAGATTAAGGAAAAAGGAAAAAGGAAAAAGGAAGAAGGAAGAAGGAAGAAGGAAGAAGGGAAAATTAAAAAATTTTAATTTTTAATTTTTATCTGATTCCTCATGTTCCCATTAATTAGGTTACAAACCATTGTGATGGATGAAGAATGGAGAAGGAAAAATTAATTTTTTTAAATTTTTCCTTTTCCCTTCCTGATTTTATACTTGATTAGGCGACCAGACCTTGTGCTGACATTCGCATGATGTCACGGTTGTTAAAGCCAATATTTTTAAGGGCTTCACCGTAGGCAATCATAAAGTCTTCAATTAAAGCATCTTTTTCCATTCCCAACACTTGAGCGTCATCGGCGACTTTGTTTAGTAGTTTCCAGATGATGGGCAAGTTTTGGCGGTTGGCTGCTTCGAGTTCAGCTTTGGATTCTTCAAAGTGAGCTTGCAGCCACACTTCCCCAAAGTTGAGGTGGGTGTATTCTTCTTTGACTACGCCTTCAGTGATTTTGCGTGCAAAGTCGTCAGCGACGGGAATGTAAATATTGTAGGCTGCGATCGCGAAGCATTCGATAATCAGGGATTGAATCAGCAAGCAAGTTACAACCTTACCTTCGGCAGATGCCTTTTGGAAATTCCCGTGCAGTTCTGAAAAGAACTCCTTGGCAAATACCATGTCCGGCGTGACTTTGAGATTCCGGCCACAAGCTTGGAAGCCTTTCATATGGCGGTTCTCCATCTTGGACAAACCAATTAACTCTTCCTTTTTGTCAGCCAACATTTGGGCCAGTGTCAAGTAATTGTCGTGAGCTTCTTGTTCGCCTTCAATCACAATCGCGTTGATTCGGCTGTAAGCATCTTTGTAAGTTTCGGTTTGAAAGTCAATTGCTGGGATGGCCTCAAGCTGTGGCATATGATATGTAGTCTCCTGAATAACCTGTAGGATGTTTGGACACCCCTTTAAAATTTGGGGTCAGTGACAGTACACTTTACCTATTTTCGACTAAAAATTCGCGGTTGTGTGGGAATCTGGGAGGAGATCGGGTTTGAGAGCCTCACAAGGTTATTATTTTAGATTAATTCACAAGTTTATGGGCAAATCTTTTGACAGGTCTAGGGCACTGGAACTGCTGAGTTTTATTTTGTTGCTAGTGGGGGCCGCACTGGTGCTGTTGCCTCTAGCTGCTGTATTTTTGGTTTCTTTATCACCATCTGGTGTCGGTGTCAAGGTCACGGGCTGGACTTTTGCGAACTATCAGGAGGCTTGGCGACGCGGTAATTTTTTGTTGGCATTTCTTAATTCTACTCTAGTGGCGATCGCAGTAACTGGTTTTCAGGTAGTAACTTCGGCTTTAGCCGGCTATGCCTTGGCCAGGCTGAAGTTTCGAGGGCGACAAGCCCTAGTGTTGGTGGTTTTGGCAACCCTGGTAATTCCCTTTCAGCTTTTGGTGATTCCCATTTTCTTGGTTTTGAAGTGGGGCCACTTGCTCAATACCTACGGGGCGCTAATCTTACCCACGGCTGCTAATGGTTTTGGGATTTTTCTCCTACGTCAATATTTCCTGACAATTCCTGTGGAGTTGGAAGAGGCCGCCATGCTGGATGGGGCAAACCGCTGGCAGGTTTTGTGGCAAGTGATGTTACCTTTGGCCCGCCCTGCATTGGTGACGCTGTTTTTGTTTACGTTTATCGGCGAGTGGAACGATTTGTTTAAGCCCCTGGTGTTTACCACGCGCCCAGAGTTGCGAACCGTACAGTTGGCTTTGGCTGAGTTTCAGGAACAGTTTACTAGCAGTTGGCCCTTGTTGATGGCCGCGGTGGTAATTGGGACTGTGCCTGTTGTGTTACTGTTTTTGGTCGGTCAACGGCAGTTTATGCGGGGTATTGCGACGACGGGGATTAAGAATTAAGTTTGAGGCTTTCGGGCCTGTTCCACAATCAGATTGAGTCTTTGTGGAACAGGTCGGAGAGCCTGTTGCTGAAATGGTGCGCCGATAATATTGGAAAGTGGATTTATTCGCTAATAATTTGCAAACGAATAGAGCGTTCTCCATCTCCGAAATCTACTTCGATCTTCTCTCCCGAAAGAGTATCTAAACATCCTAGAAGTAATCGTAAATTCGGTGTACTGGCTCCTGTATCGACATACAATCTATCTGTTAAACTGCCTAAACGTTTCCAAATTGTGTATAGTTTGATTACTGTTTGTTCTAGTTGCGCTGCTTGTTTTACAACGTCAGCCGTGGTTCCCAAACAGCCTACTCGTAAGGATTCTTCTAAGGCCATTTCCATATCTAAATGAGACTGATTGAGAGCCTGGACTTGGGCCGCGGAATCGAGATATTTAGATAAATTCTTGGCATCGGAAGTTAGTTGTTTGACTGTATCTACGTCGGGATTTTCTGCTACTTCTTTTTGAATTTCAATTTGGTGAGATGGAGATAGTTTCTCCATTTCTTTGACTAAGGGGGCTAGGTAGCGAGAAGGTAGGGAACCTGTGGATGCTTTTTCTTTGACTTCTTCTGGGAGTAAGTCGGAGTTCAAAGCCATCCATTCGTCGGAGAGTTGTTTAACTTCGCGCCTGGTAATACGATCGCCTTTTCCGGCCGCATCTGTTACCATTAGCTGTACTTCAGGAGATGCTTTGGCGGTTTCTACAAAGGCTCTTTTGCTGAAGTTTCTAATGGAATCGGGGTCTAAATCTCCTTGCTCGATCAAGGTATCGGCACTCTTAGCTAATTCTATGAGAGAATAGGCTTGACTTTTGCCTATTTCTCGTTCTTTTAGCCAGTTCAAAAAGCCGGTACCCCGTCCATCGCCGCCTTTTTTTTCTCTGTCTCTGACTGTTCGGAGAATGCGTCCCCGCCAGATATCTGTTTGTAAGTCAAAGCGATCGCACACTTTCCAGGCATTGTCAACCTGATTGTCAAAATCGAAGTCTGGTATTTGTTCGTCTTCGGGATCGGGTAATTGAAAATTGATATCCGTAAAGCCTTTGAGGGCTTCTGCAAGTTCTGCGGGATTTTGGGGGACTTCAGCCATTAGGAAAAAATTGTGTAGAGCAACAGCCGGTTTGATTTGGAACTTACACGGGTTGACAGTTGAAACTCTATATGTAGCGGTAACGCGGGGAATGCCCACTCTACTAATAGAGTTTGTGTGCAAGTGCTATCATTATTGCACGATCGGGATGTTTCAAGACAATTTACCGGATGGCGAAGCCAAAAGGCCCAATTCCCAATTCCCAATTCCCAATTCCCAATTCCCCATTCCCAATTCCCCATTCCCAATTCCCCATTCCCAATTCCCCATTCCCAATTCCCCATTCCCAATTTCCCATTTCTACTTTCTTCCTTGGAGCCAATACGTCACCATATCACCCTTACCTTTGATTGGAGTCAAACCTCGATTCTGAAACAAATACTTATCTTTCAAAAGCTCATAAGTAACATCCGTAACTTGAATACTGCCTGCAAGTCCAGTAACTTCCATCCTCGCCGCCACATTCACCGTATCTCCCCACAAATCGTAAGTAAATTTGCTAACACCAATCACTCCTGCAACTACTGGCCCCGAATTGATACCCACGCGAATTGCCAAATCTTCCCCTGTTTGGGCGGACAATTTTGCTATTTTTGCTTGCATTTCCAGGGCCATTTCCGCGATCGCCTCAGCATGGTCATCTCTGGGTGTAGGCAATCCTCCCACTACCATGTAAGCATCACCAATCGTCTTAATTTTTTCCACACCGTACTCTTCTGCTAATTGATCGAATTGGGAAAAAATCACGTTTAAACGCTTTACAAGTTCCGTCGGAGACATTCTAGCGGACAACTCAGTAAACCCAACAATGTCAGCAAATAAAACACTTACTTCTTCAAAACTATCAGCAATCGTGCTTTGCTCTACTTTCAATCTTTCGGCTATGGGCTTCGGTAAAATATTCAACAGCAATTTTTCAGTTTGGTCCTGTTGAAAACTCAGCGCTTCTTGGACTAATTTTCGCTCTGTAATATCAGAAACAGTACCTTCATAGTACATTAACTTACCTCGTGAATCGCGAACTGCCCGCACATTTTCAGAGATCCAAATCACAGCACCATTCTTACGTTTGACCCTCGATTCAAACCCAGAAACAGCATTATTCGCATCCATAGCAACTACAAATTCCCGACGGCGTTCGGCATCAATATAAAGTTGCTCGGAAATGTTTTGAATGCTGGACATCAGTTCCCCAGGCGAATCGTAACCATACAATTTCGCTAAGGCTGGATTAGCGCTGATAAATTGTCCAGAAGGGGTACTTTGAAAAATGCCTTCCATGGCATTCTCTACGATACTGTGATATCTTTCTTCAGCTATTTTGAGAGATTCTTCTGCTTGTTTTCGCTGAATTAAAGAACCTAATTGAGTGCAAATAATATTAAAAATGTCAATAAATCGCGAGTCCTTGGGACAAGATAAAAGTTTAAAAAAAACTAGGACTGCTAATACTTCATCTCCGACTAAAATAGGTACACCAAAACCCGCTTTAAATCCAATTTCTAACGCTATTTTAGTTCTAATAAATTCTGGGTATCCCACAGAAACATCTTCTACCCATTCAGGTTGCCGGGAAACCCACACTCGTCCTGGTAGCCCGATATTTCTAGCAAATGTCAAGTTTTCACTTTGCTGGCGGAAGATTGCCATACTGGTATCTTTACCATACCAACCGCGGCTCGATTTCAAGAAAGTTCCTTCGGCATTAGGAATCCAAGCTTCTCCTAAATCCCATCCGATTGTTTCGCCAACTTGGTGCAAAATTACTTCTAAAGCAGAGTTAAAATCCACGGATTCGCCGATCGCCCGCGTAGTTTCCAGCAAAAACCTGATTTCTTCTTCAGCCCGTTTTCTTTCAGTAATTTCTTGTTCCAACAAAGCATTGCGCTCTTGCAACTCTCTAGCTTGTTGTTGCAGTTTTGATTGCAAAGAGCGCAAGGAAAGTTGGCTTTCAACACGGGCCAAAACTTCTTCTATTTGAAATGGCTTAGTAATATAGTCTACTCCTCCTACTTGAAAAGCTTTTACTTTTTCTAAGACATCATCTAGGGCGCTAATAAAAACGATCGGAATATCTTTAGTAATTTCATTTTTTTTTAAATTTTCACAAACTTCATAGCCGTTCATTTGCGGCATATTAATATCTAACAAAATTAGACTCGGAGGAGACATTTGTGCTCCTTGCAAAGCAAGTTGTCCGTTAATAGCTTTCCTAACTTGATAGCCGTGAGATGTCAGCATAGTCGATAAAAGTCGCAAGTTATCCGGCATATCGTCAACGATCAAAATATCTTTAGGAGTCACTGGCAGTGGATGGTCGTTCATCATAATATAATTGAGTGAGATCGATGATGATATCTATCCGAAAGTTTTCGACTAAATCTGTTAAAGCCTTAGCGAGATTTGCCTCACTTTCAGGGATTTGCTGGATAAGTTGCAGTAGGCCACTGTCATCAACACAAATTGCTGCTTGATACAAATTGACCAACCAGTCTCTGGGCATTACACTCAAATCCTGTGGGCTTAAAATTTTGGGAGATGTCAGGGGTGGTACAGAAGTAGATGACTTTTCTTCTTCATAAATATAACGCACTTTTAGGCGATCGGCTATTTTGTCAAATAGCAGTTCTTCCCGAAAGGGTTTACAGATAAAATCATCACAACCTGTGGCAAAAATTACTTGTCGCTGTTCTTCAAAAGCACTAGCAGTCAGGGCAATAATGATGGTTTTTTCGCCTTCAGGAGTTTGCTTGATTTTTCTGGTTGCTTCATATCCGTCCATAATCGGCATCAACATATCCATCAAAATCAGGTGAGGTTTCCAGCTTTCGTGCAAAGCCACAGCTTCTTCACCGTTACAAGCTTCGCAAATTTCAAATCCCAATGGTTTGAGAATTTCGATTAACAGTTGACGGTTTTCCAGTACATCTTCAACTATCAGTATCCGATAAATCGGCTGTCCGGCTTCTAAAGAAATGACTTGTTTGGTGCTATTTTTTTCTAGCTCATCAATTTTTGTTACCACATTCACTTGGATATTAAAGGTAAATGTTGTCCCTCGATGGATTTGACTTTTAACTGATATATCACCTCCCATAATTCGGACAAACTGTTGGCTAATCGGTAAGCCTAAACCTGTTCCTTGCATGGATTTACGTCCGGTATCTGTTTGCACGAAGGGCTGAAATAAAGTATTAATTTCAGCGGGGGAAATACCAGGACCAGTGTCAGTTACTTCAAAAATCAATTGGCATTTTTTGGCTCCATCTAAAGTTGCTTGTTGTTGGCTGGTGACTCGCAGAGTAACGCTTCCCTTTAAAGTAAATTTAATAGCATTTCCGAGCAAGTTAATTAAAACTTGCCTCAATTTTGATTCATCGGTTTGAATGTATTTGGGTAAATCTTCCGGCAGCTCAAAAATTAGCTGCAAGCCCTTAGAGTTGGCTTTTAATTGCAACATTTCTTTGAGGATATCGATCAGTTTGTAGAGGTTGAAGCTATTTTCATTGATGCTAATCTGACCAGATTCTATCTTAGACATGGACAATACATCATTGATTAGTTCCAATAAATGTTCGCCACTACGGTTGATAATTTCGATATATTCTTTTTGTTCTTTGGTGATGGAAATGTTACGAGCCATAACTTGAGAAAAACCAAGAATAGCGTTTAATGGGGTGCGGAGTTCGTGGCTCATGGATGCGAGAAATTGGCTTTTGGCACGATTGGCAACTTCGGCATTTCCTTGAGATTTAATTAGTTCCATTGACTGTCTTTGAGTGTGGGCTAGCAATTCAGCTTGTTGCAACGCGACTCCTAGCTGCGTACCTATATGAACTGCGACTTTGATTTCAGCTTCGCTCCACTGGCGGGGGGCTGTATTTTGATAGGAGGCGAGTAATCCCCAAAGTTTTTCTCCGCAAAAAATGGGGACGGTAATATAGGCTTTGACTTCAAATCTTTCTAAGAGTTCGATGTAGCAATTATCGAAGCCCTGTTTGTAAATATCTTCGACGCAAAGGTAAGTTTTACCACGGCTGTAAGATCCGCCCTGGGTTTCTTGTAAATAGGTGTCGCATACTTCTTGTAAGCTGCTATCAAATTTTTTGACTACGCAATTTTCGCTGTCTAAAGAATCTTCTGTGAAGTTGGGGTCTATTTGCTGTTCTTGGATGAGGGAAATCCAGTTACTATCAACGGATTCCGCTACAAATTCGCCACTCCAGTCTGGATTGAAACGGTAAATGGCGACTCGATCGCATTTCATGGTTTGGCGCATTTCTCGCGTTGTAGCCTGAAAAATTTCTCGAATATCTAATGTCTGCCGCATTTTTTCAATAATTCGCGCGATCGCTCTTTGTCGCAATGCACTTTCTTGTAGTTCCATTTCTGCTTGGTGGCGTTCGGTAATATCCACCGCCATTAAACCAATGCCGATCGCTCTACCTTGTTCATTAATTAGCGGAGTATTATACCACTCACAAACGACTTTTGTGCCATCTTTGGTCTGGGTTTCACTGGTGGTGCAAGTAGCACTAAATTCCCCAGTCATATTGTTGTTTAAAAGTTGAGATATTTGTTGGTAACAGCTTTCGGGAATGATTAAATCTGGGACGTTATGACCGATAACTTCTGCTTGGCTATATCCAAAAATATTTTCCGCAGCCGGATTCCAAGTAATCACTTCTAAATTAATATTTAATTCGATAATCACTATAGGTGTTTGCTGCAATAAAAATGAAATTCTTTGCTGAGATTCACGCAATTTTTCCGCAGCTATTTTGCTGTCGGTAATGTCGTTAGCAGTACCAAGAATTTGTTTAGGTTTACCATCGGTTTGTCTCACAAATACTGTATCCCAACTGTGCATCCACCGCCATTCGCCGTTTTTGTGTTTCAGGCGGTATTGACATTCAAGGACATCACCGTCTTGGGATCGCTTCACTTTTTCGATAGTTTCCAAAAATGCTGGTAAATCTTCACGATTTAGCAGCCTTAACATCATTTCATTACCCATATCTTGTATTTCTTGGGCGGTGTAACCTAGCATTGCAGTAATTTGGTGGTTGGTGTAAACGTTGCGGTTTTCAACTAAGTCGTAAACGTACAATAGATTGGGATTAGAATCGGCGATCGCCTGAATGAAGTGCTGACTTTCTCGCAGTGCGGATTCTGTTTGTTTGCGATCGCTAATATCTCGTGCCACAATAATTACTGAATCTTCAGACAGGGGAGAAACTTTAGCGTCGAGCCAGATTTCGCGTCCTTCTAGAGTATAATTATATTCAATATTGATACTTTCTTTGGTTATTAAAACCTGTTTGATAGTAGCTAAAAGCTGATCTGCAATAGATTGTGGTAAGACTTCATGGGCTGTTTTGTTAATCATTTCGCTGGGAGGTTTAATCAAACTTGACGCACTTGTGGGAGCGATTTTGATACAACGCCCTTCGGCATTTCTCACTAAAACTAAGTCAGTCATCCCTGCAAAAATAGCTCGTAATTCTGCTTCAGATTCTTGTAGAGCTTGTTCGGCGCGGACGCGAGTGCGAACTTCTGCTTGTAAGTGTTTATTTTGTCGATCGAGTTGTTGCAGTCGCTGTTTTTCTCGCTCTAAGAGTTTAGCTTGAGCGATCGCAATTCCTACTTGAGCAGCCACAGTTTCTAAAAGATCGATTTCATCTTCTGTCCATTCCCGGTAGCGATCGCACTGGTGTAAGCAGATAGCACCATTTGCTTCCCCTTGGTAGGAAGTGCGAATTGCTAACATCGATTTCAAGTTCACCTCGTGGCAAAGGGCTAGTGCTGCTTGTAAAAGAGGATCTGAGTAAACATTATGGGAGGCGATCGCCCGATCTTGAATCATCATTTGTACGACGTGAGGATTCCCCCAAATCGGAATTGAGATATGGCCAATTGATTCGCAATCGGGTTCCAGATACTCTGCCGCCAAAGGAATATCGACCTGGGGGCTAGTAATATAGGTGTGAAGCAAACAACGATTGACACCGAATGTCTGACCAATTTGAGTGACTGCGGTTTGAAATATTTCATCTGGTTGTAAGCTAGAGCGAATCTGCTGAATTATTTTTCCAATCAGCAATTCTCGCTGAACTTGCCGCTCTAAGGCTGTTTTAGCTGCCGCTTTTTCTAAATCTGATTGTTTGCGATCGCTAATATCAAAAAGTACCCCATACCAAACAATATCTCCATTGATACGCATTTCGGGTCGAGAATTAGATTGCAACCACTTAATCTTCCCTGATGGCGCAATAATCCGCCATTCGCAGGCAAAAGGTGCTAAAGTTTGGGCGCTCATCAGCACAGCATTTTCAATAGTTTTTCGGTCATCAGGATGATTTTGTTGAAAACACAATTCGGGGTTGTTTAAAATTTGTTCACTGTCTAATTCATATATGTTTCTACAATCAGAACTGATATATTCAAAGTTTAATTTTCCCTCACCATTCATCACAAATTGATAAATTACTCCCGGTATATTAGTCGCCAATTTCTGCAACCGTGCTTGACTTTCCCGCAGTGCTTGCTCTGTCGTGTTACGAACTGCCACCTCTCGCTGTAGTTGGGCGTTCTGCTCTTTTAATTGTTTTGATAGGTGTTGAATAGTTAGTTGATTTTTGACACGGGCTAAAACTTCTTCGACTTGAAAAGGCTTAGTAATGTAGTCAACTCCCCCAACTTCAAAGGCTTTAACTTTATGATAAGCTTCATGGAGGATGCTCAAAAAAATTACCGGAATTTCGCGGGTTTTTTCGTTAGCTTTTAGTCTTTCACAGACTTCATAGCCGTTCATTCTCGGCATAACAACATCGAGCAAAATCAAGTCAGGTATAGAATCAAAGTCAGAATTTACTGTCAATTCACCCGAAATAGACCTCTGAACTTTGTACCCCTCTTTAGTCAATATGTTTGATAAGAATCGCAAGTTATTAGGTCGATCGTCAATGATTAAAATTTGGATATTTTCTGAGTTAATTAACATCTTTTCTGTCGCCATCTTTTTATTCTCTACTGTGAGTACCCAAGTAATACTTTAGGAAGAATTTATTTGATTACATAAAAATTTAGTTTATGTATAGTAGTTCTTAATAAAGTGAGGTATGACCTATGCCCTATATCCGAGAGAACCTCATGACTGAGAAAGGCTATAGCAGCCTTCTCAATCATCGTGGCTGTTTCACCAACAGCTTTAAATGATGCCGAAAGACAAAAAAAACCGTCACTACATCGCGCCCAAGTCTTTGATTTATATGGCTGCAACATCTGAGTGAAAAAATTGTTTAAATTTTCTGGTGTTTATCTGCTAGTAATTCCTGAAGTTTCAGAATATTTTCGGCAGTAAGAGCGATTTTGATTTCCAGTTCTTGTTCTACATCCCATAGCAACATAATATTATCTTCACCTAGGGCAAATTCGACATTTTTCAGTTCAAGGGTTTGATATTTAATTTCGGGAATTGCTATCCGAATTACTATCTCCGATTCTAACTGAGGATAAATGTAAAGTTGCTGTTGCAGGTTGTCTAGTTCCAGTTTCTGAACTATGGTGTTCCTTTCGACAGGAGAATCAGGTTTGTACCAATACAGAGTATCCCCACGAATTTCCGGATTGACCATGATAAAATTTTCGTCAAACCGCTGGGGATGCCAGTGAATTTCACTCATACCACCGCCAAGGGGAATAATGCGCTCCACCCAGGTAATTTCTTTGCCATTGAGATTTGCCCACCACTGACTGATATGATGTAAATTGTCAGTATTGTTGGGGTTGTTACTTTCCAATTCCCAAATTATTTTTAGTTCCATATACAGGTTCTCCAGCGAATTTATTTTTTTGATAGTTTGCACTTTCAATTGGAGATTTATTTCTTCTACAATACTCTCAATGGACTTACCAATTATTTACCACGAAGATTACGTTGCACCCCTGCCACCGGGTCATCGCTTCCCGATGGGCAAGTTCCGGCTGCTTTCTGAAATGCTCGTGGCGGATGGGGTCGCCTCCCAGGATCAATTTCACGCCCCGGAACTTCCTCCTTCAGAATGGATTCAATTTGTCCACGATGAGTTTTATATTCAAGCTTACTGCAACGGGACCCTTGATGCCAAAGCTCAGCGCCGAATTGGTCTTCCTTGGAGTCGAGCCCTTGTCAATCGGACTTGTATCGCCTCCTCTGGAACGGTACTGACAGCCAAGCTTGCTTTAGAATGCGGTTTAGCTTGTAATACTGCGGGAGGAACTCATCATGCTTTCCCTAATTATGGGTCTGGTTTTTGTATTTTTAACGATTTGGCGATCGCCTCTCGTGTCCTGCAAAAAATGGGTTTAGTTCGTCAAGTATTGATTGTGGATTTAGATGTACACCAAGGGGATGGAACCGCTGTTATTTTTCAAAATGACGACAGTGTTTTTACTTTTTCGATGCACTGTGAGGTGAATTTTCCAGGTACCAAACAAAAGGGCGATTTAGATGTCCCTTTGCCGATCGGTATGGAGGACGACGAATATTTGCAAACCCTGGCTAAATATTTACCAGATTTGCTGTCAAATGTCAAGCCAGATTTGGTTTTATACGATGCCGGAGTAGACCCTCACCATGCGGACAAACTGGGAAAATTAGCTTTAAGTGATACGGGGTTATTTCGCCGGGAAATGCAAGTTTTATCTACTTGTTTGGCGGGGGGCTATCCAGTGGCCTGTGTGATTGGTGGTGGCTATTGCGATGACATGAAGGGATTAGTTTATCGGCATTCGCTATTGCACCGAGCGGCCAGTCAGGTTTATCGCCAGTATCGACTGTGAACGAACCTGACGGTCAACTGAGTACAGTTAGACCGCAGGCTTCTTTTTCCTTTTTTGCAAAGGCTTTTTTGAGTGACGGAGTTCCACCGCCACTTTCGTAACTCAGACCAATTTTTCTTATGAGTTTGGCTGAATTTTTATCTCGATCCAAAGATTCTCCACATTGACAAGAATGCCACCGTTGGGACAACTCTTTCGGGACTTTGTTGAGGCAGTTCCAACAGTGCTGGGAAGTTCCTTTGGGGTCAACAAATAAAACACTTTTACCTAGTTTCCATGCGACATATTTCAGAACGTTGGCGAATTGCCCGTGAGCAGCATCAAGCATGGATTTATTCAAGCCACTCTTAGCTGACTGACTGTTAGGCAAATAAACCAAATTACCATTCTCAATATCAGTCTTGGGCTTGGCACGTCTAGTTAGATTTTTGACGCTCAAATCTTCAACAACTAAAACCTCACACTTGCTAAAGAGCTGCTGTGCAGTTTTAAATTGAAAATCTAATCTAGCCCTAGCTACGAACTGATGGCATCTGGAAATCTTGTTCTTGATTATCTTCCAAGGTTGAGAACCCTTGACTCTATTAGCTAGCTTTGCTTGAAGCCTTGCTAATTTCTCGGCAGACTTCCTCAAGAATCTAGGATTTTCAACTCTCTCGCCATTAGAAAGATAGACGTAATTAGTAATTCCCAAGTCAATACCAAGAGTGTTTTCATCAGTCGGTTGAATTTTTGCAACCGTTACGGGAACCCTTTTATCTTCTAAGGTCTTTGCAATGTCTAATTGTCGGTTTCCGTACCTACACCCGACGAGTATTTCATCCCAAGGAGTAATTTATTTGGGGTACTTCGCGCAGCGCTCTGATTCATCCCCCTCTAAATATACCCTTAGACTTCCCGGCTGGTAGTTAAACATTTGTATTTATCAAATGTCGATCGCCTGCTCTTGCCAAACAGAGACAAACTGAGCTAGAAATTATTAAACAGACGATCGCCATTATGTCCAATGCCATTGCGCCCAATCATCCGTATCCCCTACTTGTGGTCATCGTTAACTACCGAACTCCGGCTTTGACCATAGACTGCTTGCGTTCTCTAGTTAACGAAGTAGAATCCCTTCCCGGTATGCGGGTTGCAGTTGCAGACAACGCCTCTGGCGATAACTCAGTCGCAGAAATTAGCAGCGCGATCGCAGCAGAAGGCTGGAGCGAATGGGCATCCTTCGTACCCCTAGACTACAACGGCGGATTCGCCTTCGGCAACAACGCCCTGATCCGTCCCGCCCTGAAATCTCCCAATCCCCCGCCTTACATCCTGCTGCTGAACCCAGACACCGTAGTTCGCCCCGGTGCCATCAAAGCCCTGGTCGATTTCATGGACACTCATCCCGAAGCTGGAATCGCCGGCAGCCGCTTAGAAGACCCCGACGGCACGCCCCAGGAGTCAGCTTTTCGGTTTCACAGCCTGTTGACGGAACTCGATTTTGGTTGGCGCACAGGCTTCCTATCTCAGCTTTTGAAAAACTGGGCCGTAGCGCCTCCGATTTCCGAAGAAATCTGTCAAACTGATTGGGTAGCAGGAGCCAGCATGATCGTCCGTCGCGAAGTATTTGAAAAAATTGGCTTGATGGATGAAGCTTATTTCATGTACTGCGAAGAAATGGACTTTTGTCTGCAAGCTCACAAAGCTGGCTGGAGTTGCTGGTATGTACCCCAAAGTCGTGTAGTTCACCTAGTAGGTCAAAGCTCAGGCGTCACTGACACCAAAAAGCCTGCGAAACGACTGCCTACTTATTGGTTTGATTCCCGACGCAGATACTTTCTCAAAAACTACGGCTTGGTTTACACAGCATTAACTGATCTATCCTGGGCTTCGGGCTTTGCCACCTGGAGGGTGCGTCGCATACTTCAACGCAAGCCCGACGGCGATCCACCAAAATTTCTCAGCGATTTTGTATCGAATAGTGTATTTTTTAAGGGGGGTAAGATTGAAAAATCCAAAAACTTTTAAAGGACTGGGTAAATAATTAAAACCCAAATAAACCCGGTTAATCTTAACAAAATATTGTGTGATGCACCCTAGAAATTGGTATTCTAGATATCAATAAACCGGGTTTAACCTCCCTCAAAAAAAACCAATAAACAAATTACTATCAGGGGCATCTAGGAACAGGGTAAACAAGCAATAAGTGTGAATTAGAACTTATGGTAACTGACGATCAAAACTTAATTAGCAGTGCAAATCAAGTAGAAAACCCCCCACTCGGACTGTGGCAGCAAATTAAAGAAGACTGGATTGCTCATGGTCGCGATTGGACAAAACCGGGGTTTCGGGCGGTAGCAGTTCAACGCTTCGGTGTGTGGAGAATGAAAGTTGAACCGAAGCTGCTGCGGGCTCCCTTGAGTATTCTGTATCGATCGCTCTACCGAAAAGTCCGCAACACCTACGGCATAGATTTGCCATACACCGTGAAGCTTGGCCGCCGCGTGGTGATCGAACATCAGAGCGCAATTATTATCCACGGACACTGTACGATCGGCGATGACTGCTTTATCCGCCAAGGCGTAACCCTGGGAAACCGCTATTTGGACAAACCCCTAGAATCGCCTCAATTGGGCGATCGGGTTAACATCGGCGCAGGTGCAAAAATTCTCGGCAAGGTCAACTTAGGAGACGACGTAAATATCGGTGCCAATGCAGTAGTTTTATCCGACATTCCGGCCGGTCAAACTGCTGTTGGTATCCCCGCCAAAATTCTTCAATCTACAAAGAAACAGGAAACAGAGATACCAGGCTGAAATTTCTCTGTTTTATCAAGCAACTTAAGTGTGGGGATATTCCAGAAATCTTTCTACTCAAGTTAGAAAGATTTATTAAATAAAGTAAACTCCACAAATAAACACAATTGTCTACATCATCAAAATACTCGACAAACAATGGTTGATTCACTTACTAAGCCAATCATTTCTGCTACAGAACCAGACTGGAGTCGCGAACAAGCTGGTAAGTGGTGGGAACCCAATTGTCAACTGCTCAAATCTATCCGTAATTACCAAAAGTGGCAGCAACATGGTGGGATTTTAGGCTATTTGTTATGTCGCTTAAATATCATCTACCATCGTTTTTGGAGTGTGGTAACGGCAACAGACATCCCCTTAAACTGCCAAATAGAAGGAGGACTCATACTGCCTCATCCTAATGGCATTGTCATTCATCCCAGTGCTTCCATTGGCCCTAATTGTTTAATTCTGCAACAGGTGACAATTGTTGGTGATGTCAAAATAGGAGGCCACGTCGATATCGGTGCAGGAGCAAAAATAATTCGCTCCGTAACCATCGGCGATCATGCTTTGATTGGTGCTAATGCTGTGGTGATCTGTGATGTGCCACCCGGCGCCACCGCAGTGGGAATACCAGCAAAAATTATTGAAAAAAAAGCCAGTATCTCGGAAAAATCTTTTCTCGAAGTAGAAGAAACCATATCGAAATAGCTTGGCT
Source organism: Microcoleus sp. EPA2 (assembly GCA_020882975.1). GTDB lineage: Bacteria > Cyanobacteriota > Cyanobacteriia > Cyanobacteriales > Microcoleaceae > Microcoleus. The sequence goes on along the minus strand of JAHRFD010000040.1, from coordinate 6,723 downwards.
TTGATTAAGATCTGAAAGAGACATCTCCTCAAAAGTCAGTGAAGAACAGCCAGGAGTGCCTGTTCCACCAAGAATTATGACAGATGTCTCAGGAATAGTTTAGTAGTTGCATTCAACAGGAAAAACTTGAAAAAAATTGGATTAGTGGCGATCGGACGAAATGAAGGGCAGCGCCTCCGCCAATGCCTAGTCTCGGCCACAAACAAAGTTTCCCGCGTCATCTACGTCGATTCCGGCTCCACAGACGGTAGCCTAGAATTAGCCCGATCGCTCGGCGCCGATACCGTAGAACTCGACCTATCCACACCCTTTACCGCCGCCCGCGCCAGAAATGAAGGCTTTACCCGCCTGCTGGAAATAGCACCAGACATCGAATTTGTCCAATTTGTCGATGGCGACTGCGAAGTCGTTGACGGATGGATCGATCGAGCCTACAGCGAACTCACAGCCAAACCAGACGTAGCAGCAGTCTGCGGGCGCAGACGCGAACGATACCCCGCAGCCACCATCTACAACCAACTCTGCGACATCGAATGGGATACCCCCATCGGCGAAACCAAAGCCTGTGGTGGCGACTCCATGATGCGCGTCGCAGCCTTGCAACAAGTCGGCGGTTTCAATCCCACACTCATCGCCGGCGAAGAACCAGAACTCTGCGTGCGTTTGCGCCAAAAAGATTGGAAAATCCTGCGCTTAGACGCCGAAATGACCCTCCACGATGCCCAAATGACCACTTTTACTCAGTGGTGGAAGCGCGCCCAAAGAGCAGGTTACGCCTACGCCGAAGGTTCCTGGATGCACGGCGGGGAACCAGAGCGCCATTGGGTAAAAGAAACCCGCAGCACCTGGGTGTGGGGATTCATCTTGCCAGTGCTAGCCTTGGCAATGGCATTGCCGAGCAAAGGTTGGAGCCTGTTACTATGGAGCGGCTATCCCTTAGCAACCTATCGCACCTATAACTATTATGTAAAGCATCGGAATATCACCACTAAAGACGCAGCTATCTACGCTTTGTCTTGCGTATTAGCCAAATTTCCCCAGCTACAAGGTCAAATCCAGTTTCACCAGCGTAGATTACTGGGTCAACAGAGCAAGTTGATCGAATACAAAACCACCAACTCCATTAATTCCGCCAGCTAGCGCATAGCTCACTAAAATTAATTCACAACCACAGGTAGTAAACAAATGAGCAATAAAAAATTAAAAGTTTTACTAATAGTAGAGCAATGCAATCCTGAATGGGCATCTGTACCTTTGGTTGGCTACAATTTTTTTCACAAAATCAACAAGTTAGTAGATGCCACCCTCGTCACCCATATTAGAAATAAATCAGCTCTGGAAAAACACCCAGAATATGAAAAAGTTTTCTACCTAGAAGAATCAAATTTAAACAAACAATATTATAAGATAGTAGCAAAAGTTACAGCCAACGGGCGAGTAAATTGGCCTCTTTATAATGCCTTGAGCTACCCAATTTATGAAGAATTTAATCGGCAAGTATATCAAAAATTTAAAACAGAAATCTTGAACGGCGATTATGACATAGTTCATGCCATTACCCCGATGATGCCACGGTATCCGTTTAAAGTAGTCACTGTATGTCAGCAGACTCCTTTTATTCTAGGGCCTGTGAATGGGGGCATTCCGTTCCCACCAGGCTTTCAAGAAACGGCAAAACAAGAATTTGCTCAATTCAACTTTTTGAGAGCAGTGGGTCGAGCCTTAATTCCAGGTTATGTAGAAACTTACAAAAAAGCTGACAAAATCTTAGCAGGTTCAACCTATACTTTGAATATGCTCAAAGATTTATTTGCCATCCCTGACGAAAGAATTGATTTGTTCTACGAAAATGGCATTTCCGATGAATTTTTAAATGCGACCCATATCAAAAATAAAGAGGCTAGCCAGATAAATCTGCTGTTTGTCGGCAGATTAGTCCCCTACAAATGCGCCGACATTGTGATAGAAGCTATTGGCAGATTAGACCCGGTAATTAAAAATAAAACCCGGTTAACAATAGTGGGAGACGGACCCGAAAGAAATAACTTAGAAAACCGAGTCCAGGAACTTAAGTTAGGGGAAATAGTGAGTTTTGCCGGATGGGTGAATCAACAAGAAACTCTGGATTATTACAGGAAAGCAGATATTTTTTGCTTTCCTTCTATCCGAGAGTTTGGCGGAGCTGTGGTAATGGAAGCTATGGCTTGTGGACTCCCCTGCATCGTTGCCAATAATGGCGGTATTGGTGAATATGTGAATGAAGAAACGGGTTTTAAGATAGAGCCAAATTCTAGGGAGTATCTCACCGAGGAGTTGACGAGTAAAATTAAACTGTTGGTTGAAGACGATCGCCTGCGGGAAAGTATGTCAGCCAAGGCGATGGAAAAAGCCAAAGAATTTGCGTGGGATAAAAAGGCAGAAAAGATTGTTGAAATTTATCAAAAAATGCTTGGCGAACCTCTAAACTCTAAAAGTTAATGTTCAAAGACAATCAAAATGGCGAGAATTTTTCTATCCGCGGGTCACGGTGGCTTTGAAAACGGGACGAGAGACCCCGGAACAGTGGCCGGTGGAACTACTGAAGCCAGGGAAATGATCCTGCTTCGTGACTTGGTGGTTGGCCAATTGCGATCGCGCGCTGCGGAAGTGCTGGCTGTACCCGATGAACTCAGTCAAGTGCAAACCATTGACTGGATTAACTCCCGGTCTCGGATTGGCGATGTGGCTTTGGAAATTCAAGCTAGTGGCGCTTCTAACCCCTCGGTGCGCGGTGTCGGTATTTTTTATATTGCCGCCAACAACCAGCGGAAAGCTGATGCGGAAATGCTGATTATGTCCTTGCTGCGGAGGTTGCCGCAGTTACCTAACCGTGGCGCAACACCGGATACGGCTACGGGTTTGGGACGGCTGATTTTTTGTCGCTGGGTTTCTATTCCTTCGATGTTAATGGAACTGGGCTTTCTGACGAACCCGGACGATCGCATTTTGATTCAAAATCGGCGGGGAGAGATGGCGATGGGAATTGCTGACGGATTGGAAACTTGGATTCGCCCTCGTGCGGAACCTCCAACTCCTAGCCCCATTACTTATCGATCGATTAATATCAATCTCAATGGTGGGATTTATGAAGAACAGGGGGTTTTAATTAATGGCAATGCTTATATTCCCATCGATCTAGTGGATAGATTGGGCATTGATTTATCTAATATTGCCAGACTTCGCCGCGTTAGTTACAAGAATATTGTCTACGTTCAGGCGATCGAACTGCGGGATTTTCAAGTATTAGTTACTTGGGATAATGCTAATCGGACTGTGGTTTTGCGATCGAATATCCAGCCTCCTGCTCAAGTTGGCAAAATTATGGGTACTGGAATCACCACTGAAGTGCAGTTAATGATGTTTCTCAGAGCCAATAATCCCAGCGCTTTAACGGTTTTTCCTGACATAGCAAAGCTTTATCGCGAAGAAGCGAGGGTTGAAGGAGTCAACTACGATATTGCTTTTTGTCAAATGTGTTTAGAAACTAATTTTTTGCGTTTTGGTGACAATATTAGACCGACTCAAAACAATTTTGGAGGTTTGGCTACGGTTGGGGGAGATAGTGAAAGCGCATCTTTTGCTAGCGCCCGCATCGGTGTTAGGGCTCACATTCAACATTTAAAAGCTTACGCCAGTATTGAACCTTTGGTTCAGGAACTCGTAGATCCCCGATTTCGCTTTGTGACGCGGGGAATTGCTCCTGAAGTCGATCGACTCGGTGGGCGTTGGACAGCAGATTTGCAGTATGGCACGAAAATTAAAGCTTTGGTAAGGAGGCTTTATGAATTGATGCAATCTGCGAGTTGAAGTGACTTAAACGTAGAATGCGATCGTGGTTAAATTCCCGACTTCTTAAAGAAATCGGGAATCTGGGTCTGATATTTTTTTAGAAAGTCTGTCACAACCAGATATTTTAGATAATCCCCGGCCCTTTGCCACGCATATCTGTTTCGGCGGTCAGTTTACCTTCTTCACCTCTTTTATCTTTAATTTCTGCCAAGATACGGGCGCGTTCTTGGGCTTCTGCTTCTTCTTTTGCTCTCAAATCACCCGGTTCGTCAATGTACATTTCGGGTTCGATCGCGTAATTGTTAACAAGACCTTCTTTGTCTATTGTATAGCCATCTGTAGTGCGAATACTTTCATCATCAGTTTGGTCATCAGTTTTGGCATCTTGCTGATGTTGTTCTGTGGTTGTGTGCATGAAGTTGCTACCTTCACGTTCTTGCCGCGCTGCTGTTTCGGCAGGAGTGATGCCCCTGTCGTAGTGGGGGGCTTGCATATTAGCTTCGATTTCTACATCTGTTGGTGTTGCTTTGCTAATACTCATGATTTATTCCTGGGTTATTTTTTCAAAAAGTGTCTTTGACCTATGTTTAAATAGTAGACTTAAGCTCAGGGATTCCCTAACTATCTTTGGTTATAGTTTCCTGACGATCGATCTTATGACAGAAGGAATAAAAAAACTCTCTCTCACAGAAATCTCCTCAAAAGACAGTCAAGAACACGCAGGCGGTTTCCCCTCAGCTTGGTCGAAGAGATGCGTGTTCGACAATAATTATAGAAGTGGTCTCATCAATTTTTACCCCCCCAAACTTACCGATCGCCTCTATTTGACATCTATCTAAAGGTAGAGAATGGGGAATGGGCATTGGTGGGTAGTTTACGCTTCTTTGAAAAATCGGATGATTTCGCGGACGTGGTTGAGGAATTTTCCGTCATCGGTGAGTTGGGCGATCGCACTTTCTGCCTCTCTTGCCAGTTTAGTATGTTCTGCCTGATTTGTAGCACTCAAGTCTTCTAAAGATGCTGCTAGTCGAGTTAAGTCTCTTCTGGTAGCTTCCTGCTGTCGCTCTTGGATAGCTACCCAAGAATTCGGATCGTTAGAGTTGAACTTAGCTTCTAAATTGTTAATGGTAGATTCTAAGTTGGCGAAGCGGCTGCGGAGTTCGAGAATATCTTCGCGGGGGTGCAAAAATTGACGGCGAATCATTGTCAGCCGCGCTGCTAAATATTGATAACCTCTAATCCCTGGACGCAGTAGAGTTAACAGCAGTGCAGCACCAGAACTGAGATAGCCAATTGGGCTAATTCCGGTGGCGGCTAGGGTGTAAAGGGCGATCGCGCTCAAGAGGTGCAGTCCGATGGCCACCACGAGCGATCGACTAGCTAATACAGTAACGTATTTGACTTGTTTGTCATCAACTACAATACCTTTTTCGCTTGATTCTTTGGCTTGGGCTAAAACTTCTTTAGCTTCAAAATGGATATTCCACGGAACAGTAACTATCAACAATAACCATTCAAAAATAGCAATGGCAATTACCCAATCAATGAAGCTGCCGGCGGGGATGTGTAACCATTGCAGAATGGCAAAAACTAATAGTAAAAATAGGCCTGTGCTGGCACCAAAACCTGCGAAAGTGTAATACATTGCGATCGCCTTTGCGGAATGTTGTTTTGATTGTGCGTGGGTTTGCAGGACGAGGTGAAAAGAGTGTGACAGTTAGGAAAGCTTCCTATTAAACTAGATGGTCAGCCCTGGCGTAGGGGCTTTTGATATCTAACAAGGGTGTGACAGTTAAGAAAGCTGACTATGACCAAGTAGTCCATAGTCTGTAGTCAAATAAATCTCCCATAATTGCTGTGGAACAGGCATCAACAGCCTGTTTTTGAATATTTTTTGGAGACAGCTCTGCTACGGCAGCAGAATCAGCTAGGGCTGAGATAAACTGATTGGGATGGCGATCGCGCTTCTGCCAGTTGCGTGTCTGTAACTCAGTCCTGGACGCACAGCATCTACAATTGACTCTAGCGTCTTCATCTAATATCTGCGCGTCTACTACTTAAAATCACAAGTCAGCAGTAAGGACAAACCGATGGCGAACTCAAATATTGGTCTAGAAAATCAACTTTACGATTATCTATTATCTATTTCCCTGCGGGAGCCAGATATTCTTCAGCAACTGCGAGAAGAAACTGCTAAACACCCTATGGGTATGATGCAAATAGCTCCTGAACAAGGTCAGTTTATGGAGATGCTCGTGCAACTCATGGGGGCGACAAAAACCTTAGAAGTTGGCGTGTTTACGGGATATAGCTCCCTGTGCGTAGCTTTAGCACTACCTTCCAACGGGAAAATAGTGGCTTGTGATGTCAGCGAAGAATATACGGATATCGCGCGTCGCTATTGGGCAGCAGCGGGTGTCGCCCACAAGATTACTTTGCACTTGGGCCCGGCAATTCATACTCTCGACAAGCTCATCGCTGAAGGACAAGCAGGAACTTTTGATTTTGCTTTCATTGATGCGGATAAAGAAAATTATGAGGCTTATTTTGAGCGATCGCTCCAACTGGTAAGGAATGGCGGTTTAATTGTAATTGACAATGTTCTGTGGTCAGGACGAGTTGCCGATCCTCAAGTACAAGACCAAAGTACCCTAGCCCTTCGTAGTTTCAACGACAAATTGCGTAACGATCCCAGAGTAACTCTCAGTGTTGTCCCGATTGCTGATGGACTGACTTTGGCATTAAAACGTCGCTGGGCTACGATGATGGAACCGATACTTTTTTGCTAACTTTTGCTAACAAATATATAAGTTGAGGTTTGACTTCAACCAAGGCGTATCAACCGATGCCCGAAGGAAGATCCCACGAGCACCGTTTAGATCCCGGTTCATCTGA
>JAHRFD010000004.1 GCA_020882975.1 Microcoleus sp. EPA2 | reverse complement strand
ATTAATCGACGGCGATCGGGCTATACTCTATGCTGGTGCCGGTATTGTGGCCGGTTCGGAACCGGATGGGGTGAATTTGGCAGCGTGAGGGAGGGTGAATTTCCTTCTTGTCCCCCCCCTTGGTAAGGGGGGCTGAGGGGGGGTGCATTTTCTTCTTGTGCCTCCCCTGCTGGGGTGAGGGGGGGTGAGTTTCCTTCTTGTCCCCCCCCTTGGTAAGGGGGGGTGAGGGGGGGTGTATTTGGCAGCGTCAGGGGGGGTGAGTTTCCTTCTTGTCCCCCCCCTTGGTAAGGGGGGGTGAGGGGGGGTGTATTTCGCAGCGTGAGGGGGGGTGTATTTCGCAGCCATCGCTCCTGCCATTTAGCAAATTCTGCAATATCAAAAGCATTTTCCAAACTGTATAGAGGAATATTGTGCTTAACGCTATAAAATTGAGTCGCGGGCTTTTCTCCGACGCGCTGAGTGGGACTTTCTGCGGTGATTAATTCAGGATATTCGGATTCTAGGCTTTGTAATTCACGATAAAGGCGATCGTACACCTCATCTGCTAACATCGGGGCATCCAAAACATAATAAGCATAGCTAGCTTCTTGTAGCTGCTTTCTCAATTGTTTAACTCGCTGTTTAATTTCGGGCTGCATATTAATTTTAAAGTGTATATTTTTTAACCGCCGATACTGAGGATAAATACAGATATAGCCTTAGTATAAATCTTAGCATGATCCGAGTCGATCGGCGGTTACAGGTTGAACTTTTAAGCTTGATTAACGATCCCAATCTTCAACTTCATAAAGGAAACGAGTTCCCCCCATCAGTTTGCGATTGGCAGAGGTACTTTGTACAAAAACCGCATACTTTTCTAGATTACTCGGTTTGATGCGAACTGTCTCGCCCATTGGTAAACCTAACATTTCTCGCGCTGCTTCTCCTTCAAACAAATCTCCTGTGGAACGCTCCATCAATACAATTTCTTTCTTACCTTGAATCGTTTCTGTTTTAGTAAATTCATAAAACCCACGGCCGGTTTTAAAACTCAAACCATTCTCCAGAACAAATGCTTTGATTGAAATTTCGTTGTCTACTTCCATAATCTGAAATCTCCCTGGTTTTACGGCTCGCAATTCTGCTGATTCGTAAGCAGCAACTCCTTCCCGCTTCAGCATGGTATCAAACATTTTGTTTAATCCGCGATTCATCCGACCTTGACTGACCACTTCTTGTTCGTAGGCTTGTAGTTGTTCGCTAGATGACTGTTGGTAACAAACGGCTAAAAACAGGTCTGTGATGTAGGAAAATTGGTCGAGATTGAGGTGAAAACCGCCAGATTTTTCGGCTAGTTCTTTGTAGAATAAATTAGCGTGCTTACGGTTGAGAGCTTGGATGCCATAAACGGCTATTCCCATCTGTGCTAATTTATCTACTTCGTGACGCCAGTTAAGTTTTTGAGGAGTTTGAGCTGGTGCGTGGGGGATATCGTCGCCAATTAGTACCAAGGTTTTGGCATTAGTTGGAGTCCAAGAAAGTGACTGAGCTTCGTGTAATACTAATTCGTAACATTCGGGAGCATCGCCGCCACCTGTAGGCTGGACATTTTGCACAAAATTGCAAATGGTGGCGACATCGCCGGACAAATCGAGGTGTTTAGTGACGTAGGTGCTGCCAGCATCGCAATAGTCTCCGTGGGCAATAATTCCTATGCGAATGCCTGGAATTTCATCGAGCAGTCTTGTTACCGTCTCTTTTATTTTGCGGCGAACTTGGGTCAAGCAGGGGTACATACTGCCGGTGGTATCAAAGCTAAAAACGACTTCAATGTTGCTGGTTGTCATCACCTAGTTCTCCCTAACAAACAACGAGTTATTAACTCTATTTTACCTCAAACAAAAAGAGTCAGTAACTAGGTTAATATTTTTTAATCCTAATTCTGGCTCCCTGGATTTTCGTCAGTGTTAATGCTGCGCTTTGATTAGAGATTTAGATCGGGAAATTCGTTAAATTTTTTTGTTTCTCCAGAAATTGAAAATACTAAATTTTCAGCATCTTTTTCTCCTTTTAAATTGCCTTTTCCACGAGATTTAAGCAAATCTTGAGAGTTGACTTTGGTGAAAGCGAGGGGTTCAGCGTGTTCTACCTGAAAGACATTAGCGTAGAGGTTCGCAACAATCTGTTTTCCGCCTTGGGTTAAGTCTAAATAGTTGAGAGCGGCCGGAATGTAGGGAAACACTCCATTCCAATAAAATTTGGCATAGTTTTGTCGCAAATCTCCCGGAGATTTGTAACCTAGAATTTTATTAGTGCCGACTTCTTCAAATTCGTAGAACAGGGCACTAATTTTTCGCAGGTAATTGGGGTCGCTCAATTGACCAATTAAATCTGCGGCTCGCGCCAGTCCCGAATAATTGTTTCTGTCTTGATGGGTTTCGCTTGCAGGAACTGGAAAGCGAGTCAATTCTATATTGCGTTTGATTTGTTCGGCATCAATTAGTGTGTGGCCGCCGAAGCGTTCGTCAATTACCAGTTTGCCCCGATCGACATGATAAGGAGTTAAACTGGCGGAAGTTGCGCCAATGGGTACGGACACCATGCCGCCGTCAATGCCCGTTGCATAAAGACCGACAGCTTCTTGGTCTTGGCGACAAACGCCTTTGATGTAGCCGATATCGTGGCACAGTAGGGATATGAGGTAGTGCAACCAATCTTCCGGCGACACTCCTCCCTCACGAATATGCTTGCCCCGGAGAATTTCTTGTCCGACTAGGGCTACCAGCATGGTATGTTCTACGTTGTGGTATAGAGCATCACAATTAGCAATATTTTCCAGAGCCATTGTCCCTGCCCAGGCGATGATTTCTGGATAGTCTGGCTTGTATTTGCCGTAGGTACGGCGATAGCCAGCCTGTAGCTCTTGAACAAAAGCGTCTATCAGGATAGCGGTGGCATTGAACATCATAAATTCTCTCACTCAAACTTTACTTACAGATGCGATCGCACAGATCTAAACATGATGACAAAAATAATTAATTGGGATGTTAGCAGGCTTAACATCAAGACATTGAATTGGAAAAGGAAGCTAGGGTTGTTAAAGCCCAAATGTGATTTAGGGTGATGTTTTACACCATAACCTAAATTTATGGGAAACCGATCGATTTTTCCGTATTAAATATTGGTGAAACAATAGAGACTGTTTGATCGACTAATTATTAGAAGTCCTGGGTATAAAAGTTATGAAATTTCTGTTTCCGAGTCCCTCCCCTGGTGCCGATCGCACTCGGCTCTCTGGCATCCAAAAATACCTAGGATTGTTTGCATTTACGGCTGTTTGCACGGCCACACCTGCGATCGCAGCCGAACGGATTTACGTAACTTACGGCCCACTAGAAGTATCAGTTCCGATCGACTCCCTGGCACTGTTCGCCACAGAAGGCAAAATAGACTCCAACTTAGACGGTTTCGCTCAGTACGCCAAACCAGAACAGCTAGCCCAGATTCAGAGCGCCTTGCAAGCTCGTGCTGAAATCAGCCCCGTAACCATCGCCCAATTCCTCTACACAAACCAAGGAGAATTACTGCTGGAGCGCTTGGGTAGAGTAATTCAAACCAAAGCTCGACAACCGGGATTTTACGCGATTCGAGCTGCGTTAATTCTAGCGGCATCAGACCCAGAAGGTGTCACAATTGTCAACGTGTTACGAAAATTTCCCACCTACGGGATCAGGATTGACATCGCTCGTGGCTTGGGGGTCGCCAACGAACTGACGACGCTGATCAACCGTTCCAACCGGGCGATCGAAGGAGTAGCCAAATTGTCGGAAGAACAAGCAGTGTCAGAACCGGAAATTCCCCCCGCCCAAATACTACAACCCCAACTACCAGGCCCCTATACCTGGAAAAAATCATCGGTAACTCTGAAAAACCCCAATCGCGATCGCACCTTTCCCATCGACATCTATCTACCCCAAGGTAGCCCTAGACCAGCCCCAGTAGTCGTAATTTCCCATGGTTTGGGGTCCGATCGCATTTCCTTTGAATATTTAGCCAAACACCTAGCCTCCTACGGCTTTGCCGTCGCCGTCCCCGAACACCCCGGCAGCAACGCCAAACAACTGCAAGACTTAATCACAGGCAAAGCAAACGAAGTAGCAGAACCAGCAGAATTTGTCAATCGCCCCCTAGATGTCAAAGACTTGCTAGATTATTTAACCAGCCTGTCTGTAAGCAATCCAACTTACCGAGGGCAATTAGACTTGCAGCGAGTCGGCATCATCGGTCAATCTTTCGGCGGTTACACCGCTTTGGCCTTAGCCGGAGCACCGATGAATTTGCCACAGCTAGACAAAGACTGTCGGCTAGAAAACGACACTTGGAACATCTCACTACTGTTGCAATGCCGGGCCCGTGGATTGGAGCGCCTAGAGTACAATTTCGGCGATCCGCGCATCAAAGCTGCGATCGCTGTTAACCCGATTAGCAGCAGCATTCTGGGAGAAACCAGTCTCAGTAAAATTCAAATTCCAGTCATGGTAATCGCAGGCAGCGCCGATACAGTAGCCCCCGCTGTGGTAGAACAAATTCAACCTTTCACTTGGTTGACATCGCCCAACAAATATCTGGTATTAATGAAAAACGGTACTCACTTCTCCACCATCGACCAATCCCCTCAAAGCATCTTTATTCCACCTGCCGATGTCATCGGACCAGAACCCGCCTTAGCCCGTCGTTACCTCAACGGACTCAGCCTTGCTTTCATGGAAAGCTATTTGAACAACCAGTCCCAATTCCGTCCCTATATCGAATCCTCCTACGCTCAAAGCATCTCCAGAGAATCCCTAGGGCTGAGAATTTTGCGATCGCTCACGTCGCAACAATTGCAACAGTTAGTCAACAGTCCCCCACCGCGGAGTCGCCCTGCCTCTGTACCCCCAACTCCTCAACCTCAGCCGAGTCCTGTTCCCCGGTAAGCTGGGCATGAAGCAATCAAAAATCCGATCGCCCTTGAGATCTAGGTATTTTGTTAGAAATTGGGTAAGTTAGAAGTGCAAATTTTTATCTAATTACTCAGGGTCAAACAATGCCACCAGCAGCCCCTTTAAAACCAATTCCCAGAACAACCCCAACCCCAACCCCAACCCCCACCCCCGGTGGTACAACAGTGTCCCGGATTGGCAACAAGATTGGCACCTCTGGCCCAGATTCCCTCACGGGTACTAGCGGCGTTGATACTATTTTCGGTTTGGGAGGCCCGGATACAATTTTTGGCTTAGGAGGTAACGATCTCATCTACGGCGAAGACGGCGACGACTCCATCCGCGGCGATGCTGGCAATGACTGTCTGTTCGGCGGTGCCGGTAGCGATACTATGTTGGGTAATGAAGGCGACGACTCTCTTTATGGTGGCAAAGGTGCTGATTCCCAAACTGGAGATGATGGCAATGACTTGCTATTTGGCAACCAAGATAACGATACTTTGTTGGGAGGCGCAGGCAATGACACCTTTTTTGGGGGTTCTGGCGATGACTCTTTGTTTGGGGGTGCTGGTGATGATAGTCTTTCCGGCGATAAAGGTAGAGATACTTTAACTGGTGGGCTGGGAAATGATACCTTTGCGCTGAGTTTTTCGTCAGAATCGGATTTGATTACAGATTTTACTGATGGTAGCGATCGCATTCGCTTGGCCGCCGGTCTTACTTTTGCCGAACTCACAATTGTCGCTGGTACTAGCGGAACTACCCCAAGTACAATTATTCAGCTTACCAGCACTAAGGAAACTCTGGCTACTCTGTTCGGAGTTCCCCGTACTTCTATTAGTCAGGCTGACTTCATTCTTTAATTTGTTAAATGACTTTTGAAGGTTTTCTGAATTTAAATAAACCAGCCGGCATGACTTCCCACGACTGCGTGGGGAGAGTCCGTCGCCTCTTGCAACTCAAGCGAGTCGGACATGGAGGAACCCTCGATCCTGCTGTGACGGGGGTTTTGCCGATCGCCCTGGGCAAGGCAACCAGGCTGTTACAATTTCTCCAACATCATAAAGCTTACAAAGGTACGATTCGGTTTGGCTTAACTACTGCTACGGATGATTTGGAAGGAGAAATCCTGACTTCTCAACCAGCACCGGATTTAAGTTTAGAAGAAGTGCAAACTCAATTGCCGAATTTTATCGGAAAAATTGAGCAGTTCCCACCTAGTTTTAGTGCCATTCAGGTGGGAGGAAAACGCCTTTATGATTTGGCTAGGAAGGGCGAAACTGTGGAAGTTGCTGCTAGGAAAGTAGAGGTGTTTAGCCTGGAAGTTTTGGATTGGCGGCCTGGGGATTTTCCTGAATTGGATTTGGCGATTTCCTGTGGGGCGGGTACTTATATTCGGGCGATCGCTCGCGATTTGGGTGCTAGGTTGAATGTAGGTGGCACTTTAGCCCGTTTGACTCGTACTGAAAGTAGCGGTTTTGCGATCGAACAAAGTCTCAGTTTTGCAGAATTAGAAATACAATTGCAGGAAAATAAATTCTCCCCCATCTTACCGTCAGAGGTTTTGGCCCATTTAGGGCCGATCGTCCTTTCTGCTGAATATGCCAAACGCTGGGTTCAAGGTCAACGCCTCCCGATAGCAGAAATTATTGACAGTAGGCAATCTGCAAAAAATACCTCCATTCCCTTATCTTCTCCGTTGCAGGTTTATCATGAAGATGGTCAGTTTTTGGGTATCGGTCAAGTAGTTGAGTCAGATACAAACAAGATTTTGGCTCCTCAAATTGTCTTTTAGCGATCGCGCACACCAAATAATAAATATCGAGATGAAAATATTGGTCATCGGATTAATACAAGGCTACAAAATCGGAATTTCTCCTTACTTACCTAACGCCTGTAGATTTTACCCAACTTGTTCTCAATATGCGATCGAAGCAATAGAAAGATTTGGAGTTGCTCGCGGTGGCTCCATGGCAGTTAAGCGGATTTTGCGTTGTCAACCTCTGCATCCTGGGGGGTATGACCCCGTACCGCCCCCAGATAATTGTGAGTAGTAAATTAAACAGTTGTAGCAGCAGGAACCACCAACAAGTAACCACCAACAAGCAACAAGTTGCCGATAGAGGTAGAGTATTAATATTCACAAAAACTCAGTAATATTACTGTTTGTCCCGACTTCTCAAAAGTTGTAAAATATGATAAAGGGACTACGGGGGATGCGAGTGAATATGTGTACTACAGCAATAGGGTACAAAATGCTGTCTCAGACGCTGGCAGTGCTCAGCCAGAAGCAAGCAACAGGAAAACTGCTCTTAGAGCAAGGGGAGCAACAATGGCAACTCTACTTTTTTCGAGGCAGTCTAGTTTATGCCACTGGAGGATGGCATAGGGCGAGACGTTGGTACAGGGCTGTAGGTCAACACTGTCGCAACTTTCAAGTGGATCTCAGAGGTCTTGATGCTGGGGAGTTGTGGGAATATCAACTGCTTCAGCAAGGAATTGCCAAAAATGAAATGAACCTGGAACAAGCTAAGGCGATCGTCCAAACCAGCCTTTCAGAAGTGTTATTTTCTTTGATGGGTCAATCGAATTTGCGCCGAGAGTGGCGTCCATCAAAAAAATATGTGTCTCATGTTATCCCTTCTTTGCTAGTGTCTTTAACAGAGCTACAGCAACTTTTGTATTCTACACAACAAATGTGGCAGAAGTGGAAAGCAATGAGTTTGTGGTTGGTAGAACCAGAACAAGCACCTCTTTTAAGATTACCGCCGGAATTAAAAAATCGATTTAGTTCTAATTCTTTCCTAACTCTAGCTAACGTCTTCAACGGCGAGAATACTCTGTGGGATATAGCATTTAAAAAAAAGCAATGTGTTACCGTCGCCACCCGCGCTTTGCAGAACTACATAAAGCAGGGTTTAGTTAATTTTCGCACCGTTCCCGATTTGCCATCGCCCATCGAACAGTGGCGTTTGGCGGCGGCCATTGCTAAACCAGGTCGCCCTTTGATTGCTTGCATCGATGACAGCCCTACAGTATGCGAATTTTTAGAGCAAGTTTTATTGGATGGAGGCTATCGAGTCCTGAAAATTCAAGATCCGATGCAGGGAGTGAGTCTCTTGGCTAAGCACAACCCTGGTTTGATTTTTATGGACGTGCTGATGCCGAAGACAACAGGCTTTGCTTTATGCAGTTTTTTGCGGAAAACATCGGCTTTTCGGGAAACTCCGATCGTATTTTTGACCGGTAAAGACAGTATCGTTGACCGCACGCGGGCGAAAATGACAGGAGCTTCCGATTTTTTGAGCAAGCCGGCTTCGCCAGAAAAAGTTTTGCAAGTAGTGGACAAGTATTTGAAAGCAAAAAGCGATTACAGTCCTCTAGCAGTTCGCCACAACGATTTACTCAATTCCCACCGACTTACCTTAGCAAACTCTTGATCTGAGATATTTATCTATCTGGAAACTATCCGAGGGTGCACACGTCAAGGAAACCTTGTCGGGAGTTACGAAAATTTTAATTGCTGAAACCATCGATTTGATTGCATTTCCCTTCTTCCTTCTTCCTTCTTCCTTCTTCCTTCTCCTATATGAGTGATGTTACGAGGGATTTGGCGATCGCTCGCCCCCCACAAATCAGCGTGGTAATTCCTGCCTACAATTGCGCTGCTTACATCGGTCAAGCAGTCGATAGTGTTCTCAGCCAAACCTATACTGACTGGGAAATTATTGTAGTTGACGACGGCTCCAAAGATGATACCAGATTAGTTTTAGAGAAATATGGCGATCGTCGAATTCGCTATGTTTATCAACAGAATCAAGGAGTTTCCCTTGCCAGAAATCACGGCATCAAGTTAGCGCGAGGAGAATTTGTCGCTTTTTTAGATGCAGATGACTTCTTTCTTCCAGCAAAATTAGCATCACAAATGGCGGTGTTTGCTGCACAACCAAATTTAGGAATAGTTCACAGTGGTTGGCGCTTAGTTAATAGTATAGGCGAGCCATTTCAAGATGTCAAACCCTGGCAAAATGTGCCTAAATTAGACTTAGAAATGTGGCTCCGGTGGAAGCCAGTATTGCCCAGCGCGATGATATTTCGCCGCCATTGGTTAGATCTCGCTGGTGGCTTCGATCCGCGATTTCCACCTGCGGAAGATACAGATTTAGTGCTGCGCTTGGCTTTAATGGGATGCGAAGCAGATTGGCTGCGCCAAATAACAGTTTGCTACCGCCAGCACGAACAAAGTGCCATGTATAAAGGTTTACCCCAAGCTAAATCCCTCGCGGCGGTAATGGACAATTTTTTTGCCAGCCCTGAATTGCCAGATAAAATACGTTTGCTGGAAAAGCAAATTAAGTACAGTACCTTAGTTTGGATTGCTTGGTATTTGCACCGCACTGGTCATCCCGTGGAGATGGTACAGTTTTTGCAGCGTTCTTGGAATTATACTCCTTATTTACCCGTGGAAACAGTAATTGATTGGGCGGAATGTTTCACAGAATTTTATCAAAATTCTGGCAATGAATTGGATGCAGATTTATTAGCTAAGTCTCCTGAGTGGCAAGAGTTAATGCAGTGGCTCCTAGTTAAAGAAGCAGTGATTCATTAGTTTTGATTGCTGATTGGTGATGCCACATCGGTGGAAAGCTCTCACTCTCCCATGTCCTCATCTTCCTCTAGATCGATACGTGGCACTGTCGGCAGAACAACTTTAACTGTTGTGGTTTCACCAGGTATACTTTTGATGGTTAGTCCTCCTCCATGCAGCTCTGCTAGAGATTTAGCGATCGCCAGTCCTAATCCACAGCCTTGTTGTTCGTACAGTTTGCGCTCAAATTGCGTATAGGCTCCCAGGGAGGAAATCTGAGCGAGAGTCATACCCCTTCCGCGATCGGTGATGCGCAAACTAAACATCCCATCGCTAGTAGTGCCGATCGCCTCAATAGGAGTTCCTGGTGCAGAAAATTTTAGGGCATTATCGATCAATTCTTCCACCAGTTTTGCGAAACGGCCTTCTGACATCACAATGGTGGCATCTTCTATTTTCAAATGTAAATCATTTTCGCGATCGACTTTTTTTGCTTGTTCGACCCCTTGATAATTAATCACTGCTTTAGCCGAGAAAGTTTGGTGGCTGCGCATCAATTTTAGTCGGTCTGGATCTAGTGCTACCAAATTCATTTCTGCATATAGCAAATAATTTTGAATCAGTCTATACAAGCGTTGACCGGAAATTTTGATATAGCCCACCATCTCTCGAATTTCTGAGACTTCCAGCAAATTACGTTTATCCAAAATCAAATCAGCAGAAACCAAAATTCCATTCAGAGGCGTTCGCAGTTCGTGAGGAAGGGACTGGTTAATGCTGCTACGCAAATTATTTAACTTTGCTTGCAATCGTTGCTCTGTAGCCATCTTTTTTTGCAATCTAGTAGAGATAGTGGCTAACAGTTCTTCTCTGGTAAATGGTTTAGTGAGATAATCATCTGCTCCCAATTCCATGCCTTGACGTAAATCATGTTTGCTAGATTTTGCCGTGAGGAAAATGAAAGGAATTGTCTCAGTTGCAGGATTTTTCCGCAAATTAGCAATCACACCATAACCGTCTAGCTCTGGCATCATCACATCGCAAATAATTAAATCGGGTATAATTTCTTGTGCTAATTCTACCCCAATGCGACCATTTTCTGCCCCTGTAGTATCAAAATCCTCCGCATTTAGTATTTCTATCAGGATTTCTCGAATATTGTTTTCATCTTCTATCACCAAAATTTTTGTCATAGGTTTAAATTTCTTTATTTAAGGGAAGTTGAACTGTAAATGAAGTACCTACTCCTATTTCACTGGTGACGGAGATCTCACCGCCGTGTAAATCTACCGCCTTTTTCACAATTGCCAGTCCTAAGCCAGTTCCAGAGATTTTACCCACATTTTTAGCTCGATGAAATAGATCGAACAGTTCTTGTAAATCTTCTGTGGGAATACCAATTCCTCTATCTTGGACTTCAAATCTTGCTTGTTTACCCTCAAAAGCGAGGTCGAATTTTATAATACCGCCATTTGGCGAATACTTGACAGCATTCGAGAGCAAATTGCTAAGGATATGTCGTAGCAGTTTTTCATCCATACAAGCAGGAGTAGATTCGCCTAATGTTTGAAAGGAAATTGTATACTCGCTGCCAGCACTCAGTTCCAACTCTTCCACTAAGCTACTGCAAAATTCGGTCAAATCCAATGGTAAAGGATTAAAATCTAGTTTTCCCGCTTCTGCTTGACCGATTAATAGCACGTCATCCAATAGGTGAACTAAGTGCTGAACGCTATTTTGAATGCGGTGGAGATAGGTAAGTTTTTTTTCGTGAGTCCATTTATTACCGTAATGTTCTAACAACTCTGCCGAGCCCAGAATTGCAGTCAGGGGAGTGCGGAATTCGTGGGAAGTCATGGTGATAAAACGAGATTTAAGCTCGTTGAGTTCCTTTTCTTTTTCCAGAGATCGACGAATTTCTGTTTCGGCTTTACACCTAGCCAGAGCAATCTCTATGGTGGTGTGTAAATCTTTTTCTTCAAAGGGCTTGATGATATAACCAAAAGGCTGTGTCTCCTTGGCTCGCTGCAAAGTAATCGGATCTGTATTGGCTGTTAAATAGACGATCGGCAAATTGAACCTTTGTCTAATTTCTTGGGCAGCCTGTACTCCATCTATGGAGCCTTTCAACATAATATCCATCAAAATTAGATGCGGCTGAAGCTGTTCGGCTTTTTCGATGGCTTTTTCTCCCGTAGCGATTACGGGTGGCACAGAATAACCCAACTTTTTTAAGCTGTTTCTAATGTCCATACCAATAATAGTTTCATCTTCGACTACCATGATGGTCGTTAAGTCCATT
Source organism: Microcoleus sp. EPA2 (assembly GCA_020882975.1). Taxonomy (GTDB): domain Bacteria; phylum Cyanobacteriota; class Cyanobacteriia; order Cyanobacteriales; family Microcoleaceae; genus Microcoleus. Next base: position 253,975 of record JAHRFD010000004.1, on the reverse strand, counting down.
GTATTTTTACCCTGAGATTATCGGTTGACTGATTTTTAGATGAATTTAGTTTTTCCTTATACATTTTTATTCTAACCTCAAAATCATCAGTTTTCCAATTAACATAAAATCCAGAAATTTTGTTTCATTTTGTTATGGTTTTCAGCTCAAATCCGGGGAAAGCTACCCCCTTTTTTGTCGCGAGTTAATTTCTCCCTCTGCCCTTATCCCCCTCTCGATAAATAGGAGTTTTTCACCAGGATTTGGTATCACCCCTGATTACCGGTTTAAATAAAATTTGAAAACAAGTCCCGCCATTGCTCCCATAGGTGAGGGTTCCTTCTAATTGTTCAGTTAAATTAACAACTAACTGCAAACCTAGGGATTCCGATTCTTCTAAATTAAAATCTGGAGGCAGTCCCGTACCGTTGTCTTTGATGGACAGCAATAGATAGTCGCTGTCGTTTTTGATAAAATGAATAGATATCTCTCCACATTTTTGATTGGTAAAAGCATACTTGAGGGCATTAGAAACTATTTCATTGATGATTAATCCACAAGGAACTGCCGTATCGACATCCAGCAAAATTTTATCAATTGTTAAGCACAAGTCAATTTTTTGTGTAGAAATGTTATAAGAACGAAATAAATTATCTGCTAAGTTGCGAATATAGTCAGCAGCATCAATTTTTGCTAAATTAGAGGTTTGATAGAGTTTTTCGTGAATCAGTGCCATGGAACGGACACGATTGTAACTTTCTGTAAACAGGCTTTGCACGTTTTCATCGTCGATATATCCGGCTTGCAGTTTCAGCAGGCTGGATATCACTTGCAAGTTGTTTTTAACTCGGTGGTGAATTTCTTTCAGGAGCACTTCTTTCTCTTTCAGGGAGGCTCTTAGCTGGAAATCTGACTGTTTGCGATCGGTAATATCTCGATCCATGCCACGATAACCCCGAAAGGTGCCATCGGCATTGAAGATGGGAACGCCACTGCTTTCGAGTACAACTAAATGACCGTCTTTGTGAAGATTGGTATTTTCCACACAATTAAAGGGCTGTTGCGCTGCTGCAATGGCATAAAAAAAGTTAGCAACCCGTGCTAATTCTTCGGGAGGCATCAAGTCAAAGGGAGTTTTGCCTAGCAGTTCTTCAGGTTCATAACCTAAGAGTTCGCGTACTTTGGGACTGGCATAAGTATAGAAGTCGTTGGCATCTACTTCCCAAACCCAATCGCTGCTAGTTTCGACTAAATTGCGGAACCATTCTTCACTTTCTTTGAGGGCTGACTCAGCTTGCTTGGCGAGAGTGATATCTGTATGGGAACCAGTCATCCGCACGGGGTTTCCTGCTTCATCCCAAATCGCCTGACCTCTGGCCAAAATCCATTTGTATGTACCATCTTTGCAAAGAATGCGGTGTTCTACGATATAAAAGGGTGTTTGCTGAGCAAAATGCTCTTTAACTGTTTGCATAGTGCGGGGAATATCCTCTGGATGTATTCGTTTTTCCCATTCGCTAAAATGATTGGCAATTTCGTGGTCTTGATAACCGATCATTTCTTTCCAGCGAGGGGAGAAGAAGGTTTGATTGGTTTTGACATTCCAATCCCAAATACCGTCATTGTTGCCACGGACTGCTAACTGCCAGCGTTCTTGACTTTCTAGTAATGCTGCTTCGACTTGTTTGCGCTGGCTGATATCTTCCACACTGCCTTCATAATAAAGCGGTTGACCGTCGGAGTCGCGGACGATGCGAGCATTTTCTGAAATCCAGATTGTCTTGCCGTCTTGACGATAAATTTGCGATTCAAACCGGAACAAAGCATCGTGCTGCTGCATCAAGCTTACAAATTCGTCGCGACGGTTGGGTTCGACATAAACTTGTGTTTTAATATTAGTAATATTTTCCATCAAATCGGCTGCTGATTCATAGCCATAGATGGCGACTAGGGCGGGATTGACATTAATGAATTGACCGTCGAGGGTGGTTTGAAAAATGCCTTCTACAGCGTTTTCAAAGATGTTGCGATATTTGGCTTCTGCTTCTCGCAGGGCATTTTCTGCTTGTCGTCGGACGGTGGTATTGCGAAATACTAATACTGCTCCGTAAAGTGAGCCGGTATTGCGGAAAATGGGGGTGCAGTTTTGGTCGATCGGTATTTCTTGACCCGATCGGGGTCGCAAAAGAGTGCGATCGCTTAATTCAAAGGCAACTTTGGTTTGCAATACCTGTTGGACAGGACTTTTGACCTCTTGTCGCGATCGCTCGTCAATCATGCAAAATACTTCGTCAATTGGTCGTCCTAAAGCTTCCTGTGCCGGCCATCCCGTCAGCACTTCTGCCCAAGGATTGATGAAGGTAATATTAGCTAGTTTGTCAGTAGCAATCACAGCATCACCGATACTAGCCAGGGTTACTTCTAACAACTCGCGTTGGCGCTGCAAGGATGCCTCGGCTTGCTTTCTCTGAGTAATGTCACTGCCGATAAACAAAAATCCGGTAATATTAGCTTCTAAGTCGCGCAAAGCTGTCACGGACAGCAGCACAGGAAAATAGGAACGGTTGTCATTTTCTAAGAAATTAGTAATATCTGTGGGGATGCTAATTTGGGGTGTATCTGTAATATTTTTGGTGATGTAAGTCCATTCACTTTCCTCAATTTTTCCCAGGAGCGAGCGCGTGACAAAAACTTCAAATCCCGGCTCAATTATCACTCCCAATTCTTGGGACAAATCGTCAGCGTGCTTGGATATTTCCTTAAAGTTGTGGAAGAGCAAAGGGGTGGTTTTTCCAACTACTTCAGAAGCATTATATCGCAACAATCGTTCGGCAGTTGGATTGAAAGTCAGAATAGTGCCGTTGACATCTGTAGAAATTATTGTGTAGTTGGCGCTGTCCAAAATTGCCCGCTGCAAGCGAGTGGTTTCTTTTAGTCTTTCTTCTACCCGCTGACGCTGAGAAATTTCTTTTCCTAGTCTCTGATTCACCGTCTCAAATGTCTGTGCGCGCCGTCGCGAAAGTTGAGTTAGATAAACTGTCCATGCTAGCAGCCCAGCCATCAAAAATCCCACAACTAATAGGACTTCTGGAAGAGGAGATTGTTTTTGAACTAGGGAGTTTTGAAGCGGAAAAACCTGGATTTGCCATGCTATGTTATAGAGTTGTATTTTGGTGGTTTTTGACCAGCTATTCGCTGCTAAATTTCGCTCGTTTAGAGAGCTATAAATTGTTTCACTTCTATCATAAATTGACAGCGCGTAAGTAACTTCCGAACTTAATTTTAATGAGTCAAATAAAATATCAAATAATTCCTTAAATCTAAAAATACCAACAATAAAACCTGCAAAATTGTCTTTCCTGACAATCGGAACGTATACCAAAAATCCCTTGCCCCCCTGCTTGAGATTAATGCTATGGCTGACTATTACTTTCCGTTCTTTAGTGGCAATTGCTTGTGCTATCTGCTGCTTGAGTTCCAAGTTGAAGTTTTGCTCGGTGCGATCGCCTACAACTGGTAGACTCCAGGATACATTGAAGGAGGGGTCTACCCATTGTATGGCTTGGCAACTTTTGCAGCTCTCCAGATAAAATGCTGCTTGAGCTTCCCATATTTCTTTGGATGGCTTTCCTAATTTTTCCCACTGCTTGGCCATGTTAACTAGCCCGGATATTTGCTCTTGTACCTCGTGGGCGATCAGGATTTTGGTATTGGTTGCTTCTAAGTTAATTGCTTTCTCAATAGAGTGGCGATCGTTTGTCAGTAGAGTGTGCCACAGAACCACAGTAATCGCACAAATACTCACCGCCACTATCATGGGTAGCGATCGCACAGTAAATACCCACTGAGTTGTTTGGTGAATCCTAGCAAATAGTTTGATTAATTTTTTTTGCCAGAGCGACGAATCTAGACTGGATTTTTTTTGATTAACACGATCGATCATAGAATTATGTTCAGATATTTTTGAGAGCGATATTGACGATTAAATTTAATTGAAGTGGCGCTCGACCAAAATTTAGAGTTTTTTAAGTTCTGGGCTTGGGCAGATCGAAAGTAATCTGAAAACAAGTGCCAGCTTCACTAAATATTTGCAATTCACCTCCCAGTTGTTCCGACAAATTAGAAACCAGTTGTAGGCCCAAAGAGTCACTTTCTTCAATGTTAAAATCCGATGGTAATCCGACTCCATCGTCCCTCACCATTAGGAGGAATTCAGGGGAGTTATGATATACAAATTTAATGTGAATGTGACCATTTTGTTTTCCCCAAAAAGCATACTTTAAACAATTAGACACAAGTTCATTGACGATGAGACCACAAGGAATGGCCGTATCAATATCTAATTCTATTCGATCTATTTCTACCTGTAATTTAATTTTGGTGTCGGTTACTGTATAAGACTGGAATAAATTAGCTGTTAAATTGCGGATGTAGTCCGCAGCATCTATCTTTGCCAAAGTTTGAGATTGGTAGAGCTTTTCGTGAATCAGTGCCATCGATCGGACCCGGTTGTAGCTGTCAATAAACATAGTTAATGCTTCTCGATCTTTGATATACCCCGATTGCAATTTCAGCAGGCTAGAAATTATCTGCAAGTTGTTTTTGACTCGATGATGAATTTCTTTAAGCAAGACTTCTTTATCTTTGAGTGATGCTAGGAGTTTGCTTTCGGCAAGTTTGCGATCGGTAATATCAATTCCCACGGAAACTGCGGCTGCTCCTTGCTGATATTTCTGGGCGACTACCAAGTAATTGCGGGTAGAATCGTCAATTTTTAAATCAATGATTTGACTGGTGGCGGTCCCTGGTAAAATCATAAATTTACGCATAAATTCAGCAAAGTTAGCACTGTTTTTGAGAAAGCCAATATCTTGACCAACAAAAGCATCTGGACCCAGGTTAAAAGTAGCAGCAAGGTGTTGGTTAACGCCAAGGTATCGTAGATCGGAACCAATCCAAGAAACTGAACCAGGTACGGCATCTAATACAGCTTGCAATTGATCTTTAGCTTGTTGCAATGCTGTCTCAGCTTGCTTGAGGGCTGTGATATCGCGCATCAAAGTGGAATAAAACTCTACAGTGTCTGTGGGTGACTTGTGGGCGATGATCATTTGGGAAACGGGCATTTCCGTCCCATCCTTTCTTAATAAAGCAGTTTCGCCTACCCAAACTCCGTTGCGAGTGGCAGAGGGGAGGCCTTCATTTTGAATAATTTCCAGTGCCCATTGGGGGTGATATTGGGGAATATCAGACTGCAAGACTTCCTGGTTGGTTGGGATTCCGATAGCCTGTTTCATCTGGTTGTTGTTCCAGAGTATGTTGCCTTTAATATCGGACATACCTACAAAGTCGGTGCTGGCTTCTAGAATTGCTACCAAGCGCGATCGCTCTGATTCTGCTTGTTTGCGATCGCTAATATCTGCTAAATAACCAACTATTTCCCGTGGCTTACCCTCCACGTCTCGTACTAGCTTGGTTTGATTGTATAGCCAGCGGTAAGTACCATCTTGGTGGAGAAAGCGGTATTCCTGAATGTTGGAACCTTCCTCGATTAGTGATTGTAGATTAGCCCAGACGCGGGGGGCATCTTCTGGGTGAATGTGACGGTTCCAGAAACTAGAATCTGCTAGGAATTGCCACGCTTCATAGCCCACAAGTGAGGTGATATTTTCGCTAATAAAGGTAGGGCAGTAATCTCCCGCAGATTTGGTACTGTAGATTACCGCTGGACTACAAGAAAGTAAATATTTTAATCTATCTTGGGTCGCCCAAAGTGCTTTTTCGGCAAGTTTGCGATCGGTGATATCTGTTTGAATACCTATGTAATGAGTCAGATTTTGGTGGGCATCATAAATGGGAGAAATGCTTAACTCATTCCAGAACATAGTACCATCTTTGCGATAATTTTTTAAAATGACTACACAATTTTTCTGTTCTTTGATAGCAGTACGTAGTTGATCTAACTCCAGTTGGTTGGTTTCTGTTCCTTGCAGAAAACGGCAGTTACGTCCGATCGCTTCGGCCGCAGAATAACCAGTTATGCGCTCAAAAGCGGGATTAACGTAGATTAATGGAGTATCAGGGAGCCTCGCATCGGAGATAATAATACCATTGCTACTAGCAGTAATCGCCCGGTCTCTAATTCTTGAGGTTTCTTCAGCAACTTTGCGTTGGCTAATATCGCGACAAACACAAATAATTCCTCCTTCTTCAATTAATGTCAGAGAAATTTCCTGGGCAATTTTTGTACCATCCCGTTTGTTAGCAGTTGCTTCTCCTTGCCATTTTCCTGCTTGCCAAAATAGGGGAAATATTTCACTGTCGAATCGTTCAATTTCTTCTTGAGAGTAGAGTTCGCGCCAAGTTTTACCTAGCAGGCTACTGCTGCTGTCGTATCCAAATATTTGGTTGTGGGAAGCGTTCAAGTAGATGTATTCACCTTGGGCATTCAGAATGGCAATCCCATCTGTGGCGGCTTCTACAGCAGCTAATTGTCGTCGCAGGGTTTCTTCTGCAATTTGGCGATCGGTAATATCTGTAGAAATACCGCAAACGGCATAGGTAACTCCCTGGGCATCTTTGAGGGGAAATTTAATGGTAATATAAGTGTGTATTCCATCCTTCAAAGGTATAGTTTCTTCGCTTTTTATGGGTTGTCCGCTTTCAACTACTAGACGATTTTTTTCAGCAAAATAATTGGCTATTTTCTCTGGAAATTGAGTGTAAATGCTTTGACCAATCAGTTGTTTTGTTGTCACTCCAAACAAATTTTCAAATTTGTGATTAACCAGGATATATCTGTTTTGAATGTCTACTAAATAAATCACGGCTGGGGAGTTATCAAGAATGGCTTGTAGCTGCTCTTGACTGGCTCTCAATGCCGCCTCAAATTGCTGGCGTTCCCTAATTTCTTGGTGTAATTGCTGGTTAGCTATCCTTAACTGAGCTGTACGTTCCTCGACTTTGTTTTCCAGCTCTTCATTGAGTAGCTCCCAGGCTTTTTCAGCAGATTTACGAGCAGTAATATCGCGAGCAAAGCCATAGCTGATGCCTTCTTCTGGGAAAGGAATGCTGTTCCAAGAGAGCCACTTGTAAGTACCGTTCAAACAACGAAAGCGAATTTCCAAATCCCGCACTGCATGACCAGTATTTTTTTCTTGTTCCCATACATTTTGGACTGTTTGTAAGTCATCGGGGTGAATTAATTCAATGAAATTTTGACCTTCTAGTTCGTCTTTGGTATAACCAAGAATTTCTGTGCAAGCGGGGTTGACTAGCTTAAAACAACCGTTGAATTCGGCGATCGCCATTAGATCCATCGAATTATTGAAAAAGCGATCGCGATCGTTCTGCGCCTGCTTTAATTCAGTAATATCGCGACCTTCAGCAATCAGCATTACCACTTCTCCGGCCTCATCTTTCATTGGCTTGATGGAGAAGTCCACAGTGGCTATGGTATTACCAACACCCAAAACATCAGCTTCATAACGGATAAAGTTACCAGATGCAGCGTAGGCGATCGCACTTTTTAAACGTTCTTGAGTCGCGGTGGAAATTGTCCACCAGCGAGTTTCCCACAAGGGAATTCCAACCACATCAGCTAACTGCAAGCCACCGAAATCTAGTACCGTCTGGTTGGGTTCCACCAAAGTACCATCTAATTGCAACAAGCCCGTAAACTGAAATGTATTATTGAAGATAGCGCTCAATTTTATCTGGCTCTCCCGTAGAGATTCTTCTGCTTGTTTGCGTTCTGTAATATCAATCCCGACGCACACCACCGCCGTTTCTTGTTGATATTTGTGAGCGGCGAGTAAGTAATGTCGCGCTCGACCATCAATTTGTGATTCAATAACTTGGGAAGCCTCCACATCAGAACTACGAATAAACTGAATCATAAATTCTGTAAACACGGGGCTATTTTGCATAAAACCAAGTTCTTTGCCAATAAAATCCTTGGGCCTCAAGTTAAAGCTGTCAGCCAGATGTCGGTTAACACCAAGGTATTTCCCATCAGCATCAATCCAAGAAATAAATCCTGGTACGGCATCCAATACCGCTTGTAATTGCTCTTTGGCTTGTTGCAGGGACTCCTCAGCAACTTTACGCTCGGTGATATCAACACAGGAGCCAATGTAACCTGCAAAATCGCCACTGGGCGTAAACCGAGGCACGCCTCTATCTAAAATCCAACGAAACTCCCCATCAACATTCCTGAGACGGTATTCCATCAGGAATTTTTGACGGGTGTTAAAAGAGGATAGATAGATATCTAAACACTGGTGCAAATCATCGGGATGGACTGCTGCTGTCCAACCGTTATCTAGTTGTTCTTCTAAAGTTTTACCTGTAAAATCTAACCAGCCTTGATTAAAAAAATTCCGCAGACTATCAGTACCTGACATCCAGATAAATACTGGGGCTGTATCTGCCATTAAGCGGAAGAGTTGTTCGCTCTCCCGTAGGGCTTGTTCGGCGAATTTGCGATGGGTAATATCCGTAGCGACACCAAGGATTTGACAACTGGTACCATCGGCAGATAGCAGAGGTTTTTTGACTATTTGAAAGTACCGAATTTCTCCCGTAGGCGTGGTAACAGTTTCTTCTAAAAAAAATTTGGGCTGTAACGTGCTGGTAATTTCTCGAACATCAGCCAAAAATTTCTCAACTTGTGCAGGATCGTCAATAAATTCGGCATCTTTTTTGCCAGTCAAATTTTCTACTGTTGTACCTAAGAGTTCGGCAAGAGATTGATTGACTAAAACATATGTTCCATTACAATCTTTAACAAAAATGGCGTGAGGGCTGGTGTCGATCACATTTCGCAGAAATGCTTTTTGTGTTTGCAGGGCTGCTTCGGCGCGCTCTCGTTCTGCCAGTTCAGTTTGTACTTGTTGATAAAGTTTGGCTTGATGAATGGCGATGGCACAATGAGTAGAAATCGTCTTGACAAATTCCAATTCCGAATCAGTCCATTCCCGATCGCGATCGCACTGGTGCAGGCAAATCGCACCCAGGAACTGTTGTTGATATACCAGCGGTGTAATCGACAGAGCACGAACACTAAACTGACGGGCAACTGCTTGCAACTCTGGGGTTAAAGAGTCGTCAATTTTGTTAAATAGAACTTGATGGCCGTGAATTAATTGCTGTTTGTAGCGGTTCAATATCGGACAGTGCATTCCCAGTAATTGTTCTGCTTCTGGGGTAGCTTCACTAAAGTAGGTAATGGAAGTTTCTCGGTGGCTGTTTTCTTCCAAAATTACGCAGCGACTGACATTCAGGGATTGATGCAACTGATCTACCGTCGTCTGCAAAATTTGATCGACAACCATCGTATCTCGCATCACCTGAACAATTTGGTTAATGAGTGCAGCTTGTTTTGCTTGTTGTTCAACCTTTGTCAGTGCTGCTTGGAGTTCAGCAGTACGCTGCTCTACCTGGGTTTCTAGTTCCGCATTACGACTGCGTAGCAATTCAGTATTTTCGATTTGTAGTTGACGAATAGATTGCTGTGCGCGTTTGAGTCCTTTATAAATTTGGGCTGGTTCCAACAAACCCAATAAGTCTACCTGGGCGACGATTCCTAACAGAGTATCGTGGACATTTTCGCGAAACTGAGATACTAATAAAGGCTGCATTTGCTCTTGCTGCATTTGCTGAAAAGCACGCCACAGGGAATCTTCTGGGTTGAGGTGAGTTCCCAGCCTTCTCATAATAGCTGAAGCAGGAGTTTGTGCTAAATCTATGCCGAGAGCTTGTGCTTGTAAAATCTTATGTTCTGTGACGATACCTGTGGGAATGATGCGGGAAATTTCTGCTACTTCGTACTCTACTCCCTCTCTGAGATTGTCGGTAATTAGCGCCCAACTGGCGAGATTTTGTACCATCAACTGAGCAATTTTGAGTACCGATGTATGTCTGGGTACGCTCAGGATTTGAGTTTTCATGACTTCTGCGACAGTGCCTAATTTGAGGAGATTAGCGCTTTGCAGAGTTTCCAAGATACTTTCGGGAGTAACTATCCCCAAGAGTCGATCGCGATCGTCTACAATCGGCAGATAGGAAATTTGATGTTGGCGAAATATCAGTAATGGCGTAAAAATATCTTGAGCTTCCGACAGCTTGAAAACCACTTGAGGCTGTCTCATCACATCAGCGATTTTGAGGCGGCTCAAGCAAGTTATACCCGACGCCGCCAGACACACAGCATCTCTGGCTGTGAAAATTCCAGCCAGAGATGTGGTGCGATGATTGGAGGACTCCTCAACTACCAAAACGCAACCATTGTGTAAAAGTGACATCCTCTGGTTACTTTCTGGTTCATCGCCACTCTCAATAACCGTTGCTTGTGGGAACCAGAAACTATCCTCGCCATCTACTTCTCCCATTAAGCGCAGAACATCGAGGAGTGATGTTTGAGGTGCTACAGTTATGGGGTGACGATCGATAGCTCGCTCTAGAGTTGGCAAGTCTTTAAGCTGCATGACGGATCATTTTATTAGTAAGTCTCCAAAAATAACTTTCGGAAAAAGCGGTTTTACCATGATATTTTCAGAGCCATCGCTATTTTATATTTATACTTTACAATCTCAATTATTTCATCAGTATATTTACTCGAAATCTGACGGACCAAGGACGATAATCATCTCACTTGATAGTTCAACTTGGTAGTCTTGACCAGCTTATTTGAACTGTTTACCTATTACCAATTCTCGCTCGTACCTCATAGGAGAGCTCGAAAGGCTATAACTGACGAAGCCTAGAGGTTGAGTATTTATCTCTATGCAGAAAACGAATTGCCGCAGCTACAACTTTTAGTCGCATTAGGATTGTGAAATCGGAAACCGCCGCCCATCAAATCCTCTGAATAGTCCAAGGTGAGCTCGTTGAGATATTTTAAATGCTGGGGGTCGATCGCAATTTCAATGCCCTCCGACTCGCAAACATTGGCTTCTGAGTCGATCGCATCCTCAAAAGCCATGGTATAAGATAAACCGGAACAACCGCTAGATTCGACGCCTAAACGAAATAAAGCATTGGGGTTTGGATGCTTAGATTTGAGGCGCATTACTTCCTGAGCTGCGGTTTTGCTAAGATGAATCATTAATTTTGGGAATGGGGAATGGGGAATTGGGAATTGGGAATTGGGAATTGGGAATGGGTAATTGGTAATTCGGAATGGGTAATTGGGAATTAGTTATTAGTTGCGGCTTATGACTAATTGTTTATTGCTTACTTTTTGGTGCGAATACTCGCTAGCCCTAGGCCCTATCCCCAATTACCAGTTTATAGGTTATTTAGCCTTAGATTCAGTCCGGGCATAATCATCTTGAAAACGTACAATATCGTCTTCTCCAAGATATTCGCCATTCTGTACTTCAATTAAAATCAGGGGAATCACACCGGGATTTTCCAGACGGTGATTGATGCACTGAGGAACGTAGGTAGATTGATTAGTAAATAGAACTTGTTCATTTTCGCCACAAGTAACTTTAGCAGTACCAGAAACCACGATCCAGTGTTCGCTGCGATGGTGGTGCATTTGGAGGCTGAGGCGATGTCCGGGGTTAACTTCTATGCGTTTAATTTTATATCCAGGCCCTTCTTCGAGGGTAGTAAATGAACCCCAAGGGCGCATTTCTGTGGGGGTAATACCGTTGATTTCCACAGGTGTGTGGAGAGTAGATGTTTGAGGATTTTCTTGAATCTGAACCATGTTTTTACTCCTTCTGGATTGCTGGCTGAATTCTTTGGTAAACTAGGTTGGTTGTTGAGGCTAGCTAAATTTATTGTTAAAATTAAAGCTGACCAGGGCGGATGGGGAGCTAACTGTACAATTATAGCATTGCTACTTGGTCTCTACTGCGCGGAATATCTGTACAGAAACAGTTAAGCGTTACATTGAACCTCTTTGAGAGTAGGCTGGATTTATCCTGCAACGCCCTTTCATCCCTGGACTAAAGTCACAGGGTTTTCAGGGTATTTCTTATAAATCTGCTCAGCCCGATCTACTCGCCTTAACAACCATAACAAAATCACTCTAGCTGCTGTCACCCAAAATTCGATCTTTGCCTAAATCTATATTAAATCTTCATATGTAGCGGCGGGTTCTGGATTTAACGGGATATGTTGCAGGATTTATGGTGTTTTTGGACTGATTTAACCGTTCTCGATCGATATTTAGACCTTCAGGTTCGATAGTTAACTCATCAGCTTTAACTATTTTTTGACTCAGAGCGATCGCCTAGGCTGGGATTCTTTGGTGGCTCTGCCCAATGTAGTAGATCCACATATAATAAATGATACTAGATCGATCGACATCCCACGCTCTACTCTAGATCAACATCTTTTCACCACTTTGAGAGACACATCAAAATGAACAACAAAGGACTGCCAGAAAAGCAAGGCCTGTACGATCCGCAGTTCGAGCACGACGCTTGCGGAGTCGGCTTCATCGTACACGTTAAGGGTAACAAATCCCACGAAATAGTAGAACAGGCACTGACAATCCTGCTGAATCTCGACCATCGGGGGGCCTGCGGCTGCGAGCCCAACACCGGAGACGGCGCGGGGATTTTGATGCAAGTGCCCCACAAGTTTCTTTCAAAAGTAGCAGCAGCCCAAAATATCGAACTTCCCGAAGCTGGCGAGTACGGCGTTGGTGCAATTTACTCATCGCGAAACCAGACGGAACGGGAAAACGGCAAACGCATCTTTGCCGAAATCGCAGCCGCAGAAGGCTGTCCCCTACTAGGTTGGCGCGATGTCCCCACGGATAATTCCTCCCTGGGCGATACCGCCAAAGCCAGCGAACCTTTTATGCAGCAAGTGTTCGTCAGCCGCCCCGCAGGTATGGACGAGGCGGCTTTTGAGCGGAAACTCTACGTCATTCGCAAACGGGCACACAATGCGATTCGCAGGACTAACGTAGACCCCTACTGGTATAATTCCACACTTTCCTGCCGGACGATCGTCTACAAAGGAATGCTGATGCCGGTGCAAGTGGGAGATTACTATCCCGAACTGCATGACCCAGACATGGAAAGCGCTCTAGCCCTAGTTCACTCGCGCTTCAGCACCAATACATTTCCGAGTTGGGAGCGATCGCACCCTTACCGCTACATCGCCCACAACGGCGAAATCAACACCATGCGCGGCAACATCAACTGGATGAACGCGCGGCAATCGATGTTCGAGTCGGAACTATTCGGCGATGATTTAAAGAAAATCCCCAATTTAATCAATATCGAAGGCAGCGACTCCACTATCTTTGATAATGCTTTAGAATTGCTGACTTTGGCCGGGCGTTCTCTGCCTCACGCCGTGATGATGATGATTCCCGAACCTTGGACAGCCCACGAGTCCATGAGTGACGAGAAAAAAGCTTTCTACGAATATCATTCCTGCTTGATGGAACCTTGGGACGGGCCTGCTTCCATCGCCTTTACGGATGGTACATCGATCGGCGCCGTGCTCGATCGCAACGGTTTGCGCCCATCCCGCTACTGCGTCACCAAAGACGACATAGTAATTATGGCATCGGAAGCTGGAGTTTTGCCGATCGCACCGGAAAGAATTGCATCCAAAGGTCGCCTACAACCAGGCCGGATGTTTTTAGTAAATACCGCTGAAGGTCGCATCATTTCTGACGAAGAAATCAAACATAAAATTGCTTCGGAACACCCGTACCGCGAGTGGATCGAGCAGCACATGGTCGAGATTGCCAAGCTACCAGAAGCCCCCGCAGTTGCAGAATCTAACCCAGTGCCAGTATTGCAGCAACAAATGGCCTTTGGCTACACCTTTGAAGAACTGCGGTTGCTGTTAGCGCCGATGGCACGGGACGGGGTGGAAGCTGTCGGGGCAATGGGTGCAGATACCCCGCTGGCAGTGCTTTCCAATCGGTCAAAGCTACTTTATGAATACTTCCAACAGTTGTTTGCTCAAGTTACAAATCCGCCGATTGATTCAATCAGAGAAGAGATTGTGACTTCTGCCGAAACAACCATCGGATCGGAACGCAATTTGCTGAAACCGGAACCAGAAAGCTGTCACTTGATTGAGTTGAAAACACCAATTCTCAGCAATGAAGAATTGGCGAAACTCAAACACGTAACAACGGGCAATTTCCGCTCTATTACACTGCCAATTTTGTTTGACCCCAAAACAGGAGTAAAAGGTCTCGAACAGGCATTAGAAGATTTGTTTGCTGCCGCAGATAGTGCGATCGCCTCTGGGGTGAATATCCTGATTTTGAGCGATCGGGGAATTGATGCCGAAAACGCTCCAATTCCGGCACTGCTAGCAGTTGCGGGCCTCCACCACCACCTGATCCGCCAGGGTACACGCACGCAGGCGGGACTGGTGCTCGAATCTGGGGAACCGCGCGAAGTGCATCACTTTGCGACTTTAATCGGCTATGGTTGTGGTGCGATCAATCCGTATTTGGCCTTTGAGACGATCGCCGATTCGATCCGCCAAGGTTTGCTGGTAAATGTTGATACCAAAACAGCTAGCAAAAACTACGTGAAAGCCGCAACCAAAGGCGTGACCAAAGTTGCTTCAAAAATTGGGATTTCGACAATTCAAAGTTACCGTGGTGCCCAGATATTTGAGGCGATCGGCTTAAACAAATCCGTAGTCAATAAATACTTCACCTGGACAGCATCGCGGATTGAAGGAGTAGACCTCGAAGTCATCGCCCAAGAAGCCATTTTACGCCATACCCACGCATTCCCCGATCGCCCATCCAGCGGACACACCCTCGATGTCGGCGGCGAATATCAATGGCGCAAGGAAGGAGAAGCCCACCTGTTCAGCCCGCAAACCATCCACGCCCTGCAACAAGCAGTACGCGAAGGAAGTTATCCGCTTTTCCAAAAGTATTCCGCCCTGGTTAACGAACAAAACCAACAGCATTTTACCCTACGCGGTTTGTTGCAATTCAAGCAGCGGGAATCGATTCCAATTGAGGAAGTTGAGCCGATCGAATCTATTCTCAAACGCTTCAAAACTGGGGCGATGAGTTACGGTTCGATTTCTAAGGAAGCCCACGAATCTTTAGCCGTAGCGATGAATCGCATTGGTGGTAAATCGAACACTGGTGAAGGCGGCGAAGATCCCGATCGCTATACTTGGACAAACGATCGCGGTGACTCAAAAAACAGTGCGATCAAACAAGTTGCTTCCGGGCGTTTCGGCGTTACCAGCTTGTATTTGTCTCAGGCGCGGGAAGTCCAAATCAAGATGGCGCAAGGGGCAAAACCCGGAGAAGGCGGACAGTTACCCGGTAAAAAAGTATACCCGTGGATTGCCAAGGTACGGCACTCGACACCCGGTGTTGGTTTGATTTCGCCTCCTCCTCACCACGACATTTATTCGATCGAAGATTTGGCTGAATTGATTCACGACTTGAAAAATGCCAACCGGGAAGCGCGGATTAGCGTCAAACTCGTGTCGGAAGTGGGAGTCGGGACGATCGCGGCTGGGGTTGCTAAAGCCCACGCGGATGTGGTGCTCATCTCCGGCTACGACGGCGGTACCGGCGCGTCGCCGCAAACATCGATCAAACACGCCGGCTTACCTTGGGAATTGGGATTGGCTGAAACTCACCAAACCCTGGTACTCAACAATCTCCGCAGTCGGATTGCGGTGGAAACCGACGGACAACTCAAAACTGGCCGCGATGTAGCAATTGCTGCCTTGCTTGGTGCTGAGGAATTCGGTTTTGCTACCGCGCCGCTGGTGACATTGGGCTGCATCATGATGCGCGTTTGCCATCAGAACACTTGCCCCGTCGGCGTTGCGACACAAGATCCCCTGTTGCGGAAAAACTTTACGGGAGATCCGCAACATACGGTAAACTTTATGACCTTCGTCGCCCAAGAAGTCCGGGAAATCATGGCGCAGTTGGGCTTCCGCACCCTGAATGAAATGGTAGGGCGCACCGATGTTTTGGAAGCGAAACAGGCGGTAGAGCACTGGAAGGCTAAGGGTTTGGACTTCTCGAACATCCTGTATCAGCCGGAGGTTGGGGCGGATGTCGGGCGCTATTGTCAGATGCCGCAGGATCACGGTTTGGAAAAGTCGATCGACCTTAGTGTACTGCTGGATTTGTGCAAAGGTGCGATCGAAAACGGCACACCAGTCAAAGCAACTCTCCCAATCACCAACGTCAACCGCGTTGTCGGCACAATTCTCGGCAACGAAATCACCAAACGCCACTGGGAAGGTTTGCCCGATGACACCGTGCACCTGCACTTCCAAGGCAGCGCTGGACAAAGCTTTGGGGCATTCGTACCCAAAGGAGTCACCCTAGAGCTCGAAGGGGAAGCCAACGACTATTTGGGCAAAGGCCTCAGCGGTGGCAAAATCGTGCTGTACCCGTCGCCAGTTGCCACCTTCGTCGCAGAAGAAAACGTGATTGTCGGCAACGTAGTGCTTTACGGAGCCACATCTGGTGAGGTTTTCATCCGAGGGATGGCGGGCGAACGTTTTGGGGTGCGCAACTCCGGCGTTAACACAGTAGTCGAGGGTGTGGGCGATCACGGTTGCGAGTACATGACTGGTGGCAAAGTTGTAGTTTTGGGTGAAACCGGGCGCAATTTTGCAGCGGGAATGAGTGGCGGTGTCGCTTACATTTTGGATGAAGCGGGAGATTTTGCAACTCGTTGCAATATGTCAATGGTAGGTTTAGAAAAGTTGGAGGATGCTGAGGAAATTAGCGATTTGCGGCAGTTAATTCAGACTCATTTCGATTTGACTGGAAGTGCGAAAGCATCGAAGGTTTTGGCAAATTGGGATGCGATGGTGCCGGTGTTTGTGAAGGTGATGCCGAAGGATTATAAGCGGGTGTTGCAGGCCATTGAAAGGGCGATCGCTGCGGGTTTAAGCGGTGATGATGCGCTGACGGCTGCGTTTGAAGAAAACGCTCGCGATGTGGCCCGGATTGGGGGTAGTTAGTAAATGCAAGAAACCGGGTTTCTGCGACAGTCTTGGCATCATCACCGAGATGGTGGAAAGAAACCCGGTTTCTAAGGCCTTAATGTACCAGGAACTTTGCATCACAGCAGAGAAACCGGGTTTCTGCGATAATCTTGGCATCATCACCGAGATGGTGGAAAGAAACCCGGTTTCTAAGGCCTTAATGTACCAGGAACTTTGCATCACAGCAGAGAAACCGGGTTTCTGCGATAATTTCTGCATCATCACCGAGAGTGGAAAGAAACCCGGTTTCTAAGGCCTTCATGTACCAGGAGCTCTGCATCACAGCAGAGAAACCGGGTTTCTGCGATAATCTTGGCATCATCACCGAGATGGTGGAAAGAAACCCGGTTTCTAAGGCCTTAATGTACCAGGAGCTCTGCATCACAGCAGAGAAACCGGGTTTCTGCGATAATTTCTGCATCATCACCGAGATGGTGGAAAGAAACCCGGTTTCTGAGGCCTTCATGTACCAGGAACTTTGCATCACAGCAGAGAAACCGGGTTTCTGCGATAATTTCTGCATCATCACCGAGATGGTGGAAAGAAACCGGGTTTCTAAGGCCTTAATGTACCAGGAACTTTGCATCACAGCAGAGAAACCGGGTTTCTGCGACAATTTCTGCATCATCACCGAGATGGTGGAAAGAAACCCGGTTTCTAAGGCCTTAATGTACCAGGAACTTTGCATCACAGCAGAGAAACCGGGTTTCTGCGATAATTTCTGCATCATCACCGAGATGGTGGAAAGAAACCCGGTTTCTGAGGCCTTAATGTACCAGGAACTTTGCATCACAGCAGAGAAACCGGGTTTCTGCGATAATTTCTGCATCATCACCGAGATGGTGGAAAGAAACCCGGTTTCTAAGGCCTTAATGTACCAGGAGCTCTGCATCACAGCAGAGAAACCGGGTTTCTGCGACAATCTTGGCATCATCACCGAGATGGTGGAAAGAAACCCGGTTTCTGAGGCCTTAATGTACCAGGAACTTTGCATCACAGCAGAGAAACCCCCTTATCTACCCTCCGATTTGCCCTATGCCGCGCCGCGAAGTTATCTTACAAGCCGGTAATTACTATCATGTTTATAACCGTGGTAATAACCGCCAACTTATCTTTTTTGAACGAGACAACTATATTTATTTTTTACGCCAAGTTAGAAACCATCTGATTGAGAATGGTGTTGATATTATTGCCTATTGTTTAATGCCGAACCACTATCATTTATTAGTTTATCTGAGAACAGATATTTTTTCTAAAATAATGCAGTCGTTTACTCTGTCTTATGCTAAAGCTATCAATAAACGCTATCACAGAGTTGGTTCACTATTTCAGGGACGTTTTGAAGCCATTCATGTAGATAGAGAAGAATATTTATTACATCTCACTCGCTATATTCACTTAAACCCTGTCTCTGCTAATATAGTTAAAAAAGCAGAAGATTGGGAGTTTTCCAGCTATCAAGAATACATCGATTTGCGGCGGGTGAGTTTGCCTAAAATAGATGAAGTGCGATCGCAATTTAACTCAGCAGATGACTATCGTCACTTTTTAGAAGACTTAACTAGCGATAAATTAATCCAGCATTTAACCTTTGAAGAATAGCCAAATTCCAAGAAACCGGGTTTCTGTGACAATCTTTGCATCCCCACCAAAATTAAGGAAAGAAACCCGGTTTCTCACCCCCCACCGATCGCCCCAAACTCCAAGAAACCGGGTTTCTGCCACAATCTTCGCATCCCCACCAAAATTAAGGAAAGAAACCCGGTTTCTCACCCCCCACCGATCGCCCCAAACTCCAAGAAACCGGGTTTCTGCCACAATCTTCGCATCCCCACCAAAATTAAGGAAAGAAACCCGGTTTCTACCTCCCCACCAACACCCCCAAAATCCAAGAAACCGGGTTTCTGCCACAATCTTCGCATCCCCACCAAGATTTAGGAAGAAACCCGGTTTCTGAAGCCCTGCGCACGATCGCACATCTCTACTAATTGCCCTCTGAAATAAAGTCGATATGATGATCCCAAGTCGAGGAAGGCGATCGTGGAAAAATAGTGGCGATCGACTCAAATTGTCACAACTGAGAATAAAATTGAATATCTAGTTTCCATAGAGCAACCCCGCTTTGAGCCAGATTCAAATCTTAAACTTACAAAGCCTTAGCCAGGGACTCCCTGCGATTACACCTGCCTTTGGAGCCGCGATCGCAGAAGCAGGTGCGATTTGTCTAACCGATGAAGCTCACCAACCAGGAGTAACACTTAAAGTTGAGGGAGAATTTTCTACCACATTCAAGTTAGATTGGCAGCCAGTCACGGAGCAAACCCGACGATGTTGGAATGACGAAGAATATACTACCGAGCAAGCTGCTTATGGAATCGCATTCCTGTTAATTCTGCAATTAACAAATCTCACAGTCATTGAACGCTCTCGTAAAGGAACTGGATTTGACTATTGGTTAGGAAGTCAAAATTCAGCTACCACTTTTGTTTGAAGATATGACTGTTGATGAGTAGTTAATCATCAAGAATGCTGTTGCGACGTTACCTGGAAGTTATTTGCGATTTAATTGAGCGATCGCAACCGATGGACAACCGATCGCAATTGAACTCACCCCCCGATTTCAACGAGACTTGCGAACTTTAGCCAAACGCTATCGCAACATTCGCAACGACATTCAGCCTGTAATCGCACAACTTCAAGCGGGGGAACTTCCGGGCGATCGCCCCTCACCTATTTACAAAACTAAATCTGGTATGCCATTTATCTTTCAAAATTGATTGGTAAACCCTCATGAAATACCAGCAATTCTCCCGGCTGAATCTTCGTCCACACTTCATTATCCGTAAGTGGTAAAGTAGCAATTACCGCCACGCGATCGCCCTCGTTGGTCAATTCCCGAAAATCCACCGTCACATCCTCATCGATCGAGTGGGCGCTAGCAAAAGGTGCTTGTCTCACAATATAATGCAGGTTGGTAGAACAATGCACAAACAAATGTTCTCCATCGGAAAGTAAATAATTAAAAATTCCGTACTCTGCTAAAGTTTGAGTAATTTCATTCAGCACCGGATAAATTTCAGTTAAATCCGGCTTATATTCAGGAAAAGTCGAGCGCAATTTTTCCAATATCAAACAAAACGCTTTTTCACTGTCAGTTTTACCCACAGGTTTGTAAAACCCAGCACTTTCAGGATTGAAATTTTCCAGATTTCCGTTGTGAGCAAACACCCAATAGCGCCCCCAAAGTTCCCGCCCAAAAGGATGACAATTTTCCAGAACAATGTCACCTTGAGTAGCTTTACGGATGTGAGCAATCACGTTAGTTGAATGAATCGGATAGCGACGTACTAAATCAGCCACTGGAGAACTAATGGCGGGTTTAGAATCTATAAAAATGCGACATCCTAAACCCTCAAAGAAAGCGATTCCCCAACCATCTTGATGAATGTCAGTTTTGCCACCCCTGGCCGAAAAACCTTCAAAAGAAAAGCAAATATCTGTGGGAACATTACAGTTCATTCCTAGTAATTGGCACATAACTGTTAATTTTAGGAAGTTAGAAATATTGATATCTCCCACAAAGATAGTCAAGAACAGGTTGTTGAGGCTTGTTCCACAGGAATTCTGGGAGATGTTGATTGATGTCGCAGCTATTGGTCGCTACGGACTGACAATGATACTATTATAGTAGTCAAGAATCAAGAATTTCCCAAAAAGTCATAAAAATTAGGGATAATCAATCGTAGTGGGAGAGAAATAGCATATCATGGCTACATAGAGGATGATGTTACTTGGCGATAATCTTCTATTTCTGCGATCGCAAAACTTCCGATATACAGCCCATGGTAAAACCGACCACAATTTTGACGAAACTTCCTTTTTCCAATCCAGCGAACCGAAAATTCTCCCTGCAAACCCTCCTGATCGTTCCCTTTGTCCTACAAATCTTCGCCGCCGTAGGCTTAACGGGATATTTATCATTCCGCAACGGACAAAAAGCCATTAACGACTTAGCCAATCGACTCAGCAACGAAGTTAGCGATCGCATCCATCAGCACCTAGACAGCTATCTAGCAACACCCCAACAAATCAATCAAATTAATGCCGATGCTATTAAATTAGGACAATTAGACTTACAAAACTTTCCTAAATTAGGACATTTTTTTTGGAAAGAAATGCAGGTATTTAATGTTGGCTACATCTTCTACAGTTCAGCCCAAGGTAACTATGTTGGTTCTGGATATTTCCTCGATCCTGGAAAAATAGTTATTGATGAACTTTCAGCCAAGACTAAAGGTAAAACTCACAGTTACCATACAGATGGGCAAGGAAATCGCATTAATTTGGAATATGTATATGATTACGAGCCTCGGAACGATCTCGTGTATAAACAAGCCATCCGTTCGAGAAAACCGATTTGGAGTAAAATTACTAATTGGGAAGGTTTTCCCGAAATTTTATCTATTGCTTCTGGCTATCCCATCTACAATAATAACAGTTTACAAGGTGTTTTAGTTGTTGACATCCGCCTTTCTCAAATCAGTGATTATCTGCGAAAAATAGCAGTTAGTTCTTCCGGTAAAATTTTTATTGTAGAGCGCGACGGTATGCTGGTAGCGAGTTCATCTCAGGAACATCCTTTTAAAATAACTAACAAAAAAGCCGATAGAATTAATGCTGTAAATAGTAGCGAGATTTTAATTAAATCGACCGCTACTTATTTAAATAAAACCTTTGGTAGTTTTCGGGAAATCACAGAAAATCATAACTTACAATTTACCGATAAAGGTCGTCGCCAATTTGTCCGCACAGCACCTTGGCAGGATAAATTTGGTTTAGACTGGCTAGTAGTAGTTGTCGTTCCCGAATCTGACTTTACAGAACAAATTAACGCCAATACTCGCACTACAATTGGGCTGTGTGCGGGAGCATTGTTAGTAGCAGTTTCCTTGGGGATTTGTACCTCTGGCCGCATTATCCAATCTATCTTTCGGATTGTCACTGCGTCTCAAGCGATCGCCGCGGGAGAATTAGAACAAAACGTACCTGGGTCGCGCATTACAGAAATAGAAATTTTAGCCACTTCTTTCAACAGCATGGCCGAGCGACTGCGGGAATATTTCATAAGTTTAAAAAACACTAATGAGCAATTAGAAAATAGAGTAGAACAACGCACAAAAGAACTTTCAGAAGCTCTTTACAACCTCCAAACAACTCAATCCCAATTAGTCCAAACTGAAAAAATGTCTAGTTTAGGGCAAATGGTGGCAGGCATTGCCCATGAAATTAACAATCCAGTCAACTTTATTCATGGTAACATCACCTGTACTAAAGAATATATTGAAGAACTGCTAGAAATAATTAATCTTTATGAAAAACACTATCCTAGTCCTACGCCTGAACTTCAAAAATCTTTAGCAAATTGCGATTTAGATTTTGTGAAAGAGGACTTACAAAAAATTATGGATTCCATGCAAGAAGGAACGAATCGCATCACAGATATTGTGCTAAATTTGCGAAATTTTTCTCGACTAGACGAATCAGAATTGAAACCAGTTGACCTGCGCTCTGGTTTGGAAAGCACTCTCATGATTTTACAACATCGTTTGAGAGCGACTGAGCAAAGACCTGCTATTGAAGTGATTAAAAACTATGGCATTTTATCCAAAATAGAGTGTTATCCTGGTTTGTTAAACCAAGTTTTTATGAATATTTTGAGTAATGCGATCGACGCTGTTCTCGAAGTAAATATGGAGGGTATCAACAATCACCCAACTATTGTAATTTCTACTGAAATGACCCCGGAAGATTTGGCAATAATCAAAATTAGAGATAATGGGTTGGGCATAAAAGAAAATTTTATATCTAAGATATTCGATCCCTTTTTTACCACAAAGCCTGTAGGAAAAGGTACAGGATTAGGATTGTCGATAGCTTATCAGATTGTGCGAGATAAACATCAAGGAGATCTGATTTGCACGTCTACACCAGGAGCAGGTACGGAATTTGCGATCGTACTCCCTCAAAATATTAGAGTCCGCTCAAATGATTTGTTAAATTAAATTTAGTTTAAAAAAGAGCGCTTAACCACAGACCGGGGATGATATGATGCTAGGAGTGATTTGTTTTTTCAGTTGCAATAAATACTAAGATAGATGGCTAAATTCTTAACCGCTGCATTATATAAGTTCGTTGAATTATCGGATTTTGCCCAGCTCAGAGCACCGCTGCTCGCCTGCTGCGAGGAAAATCAAGTCGTTGGTACTATTCTGCTTGCCGAAGAAGGCATCAATGGGACGATCGCAGGTACACCCGAAAGCATCTATGCAGTGCTGGCATTCCTGCGAAGTGACAGCCGTTTTGCAGATTTGGTACACAAGGAATCCTACTCAGAAAAATTACCGTTTTATCGCCTCAAGGTACGCTTGAAGCGCGAAATTGTCACGATGGGTGTACCTGATATTAATCCTAACCAGATGGCTGGTCAATATGTCAAGCCCGAAGAATGGAACAAACTGCTTGACGATCCTGATGTTGTCGTAGTTGATGTGCGCAATGACTACGAAGTATCGATCGGCACTTTTAAAGGTGCGATCGATCCTAAAACAAAAAGCTTTTCCGAATTACCAGAATGGGTACTTAAAGAAACGGCGTTACGGGAAAAACCCAAGGTAGCCATGTTCTGCACAGGTGGGATTCGGTGCGAGAAATCTACTGCTTTTTTACGTAAGGTAGGTTTTGATGAAGTCTATCACCTAGAAGGCGGAATTTTAAAATATTTAGAAACTGTCCCGGAAGCGGAAAGTCGTTGGGAAGGCGAATGTTTTGTGTTTGATGAACGTGTGACAGTTGGTCATGGATTAAAGCCCGGTGACTATGAACTTTGTCGCGCTTGCCGCCACCCGATTAGTCAGGAAGATCGAGCTTCGGAATTATTTGTATTAGGGATGAGTTGTCCTCATTGCTATGGTACAAAAACGGAAGCACAGAAACAAAGTTTATCGGAACGTCAACGTCAGATTGAGTTGGCTAAGAGTCGCGACCAAAAACATATTGGTGCGCGTTATCATGCTCAGGAAAAACCCGATGATAGCACCAACTGAAGGTATTTCAAATTACCCAATTTTGTATTCTTTTCGTCGCTGTCCCTATGCGATGCGGGCGCGCTTGGCTGTGGTTGCAAGCGGGATAGTGTGTGAATTACGGGAGGTTGTCTTGCGGGATAAACCCCCGGAAATGTTGGATGTATCTCCCAAAGGTACGGTGCCAGTATTGGTCGATCGCGATGGACGGGTATTAGAGGAAAGTATTGACATCATGTTTTGGGCTCTGGAGCAACACGATCCTGAACAATGGTTAACGCCAGAGCAAGGTTCTGTTGAGCAAATGCTGGAATTAATCGATAAATGCGATCGGGGTTTTAAATATCATCTTGACCGTTATAAATACCCGAATCGTTATGAAAATACTGATGCAATTGTTCATCGAACAGAAGGTTATTTATATCTGGAAATACTCAACTCACGGTTAAGGGAGACCAGATATTTGTTTGGGAATCGTGTGGCTTTGGCAGATAGGGCGATCGCCCCTTTTATTCGTCAATTTGCTCATACGGATATAGAGTGGTTTAATCAACAGTCTTTGCCACACTTACAGTCTTGGTTAACCGAGTTTGTAGATTCCGAAATTTACGCTCGGATTATGCCTAAATATCCGAAATGGGAATCTGGTAATGAATGCGTTGTTTTCCCTTAACCCAAGTGCATTCTATCTGAGTAACTTGTACTATATCCTCTATCTAAATCAAAATGGAAACTAAACCACCTCTACCACCTTTTACCTTAGAAACAGCTAAAGCAAAAGTTCAAGCCGCAGAAGATGCTTGGAATAGTCGCGATCCAGAACGAGTAGCCTTGGCTTACACCGAAGATTCACAGTGGCGAAATCGCGCCGAATTTTTTAGTGGAAGAGCAGAAATCAAAGCTTTCTTAAAACGCAAATGGGCAAAAGAATTAGACTATCGTTTGAAAAAAGAACTATGGAGTTTTACTGACAATCGAATTTCTGTGCGTTTTGAATACGAGTGGCATGATGATTCTGGCTACTGGTATCGCGCCTATGGTAACGAACAGTGGGAATTTGCCGAAAATGGATTGATGCGAAGACGTGAAGCTAGTATTAATGATGTGCTAATTCAAGAGTCTGACCGAAAGTTTAAATGGGAACGCCCATGATTCGTCCTCTAAAAACTGTGTTAAAAGTATGAGAAAACCACAAACAGTAAAATCTCTGGAAGAATTAGGACGTATCCAACTTTCAAAGAGTTTTTTTATGCGTGAATTTCTGTATTCGGAAATATCACAAATTGAAAGCATTCCCAATATCCCGGACGATCCAGATTTAGCAATTGCCGCCGGGAAAAATCTGTGCGAAAAAGTGCTTGAGCCAATTCAAGATGCACTCGGTAGAATCAGCGTCCGTTCGGCTTTCCGTGCTAGTGCTGTCAATCAAATAGGTGCTGAAAATAAAAATCAATATAACCGATCTTTACACTATCAGTTATGATACAAAGTGCAAGTCCGTCCGCTGAAGCCCAAGCTGTTAGGCAACTTATTCACAGGATGAGTCAAGGATAAAGGTGCGTCGCTTTCTACAATCAGCAATTTCCATTGAATATCCGGCGGCGACGCACCCTACAAAGCTACTTCGTGTCCTTCGCGTCTTCGCGGTTCAATAATACTAAAGTCCTGAGATAATTGTGAAGCAGTTAACCAGGCCAACAGCATGAGTATTGACCAATTAAACACCGACTATGGCATTGCCGGCCACCTCACTTTTGCCACCGGAAATGGTGGTTTTCCGATGATTCACATCGACAATGGCCAAGCCAAAGCCTTGATTTCTGTGTATTCTGGCCAAGTGCTCTCCTTCCAACCAGCCACCGAAACCACAGATTTGATGTTCCTCAGCGACAAAGCCTACTATGCGGAAGGGAAAGCCATCAAAGGCGGTATACCCATCTGTTGGCCTTGGTTTGGCCCCGATCCCGAAGGTTTGGGGCGTCCAGCCCACGGGTTTGTGCGGAATCGCCTCTGGAATGTGGTAGCCACCAGCACTACTCCAGAGGGCGCAACTCAAGTGATTTTGGGGCTTAAGGATACTGAGGAAACGAGGGCGATGTGGCCCCAAGCCTTTGAATTGACGATCGCCATTACGGTCAGCACCACTCTCACGGTAGAATTAATTACCCGCAATTTAGGCGATAAAGCTTTTCCCCTCACCCAAGCTTTCCACACCTATTTCCAAGTAGGAGATATCAACCGCGTGCAGGTTTTGGGATTGGAAAATACCCAGTATCTTGATAAAGCCGATGGTGGTGTGGAAAAAACTCAAGTGGGTGGAGTGGTAGCAACTGGTGAAGTCGATCGCATTTATCTCGATGTTCCCAATGAATTAGTCATTGACGATAGCAGTCTTAATCGCCGTATTCGCATTAAATCCTCTGGTAGCAAATCTGCTGTAGTGTGGAATCCCTGGGTGAAAATATCTGCAAGTATGGCCGACCTTGATGATAGCGATTATCAGCGTTTAATCTGCGTGGAAACGACCAATGCGGCGACGGATGTTGTCGAAGTTCCTGCTGATGGTGAGTTTCGATTGGCTGCAATTTACAGCGTGGAGCGTAATTAAGAAATGAGAGGTTAATCTCAGCGGTGATGGGGCTATTATTTTCACTATTGAATTGAACAACTCTGTCACCGTAATGTCTAAGATTTAACCGCAGAGAGCGCAGAGAACGCAGAGGAAGATAAGAGAGAGATGAATAATTATTTGTGACTGATTGTTGCGGGTGTCCTAAAGGCGATCGCAACAAATGTAACAATATTTAATTTCAACCTGCTGTAAACTGAGGTATTGTAGATATTACCATCAATGATTATGCAAAACTATAACTGGAAAAAACTCCAAAATGGCTCAGATATTCGCGGTATCGCTCTCGAAGGGGTTGCCGATGAAAAAGTTAACCTCACACCGGAAATTGCCACAATTTTGGGTCAAGCATTTGCTAATTGGCTGGTGGGAAAAGTCCATAAACCTTCGGAAAAGTTAACGATCGCGATCGGGCGCGACAGCCGCCTATCCGGGCCCAGTTTAATGTCAGCAGTCATGGCCGGAATCACCTCAGTTGGTAGCCAAGTATACGATTTTGACATGGCATCAACTCCGGCGATGTTTATGAGTACCATTACTCCTGGTTTTGATTGCGAGGGCGCAATTATGCTCACGGCTAGCCATTTGCCTTTTAATCGGAACGGCTTAAAGTTTTTCACCGCCAATGGGGGTTTACAAAAAAAAGATATTACAGATATCTTAGCATTAGCTGAAAGTAATAATTTTGAACTAGCCACAGTTCCAGGTAGCATTGAAAAACATGATTTTATATCTGTTTATGCTAACCAGTTTGTGACTAAAATTCGCGAATCAGTTAATCATCCAGATAATTTTCAACACCCATTAAAGGGATTAAAAATTGTTGTGGATGCGGGTAATGGTGCGGGTGGATTCTATGTGGATAAAGTTTTAAAACCTTTAGGTGCTGACACCACAGGCAGTCAGTTTCTGGAACCGGATGGCACTTTTCCCAATCATGTACCAAATCCTGAAGATAAACAGGCAATGCAGTCAATTTGTCAAGCGGTAATTGCTAATCAAGCTGATTTTGGGATTATTTTTGATACGGATGTCGATCGCAGTGCCGCCGTCGATGGAGCCGGCAAGGAACTCAATCGCAATCGCTTAATTGCCTTGATTTCGGCGATCGTCTTACAAGAACACCCTGGTTCCACCGTTGTTACCGATTCCATTACTTCCGATGGCTTAACGCAATTCATCGAACAGGATTTAAAGGGAATTCACCATCGCTTTAAACGAGGCTACAAAAATGTGATTGATGAGTCGATTCGTCTCAATCAAAGCGGACAGGAATCTTGGCTGGCTATTGAAACTTCTGGTCATGGAGCTTTGAAGGAAAATTACTTTCTGGATGATGGTGCTTATTTGGTTAGTAAACTATTGATTGAATTGGCTAAATCTAAGCTGGTAAATAAGTCATTGCCCGATTTAATTAGGAATTTGCAAGAGCCTGAAGAAAGTGCAGAGTTTCGGATTAAAATTAGTGTGGATGATTTTAGGACTCTGGGCGATCGCGTTATTGAACAACTGCAAGAATTTGCATCAACTCAAGCGAACTGGAAAATCGTTCCTAATAACTATGAAGGATTGCGGATTTCCTGCACCTCACCTGACGAATCTGGCTGGTTTCTGTTACGTTTATCTCTGCACGATCCGGTGATGCCTTTGAATGTTGAGTCTAATGTCCAAGGTGGTGTCCGTCGCATAGTCGATCGGCTTTTAGTTTTTTTCCAAACAACAGAATCTCTTGATTTTTCTACACTGTTGAAGTAGGAACCCACCCCTAACCCCTCCCTGGAGGGGAACCCACCCCTAACCAAGGGGGACTTTGAGCGGAATCTTGTCCCCCCCTCCCACCAGGGGGGCTAGGGGGGATCAGATTCTATGCAGCTTCATAAAAAACTGGTATTATAGGGGATGATGTTGTATTTCATCAATTCCAAGACACTTCATTGTAATTTATTTTATGATAAACATCCCTGACGGCGATGGAGCATGATGGCTCCCTCCCCAACCACAAGATTATTAATAATATCTGAGCGCGGATGGGATTTACCAAATCGTGGCACAATAAGTTTCAGACTATTGACAAATCCTATCCAACCAGGAATTTAATTATGTGGCGTGTAAGCATTAACTGTTCAGCAGCAAGCTGGGATATCCATTCTAAGGCATTCAAGGCGATCGCCGAAAAATATCCGGGGACACCTCTTTCTTCCAAAAAAATGAAAGGTGACGGCCAACGCATTATGGAATATCAAATTGAAAACGTCAATGACGCAGAGGATTTTATAGAAGAATGTTTTACCTTAGATGGTTTTAGTGCTACCTTTGAATCCCTATAGAGACGAGGAAAGGGAAATACCCCCTCCCAGAC
This sequence comes from Microcoleus sp. EPA2, assembly GCA_020882975.1. Lineage (GTDB taxonomy): Bacteria > Cyanobacteriota > Cyanobacteriia > Cyanobacteriales > Microcoleaceae > Microcoleus. Next base: position 224,937 of record JAHRFD010000004.1, on the reverse strand, counting down.
TCCCTGTCCTATTCCAGTCTGTGATTAGCCTTAGTTCTATAAGAAAGTATTATAGAAGCTTGCCCATCCCATTTTGAGTAAGATGCAAAGGTGAATTTACATAGAATAAGCAGGAAAAGTCATCGCGTGTTTGGGTTTGACATAAACCCTTTGATTTCGCACTAACTGTAGTTGCTCGAAGCGCTCGCGGCTGAGATAAGCTGTCACAATTTGACCCGATTCTAATAGTAATTCAGTTTGAATTTCGCGTCCCAGATGAATGATGCGGCTGACTTTTGCTTCAGCAAAACCGGACTCCGGCTGAGTGTTAATTACCACATCATGGGGACGCAAAAATACTACTTGAGAATGAGCAGCTCCATGGTTAGAGAGTTCTTCAGCATTCCTGTTAAACAGCCCGATCGCATTCGGCAACACATTAACAGGCCCAATAAAACTCATCACAAAAGCCGTTGCCGGTTTGTCATAAATTTGAGCAGGAGTGCCAACTTGTTCCACTCTACCTTTGTTCATCACTACAATTTCATCGGCTACTTCCATCGCTTCTTCTTGATCGTGAGTCACAAAAACTGTAGTGATATTCACTTCTTTGTGGAGTTGGTGCAGCCACGATCGCAATTCTTTGCGAACTTTAGCATCCAACGCTCCGAAAGGTTCATCTAATAGCAGCACTTTCGGCTGAACTGCTAGAGCTCTGGCTAAGGCCACCCGCTGTCGTTGGCCTCCCGAAAGCTGGGAAGGGTACCGATCGCCCAAACCACTCAACTGCACTAACTCCAAAAGTTCCTCAACCCGTTTAGTAATTGTGCCTTTAGGAACTTTGCGAATTTCCATCGCAAAAGCAATATTTTTTCTGATCGTCATGTGCTTAAACAAAGCGTAATGCTGAAACACAAAACCGATATTCCGTTCCTGCACCGACTGCTGAGTAGCATCTTCACCGATTAAATAAATGTTACCGCTATCTGGGGGTTCAAGTCCCGCAATCATCCTCAGCAAAGTCGATTTCCCGGAGCCCGAAGGGCCCAACAGCGCCACTAGAGAGCCGTTTTTAATTTCCAAACTCACGCTGTCAATGGCATGAAACGACCCAAAGTGCTTGGATACGTTCTCAATTGTAATGCTCATAACCTTTAACTCCTGTTCGTTGACCGATTTTACGTACTATACATTAAATACCGTTGTCTGTCATGGTCGTAACTTTTTTTAGGAATTGAAATTTTTATTAACTCCAGTTACTATATCTATTTACAGTAGTTCACGTCTTAGCAATTCTCAAAGACGAACAGCATTCTCAAGCAGTCGATGATGATTACTTGTTAGAAGAATGGCTGCAAGTCAGGTCGCAAATTAACCCGGATGCCGTTCATTTATGGCGCGGTAAATAAGATTTTTTTGCTAGATCTGTGAATCGGGAAACGTAAAAGAGCGATCGCCTAACCTAACTTTAGTATGCAGGCGATCGCTGCACCCACACTCAAATATTACTTGCGATCGACGATCGATGCTCGATCGCAAGCAATAAAAGCTTAAATCTTTCATACATAAGCTGTAACTAAGCAACTGCATAACCCGTATGAGGTCTGACATCTGCTGGATGAAATCCTAAAACAATCGAATCCTTGGGAATTCCAGCAGCTACAAGTTCTTTAGTCACGCCGTATTCTGTCTCATCTCGCTGTACCCAAATCTTATTGTCAATAATATCTATATGAACCAAACAGCCGTGAATTCGTTTGGCTTTATCCCATCCTAAAGTAACTAGCAGGTAACTGTCTGAGTTGTCATCAAACACGGCTTTACAAATTATATCGCCGTGAGAGTAAGGAATTTTTGTATAGGGTTCCAGGACTGTTTTAATCGTAGTTCTGAAGTTAGCTAAAGTATCCATTTTACGATCGCCTCTTGATTTGGATCGAATACAATCAGCTTGAGATTTTCATCTTCGATCATTAATTGACCGATCGGTTCTTCAAATAGAGATTCATAAGTAATATCGCGAACAGCCAGATAAAGCGTATGTTCTGGATAAGTTCTTTGAAGAACAGACCGATAAATAGTAAATTGTGCGATCGCATCTCTCAAGTCCTGCATTTCTGAATCGCTGACAAAGCTTTTGACTTCCACAGCAATTTTCTGTTCTCCTCGTTCTGCTGCTAGCACCTGTTTTGCTCCCAGATCCACATACATATCTTTTTTACCCCATTTCAGATGGAGAGGATCGTGAGTAATTATCCAGCCATCATTGAGGAGAGATTTTTTGACTGTATTGTGGTAGAGGTCTAAAGCGGGCATAAAACAAAACGAGCAAAATAAGACTTCATGGTTATATGATAGCAAATTATCATGCAATTATCTTAAACTCTAACTAAACCGCAGATGAACACAGATGTAAATCTTATCTGCGTTCATCCGCGTTCATCTGCCTACATCTGCGGTTAAATACCCCTATAAATCAGCCCGCAATTTATCCGAAGCCGTTTTATTTCAGAAGTAGTATTGCGGCCTATTGAGAGCTATACTCACCAAATGTTGTCACATACCCCTTAACAGTAACTCCCAGATCTAATTCCTCGTGATGAATCAGTAAGCTAGATAATTGGGCTATCAAAAATTCAATCTCGCGACGGTTCTCAAAGGAGAGAAAAATACTGCTACCTTCACCCTTAATAATCACAGTTGGAATATCACTGTCGTCTAACTGTGAATCAATATCTGGGATTATTTGTCTGATTTGTTCTTCAGTCCACATCTGACTCATTCCTCTATCTCCCGTTCAAAAATACAGCGGTATGACTTACCACTTTTATTGAGAATGACACCGCAGAAAGTGCAGCGCCCCTCGCCTCTTAATTCATTATACTCTGCCAACTCACGGCAGCGACGAATAGCAGCTTGCCGATCGCTAGTAGCCACGATTGTGTCTGCATCAAGCCAAACTTTATTTTCAGGGTTTTCTAACATTCCTACACTCTACATTGCCGTAAATATTGCACCATTGTCAATAAACCCAAAACAACCCGGTTTCTGGCTATTGTGCAAGATTTAAATTATACCTAAAAATTAAACCCAGATGAACGCATATCTAATCTTATCTGCGTTCATCTGCGTTAATCAGCCTACATCTGCAGTTGCAAAAATACCCCTAGGAACCACCCCGCAACTTATCTAAAACCGTCCGATCTTCCAAAGTCGAAGTATCCCCAGTCACCTCCAAACCAGCAGCCAAAGAACGCAACAAACGCCGCATAATCTTCCCGCTGCGAGTCTTCGGTAAAGCATCAGTAAATCGAATTTCGCCCGGACGTGCGATCGCCCCAATTTCCTTAACAACGTGCTGCTTCAATTCCTTAGCCAATTCATCGCTAGGTTGCTGTGAATTTTCCAGCGTCACAAACGCCACAATTTCCTCACCCTTAATCTCATCCGGTTTCCCCACAACCGCAGCTTCCGCCACCGCTGGATGCGATACCAAAGCCGATTCAACTTCCATCGTACCGAGTCGATGTCCTGCCACATTAATCACGTCGTCAACGCGGCCCATTACCCAGAAATAACCATCTTTGTCCTTGTGCGCGCCGTCCCCTGCAAAGTAGACGAATTCGCCATCTTTGGGGTGCAAATATTCCCAATAAGTGCGACGGAAGCGATCGGCATCGTTGTAAAGAGTCCGCATCATTCCCGGCCAAGGATGTTTCACAACTAAATAACCGCCGCTTTCGTTAGTTACTGGTTCGCCATCTTGGTTAACAACATCGGCAATAATTCCGGGGAAAGGAAGGGTTGCAGAACCTGGTTTTGTCGGAATTGCACCAGGTAAAGCAGTAATCATAATGCCACCAGTTTCAGTTTGCCACCAAGTATCGACGATCGGACAATTCGAGTTGCCAATTACCCGCTGATACCACATCCAAGCTTCAGGATTAATCGGTTCGCCGACAGTTCCCAACAACCGCAAAGATGATAAATCTCTGGCATTTGGCAACTCTTCGCCCATTTTCATAAACGTGCGAATTGCGGTTGGTGCAGTATAAAAAACAGTGACACCATATTTTTCAATGACATCCCAAAAACAGCCTGGATTAGAAGGGCGAGGAGCACCTTCATACATGACAGTTGTCGCACCGTTGGACAGCGGCCCGTAGACTATGTAACTGTGTCCAGTAATCCAGCCGACATCCGCAGTACACCAGTAAACATCAGTATCTTGGAGGTCGAAGATCCACTTGGTTGTCATGTGGCTATAAAGGTTATAACCACCCGTTGTATGGACGACACCTTTGGGTTTTCCGGTACTTCCAGAAGTGTAAAGAATGAATAGCATATCTTCACTATCCATCGGTTCGGCTGGACAATTTGCAGAGGCATCTTTTTGCAATTCATGCCACCAAACATCGCGCCCCGGTGCCATGTCAATTTGCTGTTTTGTGCGCTGAACTACGAGGACGTTGGTAACGCTAGGTGCGGCATTATTTGCTAATGCTTTGTCTACTTGTGCTTTGAGGCCGACTGCTGCATCTTTGCGGAAGCCACCGTCAGCGGTGATGACGAGTTTGGCTTGGCCGTCGTTGAGTCGATCGCGCAAAGCTTCAGCACTAAATCCGCCAAACACCACGCTATGTACTGCACCGATTCTGGCACAGGCTAACATGGCGATCGCAGCTTCGGGAATCATGGGCATATAGATACCGACGCGATCGCCTTTTTCCACTCCCAAATCCTTGATTACGTTAGCCATTTGGCAAACTTCGCGGTGGAGTTGGGCGTAGGTGAGGGTGCGGGAGTCTCCGGGTTCCCCTTCCCAAATCAGGGCTGCTTTATTTTTGCGCCAAGTTGTTAAATGTCTGTCTAGACAATTGTAAGAAATGTTAATTTTACCATTGACAAACCATTTAGCAAAGGGCGGCTGCCAGTCGAGTACGGTATCCCATTTTTGGAACCAGTCTAATTCTTGTGTGGCGAGTTCGGCCCAGAATGCTTGGGGGTCTGCTTTGGCTTTGTCGTAAAGGGCTTGGTACTCTTCTAGGCTTTTGATGTGAGCTTTTTGGGAGAATTCAGCGGGCGGCTGAAACAGGCGTTTTTCTTGGAGAATTGATTCGATCGTATCTTGTGACATCGCTGTTAGTTTTAATTTTGGTTAGTCTTTTTACCTATTGTTTGCATAAGTTGTGGCAAAAGTATGTTTATTTTCCTTAAGACTTTGGGGGATTTTGTCAATGTTGAAGCTGCATTAAGAATAGTTTCGATGCCAATGCGGGAACCTTTGAGCCGAATATCGTCAGGTCTCAGGAAGTTGAAGTAGTCTTCAAGTTGCATAGCTGGTTCGGGGTGATATCTGGTATGATTATATCATATCAATTATATACAGTTGAATAGATCGGCGATCGCACAAAAGCCATGACTCAAAATTTAGAAGCAAGCCAACTTTCGTTAAATGACGTTCGCCATCTTCTCAAACTCGAAGAGTTAGAAGGAGAAGGTTTCACTGATTTTTTCTCTCTGGAACCGCTGACAGAATCAGAACATCAGGAACTATTGAAACTTAGAAATGACTTTCGACGCTACCTATCCGCAGGAAAAGTTTCAGAAGAACTCATTAAGTTTTTAGTGCTTTCACCTTTGATGAGATTAACAGGATTTTTTGATATTCCGATCGTGCTGACAATGGAGGATAGCATACCCATTGAAGTTGAGGATGAGGATACTTTAATTAAAGGACGGTTGGATATTTTAGCCGTAAATCAGCCGGATGCAGAACTCGCAGCGGCACAGTTTTGGATTTTGGTAGTGGAGGCGAAAAATAGCGCGATCGCCCCTTTGGCCGGTTTGCCACAATTGCTGACTTATGCTTATAAAAGTTTGCAGCAGCAATCGTCGGTTTGGGGATTGACGACGAATGGCGAAAGTTATCGGTTTGTGCGGGTGACGCGGGGGAATCCTTGTACTTATCAAATTTTACCGGAATTGAATTTTATTGATAAAGAACGATCGCACTTATTAGCCCAAGTATTGAAAGCTATTTGCAAATTGCAGAACGTGGAGTTACAATTGGCGTAAGATGATATAATTGGTCGCTCATCAGTTATCCTGTAGATAGGTGACGATTTGATGAATTACCAAGTTGAGTTTAAGCCGAAAGCGGTCAAAGACTTAGAATCTTTGCCAGCAGAGGTACAAAACCGAGTTTTGACCAAGATTGAGTTAATGCAAAATAATCTGGCGGGAGATGTGAAACGGTTAACTAATTATACGCCCGAATATCGGTTGCGGGTAGGAGATTACCGAGTTTTGTTTGAAATTGAGGGAGATGTTTTGGTAATCTACCGCGTCAAACACCGAAAAGATGCTTATTCTTAAACAATTGGAGGAAATACCTATGATTAAATTACATCCTGAGTTTATTACCAAAAATGGCAAAAAGGAATTTGCGGTGATACCTTATGAAGAATTTGAAGCACTGCAAGAATTAATTGCCGATATAGAAGATTTGATGGATTTGAGGGCTGCAAAGGAAGAAGAGGCAAATCAGCCTTCTGTGCCACTAGCAGAGGTGAAGAGACTGTTAGGATTGCAGACATAAATTTGCTATGTATCAATATTGTTGTCTTGTACGGTTGTACGATCGCCCTTCCTAAGAGCGATCGCACCCGATGTTATTTTGATGGTGGAATTGTGCGATCGATCGCTGGAGTGGGCGGTTGTTGGGTATTTGGAGGGGCGATCGACGGTGTGGCTAGAGGAATTAGGGCAGGAATTAGGGCGATCGCGATCGGTACAGCAACTTTTTCAATCCACCATTTGATGTTGGAATCGTCAGATTTTTTCACTGGATTTACCTTTTTAGCTAATTTAGTCTTGTTTTGTGGAAGCCGTTTTAAAATCTTCATTTAGTTCATTCCCTTCTCTACAATTTCAAATGTACGGCTAAGTTGATTAGTATTGTTTGATTGACAAATAAATCCGACAAAAAAGTCGATCGCCTGCGAATTACCAAATTTGTTCGCAATTGAGTTGAAGAGTTTGTGGAAAAATATTCACAAATTAGCTGGTGTTTGTAAATTTGTGAAATTAAACTAACAATCCGGGCTGAAGCTGAAAACTGTGGTAAATTAGTAATAATCGCAGGGAAAGTGTTAAGGGAAGTATGCGGATGATGGAACGAAAAGAGTTTGAGGCGAAGTGCGAAAAGCTAACCCCCAAACAGCTTAAAGTGCTAAAACTATTTTTGCAAGGGAATCCAGAAGCTAAAATTGCTAAGTGCATCGAAGTTAATAATTCATCAAGTGTCAGACACCATATTTCAAATATTTGCGAATTATTTGGTTTTCAAAATGAACCAGGTGAGCATTTACGACAGCGCGATGAATTAATTCCGCTATTTGCCAAGTATAAACCTGACTTAGTGAGCGATAAATTAAAAGAAAATTATGGAATCTTTCCTGACAATCCACAAAAAGTTAAATTTTACTATGTAGAGCGCGATTGCGAGAGTAAATGTTATGATAAAATTTTAGAAGATGGAGCGCTGATTCGGATCAAAGCGCCTCAGAAAATGGGCAAGACTTTACTGGTAGATAGAATTCTCGATCGCGCTTCGCAAGCAGGTTACAAAACTGCACTCCTCAGTTTTGAAGAAGCTGACAGCGAAGTTTTGGGGGATTACCGGAAATTATTGCAGTGGTTGTGCGTTACTCTGGGCGACTTACTGGAATTGGATAATAAATTAATGGAACATTGGGATGACACTTTAGGCGGTATTAACCCGAACGTCACTAAATATTTAGAAAGGTATTTATTCAAAGATTTTGCTCAACCTTTGGTACTGGTATTAGAAAAAGTAGACTTGGTTTTTGAGCAAGCTAATTTTAATGTAGATTTTTGTCGCTTGCTGCGCGCGTGGAATGATGCAGCAAAAAGGAAAGATCGCCGCGGTGCAATTTGGCGAAAAATCAGGTTAATTATCGTTCACGCTACAGAAGTTTACAGTTCTCTTGATATCAACTCATCGCCTTTAGCAGGTGTTGGGTTGACTGTACCTTTGCCAGATTTTACCCTAGAAAAAGTACAGCAGTTGGCGCGGCAGTATCAACACAATTGCTTGAGTACAGAGGAGATTCAACAACTTATGGTAATGTTTGGTGGCTATCCTTATTTGGTGCAAACTGCTTTTGCTTACCTGCAAACGCCTCAATCTTCTCTAACTAAGCTTTTGGAAATTTCACCTACCGAACAAAGTCCATTTATCAATCACTTGCGCGAACTTTTTGGCAAGCTCAAACTTTGTCCCGAACTTGCAGCAGTTTATCGAGAAGTTGTGAATAACAATAAATCGGCAATGCTGGAAACTCATCAGATATTTAAGTTGGAAAGTATGGGATTGGTGCGAGTGGAAAATAATGATTGTTTTCCCCGCTGCGATTTGTACCGTAAATATTTCTCGGTGCGTCTATGACTTATCAATATATAGCTGAATCAACTCTTCCAGAAGATACCCAAACCTATGTAACGCGAGAAGCTGACAGTCAGCTTTATCGAGCGTTGCTGGAAGGTAAACTTTGTTATGTTTTTAATTCTCGCAAAATTGGTAAGTCTAGTTTGGCGCTACAAACTATCAAGCGACTGCGAAATTCAGGCGTTCGATCGGTTTTTATTGACTTGTCTGGCGACGAGACGAAGTTAGAGCATCCCGAACAGTGGTATGCTAATATACTTGATACTTTGGCTTATGAATTAGAGCTTGATGTCGATCTAAAAAACTGGTGGCAAGAAGGAAGTTGGCTGTCTCCCTTACGCCGATTTCAGAAGTTTATTGAATCGGTGATGCTGTCGCAGATTCCTGGAAAAATAGTTATTTTTATTGATGAAATCGATAGTGTTCTCAGTTTAAATTTTTCGGCAGACGATCTATTTGCTTTTATCAGAAGTTGCTACAATCGCCGCACCCAAAATCCAGAATACGATCGCATTACCTTTTGTCTGTTGGGCGTGGCAACACCTTCAAATTTGATTCAAGATAAAAAACGCACGCCATTTAATATCGGTCAAGCTATTGAATTAACAGGTTTTACTAAAGAACAAGCTGCACCTTTAGCGAAAGGTTTAGCAGGAAAAGTCGATCGCCCGATTCAGGTTTTACATGAGATTGTAGACTGGACGGGCGGACAGCCTTTTTTGACTCAAAAACTTTGTAAGATTGTCCTAGAAAGAGCAGAAACCCGCAATCCTGACATTGCCACACTGGTACAAGCTTACATTATTAATAATTGGGAAGCGAACGACAATCCCGAACACCTCGGCACAATTCGCGATCGCATCCTCAGCAACCAACAGCGGATCGGTCAACTCCTAGGCATCTACCAACAAGTTATTACCCCCCCTAACCCCCCCTTGCTAAGGGGGGGGACAGATAGCACTGATTCTTTCGTCGAAGCACAAATTATTACCCCCCCTAACCCCCCCTTGCTAAGGGGGGGGACAGATAGCACTGATTCTTTCGTCGAAGCACAAATTATTACCCCCCCTAACCCCCCCTTGCTAAGGGGGGGGACAGATAGCACTGATTTTCCCTTACTAAGCAGGGCGAAAGATAGCACTAATTCTCCCTTAGCAGAGCACAAAATAAAGAATCTTACTCCCCCCCTTAGCAAGGGGGGGCTGGGGGGGGTTAAACCCTTAACAGAAGACAAAACAAACAATCTTACTCCCCCCCTTGCTAAGGGGGGGCTGGGGGGGGTCGCCGCTGATAATAGTCCCGACCAAATGGAGTTACAACTCTCAGGATTAGTCGTCAAACGCAACGGATATCTGCAAGTTTATAATCCCATATACGCTGATATTTTTGACCTCGATTGGGTACAGCAAGAATTAGCGAAACTCCGCCCATACCAGGAAAACTTCGCCGCTTGGATCGCCTCAAAACGTGAAGATACTTCGCGACTGTTGCACGGTCAAGCGTTGGATGATGCGTTGCAGTGGAAAGTGGGGAAACGTTTAAGCGATGAGGATAATGATTTTTTAGATGCCAGTCGAGATGATGAACGGCAAGAACTGAAAAAAACTATTGAATCATTAAGAGAAATCCGTAAACAAATCAGGAAAGTTTTCAAAATCGAAGAAGCTGGACGCATGGCGTTAAATCTTTTTCAGTCGGATGGAAAGCAAATAGAAGCCTTGCGGGCAGCTATCAAAGCAGGAGAAGATTTAAAGAAGTGGATACCTGATAATCCGCCGGTTTCCGATTATCCCGTTACCAATCCTCTATTAGTTTTGCAGAAGATTCTTGCTAAAATCCGCGAACGGTGCCAGTTTGTCGGACATAAGGACTGGGTAAGAAGTGTCAGTTTTAGCCCCACAGGAGATAGGATCGCTACTGCCTCAGATGACGGCACAGCCAAATTGTGGGACTTGCAGGGCAACTGCAAGGTAACATTCACCGGACATAATGACTTGGTAAGAAGTGTCAGTTTTAGCTCCACAGGAGATAGGATCGCTACTGCCTCAGATGACGGCACAGCCAAATTGTGGGACTTGCAGGGTAACTGCTTGGTAACATTCACCGGACATCAACATCATCAGTGGGTAAATAATGTCAGTTTTAGCGCCACAGGAGATAGGATCGCTACTGCCTCATCTGACAAAACTACGAAATTGTGGGACTGGCAAGGCAACTGCAAGGTAACATTCATCGGACATAATCACTGGGTAACAAGTGTTAGTTTTAGTCCCACAGGAGATAGGATCGCTACTGCCTCATTTGACAAAACTGCGAAATTGTGGGACTTGCAAGGCAACTGCAAGGTAACATTCACCGGACATAATAACCCGGTAACAAGTGTCTGTTTTAGCCCGACAAGAGATGCGATCGCTACTGCCTCATATGACAAAACTGCCAAATTGTGGGACTTGCAGGGCAACTGCAAGGTAACATTCACCGGACATAATAACTGGGTAACAAGTGTCAGTTTTAGCCCCACAGGGGATGCGATCGCCACTGCCTCATCTGACGGCACAGCAAAATTGTGGGACTTGCAGGGTAACTGCTTGGTAACATTCACCGGACATAATGACTCGGTATGGAGTGTCAGTTTTAGCCCGACAAGTGATGCGATCGCTACTGCCTCAAAAGACAAAACTGCCAAATTGTGGGGCTTGCAGGGCAGCAGCTTGGTAACATTCACCGGACATAATAACTCGGTAAGAAGTGTCTGTTTTAGCCCGACTAGAGATGCGATCGCCACTGCCTCAGATGACAACACCGCGAAATTGTGGGACTTGCAAGGTAACTGCTTGGTAACATTTACCGGACATAATCACTGGGTAAGAAGTGTCAGTTTTAGCCCCACAGGAGATAGGATTGCTACTGCCTCAGATGACGGCACAGCCAAATTGTGGGACTTGCAAGGCAACTGCTTGGTAACATTCACCGGACATAATCACTGGGTAAGAAGTGTCTGTTTTAGCCCGACAGGGGATGCGATCGCCACTGCCTCATCTGACAAAACTGCCAAATTGTGGGACTTGCAAGGCAACAGCTTGGTAACATTCACCGGACATAATGGCTGGGTAAGAAGTGTCAGTTTTAGCCCGACAGGGGATGCGATCGCCACTGCCTCATATGACAAAACTGCCAAATTGTGGGACTTGCAGGGCAACTGCTTGGTAACATTTACCGGACATAATCACTGGGTAAGAAGTGTCTGTTTTAGCCCCACAGGAGATAAGATCGCCACTACGTCACACGACAACACCGCGAAATTGTGGGACTTGCAGGGCAACTGCTTGGTAACATTCACCGGACATAATAACTCGGTATGGAGTGTCAGTTTTAGCCCCACAGGGGATAAGATCGCCACTGCGTCACAAGACGGCACCGCCAAATTGTGGGACTTGCAGGGGTATTTACTTGCAGACTTTAGCGGCTATAAAGGCAATTTACTCAAAGGTGAGGCAGATTTTGTGGAGTTGAAAAGTCCGATTTATAGTCTTTGTTTTAGTCGGGATGGGAAGTTTTTAATAACTGGTTCAGCAGATGGAAAGGTGCGGTTTTGGCCAGTGGAAACTTTGGATGAGTTGTTGGCAAGGGCGAGGGAATGGCTGGGTGAGAAATTTTAACGCCTGCAATTGACGTAAATTTTAGTTTCCCAAGTTTAAGCAATGATACAAGTCAAAGACTAGCCAGACTCTTGCAAACATTTATTTATGTTCGCACTTGCCAAGCTTTGGGATCTCTCCGACTGTGAAAAATTGCTGTGACAATCACCCGACTTGATACAATCCGATAGTAAACAGTATAAGGAAAGCGACGCACCACAGATCGCCTAACATCACGATAGACAACTGGATTTGACACTCTCAGGGAGTCAACGCCACTGAGATTCTACTGACAGAATTAGACTAAGTGTATTACCTCAATCTAATCTCGTTACGGCCGTCAAACGCCGTCTACCTAGTCACCAATCGTCAAGCGATAGTTTCTAGCTACTTTTATCATCGTTTTAATGCTTTCAGAATCCATCACTAAGCCAAGACACGGTACGCTCAACATCCTGCCATTATTAGCTCTTTTTGTGTTGCCTCTCAATAGGTGTACTAAGTTGCAGGGATTTCTCCGATACTAGGATGTTTCAACACGTAGATGTTTTTGTTCTTACTCACAATTCAAATCATATCATATTTTCAAGAACACGGGGACTGAAGTCCCCGATCCGCTTCCCTCTCAGGGCTAAAGCCACTGAGTTTCCCGCATCCCGTATTAATTTTTATGATTCTGGCATCTGGCAAATTCGATTTAACGTCTCGTCCACAGAGTCCAAAAAATCGTCGCCAAGTCCTACCTGCTGGCTTTCGTACCAATTGTAAGCCTCATCGAGTTCTTCACGAACTTCTGGCCGAAACACTAGCGCATAATTCATGGGCGTCTTTTTATCGAAGCTTTAATTTGTTCCCAAGTCATTACATCATCTGGATTAGCTTCGGAATCGCTAATCCGCCGATCCAGTTCTTGTTTTTGTATTTCTGTAAGATTGGGGTAAGCTTGCTCTGCTGCGATGCTATCCCAAATTGCTTGTACGAGCCGAATTCGGTCTTCAATACTGAGCGATGTAATTTGATTCAACGTGACAGTGAGATCCATACTAATTAACCTGGAGGAAACAGTGGGCAATTGGTACACTTAAAAATATAGCAGATTTATTGCTCATATTCATTACTTTCTGTCACTTCGGGAATCAGCACAATTACTTCTACTTTGCTATTTTGCTCTAAATTTAACGGTTCATCAATGCACAATTGCCCTTGGTTGTCAATCGTTGCCATCACTTTAATTGCTTTCATAGTTAGTTAATTCAGGTAATCTAGGGTGTCAGAAATAAATTGATGTCTAAGGCTAGTGCCACGATCGCCTTTTTCAAGATTACCAAAAAGTTTAATGAAGTGCGATAACTTTATGGGAAACTAAAAAATAGTCCATAACTGGCAATAGCTGACCGCGAAGTCGTGACCCAAAACCAACCTACCAAACTGGAAGCTCATCAGCAAGTCAAATTAAAAAGTATGGAAATTGAAAAAGCTGGACACGATGCGTTAGAGCTTTTTAAGTCGGACGGCCACCAAATAGAAGCCTTGCGGGCCGCTATTAAGGCTGGGGAAAATTTAAAAACATGGATGCTAAATCATCGGGCGGTTACTACCTATCCCAGTACCAGTCCCATTTTGGCTTTGCAGGTGATTCTCTCGAAAATTCGCGAACGCCATCAGTTTGTCGGACATCGGAGCACCGTCAGGAGTGTCTGTTTTAGCCCGAATCAAGATGCGATCGCCACTGCTTCCATTGACGGTAGCGCCCAATTGTGGAACTTGCAGGGTAAGTGTTTGGTGACTTTTAGCGGACACAAAGACTGGGTAAATAGTGTTAGTTTTAGCGCGAATCAAAGTGCGTTAGCGAAGCCCTCGAAGAGGATCGCCACTGCATCCGATGACAAAACCGCCAAATTGTGGGACTTACAAGGCAATTGTCTAGTGACTTTCACCGGCCATAACGACTGGGTAACTAGCGTCTGTCTGAGCCCCACTGTCCCTGCGCTGGCGACGGCTTCCTATGACGGTACTGCCAAATTGTGGGACTTCCAAGGCAATTGTTTGGTGACATTCAGCGGACATCAGCAATCGGTGACAAGTGTCTGTCTCAGCCCCAAGGGAGACACACTGGCCACCGCATCCTACGATCGCACCGCCAAGCTGTGGGACTTCCGAGGCAACTGTTTGGTGACATTCAGCGGCCATGATGGGTGGGTAACTAGCTTGAGTTTTAGCCCGACAGGAAATGCGATCGCCACAGCATCCTATGACGGTACCGCCAAATTGTGGGACTTAGAAGGCAACTGTTTAGTCACATTCACAGGCCATGATAGTTGGATTACCAGCCTCAGTTTTAGCCCGACAGGAAATGCGATCGCCACAGCTTCAAACGATCGCACCGCCAAAATCTGGGACTTACAAGGCAACTGTTTGGCAACATTCAGCGGCCATGATAGCTGGATCACCAGCCTCAGTTTCAGCCCCACAGGAGATGCCCTAGCTACAGCATCCAACGATCGCACCGCCAGATTGTGGCACTTACAAGGCAACAACCTAGTAACTTGTAGCGGACATCAAAAATCAGTAAATAGCGTTAGTTGTAGTCCCTATCAAGATAGAATCGCCACAGCTTCCAATGACCGCACCGCCAAATTGTGGAACTTCCAAGGCAAATGTTTAGTAACTTTTATCGGACACAACGACTGGGTGACAAGCGTTAGTTGCAGCCCCAATCAACCTAGAATCGCCACTACTTCCAGAGACGAAACTGCCAAATTATGGAACTTCCAAGGCAAATGTTTAACGACTTTTATCGGACATTTTGACTCTGTATGGAGTGTCTGTTTTAGCCCAAAAGGAGATACAATTGCCACTGCTTCTAGAGATGCTACAGCCAAATTATGGAACTTGCGGGGCAAATGTTTGATGACTTTCACCGGACATCAAAGCTGGGTAACAAGCGTTAATTTTAGCCCAAAGGGAGATACAATTGCCACTGCTTCCAGAGACGATACTGCCAAATTGTGGAACTTCCAAGGCAAATGTTTAGCAACTTTAATCGGACACCTTGACTCTGTATGGAGTGTCTGTTTTCACCCCCATCGAGATGTCCTTGCTACTGCATCCAATGACGGTACTGCAAAATTGTGGGATTTCTATGGCAACTGTATGGTAACATTCACCGGACACGATGGACCTGTCTTGAGTGTCTGTTTTAGCCCCACGGGAGATACACTGGCCACTGCTTCAATTGACCGCACTGTTAAATTGTGGGACTTGCGGGGGAATTTATTGGCAGAGTATCGCGGTTATCGGGGGAATTTGAGCGACGGTGAAGCAAATTTTGTCGAGTTAAAAACTCCGATTTATAGTGTTGGTTTTAGTCGAGATGGAAAATTTTTACTATCGGCTTCAGAGGATGGAAAAGTGCGGTTTTGGCCCGTAGAAACTTTAGATGAATTATTAGTGATAGCGAGAGAGTGGCTAGATTAGATGTCCCATAATTATTCATCTCTCTCTTCTCTAACTCTGTGTCCTCTGCGCCCTCTGTGGTTTAATACTATAAAATTTTGTAAAATGCCCGTGACATAATATCAAAAAAAATCTAAAATAAAAGACAGCTCGACCCTAACAATGTAGGTGAGAAAATGTCTGAACTTAGACAAAATCTAATTACCAGAGATTGGGTAATCATCGCCACTGAACGGGCAAAAAGACCGGATCAATTCGCCAACCACAAAAAAATCACAGAATTTCTGCCCTCCCACCGCCCCGATTGTCCGTTTTGTGTGGGAAATGAGGAAGATGGAACTTTGGAAACTTTCTGTTTGGGCGATCGCGCTGACTGGAAAGTCAGGGCAATTCGCAATAAATATCCCGCCCTTTCCCCAAACGCAGAAGGATTTAGAATTTCCTCGGGAATTCATCGCCGGATGTCGGGAATGGGCATTCACGAAGTAATTGTCGAACATCCGCGACATGATTTGACGACAGCTTTGTTAAGCATTGAAGAGGTGAAAAATATACTTGTAGTATATCGCCAGCGTTATTTAGAAATTAGAAAATATCCTCATATTGAAACAATTATTATTTTCAAAAATCATGGTGAAAGTGCCGGAACTTCCCTAGAACATCCTCACTCGCAGATAGCAGCTACCCCGGTTGTTCCCAGTCAATTTCGCACCAGGATTGATGAAACTATTCGATATTTTGACGATACCGGAGAGTGTTTGTTTTGCCGGACTTTGGAAGATGAATTAGCTGCTGGTGAAAGGGTGATTTTTGAGAGTAAACATTTTGTGGCTTTTATCCCTTATGCTGCGCTTTCACCGTTTCATATTTGGATTTTTCCCCGCCGCCATGCTTCGTCCTTTGATGATATTACCGATCCAGAGATGGCTGACTTGGCTGATACTTTGAAAACTGTACTGGCTAAGCTTTATTATGGATTGAATAATCCCGATTACAACTATAATATCCGGTCTGTGCCGACGGCGGAACAGGGTACTAAGTATTTTCACTGGTATATTGCGATTATTCCCAGGGTTTCTAAGCAAGCTGGGTTTGAGTTGGGTAGCGGAATGTTTATCAATACTGCTTTACCGGAGGAAAGTGCGGGTTTTTTGCGATCGATCTTAATTCCTTCTTAATTCCTCTCGATCCGCCCTAACCAGTGGGCGGGCGAGTACAGGGGCACCGCCGCCACAAAAAAGTGTCGCGTAAATGTATCAGGGAAATCAACCACCTCTAGTTTCCCTATTCCCTATTCCCCATCTCAAAATAAACCTTCGACGTACTGCCAGTAGTCGTCGCTAAAACTAGCTTGCAATATTTCTCTAATCTTGATGTCGATAGCTAATTGACTCTCACCGGGATCGCCACTATCGCCGATTTCCCAGCCCCCATCGGAGAAATTTTGTTGGAGATGGGAGAGTTGATGGGCAAAATTCGCCAGAAAATGATGTTCGTTTACCCATTCTGCCGGATCGGGTATTGCTGAACTAGCAAAGGTGCGATCGACTAAATTATTGTTGAAACCATTGTCAGTCTGGTTTTGCATACTTCTGTTGATCGAGAACTTGAATTCGCAGCTAATTAGTCGCTTATTCTATCTTAATCTTAACTCTGAATTTCCTAGGGCGATCGCGATCTGCCCCTGGAAGTGATATATTGGGGTCTTTTTGGCGATCGCGATCCAATCTCATTTTGGCATTCCTATGCTAAACTATGCGGCCCTAGATTTTAATCTTAAAAAATCTTATTATCTTTTTTTTGATGACTGTTTTTTTATGAACCGCAGAGTCCGCAGAGTCCGCAGAGTCTAAGAAGAGAAAACTCAATAATTCTGATGCCAACGGATTGGATAGGATTAGCTACAATTTTGAGCGACGAAAATCAGATTTTCAAGTAGTAAAATTGGATAAATTTAAACTCAAAAATTCATCAATTGTTCTCAATTAATTAAGGCTGACATCAAATCCGTTGGTATCGTCCTGTATTCATCTCTCTTCTCCTCCTCTGTGCCCTCTGCGCTCTCTGCGGTTAAATCATTCCAATGCAACCGTAAACAATATGACGCACAGCCCCTACAAAAATCTATAAGTAGATGCTGTGCGTAAGTTTTATCATCACTAAATAAACTTTCTCGCCTCTACTAAAGCTGCGTCAAACTTGAGCAATACATCCTCTTCAGTATGAATCAGTTTCTCCTGTTCCAGCAGCGGCCTCCCGAAGCGAAAAATACCATCCTGTTCGACGTGATCTACATTAGGTAGGGTTTCTGGATGTGGCAAAAACTTTCTGCCAATGGTGTACGGCGTGTGGTAAGAAAAACTAAAATCAGGAAATTTGTCACTCTTGATTTCCAGATAATAAAGGGAATAATAATCTTTGGTTTCGCAGTAAACGCAGTCGCGACACTTATTTACCAGTTTGCGGTTTTGATAGAAAAAATCCCACTTGTCCCAATAGTAATCATCTTTCATCATTTCCTGGTGGTCGTCACAAAGTTCGAGATACAATTTATCAGCATCGTGGGGACGATAAAAGTACAGCATGGCGTAGGGCATTTCAATCAGTACCTTGACTGCTTGATTTTTGCGCTGATACCATTGCTGCCGATGAATTTCGTAAATTTCGTTATGTTCAATAGCTTTGGCGCTGTTAAGCTGATTTTCTTTGGCCCACCGCGAAGCCCAAACTGTCCAGTAAGCTAGCTGGAAAGTTGCAGAAATTTCAGCAGAACCTTGTTCTTCCCAGTCGGCAATAATTTTTGACCAAGCTGAACTAAAAGCTAATCGCGAGTCTGCCTTTTCTTGCTGGCTTTCTCGACTGATTGGGGTAGCTGTTTTGCGATTATTCTGAATCTGTCCTTTTGGTTCGTTGCGCCAACTATTGATATCGGTTTGTGAGAGAGTCAAGATGAATCTTCTGTCGTGAACGGGATATTCTAAATGAATTCCTGACTTGAGGAAGGTGCGATATTCTAAAACAGGGAGTTTGCCTTGTTCAATCCATTGTTGGCGTTCTTTTGAGGAACATTTGAGCAGTTTTTCTAATTCTACTGGCTCGACGGCTAATTCACTTTTGAATGTCTCCCAAAATCTTTCTTGTTCGGCTGGGTTTACCTCGATCGCGGATACAATTGTGCTAACGAGGTGGTCTATTTGGTCGGGGCAATTGTCAGGGAGTCCTAAAAATTCGAGTAGTTGGGCTTTGAGTATGCGTCTGGAAGAGATTAGCGAGGCTAACATGAGAAGCTCCAGTAGAGTCAGAACTTGTGCCCTTGTTGAATTTGCAAGATTTGCACAAGTCTATATATCTTACGGCAATTTAAGACTCGATCGCCCGTAATTCCCACTCAAATCAGCATAAATACTCAAATTTTGTGACAAAGGTCGATCGACCCCGTAACTAAAAGCGATAATTGCGCTGTCGCACCCACAGACTCACAGGCACTGCATGACCTGTTTTGTCCACTTTTACTTCTACCACAAAAGATTCCCGCTGTGCCCTTTGAGCTTCCCCAATCTCCTGATTGACCTTTTCCCTTTCATTTTCTGGCATATAATAAGTTTCCAAACCATATTCCATCTGCCAGCCATTATATTTACCCTGAATGGCGATTTGATTTGCAGGTAAATTCGCGGGATTTTCTAAACTAACGCGGACTGGTTTCCAAGCTTGGGGACGGCCAGCATTGGTCTGGGTTTTTGGCGATTCCAAAATCACATAAAAACTGGTTCCCGACTTGACCTTGTAATTCTTTGATGGTGGGCAAACAACACCGGATGGACAAGGTTTGTTGTCGCTTGGTAACTCTTTCCATCCCGGTAATTTTTCGAGATTATTTGGCTGAGAAATATCATAACTCAAAACTTGGTAATATCCGCGCATTAAATCGTAAGGGTCTACTGGTACTGTTTGCAAAACCACTGTTTTACCAGTGACAAAAGTGTAGACTGCCGAAGCTGGTACGGTGATAATTAGTCCTATTTGGAGCAATAAAGGAATCCACATTCGCCACGCGGGAATACGTTTGGCTTCCGGGGGAATCTGAAACAAATTTGTTTCTTCTGGATTTTCAGTTAATAAATCAATGTTGTTGGTGTTCATGTTTATCTAGGGGTTATGTTGTTGAGGGTTATTTCGGAATTATTAAACCACAGAGAACGCAGAGAACGCAGAGGAAGAGAAGAGAGATAGATGAATGATTTTTATTCGTCTTTGATGGTGGCGAAGTGTCGCTCGAACCACAAGCCAGCGGCAATTACACCAATGCCACACAGCACAAATACAAAAGATTTTAGCAACAATTCAGTATTGTATTCAAACAATCTGCTGATTATTTGTAAAGTTATCAATACCATGCCTCCCCAAAAACTCCGGCGGTTTCCTAGTGCTAAACCTTCTCGAATTAAACCCACCGCTAGCAGAAATAATAAAACGTTAAACAGAAAAGTTGCTAATTGGGGGAGAGGAGAAACATTGAGATGGTAAAACGGTATTAAGGCGCTGATGACGATCGCAATGGCGATCGCACCTGTAGTCAAATCCACTCCTTTTTGTTTTGGTCGGCGCAGTTCCAAACGTCCCAAATGCAGCCACTCAAACACCGTTAAAGCACCCAAAACAACTACATTTGTCAAAACACTCCAATCCAGGGGAATCTGCGAAGGAGCGGGGGAATCTTGCCACAGCCAGTGGAAGGAAAAAAAGTAAAAAAGACCAGCCAAAAATATCAATCCTAAACTGCGGGCGGTAGCTTGAAACAGTCTGCTGTCTATATTCGGCCACATTGCATCGTCGTATCCCCACAACAAAGCGGGTGGTAGGGCGCAAAAAATGGCAGCGCCCCAGGTTGGATTTAACCCTTGGATGATGGAAACTTGTAGGGAAAAAATGAGGACGATCGCACCTAGGGCAAATATAGCACGCGATCGACACCAATAAGCTAGTGGTATAAACATGATACTGGCGGCGATCGGCATTTGTCGCACCAAAATTTCCAGCCAAGAAAACTCGACTTTAGAAGACCAATCTAACACAGCTAGCCAATAACCTAAACCGACTAAAAGTGCTGACAAAACGCCCAAGGAAGTCAACCGCAAACTGTAAGCCATTCCGAGCACGCCGATTCCCCAAGCGAGGAAAAGTCCGTAGGAAGAACCGCCAATATGAAACATTTGCGCCATCAGTGCCATATTTGCTCCTAAAATCAGAGCTCCTAATAGCAACAATCCTTCACCTAAAAGTTGGTTTCGCCCTTTGGTTCGGGGTATATTTGGATTAGAGTTTTTGCTGCGGGATGGGGGAATTCGCCACAGATAGAAACCTGCTGCATTCACTGCTACGAATAAACTTAATAACAGTGCAACTCTGGATTCTCGCGACCAAACTTGCCAGTTTGCTGCTACAAACGTGATGACTCCTAGGGCGAGGAGAATGCTGCCGAGACTGATGAGAATGCCCAGGAATCGGTTGCGGGAGGCGCTTTCGAGGGTGTGGAATTGGTAGCGATCGGCAAGTTGTTGGTAGAATGAAGTATCGATCAGTCCTTCTGCTTCCCAGAGTTTAGCTTGCGATCGCAATTCTCGTCGAAATTTATCTGAAATCATGGTGTATATTCCAGAGGATTTGAGCGGTGATAGCTTTCAATATGTCAGCGATCGAGTAATTGTAGGTGGAAGCTGGGA
Organism: Microcoleus sp. EPA2; assembly: GCA_020882975.1. Classification (GTDB taxonomy): domain Bacteria; phylum Cyanobacteriota; class Cyanobacteriia; order Cyanobacteriales; family Microcoleaceae; genus Microcoleus. Next base: position 203,668 of record JAHRFD010000004.1, on the reverse strand, counting down.
CACCTGTCTAAGTTGCACAGTAGATTTGATACGAAATCCTGTAGTTAGGAGACGGCACTGCCCATTGGTGTCAACTTAAGCCTGAAAGCCATATAAATGTAGCTCTTAGGCAAAGTCTAGATCCCCCTAAATCCCCCTTAAGAAGGGGGACGAAAGAAAAGACTCTTGTCCCCCCCTTCTTAAGGGGGGCTAGGGGGGATCTAAGTTTAATAGTCAAACAACCATCTGTGACTGGGTTTGAGCTTAAGTTGACACTAATGGGCACTGCCCATTGGTGTCAACTTAAGCCTGAAAGCCTTGAGAAATCTCGTTTTTACCTGAGTCCAGATCCCCCTAAATCCCCCTTAAGAAGGGGGACTTTGAGAAGACTCTTGTCCCCCCCTTCTTAAGGGGGGCTAGGGGGGATCTAGATTTAATAGTCAAACAGCCATCTCTGACTGGGCTTGAGCTTAAGTTGACACCTATGGGCACTGCCGTGTCCCTACAATTAATAAGGAATGTAATATTATGGTACAAGCTCAATCTAAAAAATTAACCTTTGATGAGTATCTTAACTACTCAGATAACACCGATAATCGCTATGAATTAATTGATGGAGAGTTAATCGCTTTGCCGCCAGAATCTGAACCTAACAATTTCATTGCCAACTATCTATTTTTCTATTTAGCTAGCAGCGGGCTAGTGCCACTTAGATTGATTAAAATTCATAATTGTGAGGTTCAAGTTGCTGTTTTGCGATCGGGAGATGCCGCCAATCGCTACCCAGATTTGATTATTTTGGAACCCGAACACATTCCGCTGACAGCAAACAGGTTAACTATTACCTTTGATATGTTGCCTCCTCGGTTGGTTGTGGAGGTAGTTAGTCCGGGTAGGGTGGGTAGCGATCGGGATTACGAGCGCAAACGAGCTCAGTACGCAGCGCGGGGCATTGCAGAGTATTGGGCGATCGATCCAATTGAACAAGTAGTGACTGTTTTGCGGCTTGAGAATGGGCAATATGTTGAGGTTGGGGTATTTCGGGATGGAGAGGCGATCGTATCTCCGATGTTTCCACAGCTAAGTTTGACGGTTCAACAGATTTTGAGTGGAGAGGTTTAAGGGCGGATCAATAGCTAATTGGTTAGCATTCATCTAACCACCTACCGATTAGTGAAAATCTCCACTCTCAACCTGATTAAGGCCATGTTTCAATCCCTGATAGGGATTTAGGTTGATTGCAAGCTGTAAGTTTCGCTAACAGTCACACCATTTTTAGATAGTGACGTGAGAATATTACCAACCTTACTTTGCTAAATAAATCTAGGCGAGGAAACTCAAATTTCCCCGCCTAGGATGGGGAACCGCCACCGCTAGGTCAAGATAGTGAAATTTTTGATAAATTTGTAGTATGGTTCTATACTTAATATAAAGTTATCTCGTTTTTTGAGTTATTTTATTTTGAGGTAAATTATTATGTGGGTGGAAGAAAAAATTACGCTTAATGAGTATGTATATGCTATTTTACGTATTCATTCAATGACAAATCTTGTTCATGCAATTGATGTTTATCAAGTTGACAGTTCCCTATTTAATTATCGGGGGGTTAAAAGGTTACATCAGGAACCATATGGAATTACTAGGGAAGAGGCTATTAAAAAGGCTGAGGAATTTTTGCAGAGCGGCTCCGGGGCGCAATCTTAGGTTTACCAGCTATAACCTGAAAACAAGTTTTCCTCCTCTCAACAGTGAGTTACTCAGTCTCAACAACTGGAGATTAAATTAACAGCACCGGAAGAAAATCTGACTGTAGCTCATTATATCCAATTTTCCCGCCTAGAACAAAGTTTTGGAGTGAGTGGGAAAATTGGGACTTTTCCCGCCTAGGACGTGAAACCCTTGTGGTTCAAATGTCTTACAGGATAAAAAACAGTAAAACGAAACTGTAGGACACAATTAGTTCCGTGCAGTTAATGCCATTTCCATAAACGGATAGGCAGAGAAACTCAAAATTCCTTATCTACAGCTCCTGGTTCGTAATATGGTTCAGTTAACACTCTCCAACAAATTTTAATCTCATAATTTTATCGGACATACAGGTACTTTTGGGATGTCCAATTGTTCTTAACTGAACCGTATTAAACTGCTTCGGACCGCCTCCTGTGGTGTAACGAACCGATATTGAGGGATGCAAGTATGAAGTCTAACAGTTCAAATCAGAGGCAGCGAGTAACCTCGAACTTAGTAGAAACGACTTAAAATGTCTCCTACATTTGAGTTGTTGGTCTTTGTTTGAACAACAAAAAATTTATGAGGGTTTATCATTTTGTTCAGTAAATTGTGCAATTGCAAACCTAAGCCTCATTTGCTGCTCATACCCTGGATTGTTTTTGGGCCACTCAAAATCCATATCTCCTCCGCAGCAATCTACCGAGTTAGGAGAGACCAGAAATTTAATCCCACGGTCAATTAATCCCTCAATTAGAAAAATACGCTCTGCTAGAGCGTCCTCATTATAATCAATTGCATATAAACCCCAACATTTATTAATGAATGGATCTATTACCTCATATATAAAATCAATAGTTTCTCCACAGAAGTCAACTTTTTGTGGGGGCGCAAAGTGCTGTATAGAATTTCTCAATTTACCGAAAGCTTGATACTTTTCTAACTCTAACTCTTCCAGCTTTATACCAGTAGTCGCCCATAGCCGTTCGGGTAAGTCTTTGTATTGAATAGTTGTACCACTTTCACATAAGTGCTTAAGTTCTAAAAAATTATCAGTTGCCTTTTTGGAAATAGGAAACTTCTCAAAAATAAGTAAGGGATGCTCCTGGGCTATACGTGCTTTGATTAATATTTCCGCTGCATGGGCTGCTTGTAAAACGGAAAGCTCCGGCCAGCTATTGTTGTGATCACTCGCAGAATTTGCGTGCCAATTTGCATGGGCTAGAGCACCCAAGCCAAGCGCCAGCATATGTTCTGAAACCTTTTCCAACTCTGAATTCAAGGCTATCTCCTTTCTTAAAATATGCCATTATATTTGGCTGAATGACAAGACTACGCCAAACTAATTGTACACAATTTACCTGTAAGTAAATCGGCGCGAAAAATATCCCTATAGAAGCAAGAGCAAAGTTTCCCCATGCTCTCTAGTGGCTAACTTAAACCTCTTTACATAGTGTTACATTATTCAGTTTAATCTTGCCTACCTATCCATATCTCCTAGCTTAGATATTGGAAGTGCAAAAGTTAAATCAGGATATGACAGTATTCTGACCTAGCGCTTGAAAGTTTTACGGCAAGGTAGCAGGGTGTAGCAGAGCAAAGTTTACTCTGCATAACAGCATTTTAAAATAGGATTATTACTGAGATTCTGATTGCTGACGAGCCATCTCTACTCCTTTGATAATACCAAAGATGAATAGCCCTCCTGCTGCCACAACACCAGCTATAGGCAAAGCTACTGTTGTAGTTGTGGTAAACCCGATAACTCCAAGAATCCCCGGAGCCGAAGAAGTAATTGTAGCAATTGTCACAGAACCTGTCCCAGTAGCTGCCGCTGCACTGGTAATAGCACCCACAATTTTCAAATCATCCATAGCTCTTCCCTAAGATATCTAAAATCATTAATTGAAAAACGCTTTCTTGAGTCCGTATACTGCTAAACCGACAACAGCACCAGCAGCAACAACGGGTGCTGCACCAATTGCAACAGCGGTTCCGCCAACTGCTAAACCCATCCCACCTACTGCACCAGCTACGGTTGCTCCCGCAGCAGCACCACCAGCTACATACCCAATTGCCTCTGTTTTATCTTGAGAGTCATCTTTATGTTTAGACATTTATCATTTCTCCAAAAGAGAGGGATTACAAGTAAGTCCTATTGCATAATTTAACCTTTTTTGAATTTAGTGTCTACCGTAAAAATACTTAAACATCAACTCTTTACATAAAGACCTGTAACAGTGCCAACCTATCCGACTGTGCCAGCGCTCCGACCGTACCAGCGCTCCGAACGTGCAGCCGTGCCAGACGTGCGACCGTGGGACCGTGCCAGACGTGCGACTGTGCGAGTGCCAGCCGTGCCAGACGTGCCAGCAAGTCGCTCACCCTGTTGCCTCAAAATCATCCGATCGCCTCGGTGTCATCCGATCGCCCTGTTGAATCTGGCAATTTGAAGGGGTAACGACAGACTAAAAAAATTACCCCCTCAAAAAACACCTACCCCTAGGCGCAAATTTTATCCATCAACCCGATTTAAATTCCAATCATACGGCAAAAAAACGATCGCACATTCATCACTCACCGCCACATCCGCACCCAAATAACCACCGACATATCCAGCCACCGAACCCGCCACCTTCACAAAATCCTCACCATACCAATCAAAAATCTTACTCAAATAAAGAGTCTTTTTCCCAGCATCGTACTTCACCTTATCAGGATTATGAATAAAACCCTTAGCATCTGCTTCCAATTGAATTAGTACCGACTCCGGGAAATAAGCCCCGCGACGCAACATCGGACATCCCACAGCAGCGCAAACTAACGCAAAATGGATGCGGGGTTCCCTAAATTCCCGGCGCAAAATCCCGTGTTCGATTTGATTGAGACTATACTTTTTTCTCCCAATTGTCCAAGTTGAACGGGTGAAGAAATCCAAAAAGCTCAGCCAGTTGGGAATTCCCAAAACTTTGGGACGGATGGAGGCGATCGGATATACTTCAAGAACTTGAGCAATGGCGATCGCATTATACACATTCAGCCACAAAGCCAGACGCTCATTCCCATCAGTCACAGCAGCCAAATCCACAGCCGCCAAACTTTCCAGCCACTCTCTCAAAACCTGTGCCGACTCAGCTTTCCAGCGCCCATAATTCACGCGCCCAAAATCGTCAACATAGGTGTGTAGCAAATTGTCCCAAGTCTCAAAGGCGATCGTATTTATCATTCATTGCTCAGCTAAACAACATTTAGTTTGCATTGTGAAATCTCTTAAAACTATTGTGGGACGGGCTAGAAGCCCATCCGCGACTTGACCAATTAGCTTCTATTTATTTAATAGTACCATCAACCCAAGTCGCACCTTTGAGCTTAGCGTTGTCCAAATTAGCCCCCGTTAAATCTGCCCCAATTAAATTAGCATCAGTCAAATCCGCACCTTGTAAATTAGCCTGTCGCAAAGAAGCCCCGCTCAGAGAAGCCCCCCTTAAATTAGCCCCCGCCAAATTAGCCCCTCTCAGATTCGCCCCCCTCAAATCAGCCTCTTGCAAATCAGCATTTGCCAAATTCACCTCTGGTAAAGGAACGCTTCTCAAATCGCAACCTTGACACTGGTTAGTTTCCCGCAACTGGTTGAGTTGTTGGGGGTTAGCTGCTATCGTCGTTGTTACCAGGCTAAGCATCAATCCACAGGATACAGATCCCAAAATTAGAGATTTCATGGTCTTGATATTCTACAATTTTATAACATTCTCAATTTAAACTTCAATTGCCCTCGATATCTTCCGCTAAACTCCTATCTCAATTTTCACACCCCCTTGGGATTTTTAAATTATCATTCCCCAATCCCCATGAATCATCCACAAAAATTCGGCGACAAACTGTTAGCTGCCATTGAAAGCAATCAAAGTTTGCTGTATTTGACCCTAGACCCCCAACCCGAAACTTTCCCAGATACACTGTCCATAACCACAGATTTCTTGGCAAAAGCTAAATGGGCGATCGACCAAACAGCAGACTTAATTAGTGCGTGCAAAATCACCCTAGGTTTTTACCAATCTCTCGGCATTCCCGGCTGGGAACTACTGCAACAAATATTAGCAATTATTCCTCCTCACATTCCCGTAATTTTAGATGCCAAACACTGCGATTTAAACACCAGCACCCTATTTGCCAAAACCGTATTTGAAGACTGGCAAGTTGACGCTGTTACTTTGAGTCCCTATGCCGGATTCGACCAAGTAGCGCCCTTTTTATTATATCCCAACAAAACTGTTTTTGTCCTTTGTGCTACTGCTAATCCCACCGCCGCCGCTTTACAAGAATATCCAACACCAGAAAATCCTTTTTACCTACAATTAGTCCGAGTTTCTCAGACTTGGGGAACCCCTGAAAAACTCGGTTTACAAGTAGGAGTAATGCCGGATATGTTAGCGCGGATTCGTCAAGCCGCTCCCGAACGCCTAATTTTAGTTGAAGGAGACATCCCAGAACAAAATGACTTGACAGAACAAAACGACCTTGCAGAATTGCTGGCGGCCGGTTTAAGTAAGAATGGTGAAGGTTTATTGCTACCAATCCCCCCTAGTTTATTCGACTGTCAAGAGCCACGCTTAGAAATTCAGAAATTGCGGGATAATATTAACGAACAGCGACTAAGGGCGATCGCAGGTAGTCCTACTTGCGAATTATGGCTACCGGATGTTTGCTTTTTGCAACCGGAACCTCACCGGGATTTAATCTTGCAACTTTATGATATTGGCTGCGTAGTGTTTGGCGACCACGTACAAGCATCAGGAGCAGTATTTCCATATTACATTGACTTGCGAAAGATTATCTCAATTCCGCAAATTTTTCACCAAATAGTCAGCGCCTATGCAGAAATTCTCAAAGGCTTAAAATTCGATCGCATTGCGGGAATCCCCTATGGTTCCTTACCCACAGCAACTGGTTTAGCTTTGCGGATGGAACGGCCAATGATTTTTCCCCGCAAGGAAGTGAAAACTTACGGTGCCGGAAAGTTAATTGAGGGGCATTTTCAGGCGGGAGAAACTATTGTGGTAGTTGATGATATTTTGATTAGTGGCAAGAGTGTGATGGAAGGGGCTGCTAAGTTAAAATCTGCTGGGTTGAATGTGGAAGATATTGTGGTTTTGATTGACCACGAACAAGGAGTAAAAGATAAATTGCGGGTGAATGGTTATCGGGCTCATTCTGTGTTAGCGCTTTCGGAAATTGCTCAGATTTTGTATCAAGCAAATCGGATTGATACGGAGCAATTTCATCTTTTGACTGCGGAACATTAAATGCTCATATCTTAACATTCAACACACATTTTCGGTGGATTTGGGTGATGTATGGGGCGGGTTGATATAGATGGTTGATGAGGGTTATATATAGCAGTCATAAATGAGTAGTAAAGTTTTTTACCCCACCCCAACCCTCCCCTTATGAAGGGGAGGGAGTAAGAAATTCAGAAATGATTTAGGATTGCTATATTATTCGTAAAACCCGCCCCCGCCCCACCCACAATTGATTTGGATGATGTATGGGGCGGGTTGATACAGATGGTTGTTGAGGGTTATATATTATTCGTAAAACCCGCCCCTACCCAACACACAATTATTGCTTTACAAAACTTCGATCAAGGCATTGCCCATCGCCCGACAACCGACAAGTTTCATGCCTTCTGACATGATATCACCAGTGCGATAACCTCGGTCCAAAACTTCCACCACCGCTTGCTCAATCTTAGTCGCGGCTTGCGGTTGGTTCAAAGCATATCGTAACATCATAGCTGCACTCAAAACTTGGGCGATGGGATTTGCTTTATCTTGTCCAGCAATATCCGGTGCAGAACCGTGAACGGGTTCAAAAACTCCCGGTCCTGTGGCACCCAAACTAGCAGAAGGTAGCATTCCAATACTACCAGTTAACATTGCTGCGGCATCAGAAAGAATGTCACCGAATAAATTGCCAGTTACAATTGTATCGAACTGTTTTGGCCACCGGATTAACTGCATTGCTGCATTGTCAACGTAGAGGTGAGAAAGTTCCACATCAGGGTATTCTGAGGAAAGGGCAATTATGCGATCGCGCCACAGTTGCGAAACATCCAAAACATTCGCTTTATCCACGGAACACAGCCTTTTCCCACGCTTCATCGCCGTCTCAAAAGCTACTCGCCCGATGCGATCGATTTCTGACTCAGTATAAGCCATTGTATTGACACCGCGTTTTTCCCCAGTTTCCGTTTGAAAAATACCCTTCGGCTTCCCAAAATAAATGCCCCCAGTCAATTCGCGGATCACCATAATATCCACACCTTCGACAACTTCCTTTTTCAAAGAAGAAGCATCAACTAATTGAGGTAAAATAGTCGCGGGACGCAAATTAGCAAACAAACCTAATCCGGCACGCAGCCCTAAAAGTCCCGTTTCTGGCCGTTGTTCGCGGGGTAAATTATCCCACTTGTAACCGCCGATGGCTGCTAATAATATGGCATCGCTGTTGCGGCAAATTTCTAGGGTTTCATCGGGGAGTGGATTGCCTGTTTCATCAATAGCAGCACCTCCCATTAAAGCTTCTTGAAATTTAAAGTCAATGTCGAATTGTTTGCCGACAATTTTTAGGACATCTACTGCTACTGCGATAATTTCAGGACCGATTCCGTCTCCGGGTAACAGAGTGATGCGGTAGTTTTGTGTCATATCTACTAAGTTGATAAATTTTGCGAACTTATGATTATATCAGGACAAGTTACCTAAAACTTGAGAAAGTTGTTTGTAGTAAAAAGGTTTATAATTACTTGAATCATTGCTTTTTATTGCATTTTCCTGCTTCCTGCTTCCTTCTTCCTTCTTGCTTCGGCTATAGTTCGATCGCACGTACAGCAATTTGGAAGGAGTCTCTCCGTGACAGCAGGCGAAGATACACCAATATCAGAACAGATTGATTCCAAGGACTTTTCCTGGCCCTTTTGGCCCCTAGTCCCTATCTATCCCTACAGCAGGCGGCGGACAATCCGCAAGGAAATCGTTAAGGACACAATCTGGACTTTTGACCAACTTCAGGGCATTTTCTACGTCGTTGTTCCGATTCGGATGACGGTGATTAAACTCGAACCCGAAGGCCTTCTCGTCTACGCCCCCGTGGCGCCTACTCCTGAATGTATCCGCTTGCTCAACGAGTTGGTGGCAGAACATGGTGAGGTTAAGTATATCTTGCTGACAACTATTTCTGGCATCGAACACAAGGTTTTTGTCGGCCCCTTTGCTAGGTGTTTTCCCACCGCCCTGGTGTTTGTCGCCCCGCAGCATTGGAGTTTTCCGCTGAATTTACCCCTGAGTTGGCTGGGTTTTCCCGCCAAACGCACCTTTGTACTTTCCGCCGATAGCAGCAAAGCGCCTTTTGCCGATCAATTTGATGTGGCTATTCTAGGTCCCATCGACCTTCGCTTAGGTTGGTTTGCGGAAGTGGCGCTATTTCACAGGCGATCGCGCACGCTGATGGTAACAGATTCTGTGGTTTCGATCCCTGAAAATCCACCGGCGATCGTCCAACTCGACTCTTATCCCTTGTTATTTCACGCCAAGGAAAGCGCTGCGGCACCCGTGGCAGAAACTCAGGAAAATCTGCGCAAAGGGTGGCAGAGAATTGCCCTATTTGCGATGTATTTTCGTCCTAGCGTGTTGGAAGTGCCGTCATGGTCATCTGTATTAGCAGGGGCCCTCAAAGCCCCTGAACGTTCTGCCAGAGCCTATTTCGGCTTGTTTCCCTTCAGGTGGCAAGCGGATTGGAGGCGATCGTTTGAGGCCTTGCGGTCCGGAGGGCGATTGTTTGTCGCACCGATTTTGCAAGCTTTGATTCTCAATCGCGCACCCCAGGAAACCCTCGATTGGGTCGATCGAGTCGCGAGTTGGGATTTTGAAAGAGTGATACCCTGTCACTTTGATTGTCCCGTCGCCGCCAATTCCCGTGAATTTCGGCAAGCATTTTCTTTTCTGGAAAAACACTCTGATGTCAACCTTTTGCCAGAAGCAGATTTTCAATTACTTAGGGATATTGATGCAGGTTTAAATAAAATTGGTATTGTCCCGCCAGCTAAGGAGAAAGTTTAGCAATTATTGCCAAATTCAAAATTATGTATACGTTGCTATCGACTTAAGATATTATGAAGTTATATTATAAAGTCGGCATGGGGCATCGGCACGACTCTAAATGGACAAATAGGGAAGGTAAGACTGCCTCGGCAGCACATCCCCGTCAACTGTCAAGAGTAACCGCCCTCACAGAGCGGTGAGTATGTCAATAAGATAAGTAACAGAACTGGACGATGAGAGAGCTGTAACCGTTATGGGCCGTGTAGGAGTATTGCTATTAAACTTGGGCGGACCCGATAAAATCGAGGATGTCCGCCCTTTCCTGTTCAACTTGTTCGCTGACCCGGAAATTATTCGCCTGCCGTTTCCCTGGTTGCAGAAACCACTCGCCTGGTTGATTTCAACCCTGCGTTTTCAGAAATCCCAGGCAAACTATCGCCAAATCGGGGGCGGCTCTCCTTTGCGTCGCATCACAGACGAACAAGGGCTAGCGCTGCAACAGCTCTTGGAGTCCAAGGGAAAAGATGCGCGTGTTTATGTGGGGATGCGCTACTGGCATCCTTTTACCGAAGAGGCCATTGCCCAAATTAAGCGCGATGCGATCGAACATTTGGCAATCTTGCCACTGTATCCTCAATTTTCCATCAGTACCAGCGGTTCTAGTTTCCGACAGCTAGAAGAAATCTGGGGAAAAGATCCAGAACTCAAGGATATTGAATATACCGCTATCCCTTCTTGGTATCATCGTCCAGGCTACATTCAGGCAATGTCTGAATTGATCGCCCAGGAATTAGACCATATTCCTAATTCCGATCGAGTTCATATCTTTTTTAGCGCCCACGGTGTCCCTGTCAGCTATGTAGAAGAGGCTGGAGACCCTTATCAGCGCGAGATAGAAGATTGTACTCGTCTGATTATGGAGCATTTGAATCGATCGAACGAACACACTCTCGCCTATCAAAGTCGGGTTGGCCCGGTGGAATGGCTCAAGCCTTACACCGAAGATGCCATTACCGAACTCGCGGCCAATGGAGTCGAAGATTTGTTAGTAGTTCCGATTAGTTTTGTGTCCGAGCACATCGAAACTCTGCAAGAAATTGACATGGAGTATCGAGAATTGGCCCAAGAGTCGGGAATTCAAAATTTCTACCGAGTGCCGGCCCTCAATACTCATCCGGTGTTTATTGAGGCTTTGGCTGATTTAGTCATCGAGTCCCTCGAATCTCCCAGTGTTAAGTTCTCTGATGTGGTACGCCCTTCTAAGAAAGTGAAGATGTACCCTCAAGAGCAGTGGGAATGGGGTTTGACTACGGGGGCGGAAGTCTGGAATGGTCGTGTGGCGATGATTGGTTTTATGGCACTCTTGCTGGAGTTAATTACCGGTCGCGGCCCTTTACACTCGATCGGCTTACTTTAAAGGCGGTTTCTTAAGAAAATGATGATGGGGAATCGTACCCACCCCTAGCCCAGGGCGGTTTCATTCTCTTGTAGGGGCAGCCCCCCGTGGCTGCCCCAATCTCTTGTAGGGGCAGCCCCCCGTGGCTGCCCCAATCTCTTGTAGGGGCAGCCCCCCGTGGCTGCCCCAATCTCTTGTAGGGGCAGCCCCCCGTGGCTGCCCCAATCTCTTGTAGGGGCAGCCCCCCGTGGCTGCCCCAATCTCTGAAATGACGGAAAATGGTTGGTGGGGGGGTAGGCACGGGGGCGCTACCCCTACAAAACCCTTTTTTTGGTGAGAATGAAACAGCCCTGACCCCTAGCCCCTCCCAGGAGGGGAACTGGATCTAGCTCTCCCCCCTAGGGGGGAGAGCATTGGGAGTTTGGAATTGGGTATTGGTAGCAAATAACTAATAACCAATAACCAATAACCCATAACTAATAACTAATTATTAAATTAATCTGGATCGCGTTTACCTTGACGGGGATTTCCTAATAACGCCTGTTTTGCTTGGCTCCTGTACCAGCGATACCACTCTTTAGAGCTGCGAATTGCCAGCCACAGCAGCAACATGGCAATCAATCCCCCTTGCCGCGGTGCATCAAAGGCAAATAATACCAAAGCAATACACAAAGCATCTTGAACAAAAATCAGCCAAATCGGCAACACCTTCAGCCGATAAAGCCATCCTGCTTGCACCAGTTGCAGCACTAAAGCCAACAAACCTCCGACAATACCAATAATCCACAGCATCCAAGGGTGAGCAACAAGTTCGTCGATGGAACTTACCTGAGCGATCGCAATTGCCATAATTGCTCCTACAATGGGGCTGAAAATAACTTGCACAATTTGCAACACCCGCTGTCCCACAAAGGTTTTAGAAGCAAATAATTCTAATAGAGACCAACTCACCAAAATTGCTATCACCACTTGGGGGTGAAGCCCCGACAATAGAGGTATTTCTGACCACAGTTTATCGATGCGTAACAAACCAATTAACAGCAGGGGCATGGCAATTCTCATACCCCCCGCCGCCGACGCAGAGAGGGCAGCTAGGAGTCCAACCATAATAATTATTTAGTTAAGAAAGTGAGTTAATTAGTCGATCGATGTCAGATTTTCCTTACCCTAATGGCTGGCTTTGATTCAAGCGATCGAGCTCAAGTTTTGCCTTGAGTTCACTATTACTCTCTATTGTAAGTCTAAATGCTTAATTTGTGGTTGCCGATGGCAGATAGTCGATCGAGACAAGGTTGTTGACTGTTGTTACTGTATATAAGTATTATTAAGTAGAATTCCTGAGCAAATCTGATTTCTACTTCCCACTTCCTGCTTTCTTTTTCTTGATTAATTATGTCTGAATCGTTATTTACTGATGCCAGCCGCCGATTAGAACGAGCCTTAAAATATGTATCCCTTTCCGAGGATACAATCGAGCGGCTGAAATATCCCAAATCTAGTTTGATTGTATCAATTCCCGTGCGGATGGATGACGGTTCTCTGCGAATTTTTCAAGGTTATCGAGTGCGCTATGACAATACCAGAGGTCCTTCCAAAGGAGGAGTTCGTTACCATCCCAAAGTATCGCTGGACGAAGTGCAATCCTTAGCATTTTGGATGACTTTTAAATGTGCAGTTTTGAACTTGCCCTTTGGAGGAGCTAAGGGAGGAATTACTGTAAATCCCAAGGAATTGTCTAAACTGGAATTGGAAAGATTGAGTCGCGGCTATGTGGATGCGATCGCTGATTTCATTGGCCCAGATATCGATATTCCCGCACCTGATGTTTACACAAATCCCATGATTATGGGTTGGATGATGGATCAATATAATACCATTAAACGGCAACTTTGTCCAGCGGTTGTGACTGGTAAACCCGTAACAATTGGTGGTAGTTTAGGTCGAGATACGGCTACAGCAACTGGGGCTTTTTTTGTATTACAAAATATTCTGGCAAAATGTGAGTTATTTCCTCAAAATACCACTGTAGCAGTACAAGGTTTTGGGAATGCGGGTGCAGAAATAGCAGAACTACTCTGGAAAGCAGGTTACAAAGTTGTAGCAGTTAGCGATTCCCAAGGGGGGATTTATGCTAAACAAGGTTTGGATATTCCCAGCATCCGCAGTTTTAAAGACTCGAATAAAGGTATTAAAGCTATTTATTGTGAAGGCTCTGTTTGCAATATTGTCGAACATGAAATTTTGACTAATCAGCAAATTTTAGCTTTAGATGTAGATGTGTTGATTCCCGCGGCTTTGGAAAATCAAATCACCGAAGCAAATGTTGATAGCATTCAGGCTAAGTTTATTTTTGAAGTAGCTAATGGTCCCATTGATTCCGCTGCTGATTTGATTTTAGAAGCCCGAAAAATTCAGGTAATTCCTGATATTTTAGTCAATGCTGGAGGGGTAACGGTTAGTTACTTTGAGTGGGTGCAAAACCGTAGCGGACTTTATTGGAGTCTGGAGGAAGTTAATCAGCGCTTGAAGCATAAAATGGTGGAAGAAACTGAGGCTATCTGGAAAATATCTCAGGATTTATCAGTTTGTATGAGAACTGCTGCTTACGTCTACGGGTTAAACCGACTGGGAGAAGCGATGAATGCGAAGGGAACGCGCAATTATTATGTTAACGGTTAAATAGATCTCTGGTAAACACCAAGCTGTGAACAGGCTTTCGGGCCTGTTACACAATTTTAAAATCGATTGGCTGTTTGGTTTTCCCACTTCCAAACACAGCTAGAAATCAGATTTGTACAAATATGAGCTAAAATTGGGACTAACAAATTTCCAGTATTTAAAAAACTGTAGCCTAATAGGAATCCGACAGCAGTTGCCCAAACTGCATAGGGCCACTGATCGATGTCTCCTAGGTGCAAAATGCCAAAGCAAAAACTGGATAAAATTAAACCAGTAGCATTTAATCCTAAAGCCGACATCATCACGCCTCGAAATAGCAATTCTTCGCTAAGTCCGGGTAACAATCCCAACCAAATTAAATCTGGCCAAAATAAGGGTTTGAGGACTACTTCTAGGTAAACGTTGGCACTGCGCCGATAACCGGGCCAGAGTTGATAAACGATCGCACTAGCGCCAGAAATGAGGAATCCGATCGCACATCCTTTGAGTAAGTCAATTCCGATTAATTTGACTGGCAAAAGCGATACCGATCCAAATACCAACCACAATTTAGCTACCGCCAGCAATATAATTGCTGTCACGCCCATTGCTACTAAAACTTGGGTGCGTGTCAATGGTTCAAATTCTGGATTTTCGGGAATTTTTTCTGCCACTTAATCAATTTTAGATTTAAGATTTGAGATTTGAGATTTGTTTAGTTGAGTCCGACAAACACCGCAAGGGGGAAATGTCTGCACCCAAGGCAACTGGTGTGATGCCTGTTCGTAAAGCGACCAATACTCCGATCGCCTCTAAATATGAGTTTACCTGCAAAGCTTTGATTCCGAGTTTTTCGGGAGGAACTTGCATTTGGGTTTTGTTATCGGCCACTGCAATGATTTGTACAGCCGATCGCCCGCTTAAACTCAGGATAGCACTGCCACCGCAGGCTGTGGCGGGTATCACCACGGCATCAACTCGATCGGCAGTAATTGGTAATTGGGTATGCTTTCTGTTTTTGTCTGTGTCTCTCTCTTGGGTACCGAGGGTGACAAACTGCGGGGCTTTGCTGAGCCCTGCGAGCACGCAGGGTAGGAAAGTGTAGCCGATTTCTTCAGCAGCCGATCGCGGTGACAGATGCGGATCGAGGGGTAGCGGCAACAGGGCTGGGGCGTGGGCACAGGGGATTTTAAATGTCTTGACAATCAGGTGACTGATCGCTGCTTCTGCGCCTGCGAGAGGGTCAACTCCTTTGCCGTGGCGGTAGTTGGCGAGGGCGATGCTGCCTGCGTCGTCAGGAAATCTGGCTACAACAGCGATCGCCTCTACTTTTGCTTGGGTAATTAATTTTTCGGCGGCGCGTAAGAGACTGTCTGGATGCGCGATCGTCCCCCAAGATGCCCCTGATTCCGACATTCGCAATTCTACATTCAGGGGAACATCAGTTAAAACATAATCTGTTATGTTCAAACCTAATGTAGCTCTAGCAGCATCAACGGCTTGCAAGTGGCGCAACTGCAAGTCTGGTTCGATGCCGCCATCGAGGATTAAGCCAATCCGATTTTGATGTACTGGTTGTAGACCCCAGCATCCTTGTGCAAATTTGTCAAGGCCATAGCCTTCGACGTAAAGAGCATTAGGTATGGGCCAATAGAGTTGAGCGCCGTTGAGGACGTTGGGGTGAGTAATCAGGGTATCTGAAATGTGGGCGATCGCCCTAGCCACAGGTAGGGCATCCCCTGCAAAGCCCCCGATGGACGCTCCAACGCCTGTGGGGACTATCAACACCACGGTCAAAGGACGCCGGTTCACGCTATTGCCTGGGATGGTTCTAGGGCGGATTCTAGGAGGACGTAGCCTTCTACCACGGCTTTTTGGCGATCGACATCAACGTCTGTGACAGCCCAGCGCAGGGGCTCACCGTGCTTTTGCAGTTCAATCTCGATCGCCGAGTGGAGTTCCTCCGCTGTATCGTGGAGGTGGACTTCTGCGGAAATGAAATGGGTAGTCATAGGCTTGTCTGTAATTCCTGAATGGTGATACCGCGATCGGTAATTGTATCCATTTTAACTTAATTCTAGGGTTTACCGAACTGGCGATGGTAGACAATATCTTCTTTTTCGGTTTCTATCTTCAAGTTCGATCGGGGGTAAGCCACGCATAGCAACACGTAACCTTCCGCTTGGAGATCGGGACTAACGCCCATGCAATCATTTTGTTCGACTTGGCCTTCCATAACTTTAGCAGCGCAGGTGGTACAAACCCCTGCATTGCAAGAACTTGGCAACTCAATGCCGGCGGCGTTGGCGGCGCGCAGAATTTGTTTGTCTTCGGGAACCTCTAGGGTGTAGGTATTGCCTTGATGAAGTAATTCAACGGTGTAAGTCTTGGACATATTTTGATTATTGGTTTTAATGGCGATCGGAATTTACGTTATATCTGCCAACAAAGCAATAAATATCTTACCGCCCTTCGAGACTTTGTGCAAATTTACAAAATTCATAGTCCTGGACACATGGGGACTCAGGAACTGGGTTTTGTACGAAAATACACATTTCTTAGATTCAGACTTGAATGATATTAAATTTTGTAGATACTGTTCTCAAAGAATTGGATACCTTAATCTTAATTTAATTTAATTCAGTGTTTTCATGGCTGCCATGACTTGCTGCGATACAAAAGGCAAAATTTGTTCATTTTTACTATTCTGTTTTCCTTCGGTAAATACCACTAACAAGTAAGGGCGCAGATTTGGTATTTCAATGTAGGCCGCATCGTGACGCACTTGACTTGTGAGCCCTGCTTTTGACCATAATTTCGCTTCTAATGGTAATCCGCTACCTAAAAAACCTGTAACTTGATTTTCGGGATCTGCTTCTAATTCCGCTGGTTCTAAGCTACGTTTCATTAAACCCATCATCTCTTGGGATGCTTTGGCGGAAACAGCTACACCACCGATGATACTATGCAACAAAATCGCCGTGGCATTGGTGGTTAGCATATTTCTATTTTCCATTAATTCGCCCAAAAATTCTCGCTCCCGACCGTAGGGGCCGTCGCACCATGTTTTTTGATTGAGGTTAATGTCTTGTAAGTCTAGCCAATTTAATGATTGAAAGTAACGGTTGATGATATTTCGCTGCTGTTTCCAGGTTTCAAAGGGGCCGGAGGGCAATTCGGGACCACTGGTAGTGCCGGTTAGTACATCTACTACTAAACTGGTGGCGTCGTTGCTGGAATCTACTATCATGTCTCTGACAGCGCGTTCTAATTCTTTTGATGTTTTAATCATCCCTTTTTCTGCCCATTCCCAGACGGCAACAAGGTAGAATAATTTGACGATGCTGGCGGGATACACTCGTTCTGAAGCCCGATGGCTAAAACCTCTGGCTTGATATTTCCAAAATTCTTCGGGGCTCAGAGCTCCGCCTGTGTTGACTCGCACGGGCGGATCGTAGACTATCCAGGTGAGGGCGAGACGATCGCCTCCTAATTCTGTAAATTCTGCGTGAACTGCATCTATAATGCTCTTGCCGAGGGTTTCTAGTTGTTCGTCTTTACGAAAAAATGTCATGGTAATTTTAGGGGGTTATGAGGGCTTGCTATAGGAGTTATCGGTTATCAGCTATCAACTATAAACTAGAAAAAATTAAATGACTAATTATCAATTATCTGATGTTGTGGAGTATCGGGCCCGATCGCACATAAATATTTACGATTCCCCCAAGTGCGATCGACTGGCGACTCAGGCGATGGCTGGGCGACACTTGCGAGTAGTCGAATTACCTGTAGTTGACGCTCAGATAGGTGTAAATTTTGATACCATGGCTGTGATGGTGCGGCTGTGCGAAGATGATTATCCGGGATGGCTGAATCTGCGAGATTTTGAGTCGATATCAGTGGCAGAAATACCCTATCATCCTGTGATTTTATCGGAGACCAAAATTAGAGAAAAATTACCAAAAGTAATTAATTTTGCTCATCAGGCGATGGACAAATCTAATGAATACCTTTGGGGCGGCACTGTGGGGCCAAATTATGATTGTTCTGGATTAATGCAGGCTGCTTTCATGTCGGCGGGTATCTGGTTGCCGAGGGATGCTTATCAGCAGGAAGCTTTTACTAAGCCTATTAGTATAACTGGTTTAGAACCAGGAGATTTAGTTTTTTTTGGAACACCAGAAAAGGCTACTCATGTGGGACTATATCTGGGAGGCGATCGCTATATTCACAGTTCCGGCACTGAACAAGGTCGCAATGGTATCGGGATCGATATTTTGTCGGAGGATGGCGATCGAGTTAGTCAAGCTTATTATCGGCAATTGCGAGGATATGGTAAAGTGGTGGCAAGTTATCAACCTATAGTAATCCTAAATCATTTGTGAATTTCTTACTCCCTCCCCTTATGAAGGGGAGGGTTGGGGTGGGGTAAAAAACTTTACGACTCCTGCAAGGACTGCTATAGTTAGTTGTTGATAGTTGAGTTGACGGTTGATGTTATAGCATAAAGAAATGGACGCTGCATTATTTTTGGAAAAATTGGCGGAAAAAAAGGCTGAGGCAGAGGTGATGCTGGATGTTTCGGCGGTAGTCCCGGTGTATAATGAGGTGGAAAGTTTACCTCATTTGATTGAGGCGATCGCCACTTCGATTCAAGCCTCTGGACTCAGCTATCAAATTATTTGCGTAGATGATGGTTCTAAGGATGGTTCCGCTGAACTTCTCAAACAGTTAGCTAGCAGTCGCGATGACCTTTGTGCTGTAATTTTACGTCGCAATTATGGTCAAACTGCCGCCATGTCAGCGGGTTTCGATCGCGCTCGCGGTCGTGCTATTGTCACCCTAGACGGCGATTTGCAAAATGACCCGGCTGATATTCCCCTATTGTTGGCTAAGTTAGATGAAGGCTACGATTTAGTCAGCGGTTGGCGAAAAAATCGTCAGGATAACACGATTAGTCGCTTAATTCCTTCTAAAATGGCGAACTGGCTAATTGGCAAAGTTACAGGGGTGACTTTGCACGACTACGGCTGTTCTTTAAAAGCTTATCGATCGGAGTTGGTGGCAGATTTGAATCTCTACGGCGAATTGCACCGATTTTTGCCTGCTTTAGCCTTTATTGAAGGGGCGAGAATTGCCGAAATGCCAGTACGACACCACGCCCGCCGCTTTGGTCAAAGCAAGTACGGAATTTGGCGGACTTTTCGGGTGTTGATGGATTTGTTGACTATTTCTTTTATGAAAAAGTTTTTAACTCGCCCCATGCACGTTTTTGGACTTTTGGGACTGAGTTCTATGACTTTGGGAACGGTGTTAGGGATTTATTTGACATTCCTGAAATTGGGTTTTGGCCAAAGTATTGGGAATCGTCCTTTACTAATTTTAGCTGTGGTTTTGCTGTTAACAGGGGTGCAGTTATTTTGTTTTGGTTTATTAGCAGAAGTGATGATGCGGACTTATCATGAATCTCAGGGTAAACCAATTTATCGAGTCCGCGAAGTGTTTGGTTCTAATTAATATCAATTCCGATGGTACGGGGCCATAATTGTTGAGGGCTGATATCAAATCCTTCGAGATCAGAACAATTATTTCTCTCTTCTCTTTCTCTGTGTCCTCTGTGTTCTCTGTGGTTTAATCATTCCGATACAACGGTCAACGATATGACTCTAAAAACTGAAAGGGATTGGCAAAATATCTAGGCCCAGTCAAAGCATCTGGTTCCCAGACCCAGCCTGGGAACCAGTTAAATTGACATCAAAACTACTTTCTAACTCATGACTTTTTGAGCTTGTCGGAGAGATGTAATAGTAGCGATCGCGTGTTGAGAGACTGCATCTATTTCTGCTACAGTATTGAAACGACCAATCCCAAACCGAATCGAAGCGTAGGCTAATTTGTCCGATCGCCCGATCGCTGCTAAAACATGAGATGGAGATATTTTGGCAGAAGTACAAGCAGAACCAGAAGAAACCGCCGCCGCTGACTGTAACCCCAACAGCAATGCTTGACCGTCAACGCCACCTACACTAATATTAAGATTTCCTGGCAATCTTTTAGTCGCGTGACCGTTGAGAAACACATCTCCTAATTCTGCCAAATTTTGCCACAAACGCTCGCGCAAACTCACAACTCGTGCTGTTTCCGCCTCCATTTCCGCAATTCCTAATTCCACAGCTTTAGCAAATCCGACTATTTGCGGTGCGTACAGTGTACCGGATCGCATTCCCCGTTCGTGACCGCCGCCGTGCATTTGTGGTGCTAACTGCACTCTCGGTTTATGGCGACGCACATAGAGAGCTCCAATGCCTTTTGGTCCGTAAATTTTGTGGGCTGTCAAGGACATTAGATCGATATTCATCTCCTGTACATCTAGGGGAATTTTACCAATCGCCTGGGCTGCATCTGTGTGGAAAATAATATCATTTCCGCGACATATTGCTGCAATTTCGGCGATCGGTTGAATCACTCCAATTTCATTATTAGCAGTCATCACCGAAACTAAAATCGTCTCCGATCGAATCGCTTTGATCAAGTCGCCTATATCAATCAATCCGTCACTTTTTACAGGTAGAACAGTAATGTCAAACCCCAACTTTTCCAAATAGGTACAGGGGTCAAGAACCGCATTATGTTCAGTTTTTACTGTTATAATGTGCTTTCCTTTGCTGAAATAGGCTTCGGCGATGCCTTTAATCGCTAAGTTATTGGCTTCCGTTGCACCGCTGGTAAAAACAATTTCTTCTGGAGAGGCATTGATGGCTTCTGCTAAAATTTGTCGTGACTGTTTTACCGCTGCTTCGGCTTCCCAGCCGTAGACGTGGTTGATGCTGGCTGCATTGCCGAATTGCTCGGTGAAATAGGGCAGCATCGCATCAAGTACCCGCTTGTCTACGGGGGTTGTCGAGTGGTTGTCGAGGTAGATAGGACGTGCGGACATAGTGGAAATTTAGTGAAAAAAGATGTTAGATTTATTGTAGACGAGCCTTTTGTTCTATAGCTAAAATTTATAATTAACAAATATTTGTAAAGATTTATGCGCTCTGACATCCAGGGATTAGAAATTACTGCGGGTGAACTCAAACGCCTCAGCGGTACGGGCCCCGATCGCGTATATCGACCAGCAACAGCAACTAAGTTTGTTCGCGAAGGCGTGAAAACCTTCGGTTTAATTATTTTAATTCCGATTAGTTGTTTGCTGCTGGTAATGATATTTCCCAGGGCTTATTTGGTTTGGTTGGCCGTTCACCTGATGGCGATCGCCGGTTTAATCTTTGAGGATATCTGGAAAATTAGGTGCAGCCACCAAAACAAACATCTAATTAATCTTTTTGATGATGTCGATCGCTACAATGGTATCATCAAGGCGATCGCCATTAATGACGACATAGAAGATGCTGGTAATTCGGGAGTCAAAATAGCCGATCGCTCAAAAGTCATTCAAGCATTGGAACTGATCAGAAAGGATTTAGTCAGAGCGTTAAAAACCGAGAGAATCATCAGGGAAAACCAAAAATTTGTGGGAACTAACTCCGAACTATTCGCCACTAACCTAGTCGCCTTAAATGCCCTGCAAATTAGCGATCGGGCTAGCGAACAAGGGCGATTGCTAAACGAAGCTTTGCAGGTAGCCGTGGGAGTTCAAGCAGAAATGAAAAAGTTGCAAGAGCGAAAGCAGGCGACTTAAGGTAAAATTTTTTCAGTGAAGTCACTGGGTCAGGATATCTTAGAAAGGTGACGTTAACAACCAGGTCAGTATGTCTGCTAAACCTAAGATTATAGTTCTTGATGACGATCCCACAGGTTCTCAAACCGTACACAGTTGCTTGCTGTTGACTACTTGGGACGACGCAACCCTGCGTTTGGGACTGCGGGACAAATCGCCGATTTTCTTTATACTGACAAATACTCGATCGCTAACTCCCGAAAACGCAGCCTCCGTCACCCGCGAAGTGTGCCAAAATCTCAAAAAGGCGATCGCCGCCGAAGGAATTCAGGATTTTTTAATAGTTAGCCGTTCCGATTCTACCCTGCGCGGCCACTATCCCATCGAAACCGACGCGATCGCCGAAGAACTAGGCCCCTTCGACGGTCATTTTCTAATACCCGCCTTTTTTGAAGGAGGAAGAATTACCCGCGACAGCGTACATTACCTAATGGTGAACAACGTCGAAACACCAGTCCACGAAACCGAATTTGCCAAAGATTCAGTTTTTGGCTACAGTCACAGTTATCTGCCAGACTACGTGGAAGAAAAAACCAAAGGTAGGATTCAGGCCGAGAATGTCGATCGCATCTTACTCGCAGACATCCGCCAAGGAAACTTAGATCGACTCATGCACATGACAAACAACCAATGTGCAGTAGTAGATTGCGAAAATCAAAGCGATTTAGACACCTTTGCCAAACACATTCTCGATGCAGCTAGTCAAGGGAAAAAGTTTTTATTCCGCAGCGCAGCCAGCATTTTAACATCCTTAGCCGACCTAGGTCCCCAGCCCATCGCCGCCGACAATATGGCAAAATATGTCAGGAATGGCAAACCCGGTGCAGTAATAGTTGGTTCCCACGTTAAAAAAACCACAGAACAATTGGAACAATTGTTAAAAGAACCCAATACAGCGAGCATTGAAATAGATGTAGCTCATTTACTAGAAGAAGCCCCAGAGGATCGGACAAATTTACTGAATAAAACCCTAGAAAAAGTCCGCAATGCTCACAGCGATGACAAAACCCCAGTAATTTATACCAGCCGCCAGGAACTACAATTTAAAAACACGGAAATCCGGTTAAAATTTGGAGAAGCTGTTTCTGCTTTATTAATGGATATTGTCCGCGGACTGCCGGGAGATATCGGGTTTTTAATCAGCAAAGGTGGTATTACTTCCAATGATGTTTTGAGTACAGGTTTGTCCCTCAAAAGTGTCAGACTCCTAGGTCAAATCATCCCTGGTTGTTCCGTAGTAAAAACCGAGTCAAATCATCCTCTATTTCCCAATTTACCAGTAGTTTTGTTTCCCGGAAATGTCGGAGATAGTAATGCTTTGGCTACGGCTTACAAGCGGCTGAGCAAGTAACCAGCAGACTGAGTTCAAAAAACACCACACTTAGATACCCGACTTCTTAGAGAAGTCAGGTATCTAACATATTGAAATTTTAATGCCAGAGCGTATCTTGACAATCCCCTCAAATAAGCCCAATGCTGCAACTCCTGTAAAAATCGCTCTTCAGATTACGAATAAAACGGCAGCCTCGTTGCGCTTTCAATAGTTAAATAAAACGTTACAGATTCTAGGGCAAGATGGTAAAAAACTGCGGTGGATTGTATCGGTCGCTACTTTGTGGACTAAGCATTAGAGAGAGCCGTTATACTGCTGATAGTAGGGAAAATTGGTCTAAAAAACTTCAGTATTTTTACGGTTAAAAGATTAATATATTTGTCCTAATATATATAGTCAAATAGTAATGAGTCACTTTAAAAAAAGCAGAGCTAATTCATGTGATATCGTTTCCGGTTGCATCGGAATGATTTAACCGCGAAGGCGCAAAGGACGCAAAGGAAGAGAAGAGAAAGATTAATAATTCCGATGCTAACGGAATTGATATGATTAAGCATTTTGCCTTGTTTTTATTGGCTTTAATCATTTCGGGTGTAATCGCGCTCCGCCATGTACCCAGATTGTTAGCTGGGGCTGTTGATGCCCAACTGGGGAGGGCAACTGAATTGACATCCTTTGAATCAACACATAGCAATGTAGTTGAAGTAGATGGTATCCATTTAGAAACTGTGGTGTTTAACCCGATATGGCCAATTCCAGCCAATCTGCACGGTGCAAATACCCCTGTGCAATTTGGTGTCCGCATTACCAACAAAACATCAGAGTCTATTCGCGTCCCCTTGGCGCTTAGCTTTGGTCCAAAGATTATAAAAATGGATGGTCAAGAATTAAAAATAGCGAACAAGGTAATTTCATCTGATCCACCGACCTTAAACAAACCCCTTTGTCCGTCAATCAAACCTGGAAAAAGTGAAACTTTCGTTTGGAACTGGATACTTCAGTGGCAGAATAATCAGCTTCAGCTTGAAGGTACTAATGCTCAAGGTGCCCCTTGGATTTATGAGCCTCTCAGTCCTGGCGTGTACTCGATTGCTTTAGAGTATGACGTCCGCAGCACAATAGTACGACTCTGCGAACTAATAACGCAAGTACCCAGGACAGAAGAAAAAATCTGGGTAGGTCGGGGAATTACTCCCTCAAAGAATTTTAGCTTAGTCCACCTTTGAACATAAGTTTTAAGATGCGTCTAATTCCCAAGCCTGATAGTGTCAATTATTAGAAGGTATGAAGTATCTTTTGCGGTTGAAGTATTTTTTTCTGTTGTTGCTCGCTTTATTACTTTCAGGAGCGATCGCACTCAGCAATATACCTGAAGGAGCGAGCGCGATAGGAAATCTATTGATCGACTCAAATCCCGATTTGATATCTTTTGAATCGAGCGATAGCAATGCAGTTGAAACAAATGGTATTCGGTTGGAAATTTTAGCACCGGATCGGGTATGGCGCATACCTGAAAATCAGCCAAATACTACTACTCTTGTTCGGATCGGTTTTCAAATGACAAACAATACATCTCACCCGATTCGCTTTCCTCCACTCGATCCCCTTTTTGTATTTCCACTAGAAATAGTGGATGCTAATGGTAATTTATTAGAGCGCTCTGGAGCTAGAGTTATGCTTTTCAACTCTCCGCAACTGGCTTGTCCCTTACTTCAACCACGAGAAAGTCTAACCTTTTTCTTGCAAGCACAACTTTTGTGGCGGAACAATCTGCTTCTCTTCGGAGGCGCTGATGGATTAGGTGGCGGATGGAATTTTGATATTAGGCCTGGTAACTATCAAATTAGGTTGAGATACATCAATTCTCGCCCTTTATTATATTGTGATGAACCTCAACAGCAGGAGTACAACAAATTAACACGAGGGATTTGGACGGGTCAGATAGTCACACCCTTTGTGAAGTTCCGCGTCGTCCAGTCTGAATCTAAATAGAAGTTAAGTGGCAATTGTTACTCGATTTCAAGCCGAGACAGATATTTCCTACCCCATACAAAGGAGTTGTCAACAATGAAACTATCACAATACTGGACAATTTTATTAAGTTCGCCCTTACTGATGTTGCTAACAAGTAGAGCCAGTTTCGCGTTTTCTTTCACATTGCCATCCCAACAACCAAACCCGATATGCACTCCGACCTCGCCTTACTGTTCCTCAATATCCCATACAAAGCCCGGTGTAGGTACTGTGACTGTCTCTACTACCTCAGTCTCAGCACTCCCACTAGGCGGCACCAATGATTTTTTTAACCTGCTAACGTCATCTGTATGGGCACAAAATGGTTGGACGTTTAACAAGGCGCAACCTGTAGAGTCTTTAACAGGTAGGTTTGATATTGGGGTTTATGCTCCCTTTATTTTTCTTACTAACCCTAACCCAGAAACTGTTGGAGCTGAAATACAAGTTCTTTATAACCCTGGTGCTGGTTTAGATCCCGTAGGAAGTAACGTTCATTTTATCCAACGGGTAGTTAACAATCATGCTTACACCATTACCCTACAGGGAGTCATTAAGCAGCCACCAGGAACTCCTGACGATAAAATTGATACGCTACTAGAGCAAACTCAACCAGGTTTTATCGACCCCCAAAAACCCACATTTAACCCTTTTTACGACACCTATGGTCGGGTGATAAGGCCTCCCGCCGATCAAAGAATTCTTTTTGTGGATACTCCATCCCGAGATGATATCTATTATAACAACAAAAACTGGAGTGCAGAACTTTATCTTGCTGAGGTCAAAGATCCCATTAATAACCCCACTCAAGTGACAATATATAATGGGATATCATGGGGTTGGAAAAGCATATTTACTCCTCCTAAAATCACTAAAAAGTTTTCCGACAGCTATACTGCTGATAGTAGGGGAAATTGGTCTGAAAAAGTTCGGTAGTTTTACGGTTAAAAGATTAATAGACTTGTCCTAATATATATAGTCAAATAGTAATGAGTCACTTTAAAAAAGCAGAGCTAATTCATGTGATGAAGAACTGTTACCTATTTTTATTGGTTTTAATTCTTTCTGGCTTAGTGGCATTGAGTCATGTGCCTAGAGAAGTTATTGCGATGAAAGAGGGAGTAATGGCATTAAGCCATGTGTCCAGAGGCTCGACTGCGCCCTCCCATCTAGGAATAACGAGGGTGGCTGAGTTGAAATCCGTAGATTCACCTGACAACAAAACCGTAGAACAGGAAGGCATTTCTATGAAAATCTCAGTGCCATACTTTGTTTTACCCATACCGGAAAAGAAGCTGGATATCAGTAGCCCTTTATCTTTTGTAGTTAGCATTGCCAACAATACACAAAATTTCATTCGAGCTGACAACGACACATTGATTCCAGAACTTGTAGGGCAAGATGGTCGATCGCTGCCACTACAAAAAGCTAGAGATAGACAGTCAAATACGAGAAGTTTGTGCGGATTAGTGGAGCCAGGAACAAGAAAATTATTCCGTTCCGGTGTACTTACATGGAATAATAATAAGCTTCAACTCAAAGGTGATGCTGGGCTTGGTTACTTCTGGTATTTTGACGAACTAAAGCCCGGAGAATATCAGCTTCGGTTCATTTATGACAGTCCTGGTGGAAAAGTTTCCTGCTATGACGAAGAAACGCAAAAGCCGATGACAGTAAAAGGACTTAGAAGAGGTCAGGGAGCTACGAACTTCATACCGATTCGCGTAGTTCAACCTGTATCCATTAACAGCAATACAGTTGAATTAGATGGCATTCGCTTTGAAATTTTTATGCCAGAGCGTGTCTTTATAATCCCCTCAAATAAGCCCAATGCTACAACTCCTGTAAAACTCGCTCTTCGGATTACCAATAAAACGGCAACTTCGTTTCGTTTCCAACAGTTAAATACAATGTTACAGATTCTAGAGCAAGGTGGTAAAAAACTGCGTTTGAAAGGACGCGGGGGAGGGAATTTGCTGGCAGGATACAACTGTCCGTTAGTCGAGCCAGGAGAGAATGTTACTTTCAGTCTAGATGCCAAACTCTTCTGGGAAAATAACTTGCTTTTACTTGGACGCTCTGAACGCTCTGGTGGCTTCATCTATTTTGATGAGTTCAAGCCCGGTAAGTATCAGATAAGAATTGGGTACAACCCTGGAGTGTCAGAAGTAAGCTGCACTCAAAATTTATCCGGAGATACGTGGAAGGGCTTGGGAGCGACGCCTTTTGTAGAGTTTAACTTAGTCGAGAATTGAGCCTTAACGACTTCACAATGATCTGTTGGGGATAATTGCTACGCAGGTTGATAGTTTTTTAAAATTAGTAGTTTATAAGGAGTTAAAAAAATGCAATTAAGACCATACCCTTTAGTATTGTTGACGGCGAGCTTGTTGCTCGGACTGACAGGTCAGCAAGAGAGTGCGTTTTCTTTTAGTTTGGGTGGTGACACTAGCTCTAAAACCATTTCATACAAAGACCCAATTAAGGCTGAAGGTAAAATAACGGTAAAACAGGTAAAACTTCTTGACCCACCTGCTCAAAGTAGTGACTTTATAAAAAATCTAAAAACCCTTTTTCAAGGATGGGAATTTAATACGGTGCAAATAGATGGTAGATTTGAAGTTCTAGAGAATAATCCGTACTACACACCAGAGGCTAACTTCCCAGACGAAGCTACTCACGTAGGGGCTAAATTTCAACTCAATTACCTTTATCAGATAGCAGAAAATGGCGTTTCCAGCAGCTTTCACAATAATATTAACAATCTACATTGGATTCAACGGGTAACTAACTATGAATTTTTTAACGATCGTAAAGGAGAGCCAAATAATTTCATTGACGTTCCATCTTTTCAGGGTAATCCATTCTACGATCTCCAGTTTCCAGGAATGTTACAACCCGGTGTATTTAAAGACTATCCATTCAGGAATAATGTCTCGATAGGTCATACCTTTGACGCTGAACTGTATCTGGTTGAGAAGACAGCAGACAATAAAGTCTCAATTTATAACGGGGTTTCTTGGGGTTGGAAAAGTACAATTAATCGTCCTAAAACTTCTAAAAAGTTTTCCGACAGCCTCGCCTCCGGTTTTGAAGTAGACCGTTTTAATCTCCCTAACCTTACCCCTGGTTCAAAATATATAGCCTGGACAAACAACGACCTCCCCTCCAATCGCTGCAACCCCAACACATTCTTAAGCACCCACAATAACTCAGGTTTTCGGCTAGGATTTGACGACAACAGTAGCTCTGTAGGAAATGGTTTTGCCTCCGCACTAACGGGTACTGTAGGTAGTAGCGGCAATATCAACCTCGATGTCCGTGCTGCTGGTGGAGGTGCTCGCGGTCAAGACACAGGCAATTACGAGCTTTTTGTTGATGTTTACGACCCACAAGACTCGCCAGATTTTAGCTCCGCAAGTAGCGGCGGCGGCGGATTCGGAAAAGAAAAGCGGGGCCTGACACAGCAAAACCCCATCCTTCCTAATTCTATCCAAAATGGCTGGCAAGTCTTCAACAAAGTTCCCGGCTGCCGCTGGTTTGACCCTCCAACTACTTACGGCTTTGAATTCCAATCTCTGGAAGACACTTTATTTACTGAAATTCTCGATTTCCCTGTGGGCGATGACCAGGAGTTTACTGTTGCAGTAGGAGATTCGATACTCGGTAATTTCAGTCCAGGAGATAAGTTAGACTTTATTTCTTTGTTGGGTTATCCAGTAGATAATTTTAGAATCACTGGGATTGATTCATTATTTGGTGAGACAGCAGAAACAGCATTTCCAATTCAATTAGCTTTTCAGGAACGGGAAGGAAGTTTCAAGATGCGGCAAATTCCCAAGCCAATTGATGCGGAAGCTGTGCCGGAACCGGGAAGTATTCTGGCGACTAAAGGAATGCTGTTGTGGTTCGCTGGGATGCGGCATATTTTGCGGAAAAAGCGACAGGCTGGATAATTTTTCTAGAGCCTAATATCCCGATCGGGGCGGGTTTTTGAGATTGTCAATTATTAGCAGATATTGTTGGTGAACCCGCCCCTACAGCAATCACACAAAGCTCGCAATGACACAAATGAAAAATCTTTACACTCTGCTATATGCTTTCAGCCTCATTCTCATCAACCCTTGGGGAGGCAGCCGCGGCGAAATTTGGACGCAACCTAAAGTTTTTGTTGTCCTGCTGATTGTGCTTTCAAATTTATCATTTTTATGGGAAGAAAGGAAACTTTTAACTTTTTCCCGCCAGTGGAAAATCTGCCTGATTTTGTGGGGAGTTTTTTTGACGGTGGGAGCGATTTCTACCCTCAACAGTCCTTTCCCGGAGCGTTCTTTTTGGGGACAAGACCAAATGGGAGATGGCTGGCTGTACTGGCTGTTAATTTCTATTTTTTCGCTGAGTAATAGGTTGCTACTAAAACTTCATCCCGAACTGTTTCTCTCTCAAATGCGGGGTTTGCTGATAGGAGGGGCGGTTGTAGCTGTTAGCGTTTTTCCGCAAGTTGTCAACTGGCAAATTGATTATACAGCAACGAACGGTCAGTCGATCGCACATGATGTTTTGGCTAGTACGATTTTTCGGGGACAGCAGCCGATCGCACTTTTCTCGCACCGCGGTCACGCAGCCATAGTATTGGCTCTGACAGCCGTGATTTGTGCGGTAGGTTGGAAGTGGAAATTAATTAACGATCGCACTTCCACTCTGATTTTATTCATAATTCTCCCCGCTTTGCTATTTACCAACACTCGCACAGCAATTTTATCTTTAATTATAGCACTATTTTACTTATTGGGATGGCAATACTATAAATTAATGATTGCAGTTATTGCGCTCGGCTTAGTAGCAATTAGTGCAATGACCTTTACTAGACCTCTGGACTGGAATCGGGTATCTGTTGCACAAGTAATGTCCAGCCGATCGCCCCTGTGGGAACTTGCTGTGCGCGGGATTCAAAAACGACCTCTCTTTGGCTGGGGTTTTAACGGATTTGGCATTGCATATCCTTTCGTCGCCAATCCCAATAAGGTTCCTGAAATTGTGAATTTAGGTCAGTTTTCTTACGATTACCTGGATATAAACGGACAGATTCGTACTGAAAAAATACCGAGTTATAAAGCTCACAATTGGATTTTAGATACTGCTATTTCTACAGGCATTCTGGGTGCGATCGCTAGTTTTGCTTTGTGGGGATATTGCTTGCACTGTGCGATCGTGTCGCTAAATACCGACATATCAGCAATGGCGATCGGCTATTTAACTTTCATTCTGCCTTGGTTTGAGTGCGCTCAATACGCCCAGGTGCTTTGGTGGGCGCTAGATGGCTCCGAATCGAGTTAAGAGATTCCAAAACTCTCAATCCTGCAATAATAGTCGGCTTTTATCTTGCACCCACCGCTAACAAATGATAGTATTATAAGTCTGCCTAAAATTAAAACCTCAGCCAACAATTAAAAATCGCACCCGCAACAAAAAATCTTAAAAAAATTAGATTGCCAAAAAAGTAATGGTTGATACTCCACATCTGGGGCTGCCCCCCCAAGTCCCACTCCTATCGGTAGCGTTTTGATCCTTGTATCTGTCTGAGTCGGAAAACTCAGTTGAAATTTTTGCCTCGCAATTTTTAGCTCAAAACGTTAGCATATAAAGGTGACAGAACATTACCAGCCCCTAAACTCATTAAAAGGTGGCCATTGGTTCAAACTGATCTGCGGGGCCAGCTTTCAACACCTGCCTGCGGTTCGGAACCTAACCTTGGCTTACACCTTAGCAGGCGCTGACTGTATCGATGTCGCGGCAGACCCGGCGGCGATCGCAGCAGCGAAAGAAGCCCTACAGGTGGCCGGCACCATACAGACTCAAGCCCAAAACCCCAGGTTTGACCGACAAGGTTTGCCCTGGCTGATGGTAAGTTTAAATGATGGGGAAGACCCGCATTTTCGTAAGGCCGAATTCAACCCAGCCGAGTGTCCGGTGGACTGCTGGCGACCTTGCGAAAAAATTTGTCCAGCCACAGCCATCGTTTTTCAGGGTGGTGGCGAAGGTGTTTCCGGGGTCATAGACCAGCAATGCTATGGCTGCGGTCGCTGTCTCCCGGTTTGTCCCAGCCAACTAATTTACACCCGTTCCTACGTGTCGGCCCCTGCCGCGATCGCACCTTTAATCCTGCAATCCGGTGTGGACGCCCTAGAAATCCACACCCAAATAGGCAGAGAAACAGATTTTGCAAGACTTTGGTCAAGCATAAATCCCTGGGTCGATCGACTCAAATTAATTGCCATTAGTTGCCCCGATGGAGAAGGTTTGATTGATTATTTGCGGACACTTTATCAAATAATTTCCCCCCTTCCTTGTCCCCTAATTTGGCAAACCGACGGTAGGCCAATGAGTGGAGATATTGGAACCGGAGCTACTAGAGCAGCCGTCAAACTAGGCCAAAAAGTCTTAGCGGCCGGCTTACCCGGATACGTGCAACTTGCTGGTGGCACTAATGCTCATACTGTCAGCAAACTCAGAGCATCTGGGCTGATGAGGGAGGGCAAGAAAAATTTGTCAATTTCCCAAACCCCATATATTGCAGGTGTAGCTTATGGCAGCTATGCCCGTGTTTTGCTGTCACCAATTTTAGAGCAATTAGAAACAATGCAAATCGATCGAGCCTTGGCGATTCCAAACGCCATCACGCCACCAGTAGCCGGAACTCAAACACCAAGACTAACTCAACTAGAAGCCTTCCCAGCACTGCTCAGGCAGGCCGTGAGTTTAGCTGATTCTCTAGTTTCCCAACTCAAAGAAGATTAGTTAGTAGTCAGTAGTCATTAGTCAGTAGTCATTAGTCAGTAGTCATTAGTCAGTAGTCGTTGGTTAGTAGTTACACCAGTCGCCAAGGCGCTTTGAGCATCGCTCAGGGAGCGGAGTCGCAGGGCAGGATAAACGCAGTCATTGGGTTCAATGATTATAAATGCCTTGACCACATTGGCGATTGCTATAGTTCCAATAACTAATAACCAATACCTAATAACTAATAACCAATAACCAATAACTAATAACTAATAACCAATGACTAATAACTAATGACTAATGACTAAAAAGCTTGAAAACGTCACCCGAACAGATGGACGGCGAATGCAGATTACAGACGACCTCAATAAATTACTCGACATCGTGCCAGATGACATCCGGCAACCCCTAGAACAGCACCCGCAGCGTAACAATCTGATTGAGATTGTGATGGATTTGGGGCGCCTTCCCGAAGCTCGTTTTCCATCCAAGGCCGAACACCTTTCCCAGAAGCCGATTTCCAAGGCAGACCTGAATTACTGCATTGAGCGAGTCGGTCATTTCGGTGGGGACAACCGAGCCGGCATCGAGCAAACCCTGCACCGGATCAGCGCCCTTCGCAACCGCAGTGGTGAGATTATTGGCTTGACTTTGAGGGTTGGTCGTGCTGTGTTTGGTACGATCAAGATTATCCGGGATTTGGTGGAAACCGGCCAATCGATTCTGATGCTCGGCCGCCCCGGAGTCGGCAAAACAACAGCGCTGCGGGAAATTGCCCGCGTGTTAGCTGATGATTTGGAAAAACGAGTGGTGATTATTGATACCTCCAATGAAATTGCCGGAGATGGAGATATTCCTCACCCAGCGATCGGCAGAGCTCGCAGAATGCAAGTTTCCCGTCCCGAACTTCAACACCAAGTCATGATCGAAGCAGTGGAAAACCATATGCCGGAAGTGATCGTGATTGACGAAATCGGCACGGAATTGGAAGCTTTGGCCGCCCGAACCATCGCCGAAAGGGGCGTGCAGTTAGTCGGTACTGCCCACGGGAACCGGATCGAAAACTTGATGAAAAACCCGACTCTAGCTGATTTAATTGGCGGCATTCAAGCGGTGACGCTCGGAGATGATGAGGCTAGGCGTCGCGGTTCTCAAAAGACGGTTTTGGAGCGCAAAGCACCCCCAACTTTTGCCATTGCCATCGAAATGCTCGAACGCCAGAAGTGGGTGGTACACGAGCAAGTTGCAGAGGCGATCGACACTCTACTACGAGGAAAACAACCGAACCAACAAATCAGAAGCATCAGCGAGACAGGAGAAGTCCTCATCGCTCACGAAGCAGGCACTCCTCCCGCCCGGTTTCCGGGGAACTCAGGTACTGCGTCGTCGTCATCGTCGGCTTCGGTATCGGCAATCCGGCCCGTCACTCCCCTATCCGGGTGGCGCAGTGCTGGGAAAATGGTACCCATGCCCCCTCCCGCTGACAAATTCCCAGCCAACAATGCCCCAGTGTCTGAAACTAGATATTTTGAGCAACTGCTGGAAGAGTCGTTGTCAGTGGAACCAGTCGCCAAGCCCGGACGCTTTTCTCAAAATGTCGGGCCCAATGGGGAAGATTTGCCACTCCACGTTTATCCTTATGGCATAGCTCGTCATCACCTCGAACAGGTAATTTCGACTTTGAATCTGCCTGTGGTGCTGACTAAGGATATTGACACTGCTGACGTGGTTTTAGCTTTGCGCTCTAATGTTCGCAACCAGTCGAAACTGCGTCATTTGGCAAAAACTCGCCAAGTTCCTCTGCACACCATTAAAGCTAGCACTCTGCCTCACGTAGCGAGAGCTTTGCGACGCTTGTTGGACATGGAGGACCCCGCAACCCCGGAAATCGCTGACCTCAGCTTATTTGCCCGCAGCGGTTCTTCTGACGAACTCGAAGCTCTGGAAGAAACTCGCTTAGCTGTGGAGCAAATTGTGATTCCCAAGGGACAGCCTGTGGAACTCTTGCCCCGTTCTCCTAATGTTCGCAAAATGCAGCATGAACTTGTGGAACACTATCACCTAAAATCCGACAGTTTTGGTGAAGAACCGAATCGCCGCCTGCGGATATATCCAGCTTAAAGTTGGGAATTGAGGCGGTTGCACCCAGAAGGCAGAAGACAGAATTTTTTCTGTTTTCTGCCTTTTGCCTTGGAGTTGCTGACTATTTTAGTCCAGGACACGCAAATAAGGTAATTCTGTCCGGTGCAGCCTAAATTTATATTACAATGCCTCCAGGAGACAATTTTCTGATATGATGTTCTTGGTATAGCTTTTTTCAGGGCGATCAGCTAAAATACCTACTAAAAAATAACAACTAACAAATAAGCATCACTAATTCACACAAATTTTAGAATAAATCTACACATTTAATATGAATGATTCACTAATTCAACTATTTATTCAATTAATTAGTTCTCAAATTGGATTACAAATTCGGCCTCAAGACCGACCTAATTTGTGTCAAAAAATTGTGGAGAGAATGCAAGTATTAAAAATAAAAGAACCCGAAAAATATTATAAAATATTAAATGAGAAAAGCTTTGAAAGTCAAAACGAATGGCGCGAGTTAGTATTGCTGTTGACAACGGTAGAAAGTTATTTCATGCGCGATCAGGGACAATTTGATTTATTGAAAAAAGTAATTTTACCTGAATTAATAGAGCAGAAAAGAAAGTTACAAAATGTCTTGGGAATTGTGCCGACACTCCGACTCTGGAGTGCGGGATGTTCCACTGGTGAAGAGCCTTATTCTTTAGCTATTTTGTTAAAACAATTGATTGGCGATTGGCCTCAATGGAAAATATTAATTTTAGGGACTGATATAAATGAAAAAGTAATCGAAAAAGCCCAACAGGGAGTATACAGCCCTTGGTCGTTTCGCTTGGTTGACCCCCAAGTACAAAAACAGTATTTTAATCAGCGACAAATTGAATGGGAAATAAGTCGAGAATTGCGCCAAAGTGTAAATTTTAGCTGTGTAAATTTAATCGCAGACGACTTTCCTAATATTTACAAAAATATTTATAATTTTGATTTAATTTTGTGTAGAAACGTTTTTGTTTATTTTGAGCATCAGTATATTTCACTGGTACTGAAAAAATTTGCCAAGACTCTGAGACCGGGAGGATATTTAATGACTGGCCACGCTGAAGTGCATGGTCAAATTATGAACGAGTTTCTACCCAAGGTTTTCCCGGAGTCCATTGTTTATCAGCGTCGAGATCAATTACTGGGAGAAGGCTCTCAAAATGAATCTTGGAACTTACAGCAACTCAAGTCATCCCTTGAGAAATCAGAAAATTCTGGATTCGTTGACGATCGCAATTTCCTAGGACTAGCAACCAAATCAGCTAGTTTTGCTCAGGGGCCTTTTGCAGAACTCACTCCCCTATTAACAGAATCTAGTCCCCTAGGAAAAATGCTGAGAAATCGCTATTTAGTGGGAGATTTAACCGAAAAAAAAGCTACTAAAGCACCCCATAACGAATTATTGAATCAACGCCAGGAAAAAACCTCTTCAGTATTGATTGAAGAAGCTAAGAAAAATTTTAAAAATAAAGCTTATGCAGCAGCAATTGCCCAAGCAAAACAATCTCTGAAAATGCAGCCGTATAATTTTGATGCCGATTATTTATTAGCTCAAATTTATGCAAATTTAGGTAAGTATTCTCAGGCGATCGAACACTGCCAACGAGCTAGTAAAGTTGATGTAATGTCGGTGTTTCCCTATTATTTACAAGCTCAAATTGCCGAAGAGCAGGGAAAATTAGAAACAGCTAAGCAGTTTCTTAAGAGGATAATTTATCTGTGTCCATCTTTTATTTCAGCTTATTTAGATCTGGGCAATATATACCATAAAGAAGGCCAGATAACAAGAGCTATGAAAATGTATAATTCATCCTGTGAAATTCTCGGAAAATTACCGCCCAATACTCCGATCGAGCAGCAGGGTAAAATGACGGCGAGCCAAGTTTTGTTAGAACTTAAAAAAAAATTGTTAAGATTGTACAGCCAACAAAATTTATGCACTGGTAGCTAACAACTGGCTTTCTCTATAAACCAGTCCTTCTCTAATATGTAGTCCCCGGGAATATGTATAATGTTCGCTCCCTCCCCTTCGCTGTTCCCTATACCTTTGTCCCAAATAGTTCAATATGGAAACTAAACCGTATCTTATTTTTGAACAGAACGGTTTTCTCTACGGTGTAGAAGCCTGCTGTGTTCAAGAAATTTTCTTTCTGCCGGAGTTGACGCCCATTGCAGAAGCGCCTCAAGATATTGTTGGGGCGATCGACCTTCGGGGTGAAATTCTGCCTGTGATGGATCTGAATCTCCGTTTTGGATACGTTTGGCAGGAGTATACTGTGACAGATAGTGCGATCGTCATAGAGTGGCAAGAATGGAAAGTCGGTATCATTGTCAATCAAGTTCGCGAAGTTAAAGAAATCTCAGAACATACCACCACTCCCCAGCTATCTTATGGGCGAGACGAAGGCGTCGCATCCCATCACTTTGTCGCTGGATTCGCCCGCTGCGAAGCCGATATTATCATGCTACTCAATCTGGATCGCCTAATTCGATATTCTGCTGAAAAAACAGAGGAAAGCTTACCTATTTCTATCAGCGATGCAGGTGGTGAAGAAACAGCACTAGAGACAGAAACAGAAAATCTACCCTGGTATCTCAAAGCCAAATTGTTGAGTGAAAATGCGAAAATTTTAAGCAAGCATCAGATTTTTTGCCCCCAAGCTACCCCGGAAGAAAGAGCAATTTTTAAATCGCGGGCTGACAATTTGAGGCGGCAAGCCGAGGGGGACTATTCTGCCGCAATTAATATATCCGTAGCCGTGTTTACTTTGAATGGTGAATACTTTGGTATGGAGCTGGATGTAGTCCGTGAATTTACAGAAATTCGCCCACTAACCCCAATTCCTTGCACTCCAGATCACATAATTGGCAATATGAATTTACGGGGAGAAATTTTAACCATACTGGATATTCGCAATGTTTTAAATATTTCTTTAAATATGCCGAGTGCCACAAATTATCAATCTCAGGCGATCGTGGTGCAAGTGGCAGATTTAGTCACTGGAATAGTTGTAGACGAAATTTTAGATATTGTATATTTAAGAGTTTCAGAAATTGCAAATGTTCCCGCGGCACTGCATTCAGCTAACCGCGAATATCTACGAGGTACAGCTCTTTACGGAGGAAAAATGATGGCGATTCTGAATTTGGAAAAACTCCTCACAAAAGGAGGAGTCATCGTGGATGAAGAGGTGTGAATCAAAACAATCTACCAAATCGGTTTTAAAAACGATATTTGACTAAAGAAGATAATTTGGTATTATAAATATTGATTAGGACTTACGCAAAATTTCTGCCCAAGCATTTAATCGGGGGGCATTCCCCGACTATTGCCCCGTCAGCATTGATGCAGCGTAAGTGCTGTTAAATCCCGGAGAAAAATATGTTTGCTATCTTAAAAAAAATAAATATTAGAAATAAAATGCTGATCGCCTATTTAGCGCCCGCAGCTATCTACTTAGGTTTACCCATCCTAGTTTATCAAACCACCACTCAGGTATTGAGTAGTTTTCAAGAAGTAGAAAGAATAGAAAATGTCATCGGACTAACCAACAATATTTCCGCAGGAAATGAGCAAATGATACGCGGATTACGGGGATATTTAATCAATCAAAATCCCCGGTTTTTAAATGATTTTAAAACAGGTGCAGAATTGGCTCGTCAGTCTGCTAATAATGTGGAACCCATCATTAAAAACCCTCAACAGAAAACTCGTTTACAAAAAATGCTAAGTCTCAGCAACGAATATTATAAGAATTCTAACGAAATAGTTAATTTATTGCAAGCCAATAAAAAAAGTGAAGCCCTCGCAATATTTAATACAGGAAGACACACAAAACTTGTGAATGAATTTGTCGAAATACATAGACAATTTAGTGAATTAGAATCAGACTTAATTAAACAAGAGACAAAAAAAACTAAGGACTCTTTGATATTTTTAATATCGGTATTGGTAGTTAGTTGTGGGTTTTTAGTCCTGTTAGGTGGGGTGATAGCTTGGCTAATTTCGTCAGGAATTGCCCGAACTATCGATCGCGCAATTAGCTCGATCGTCACTTCTTCCAGCCAGATTGCAGCCACCATCGAAGAACAGGAACGGATGGCCAGTCAACAAGCAGCTTCTGTCAATCAAACTACGACTACAATGGACGAACTGGGTGCATCTTCCAGGGCGACAGCACAGCAGGTAGAAACAGCAGCGATGCAAGCAATGCAAGCTTTGAATTTAGCTGGAGGTGGCACAAAAGCTGTAGCACAAACTTTAGAAGCCATGGGAACTCTCAAAACCAAAGTTGAGGATATGCAAGGACAAATTATGCAATTAAGCGAACAAACCGATCGCATTGGTAATATTTCAACTTTAGTTAGCGATTTGGCTAATCAGACCAATATGTTAGCACTCAATGCCGCCGTGGAAGCCGTGCGGGCGGGGGACAATGGCAAGGGGTTTGGTGTTGTGGCGTCCGAAATTCGCAAACTGGCCGAGCGCAGTAAAAAATCAGCAGCCCAAATTAATCTATTAGTTGCAGATATTCAAAGAGCAATTAATTCAACAGTAATGGTCACAGAAGAAGGGACTAAAACAGTAGAATTTGGCGTGAATATTGCCTCAGAAACCGCCGCTGCATTTGGCGGGGTTGTCAATGCAATTAATAATGTCGTCTTGAGTTCTCAGCAGATTTCATTGAATGCCAAACAACAAGCGATCGCGATCGAACAGGTGGTGGAAGCTATGAACTCCCTGAATCAAGCCGCAGCTCAAACAGCTTGCGGTATCAGTCAAACTAAAATCGGGACCCAAAAATTGAATGAAGCAGCCCTAGACTTGAAAGCAGTTGTGTAAGATATTTCTAATTTATGCCCCACCCTGACCCTGTGTAATTCATGATATTTTGAAATTATGAGAAGTTCAAAAAAATGCCAAATATATCCTTAAGAATTAAAGCGATTGCATTTGCTCTCGCCCTCGGTACACTTCCAGCTATCTTAACAGGAGCAATAACTTTTTTCTTTGCCAATCAGAACCTAAATAATTATGTAATTAAATATCAAGAGTCACGAGCCGTGGCCATAGCCCATGATGTCAGTAATTTTGTTTTTGAAAGGTACTTAGATGTTCAGGAGCTAGCTAATTTAAGTATACTCAACGATCCCAGAGTCAGCGAAACTACTTCCAAGAGCCAAAAACAAGCTCGGTTAGATAAATATGTAAAACAAGGGGAAGGTTACGACAGCATTGCCATCGCAGATATGCTGGGAAATACTATTTTACAATCCAGCGGAGAGCCAATTATAGATTTGGGTAAACGCGATTATTTCCAGGAAGTAGTTAAAACTAATCTGCCGACGCTCGTGCAACCTAGAGAATCATTTATCACTGGCAAATACTCTATTTTTGCTGCGGCTCCTATAGTCGAAATTAATACGGGAAAAACTATCGCAATTCTGAGAACTCGCACGCCCATAAAATATTTAGAAGAGGCTTTTCAGGAAAACAAAGAAAAATTAATTAGAGACTCCGAAGACTCCGAAGGACTAGAAGCAGATGAGTATCATTTAATTGATGGCAATGGCAAGTTTTTTTCTGCTACAGAAATCGAACATCTGGGCAGAGATGCACGTTCAGATTATAGTGTTTTTGCGACAATGCAAGCCGCCAATAAAATCAACAGTCTCATCGATACCGATCAGATTGGCGCAGGACAACAACTGCTGACCTATGCTCCTATTGAAATTGAAAAATCCAACAATATGCCGAAATTAGGTTGGAGTGTCCTGATTGCAAACGATACAGATAACGTATTTGCTCCTCAAAAACAATTGCTATTTGCTCTGATAGCAGGAGTGGGACTAACTGCTGCTGTTGTCAGCGCCATGGCAACTTTTATCGCTAGTCGAACTACCAGATCCGTGAATAAAATTGTGCGGACCATCGCCTATTCTTCCTCACAGATTGCTGTCACCATC
The DNA here is from genome assembly GCA_020882975.1 of Microcoleus sp. EPA2. Lineage (GTDB taxonomy): Bacteria > Cyanobacteriota > Cyanobacteriia > Cyanobacteriales > Microcoleaceae > Microcoleus. Next base: position 163,868 of record JAHRFD010000004.1, on the reverse strand, counting down.
GAACAACAAGAACGTATCGCCAGTCAACAACTATATGCTGTGGAGCGAACTGTGAGTACAATGGATGAATTGGGTGAATCAAGCAGGGCTTGTGCTTCCCAAGCAGAAGCTGCTGCTCTCGGAGCCAAACAAGCTCTCGCCCTCACCACTGGAGGTAGTCAAGCAGTACAGAATACCCTCAAAGAAATGGCAATTTTGAAACAAAATGTTGAAGCAATTGAAAAGCAAATTTTGCTTTTGAGCGAACAAACGAGTCGCATTGGTAATATCTCTAGTTTAGTTAGCGATTTAGCCAATCAAACAAATATGTTAGCGATTAATGCTGCCATCGAAGCCTGGAGGGCTGGCGAAAGTGGCAAAGGATTTGCAGTTGTTGCTACAGAAATTCGGCAATTGGCAGATTTAAGCAAGGAATCTGCGAGCAAAATCAATGCTTTAGTTGCCGACATCCAGACATCAATTAGTTCCACAACGATGGTGACGGATGATGGAGCAAAAACCGTGGATAGTGGAGTAAAAATTGCCCGAAAAACTGCCGACGCATTTGCTGGTGTAGCACAGGCGATCGATCGCATTGTTTTGAATAGCCAACAAATTTCTTTTACTGCGAAAGACCAGGCGATCGCCATTCAGGATGTAGTTCATGCCGTTAATTCTCTCAACCTCGCCGCCCAGGAAAATGCCACCGGCATTTCTCAAGTCAAACTCGGAATCGAACAGCTTAATAAAGCAGCCCAAAATCTCAAATCATCAGTCTAATCAGTCGTCAACATTCAACAGGAATTTCCTACTAACTAGCCCTTTCATATTACCCATTACTAATGATTAAAAATTTATTCAGAAAACTCCAGTACCGACTGCTAATTCTCTTGATTTTAAGTACCTTAATTCCCTTATTGATTGTTGGTTCCTATGGGGTTTATTCTTCCACTGTAGCCCTTAAATCTTTAGCATTATTAAGTCTTGATGAAGGTGTTAAATCTAGTGGCAATCAAATGATTAATAAATTAGAAAATTTTAGTTCTGATATTTTATTTATCGGCAAATCTCCCCCGATTCAGGGTATTATTAGAGCGAGAGAGGGAACTGGAGTAGACAGAGAAAGTAATTCAACTTATCAAAATTGGGTCGAGCGAATGCAAATAATCTTTTCATCACTGATGGAAGTCAAGCCCTATTATATGAAATTGCGTTACATAGACGAAAAAGGTAACGAACTTGTTCGTGTAGATTCTGATGGTAAAAATCTTAAAATTATTCGGGATAATCAATTACAGAATCAAGCAGGCAGAGATTACTTTTATTTGACTATGAAACTAAAACCTGGAGAAATCTATGTCTCTCAATTTAATCTCAATCAGGAATACGGCAAAATAGAACTTCCTTACAAACCAACAATTCGCTACGCTACTCCAATTTTTGATAGCAAAGGACAAAGAAAAGGCATTTTGATTGCTAATGCTCTGGGTCAAAGTCTGATCGATATTGCGAAAGAACTCAATCATCAAGGTTCAGACCAAGTTTTTATGTTAAATCAAGATGGTTACTATATCCACCATTCAAATCCTGACAAAGAATGGGGTTCGGAAATAAAAACCGATGAGAATTTCCACAAAGATTATTCAGAAGATATAGTTAATCAAATACTTTCCGGGGGTCAAGGCAATGTGGAACTCAGGGATGTAGTTATTAGTTATTATACAATATTTCCCATCAAAGACAACAAGCAAAGATTTTTTGTAATTGTGCATCAGGCAAACAAAAATTCCATATTTAATTCTATTTTAGGGTTCAAAATAATCGGAATCCTAGTTACTATATTATCCCTAGGGACTGTACTGTCGTTAGGACTGTTAATACTACACAAACTGGTGAAACTAATTCAGGGTTTGATATACCAAATATCTTCATTTTCCCTAGAAATAGTATCCAATATGAATCAACAAGAACAAATAGTTGAACGGCAATTTGTGTCAGTGAAAGAAAGCACTATAACTTTAGAAAATGTCGCCATATCTTCTCACCAAACGGTAGAGCAAGCTGAGGCGGTGGCGAGGGCTGCTCGCCAAGCTTTAAATCTCGCGGAACAAGGTACTGAAATGGTAGAGAAAACTCTCGATCAAATGCTGCATCTTAGAGAAGCTGTTTTGGCAATTTCTCAGCATAATCATCGACTAGATGACAGTACAAGTCAGATTGGAAATATTTCTAGTTTAGCAAGTTTGGTGAGCGATTTAGCTAGCCAAACAAATATTTTAGCCCTCAACGCCGCCGTCGAAGCAGTCAGAGCTGGCGAGTATGGTAAAGGTTTTGCAGTGGTAGCCAGCGAAATTCGGAAGTTAGCTGATGAAAGTCAACAAGCAGCACAAAAGATTAATGGTATTATTCCAGAAATTAAGAGCGCGATCGCCTCGACGGTGAAAGCCACGGAAGATGGCAAAAAAACCGCAGCAGCAGGGGTGAAAACAGCACGAGATACGGCATCCGCTTTTACTGGTGTCAGGGAAGCTTGCAATCTGGTGTTTGCGAGCAACCAACAAATTTATTTTAATATTAAACAGCAGGCGATCGCGATTCAGCAAGTAGGTGATACCATGAATGCTCTCAATCAAGCAGCATCTCAAACAGTCCATGGGATTACTCAAGTCAAAATAGGTACTCACAAACTTAATGAAGCTGCATTAAATCTCAAGTCTGTAGTGTAGTAATTTGTCAATTCCCCATTCTTGAAAATATTTATGATCATTGAAGATGAAGAACTCCGAGATATATTTAAAATTGCTAGTGAAGAACACTTGCAGAAACTCGATGACGGATTACTGTATTTGGAAGAACACCCACGGGATGCCGCTAAATTAGAAGAATTGCTGAGAGAAACCCATTCTCTCAAAGGTGATGCGGGAATGCTAGGAGTAAAAAGTGTGGCATCTTTAGCTCATCAAATGGAGCATATTTTGGGAGGTGTCAAGCGCGGAGAAACTCAACTAACTTCAGATATTAGCGATAAACTTTCCCAAGGTTTAGAAGCCATCCGCAAGCTAGTTGACGAAGCTGTAACTGGCGAAGATTCGGGAGTTAATACATTTTATATCCTTGCCAGCATGATGGGTGCTTCTAGTCAACCACAACCACAAGTTACTAACCCCATAGTAGAGCCATCATCGGCAAAATTACCAGACTTAGAAAAAGCCTTGGTAGAACCGCAAATTACTGAGCATTATACCGCAGAAATAGAAACAAGTATTAAAAAATCAGAAGTTGTTAATTCAGACGATAATTATTCTTTTTTACCGATACAATCCGAGCAAGAATTGCTGCTACAAGCTCAAAACTTGCCTACCCCTTCGGCATCAACTACTTCGGATTCACCATCCCCTGTCACTGCCTTATCTACCTCATCTTATCGTATAGAAACCATTCGCGTTGCTACCCAAAACTTAGATGATTTAATGACTCAAGCTGGGGAACTTACTGTCACTAAAACTAGACTGGGACACCGAGTGGCAGATATCGAACAAATTACGACTTTGTGGGAAGAGTGGAGTCGAGAATATTTTGCCACTAGCTTGACTTTTCATCAGATACAAATAGATGAAAACAGGATGAAAGAAAATGATAAATTTATGCAATTGCAGAATTACTGTCAACATACCCAAGAACGCTTAGAACGTCTTGGCATTTTAGTCAACCGCTTGAAAAATTTAGTGTATGAAGATACGGCGAGACTTGAAATAATTGCCGAGGAACTAGAATCAGGTATTCGCACTCTCAGACTGCTGCCTTTATCTACTATTTTTAATTTATTTTCTAGAACTGTAAGAGACTTAGCGAAACGGGAAGGTAAAGAAGTTGCCTTAGTGATTGAAGGAGGCGAAACTACAGCAGATAAACGTATTTTAGAGGAAATGAAAGACCCTTTGATGCACATGATTCGGAATGCGATCGACCACGGAATTGAAACTGTTGCCGATCGCCAAAAAATTGGCAAACCACCTGTGGCGACTCTCCGCATTAAAGGTTATAGTATAGCCAGTAATGTGATTATTGAAGTGGCTGATGATGGTCGGGGACTAAATCTTGAGCGTATTAAACAAACGGCAATTAAACGTAATATTTGTACCTTAGAACAACTTGCAGGCATGACCACAAATCAAGTGCAATCTTTGATTTTTGCTCCTGGTTTTTCCACGAGAACATTTGTAACTGAAGTATCGGGACGTGGGGTGGGTTTAGATGTAGTGCGTACTAATGTTGAAGCCTTGAAAGGTACTATTCAAGTGGATTCAGTGTGGGGAAAAGGATGTACTTTTAAATTGCAACTAAGTACGTCTTTAGCTACAGCGAATGTATTGATTGTAGTAGTTGAAAATATTGCTTATGCTCTCCCACTAGAGTTTGTAGAAACAGCACAATTAGTTTCTACTTCTGATATTTTTGCTATGGAAGGTAGGGAAACTATACTTTTAAAAGGTCAGCCTCTGTCAGTGGCTCATCTGAGAGATTTACTGGAATTAAATAATCTAAGCTGGAGGCAAATAAATCGCGCAGGTAAAGAGGAAAATTTGCCCGGAATTTACCCCCATACTCCCAAGGACTTGATGGGTTCACATTCGGGAAAAATTCCTTGTATTATTTTAAAGATAGGGGAGGAAAGATTGGGATTATTTGTAGATGCTTTGATAGACGAACAGGATGTGGTGATTAAACCTCAAAGTAAATTACTAAAAAGGGTGCGAAATGTTTCCGGTGCAACAATTCTTGGTAACGGGGAAGTTTGTATGGTACTGAATCCCCAGGATTTGATAAAATCGGTACGCCAGCAAGTTTTGTCGCGTACTATTGGTGGTTTGCGATCGCCCATGGAGACTGCCAGCCGAAAACAAGTTATACTTTTAGCAGAAGACTCGATCGCCACCCGCACTCAAGAAAAACGCATCCTGGAAAGTGCCGGTTATGAAGTGGTGACGGCGGTAGATGGATTGGATGCGTTCAATAAGTTAAAAACTCGCGATTTTGATGCGGTGATTTCTGATGTACAAATGCCAAATTTGGATGGTTTGGGACTGACTGTTAAGATTCGTCAGCAACAAAAATACAGTGATTTGCCGATAATTTTAGTGACTTCTTTGGCTTCGGATGAAGATAGAAAGAGAGGTGCTGATGCCGGGGCAAATGCTTATATTCCTAAAGGTACTTTTAATCAAGATGTGTTGGTAGAGACTTTAAAAAGGTTAGTTTAGTCATTAGTCATTAGTCATTAGTTATTAGTCATTAGTTAGTAGTTATTAGTCATTAGTCATTAGTCATTAGTCAACAGTCAACAGTCAACAGTCAACAGTCAACAGTCAACAGTCAACAGTCAACAGTCATTAATTATTAGTCATTAGTCAACAGTTAACAGTCATTAGTTATTAGTTATTAGTCATTAGTTAACAGTTAACAGTTAACAGTCAACAGTCAACAGTCAACAGTCAACAGTCAACAGTCAACAGTCAACGCCCTAGGCCCAATTAATTCCCCATTCTCCTAAAAACTGATGTTATCGCCTATTAAAGTATTGTTAGTTGAAGATTCTCCAGTAGTGACTATTATCCTCAAACGAATTTTTGATGCCTCACCGGAAATCAAAGTTGTGGGTACTGCTTGCAACGGATTAGAAGCATTAGAATTAATCCCAAAACTTCAGCCACAAGTCATCTGTACAGATTTAAATATGGCACCCATGAACGGGTTAGAATTCACCCAAGAAGTAATGAAGAAATATCCTCTACCAATTTTAGTCATCAGTGCTTCCGTGCAAGCAGATGATACTCAGAATGTATTTCAACTGTTAAAAGCAGGTGCATTGGATGTTTTTCCCAAACCGATGGGTGGCTCTGCCTCAGATTACAATGGCCTTGCTAATCAATTAGTCGCTAAAATTAAAATCCTTTCAGGAGTGAAAGTATTTACACGGCATCAAAAGTTCGTACCCACCGAACCTCTTAACAAAAATGTCACAAAAATCAACCAATTACCAGTTTCTCCTTACCAATTTTTACCTGAAAATGTTAAACCTCCAACTATTAAATTATTGGTTATAGGGGCTTCTACAGGCGGGCCACAGGCATTGCACGCGATTATTTCTAAGCTGCCGGCTAATTTCCCCGTGCCTGTAATTTGTATCCAGCACATTAGTGAAGGTTTTTTGCAAGGATTAGTTGATTGGCTGGGCTATGAATCGAAACTACCTGTTAAGATAGCTGCTGTTGGGGAATTGCCACAAGCGGGTACTGTTTATTTTCCACCGGAAAAGTTTCATTTAGAATTGGACTCTAAAGGGCGATTTGTTTATTCAGAAGCTCCTCCTGTCGGGGGACACTGCCCTTCTGTAACAGTGACATTTAAGTCAGTAGCTAATTTTTATAGTCGCGCGGCGGCGGCGGTGTTGCTGACAGGTATGGGCAGAGATGGTGCTGACGGAATGTTGGCAATCGCCAAAGTTGGTGGTTTGACAATAGCGCAAGACGAAGCTACATCTGTTGTCTTCGGGATGCCCAAGGAGGCGATCGCCCTAAGTGCTGTCCAACAGATTCTGCCCATTAGTGCCATCGCTCCTTTCCTGTTAGCTAAATTAAAAATTTAGAACTTATTGGTTAATAAATTTATGAATTACCTCGCGTAACATATCAGCATCAAAGGGCTTAGTTAAATACTCCGTTGCTCCCGCCAAGCGCCCCTGTACCTTATCAAAAGCTCCATCTCGCCCTGTGAGCATGACGATGGGCAAGTTCTGAAACTGAGGTAAACTGCGCACAGTGCGGCACAGTTCCAATCCGTCAATACCGGGCATTGAAACATCCAGTAGCAAAACTGCAACTTGTTCGTGATAAATAGTTGACAAAGCATCCACTGCATTGTCAGTCACCAGCACCCGAAACTCTTTGCTTAAAGCCTGTTTGACCAATCCTTGCATTACCGCGCTATCATCAACAGCCAGAATAGTTGGTAAGCTGCTACTTGCAGACATATTCTTCTCCCCAATCTATAATCTATTTATACTTCTTTCAAGAAGTATGCAACATAATTTCACTGTTTCATTTTTGAGTTTTCCCCAGAGGGACTAACTGCAAATGCTTTGCTATCCCGATTACTTGTGAGCTGTCACCGCTACTGGCGCGTGGGAGGCACCAATAATCTGGCTTGGGAGCATTCATCCACCTTGTGCGACTGACTCGCCTTCACTGCCAGCCCTAATCTCGACCGATGCACCAGAGGCTGAATGATATCGCTTCCAAGGAGTTTTACTCACTATTGTTACGAAATTTAACAAGTTAGGAATTTTTTCCACTGAATTTTCTAGCTGTACTTCAGTAGCAGGCATCATGGCTAGGAGTAGGACACTGGTATTGTGACACACACTCAGGATTTTAATCTACCAGTGTGGTAACTAGCTGCCTGATATAAATACGCTAGAAAAAATTTATACTGATTGAATAAACTAAATCTAAGTAACGATCTCAGTCCCCCAACTCCCAATTTCCCACATATCTCTAAACCAGGCACAACGATCCTAGATGCCACTAGGCTACAGTCTGCCCAAACCACAATCTATGCCTTTTAATTCTGTTCTCTATTGATAATTCTTAGCAAAAGCAACTCAACGGGCAGTTACACATGAAAGCACCCTTGCCTTTTACGAAAAAAGTGTTAAAGCTCCAAAATATAGACCTGTATCAGATCCTGGGCTCTGCTTCGGAGGCTTGTTTCGATGATTTGGCGGGCTTAGCTGCTCAGATGACTCAGAGTTCTATGGCTTTTGTGAGTTTCAATGACTCTAACGGCCACTGGCTCAAGTCTCACATAGGTCTCGATCGAACTTTTACCCACCACTACCTCAATTTTTGCGCCCTCGCGACGGGTCAAAACCCTCAAGAGTTCGATCGACTCTCCGCATCTAACTCCGAAGTTAGTATCATCCGAGACGCTGCCACCGATCCCCGATTTGCCAGTCATCATCTAGTCGCCTCTGACCCTTTGGTGAAATTTTACGCCGGAGTCCCGATCGTCACCAAGGACGGGGAAATGCTGGGAATCCTCTCGGTCATGGATGCCGTACCGAAAGACTTGACAAAAGAAGCAATCAATGCTATGAAAGCTTTGAGTCGGCAAGTTGCTACCCTGGTGGAACTGCGTTGCCAACTAGCCCAAGCCCAGGAACATGGCACTAAGCTAGAACCAACCAAGGAAGACTCAGGAGAATTAGCGGAATTAGAGCGATCGTCTGTGGACGAATTCTTCTCTGGCGTACAGAAGCCAGAAGAAGCTACAAAGATATTTGGCACCAAAAATCTCTCAGTGTTTGGTGAGGGTGGGACATCAATTTATCCGTGGGAAACGGCCATCATCGACCAGCAGCCAGTAGAAATAGCGCTCCGAGAAAGCCAAGAGCGATCGCGCCTGTCCACATTGCAAGCTCAAGTCGGTACGGCCCTAGGACAAGGTGGGACTATACCGACGATGCTCAAGGGCTGCATCGACGCCATAGTCAAACACCTAGACGCCACAGCGGCGAGCATCTGGACCTTGAACCGGCAGACCGATCGACTAGAATTGCAAGCTGCTTCAGGACTGAGCAATCCAGCCTGGGAAATAGAAATAGAGGAGTGGATGCCAACACAACCAGGAAAACTGCCCACAGCCCCCCTGTTTCTGCTGTCGATGCCATCTGCCATCGCAAGCGGGTTGATTGTGGAGAAGCGACTGGTGGGAGTGATGGCCCTGTGCTGCCGCCATGCAACCACGGAGGGAACCCTAGAGGCGATCGTCTCCATGGCTAACGTGATTGCTGTGGGGATCGATCGAGTGAAAGCTCGCGAAGAATTGTTGAGTAGACCCGAAGGTTTGCTGTTTGGTCTCGCCAGCCAAATGCGAAACTCCCTGGACCTCGACAAAATTTTAGATACTGCCGTCAACCAAATTCGTAACTTATTACAGATTGACCAATGCTACTTTTTATGGTATTCAGTCTCACCCCAGAACCAGGAGAGCTTTGCCATGACCCACGAGGCGGCAAATCCAGAGTTGAAGGACAGACTAGCAGATTACCCGATCGCCCAAATCACGCTCCTGGGTGAAAAAATTCGTCACCGCCAACCGCTCAGGATCGGCGATGTGGCAAATACCACTTGCATTGAGCCGCCCACCCAAGCTTTTTTGGCAGATTTGGGGATTGCGTCCAAGCTGCTGCTACCGCTCAAGACTCGCGCCGGTCAAATGGGAGCAATTGTTTGCAATCACTACAGCAACCGCCGGGAGTGGTCCTGGAGCGAAGTAGAATTGCTGCAAGCGGTGGTAGACCAACTGGCGATCGCGATCGACCAAGCCGAACTTTATGCCCAAAGTCGCGCCACTGCCTTAGCCGCTCAAACTCAAGCCCGCCAACTAAGCGAAACATTGCTGAATTTGCAGCAAAAAGAAGCTCAACTCATCCAAAACGAAAAAATGTCATCTCTCGGTCAAATGGTGGCCGGTGTCGCCCACGAAATTAACAATCCGGTAAACTTTATTTACGGCAACTTGACTTACTGCGAGCAGTACATGAAAGATCTGCTGGATTTGCTGCGCTTGTACCAAAAACACTACCCCGAACCCTGCGCCGAAATTCTCCACAAGAGCGAAGAAATTGATGTGGATTTCGTCATCCCCGACTTGCTGAAAATTTTGTCTTCCATGGAAATGGGAGTCGAACGCATCCGTAAAATAGTCGTTTCTTTGCGAAACTTCTCACGACACGACGAAGGCGAGATGAAGCCCGTGGACATTCACGAAGGCATAGATAGCACCTTGCTGATTTTGAACAGCCGCTTGAAATCCAACGGGCAGATTTCTCCCATTGAAGTAGTCAAAAATTACGGCGAGTTGCCAAAGGTGGAGTGTTACCCCAGTCAACTCAACCAAGTATTTATGAACGTGATCGGCAATGCGATCGACGCCTTGGAGCATCAGCCCGCACCCAAGAAGATCGAAATTTCGACACAGATAGTGGGAACCGACTCCCAGGAAACAGACTCAGCCAAATCCAGGGGTCAATTTGTGCTGATTCGGATTCGGGACAATGGCCCAGGATTGACAGAAAAAGCCAAAGGTCGTTTGTTTGACCCATTTTTTACAACAAAGCCTGTGGGTAAGGGAACTGGACTGGGCTTGTCCATCAGTTATCAAATAGTGGTAGAAAAACACTCCGGGAGCTTGGAGTGTATCTCACACACAGGACAGGGCGCGGAATTCAGGATTAAAATCCCGATCGCCCTCCCCTCTGTGAGCAAGACTTGAACAAGAGCGGGCGATCGTCTTCCAGAAAAATTTGAAAATTTTATTGTCAAACCCCTTGACAAATTCCGGCATCCCAATGGTAAGATAATAAAGGTTAAGACATTGGGGCGTCGCCAAGTGGTAAGGCAGCTGGTTTTGGTCCAGCCATTCAGAGGTTCGAATCCTTTCGCCCCAGTTATATTATCACAGAAATTGGGTCTAAAACCCCGTCCTTGTAGGACGGCTTTGTTAGCAGAAGTAAAAACATTGAATCTTTTCCATAAAGATATGTGACAACATCAGATAGAACGTTGTCCTACAATATACTAACAGTAGCTCAAAAAGGAGGAGTTAAACTTGTTAACAAACTATGTATACAAGTTGCGCCCAAATCAAACACAGACTTTAAAAATGTCCAATTGGGTCGATATGTTACGAAGCCATTTCAACTGGTGTCTCAGTGACAGAATCACTCAATATAGTCAACAGTTCATTCAAGGTAACTATTGCGACATTAGGACAAAAAGTGAAGCCTGCCCCTTGACCAGTTGTGTCAGTAAAAACGGTGCAACCGGAGAGCCTTGGAAAACAAGCAAAACAGATAAAGAGGGGAAAGTCAAAAACCCTCGACGCAACCCAGGTGACATTCAAATCACCGCTTTGCCCGAACTGAAAGCAGCTAGACCCTGGTTTGCAGGGATAGATTCAACAGTTCTACAGCAGAACGTCAAACGGTTAGACACTGCCTACAAAAATTTCTTTGAGGGGCGTGGTTTTCCTAAATTTAAAAACCGCAGTAACTTTACTTCTTTCACTTTTGTGATGGGGGTAAAAATACAGGGTAATAAAATTTACTTGCCAAAGTTGGGTTGGATGCGTTTTCATAAATCGCGCCCAATTTCTGGTAGTTTTACCATTAAAGCTTGTGCGGTGAGGAGGCGACAAAATGGCTGGTATGTATCTATCCGTATCGAGGATAAGTCTATCCCTGATTACACGACAAAACCTCTTAAGGGTGTCGTTAAAGTCATTGGCTGCGATATGGGAATTACGAAATTAGTCCATCTCTCAGATGGCGATCAAATTGAAAATCCCAAGTTCTCAACCACCAAAAAAACTAAACGCACTTTAAAAATCAGGCAGAGGCGGGTTACTAGAAAAGCAAAAGGGAGCAATAACCGCAAGAAAGCGGCTAAAAAACTAGGGCTTTTTCATCAGAAAATTAGCGATAAACGCCAAGCTTACCAATGGAAAGTTGCTAATAAAATAGTTTCCCGTCGCGTTGACGCGATTGCCCTGGAAGACTTGAATATTTCCGGCATGATGCGTCGGTGTAGAGTAAAGATTGACGAAAAAACAGGTAGATTCCTGAAAAATGGGCAATCAAGAAAGAAGGGGCTAAACCGTTCTATTTCTGATGCCAGTTGGGGCGAATTAATTTTGAAGATCGAGTATCTGGCTGCAAAGCAAGGAAAGGTCGCAATTAAAATTAATCCCAAACACTCCAGCCAAGAATGCCGAAACTGCGGTCATATCGATAAGTCTAATCGAGACGGCGAAAAGTTCATCTGCACTGAATGCGGATACCACGAACACGCCGATATCGGTGCAGCAAAAACTATTCGCGATCGAGCTTTGAATTTGGTACGCGGGGACTCCGCGAAACCTGGCGTTAGCGCCTAAACGCCCAAAAGATATCCTCACGCTCGATTGAGCAAACGTGAGGAGTTTGGGAACCCTGGAAACAGGGATATTAAGTTGGAAACATCTTAAGAATCCTCGCGCCTTCAGGCCGAGTGAGTGTCAACAAACAATAAAGAATCAGTATGAAAAGTACATAACTTTTCAAGGGTAGACACCATGCCTACCCTACAATGATTTTATTGCTGAATATTATTTTTGAGGATTACGAGCATTGAGGCGATCGAAAATCGAGCGCGAAATTGCCGGAAATATGGTTTCGTCCTTGGCATAGGCCGGGTCGTCAGCGAAAACCACTAAGATATAAATCGCTCGATCGTCTAAAGTCCTGACAAACGCCACTTCGCTGCGACACTTGGAAGTATAACCCACTTTAGAACCAAAATAAATATTAGTTGGCAAAGATTCCCCAAGAAATCCCTGTATCGAGTTACTAGGGTCATTTTTCCAAGCCTTGGGGTCTAAATCTCGCGTCAGCAAGTAAGCCATTTTGCGGCTGGCGATGCTGGAAACAGCTTGTCTGGTATAAATTTCATACATTAATCTGGCTCCTTGATCGGTAGTTACTTGATTCCGAATGGGCCGATCCCGGTCTCTTTGCAACTGCAATTCCCGACCTGTAGGCTGTTCTTGCTTTAAATAATATATCGGATAATTTTTGGTGGTCAAACTAATATTTTCATAACCAGATGACTGAAAAAATGTATTAATTTGATTCCTTTTTGTGAGCCAATTTTCCCAGGGTTCTCCTGTTAGTTTCCCCCCGGATTCTGTATCCGTAATCTTGTCTAAAATCCGGCTGGCTGCGTCGTTGTTGGAAACACGAATCATTTGTTCTAAATCCGAAGTAAAAGCCGATTCTTTTTCGGCGATTCTGCCTTTTTCCATGGCGGAGTAAAAGGCAGCCATCCAAAATAATTTAGCCACGCTAGCGGGAAATCTCAGGGTTTGATTTTGATATCCGGCGAAGGTGTGGGCTTGGGAATTGCTGACATCCAGCAAGCTAATTGATAGTGGTTCTATGGGTAATCCTTTGGAGGCCGCAATCTGCACTGCTTCATCAACAATAACTTGCAATTCTTGAGAATAAACTGGATTGGGCGGTGTTTTGATATTATAGGTGAAGCTAGTATCAGAATTTGATTCTAGTACATTTTCTGGTGTGGAAGTTGTTGGTGGTGCGATCGTCTCTTGAGGTGAGATTACAGGCGGTTCCATGGGACGACGACCTCTAAATGGTAGTGTGACGATCCAACCGATGGCGATCGCCCCTAGAATTAAATACAGAATATTGCGATATTTTAAACGAGCCCAAGTCGTTCTCCGTCGGCGACGGGAGTTGACTAGACGCTGATTAGTTGGGCGTCCTGGGCTGGTGCGTCCTTTGGTGGTTGGGCGTCTGGGGGAGATGGGGCGGCGGCGTCGGTCTACTTGCATTACAGTGGTGTGGTATCAAACTCGCAGGATCAGTGTATAATGAGGCGGCCTCTAAATGACAACTGTGTCGATCGACTCAGTTTTTGCCCCTTTTAAATGTTTTATGGGCTGATTTATACTTCGGGCAATTGTAAAAATCTCAGGATAGCACTCCGTTGAAGCAACATCCATTGAAAAATATGAGAAATTTTTGGGGGCTGGCTGTTTTGGGATTAACAATAGTTGGCGTTACTAATTCTTTGATACCTGCGGTTGTGGTATTTGTCCCCCAATCTGCTGCTGCTGAACCTATTGTCCATCTACAAACATCCAGACGCAACGCGGATGTGTCGCCACAGTTTACAGAAGCAAGCCCAAAACTGGAGGTAACAAACCAGCCAACTATTTTCAGTAGCAGTAGTTGGTTTTGGGAACTCAATAATTTATCCCAAATTTCCTACACTCAATTGCTTGACTTGTTGGTCAGACAACCTGATGCGAATCATATTACTACAGAAACCGTTGCACATCCTGAAGACGTATCACGTTTTGAGCGGGTTGTAAAGTATGCAAAACAACAAAATTTGTCCGATCGCCCCATGGGAGAAATTGTACAGGCGATCGGCAATTATTTTCTCGGTCAACCCTACGCTGAGGGTTTGTTAGATAAATCCGGGACCGAAAAATTAGTCATCACTTTAGACAAGTTTGATTGCGTCTTATTTGTCGAAACTGTACTGGCGATCGCACGGGGTGTGGCCGCCCAAGATTACGATTATCCAAATTTTGTAAATAGGATTGAGTCTCAGCGCTATTTAAACGGTAAAATGAACGGTTATTGCAGCCGGTTGCACTATTTTTCGGAATGGATCAATGACAATCAAAAACGCGCAAATGTAGAAAATATCACAGCCAAGTTGGGAGGAGTACCCCTGGATAAAAAACTCAATTTTATGAGTCAGCACCGCAGCAGTTATCCCCAAATGCGGCAGGATGAAGCTACTTATCAGTGCATTGTTAACATTGAAACTGATTTGGCTAAATCTACAGTTAATTACATCCCAAAAAATCAGATTAAAAATATTTATTCTGATTTAAAACCAGGGGATATTGTGGCGGTAGCTACGGATGTGAAAGGATTGGATGTCACCCATACTGGCTTGGTTTATCGAAATGCGGACGGGAATCTGGGTTTGATTCATGCTTCGCCGGCGGGACAGGTGGTGGTGGCCTATGACTTACATCGATATATTGGTCGGGTGGAAAGTGCGATCGGGATTGTGGTGGCTAGGGCGATCGATCCTAGGCAAAATGGAGTCAGATTAAACGAACCGCGAAGGCGCTAAGAACGCGAAGGAAGAGAGAGAAGAGATAGATTAAGATGTTGTTCTTTCTTCGCGCGATAGGGCGATCGATCCTAGGCAAAATGGAGTTAGATTAAACGAACCGCGAAGGCGCTAAGAACGCGAAGGAAGAGAGAGAAGAGATAGATTAAGATGTTGTTCTTGCTTCGCGCTATGATGGTGTTCGCTGTTGAATGCTCAAATTTGATGTCAATTGACAATTTCGCTACGAGATACTTTACTATTTCTCGCAGGATTTACTGTTAATTCGGGCGGTGAGGCTGCAACTGCTCCCCATTCACTCAAAAAGCTTTTTAACAATACTTCTTGCTGAGTGCGCAATACCTCGACATTAGTGCCTCCATTCATAATCACAAACCAGACTGTTTGTTGTTTCTGGGTTGGTAATGCTCCGCCTAAAGCACTGACATTATCCAATGTTCCTGATTTGATTACTGCTAGTTTTGGCAAGGGTCGTTCTGAAAGTATCCCTTTGTCTTTTCCGACTACGGTTAATACATCGGCCACTGTCATATTATAAGGTTGAAGATAGCGTTCTAATGCTAAAAATAAACCGCAGGCGGCGCGAGGTGAAATCCGGTTGTCTTCGCTTAAGCCGGAACCGTTGACAAGTTGAATTTCTGCGGGGGGAACTCCTGTTGCTGCTGCTGCTTGTTGGGCGACAATTTTTGCGCCACCGACACTATCGGCTAACATATCTGCCATCAAATTGTTGCTGTACTGGTTCATTTTTTTGATGAGTTCAGCTAGGGGCAAAGAATAATGTTTAACTAAGGGTTTTAGGCTGTCGGGGACTGCGGGCAAAACTTTGACAGTGCCCTCAATTGTTACTTGCGGTTTGGGGGTATTGGGAGGCAGTGTTTGATATTGGGCTGCTGGTTCGGCAGACCAGATTTGGCTGTTCAATCCTTCTTTGAGTAATTCTCCTGATTTCTGGGGGTTTGATTCAAAGTTCATGTAAAATTTATCGGCGATGATCAGGTTGCCGGTTACTCGTTTGATGCCTTTTTGATTTAAGGTGTTTCCTAGGGCGATCGCCTCTTCCCACACAAAAAATGGATCTTGGCTTCCTTGGATAATTAAGTCGCCTTTTAATACGCCGTTTTCGATATTTCCGGTGGTGCCAATTAAGGTGATAAATTCATGTTCTGGTCCGAATTTTTGTAGGGCTGCGAGGGATGTTGCTACTTTGGTAATTGAAGCGGCGGGCAGAGGTGTTGTGCCTTGATGATTTGCTAGTAAGGTGTTGCCGGATTGTATCCAAATGCCTTGGTTTTCTTTGGCAAATCCTTGGGATGTTAAGTTGTTGAGGTACTGTTGGATTTTGCTGTTTGTGGTGGTGGGCGGATTTTCGGCAGAGACTATTAATGGTCGATCGACTTTAATCGGCGATGGCGAAGCTGCGGTTACAGGAGTGGGAGATGAAAGTTCGGGGGATGGAGTGGCTGCACATCCACTCATCAGTGTCATTAGCGCGATCGACTTTAAATACCGCGTTTTCAGGATTATTTGAATTTGCATCAGCTTTTTTTAATAGGACTTACATATAAATATCAAAGAAACCGGGTTGTTTACTCCTAGTTGAAGGCTCAGATTCTGTTTTTCCCTAAAAAAGCCGGTTTCTGCCAACCTGACTATTTATTGAACCAATTCTCCATTCTCCATGACTGTGCAGGGGCAACCGGGTGTGGGATTGCCCCTACCAAAATTTGTGAAATTTCTCGATAAACTGGTCTATCCAGCCAAACTACCTGTACTTAAGGGTACCATCTCGCCGTGGGTGGTCAGTCCTAATAACATCGGCTCATTGGGTCGGATCAATTTTCCTGTAAGGGCGCAGCGCTCCTCCTGCTGTGCTGTGGCATCAATGCTGGCTCGAATATCCGATTGCGAAAACATCTGGCGATAATCTCCAGATTTCTGCTGCACGTAATTCCAGAGCAAATCTCGAATCAACGCTTGATAGCCTTGATTTCCTGCCAGTTCTTTGAGTCTTTCTTTGAGATCCCTCTCCAGTCGAATGCTGGTAACTTCCATTTCGGTGGTTGAAGTTCTAGGTAGGGTATGCATATTTTTTTCTCCGTGACGGGGTGGACATATCTGTAATATCAGTGTAGTATGTTTACAGCTAGATTGAAACTTCTCTTAGGACTTTCCGCCTTCTGTGAAATTTCTCCCCACCTACTCCACCTGTCAACCCAAGTTCGATCGCCCTTGCGATCGTGCAAAATCCTCACGAGTCCACCTCAGAACCGGATTTGTGAGAGTTATTGCAACGTCATGGGCCATGGAGAGCCTGTTTAAAGGCAGTTATATTGGATTAGGACAAGTTGCAGAAATTAATCATCACGACCTAGGCCGAGACGGTCTGGAAGTGGCACAGCCACAGGGAAATGTGCGAAGCGGGAGGTACTGCTAAACGACAGTACCAGGATAGGATGAAAATTTGCCTTTAGCAGTTTTTCTAGCCCCCGCTTTCCACTAAGAGAAGCGGGGGCTTTTGATGGAAAATGTGACAGATTCCCTGATATCAAATCCTCTCTTCATCGTCCTGTATTAAACTCTCTCTTCTCGAACTTCGCGTCATAAGCGCCTTCGCGGTTAAATCACCTGACGATACAACCGGAATTGATATGATGTCTCAAATCTTAAATTGACTGACTTCGGGAACTAGCCAGAAATGAGATTTCGCCAATGGTGGCGATAAATCTCATATCCCAATCCAACATCCAAAATTGATGAGGAGAAGCAAGCCATGACTGTAGCAACTGATGTATTAAGGCAATCTGTAGTGGTGTTTTCTAAAAATTATCTGCCGATGAGCCGTGTCAACATCAAACGGGCGATCGTACTTTTAGTCACAGGCAAAGCTGAACCTCTCGATTTTACTACGGGCAATGGCTGGTTGGTGCGATCGCCCAGCACAGCGATTCATGTACCCGAACACATCCGTTTAACTTTGGCAGACAGAGAACGTCTTTGGAAAGTGCCTCCGGTGAATCGCCGGGAAGTCTTGCGCCGGGATGGTCATTGTTGCCAATACTGTGGTAATAACAAGCGTTTGACCCTGGACCATGTGATGCCTCGCTCCAAGGGTGGTTTGCATACCTGGGACAACGTGGTGGCTGCTTGCGAAGCCTGTAATTCTCGTAAGGGCGATCGAACTCCCATAGAAGCTGGAATGCCTCTGCGGGCTAAGCCAAAGGCGCCCATGCACCCTACTGTTGCTTTTGCTGAAATGTTTTGGCACGAACATCAAATAGGTGAATAGGGCAATGGGCTAGGGGGGTCAGGGGGGTTCCCGATTCCCGATTTCAAATTTTCAATTCCAAATTTTAAGGCTGTCAATATGCTGAAGTTGACTTACACTGAAACGGGCTTTAACCTAGAGCGTTTGGCTCAATCTCCCGAACAGTTGGTGGCGCTGCGAGTTGTGCTGGCTATGCGAGTTGGTCAAAGCATTAGCGTCGAACCGAGCACTGCGGCGTTTTTGCTGCCGGCAAATTTACCAGCGCTGTCTTTGCTAGAATCTGAAGTGCGCGCCGACGGCAGTGGTACGATCGCCCTTTGTGTTGCTGATGCTGAATATGTAGAAGTAAGTTTGCGCGGTACATGGATTGGAACAGAGTCTGAGGACGCTGATGGGGTGTTTGTGACTGTTCTGGGCGATCGTGCGGAGTTCTTGTTACTCAAACTCTGGCTGGAAACTCAACCTGTTAATTCGGTTGTCGAGGAAGTCGGCGATTGAAATTCAAGGCAGAATCCGCTCTGTTAAACCTACAAACGATGATTGTTCAGGGGCCGTGCCTTTCTTTGTCGGCCCTCCTCATATAAAATCCTCTCTTGTCTTCCTTCGCGCCCTACCCTACGGGAACCCCTGCGGGGAACGCGCCTTCGCGGTTAAATCACCTGACGATACAACCGGAATTGATATCATCCAGGATTTTGGATGTGTTTCAGGGATTGGGGCAGCCACTATGCGCTGCCTCTACAATAGCAATGTTACAGCCCTGCCCATCAGGGTGTATAAATGATGTTGAAGTAAATCCCTGAATCTTGAAGATTGTCTCCGCGATCGCTAATTCTCACCAAAGGCAAAGCGTATTCTAAGCGGACATTCACTCGCGGTATCGGTTCCCAAAGTACACCCAAACCTAAACCAGCTAAAAATGTCTGATTGGTTAATTTATTAGGATTATTGGCAACATTCCACACTGTCCCAGCATCAAAAAATGGTGCTAATTGAAGTTTCGGCAGACCCGAAGCATCTCTCTTTAAAGTAATCCTATCCTCAATAGAAAATCGAACGCCATTATCGCCCGAACGGACATTTTGGCGATAGCCTCGCAAAGATTGTCCTCCACCAATTACAAATTGCTGGGAAGATAACAAACTATTAGCTGATAACTGCAAGTCTGCTTGCACAATTAATAAATGTTGGTTGTTCAATCGCTGTACGCGCTGCACTTGACCTAGCCAACTCAAAAATTGCCCATCGGGTACAGAACCTTCGTTGCTGGTGGCATCAAGCAAGCTAGTGCCGATCGTAAATTGCGATCGCAGGGCCCAGGCACCTTGGGGATCGCGCCGAACGTAGTCTTGTCCCAGTTTAATTGCTGTCGTGGTGCTGACACCGTTGGAGTCCGGGCCGATACCAAAAGGAGTCGGTTTCCCCTCCACGAAAGTGCGGCCTGTTTGATAAGTTAAACCCCCAGATAAGGCAAATTCTTCGATGGGCGATCGCACTAAGGGCTGGCGATAGCTAACTTCAAATAAATGGGATTTTCCCGATATATCAAAAGCGTCAAAAGGTGCTTGCACGATACTATTCCGATTCGGTGCAGCCCTCAGTTGCAAAGTACCATTCATCGCATTCAGCGGGATGCGGTAGCTAAAATCAAATACGTCTGAATCGCCGATCGAGCGGTAATAAGCACCCGCCAGTTCATCGCCATTTCCAGTTATATTCCGGTGGCGTAAACTCACCCCCAATCTTTCAGAACCGACGCTGGGAGGCGAGTAATTGTCAATACTCACACTAGCTAGAAACGGATTAGCTTCCGAGACGCGAACGATGAGAATGCTCTCCCCCTCATTATCACCCGCCCGCAGTCTAGCTTCTACATTGTCAAATAAAGGATCGACTCGCAGCAGGCGCAGTTGGTCTTCTAAGGAAGCTGTGCTTAAAGGCATTCCGGCACCGAGTCTAATCCGGCTGCGGATGTAAGCTGGATGCAATCTTTTAGTTCCTTCGACCTCAATTTTGCTGAGTTTGCCTTCGATCACTTGAATCTGGACTACCCCTGCGGTGATAGTTTGGGGCGGTAAGACCGCTCTGGAGGTGATGTAGCCTCGATTCAGGTAAATTTCAGTAATTTTGTCGGCGACCTGCTTGAGTTGTTCTAGGGTGGCAGAACGCCCCTCTAAGGGATTGACTAAGGCTTTAATTTCGTCGGCGTTTAAAATCGTACTCCCAACTACTTGAATTTTTTGAACTTGAATCAGATCCGAAGGTAGTGGCTGGGGAAGTGGTTGTGGTGATGGTGGCTGAATTTGTGGCGGTGCTGGGGGAGGTTCTGGGGAAGGTGGCTGTGTGGGTTGCAAAAAGCGATCGCGATTTGGATCTGCCCCTGTCGGTGGCGCTGGCAGATTTCTGGGCTCTGTCGGTGAATTCTGGGCTAAAAAATTAAAATTTCGCTGATTTAGGAGCGATAAATTATTGTCAATTTGTGGTTTTAGGGCGGGCAATAATATATCATCATCAACATTTTTTTGAATGGTAGAACCTAGATTTTGTATGTTTTCTACTAACCGAGCTGGTGCCTGTGTCCTATGCTGTGAGTAGGAATCTATGGCGGGCCACTGAGAAATATCGGCAGTTTGGGATCTAGCTGGATGGGCATAGGAGGGAATCATTGAGACTGCACCTAGCAGTGAGGCCCCAACCCGAAACATAACAATATTGACAGTGCGGCGCATAATTAATTGTTGCTGTTAAATAACTTTGTTTGCTGCTAGATCGCACCAGCCTATCTTTGAAGAAGACATTACTGAAATATCTGTTCTCACTTTTTACCCCCAAGTCCACACCTAAAATCTTGTCAGTGGCTTTAGGTGCTTGGGGAGGAGACTCTAGTAGAATATAGCGTTGCGCAAATTTTGGGCAACTGCTCAGATTTCACTCCAATCTAGCAACTCACAGTCACGACTTGTTTGAGAGTTCTACAAGTTTCACCTTGTCAACAAAAAGTTGGGTTTATTTTGGCTTTTCAAAATTTAAATTAGTTGGGACTAATGGTGCTTGGGAAATTGTGCCTAATTCTACCGAACTCAACATTTCTGACCATTGGAGTGCTAAGTGGGCATCGCTGGGAGAGGAGAGCCGGAGTTGGGCTAGAGTTGCGAGGTATTCGTACCAGATACCTTGTTGGGTAAAAATGCTGAGACGATCGTGCCCGGACGATCGCTCCAACTCGGTTTTCAAGCTTGGGGCCAGTGCAGTACGGTTGATCCACCCGGAAACGAGAACATCCTCTTGAGAGTTTTGGGGGTTGCATTTGATCGAAAAGTACCAATGATAGTTTTTGCCCACTTCCAAGACTGGCGAAGTGCTGTCTTTGGCAAGGCTCACATTAACGATACCAGCACGGCTAGTTACCATGTGAAAACTTTTTTTGTAAATTGTTTTGTCTTTTTCGTCAGCCAACTCAAATTCGACTTTTTTGTCCACAGCTACGGGAACATAGTAGAAAAAAGTCGGTTTGGGTGAAAGGGTTCGCCCCATAGTTGATTTGGGAATCAAGGCTGTGGTGGAAGAAGGACAATTTGAGCCCCGTGTTCCTCCGCCTTCCCGCCGCCCAGGTACTCCCTGTTCCGGTGGTTGAAAATTATTCCAAGTCATTCCTATGGACTGGCTGTTGAGTCTAGTTCCGGTTTGGGAGGAAAATTGAACTGTTTGCCACTGTAAGGGTAGATATTGTCTCTCAGGGCGACTGACGCTGTTTGTGCGAGTGTTAAGAGCGTTTGCTGGTATGGAGAAATTAACGGTGGCAACTGCCTCCAAAGACAGAATTAAGGAAAGGGCCACGGTATTTAGATGACACTTTGTCCAAGCCATGATTGACCAGCCTTCTGATAAACCTAGGAACTTTATCGTATGATTTTATTCTACCCAAAGTTTGTGTAGATATAGTAATCTGTTGTACTTAATTTATATCTTCAGGTAGATACTATTAATTTTGAGGATCTGACACATATATAATCCTGTGTGGCGATCGACCATGGTAGCTTAGTATTTATACTGAGTTGGATTCATCACAACAGGTTGAGTTGAGGGAGTTAAATCTGATATCAGGCATCATCTGAGCTCAACCAAAATTTAACTGACTCTGCGGTACCACTAAACAGGAGTGGAACTCTCAGAGTCCGATCGCTTTGATGGCAATTGGGCCTCCTCCAAGTCAGCAATTTTGCAGATGGACTCTCGGAGTTTGGCTACCAGTAACAAATTTAGTTTTCTGTTTTGGTTTTCTGTAAAGTATCGGCAATATATTTAGCATGAATCTCGATTCACCAATTCTCTGTGACCAACAGCCTTCGCGGCTGCGGATGGTCAGACCCATCGGAGTCTACGCACTGCACGGCATTACATTTTTAGGAAATAGATTGTTCGCTGTCGATCGGACAGAAGGGCTACTATTGGAAATCGATCGAGAAACTGACAACACTACCGTTTTAAATCCTTGTCAAACAGCTAAGTTTGCCGGTGCAACTGGCCTGGCTATCTGGGAAGATACCCTTTGGTTTGCAAGGGATGAGGATATTTGTTGCTGTCGCGGTGCCATTCGGGATGGAAAAGTCGGGGAACTCAAACCGGAACATTTTGTTTCCCTTTCTTATCCTGCTGACGGGATTGCTGTGTGGAAATCTACACTTTATGTTACCTGTCAGAGACTAGGCTATATTCTAGTTTTTGACTGCAATACAGGGCGGGAAATTACTCGATTTTACGCTCCTGGTATTGGGGTAGAAAATATTACTGTGCGGGATGAAGAACTTTGGGTTTGCGACAAGACTGAGCAAACTGTTTACTGTTTAGAACGGGCAAATGGGGATGTTAAATTTAGTGTTTTGACACCCTTTGAAAATCCTTCGGGCTTGGCTTTTCATCAGGATGCGGCAACTGGGGAAGAGGTTCTTTATGTGGCCTATGCTGGAGATGAACTTTACATCCGGGATGACCCGAATTCGGCAGACCCTTTTCAGTTGACTAAGCGCGATCGCACTTTTATTCACCCTTTGTATTTTCACTACAATCAAGCCGAAGGCTACGCTCTTTCCAACGGTTTTTTGATGGAAATGTCCTATGTCGAGGAACTGTCTCCCCTGGAGGAGGTAGCAATTGATAATTTGGAGTGGCGGATTGCTTTACCTTCGGAAACTCATCGGCAAAAGGTGAGGCAAATTACCCCGATCGGGATGCCTTTTACTGAGGAAATTCAGGAGGGGGAACGGGTAGCTGTGTTTAAGTTCGATCGGCTTCATGCTGGAGAACGGCGAATTTTTGGCTGGAAGGCTTTGTTGGAAGTTCGAGCAATTAAGTATCAATTGTCGCCTAGGGATGTGGAAAAGATTCCTAAACTGTCGCCGGAGTTTGAAGCTAAGTATTTGGTGGATAACGATAATTTGGCGATGGATACGGAGATTGTGCGATCGGCTGCAACGGCTGCTATTGGATCAGAAACAAACATTCTCAGAAAATTACTGAGCATTCGTAATTTTGTTTATGACCAACTTGCTTACGGAATTAGACCACATATCGACACACCGGATATTGTGCTGCGCCGTGGTATTGGTTCCTGTGGCGAATACGTGGGAGTTTTGTTGGCTTTAGCCCGGTTAAATGGTATTGCTTGTCGCACAATTGGACGGTACAAGTGTCCGGCTTTTGCTGACAGAAAAGGTTTGCCACTGGAACCAGATTTCAATCACGTTTGGCTAGAGTTTTACATTCCGGGCTTTGGCTGGGTACCTATGGAATCAAATCCTGATGACATCCAAGAAAGAGGGCCTTATCCTTTACGCTTTTTTATGGGTTTAGCTTGGTACCACGTCGAAATTGGCAAGGGAATTCGCTTTCAAAGTCTGACGAGTGATGGTCTTCCTGTGAACAAAGAGAATGTTTCTGTGGGGAGTCTGGCAATTAATCATGTGAGGTTTACAATTTTGTCAGAGTTGCCAGCGATTTGAACTCATTAGTTAACTGTTAACTGTTAGTTGTTATTTTTTGGTGTTCATCACTAATCACAAATAACAACTAACCCCGGTTCGATGCCCGATCCCACAGTTTCGCTCCCCAGTACAGGATGTAGAAGCAATTAACCTAAGTTGATCTAAAATCTAAAATAGACTTCTCCTAAAAAGCTTGTCTTGAACAGGCTGTTGAGGCCTGTTTCAGAGTAATTTTGGCAGAGGTTTAATGTGAAGTAGAAGTTTGTCGGAGGGGTTGTGGAATTTTCTATTGCTAATGTTCTGGTTGTAGTCGCCTTTTTACTGCTGCTGATGGTTACGGGCGGGGTTGCCTATTTGACTGCGGTTGAGTGGCGCGATCGCAGACGGTTAGATGAGGCTAAACGGAAAAAAAAATAGCTACTGGCTATTGACAAATGGCAATTTTTGTGATTTGAGATAAGGCGATCGAGTGCGATCGCCTTGTTTGTTGGAATTGGAAACGGAGATGAGCCAAATAATATCATTTCCGGTTACACCGTCAGGTGATGTTGACAGTTGACGGTTGACGGTTGACAGTGAACAGTGAACAGTGAATAGTGAACTCGAATTTACTATTCCGATGAAGAGAGGATTTGATATAATTGGAATATTCGCTTTAATCACCCAGTGACTGATAGCACCAACTTGGACGCCGCAGGAGATTGAAAGTATCTAGGTATCGAATGCGATCAGCTTCTGCCACTGTAGCAGCGGCTTCATTCGCTTCATTCAATAAGCCTTGACGGCAATCTATGTTCCACAAAGGATGAACGATAATAACAGTTATATCCCCCACAGTCAAACCCGGTAGAGGGCCGAACTGTTGCCCGGAACAACTAAACGATGCACAAAATGTATCGCGCAAAGCAGTTGCTTTCAATACCCAATTTTCTAAGTCTGGAGTAGAAAAATCCCCATCCAGTCCGCATTGAAAATTGCTGCTGGCTAATCCCCTCAGCAAGGAAAGCCCCAAACGCCAATCCAGCAAACCGTGATAGTTCATATTACGGTACTGCTGCAAGCAATCGTAACAAGAAGAGTCGCATTTTTGGCGGTGTTCTGGTGACATTATCGCCTCAGCAAAGCTATTTTGAGAATTCAGAATTTTGTCTAAAAGGATGTCTTCCCAGTGATTAGCTAGCCAGTAGGTGAAGCCAGAACCATTTGCAAGCCGATCGCTAATTACAATTTCTCCTACTTTTTCCCCAATATCGTCTAATTCAGCCTGTCGCAAACCGCTCACGTCTAACTCTTCAGGATCGATGTCTAACTCCTGTGCTGCTACAGCACGAACCATAAAAGCGGCTGAGTAGAAAGCAGCTTTGACGGCGGAACCGCGTGCAACAGGATCGAGGCACAATCCATCCGGTACAGCAGCAGGTTTAATTCGCAGTACGCCAGTAGTTTTTGGGGCAACAATGGCGATTTTTTCTGACTCGCCCTGCCGTTTAAACTTCACCCCATTATTTGTATTCTGAAATCGCTCATCAATCCACTGATCTGTTAATACTTTATCACCGCGCCCAAATGTTGCATTTCCTATTGCTCCTTTAAATAGCTGTCCTCGATTATCATTCACCCGAAAAACGCGGCCTGATTCAGAAAAAGCTGTCTGAGTATTTGTATTATGTACTAAGTCAAACTTTTGAGGTTGTGATTCTGCTACGCTGGCTGCACCTGTGATTAACGCATCGTATTCATCTTTAGCATCCGCCCCAGGAGTGAGGCTGGTACGGAAAGCTAAAGGGACAGCCCACTGAAAAACTCGAAATCCTTGTTCCTCATTTGCACCGCATTCTGGACAGATTATATGTTCAAATTTTGCATCATTTGTGTCCGTATGTTGGCACCGCTGACACCTCAACATCCATTGGCGATCGCTCAGAGGTTCGCCAGCAGGAACCAACCCGTTTTTAGTGTCGGGAATTAACGATGCTGTAAACCCGATCGCAGTATAAATCCGCTTGTCTTTAGTTTTTTCTGAACCGGGGGCAAATTCAGAGACAGCTAAATCTAAATCTCGATCGATAGTAGGAACTTTTTGTTTTCGGGACGGATCGTGATGATACAAATCACGCACTCTTGAGGGCATCCCGTACATCGGCAAAACCCCGCCCTCAGCAAGGCGTTCGGCTAAGCCATCCACCGTCAATTCTAAGTTCTTGGCACACTCATCAATCTTATTAAACAAATCCTGACGTGCATACTCTTCAAACTGGTTTTGATCGATTCCTTCAACGCCAACTAACAGAGAATTTACGATCTCGGTGACTTCCTTTGATTTCTCTAACCAATTACGAACTTGTTCGCGGCGTTCTTGGGTTTCCTTCCACTTTTTAAGCGTCCCAAATTCACCGTGACTGTCGGGCTTTTTTTCTACCTCCCAGCAGGTGACACCAATATCTTTAAATGCGCGTCTCAAACATTCTTTAGCTAGGAGGCGCTGCACGATCTCAACCTGTGGCATAGAAAGAAAAGGAACCGGCGGCGGATCGCCCGTAATTTTTTCAGGATGGCGGTAATAAAATTCATCGTGCGATCGACCCCGACAAAGAGTAAGTACGATCGCAAAAGCCTGGCCCCGGCGACCCCCGCGACCCGCACGCTGCTGGTAATTAAAGCGCATCGGCGGCATATTTGCCATCACCACAGCCATTAAACTGCCAATATCAATTCCCACCTCCATTGTGGTAGTGACGTTCAAAATATCGATGATATCTACCGCTGGGATAAAATCTCTTTTTTGTTCGCCAAAATTCACGATGATGTTGCGAAAATGTCGCTGTCTCTCAGCTTGATCGTCCGTTTGTCCGGTCAACTCTTCGCAGTGCAACCGCAATGGTTGACGCTTATTTACAGCTTGGGTGGAGAAATAATTGCGATCGTACAAATCAGCACATATTTTATTAGGTTCCGCTGATAAATTTGCCAAACAATTAGTATTAGTACAAATACCTCCGGCACGGTGTAGGTGAGGGCGCTGGCAAAACTCGCACTGCCACACCGGGTCATCGGACACAGCAACTCGTACAGATAAATGCCGGGGATTAAGTTTAAAGTGGTGGTGCTGACCGCATTCACAAATAGCAGATTTCAATGCCTGCTGCAACTCCTGTTCTGAAATTCCGCAAGCTTTTGCACACTCTTTAATATATTTCCGAAATTTTGATCGCGCATCACCCCAGTCTTTCCAGTCATCCAGCGGATAATCTTTAGGTTCTTGCGGATACCTGTACAATTCACCTAAAATTCGCAAACTGCCATCACAAATGCTCTCAAATACTGAGGGTGAAAGTCCGCATTGGATTGCTAGCTGTTCTAATTGATTTGGCGGTAAATTCAGGCGAACATAACCCAGACCCGATGCTTCAATCCCAAAGTATAGGCGACTAAAAAGTGTGTCGCAGACCTCAGATTTAACTTTAGAGCGAAGTTTGTTTTCTCGCCTTTCCTGTGCGCCAGGAGACAATTTAGATTTCCATCCTGCGGTATCAGAGGAAAAATCAAACAATTTTGTCCAATGATGCCAGTCACTATCATAATTAAATTCCTGGTAATCGACATCATTACCAGCAGGATTGACTCCCAACACTTTCAATCGCTGTATGAGCAAACCAGGATCTTTATTGTCAGGATCTTCACTGTCTGGTTCAAACATTATGCAGAGAGGAACTGTGCGGGTATTAACTATTTGTTGAATTTCGTTGAGTACCTTCTGAGCCTGATTTCGCCGATTTTGATACATTTCCCTATCTTCTGAATCAAGACCTTCTGGCCAGGTTTTGTTAACATTTTTAATAGCTTTTTGTAACTCTTCAAAAACTTTTGGGTTACGTTGAGCAAATAACTGGGCTTCAGAACGAGTAGGCTGACCGTATTGTTGAATATCTTCTAACAGGTGCGATTTTCCTATAGCAAGTTGTCCAAGTTCATCAAAAAGTGCTTCTCGTACCAGGTCGTCATAGTGAACTCGCTCAATTCCATTCGAGATAGAAGCTGCATCTTCACGACTATCAGAAAACACGACTAATTTGCGGGATTCTGCATCGAACGGTAGCTGATAAAACAGTTCTTTGGAAAGTAATTGGCTAACTTTAGAAAAACCAGTGCGGAACCATCGAATTGAAGATTTGCGAAACTTACGTTTCCTATAGTCTGCACCGCAGCATGGACAAATTGAGGGTAACGAGCCAATAAATTCTTGCTTCTCTGCTGAGAGCGATCGCAAGTGAAACAAATAGCCTTTCACCCACTGTTCCTCCAGGGAATCTGGATCTCCTAGAATAACGCGACCACTGCGGGTATCTAGCGATGCTTTATCCCACCAAGCCTTCTCGCTACCTTCACCTTGTCTCGATGGCTGTTTCCAACCTTTGCAAACATCTTCATCAATATTTCTAAAAGGCCAAAATACGGCAAACTCTTGATACTTGCGGCGATCTAAAGCTATGGCTGTTTTGCGATCGGGAATTCCCTCAATATCTGGTTCTGTGGGCAAAAGTTCCCATCCGTCATTATTCTGTCTTGTCAGCCTGTTTCCCCCAAAAAATACAGTTTTGCACTGTTCGCAGTAAAGAAGTTCTAAAACTCGGTAATTATCGCAAAGTATGGGAGGATTTTCTACAAATAGTTTGCCGACAGGTCTATTTTCACCAATTTCCTTTTCCTCGCACCCGTGATTCGGTTTAGTGCAAGCCCAAAGTCCTTCGATATTCCTAAAAAACCAGTGCAGCCTGAAAGATGGCAAGGATGTTTGGTCGGACAACCCACGAGCGACAAGCAATCCTCTTACTGCCAGTTTGAGATTTTCATTTGTTAAGTCATTGCCAAACATTTTTTGACCAAAATCAGCGATCGATACGGCACGAATTTTGTCATCAACGTTACAAGCATCGACCATTCTAGCGCCAATAGCCGCACTTTCTGATTCCACAATTTCGCGGCAAGCACTGTATGCAGGCGTTTCCGACAACGTTTCTATATTGTTTATTTCTGGTGCTGATGCCAAGGAGATGAACGGTTGGGCTTCCAGAAAATCTTGACCCTCAATTGGCGGAATTGGTTCTAAATGACCGGGTATAATCTGTTGGGAATGCCATTCGACACCGAAGAATTGATTCAGAAATTCTAAGCTTTTTGGATCGTCAGGTTCCAGAGATGCACTAGAGGCAAGAATCCGCAATTTTGGATGACCTGGATGCAGCCCCAAGCGTTGCAGTAAAAGTCGTAGCAAATAAGCAACTTCTGTGCCGGAAGTGCCACGATATAAGTGCAATTCGTCAACAATTAAATGAAAGACGCTGCCATCTTTATTTAACCATGCCTTAGTTTTTTCAAAGATATCTCGATCGATATCGCGCATCAGCATGATACTGAGCATAGAATAGTTGGTAATTAAAATATCTGGCGGGGCATCTTTCATATCCCAGCGACAGCGCATTTCTGACCCATCTAAACGCGGGAAAAAGAACCTCACATCATCATCGCCAGTTTGACTTGCGTGTTCGCTCGCTCGCGCGGCTGATTCCTCCATTTGCTGTATTGCTTCCAGCAGTTCTTTTATTTTTTTGCCATTAGGTTTACGATTTTCTGTGTATTCATGCCCCGGTACGGGCGTAACGCCGTTGTATCTTCCAAAATAGACTCGGTTGCCTTTTCTATTATTTTGAAACCACTCTCGCGCTGCTTCAGAATCTAAAGCGCGACGCAGCCTGGTAAGTTGGTCTTCAACTAAGGCATTCATGGGATATAAAATCAGGGCGCGAACAGCAGCATCCCGGTTTTCGTGACTTCTCTGAGGAACGCGATAAGATTTCTTAAAACTACGTTTTGTCTTCACCAATGGGTTGCATTCGTTCTGCCAATCCTTATTTTCCCACCAGTCGTTAAGGTGCTCTGCTTCTGGTTTAGGAGCATTCCAATTTCTAGATTCTTTGGCAAGATAAGCAAATAGCGGTAACATAAAAGATTCTGTTTTCCCTGAACCAGTACCCGCAGTTACTACAGCATTTTGACCTGCTAATGCCTGCCGCAGCATTTCGATTTGGTGGCTGTACAGTTCGTAATTGCCTACAAGTCCGCAGGAGGCAAGCTGTCTAAAATCTTCAAGGGCAGATTCATCTAATCCTGGTACGTTTGAAATATCTAAATCATTGATAGTTTTACCGGATTTTTGATAGCGGGGCATCAGTTCAATCCAGGGTTCTTGATGGAATGCACCGGGTTGGCGCAGCAGTCTTTCGCGTTCTTGTTCTATTTCGGGGAATTGAGTTCCGAAAGCTGTTTTTATGTACAGCAAAAAGTTGTCGCGAATTGTGTTAAAAGCATTAATTGGGTCGTGCATAAATTACCTCACTATGTTATATTTAAAGATTGCTGCAAGAGTGTTTGCCCTAATTTAGCTGCGGTCTTTTCTGCTATTTGAGGGGGAATTGCGGAGAATAACTTGAATCCCTGAATTTGCGGATCGTGGGGCAATTTTTGTACGTATGTTGCTGCATAACCGGAACAAAGAGTTAAGGCTCTTTCTAGGAGTCGCGGCAGATTGGCGCTAGCCGGTACTGCCATAGTGAATCTGCGTTTGTCATAGATTAGGACATTCCGCCGCAGTGCTTTGAGAACGGCATACCTTCCCCAATCAAGGTCTATTTCCGTACCCCTTCCTTCTTGCCAAAGATAGTACGATTTGGTGTTTCGCGATGGATGATTGTATCGGCCCAGGCGGATATTACTGTCTGTTTCTTTGATGGTTTTAAATTGTAATGAACTAGGTTCAAAAGTTTCGCGCTTCCAGCTCAATTCTAGATCGTTAGACGATTTGAGGGTAGCTAAGTAGTCGTCAATACTGGCGGAAAAGTGCAGCAAAGACCAGGCTGAGGGCGTTTCGAGAAAAGGTATGCCCAGAGAAGATGCGATCGCCCCTAATTCCCTCACATCCTCTGCTTGTACAGCCACTCGCTTCGGTATCAGCGCCAATTCACTCGCTTGTTCTTTGATTTCAAGGTTGATGCGATCGCCCGCAGACTGACAAGCGTCTGATAATTGTTGGATAGTATTGGGCGATCGCGCTCCTGCTAAAATGGCTTGAGGAAAGCCGGCACAAGGCAATCGCACCAATACAGGACTCGCAGCATAAACCTTATTCTTGCTGCGATCGTCGCTAAAATTAAAGTCGCAATGACCCAGAGAATCGAGGGCGCGAATTGCTTGATATCTTTTATTCTTAATTCCGTCTTTGTCTGTATTTTCCTCCCTCACACCCGTCTCAAGATTATACAAATAATCAAAGGTTTCCTTAAAGGATAGCCAAGCAAGTTCCTTTTTTGCGGAAATAACGTAGAGCAGTTTTTCGTTAGTTTCAGACACGTTCTGCCTCCTTTTGAAACTGTTTCCACAATGCTTTTAAGTGGGAGCGATCGGGCGGGGAAATTTTCTTGCGATCGTGCCACAGTATTTCTTTCCATTCCCGCATTTTCTTTCGGTCTTTGCACTTTGACATCAACGGTTGTGACTCTATTAAATTGGTACCGCAAAACATTGCTTGACCGCGATGGCGACCTTTGGAAATCGCCCAAACAGGCTCCCAATCTGTAGGTAGTGATTCCGCTGGGCAGATTGCTATTTGCCCTGGTTCTTTACCTACATAGAAAATCCGCTGCTTTCCTTGTATTGGTAAAAAAGTGTTGAAATTAAAGTCTGGGAAATCAACGCCCCCCACCAATGCACCGGCAACGCCTGCGCTTTCATTGTCCCCGGTGTGGAGTTCCCCGAAGCGATCGAACTGTTGCGCGTTGCTTTGGGATGGCAAAGAATAGTTTTCTACCAATAACAGAGAACAGCGCTTGATAATATCATTTCCACTGCGTGCTTCAATTAGCAACTTGGTTTCTGCTGGAGTATCGGCTGGCAATTCATAATTACCTGCTGAGTCTCTGCTATCTAATAGCTGATTATTGCAATATACTTTTATTGATTCGCTACCACCTTGTAAAAATAATTTTGGCGGGGCAAACTTAAAGAACTTATTGCCTCTTTCCAGGCGGATTCCCCCAGCTAACTCTAGCCGTACATTAGTCGGGAAAGCTAAGATTGGGTATTCTTGTTTAATCAGCTCGTCACTGCAAGCTGCCTGCGCTTTGAACAAGTGCCACCCACTGGGCAAACCATCTATTATTTGCAACTTTTCAAAGCCTTGACAGCTCAATTCTCCCCATATTGTCAGCAATTCTAAACACTGTTCGTGTGCAGCTAAATAAAATGGCTGTTGAGTTGGCAACTGTCGCACTTCCACAATACCTGGCAATCCCTGAGTGTCTCCATTAACGAATACTCGAATGGGCGATGCTGGCAGCTTAAAACACCATTTAGAGTCAGCCGATCGCACTTGCAAACCTTGCAACCAATCAAACTCTGAAGCAGCAGCCGTTTTTCCGTCTGACTCAGATATTAGAGGTGAAGACAAAACCCCACTCTCTTCGTAACAGGAAAAAACTTGAGAATGGTCTTCTATAAATAACAGCAAATCCTCTTCAGGAAATTCGTGTTTGGTACTGCAACGCAAGCTTATGGTAGCGCGTTTGGCAATTGAATCAAGTTTGCAGCACAATCTCAACAGTCCGTAAATCTGCGTTTTACCTGAATCTTCAGCAGTTCCATCCCAACCGCGCAATTCATCAATAATCCATTCCAGCAATGCTTGGCGAAGTTCTTTGCTGTCGCTGGTTTCTTCTAATAAGCTTAAAGTCCGTTTTCCCAGTTGTTTGCGCCCGTGCTTGACTAACAAACGTGCGATCGCCCCCTCAGCGGGATATGAAATAGGATCTAAGTCAGCAGCGGCAAAAATAGCAGGGAGTGCGCGGCGCTCTTTTTCAGTTAAAAGAGTTTGGGCGATCGGTAATCCAATGTGATTTCTCTTCCCAACACTTCTGCTGTTAAAGATACCCAATTCGCCAGATTTATCTTCATGAGACCACTTTTCTAAATCTTCCCAGAGTTTCCACATCTTGTCAAATGAAGGATACTGGCCTGTGGTAGGTTCTTCACCAAGTAATGTTCGCAAGCGCGGATAGTAAGAATGGGTGGCAAAATCTCCTTCAATACCGGCTGCTAAGACAAATAGCGCTAAATAACCAATGTATGGCGGATAATCTAACTCTCGCCGCCAATTTTCCTGAGTTTCCCAAGCTTTTACGCATAAACCCTTCCTTTTTGCACCAGGAAGTCCGATTTTGAGAGCTTCAATAAAATCTGAAAAATTAGCACCGCTTTCTTGACCAATATGTTCTATTAGTTCCTCTGTAACATACAGGTGAACGCTGCGCCCTGCCATTTCATTTTTGAAAAAATGAGCAGCGATTGAATTATTCCATTTTAAATAATCCATTTTTATATTTCATATAATTTAATTGGCCTGGATAATTTCAAGTATTATAACCCATGAATAGCGATTAGAGTCCGATCGTCCAGCGGTCAAAAGAAGAGCGAGTTTTTGCTGTCAGATTGCGTAATTTTACTGATATTATGCAGCCTTGCACTCACCGACACACTTACGAGAAAACCACAAAACACAGACAAGAATTGTGAGAAACGAGGATGATTAACTATGAAAGACGATCGCATCAATATTTTTTACAGCCACGAAGATGAAGGCTACATTGCCGATATTCCAGATTTAAAATATTGTTCTGCTTTTGGCGAAACCCCAGAATTAGCTTTGCAGGAAGTACAGATTACCAAAACAGCATGGCTGAAAGCTGCAACAACTGCGGGAAAATTCATTCCAAATATCGATCGGCAATATAGTGAGTAATTCTTGTAGGGGCTCTTCCCCCCCGTGGTTGCCCGATCGATCCGAGTGGTTGCCCGATC
Organism: Microcoleus sp. EPA2; assembly: GCA_020882975.1. GTDB lineage: Bacteria > Cyanobacteriota > Cyanobacteriia > Cyanobacteriales > Microcoleaceae > Microcoleus. Next base: position 129,957 of record JAHRFD010000004.1, on the reverse strand, counting down.
GATCGGAGGGCGGGCACGGGGGCACCGCCCCTACTGCATCCGATCGATCGTCCGATACTGCACCGCCTCCGCCACATGATTGGTTTTCAAACTTTCATCCCCCGACAAATCAGCAATAGTCCTAGCAACCTTCAAAATGCGATCGCTAGCCCTAGCCGAAAGCCCCAACTTCCGAATCGCCATCTCCAATAAATTTCGAGAAGCATCATCTAACTGACACCAGGTGTTAATGTGGCTGCTTTGCATTTCGGCATTACACCGCAAACTAGATTCTGACCTAAAACGGTGAGTGGCGATCGCCCTTGCGCGCTGTACCCTCACCCGCACCGGTTCCGACTCCTCCCCCGTCGGCTGTCGCGTAATCTCCTCCGGCTTCAAACGATTCACCGCCACTTGCAAATCAATCCGATCCATCAAAGGCCCAGAAAGTTTTGCCCAATATTGCTCCCTCTTTTGTGGCGAACAAGTACACTGTTGAATCGCGTCACCATAATAACCGCAAGCACAAGGATTTGTACTCGCAACTAAAGTAAATTGAGCCGGAAACATCACCGATTGTCTAGTTCGAGAAATTGTCACATAACCATCTTCCAACGGTTGCCGCAAAAACTCCAAAACATCTCTTTTAAACTCAGTTAATTCATCCAAAAAAAGGATGCCACGATGTGCTAAAGAAATTTCACCCGGACGCGGAAAACTGCCGCCACCGACAAGAGAAGGCCCCGATGCTGAATGGTGAGGACTGCGAAAAGGTCGATCGCCCACCAAACTACCCTTATCCTTCAGCAACCCTGCCACCGAATGAATTTGAGTCACATCCAAAGCTTCCTCAAACGTCAGTGGCGGCAAAATACCAGGCAAACGTCTCGCCAACATCGTCTTACCGCTCCCTGGAGGCCCGACAAAAATCAAATTGTGTCCCCCCGCCGCCGCAATTTCCAAAGCCCGCCGCGCGTGAATTTGCCCCTTGACATCCTTTAAATCTAAACCGGAAAACCGGGTTTTTGCTAACTCTTGTCTACCGTTTACTTCTACGGGCGAATAAACTTCAGGATTATTTAAAAAATCAGTAACTGCAAAAATATTCTCAAAACCATAGACAGATATGCCCTGTACCAAGGCCGCTTCTTCTGCATTAGCAGCGGGTACAATCAATCCTGAAATACCCATTTTGGCAGCAGCAGCGGCGATCGGCAAAACCCCAGCCACAGGGCGCAAACTTCCATCTAAAGAAAGTTCTCCTAAAAACAAATGATCTCCCAAAAGCTCACCGCTGACCTGTTCCGATGCTGCTAAAATACCAATGGCGATCGGCAAATCAAAACTCGGCCCTTCCTTCCGCAAATCCGCCGGAGTCAAATTAATCACAATACTCCGCATCGGAAAAGCATATCCTGAATTTTTCAGCGTCGCCCTAACTCTTTCCTTAGCTTCTTGCACCGCAGAATCGGGCAACCCCACCACCACAATTTTCGGTAGCCCTCCCGACACATCCGCCTCAACACCAACCTTTACCGCGTCAATTCCAACAATCGATGCACTCCAAACCCTAGCAAGCATGGTGTTTGATCCTTGTTCGGCTATCTTTCATCTATCATCTATTATGATTAACGATGGAACCGAAAACTGGAAATAGTAACCAAAACTTTTCCTTATTCCCTTTTCCCTCTTCCTAAATTTCCCCATCCCCCCTTCAGGGGCAGGGCGATAACCATTAGTGTCAACTGAAGCTTGAAAGCATGGTGTGTACTTACCATCCTCCAGGGAGGCGAGCCAATAGATCCGGTTCCCCTCCAGGGAGGGGCTAGGGGTCAGGGCTGTTTCATTCTTTGTAGGGGCAATCCCACGCCCGGTTGCCCCAATGCCTGAAATGACTGAAAATGGTCTGTGGGGGGGTAGGCACGCACCATCCACTACCCCAGGGCTGTTTCATTCTCTTGTAGGGGCAATCCCACGCCCGGTTGCCCCAATGCCTGAAATGACTGAAAATGGTCTGTGGGGGGGTAGGCACGCACCATCCACTACCCCTACAAAGCCCTCGTTTTTTGGAGAATGAAACAGCCCTGGGCTAGGGATGGGTATGATTCCCCATCATCATTTTTTTGAGAATGAAACAGCCCTAGGGGCTAGGGAGGATATCTATGACTGGCTTTCAGACGATTGTTGACACTAATGGAGCGTGACTTCTTCCTTCTTCCTTAAAACTTATGACATCTCAAGACACTATTTTCAGCAAAATCATCCGTCGGGAGATACCCGCAGATATCGTTTACGAAGACGACTTAGCCCTGGCGTTTAAAGATGTGAATCCCCAAGCACCAATCCACATCTTGGTCATACCTAAACAGCCTATTCCCAAATTAGCCGATGCCGAGTCAGGAGACCATGCTCTCATGGGACACTTGCTGCTGACTGTGAAACGGGTAGCTGAAGCAGCCGGACTGACTAACGGCTATCGAGTTGTGATTAACAATGGGAACGACGGCGGCCAGACTGTAGATCATCTGCACCTTCACATTCTGGGCGGGCGTCACATGAAATGGCCCCCTGGCTAAAGGTTTAGCACTTAACCATGGGGGCTGGTCAGTTCCAGAACCCCTAAAAAATTGTTCCAAAAACTGACCGGGCGCACCCGAAAATGGGAGATCAGCCCTATGTATCTAAAGTAGGTAGGCAAATCGAACTGAAGAATTGTTAGTTAAACTGGCGGAAATAATCTACAATCAATTAATTAATTTCGATATTTCTACAACTATATTTAAACCAGGTTTTCTGTAATAAATCTTAATCGAGCGATACATTTTTTTACTATTATCAAACAGTTATAAATATTTGTAAATTTTGAAAATTATCAGCACTCACCCCTTTGCAAACAGGAGTTACTAATGTTATCAATGTGGATGTGGGATGTCCCCACAATGAACCTTGAAAATTCAATTAAGCAATCATAACCACATGACAACAAGCGTACAGCGTCGCGAAAGTGGCAACGTTTGGGAACGTTACTGCGAGTGGGTAACTAGCACTGACAACCGCATTTATGTTGGTTGGTTCGGCACTCTCATGATTCCTACTCTGCTGACCGCCACCATCAGCTACATTATTGCCTTTGTAGCAGCTCCTCCTGTAGACATTGATGGCATCCGCGAACCAGTTGCGGGTTCCTTGATGTACGGTAACAACATCATTACTGGTGCTGTTGTTCCTTCGTCAAATGCGATCGGCCTGCACTTCTACCCCATCTGGGAAGCTGCTTCCCTCGATGAGTGGTTGTACAATGGCGGCCCTTACCAGCTCGTAATTTTCCACTTCCTGATCGGCATTTTTTGCTACATGGGTCGTCAGTGGGAATTGAGCTACCGTTTGGGTATGCGTCCTTGGATCTGCGTCGCTTATTCTGCACCTGTGGCATCTGCTACCGCAGTATTCTTGATCTACCCGATCGGACAAGGCTCCTTTTCTGACGGTATGCCTTTGGGTATCTCCGGTACCTTCAACTTCATGATCGTGTTCCAAGCCGAACACAACATCTTGATGCACCCCTTCCATATGTTGGGAGTTGCGGGTGTATTCGGTGGTTCTTTGTTCTCTGCAATGCACGGTTCTCTCGTTACTTCTTCCTTGGTTCGTGAAACCACCGAAACCGAATCCCAAAACTACGGTTACAAATTCGGTCAAGAAGAAGAAACCTACAACATCGTTGCAGCCCACGGCTACTTCGGTCGTTTGATTTTCCAATATGCTTCTTTCAACAACAGCCGTTCCTTGCACTTCTTCTTAGGTGCATGGCCAGTTGTCGGTATCTGGTTTACCGCTTTGGGTATTTCCACCATGGCATTCAACTTGAACGGTTTCAACTTCAACCAATCGATTATCGACTCTCAAGGTCGCGTGATCAACACTTGGGCTGATGTCATCAACCGCGCTAATTTAGGTATGGAAGTTATGCACGAGCGCAATGCTCACAACTTCCCACTAGACTTGGCCGCTGGTGCATCTACTCCTGTGGCTGTGGTTGCTCCTGCTATCAATGGCTAAATTTGAGTTTGAGATAGACAAAAAGCGCTCCTAGAAATAGGGGCGCTTTTTGTTTGGGTATTTTCTGAATAATTAGACATTTTTTTGATAGGATAATTATATCATCAAATTAATAGTTGAATTTTCTAGAAATGCCTTATTTAACAGTAGCTAACGACATCAAAGCGCTCATCGCTAAATTTGCCCTATCTAGAATCCTGTGGATTGATACAGAAATAGCGGATTATAAATCCCACCCCAGATTATCTCTAATTCAAGTATTAGCTGACCCTAGAGACTTGACTGGGGATGCTACTTTTCTGCTCGATGTTTTGGAGCAACCGGAATTAGTAACAGATTTTATCAACCTAATCATGGTCAATCCAAATATTGAAAAAGTGATGCACAATGCCAGCTATGACATCAGGTTTTTGGGAAATGATGAGGCCACAAATGTAACTTGCACTTTGAATATTTCGCGAAAAATTCCTTATTATATTCTCCCCTTACCTAACCGCCAACTCAAAACTTTAATAGAAAAACTTTGTAATATTAATTATGTAGATAAAACAGAACAGGGGAGCGATTGGGGAAAGCGTCCCCTGACAGAAAAGCAGGTAGAATATGCCAAGATGGATGTGGTGTATTTAGCGAGAGTGCATCGCCACTTGCTAGAAATTTTTCACAAATCTTATCCCGATCCAGCCCGTGAAAACTTGACTGCATTGGGGGAGAAATATCAGAATATAGAAGCTCGGTGGAAACCCCTAGATTCAGAATTTGCTGAGGTGAAAGAACGCATTAAAACTGGGATGGTGGCCAAAAAACTGAAAGACAGTGCTTATTTTGAGCTATCCAGTTCGATCGCCATGAAAGTAGATTTTATGACCCTGGCCAATCTGACACAAGCTGAGAGGATTGAGTTGCATTTTCCGGTGACACTGACAAAGGAAATTCAAAGACAGTTAGGGCAACTGATCGAGCATCCATCTTTGGCAGTAGAAGAGGTGCAGAGTTGGCGGTTGATGTTTAACGCACAGCAGCGGCGAAAATCAACTAATCAAATTGCGCCACGACCTGTGAGTGATGATTTAATAGTGTTGGGGGAAAGGTACAAGGAAATTTTGCCTGAATGGAAATTTTTGGATTCAGAAGTTGACCATCTAAAAGAGCGTGTAAAAAAAGCAATGATGGCGCAAAACAAGGGAAACACTCCCCATTTTAAGCTGTCGAGTTCTTGTTTGATGAAAGTAGATTTTGCGAGTTTGGCAAGACTGGTGCAATCTCTGGGGATTGAATTGGACTTTAGGGTGACGCTGACTCAATATATTCAAAAACGGTTAGGGGAAGCTATTAATCAAATTGATGTGGAAATTGAGTATATTACCAGTTGGCGGATGAGGGCTAAGACGGTGGAAGATGAAGATGAGGAAATTCCGTTTTGAACCGACATATCCCATAATTATTGTGGCGGGTAGGGGTGAGGCATCCAACTAGCCCTTAACAGTGTTTTTGCTACAGGTCTAATGTTCTTTTAGGGCCATGACAACTTCTGGGAAGTAGGGGATTTGGGTATTGGCCCGATCGCACTTCCCGACAATGGCAAAAATTATCTAGTCCCATACAGCCAGACCAATATCTCAACTATGCTAACGTAGGCAAGCGATAATGCTTGGTGTTAAAGGCGATCGACCTAATTTAAAACAAATTATTTGATTGAGGAGCAGTGTATCCCCTATGGCAAACCTAATCGGCACAGACAGCAATGATTTTCTGCTCGGAACTCCCCAAGGCGATCGCATTCGTGCCTTAGATGGCGATGACACCCTCTTGGGTGCCACAGGAGATGACACCCTAGAGGGCGATAGTGGCAACGACCAAATGATTGGAGGCGATGGAGCCGATTCGCTCTTTGGTGGTGAAGGAAACGACGAAATTATTGGCAGCCAAGGCCGCGATACGGCCAGCGGTGGCAACGGCGATGACTCCATTCGCGGTGGTTTGGGCAACGATATCCTCGATGGCAACGACGATAGCGACACCGTGTTCGGAGACGCAGGGGATGACTTAGTTCGTGGCAACGCAGGTTTGGATGTGATTGCTGGCGGTACTGGCAACGACACCCTCACCGGCGGTGATGGCGACGATTCGGTATTTGGGAATGGTGATGACGACTTTCTCTACGGAGATGCCGGCGATGATTCTCTCAACGGCGGTAGTGGTAGCGATCAATTATTTGGCGGTGATGGCAAGGACTACTTCAAAGGTGAAGATGGGAACGACACTTTATACGGTGGTGCCGGTACCGATTCGCTCTACGGAGACGGTGGCAATGACCAGATATTTGGTGGCAAGGCTAACGATACAGTCGTTGGCGGCACTGGTTCCGATACCATGCGGGGCGATGAAGGCGAAGATTTGCTACAGGGAGGTGAAGATAATGATTTCCTGTTTGGAGGCAAAGGCAGCGATATTCTCGACGGTGGTTTTGGGGACGATTCCTTAGCTGGCGGCCTCAGCGACGATACACTTTTGGGCGGTTTTGGCAATGACAATTTATTTGGGGCAGAGGGTAATGACTGTTTGAGCGGAGGTGAGGGTTCAGATACCCTGACTGGTGGAAGTGGCAGTGATATATTTGTGCTGGGGGCAGGACCAGGCAGTCTGGCTTTGATTACTGATTACAATGAGGCCGAAGATTTCTTTGGACTGCCGACTAATTTATCTTTTACTGACTTGGCAATTACCCAAGGCAACGGTGCAAACCGGAGGGATACAGTCATTACGACGAAGAAGGACGGGAAGCTGTTGGCAATTTTGACAGACACTCCGGCGGGCTTAATTGAGGCTACTGATTTTGTATCTGTGACTGGGACGGTTCCTGTCAGACCAACTACAACTACAGTTACCACTACAGTTACCACTACAATTACAGATCCGACAACTCCGACTCCGACTCCGACGGCGACAACTCCGACTCCGACTCCGACGGCGACAACTCCGACTCCGACTCCGACGACGACAACTCCGACTCCGACGACGACAACTCCGACTCCGACGGCGACAACTCCGACTCCGACGGCGACAACTCCGACTCCGACGGCGACAACTCCGACTCCGACGGCTTCGAGGATTCCTTCTCCCCCGACAATTAACCTGCCGGATTCTCCTTTGCTGACGATTAGTTCGATCGCCCCAACACCTACCTCCGGACTTTTGCCTATCCCTAGCCCGACACCGATATTTCCCTCGATGTTGCCGAGTCCGATACCCGTACCTCCTACACCTTTCGGATTTTAGGCCAGATGCCGATCGCGCGAGTTAGTTATGAGTTATGAGTTAATTTAAAACTCATAACTCATACACAGCACAACTATTTAAGAGCTTGCGGATTCTGGGCCGATTCACCATCAGACTCGGTTCGAGAATCTTCTAGCAGAGATAGTTCTTCCGTGTAGCCTAAGAGCTCGCGCAGTTTCATCCGGTGGATGTAAGGCCAGCCACCATTGGCCTCTATATTCCTGAGCAGTTTATACAGTGCTTGGCGGTTTTCGGGAAAAGACGCTTGAAACAAACCGTCCCGAATTTCTCGGTGCGAACTTTCCAGTGTCCGCAGCAAAGCCAAAAGCAGCACACTGTCTTCCTGACAACTTTCGGCTAAAGTCCGAATCGCCTCTGTCAGGGATTGCAGTTGAGACTGCAACTTTCCTGACTCTAAATCTTTGCCGTTGTCCATACCGCTGCTTCCTTTGAAATCTACAAGGCGTTTGTCCCCAATCTGAGTATCAGCAGACTAAATCGAGCTAGTCGCGATCGCCATTCGGGGTCATAAGCAACCTAACTTAAGTAGGTTGACCTAGGCAATATTAATTTGTAGTCTAAGTCAAGAAAAGAGCACAACCCGTCGTACCATGTGTATTGTGCTACGATCCGCAGATTTTGAGAAATCCTAAGTTATGGCTTAATTTCGCCGTACTCGCTCGACTTTTTGAGTCTAAGCCGGTGAGGGCTTTCGGATGGTTGGACTGGCATAGCCTGCTCGCGAGCAATTATATTTGGCTCGAAGTAGGGTTTTTTCTTAATATAATCCGATGTTGGATATTGAGGTTTGGAATGAAATATCGTTCTTTAATTGTGGCACTTTTAGCATTTTGCATGAGTGCACTGGTTGCTTGTTCTTCTGCTCCTGATACAACGGTGGCGACTACGGAGTTACTCACCTACGACCAGATTAGAGGTACTGGATTGGCAAATAACTGCCCTAGCTTGGCAGAAACTTCTCGCGGCTCGATCGCCATTGAAGCGGGTGCTACCTATAAGCTTACTGGTTTGTGTTTGCAGCCCACCACTTATTTTGTTAAGGAAGAACCAGCAAATAAACGCCAAGAGGCAGAATTTGTACCTGGTAAATTGCTGACACGGTTCACGTCTAGCATTGACCAAGTGCAAGGTACTCTCAAGGTTGGTACTGACGGAACTCTGACTTTTACAGAAGAAGACGGCTTGGACTTTCAAGCAATTACGATTCAGCTACCTGGTGGAGAACAAGTACCTTTCTTGTTCACCATTAAAGAGTTAGTTGCTACTTCCGAACCCGGAGTAGTTGCGATCAATACTTCCACAGATTTGCAAGGGACTTTCAACGTTCCTTCTTACCGCAGCGCTGGCTTTTTAGACCCTAAAGGTCGTGGCGTTGCGACTGGCTATGACAATGCTGTAGCGCTTCCAGCTTCTGACAATTCCAAGCGTGTGCGGGCTAATGTTAAGTTAGCTGATACCAGCACCAAGGCGGGTAAAATTTCTCTCCAAGTTGCTAAAGTAGATAACACCACCGGAGAAGTTGGCGGTATTTTTGAAAGTATACAGCCTTCTGATACAGATTTGGGAGCTAGACCTGCTTTGGATGTAAAAATCCGTGGCATCTTTTATGCTCGCATTGAGCCTTCTGTATCCTAGAATTTGACTGGACGGTCGATCGCACGCTTAGTAGTTTCTTACTCTAAAGATACTACTCTTTATTGATTAGCCAACAGTAGGAAGGAATGTAACTGAGGACTGTTGACTAATCAATACATTTATGATTTGATTATTATCGTTTGTGGGTTGTAAAATTTTATTTTTAAATTAATTAAAGTCTTGCACTAAAATAGATTGTGAATTACAATACCCACTGTAAAAAATCCGAAAAATTATACCTGTAAGACCCTAGGGGTAAAATCATACCCGCGCAGGACTCCACCAAATCACTGCACCTTGGCCAAGCTCAACAGATGTGTCGGCTGTCACAGCTATCAAGTGCTAGGATTACACCAATTAAATAGGAATTTTTTAGACTAGATTAGAAATCTACATCTAAGGCCAAATCACTGCTCTGCTCTACCAACCCCCATGCCACTATGTCTACCACAGTCCCAAACGAACTAAAAACCGAAAACTTGCAATTGTTGCGCGAGTACCAAAGTTCTGCATCCAATGAAGTCCGCAATCAGTTAGTTAAACTCAATATCGGATTGGTGAGAAAAGAAGTTCATCACTGGCTCAACCAGTGCGGGGAAAGCTACGACGACTTGCTGCAAGTTGGGTGTATTGGTTTGATCAGAGCGATTGAGCGGTTTGATTTATCCAAGGGACACGCCTTTAGTTCCTTTGCAATTCCCTACATCCGGGGGGAAATTCAGCACTATCTACGGGATAAAAGCCCTTCGGTGCGAGTTCCGAGACACTGGTTATCGCTGGAACGCAAATCTGTATCCGTGATTAAGGATTTGCAAGTCCAGTTCAACCGAAATCCTACAGATGCGGAAGTTGCCGCGGTGTTGGAAGTTTCTGTGGAAGAATGGCGAGAAATTAAGCTGGCCCACCTCAACCGGGCACCTCTGAGCTTGGATGCGCCGGTGCAAGATGAAAATGAGGGGACTACTTGTCTGGGAGCATTGGTGCCCGATAGCAAGTATCGCAGCTTTCAGTTGGCTCAAGAAGACCAAATTCGGGTGCAGCAAGCTTTGTCTATGTTGGAACAACGAACTCGTGAGATATTGGAGTTTGTGTTTCTTTATGATTTGACGCAGAAGGAAACGGCTGAACGGTTGGGTATTAGTGCGGTGACTGTTTCTCGGCGTGTTAAGAAGGGGCTGGATTTGCTCAAAGAGATTATGACTAAACAACTGTAGTTATTGGTTATTGGTCATTGGTCATTGGTCATTGGTCATTGGTCATTGGTCATTGGTCATTGGTCATTGGTCATTGGTCATTAGTCATTGGTCATTGGTCATTGGTCATTGGTCATTGGTCATTGGGAACAAATAACAAATAACAAACAACAAATAACAAATAACAAACAACAAACAACAAATAACAAACAACAAATAACCACTGACTACTAACGAATTTTTAGACGTGGCGGATAAATTTATCAAGCCTTTCCACAGCTTTTTTGATTGTGCCTAAATCGGTGGCGTAAGACAAGCGAATGTGGTCATCTGCACCAAAAGCAATACCGGGAATAACTGCTACTTTTTGCTGTTCTAATAAAGCTTCGGAAAATTCTAGAGAAGTCATGCCAGTTTTGCTGATATTGACAAACATATAGAAAGCACCATCGGGTTTGGTGCAGCTAATTCCGGGGATAGCATCGAGTAATTCAAATATTACTTCACGGCGCTCGGCAAAAGCCAGACGCATTTTTTCCACAGATTCTTGGCTGCTTTCCAAAGCTGCGATCGCCCCGTACTGTGCAAAGGTACACACGTTGGATGTACTATGTCCTTGAACGGTACTGGTAGCTTTGATTAATTCGATCGGTCCTGCTAAATAACCGATGCGCCAGCCAGTCATGGAGTAAGCTTTAGCAAAACCGCTACTGATGATGGTGCGATCGAATATTTCTTTGCCTAGGGAACCGATGCTGACGTGTTGGGCTCCGTCGTATATAATTTTTTCGTAAATTTCGTCCGAAACGACTAAGATATCTCGCTCGACAATTACCTCTGCTAGTGCTTTGATTTCCGCTGGAGTATACACCATTCCCGTAGGGTTAGATGGGGAATTGAGGACAAATAACTTGGTGCGGGGGGTAATGGCTTGACGCAGTTGTTCCGGGGTGATTTTATATCCCGTAGAAGCATCAGTCTGGACAATTACTGGTTTACCGCTGGCTAGTTTGACCATTTCTGGATAACTCAGCCAGTAGGGAGCAGGGATAATTACTTCGTCTCCCTGCTCAATCAGAGCCATCATCAGATTGTAGAGAGAATGCTTACCACCGTTGCTGACAATGATATTCTCAGGTTGATAGTGGAGGTTGTTGTCATCGCGGAGTTTACGGGCGATCGCAGCTTTTAACTCCGGTTCCCCAGCGGCCGGGCCATACTTAGTTTTACCACTATCTAAAGCTTGCTTTGCCGCTGCTTTAATATGTTCTGGGGTATCAAAATCTGGTTCTCCTGTACTCAAACTACAGACATCAATCCCCTCGGCCTTCATGGCTTTTGCCTTAGCTGCGATCGCTAAGGTAATGGAAGGAGGAACTTCGCCCACTCGTGCTGCCAACTTGATCATTGGATTTTAGATATGAGATTTTTGACTTTAGATCTTAGGGCGAAAAATCTGAATATTCAACCCTGTTGTTAGGAAATTATGACATTTCCTTGGATGGTAGGTACTGTTTTAACCAATTCAAAAATAAAACGCTAAAAAGTTATTAGTTTTATTTTTTATTTTTAGTTTCTAATTTTTGACATTATTGGTGTACCATTTTTGATGCCTTGTTACTCTTAAACCCCCACTTTACAAGCTTATGGATCTCAAATCTCTGATTCGCGATATTCCTGATTTCCCAAAACCGGGAATCATGTTTCGAGATATTACAACTTTGTTGCGAAACCCCCAAGGACTGAGCCATACTATTGACAGTTTAGCCGAAAAATGCTCTGCAATGTCTCCTGACTATGTGGTAGGCATGGAATCGCGGGGCTTTATATTTGGGACGCCTTTGGCTTATAAAATGGGAGTGGGCTTTGTTCCCGTCCGCAAGCCAGGGAAATTGCCATCAGCGGTTCATTTTGCTGAGTATGAGTTGGAGTATGGTAGCGATCGACTGGAAATGCACCAAGATGCGATCGCATCGGGTAGTCGGGTGCTAGTGGTGGATGATTTAATCGCCACTGGGGGGACCGCGGCTGCAACGGCTAAGCTGTTAGAACAAGCTGGCTGCGAACTGGTGGGTTTTGCTTTTGTAATTGAATTGCAGGGTTTGGGCGGCAGACAGAAATTGCCCGATGTACCAATTGTGACGCTAGTTGAGTATTAGTCAGTTGACTGTTAACGGTTGACGGTTGACGGTTAACTGTTGACTGTTGACTGTTGACTGTTAACTTTTGAATAAAGACTTTTTAACCGCAGAGGCCACAGAGGGCGCAGAGGAAGAGTACAGAGAGATGAATAATTTCGATACCAATGGATTTTAGATCGTTGACCAATCTAAAATCTCAAATCTAAAATCTAAAATGCTATGACTTCTATTAAACTGAACCGAAGTTTCCGAGTATTGAGTTCTCTGTTTGCTGGTGATACATTTATCTATGTTTTCAAGAGACTGTTGCAGGCTCTGTTAACGCTATTTTTAGCATCTATTCTTTGTTTTGCAATTATTGAGCTTGCACCGGGAAGTTACTTGGATACTTTGAGCCAAAATCCGAAGATTTCGCCGGAGACTCTTAAGCAACTCGAACAACAGTTCGGCTTAGATAAACCAGCATTTGTTCAGTATTGGTTGTGGTTGCAACAAATTGTAACGCGGGGTAATTTTGGTACGAGTTTTGTGTATCAGCGATCGGTGGCTTCGCTGCTGTGGGAAAGGGTGCCGGCGACGCTGTTAATGGCGATCGCCTCTTTGATTGTAACTTGGGCGATCGCTATTCCCTTGGGAATCATCGCCGCTGTCAATCAAAACCGGACAGTCGATCGCGTTTTGCAAGTAGTCAGCTACACAGGACAAGGATTTCCCAGCTTTATCATGGCCTTGCTACTGCTATTTTTCGCCCAGAATACATCGCCTCTGTTTCCTGTAGGAGGAATGACCAGTATTGACCACGCAGATTTACCTTGGTGGGGTCAAATCATGGATTACGGCTGGCACTTAATTTTGCCAACAGTCGCCTTGAGTCTGACGGGTTTTGCAGGTTTGCAAAGATTGATGCGGGGACAATTATTGGATGTACTGCGTCAAGATTATATCAGGACGGCACGGGCTAAAGGTTTGCCAGAAAATCGCGTAATTTATTTTCATGCTCTACGGAATGCGGTTAATCCATTGATTACGCTGTTGGGTTTTGAGTTTGCTAGTTTGTTGAGTGGTGCGTTTATTGCCGAACTTTTTTTTAATTGGCCGGGTTTGGGAAAGCTGGCTTTGGATGCTGTGACTAATCAAGATTTGTATTTAGTCATGGCAACTTTGATGATGGGTTCTGCGATGTTGATTGTTGGTAATTTGTTGGCGGATTTGTTGCTCAAGGCGATCGATCCTAGGATTAAACTGGAAGATTTAAAATGACACTCAAGCGTTCCCAAGTCGATTGACAATGCTTGGCTGCGATCTAAATCATGCTGCTGACATTCTACTTCATAAGACATTTCTAAGTAGAAAGCACCGTTCTTAGGAAGGATTGTGAAGTCTTTAACCTTTGAGCAATCAATGTTTGACGGCCTGGGCAAAAAGAATTCAGAAATCCCAAACCAGCGCCGTACAGTTAAACCGAAGGAAAATCTCAACTGTATAACTGAGCGATCTTCTTTAGGGTTTGATCGGATTTTTTTTACCGCAGAGAGCGCAGAGGACACAGAGGAAGAGCAGAGTGAGAATTACTAATTACTCATCATTAATAACTTATGGCACTCTGTTTAGATAAAACCCTGGTTTCTTGGGCGGAGTCGATCGGTCTTATTTACTTTAATTAACTGAATTGCTGAGCATAATAACCAGCATAACGCTCGCCTTTTTCTAGCAATTCCTCATGGGTTCCTGACTCCATAACTCTCCCTTTTTCTAAAACTAAGATTCTGTCGGCTTTCCGCACAGTTGCCAAACGGTGGGCGATAATAAATACAGTCCTGTCTTGCATCAATCTTTCCAACGCTTCCTGTACCAAAGCTTCTGATTCTGAATCTAGAGCCGATGTCGCTTCATCCAGGATCAGAATTCGCGGATTTAGCAGCACTGCACGGGCGATCGCAATTCTTTGTTTTTGACCTCCAGATAAATTTACACCCCTTTCCCCAACCCAAGTTTGATAGCCGTCGGGAAAATCACTAATAAATTGATGGGCGTTGGCAATTTGCGCCGCTTTTTCCACATCTTTGAGTTCGTAATAAGAGCGCCCAAAGGCAATATTTTGAGCAATTGTCCCGGAAAACAAAATAGTTTCCTGGGGTACAATCCCGATTTGCCTCCGTAGTGTATTTAATGTCACATCTTGAATATTAATCCCATCAATTAAAATTTGTCCAGCTTGCGGATCGTAAAATCTGGGTAATAAGTTTACCAAAGTAGTTTTCCCGGCACCGGATGCGCCCACAAGGGCAATCATTTCTCCCGGAAGTGCCAGTAAACTCATATTTTGTAAAATGGGAACCCCCCCTTGCCCCCCCTTATTAAGGGGGGGTTGAGGCTGTTTTACCCCCTTTTCAAGGGCGGGTTGAGGTTGTTTTACCCCCTTTTCAAGGGCGGGTTGAGGTTGTTTTACCTCCTTTTCAAGGGCGGGTTGAGGTTGTTTTACCTCCTTTTCAAGGGCGGTTTGAGGTTGTTTTACCTCCTTTTCAAGGGCGGGTTGAGGTTGTTTTACCTCCTTTTCGAGGGCGGGTTGAGGTTGTTTTACCTCCCGATCGAGGGGGTAGGCAAAATTAATGTTGCGGTATTCGACTTTTCCCGTAACATGGGGAAGTTCGATCGCCCCAGGCTTTTCGACTATGGTGGGTACAATTGCTAATAGTTCAAAAATTCGATCGCTAGATGCCTCTCCCTGTTTGAAATCACCGTAATTAGCAGTAGTAATGGCGATCGGATCGATTAACAGCGCTACTCCCGCGATGTAACTAATAAATTCAGTACCTGTGAGATTTCCTTGAGCAATTTGCCAACCTCCCAGGAAAAACAACAAAATTACGCTAATTGCTTCGAGAAAACCCACTACCACGAACTGAAGTGCTTTTACTCGTTCGGATAAATATTTAGCCCGACGATTTTGTTCCGCTGCTTCTGTAAATCGAGAAATTTCATATTCTTCGGCTACAAAAGCTTTGATTAAACGAATACCGCTGAATACTTCTGTTAGCAAAGATGATAAGTCAGAGATTCGATTTTGACTTTCTCGCGAGTAACTCAGCAGTTTCTCTCCAAACCAGCTAATTAATAGTGCCATCAACGGTGCAATGATTAATGCACCTAAAGTTAATTGCCAGTTGAGATAAATCATATATCCCATTACCACAATTAGCTGTAAAATGCAAGGAATAAACTGATGAAAAAATTTATTTATGACTTCGCCAATGCGGTCAATATCTTCAGTGAGGCGATAGGATAAATCTCCCGTTTTTGCAGTTTCAAAATAGCCAAGATTCAGTAATTGCAGGTGTGCGTAAAC
Source organism: Microcoleus sp. EPA2 (assembly GCA_020882975.1). Lineage (GTDB taxonomy): Bacteria > Cyanobacteriota > Cyanobacteriia > Cyanobacteriales > Microcoleaceae > Microcoleus. Next base: position 114,304 of record JAHRFD010000004.1, on the reverse strand, counting down.
TTTTTTGCGGATTTCTAAAGCAATAGTCAAAGCTGCTTTTGCCATCAGCGTATCTTGACCGTACTGGACTGTTCCCCGAATCAGAAATATAATGGCACTAAGTGCTGCAATTTGGGCGAATCCTTTTAAATCTCCTTGGCCTATAAATTTGGCTGTTTCGCCAACCAGCCACGCTATAATCGGCCAACAGACAGTAAATACTAAGGTACAAGCTAATGCTTTACCGATGGTTTGCTTTTGGGGACGGAGGTAGGGTAGGATTTGCCAATAAGTCGATCGCGTTTTCAAGCTATTCTGCATCTGCAAGTGTTGTGTTTAGAAATATCTGAGTCAAAACATGATAACAGCGATCGGGCACATATCGAAAATCATTCTTGACCGTCTGCGTGAGTCGCCAATACCTTCGCCCCCGCCACAACTTCTCCCCGAAAGGTGGCTGACTTTCCTGGTTCAACCGTCACTGGTTGAGTGGTAATGAATCCATTGTCTATGGGATTACCTAACTCATCCAAAACCTCATAGTTAACTTTGATATTCTTGACAATTTTACAACCTTGATTGATGATTTGACCACTTAAAAATTTGCCGTCATAATTTACGTTATTTATGGAAACTTTCGCGGCAATGTTGGAACCAGTAATACAACTTTGCGAAATGTTTGATGGTGTTTTATTTTCGCACAATTTCCCTAAATCTACTATTTTGCCATCGGTAGTTCTCATGTAGCAAAACGGTTCGTCTCTTTCGACGAGACTTTGAGTTAAAGGATTTGCCGTATTGGCTAGCAAAGATTTAGGGGAGAGCGGCTGCGTTAACAAAATTGAGAAAGCTACGGTTAAATGTAAAAGTTTCATATTTTTTAGTTGATTTTATGAAGTTAATTATACAAGATAATTTACATAAAATTGAAGATAATCTATTTATATATAGCAATCCTTGCAGGAGTCGTAAAGTTTTTACCCCACCCCAACCCTCCCCAAACTCGCGGGGAGGGGGTAAGAGAGAAATTTCACAAAGGATTTAGGATTGCTATAATATCTGAGAGATAATTTAGGTTATAGAGAAAAGTCTAGAAGCGTAATTTTTTGTTTGTTACATTAATCAGGTAAAATTGATAGTTCGACAGGGGTTTAAACCCCTGTCAGACTGGTGGGATGACTAACAGACTTGGTACGCTGACAGCTTCAGTTGACACCAATTCAGATCCGTTTCAGCAATTACTCCCTATCATCTAATACTGGGCTTCCTATTCTCACTATTCCTTGCTCCCGGAACTTTTCGACTAGGTCTACGAGTTTTTAAACTACTAGCTGAACGAGTGTTCAAAGCATTAGCAGAACTTGTCAAACCCAAATCTTGCAAAATTTCCAAAGCCGCTCTTTGTCCAGTTTCGCAACCTCCTTCCATATAGCCTTGATTTTCTAGGGAGGTGTGTTCCCCTGCAAAATATAAATTGCCAACTTTTTCGCCTTCAACGCCGTACATTTGTGTCCATTGTCCGACTAAGTAGCAAGAATAGGAACCTTTAAAATAACGTTCTCCAGACCAAAAAGCTCGCACAGCTTTACCCGATCGCAAATCTTTCACTCCAGGGAAAACTTTTTCAAATTGTTGCAAGAATTTTTGGGCTTGCTCTTCAGGAAGCCCACTACCGATCGCCAAACCCTGTTTGCCTCCTGTAAAATTAGTAACTAAGGCATTAGGCGTAGGAGCAAAAGGTGTAGCTTCCCAACAATTTTGGAATCCTAAATCTGTAAACACAGAAGCCGTGGATTTATAAAGTTCCCGCCAGAGACGGCTGCGGTAGCCCGTAACTAACTTAGAATTAGTACCGTAGCCCAATTGCTCGATCGCCCGTCGTTTCGGTTGAGGTAAAGGCACATTGATATTAACGTCTCGCAGAGTGCTGAAGGGCAAAGTTAACAAAACTCGCTCGTAGGTGCGATCGAATGCACTTTGTCCCGCTCGCAAACTTACCCGATAACGGCCATCCGGCAAAATATTAATCGCTTCCAAAACAGTCCCCGCTTCGATGGAACCAGACAATTGACCCGCCAAACCATTGACAATTTGACTGTTGCCACCCTCAATTTGATAGCGCTCATCGCTGTCACCATACAACTCAAAACTCTCAGCCTCAGAAGCAATTAAAAACAGCAAATTTAACGCAGACTGTTCGTCCACATCTAAACCGTATTCCGTAGTGTAAGCAATGCGGAGTAACTGCTTAACAATGACGCTAGTATCTACACTATCTAAATATTCACCGATGGAAAGATTGTCCACTCTTTCGGCTGTTTCCGTAAAATCTTGATAGTCAATATTATTTCCAATTCCCTCCAAATCCGCCCTAATTTTACTAGCAATAGGCGCAAAATCGGTGATTAATTGTTCCAGAGAAAATCGCCGTCCTTGCAAGAAAAAGGTATCCTTGACCAATCCCCTCTGCGTCTCAACTAAATCGATCGCTCGCAGGCCCAATTCCGTCGCTAGGGAAATCAAAGTAGTATGACCACTATCAATATATTCTCCTCCCACATCCGCCGAAATCAAAGTTCCAGCCACCTTCGGAATAGTGCGTATCCGCCCCCCCACGCGGTTAGTTGCCTCAATGATATCGGCACGTACACCCCCTTGACGCAACCGATAGGCCGCCGTCAAACCGGCAATTCCCGCCCCCACAACCAAAATGGGCGATCGACCTTGCTGTTGAGCAAAAGCCCCCTCTCCCTCCCGCGTCAAAGTCGCAGCAGCCAGCGCCGCCCCCGTCGCCAAACCCCCCCGTAGCAATCCGCGCCGAGATATGGGAAAATTGGAAGTGCGATCTGTGAGCATCCCCACGAGTTCATCAGCCGGAATACCCGTTGCCATTGACTTCTGGGCAATTATCGAAGCGCGACGCAGCATTGTCATCAGTGCAGATTTAGCCATAACCTAGACACCTTCACAAAAATTTGATATGAACTGGATTATTGATTAAATGTGATTATCCACTTTCCAGGTTAAGTCTACATAGATTGTTATAAAAATGCTAACCCTCAGAACTCTTTTCGATCGCAAATTTTACCTCGAAAACAACCCCGATGTTGCTGTAGCCGTCGCCAGAGGTACCGTATCGAGTCCCTTCGATCACTACCAAAAGATTGGCAAATTTGAAAATCGCGACCCCAATCCCCTATTTGATGCCAGCTATTATTTAGAAACAAACACCGATGTAGCCGTATCTGGAGAAAAAAATAAATTTTCGGGTGCCGATCATTTTATTACCTACGGTCAATTTGAGCGTCGAAGTCCCAACCCTTTATTTGATGTTAGTTTTTACCTAACCAGTAACCCCGATGTTCAAAGAGTAGTTCAAACCAATCAAGTTACAGCCTTTGAACACTTTCTGAAAATCGGTCAAACAGAAATTCGCAAACCCAGTCCTTTCTTCGATCCTGAATTTTATTTAGCCAAGTATCCACTGGTAGCAGCAGCAGTAAGAAATGGCGTGGTAAAAAGTGCGATCGAGCACTACATTCAATTTGGTCAAGCCGAAGGACTTTTGGGTACATTACCAGATGTTGCTGATAATTTAAGTGTTGCTAAAAACCTAGATCTTCTCACAGGAACTAAAAATTTCAATGATTTTGTAGGTGCTGCGGAACCAACGGATATTTATAGTTTTATCTTGAATACTCCTAGCCTTTTCAGTGCAACTCTGGATGGTTTGAGTGCAGATGCGGATCTAGAATTAATTCAGGATATCAACGGTCAAGGTGCAGTGGGATTGAGTGGTATTATTGCTTCGTCTAATAATTTAGGTACGGCTGCGGAACAGATTGTGAGTAATGGAGCTTTGCCTGCTGGTACATATTTTCTGCGCGTTTCTCAATTTGAAGGTGATACAAATTATAACTTGACATTGACATCCGCTCCTAGTCAGTAGTTATTGGTTATTTGTTATTGGTTATTGGTTATTTGTTTAACCAATAACCAATAACTAATTCGTATTATCTGGTGTTCCCGGAGAAGGCATAGATTGAATAGGAGCCAAAGGCACATTAGAGCGACTTCTGATTAGAGTCGTAGACACCAAAGCATAGCCCAAAATAGCAGGAAGTACCATGGCGCTCAGAAACACGATCGCCCCTGCCAAAGTAGTTCCATTCAACATGGGGCCGTAATGAGTGCGGTAAGGGTCAAAGGCTGGCAAATCTGACCTCTGGCTATCCCGAAGCGCGATCGCACGTTTGAACCTCACCCGCCTGTCGTCCAGCTTTTCTAGCAGCATCCAGCCAACTTCCGCCTCTTCTCGACACAGCTTTTGAAAAATAGCAGGATTCCGAAATAAATCGCTGTTAGCCCGCACAATTTTATACTCCACAACCGTAGTATCAGGTCTAGGATTGCCGTTAGATTGCGAATTATCTCGGCCAGCTAAATGTTCCTCTTGAGATTCGTAGCGAGTCAAAACTTCCTCCTCCTCATCGCATTGTTGCCCCATAGCGAATTGCTGGCGGTTGATGAACACCCCCGCCAGCGCAGACTCTAAACCGAGACTCCCAACCATCAAACTCCAAATCAAAATTTCCAGCATAGAAATACTTAAAAGTTAAAAATTCTCAACTTAAAAGAGAGATTACCTTTGATTTTTCAGCTTTCAATCTTGACTTTTCAAATAGCCTTCTATCAAACAATCTGTACCCACGGTGCGCCAAGAAACTCGCTCTAAAGTTAAAGCATCAGTCATTTTGGCAAACCCCAAATCTCCCACAGGAGTTGGAGCCTGGGAGCCTCCTACAATTTTAGGAGCAATAAAAGCCATAATTTTTTGCACCGCACCGTCAGCAATTGCTTTTGCCGCCAGAGTGCCGCCACATTCCCACAGTACAGACAGAAAAGAGCGATCGTACAAATAACCCATAACATTAGTCGGTGTCAGTGGCGACAATTCCACAACTTCCACCCCTTTTGCCATCAAAAATGCTTGAAACTCCAGATTAACCCCAGGCTCTGTGAACACCAAAGTAGGTGCACCAGAGGTTTCCCACAAACGAGCCGACTTGGGCAAATCGAGCGATCGACTCATCACCACCCGTAGGGGATTATGGCGATCGGGTTGATGGCTAGTCAATTGAGGATTATCCAAACGCACCGTATTTCCTCCCACAATCACAGCATCGCAGCCGACACGCACCCCATGTACTTCGCTCCGAGCCGCCTCGCCTGTTACCCAAGCGCTGTGACCGGTAGTGCTAGCAATTTTACCGTCTAAAGTCATAGCATATTTCAAAATTCCGAAAGGACGGCGGTGCAAAATCCGGTGTACAAAAGCCTCATTCAGTTTCTGACAAGCTTCCTCTTCTACCCCAGCCACAACTTCAATGCCAGTGGAATGCAACCGAGCAAGTCCTGTACCCGCCACCAAAGGATTCGGATCGACCATCCCAGTCACTACTTTTGCCACCTTAGCCTGAATTAAAGCTTCGGAACAGGGAGGAGTCCGTCCATAGTGGTTACAAGGCTCTAGGTTCACATAAACCGTGGCTCCGGCCGCGAGTTCCCCAGCTTCCCGCAGTGCAAAAACTTCGGCGTGGGGTTGGCCCGCACCTGGGTGAAATCCTTCGCCGACAATTTTGCCGTCGCGGACAATTACAGCACCCACGAGGGGATTGGGAGCGGTTTTGCCGAGAGCGCGACGGGCTAATTCTATGCAGCGACGCATCATGGCTCGATCGAACTCTTGAATTTCGCTATTTTTCATTTGTGTACTTGAGCTGACGATCGCACTGGCGTCCGTCGGAAAAGTTGCCATAAGATTTTGCTATGATATTTAATCTTGAGTGTATAGCTTTAACATTCAGGAACAATAACAGGGGATTAAGAAAAATGACTCAGGACATGAAGCGGGAATTTGCCAGCCGCGAAGAATTAATTACCTACCTGCGCCAACAGTTCCCCGAAGCCGCCACCAGAGACAGTCACGTATCCCCTACCCTAGGCGGGCGTAAAGCCGCCGAAACAGCACTACAAAAAGTCGATCCCAGCAAGTACAGCTCAACCCGCAACTTTCTCAACGGCGCGGTAACTCGCTTGTCGCCCTATTTACGTTACGGCGTTTTGAGCCTAGCAGAAGTCCGGGATCTGGTGCTAGCAAAGGTGCGACATCAAGAAGATGCAGTGAAACTTGTTAACGAGTTGGGTTGGCGAGATTATTGGCAGCGACTTTATGCAGAATTGGGAGAGGGGATTTGGCAAGACCGAGAACCCTATAAAACTGGCTATACCGCTTCATCTTACAGCGAAACCATGCCCGAAGATATCGTTGAGGGAACAACAGGTTTGGTTTGTATCGATAGTTTCAGCCACCAGTTGCAAGAAACTGGTTATTTACACAATCACCAGCGGATGTGGATGGCCGCTTATCTCGTACACTGGCGCAAAGTGGGCTGGCAAGCTGGAGCTCGCTGGTTTTTGGCACATTTGCTAGATGGAGATCCTGCGAGTAATAATCTTTCTTGGCAGTGGGTAGCCAGCACTTTTAGTCACAAGGCTTATTTTTTTAATCGGGAGAATTTGGAACGTTACACTAAGGGGGTATATTGTGGCGATTGTCCTCTGTACGGACAATGTGATTTTGAGGGGAGTTACGAATATTTGGAAGGGAAGTTGTTTCCTGGGGCAGAAAAGGTCGATCGCAGTGGCGGTTCTAAAAGTTGGAATCGTCCTAAAAAACCTCGCTAATTTGTTATTGGTTGGTGGTCATCACCAATTCCCGATTCCCGATTCCCGATTACACATTTATGAACAATCCGATTATTTGGCTACATGGAGACTGTCTAAACCCCGAAAGTCCGGTTTTTAAAGCCTACCCAAATGCGCCGGCGATTTGGGTTTGGGATGATGCGCTAATCGATGAATGGCAGTTAAGTCTCAAGCGCATCTTGTTTATTTACGAATGTTTGCTGGAATTGCCAGTAATTATTCGTCGTGGCGATGTGGCGACAGAAGTTATGGCTTTTGCTCAAGAATTCAGTGCCAATCAAATAGTGACTATGGAAAGTCCCAGTCCTCGGTTTCAGGATATTTGTATCACAATTGGGCGATCGCTCCCTGTGGAAATTTTATCCCCAGAACCCTTTGTGCGCTACGATGGCTACATTGATTTGAAGCGTTTTTCCCGGTACTGGCGCGTAGCGGAAAAATATGTTTTTTAATTAATTCAGGACTTATCCACTACCTCTGCATATCCCCTTGTGTAGGGGAAAAGCACATCCTCAGTTTTTAAATCTGGTTTCTAGAGCTTAAGCATATTACATACTAAACGGAGAGGGAGGGATTTGAACCCTCGAAGGATGTTAACACCCTTAACAGATTAGCAATCTGCCGCTTTCGACCACTCAGCCACCTCTCCAAGATGACAGTAACTAATAATAGCACACAGATTCTGGTTGTGGCAACCCCTAATTCAAAAATTCCTATACCGCTTACCCTGTCTAGATTTCAGCATTTATTACTCTCCCGTAATTCCTGTAGCACAGGCAGGATGCGTGTTTTTGAGTATTTGGGACAAGTCGGGAAGAATGCTCAACGCAATTCTGGATGCAGTTGTATTAGACATCTCCTAAAATGATGGTGGGTAGGAATCTTCCCTCCCCTTGACAGGCTTTTTGGCAGATGTATAGAAAATGTAAAATTCTTTTAATTAGGGGGATAAATATTAAAATAGCTCATCTAAAAACAAGAGAATAAATTGGCAATTTGGGCTGATAATTAAGATAGCGAAATGAATAAGGTATTAGAGTATAATATAAATTTGAGTGGACAGGGTATGGAACTAGATTTACAGAGATTTTATAAGGTTTGCAATCCCAGCTACACCCTCGCAGTAGGAAATTCAGAAGACAAAAAATATTACATCGAATTCTCTTCGGTTAGGGGTGGCACTATCGTAGAACAATTGGAGCGGACTATCAGCCGTCTCTCCCCTGACGAACCGACTTGCCAACTATTCACTGGACACATTGGCTGTGGTAAATCTACAGAATTGTTACGGCTGCAATCGGAATTGGAACATCAGGGATTTCACGTAGTCTACTTTGAGTCTAGCAAGGACTTGGATATGGCAGATGTGGATATAACTGACATTTTATTGAGCGTGGCTCGTCAGGTGAGCGAAAGTATTGAGAAACTAAAAATTAAGCTGCAACCGACAGGTTTTAAGGCTTTGCTGAAGGGGGTGGCAGATGTTTTTCAAACTCAAATCGATCTGAAAGCTGACGCAAATTTTCCGGGTGTGGGGGAAATAAGTGCCAGCACGGAGGGAGAATTTTCTTTGGCTTTTGGTATTGGAAAAATTACCGCAAAAGCTAAGGATTCTCCGAATTTGCGATCGGAGTTGAGGCAATATTTGGAACCTCGAACTAATGTGATTTTGGAGGCTCTGAATAAGGAGTTGCTAGAACCAGCTATTCAAGCACTCAAAAGTCGGGGAAAACGAGGTCTGGTGGTGATTATTGATAATCTCGATCGCATACATTTGTGCGCTAAGCCCACAGGACGACTTCAGCCGGAATATCTGTTTGTCGATCGCGGCGAACAGTTGGCCAGACTCAATTGTCACGTAGTTTATACCATTCCTTTGGTGTTGATATTTTCTAACGATTTGGGTCAGTTGACCAATCGATTTGGGGTCGATCCCAAGGTGTTACCAATGGTCCCGGTACATAGTCGCGATGGTTCTGAATGTACAGAGGGTGTAGAATTGTTGCGCCAGATGGTGTTGGCTCGCGCTTTCCCAATGGTGCAGGAAAACGAACGCTATGCTTTGATTGGCAAGATTTTTGATTCTCCCGAAACCCTCGATCGCCTCTGTCGAGTTAGTGGCGGACACGTCCGTAATTTGCTGCAACTACTTTATGGTTGTCTCCAGAGAGAAGATCCACCGCTGTCTAGGGAAACCTTGGAAAAGGTAATCGTTCAGCGGCGTCATCAACTCACTTTGGCGATCGAGCCTGATGAGTGGGAACTGTTGAAGCAAGTATCCTCAGCCAAAACAGTCAGCGGAGAAACAAAATATCAAATTTTGTTGCGCAGCCTGTGGGTATTTGAGTACCGTTATGGTGAGGATTATTGGTTTGATGTCAACCCAATTTTGGCTGACGCCAAAGAGTTGACAGTTGACGGTTGATGCTTGAGAGTTGATGGTTGACAGCTAATAGCTCACAGTCAACCGTCAACTCAAAAAATGATTAAAGGTACTACTAAATTGTTGGGAGTGATTGGCGATCCGATCGCCCATTCTCTGTCACCGGTGATGCACAATGCTGCGATTTCCCATCTGGGAGTCGATTTTGTGTACCTCGCATTTCCGGTAAAACCAGAGGATCTAAAAGCTGCTCTTTTAGGCTTTGAGGCGATCGGGTTGCGGGGATTTAGCATCACCATTCCCCACAAACAAGCAATCTTACCCCTATTGTCCGAGGTTTCTCCCATTGCTCGTGCGATCGGTGCTGTCAATACCGTATACCGAACTGACAAAGGTTGGTGCGGTACAAATACTGATGTGGAAGGCTTTCTCGCCCCGTTGCAACCCCCCCCAACCCCCCCTTACCAAGGGGGGGCGGTTTCATTCTCAGACAAATCATGGTTTTCTAGGGGTAGTGCCCCCGCGCCTACCCTCTTCCTCCACGATTTTGTATGTGTTTCAGAGATTGGGGCGGGCACGGGGGCACCGCCCCTACAAGAGAATGAAATAGCCCTGCCTTACCCAGGGGGGGCTACAGAGGTGAAATCTGCCTTAGAAAGTGGCAATAGGACTGCCGAATCCTCTGACTCCCCTTACCCAGGAGCGGCTAGGGGGGAGTCCGATTGGAGTCAGAAAGTAGCCGTAATTTTGGGAAATGGGGGCGCGGCGAGAGCGGTGGTGGCCGGCTGTGCTCAATTGGGCTGTGCCCAGATTCATGTTGTGGGCCGCGATCGGCAAAATTTGTCGGAATTTCAGCAGAGTTGGGTTGATTCTCCCATACCTGTCAAATCTTTGCAAGTGCATACTTGGGATAATTTGTCAAGGTTAATTTCTCAGGCCGATTTGCTAGTCAACACGACTCCGGTGGGGATGTATCCCCACGGAGAAAAGTCGCCGGTGCCGTTAGCTGCGATCGACCAAATTTCCCCAGGTGCGATCGCCTATGATTTAATTTACAACCCCAGCCCTACTCAATTTCTCAAAGATGCCCAACTTCGCGGAGCCCAAGTCATTGACGGGCTACCCATGTTAGTTCAACAAGGAGCCGCCGCCTTAAAAATTTGGCTGGAGACAGAATCAGTCCCCGTAGAAGTCATGCGCCTAGCCTTGCGAAAGCATTTGGGCTTAGATTGACTAGCAATTTGCTACGGAATTCGCGCTAAGCTGAGATTTAAAATATTCTGGCGCTGCCACCTATGAAATTTAGAGCTATCAGCCTGTTTTTCGCTACTTGCCTGATCGGAATTTTTAGTTTAGCATTCACTCCACCAGCTTGGGCGCTGACACAAATTAAACTATCGGATCTTTCCTATCGCGAATGTCCGGCAGAAATGGCAGAAGGAACCGTCACCAGCGGCAGTTCCATGGAAGCTAACTGTTTTTTAATTACTGGTAAAGCTGAAAATACCAGCGGTAAACCTGTTGTTAATGCTGATATTTTCGGCCGGATTTATGATGCCGATGACAACCCGGTGATGCAGAATCGCACTCGTTTGGGGTCCATCGAAGAAGTTCCTCCCGGAGTTAGCGATTTTCAGCTTAGAATCTCCGTGGCGGCAAATCAACCAACTCCTTTGAAGCTCAAGCAGTTTAAAGCTACTGGTTTTACTGGTGTTGTGCGTCGCTAAAAACTCTAAACCCGACTTCTGAAAAAAGTCGGGTTTATAATTATTCTGTGATTTTTGATAGGGACTTAATTAGCTAAAGTGCTGTTTGCAAGTTGCTTAAAAGACCGATCAAGAATTCCGAGCCGAACTGAAGGACAAAAAAGGCAATCAGGGGAGAAAAGTCAATACCTCCTAGGGGAGGGATAATTGAGCGAAATAAATTAAGGTAAGGGTCTGTTAACTGACTCAAAATCGAAAAAGGAGGGTCATACCAATTGATGTTGGGAAACCAGCTTAACAGCACCCGAATAATCATGAGAACGAAATAGATTTGCAGAAATGATGACAGGGTGGTTGCCAAAAGCCCTATTGAATAACTCATAAATTTTGCTTGATGTTGAGTAAAGTTTAGAAAAGCTTTGAGTTTTAGTTTAGCATAATTGCCACAGTGATACCAAATCCGTTAGCATCGGAATTATTAAACTCTCTCTTCTCTTCCTTCGCGTCCTTCGCGCCTTCGTGGTTAAATCATTCCGATACAACCGGAATGGATATGAAGCGATTTTCGCTGTTGGATTCTAGATTGAGGATTGCAGAATTGACCCCACGGATCGATCCGGGGGCTGATAAGCAATTGCTTTGGGTTAGGCTAAGCAACCTGAAATTGATTCAGGAATCTTCAGCTAAAGAACTTTGGCTGGTGTGCTGTGCGTTGCCATTCACATCACGGATTTCGAGTCGCACATCATCGATTGCTTGATTGAGTTGGGAAATTTTATCTTCTAAACTCAGCCTTGCTACTTCCATGCGTTGGGCTTCCATTTGGCTGCTTTTGCCCTTGCTTCCCTTGATGGACTTTGACTCCGAGGAGTCTGCCAGGAATGCCTCAGCAGCGCGTCTCGATAGCACCGCCCCCAAAACAGCACCCACCAAGCCACCAACTGCGGCACCTGCAATAAATCCGCCTGTAAAACCGTCTCGATTGCTCATTTTTCAACTCAACTAGGCGATATTTCCTTGATTTTTTTATTGTAACCAGACGAGGGGGCAGCTATCCATTGAATGCTTTTGGTTACAGCTATAGCTGAAGGTGGCGAAATAGATGATTAATTGATGGGATTACACTATCAGTTTTGAGGATGGGCGATACTTCCGACTTGTTGCTGGAAGCGGATCATCTCTAAAGATCGATCGCCATAAAGGTCTTCAATATGCTCTAAGCAGCAGTCGATCGCAAAATCGTTCAACTCAGCAGGCTCAATACCGTACATATCCTCAAACACCTCTGAGTCTACACGACAAAAGCGCGGGCGATCGGCATAAATTCCGCACTCTCGCGTTTCTTTGTCAAAGTTGACACACCAACCGTCATCACCTACGAGGCTCAAGTATAGTCCTAATTCTTCCTCTGATAAATACTCGTCTAAGTCAGGGCGCTCTGTGGGGTCGAGGTAACAACAAGCACCGCACTGTTTTACGCAAAGCCAGGTAGCCATAGTTTTATTGGAGATTTTAGATAGAGTTTAGATTTTAGATTTTAGATTGGGATCGTAGCTTAGCATATCTATAGAAATGTGAGATTTTAGATTTTGGTCCATCGTAGTTTACCATGACTTAGACAGAGACGATATCTATAGATATGTAGGTGATAATTATGTCTTCTTCACAACCTCCATCAAGGGAAAAAAGACCTCTCGGATTGGATGAATTAATTGCGATCCTAGTCGCCTTCGGGACTATGGGTGGAATTTTATTTTGGGTAATAGGGAAAAAACCCAGTCAATTCGGTGTTACCAATTGGCAATTTCCAGCGGTATTCTCTCAACCTGCTGCTGTGTCCGATCGCCCCACAATCTTAACGCCCCCGCCGTCTAGTTCGGATCTGCCATCCCCCCCAGCCAGAGTAATTCCCTCCCCCTCTCCAGGAACTTCCCTCGCACCATTACCGCAAGTTGTGGTGCCAATTCCTGTGATTGTCCCTCCAGCTAGCGTTGTTCCCGAACAGCCAATTGTGCCCTCGACTCCGGCTCCGATAATTACCAAACCTAAACCTGCTCAAGGAAAAATTGCTCCGGTCAAATTATCCGATGTTCCAGATAAGCATTGGGCCCGTCCATTTATTTTAGCATTAGTCGATCGGCAAATTTTTTCAGATGTCACAGACAACAAATTTCGTCCCGACGAACCAATAACGCGAGCGGAACTAGCGCGATTAATTAAGCAAATGTCCGATCAAGAACCGCGTCGCAAAGCAGTTGATTTTAAAGATATCAAATCCGGCGATCCGGCCGCTCCTTTCATCGACTACAGCGTCAAAACAGGATACTTAAAAGGATACCCAAACCAGGAGTTTCGTCCTGACAAACCAGTTCCCCGTGTGGAAGTAATCGCATCTCTGGCTAGCGGCTTGAATCTGAAACCATCAAAGACAACGACCAAAACTTTACAGTTTTATACCGACAAACAAAAGATACCTAAATGGGCTGTTAACCAAGTAGCAGCCGCTACAGAAGCTGGCCTTATTGTCAACTATCCGAAGCGCCAACTTTTGAGGCCAAATACAACAGCAACTCGCGCAGAAGTAGCGGTCATGCTTTACCAAGCTATGGCAAAAAAAGGGAAAGTACCAGCTAAATCTTCTTTGTATGTTGTGCGGCGTTCCAAGGTGTTGAACTAAATTTTAGGGTGGGGTAAGCTTCTAGCCTAGCCCACCCTAAAATTCATCGGTTTGTTTTTTATTACCTAGAATGAAGATAGGATTTGAGTTCAATCTTGAAAAACCATGATACTACCAGAATAACAAGCCACCCAAACCTGATTAGTTTGCGGATCGTAGGTAATGCCGATGGGACTTGAATTTACTTTCACTGTTTGCAAAACTTTCATATCTCCGGTGCTAATCTTGCTGACAGTATTAGAAGAATAGTTAACTACGTAAATCAGTTTGCCGTCATCAGAAATTGTCATGCTGCGAGGCTGACTACCACTCGAAACCTTGTCAACAACTTCACCAGAATTCAGGCTAATTTTTGCGACATTTCCTTCACCATTCAAGGTAGTATAAAGATACTTACCCTTGGGGTCTATTACCAAATGACGGGGTGAACTACCAACATTTCGTAACCAACTTACTGAAAAATCTCTGAGATTAACCTTGGCAATATCGGCGGAACCCATGACAGCAACATAGGCGGTTTTCGAGTCAGGAGTTACCACAATACCGCGAGGATAAGCACCCAATTTTACCCGCTCAATTTCGCGGTTTTGCTGAGTGTCAACTACGCTTAAATCCCAACTACACCAATTACTCGCTAGCACCAACCGATTATCTGGGGAAACAGCATTGAATTTCGGTACAGCACCTACAGAAATTACTTTTTCTATTTTGAGAGTTTGGGTATTGATGCGGTACATGAAACTTTGGTCATGTTTGGCGGCGGGAGAACATCTGTCACTACCGGGATTGTCAAAGCCAGCACCGTACATTTGATAGTTTGATATATAGGCATATTTGCCATCATTGGAAAAAGCAGCTTCCACAGGAGCGCCTTGATAATTACCCTTGAATTTGGAAAAACCGAACTTTGATAAATTTACGCGATCGGGAATGGTCTTGACTAATTTAAAGTTGCGATCGTACACTGTGATTGTGTGGCTGTACATCATGTTTTGAGCAAAAAACAGACCAGCACCTGAATAAACAATTGATTTCGGGGATATGCTACCGTAAATCGTTTTTTTCAAGGTCATTTTTCCCTGGCTTTTGGGACGGGGACGAATCAGCTTTTTGGGTGCTACTTGCGGTGGGGGAGTTTCCACCATAAATGGGGGTAAAAATGGATTAGAAAATGTCGGTCTTTTGGGTGAATTATTGGAGTTAGAATCTTCTAATTGGTTGGAATTTTCCGGGGCTGTAGGTGAGGAAAAATCTTGTGGTTTAGTGGTGTTTTTTTCGGACTGCTGTTTGGTAGGCGATTGTAATTCGTCTTGATTTTTTGGGGCGATAAATTCGGGTTGTGGGCGATCTGGATTTGGTGTTTTTTGCACCGCCGATTCTGGGGCTGTAGCTTCGGGCTTAACTTTCAGTGCAGCCAAGGTTTTTGGGCCGACAATTCCATCAACTTTGAGATTGTTTTCTGCTTGGAACTTTTTCACCGCGGCTTGAGTTACAGAACCGTAAAATCCTGTGGGTTTGCTACGAAAATATCCGGCATCTTGGAGAGTTTTCTGGAGTTGGGTAACTTCCGGGCCTGAATCTCCTTTTTTGATGGCTAGTGCGGGATTTACTAAATAGTTAATCATGCTTAAAGCCAGGAGCAAGCATAGTAAAGGAGTAGAGGGTAAATTTAGGTGCGTTGTTGAGTTTTTTCCTGGAGTTTTGCTGGGTGGGGTTTCCCAGGTTTCTGCTAAGTGCAGGTAGGCTAGTCCGTCCATAGTTTTGACTCAGTGGTTTTGGTGATATGATACACCAATTAACATCGATCGAAATGATAAACTGGAAAAGTTTATAATAGGCATCTCCCGATAAGTCTCTTAAGAACAGGCTAGGGATGTTGGCCCCTTCTACCCTTCGACTAGCCTTTGGCAAAGCTGAGCTCTTAACCGTCACGTAGTCGAAGGGGGTCTGTTATACAATATTTATGGGAGAGGTATCGCCTACGGAATTGAGAAAAATTTTTAATAGTGCGAGCAAGTGGGAGTGATTAATCATGTTGAATAGGGAACAAACATCGGCAGAAGCATTGCCTAAAGAATGTCCGCCGAATTTACTTTCCGATGGTTACGGTGGACTTTGCCAGCGGGCTTGGGTAGAAATTGATTTAGCAGCTTTAAGTCACAATGTAAAACAGCTTAAAAATATTTTATCTCCCCGATCGCAACTGATGGCTGTGGTGAAAGCTGATGCTTATGGACACGGTGCGATCGCAGTTAGTCAAACAGTTTTGCAAGCCGGTGCTAGTTGGCTGGGAGTGGCGACAATTCCAGAGGGAATTGAATTGCGAGAAGCGGGGATTACAGCGCCGATTTTGGTGCTGGGGGCCACTTATACTACCGAACAAGTAAAAGCGATCGCCCATTGGCACTTGCAGCCGACTATTTGTACTGTCAAACAAGCTCTCATATTTTCGGAAGTTCTGGCTACTCTCCATCAATCTGTACCAGTTCATGCTAAGTTAGATACAGGAATGTCTCGCTTAGGTACACCTTGGCAAGAGGCTACAGAATTTTTGCAGTTAATCCAGAGTTTACCTCATTTAAAATTGGCGAGTGTTTACTCTCACTTGGCGACAGCAGATAGTCCAGACCCAACTATTATGCTAGAACAACAGGAGAATTTTGAACGGGCGATCGCCCAACTTAAGATAGCAGGAATTAATCCCGATCGCCTGCACTTAGCAAACTCGGCTGCTACCCTGGCTAACCCAAACTTGCATTACGATTTAGTCCGAGTTGGCTTAGCTAATTACGGTTTTTATCCAGCACCTCATTTACAAAGTGTTGCTAAATTAAAGCCAGTCATGCAGGTAAAAGCTAGGGTGACACAGGTGAAAACAATAGCAGTCGGAACAGGAGTCAGCTATGGCCATCAATTTGTAGCTCAGCAACAGACGCAAATTGCGGTAGTTGGCATCGGTTATGCCGATGGCATTCCCCGCAATCTTTCTAATAAAATGAAGGTGTTAATCCGGGGTAGTTTTGTGCCACAAGTGGGGGCAGTGACTATGGATCAATTAATGCTGGATGTGAGTTCTATTCCCGATCTCGAAGTAGGTGAAGTGGTGACTTTGTTGGGTAAAGATGGAGGAAATGAAATTAGCGCTGATGATTGGGCTGGGATTTTAGGAACCATTTCCTGGGAAATTCTCTGCGGTTTTAAACACAGATTGCCGCGCGTAGCAGTATCATAATTATTTGTTGTTAGTTATTGGTTATTTGTTGTTGGTTATTGGTTATTAGAATAAACTACAAAACAACAAATAATATCAATTCCTGTATTCATTGGAATTATTCATTTCTCTCCGCTCTCTCTGTGTTCTCTGTGTTCTAGTAAGGTTAAATCATTCCGATGCAACCGTCAACAATATAACCAATAACCAACAACGAATAACAAACAAAAAATAACAAATTAATATGAGTATTTTAAAATTTCAAATAATAGCCCAAACCTTGTATTCCCAACTAGATACAGAAAGAATTCAAGCCATGCAAGTCGCCCAAGAACTTTCCAAAAAGTTCATAGAATTGGGGTTTGACATTGTGCCTAAACTGCTGTGGGCTATTGGCATTTTGTTAATGACGCGGTTTGCGATCGGGATTGCGGGGCGCGTGACTCGCCGAGCCCTGAGTCGCACTGAAGCCACGTTACGAAAATTTTTAGTCCAAGCTGCTGAAATTGCGATTTTAGTAATCGGAGTCATCACCACTTTGAGTCAGTTGGGAATTCAAACTACCAGTGTAGTTGCTGTGGTGGGTGCTGCTGGTTTGGCGATTGGTTTGGCTTGGCAAAATACTTTATCACACTTTGCTGCTGGGGTGATGTTGATTAGTTTACGTCCTTTTGAAGTGGGAGACACCATCGAAGGTGGGGATGTTAAAGGAGTTGTAGATGCGATCGGCATTTTTTCCACCACCTTAGTGACAGACGATCATGTCAAAATAATTGTACCCAACAATAAGTTATTTGATGGTACCCTGAAAAATACCACGGCAATGGGGACCAGGCGGGTGGACTTGAAGATTGATATTGGCGATCGCCCCATCCGTCCAACTGTAACCGAGTTATTAGAAATTGTCCAATCTCATCCCCTAGTTTTGGACAATCCACCCGCTACTTGTTTGGTGGCTGAGATTACTCCCAATTCCACTATTTTGTCTCTGCGCCCTTGGTGCGCCTCCGTAGCTTACGAACAAGTGCGATCGCAAATTCAAGAACAAATCAAAGAAGCCATGAAGTCTGACCAAAATCAATAATAAATGTCAATCTCAAAACTCACATTTAACATCAATCCGAGGTATTTCCCATGAACAAATGGTATCCCCAGCAAATTCTTCAAGAACCAGGTGTCAGGATTTCCCCCGCCGAAAAACAAAAAATTCTCAGCAAATTTCCGCCTCCCGACGACCAAGGTCAAATCTATGCCGACGGCATTTTTGAAGGTGGTGGCGTGCGAGGAATTGCCTTTTTAGGAGCCCTCAGATGCTGCAACGATTTGGGAATCCGTTGGCGCAAATTAGCCGGCACATCTGCCGGTGCAATTACCGCAGCAGTTTTGGCCACAGACTTATCAATTGATGACTTAGAAGAATTACTAGGACAGCTTGATTATAACATATTTCTCAGTCAAAAAAACAGCCCTCTAATTTTAAATGGCGACCCAGCAGACGACTTGCAATCTCCAGTATGGACCTTACTTTTCCTAACAATTAGTCGTCAGATGGGAGAATACTCCTCCTTGCCTTTCCGACAGTGGCTGGAATCCACCCTAGCCAAAGGTGATTTACGAACTTTTGCCGATGTCAAACAACTCGTAAAAGACCGAGAACTAAAAGTAGTAATATCCAACCTCACTCGCGGTGAAATGTTGGTAATTCCCGACGATTTACAGCGGAGAGAATCAGCGGATGCTGATGCTTTGTACGAACAGTTACGACTCGAAAGTGCTGATGATTTTAGCGTAGCTGAAGCCGTGCGCTTGTCCATGAGTATTCCGCTATTTTTTGAACCAGGAAAGCTAGGGGATGACATCATTGTAGACGGAGGAATTTTGAGTAATTTCCCGCTGTGGATTTATGACAAACAATCCGGTGCAACTCCCATACCACCCCGCTGGTTTACCTTTGGGTTTCGATTGATTGATACTGGTATTGAGAATCAAGTTAATATTAAAAGTCCCGTGTCAATGTTGTCGGCGATGTTCACCACCATGATGAAAGCCAGAGACAGGTATCACCAACGAGAGATGGATAAAGGTAGGGTAATTAATATTGACGTGACTGAAGCTGAGGTGACGGCGACTCACTTTAATCTGGATGGCGATCGCAAAGCTAAACTGTATCGGTTAGGATACTTACATACTAAAAGATTTTTTCTGAGTTCCAATTTTAGTTGGGAAAAACACTTAAAGGCTAGGGGATTTGGAGATTAGTTCTGCTGCTTTGAGCTAGGGGAATCATACCAAATCCGTTAACATCGGAATAATGATTTCTCTCTTCTCTTTCTCTGTGTCCTCTGTGTCCTCTGTGGTTTAATAATTCCAATACAACCAGAAACGATATAAGCAATCAAAAAGGGCTGGTAAATACACCAGCCCAGCCCCTAATTTGAGATGTTAAATTCAAGCTAATTTAACATCTCCCATCTCAAATCAATCTAGCTTCTGTCCGTAGCAGCCGCTGGCTCAAAACTCGGAACCACAATCTCACCATTCTGCTTAGTCAACTGATTGTACAGTCTTTCAGTATTGGGGAAATTAGCAGCCGGTAGAGTCGGGAAGCGACGGTAAGGAACAACATCCTCACCAAAAGCCTCAGCATATTCAACAGTGTTCAACATCGCGTTGATGAAGCCCTTAATCCCTTTACTTGCCAAGATTTGGTTATAAGTCCGAATCTCTGCTTGATTCAGAGGAGCACGGCCCAAGAAGTGCTTAGTACCCAACTCAATCACCTTAGTATTTGGATAAGGTGCATAGAACTGTTTCACGTAAAGTGACGAACAACCTAAACCTTCAATGAACTCCTTGAGATTAATTTCATTGTTGCCCAGTTTGCTTTCCAGCGCCGTGAATTCATTCTTCACAACGTAGGGATTCAAATCGCGTTCAAAAACTTGACGGTAAGCAGCTTGGATTAATGTTTTCAAAGCCACCTTGTCCGAAGTAGTCGTCAGCTTGAACACCTTAGTTTGTTCCCGACGCTTGCTAACACCTTGAGCAATCCGATTTTGCAACTCAGTATCACCGCGATCGAGCGCAGTGCCCAATTCGATAAACCGAGGAGTTTCTGTTGTCGGCTCAACATTGACCTTTTTCTCACCAAAGGAACTCGATCGCATCGTCCGCATGGACAACCCAGCCGGAGTCAAATAGCGCTCATAGGGCACTGTATCTTCGCCAAAAGCTTCGTTGTACTCTAGACTGTCGATAATTTTATCGACCAAGGCGTAGAAGCCCTTCTTAGAACAAAGATCAAAGTAAGCATTCATTTCCTGACGACCATAGGTAGGGCGGCCCAGGAGTCGGCGGTGAATATACTCGATCGCCTTACAAACGTAAAACTTGCTCCAGTACATATTGCGGAACACATCGGACTTAGCCAACATCCGAATAAACTCACGCATCGTGATCTCGCCATTTTCCAGCTTAATCTCCGCCACCTTTTGGCGCTGGCCATCGAACACATCGCGACCAAACACTTGCAGGTAAGCAGCCCGAATCACCGCTTGAGTGGAACTTTCCGTAAATTTGACACTGGAAGCATTGCTGTAGCTGCTAGAGACACCGCGAGCAGTTTTCTTAGAAGCTACATAATTGCTTGGTAACTGGTCTAATTTAAACACCTTGGGTCCAAGAGAACCAGGAGCCTTACCACGAGCACCTGGGTTGCTCAATTGATTATCAATCCCCGCACCTTGATGAATCAGGATACGACGAGTGTCTTTACCAAAAGGAGCTGGACGGTTCTTAGGATTGCGAGTTTCTTTCGGGAAAATCGCACCGAACTGAATTTCCAGGGGGTCATTACCCACACCATAAACGTGCTGGTCTGGGAGAGGCTGAGTGTAGCCAGCGAACAAGGTGATGAACTGAGGCACCTTGCGGAAAGGAGCACTGAAATTGAACAAATCAATTTGTGGGCCCCAGTTGCGACATTCCTGAGCTTCTTGGCCCAAGCCTCGCAGGTAAGGGACAGTTTCTTCACCAAAGTAGTCAGAATATTCCTGAGAATAGACCATGGCATCTACCAGGGCTGCCAAACCGCCTTTACTGACGATCGCAAAATACTTGCTAAATTCCTCCCGCGAGCTCAAACCCCGGCCGAGGAAGTGACGTGCGGCCAACTCTACAGCACGGCTGTTGACAAAGGGCTCGAAAAATTGCTGACGATAAAGAGGAGACTTACCAAGGCGGCGAATAAACTCTTTCATCGAGATTTCGCCATTTTTGACCTTAGATTCCAAGTCAGAAATGCTTTGGCTGTAGGCGCGGCTGATGTCCCGCTCAAAAACTTGGCGGTAAGCTGCTTTAATCACCTCAATCTTTTCTGCCGACGACAGACCGGTCTTCATGACGAACTTCGCCCGACGTTCCGCTGCGTTGAAGTAAATTTGAGGCAGTTGCAGCCCTTGCTGGTCCTTGCTTTCGCGCTGCCGCACCTTATCTGAAGGCGTAGGGGCTTTAAATTCAGTAATAGCGACGTCAAAATATTGTCCGACGATCGTAGCAGCTTCGCTATCCTTTTGGAAATAGCTCAAAGAAGCTGACTTCATTTCCTGCATTGCCACAATTGTCGCCGCCGACGAGCAAGCATTTTCGATAATTTCCCGCAATCCGCGGACGTTCACCGAAATGATATTCGGGTCGCCTGCGACGATCGCGTAGGTGATATAACGCAGAAACCAGCTCAAATCCCGCAGGGATTTAGTCATGTTCCCAGGGCCATAGCGCGAGACATTAATCGGCTGAAATCCTGGAGGAATTGGGCCGCTGTAGCCACCGTTACCAGAAAACAGATTTCCCAGTCCCAAGAATCCACCGCCACGGCCATTGCTGCCACCAGCGCGACCTTCAACGTAGGTAACAGTTCCCAGTTTCATGCCTTCAGAGACCGTTGCAGCACCGCCACGAGTCGCCCCAGCCATAGCCATCACAGGTTCTGCGGGTCTTTCCAAGAAAGCCAGCGGGGAACCCCCGGTAAAAATCCGGTTGGCTGCACGGGATACAATCAATTCCGAGTTTTTGGTCAGAATTGCGGAAATATCGATCCGTAGCGCCCCAGAACTGAAATAACTCGCCAATTCGCTGAGTTCACCCCGCTGTAAAAAGCGGTCTTGCTGTTCTGCTTGCGAAATTGTTGCGACCGGTACAGTTTGATATAGTTGCGGACGCGCAACTGAACTTCCGCCACTTGCTTTTACAGTCATTAGACTCCTTCGCTCCCTATCTAAATCGTTACAGCGTTTGCTCAGACTAATTTTGCCTTTCCCTAGCTTAAGGTGCCGGCCTACTTACTTTCTCAGATTAAAATGTTTTGGGGTTCATCAACCCTAATTTGTTAAAAAGCCTGCCGAAACTTATTGTATAAATTTAATAGGGTCTATATGAGAAAAAATGATAAGTTTTATTACAAACAAGAAGGAAGAAGTTACCCCCCAGCCCGGTTGACTAAGCCAACGCTCCCTAGTCTCCGTGAATGACTATACTTTACTTTAAATAAAAAAATTCCCTCACATTATGGAAACTTCGCCTGATATCAGTGCAGCCGTGCGTCGGCTTTACGATACATTCCCTTTTCCGCCCGATCCTTTGTCCGATGAACCCCCCCCTGGGTACAACTGGCGCTGGAGTTGGCCGGATGCTTACAATTTTTGCAACGGCCAAAAGCCGCCAAAACTCGATATTCGGATTTTAGATGCTGGGTGCGGCACCGGTTCTAGTACCGATTATCTGATTCACCTCAATCCTGAAGCGTCGGTAACGGCGATCGACCTTAGTTCCGGTGCCTTGAAAGTAGCACAAGAACGCTGTAGGCGATCCTCTTCGAGGGCTTCGCTAACGGGTGCGCGAGAAGCAGATTTCCGCCACCTCAGCATTTATGATGCCGCCGAGTTAGAAGGCGAGTTTGATTTGATCAACTGCGTCGGCGTGCTCCACCATTTGCCCGATCCGATTCGCGGCATTCAAGCGCTGGCGGCGAAGTTGGCGGCGGGTGGTTTGATGCACATTTTTGTGTATGCTGAGCTCGGACGCTGGGAAATTCAATTAATGCAAAGGGCGATCGCGCTTCTCCAAGGCAACAAAAAAGGCGACTATCCCGATGGTGTGAAAGTCGGTCGTGAAATCTTTGCCTCCTTACCAGAAAACAACCGTCTTGTCAAGTACGAAAAACAGCGTTGGGCGGGAGAAAATCTGCGAGACGAATGTTTTGCTGATATGTACGTTCACCCGCAGGAAATTGACTACAACATCGAGACATTATTTGAGTTAATTGACGCTTCGGGATTGGAATTTATCGGTTTCTCAAATCCCGGATATTGGCAGTTAGAAAGACTTTTGGCAAAAGCACCGGAATTGATAGAAAGAGCTCAGGGTTTGACAGAACGAGAGCTTTATAGATTAATTGAATTGTTGGATACGGAAATAAGTCATTACGAGTTTTTCTTGGGGAAAAAGCCGATTCATAAGATTGATTGGTCGGACGATAAGGCGCTTTTGGCGGCAATTCCAGAGTTGAGTAGTTGTATCCACGGTTGGCCTAGTCAACAAGTGTTTGATTGCAACTACCAATTGGTCAATTTGTCAAGTGCTGAATTTGAGTTTCTGCAAGCTTGTTCACCCCCCCCAGACAGGGCGGGCACGGGGGCACCGCCCCTACAAATTGGTGGGAAGACAGTGGGGGAGATTTTGGTGGATGTGGAGATGGGATTGAATGAAGTGCGATCGATCTTATCAAAACAGCTAATTTTGCTCACACCGAATTAACAGCGCTTTTTAATTATTTGAACCAACCGCGAAGACGCAAAGCTTGATAAATCGCGCTTGTATCTAAGTTTAGATCCCCCTAAATCCCCCTTAAGAAGGGGGACTTTGAATGCTCTTTTTTACCCTCCCTTGTGAAGCGAGACTCTGAATACTCTTGTCCCCCCCTTCTTAAGGGGGGTTAGGGGGGATCTCTTCGTCTATTTATTTGACTGACGCATGGGTGGCCAGAAACCGGGTTTTCCCCTTGAATTCTTGGTTGTGATGCGTAGATTCGGCCAAAAACCCGGTTTATTTAAACGTTTTTATTAAAACAAACTGATAATACCGCTATTAGGATTATCACTTAAAGCTGCGATCGCATCATAGTTCTCTCTTAGTAGCCCCTCGATATCCCGCGTCGAGCAATTTCCGCGCCGTATCCAAATTACCTTGGGAGGAAACCCCAACAATAGACTTAATTCGCTAAAATCCGCATCCTTGGTAACGACAATATAGTCATTCTGACGAGCATAATCCCAAACTTCGCGATCGGGTGCGGTAGGTAATCCAATTGCATCAACATGAGCGGAATCTGGATAAATATCAGCAAGGAGATTGATGAGACGAGGAGAGAGATTTTGGTCAAACAACAGTAGTTTCATCACCCAACAATTAACATAAACTGCTCTCGTTTAGCTGCGAAACTCAAGCAAGCTAAAATATCCTGTTGCGTGAGATAAGGAAAATCATCTAGGATTTCTTGGTAAGTCATCCCAGAAGCGAGATATTCCAACACATCATAAACCGTAATTCTCATACCTCGAATACAAGGTTTACCACCTCGCTTACCGGGTTCGATCGTAATTATCTTAGCGATGTCTTGTTCTGACATGGCATTTTTCCTTTAGCTACTGTTCTCAATTTTAGCATCAAAAGATGGCGATATATCGAACTTTTTAAATTGATTGTAATACTATAACTCTCGCTTGCATCTAAAATTAGATCCCCCTAAATCCCCACCCCCCCTAGCCCCCCCAAGGGGGGATGAAAGCATCAGCATCCTCTACAAATGGTTCTCGTTCTAGCAAACTATCGAGAATAATGTTGGTGTCTATTAATACCTTTATTTTAGGTATTTCTTCACCAAACGTTCTTCTAACATGAGTGCAACTTCGGCATCGGTTGGAGGTGGCATATCAGTTTTTGCTAGCCCTCTGAGTCGCTTGGCCGCACCTTTGCGATCGCGCCGCAATCTAATTTTAACTTCGGCATCTGTTGCGGGTGGTGTATCAGTTTTTGCTAGCCCTGTCATGGGTTCCACAAAGTCATCTAGCAGGGGCTGGCGGGGTCTGAGTTCCTGTCTGATGGACTCAACAATCGCGTTGACTAGAGCTAGTCTATCGGTAACTGATAGTTTGTGCGCTTCTCGGCTTAATGGCAGCCAAGGAATTTGCGGTATTTGGGATTCGTTTATATTTATATTTTGATATTTTCTGAGTCTATTTTAGCAAATTTAGGGCTTACGCATGGGGCCAGAAACCGGGTTTTTTCGAGAATACTTGGTTGTGATTCGTAGATTTGGCCAAAAACCCGGTTTCTTTGAGGGCTGACGCGGGCGCCCGAAACCGGGTTTTTTCGATAATTTATTGATGATAATTGAATTAGATTTTCCAGTCGGTTTCAACCGACTTTCGCTATGAGACGGGGAATTGATTCCCCTGCGGTGTTGTGGGTGAATGCAAAGACTTTTGAATGCGAAAGATTGTGGGTAAGCCCGATAGTCCGCCAGGGGTTAAAAACCCCTGTCTCATAGCGAAAGTCCTCTGAAAGAGGACTGATGAGTTCTTGATTTTTGGGTACTCCTTTGATTGAGCGAAACCCGCTTTCGGCTGACGCGCGGGTGGCCAGAAACCGGGTTTTTTCGACAATACTTCGTTGTGATGCGTAGATGTGGCCAAAAACCTGGTTTCTTTGAGGCTGACGCATGGGGGCCAGAAACCGGGTTTTTTCGACAATACTTCGTTGTGATGCGTAGATGCGGCCAAAAACCTGGTTTCTTTGAGGCTGACGCATGGGGGCCAGAAACCGGGTTTTTTCGAGAATTCTTGGTTGTGATGCGTAGATGCGGGCAAAAACCCGGTTTCTTTGTCGGAGTGCGGGTGGCCAGAAACCGGGTTTTTTCGAGAATTCTTGGTTGTGATGCGTAGATGCGGGCAAAAACCCGGTTTCTTTGTCGGAGTGCGTAAATCCTGTGAACTTTTGGTGTAAGTTAACTGGACAAATCCGCCTCCTGAATGCCGCATCTTTACTAATTGCGATCGGGCTAACTGCTGACAGTATCCTCACCAAAATCATCGAGAATTTTTTTCAGCAAATTGCGCCTATTGTAAACCGAATTATCATTAGGAGCAATGGCTAAAGATCTATTCATCATTTCCAACGCCTCTTCACAATTTTTGAGTGCTTCTTGTTTCTCAGATAATTGTAGTTGCAAAATACTCAATCTTAGCAGCACACCTCCTTTATTGTTGAGAGCAGCGATATGATCCGGTGTAATAAGTAAAACAGAATTAAAGGCTGAGATCGCCTCTGAGTAAGATTGTTTGGCAGCCTCAAATTCACTTAGCTGTGCTTGCAATTCACCCAGACTTTGGAGTGCATTTCCTTTGATATTGAGAGCAGGGATAAAATCCGGTGCAATAAGTAAAAAAGAATTATAGATAGCTATCGCCTCTGAGTAAGACTGTTTTGCCGCCTCAAATTCACTTAGCTGTGCTTGTAAACTACCCATATCTATCAGCGTATTCCCTTTGTTTCTGAGGCATCTAGAATCATCTGGTGCAAGTTGTAAAGCATAATTTAAGGTAGCGATCGCCTCAGAATACGATTGTTTGGCAGCCTCAAATTCACTTAGCTGTGCTTGCAAATCACCCAGACTATGCAGCGCATTCCCTTTGTTGTTGAGAGGAGTGGTATCATCCGGTACAATAAGTAAAGCAGAATTCAAGACTGCGATCGCCTCTGAGTAATACTGTTTGGCAGTCTCAAATTCACTTAGCCGTGCTTGCACATCACCCAAACTTTGCAGCGCAAGCCCTTTGCTGTTGAGAACATAATTCGCATCCGGTGCAATAAGTAAAGCAGAATTCAAGACTGCGATCGCCTCTGAGTAAGACTGTTTTGCAGCCTCAAATTCTCTTAGCCTTGTCTGCACATCACCCAGAAAGTTCAGCACTAGCCCTTTGGTATTGAAAAGATTAATATAATCCGGTGAAATAAGTAAAGCTAAATTACAGGTAGCGATCGCATCTGAGAAAGACTGTTTTGCAGCCTCAAATTCTTCTAGACTTATCTGTAACCTACCCAGATTTAGCAGCACAAACCCTTTGCTGTTGAGCGTATTGAGATCGTCAGGATTTGTGATGAGTGCGCGATCGTAAGCTGCAACTGCCTCCAAATACTCTTGTTTTGCTTCTGCATATCGAGCTAATAAATAATAGTAAAATCCTTCAGCTCGTGAAATCAGTCCCAGCAAATAATCACTTTTAATCCACAACTCCTCTCTAACTCCTAGCAGCGACTTGCATACCTCATAACGACTCTTGTTTAAAACTCCATTAAACACCTGTTCCCATTGGCTCGCACCTCGCTCCCAATCCAAGCGATTAGCATGAAAAATTGACTCGGCCATATCCCCCACTTCCCAATAATGCCTCTCTAAAAATTTATGAGCTCTGCGAGTTTTCGGATTATCCCTTTCCGCATCCAACCGCCGCAATAAATCATGAATCCGATACCAATTATCCCCCCGCTTTTCCGATTTCCACACAAAGGAAAAACCAGTCAAAACCTCAAAATTTGCACTGCTTGCTTGGAAGTGGCAACCAGCTCCCAATTTCACGTACAAATCCTCATCGAAAGCGCGGCAAGCACTCAGCGAATGCACCGCCGATCGCACTTCCCGATCCACATACAAAAGCAACCGATCCGTTAACTCCGCAGTCTTATTTTCCAACTTCGGAATCCGCGCAAAATCCGACGACAGCAACTCAATTCCCCGCCTTCTTTCTGCCAGCACCACATCCGCGCACAAACCCAAATAAAACGGATGTATCTGCAAATTCTCCCAACTCTCATCAGGATTGACGCTGGCATATTTAATTACAGCATCAGCCAAATCAACCTTGTCAATCTCCACTTTGTGCAAGTAATCCCTCGCATCGGCGGGAGACAAATGCCACACCAATTGTTTATCTATATAATCTGCGGGAATCGGAAACCTCGGCGCATTCGGCCACCGCAGTTGTGTGACTGGACACTCTCGCCCCGCCACCGCAACCACAATTCCCAATTTGTAATCCAGCGCCCTAAGCAACCGCCGAAACCACTCATCTTGATACCAAAAAGTTGCGCCTTGAGAATTGCGTTTTTCATCCCACATTTTCTCGTGAGTATCGAACAGCATCACGAGGCGATCGGGTTTATTTCTACCAGCCATTGCCGCATTCAAATCCCCAGCAAACAATTTCGGCAAACTGTCGATTAATTCAGTATCAATATCTTTCCGCCGAATTTCATCAGCCGTTTCGTCGCTGACACCCAAGCGATTTTGAATTAATTTCATCGCCCGCTTAATCCCGCCCAATTTATCTATCCCTTTCAGCACCGCCACAGCTTGCGCCACCACCGGAAATTCTGCAAAAGTTTCCATTACAGGTGTCAACAATTCCATCACATCATCGGGGAAAAGTTGTGCGAGAGTTGCGTTGGATTCGCCTTTGTTCAGCAAATACCAAAAGCAAGCAAAATCATAATTAGGAAATTTAAATTTATATTTCTTTGTGGCTGTTGCGACATTTCGCCGCAACATTAGCAAGCCGTAAAATCTATCTTGGGGTTTATCTTCTTTAATCGGTATCAATCCGAAATCGTGTCTGACTACGGGGATGGGAGTGTAGGTTTTCGGTGCGGCATTGCGGACAAAATTAGCAACTTCGGCGGCTCTTGATTCTGGGAGTGCGCGCCATTGTTGCCAAACCTGTGGCGAAAATCTTTTGCAACAGTGATATTCCAAGTGTTTTAAGAGCAATGACTTGCCGTTGCCTCCATCCCCGAAAAAATACAAAATTTGTTCGCGGGGCTGGTCATCGTTTAAATAAGAGGCAAATCGGCGGGTAAATTCGTGTCTGTCTGTGAAGAGTTGCAGTTTGCGATCGTCGCTGATTTCGGTTTGAAAATCTTCGTCGTCTATTGGCATAATTGTTATTGTTTTGGGGAATTTTATGTTAAGGTCGAGTTGAGTTTTATCCCAATTTAATGGGTCGTTGCACATATTCCGATCCCCCTAAATCCCCCTTAATAAGGGGGACTTTGAACGCGCTCTTGTCCCCCCCGAACTCGCGGGGGGTTAGGGGGGATCAAATTCGGGAGCAGCCTCACAAAAAATTGGTATTATCCCTGTAGGTAACAAATATAGCGTATTCCAAGTTTGTAGGAAAACGGCACTGCCCATAGGTGTCAACTTAAGGTACAACCGATAGTCCGCCGTTCGTTTCAACCCCCGTCTCAAAGCGAAAGTCCTCTCAAAGAGGACTGAAGAGAAGAATTTTCAACTCATTAGTCCTCATAGCGAGGACTTTTGCTATTAGACAGGGGTTTCAACCCCTGTCGGACTCGTGAACCCACTAACGGACTTGGCGGGCTGACAGCTTAAGTTGACACCAATGGGCATGGTCCTATCCTGAAAGGCTAGTGGCGATCGATCGCACGTATCCTTCATTAATCTCGAATCTGCTATAAATTATGGCTCTAGGGTTGAAAAAGAGCGATCGAGATGGTGTTCGTTAAATACCTGATTTATAATTAACCACAGAGAACGCAGAGATTACAGAGAGGGGGAGAGAATATCGAGGGAATACTAAAATCGGAATTGATATCACCCGCCGATTTGAGACATGGTGCGGCTGTAATTTCCTTGGGTAGTTCCCGAATCTCGCTGCTTGAAATTAATCTCCGGTTTAATATTCAATATCTGCTGCACTCGATCGCACAATTCAACCGTAGACACCCCATTCCGCAAAGCGGTTTTTAAGTCAATTTGCCCCGTTTCGTTCAGCAGACAAGGCCGCAGCCACCCGTCAGCAGACAAACGCATCCGATTGCAGCGATCGCAAAAACACTCCGACATCTGACTAATAAATCCCAAAGTACCCTTGGCCCCCGGAATTTGAAACACATCCGCCGGCCCATTTCCGCGCACTCCCGACTCCGCTAAACCATATTTGTCGCTAATTTGTTGCCGCAAATCGGCTGAGGCTACCCAACCCTTATCGCCAAATAAATCGCCATTCCCGATCGGCATAAACTCAATAAATCTAACGTGCCAATTCCGGTTAATAGTTAATGCAGCCAACTCCAATATTTCCCCATCATTCACACCGGGAATCACCACCACATTCAATTTCAGCGGGTCAAATCCTGCTTGATAAGCCGCTTGAATTCCTTCCCAAACTTGCATCCAGCGCGATCGACCCCGACTACCAATAATCTTATCAAAAGTCTCCGATTCCAGCGAATCCAAACTAATATTAATCCGGCGTAAACCAGCATTGTAGAGATCTGCCGCCATTTCCCCCAACAAAAAGCCATTAGTAGTCATTGACAAATCTCGCGTTTCCGGCAAAGATGCGATCGCCCCAACCAACTCCACCACCCCAGGCCGCAACAGCGGTTCCCCACCAGTCAACCGAAACTTAGTAAATCCCACAGGTATGAAAACCTCCCGCAGCAAAGTTAGCAATTCCGAGTGACTTAACAACTGCTGCTGCAAAACATAGTCCAACTCGCTACCTTCCGGCATACAATAGAGACAGCGGAAATTGCAGCGGTCTATCAAACTAATCCGAAGGTAGTCTACAGGGTTCATGTCAATAGTTTGTAATATTATTTAATTATAAATCCCGACTTGATTTTGTGCAATTATTGATAGAAACCTCAAATTCAGCTATATTAACTCTCTTACTCTGCGCTCTCTGCGCTCTCTGCGGTTAAGAAAAAAAAATCTAGTAAGCAAATCTATATACCCATGACATTCTTTAAATTTGAAGCCGACTTTATAGAAGCCCTGCGCTGCATTCCCATGCAAGTACGTCTTAAGTTAGATACCTGCGGCATCAAACTCAAGTTGCAAGATTGGAATCATTTTACTCAAACAGAACGCCAAACACTCGTCGAGCTTCCTTGCGTGACAACGGCAGAAATTGCGACTTACCGAGAATATCTCAACCAAATACTGATTCAACATACTGGTGAATCGGGAACAGATTTACCCATCGATGAACATCCGCCCTGGATGGATGCTGGAACCATACCCGAATCTGTGACGGCAAAAGCCCAAGAGCTCGGCTTGACTATTACGGGGGAACAATGGATGGCTTTGGGGGCGATCGAGCGGTTCGCTTTAATTAAACTTAGTCGATCGAGCCACGAGAACAAAAACTTTCTGCCGGCGCTTCGAGAGTTTCAACTGGTGGAATAATATCTAATTTCTACTCGTTACTGGGCGAGGCAGAGCCTCTGGATCTGGGTTCCCAGGCAGAGCCTAGGAACCAGTAAGCACAAC
Source organism: Microcoleus sp. EPA2 (assembly GCA_020882975.1). Lineage (GTDB taxonomy): Bacteria > Cyanobacteriota > Cyanobacteriia > Cyanobacteriales > Microcoleaceae > Microcoleus. Next base: position 83,167 of record JAHRFD010000004.1, on the reverse strand, counting down.
GCGCATTTTGTGTTTAGCCGCGTCTACCTACTAATATTTTCAAGCTTGTTTTTGGGGTAACTTTCGGCGGCGACGGGCTAAAATCAAACCGCCCAAGGAAAGCAATCCGCCGACAACTGTAGTCGGTTCCGGTACTGGTTCGGAGTTGTCCCAAGTATCCTGTACTATTTCCAGTGGTTGCGACAAGTCGCCGATAGTCTCTGATTCATCAAGTATCACCTGGGCGAGAGTAGTTGGACCAAAGTTTGAGCTAGTCCTGGGTAAGCTATTGAGTATTCCTGTTCCAGCCATCCCCCTGATGACGTTCTGAATCCAGTTGCTGTGGGAGGACACGCGAGTGGTAGCGGAAATGTCGCCGTAGTCAGCATCTGTATTGCCATCGAGACTGCTAATAAAGGAGTTGACCCCAGCCAGAAGTCCGCCGATAAACAGTGCTCCACCACTGTCGCCCTTGGCTAGCTGATATTCTAAATTGAGAGGGCGGGTTAGAGGATCTGAAGGATTCACCGATCGAGGATCGTCGAAATCTGACACAAGTACCTGGTTGGAGTAGCCTAATCGACTTCCTAGCCCGATCGTATTCTGACCAGCTCGTTTGATGCCGAAGCTTTTGTTATTTGCGCCAGTTAAACCATTACCTGTATTCCCGAACCCGACGTAACTGCCAACTTGCAAATCTTCGTTAGTACCTGAGTACAATATTGCCGGATTGATGTTCGATACTGAACTGTTGAGTCTGTACAAGGCAATGTCAGCGCCTGCACCCCCGTTCCGGTTGCTACTTGCCCATCCTCCGTTCTGAAGTCCCAAATTGATTGCATAGCTGCGGCCGCCAATGGTAAAACCTGCACCAGCGAGACTCTGTTGGCCGTTTTCTAAACAGTGGGCTGCGGTTAGCACCCAGTTGGCACTGATCAAGGTTCCCGAACAACCTGTGAACGTGTTGTTAGCAAATCTCATGTCGAGACGGCCGACGCTGGCAAATTGGTTTTGGTTGGCAAAGTTTCTGTACTGGGCGTCGGATCGATCGTGCCGAATCGTACCGGCGATCGCACTCCCACAGAGGCCCGCTGCTGCTACCAATGCTGTTACAGTTGATGTAATTAGGTTTTGAGTTTTCACAGTAAGCACCGAGATCGATATTAGATTTGTGGTTCTATTTAGATATCTGGTGCAAAACTTAGTTTTTATGCAGAATGCCGAGCTTTGTTACAATTTTTTATTATTTACTAAACAATTAGACTTATCTTATATTAAGTGAGAAACAAGAAGGGTTGTGTGCGAACAAAGCCCGGTCATATGTGAGAGGGTGCGATCGCGGGGTGGGACACGTAGAGTAATGTCGCTGGCAAAAAAAGATTTCCGAAGCGATAGATACCAAAACCCAAAAAAATCATTAAATTAATTTTAAGTATTGTTACCACACCGTGGTAATATTTTTGTGAGCTTGCAAAGCACACGCCTGCTACCTGCATTAGTTTCTGAGCTTCGTGAACACGCCAAACACACCCACCCAACCCGCACCAGCAACCGAGGAGCTTCCTCAAACTGGCACTGTCTCGACAGTCTCGTCAGAGACAGGTAATTCCATGCAAGACTTCTATCGCCTTCAACAAGAGTTGTTGGTTTACACCCTTGCGTTTACAGGGATAATTTTTATCTCCGTTTGGATTTTTTACTCGCTCAACATTGCCCTGAATTATTTGCTAGGGGCGATCGCAGGTGTGGTTTACTTAAAGATGTTGGCTAGAGATGTTGAGCGAATCGGTAGCCAAAATCAGAAGATTAGTAAGACAAGGCTCGGTCTGCTTATTGGGTTGATGATAGTAGCAGCTCGGTTAGACCAGTTACAGATTTTACCAATATTTTTGGGATTTCTGACTTACAAAATTTCCCTGATGATTTACGTGTTGCGAAGTGCATTAGCACCAGACTACAGGTAGGTCAGGCAATCTAGCAATACTCAACTCATAGATTTGGGGAAACCCGTTGAATGGCAATGCTTGACGTTCTAAACACCTTTAATCGTTTCCCCCTGGCAGAATTGGAAGTTGGCCAGCAGTTGTACTGGCAACTGGGCAATCTGAAAGTGCATGGGCAGGTTTTTCTAACCTCGTGGTTTGTAATTGCCGTTTTAGTCATTGTTTCGCTTTTAGGAAGCCGCAAAATCCAACGAATTCCCAGCGGAATGCAGAATTTAATGGAGTATGCGCTGGAATTTATTCGCGACTTGGCTAAAAACCAAATTGGGGAAAAAGAATATCGCCCCTGGGTACCTTTTGTTGGTACATTATTTTTGTTCATCTTTGTGTCAAACTGGTCAGGCGCTCTCATTCCTTGGAAGCTGATTAAGCTACCATCTGGAGAATTGGGAGCACCTACGGCTGACATCAACACGACGGTAGCATTTGCACTGCTGACTTCTCTAGCATATTTTTATGCAGGTCTCAGCAAAAGTGGCTTGGGGTATTTCGCCCACTATGTAGAACCGGTACCTTTTATGTTGCCGTTCAAAATCATAGAAGATTTTACTAAGCCTCTTTCGCTAAGTTTCCGTTTGTTTGGTAACATCCTCGCTGACGAATTGGTTGTCGGAGTGCTGGTGTTGCTAGTGCCTTTATTTGTGCCTTTGCCAGTAATGGTTCTGGGACTATTTACAAGTGCCATTCAAGCTTTGATTTTTGCTACCCTAGCAGCAGCCTATATTGGTGAAGCTCTAGAGGGCGGTCACGGTGAAGAACATCACGATTAAATAACGATAAACGACGCAGAATGAAAGAGGAAAAATCAAATTTCTCAGTTCAAACTTGCTGTCGTAAAATCGGACGATTCTGTAGACTTTCTGTTCTCAATTTTGTACTTTAGATAAGGAAAATCATCATGAACCCAACAGTTGCTGCCGCTTCCGTAATTGCCGCCGCCTTGGCAGTAGGTTTAGCCGCAATCGGCCCTGGCATCGGTCAAGGAAATGCAGCAGGTCAGGCAGTAGAAGGGATTGCCCGTCAGCCTGAAGCCGAAGGTAAAATTCGCGGCACCTTGCTGTTGAGTTTGGCGTTCATGGAAGCGCTGACAATTTACGGTTTGGTCGTAGCCCTAGTGCTATTGTTTGCCAACCCCTTCGCATAATAATTTGGGGTCGGAGATTTTGGATTTTGGATGGTAATTAAAACTCCAAAATCCAAAATCAATAATCTCAAATAGAATTAGGTGGGAGCCGTCAAAAAAAATGATGCACTGGACAGTATTACTAGCAGTTGAAGAAGCAGCAAAAGAAGGCGGACTTTTTGATATTGATGCTACGCTGCCTCTGATGGCGGTGCAGTTTTTGATTTTAGTCGCAGTCTTGAATGTAATTTTTTATAAGCCACTCACCAAGTCAATTGAGGAACGGGCAGATTACATTCGGAACACTCAAGTTGCAGCGAAAGAACGCTTGGCAAAAGCTCAGCAACTAGCCAAGGAGTACGAGCAAAAATTGGGAGATACTCGCAGGGAGTCTCAAAAGGTAATTGCTCAGGCTCAAGCAGATGCTCAGAAAATCGCTGCGGCGAAAGTAGCTGAGGCTCAAAAAGAAGCTCAAGTCGCGCGAGAAAAAGCAGGACAAGAGATTGAGCAGCAAAAGCAAGATGCAATGCGATCGCTAGAACAAGAAGTGGACTCCCTGAGCCACCAAATTCTAGAGAAGCTATTAGGGCCGGAGCTGGTCAAATAGTAAAATTGAATGGTTTTAGATTTTGGAAGAAATCTAAAATCTCAAATTGGTTCAGCCAACCTGCACGCGCAATTATGGAAGACTATCATGGGGACTGTTTTATTGCTAGCCACAGAAGCTAGCCGGGAAGGTGGTTTCGGTTTCAATTTTGATATTTTAGAAACCAATCTGATTAACCTGGTCATTATTATTGCAGTGCTGTTTTATTTCGGGCGCGGTTTTTTAGGAAATATCCTAAATGAGCGACGCACGGGCATCGAAGAGGCGATTTTAGAAGCAGAAAAACGCCAAAAAGAAGCCGCAGCAGCTCTCGCAGAGCAACAGCAAAAATTGACTCAAGCGCAAGCAGAAGCAGAACGAATTCGTACTTCGGCTGAAGAAACTGCCCAGAAAGCCAAAGAAGCAATTCTAGCAACTGCGGCGCAGGACGTTGAACGCATGAAAGCAACAGCAGGTCAAGAGTTGGAATCGGAGCGGGAAAGAGCGATCGCCCAAATCAGATCTGCGGTTGTATCTATGGCATTAGCAAAGGTGGAAAGCCAGCTAAAAACTAGCTTGAACGAAAACGCTCAACACCAATTAATCGATCGCAGCATTGCCTTACTGGGAGGCTAAAACGTGAGTAAAATCAACACACAAGTTTTACAGCCTTACGCATCGGCTTTGATGTCATTGGCTAAATCTAACAATCTTTCAGAACAGTTCGGCAATGATATTCGTTCCTTACTGAGTATGTTAGAAAGTTCTGAAGAACTGCGTCAATTTTTAGCTAATCCTCTGGTTAAACCAGATGCTAAAAAAGCAGTAATTCAGCAAATAACAGGGGAAGAAATAAACCCGTTGATGCGAAGCTTTCTAAGCCTGTTAGTAGACAAAGGAAGAATTCTTTTTTTAGAAGGAATTGGTAAACAATACTTGACCCAACTCCGAGAACTCAACCAAACTGTATTGGCTGAAGTTACCTCGGCTGTACCGCTGTCAGAAGCTCAACAGCAGACTGTAAGTGAAAAAGTACAGTCAATGACCGGCGCAAGGCAAGTAGAGATTGAAACCAAAATTGACGCAGATTTAATTGGCGGTGTGGTAATTAAAGTAGGCTCTCAAGTGATTGATGCCAGCCTGCGAGGACAATTACGCCGTCTGGGAATTCGCTTGGCTTCTTGAGAGAAGAAGGAAGCAGGAAGCAGGAAGCAGGAAGAAGGGAAACAGGAACTAGGCATAAGTTAATTTTTATTACCTAGTGGTCAATCCTCAATTCTTAGTACCAAATCCAAACGCTTTTTTTACCTAAAACATCGACAGACAACTGACAACTGACACATAATAACTGACATGGCAGCAATCAGACCCGACGAAATTAGCAACATTATTCGCCAGCAAATTGAGCAGTACGACCAAGAGGTCAAAACCTCTAACGTTGGTACTGTTTTGCAAGTAGGCGACGGCATTGCTCGGATTTATGGCTTGGATAAAGCTATGTCCGGTGAATTGCTAGAATTTGCCGACGGCACCGTTGGTATTGCACTGAACTTGGAAGAAGATAACGTCGGCGCAGTGCTGATGGGCCAAGGTTTGGGAATTGAAGAAGGTTCGGCAGTTACTGCTACAGGCAGAATTGCAGAAGTCCCCGTGGGAGAAGCCATGTTGGGACGGGTAGTTGATGCTTTGGCCCGTCCGATTGACGGCAAAGGCGATATTAAAACTACTGAGTCTCGCTTGATTGAATCTCCGGCACCGGGGATTGTTTCTCGCCGTTCTGTTTACGAACCGATGCAAACAGGGATTACCGCTATTGATGCGATGATTCCAGTAGGTAGAGGACAACGGGAACTGATTATTGGTGACAGACAAACTGGTAAGACTGCGATCGCGATCGACACGATTATCAACCAAAAATCTGAAAACGTGGTTTGCGTTTATGTGGCGATCGGACAAAAAGCTTCTACAGTAGCTAATATTGTCAACGTGCTGCAAGAAAAGGGCGCAATGGACTACACAATCGTAGTAGCAGCCAACGCTAGCGACCCCGCCACACTGCAATATTTGGCTCCCTACACAGGTGCTAGCTTAGCCGAGTATTTCATGTACAAAGGCAAGCACACTTTGGTCATTTATGATGACCTTTCTAAACAAGCACAAGCTTACCGCCAAATGTCCCTGTTGCTCCGTCGTCCTCCAGGTCGCGAAGCATATCCAGGAGACGTGTTTTATCTGCACTCTCGCTTGCTAGAACGGGCTGCTAAATTGAGCGATGATTTGGGCGAAGGTAGCATGACAGCTTTGCCAATTATCGAAACCCAAGCTGGTGACGTTTCTGCTTACATTCCTACCAACGTAATTTCGATTACCGACGGTCAAATCTTCCTGTCTTCTGACTTGTTCAACGCTGGTTTGCGTCCAGCAGTAAACCCTGGTATCTCGGTATCGCGGGTAGGTTCTGCGGCTCAAACTAAGGCAATGAAAAAAGTAGCCGGTAAGGTGAAATTGGAATTGGCACAGTTTGAAGAATTGGCTGCATTTTCTCAGTTTGCTTCGGACTTGGATAAAGCCACTCAAAACCAATTAGCCCGCGGTCAACGGTTGCGCGAACTGTTGAAACAACCCCAAAGTTCGCCTCTACCAATGAACGAACAAGTTGCTGTGATCTATGCCGGAATTAACGGCTACATGGATGATATTCCGGTAGAAAAAGTCAGCAAGTTTACTGTTGGTTTGCGCGATTATTTGCGGACTACTAAGCCGAAGTACGGTGAAATTGTTCAAGGTGGTAAGGCTCTGACTGATGAAGCTGAGAGTTTGCTGAAAGAAGGCATTACTGAATTCAAGCAAAGTTTCCTAGTTTCTGCGTAATTAGTCTTTAGTCATCAGTCATTAGTCATTAGTTAAGTTTCGATCCCCCCTAAGCCCCCCTTATTAAAAGGGGGGGACAAGAGTGTTCAAAGTCTCCCGACTATCAGGGAGAGAATGGAAGCATTCAAAGTCCCCTTTAAGAAAGGAGAAACTAGAAGCACTCAAAGTCCCCCTTCTTAAGGGGGATGCGAGGGGGATCGAGACTTCGAGACAAACGAGAGAGGCAGAAGGTTTCAGTCTTACAGTTGATACAAATCGGCTATGCCATGTCTCTACCGTACCTAAATTTAAAAACTGATGGCTGGGAACTAAGAACTCAGAAATAAAAGCTAAGGAAAAAGGAGAAAATTATGGCAAATCTGAAAACTATTCGCGATCGCATTAAGTCGGTCAAGAACACTAAAAAGATTACAGAAGCAATGCGCTTGGTGGCTGCTGCAAAGGTGCGCCGCGCTCAAGAACAGGTTACTGCAACTCGGCCTTTTGCCGATCGCCTCGCAGAAGTATTGTACGGTTTGGCGGAACGGTTGCAGTTTGAAAACTTGGATTTGCCGCTGTTGAAGAAACGGGAAGTTAAGACTGTGGGGCTTTTGGTCGTTTCGGGCGATCGGGGTTTGTGCGGTGGCTACAACGGAAACATCATCAAATACGCCGAAAATCGTGCCAAAGAACTGAAAGCCGAAGGCGTAGAGTACAAATTTGTGTTGGTAGGACGGAAAGCTACTCAGTATTTCCAGCGCCGGGAACAGCCGATCGATGCGACTTACACTAACTTGGAACAAATTCCAACAGCACCGGAAGCAGCGATGATTGCTGACGAATTGTTGTCGCTATTCTTATCAGGAACTGTGGACAGAATTGAGTTAATTTACACCAAGTTTGTGTCGTTAATTAGTTCTCGTCCAGTGATTCAAACCTTGCTACCTCTCGACCCCCAAGGTTTGGAAACTGCTGATGATGAAATCTTCCGTTTGACTTCCCAAGGCGGAGAGTTTCAAGTATCCCGCGAAAAGGTTTCTGCACCTAAGAAGAGTTTACCGCGCGACATGATTTTCGAGCAAGATCCAGCGCAAATTTTGGATGCTCTTTTGCCATTGTATTTGAACAACCAATTGCTGCGGGCTTTGCAAGAGTCTGCTGCGAGTGAGTTGGCTGCGCGGATGACGGCGATGAATAATGCTAGTGAGAATGCTAGCGATTTGATTGGTAGTTTGACGCTGACTTATAACAAGGCGCGGCAAGCGGCAATTACTCAGGAAATCCTGGAAGTTTGCGGCGGTGCTGAGGCTTTGAACGGTTAGGTTAGGGTTGACAATTTGTTGATTTTATGCTATGCGTCTGGGGGAACTCAGGCGCTTTTTTTTTGAGATAATTCGGCGGTTGAAACCGCTGCTACACACACGAAGTCCGCCTGCGCGGACTAAGAATAAGAAGGACATTTAAATTAGACTGTGTTCCCACGTTCTTCTAACCACCGCTGAAATGATTTCTGACTTTCTCCAGATGGTTTACCGAGAATGATATTTTTGACGCTAATATCTTCGTCAATATCAGGCCAGTGGATTCCCTGATTTTCACCAATAAATCGCCAATTATTGCGCTCGATCGGTGTACCATGCAATAGCCGAGGATACCAAGCTAAAGGAACAGAAATAGTACGACCATCGGATAGATCGACTGTCAGCGCATCATCTGTAAGAACTACCTGTTGCGCTTTTGGGATTTCTAACAATTCAACCATTAAAGAAGTCATTCCAACCTGCTAGCAACTGCTCTTGATTTTCTTCAACAAGTTTCTGAATACCATTGATTTCTGTACGGCTGAAGCCCTTGTTATTTTGAAGGCGAACCGGACTAAGCCAAAACTTAGCTTCTTCTCGATCGCGCTCAACGTCAACCTGTGGTGGTTAATCCCGATCGCCCGCATAGCAGAAGAAACGGTATGGGCCGACTCGGAGTAACGTAGGCATTCAGACTTATCGATCGCAAAATTACTTCTCTATTTTAACGGATGCACCAGCTTTCATCTCTGATATAGTCGAAGTATTGAACCCGATTGTGCGATCGTCTTTAAAAAAATGACTAAAAAAATCTGGATTGTCTACAAAACTGAAAGCATGAGTGCTCCCGGCTGGGAAGAACGTCAACTCATGCCGAGGGGCGGTCTAACTAATATACTTTGGGAGAATTGGACTTGGGAAAAAAATCCAGAAATTCCCCAAGTAGGGGACAAAACGCGCGATTATGAGAATCTATCTGACCCCGGTAATGGAGTAACTCACGGAAAAGATGGAGATTGGGTTATTACTCGCGTTCAGCAGTTTTCTGCTTTGGATAATGAAGAGCGAATTGTAGTGTGTTACTGTTCTTACCAACCTGTTACATCTGATTGGGAAGCGTTGCAACAAAGCGAGTCTGTCGATCGAATTCTGGCAACTGTCGAGTAATATTGACTGGATAATTAGTCTGTAAAAAGCGATCGCTCACTCCTGCACAATTTCCACCAAATCTTCGATCGTGACATCAAAGGTGCGAGCCAATTTGTGTATGGAAATGAAATCAATAGTTGACACTCCCGGACAGCGGGCGTAGTGTCTGACGGTGCTGTAAATTACTCCCGATCGCTCTGAAACCTCTTTTAGCGTCCAACCTTTCTCAGCAGCGAATTCTCTGACTTTTAGTCTAACTAAACCCATACTTGACAAATGATGGTGTACCATCATGAGATATTTTTATCCCAAAAGGCGATCGCCTATTCTTTGACTACCTCAACCAAATCTTCGACCATCACGTCAAAAGTACGTGCCAGCTTCAGCAGACAAGTAAAATCAACCATCGCCATTCCCGCAGAACGTGAATAGGTGCTGAGGGTGCTGTAGTTGACTCCCGATCGCTCTGAAACCTCTTTGATCGTCCAGCCTTTCTCACCAGCAAATTCTTTAACCCGCAATTTTATTAGACCCATTGCCAGACCACTAGATTTAGTTTTGAATAATTTTATCGTAAACAGCGATCGACTATTCCTGCACAATCTCATACAAATCTTCGACCATCACGTCAAAATTCCTCGCCAACTTGTCCAAGGCTGTGACGTCAACTGTTGCTAATCCGGGCGATCGGGCATAGGTTCTGAGCGTACTGTAGACTACGCCCGATCGCTCGGAAACCTCTTTGATCGTCCAGCCTTTCTCGCCAGCAAATTCTTTAACCCGCAATCTTATTAGACCCATTGACACACTACTAGATTTAGTATATTATAATTTAATCGTAAAAAGCGATCGCTCACTCCTGCACAATTTCCACCAAGTCTTCAATCATTACATCAAAAGTGCGAGCCAATTTGTGTATAGAAATAAAGTCAATGGTGGACACTCCCGGACAGCGGGCGTAGTGTCTGACGGTGCTGTAAATTACTCCCGATCGCTCTGAAACTTCTTTCAGCGTCCAGCCTTTCTCGCTAGCTAGTTCTCTGACTTTTAACCTGACTAAACCCATACTTGACAAATGATGGTACACCATCATATGATGGTTTTATCGTAAAAAGCGATCGCCCCAACGTCGGCAAAACTTAAAGACGATCGCCTATCAAAGTTCAAACCCCATCAATGGGGATTTATTAACCATCTGAAATTCCCATCAAGTGGGATGTACCAACCATCTGAAATTCCCGCTAATTGGGATGTACCAACTATCTGAAATTTTCATCAATTGGGATGTACGAACTATGTTAACAAAATTTTCGCGAAAATCAACCCCCAGAAACAGATTGAGCCGGTTTGTCACAAAAGAGGCGATCGCGCGGCTGCTGAAAATCAAGGTAGAACAGATATATCGCTTCGAGTGCTGGGCGCACATCCTCTACGTGCACGCCCAAGGGATGAGTCGGTTTGTGAGTTATGCCGACTTTCCGCCTGTTTTGGGAGTGGAATCGCCGGCGGGTTTAGATTTTGGTTATTGGAAGCGGAGGATGGCGAGTGTGAAGCAGAGATACGCGCCGGATTTTTGGGTGGATTTCTATGGGGAGAAATTTCAGAAAGCTGTTTCTGTTGCTGAATTGTTGGAGTGGGGAGAGTTGGTTGGGGTGATTAAATTGATGTTAAGTGCGATCGATCTTGAGTCGCTGCGAAAGATTTACGCCCAAGAGAAATCTCTGCTGGAACATTTTTAAATTATGACTAGAACACGGGTGATTAGAAACCGGGTTTTTTTGAGAAAATACGGCATCCCAGCCTTTAACTAAGTGAAAAACCCGGTTTCTGTGGTTTTGATGCGTCGATGAATGTGAATCCTACTCTTTCTACTACGCCAAACCCTGCGATACAAACCCCGCCCAATAATGGGGACTGACAAACGGCAATTTTTACCGGCTAAGCAACTCTAATGGATAACGAAATCCAGCCTATCTATGTTTATAGTTTTTAACTATCGGGTTCGTTTTTTTGATGATTGTGAAACTAAACTACTCAAACCTTTTTTCCAGTGACAGTGGAAAGTTTTATGTATTAAGTCTTTTAAGCAAACGACTTGAATATTAGAATTATGACATGAACCATATCTGTTTTGTATATTAATAATTTCACAGCCAATACCTTTTAAATCATTAGTAAAGGAAATTTCTCCAACATAATCTCCATCATCCACAGGATTACCATCTTGCACAGATTCATCGAGTTTCCAACATACAATCTGATCGGTGACTACCAATGGATGGTTAAATAGCTCATCGCTTGAAAATGTATATTTATATTCCAAGCCTTTAAGTTCTTTTTTTAATGTATCATCATTAAATTCAGCGGCTAAACTATCAATTCCTTGACCGCAAAAATTTAAAGGTCTTAACCAAAACTTAGAATAGCAAGAATTGGCAGGAATCAGATGAGCTAACAATGTATATAATGCACCTACTCCATGTTCTTCTCCGACACTAGGAACAAAGAACTTTTTGTCTTTTAAAACTTCATGATCTAAAATATGAAAATAATCTCTTTGAATGATTTCTGTTTTAACTTTATTGAATTGCTTAACTTGAACTTCGGTCTTTGATTCACTAACTTCACTTCCGATTCTCTGTATCAACTCTCTAAAAACTTTGCTGTCATTCCAAGCTCGATCTAAAAAGCTCTTAATATGTTCTAAAAAATGTTCATTCCTTAGAGTTTTAATTGACGTTCCGCTTAAAGAATTTCTGTCCGTTACTAGCTGAAAGGTACCGTTAATCATCAACACATAATGTGTCATAGCTTTACCATCACTTAAAACCATATAATCTTGTAATAAACTATGATTAAATATTTCATTATAAGAACATATTTTTAGGCCTTCCGAACAAATAAAGGTTCCTCTTTGTGAACTAAACCCAATACCTGACTTCTTTTTTCCTTGGCGATCTAACTCTTCATAATATTCTAAAGCTCTTCTGTTTCCATCAATAGCCAATACTAAACAGTAGGTAATGCCGTCAAATTTAAACGGCTGGGCGCTACGATAATAAAATCTACCTGAATTAAGTCTCTTTATCTCTGTTGGCGATTTCCTTGAATATTCTTCCAAGCCTGGAATAATAAAGTCTTGTTTATCAATTTTATCAATATATGGATATCCCGAATTAATCTCTTCTAATTGACTTTCCCTGCAGTTCCAAAGAAAAAGCTGGCATTTATCGTTATAGGTAGAAGATGAAGTTTTAAAAGTTTTAGCGTCTATTGCCCTAAACCCTGTTCTTTCGTGATCTAGGATTCTGACATCTCCATGTCGGGTATAAAATTTGATATAACTTTTGATATAGGGATACTTTTTGTCGGTACCGTAATAGCTGGAAAAATTATCAATTTCTAAATTTTTCACAAGTATTAGGGAGCCAGTTGCAAGATGTGATTGGAAATATTTTTGGTCTAAATTATCTAGAATACCTACTGTTCGAGCATCAGGTTGCGGTAGTAGGCTCTTTAAAGTTAACCACGGTTCCATATCTTCTTGAATATCAATGTTGTCTTGTTCAGAATCTAAAGTATCTCTCGGATTATCTATAATTACGGAACTCCAGCAAGATTCATTATCCTCTTTACATCGGGTAATGAGTGCAAATTTTGCTGAAGCAAAGCAAAGTTTTGAGCCTTGGCATTTGTAACCTATAGATTTTCCAGGAGTTTTAGTTGAAAGACCTATTGAGAAGAAAGCATCTATTGGAGTTACTCCATTAACTTTTTTTTCCGAGCTTATACCAATCCCATTATCAATAAATATAAACCCGTCATATTGAAGTAAAGGATAGATTTCAATAGCCGATGCTTTAGCATCATAGGAGTTTGAAATAAGTTCTCGAATTACTTCACAGGGATCTTTCCTATTAACAGATAATTCTAATAAAGTATGTTTGTAATTAATCCGGCAACGAATTTTACGATTATTTTTAGCCATAAAAAATTGAATAGAGATTTTTTTTATTATTTATGTTATTGTAATAATTAAGTTTATCATCGCTCAGTAGATTTGTCAAGCATGGCAAATAACAAATAAATCAGGAGTTGAGATACATGGTCAATGGTGAAAAACTGGTCTGAAGAAAGCCGTTATCAAAAACATAACTGAAAACTGCTTGATAGCTGAGGATGTGGAGTTGGTGATATTTGTCTTTTTTTTGGTCAAAGCGCGATCGCCCTTATTGCCAACAGCAACATTAGCCACTAACCTTAGTAGTGGATTATCGTTAAATTCTGTTGTGACACAATCATTTTCAAATAATGTTCCCAGCCCTCGTTTTTCCAATCAGTCCCCTGGTAGTCTAGATGATGAACTTCGATCGGCAGATGAGTTAGGCATCAGACCCGTTAAAGTGGGAGAAGCAGGATTTGACGATATAATTAATGAAGGGACTGTCAAATGGGCAGTAACAACAGAGCTAGAACTCCTTGTAATTCCGAAATTTTTAGATGTTAGCAATGAAATCTACCATACGGTTATAACTCTTGGTGAGCCTGTCTTGGCTGCGGGAGAAGCCGAGATAGTCGGCAGTGACGGTTCGTATATTTTGCTAACAATCAGCAATCACAGCGGGCATTTTAGACCCACTTCAGAGAGCTTAGAACTAGGAATTACAGCCTTTAGGCAGCAAGGAATTGATACAAGTAATGCTGATATAGAATATGTGGAGTAGATAAATTATGACTCAATCTCCTACGACAATATCCGTCGATCGCATCCTAGAACAAGATGCCGAATCTGTACTGATTTGGATAAACAACATATTTTCAGGTCAAACCGCCCAACCACAAGACTTTAACTGGCTGTTATTAGCCGATGTTGCCTCTGCTAAGGCTCGAAAAGGTGAAAATGAGTCAGGTTTGTGCGATCGCACATGGGCACAAGTAGCAACGACAATTTACGATAACCTATCTGAAGCCGCAGAACAGAAAAAACCAGGTAGCGGCGAATCTTTTAGGATTTCCTCAATGATGCTGCGGGCTGGGGCGATAGGAAAACTCGGAGTAATTTCCGACGATCCTGTTCTCGATGTTAACTTAATTCTACAATGGTTTTGGCATAACATCAAAGAGTCGCGGGAAGATGTGGAAAAAAAGGCAGCTAATTGGCAAACCCTACCCATTGCAGACATTCGCGAATTAAGACAACTTAAAAATCGATTCAAAGTTATCGCTGCACTCGCTGACACTGATAAATATGTTTTAGATGAAGAACTCAAAACTTGGCTTTCGCTGCGGGAGAAACTACCATAAGTGCGATCGCACTTATTGCATAATTCGGCTCATTTGGGCCCGTAAAGCTAACTTCAGCGATAAATTATCGAATATGTTACACTTATGTGTAGAGAAGAGAAAGGGAGTCAAACAAAATGACAACTATCCAATCAATGACAACTGCAATAACCTCGCTTTATGAACGGGATTTTTATCTGTGGTTACAGACAACAATCAACTTATTAAAAGAGGGAAAGTTTTCTGAAATAGATTTAGAAAACTTACTAGAGGAACTAGAAAGTATGGGGAGAAGCGATAAGAATGCTTTAAAAAGTAATTTGAGGGTACTTTTAATGCACTTACTTAAGTATAAATATCAGCCAGAAAAAAGAACAAACAGTTGGGTGTACACCATTCGCGAACATCGTAAACGCATCCGAGATACCTTCAAAACCAGTCCGAGTTTATATCGTTTTTTTGAAGAAATTTTTAATGAATCTTATCAAGATGCTAGGGAATTAGCCGCAGATGAAACAGGTTTATCTATTCAGATATTTCCCCCAGAGTCTCCATTTACTGAAGAAGAAGTTCTTAATCCTGATTTTTTATCGCCTGAGTGCGATCTGCCTGAAAATCCTGAGAATATTGAATAATGGAATCAGATATCTTTCTCTGTACCGATCGCTTGCTAGCTTAAACTACATTATATAACCTTTCATCCCACATTCGCGACCCAAAAGTCTCCTCCAAGCGTTCCACCCGTTCTGAAATCAAATTGCTACAATATCTTTGAGACTCCTCAGTCCGCGTAGGCGGACTTCGTTTGTATAGCCCCGAATTCTATTCGGCGGGCTTAACATTAACTTCGTTTGTATAGCCCCGAATTCTATTCGGTGGTCTTATACCAATTTTTTATGAGGCTGCATAGAATCTGATCCCCCCTAGCCAAGAGGGCGGGCACGGGGGCACCGCCCCTACTAAGGGGGGGACAAGATTCTTCTCAAAGTCCCCCTTCTTAAGGGGGATTTAGGGGGATCTAGATCTGTGCAACGACCCATTAAATTGGTATTAAAATTAAAAATGAATGTTTAATCCAGACTGAATATCCCACCATTCTAGAAACCGCCATGTCAGACGACTTTTCCCTAGACGACCTTTTAAACAACAGTTACGACGCTTTCAAAGACGCAGAAAATAACGTGGGACAGTGCAATGTTTTAGTCATCGGTAAAACAGGCGTAGGCAAAAGTACCCTGATTAATGCTGTGTTTCGCCAGCGCTTAGCAGAAACCGGAGTCGGCCGCCCGGTTACTCAAGGTATCCGCCAATATACCAAACCTAATTGCCCGATCGCAGTTTACGACACTCCCGGGCTCGAACTCAACGCCGAACAAATTAAAATTATTCAATTAAACGTTGCTAAACTGATTGAAGACCAAAGACTCCTGCACCCCAAAGAACACATACACGTCATCTGGTACTGCATCAATCACGGCGCAAATAGAATAGAATCCGTGGAAGAAAACTGGCTAAGAGAAATGGAAATCATCGATGTACCAGTGATTTTAGTTCTCACTCAAACTACATCGAAAAAACCCAGCGAGTTTTTCAAGCAACTGGAACACATGAATTTACCAGTCAGTCAAATCATCCCCGTCATGGCGGAACCGGAAGAAATAGATGAGGACTATACAGTAAAATCTCACGGTTTAGACAAGTTGGTCGATGCCACTTTTCAACTGCTACCAGAAGTAGCTAAAAAAGCTTTTGTCAAAGAGCAAATTGCCAATATTGCACTTAAGTCTGATATGGCATTTAAATATCTCAGTGCCTATGTTGCAGGTTCTGCGATTATCGGTGCGACTCCTATACCCTTTGCTGATGCGCCAATTTTGATGACGATGCAAACGGCAATGATTGCAAATATTACTGTGATTTTTGGAATGCCTTTTGATCAGGGGTTTATCTCGGCGATGCTATCAGCTATTAGCGGCAGTGGTGGGGTTACTGCTGTGGGTAGAAGCATAGTGACTAATTTGATTAAAATGATTCCCGGTGCTGGTACAATTGTCGGTGGTGCTATCTCTGGTGCTACGGCAGCAACTCTCACCCTGGCTCTGGGTTTGGCTTATATTGAAGTGCTAAAAACTTATATGAAATCTCAAATTAATGGAGAACAAATCTCTTTGCCACAGTTAACTAAAATGCTGGTGGATTTGTATAAGGAGTATGCAACTTCTGGACGCAAAACTTTGCTGGATGATAAGCAGAATCAACCGAAGCCTCCTAATCAAATTGACATTCAGTAAATTTAGGATTGGTTATTTTACTTGTAAAAGTGCGATTATTTAACCATCGCCACATTAACTAATGACTAGGGACGGAGGACTGAGGACTATTTTCTAACTTTAAAAAATGTACCTGTCCCGAAACTTCCCCCGCCACAATTGTCACCCCATCCGGTGCAATAGCACAAGCTTTCAACGCACTATCTCCTCTAAAAATAGCAATTACTTCTCGACTTAACAAATCCCAAACTCTCAGGGTATTGTCATCAGAAACAGAAATCACCCTAGTCCCCACCGTCGCCAAAGCTGTTACCGCATCCCCATGACCAGCTAAAGTAAAAATTTCCTTTCTACTTGACAAATCCCAAACTTTGATAGTGCTCTTTCTACCCCCAGAAATTGCCCATTTACCATCCGCTGTAACTGCTACAGCATTTACTAAATTATCATCACCTTTGAGAGTGAAAAGTTGATTTTTTACTACTAAATTCCACAGGTCAGCCAAACTATTTTTTTCGGTTCCCAAACTCCAAATTTTGAGAGTTTTATCACCAGCCGCAGAAATTAAGCGTTTACCATCAGGAGTAACTGCAACAGCTTTTATCCCGTCAGTATGACCTACAAATGTAAAAATTTCTTCTCCTGTTTCCAGACTCCAAACCTTAATAGTTTTGTCACCGGAACCCGAAATTACCATCCTGCTGTCCGCAGTCACAGCCACAGAATTTATCCAATCTGTATGACCTGCAAAACTCTTAATTTCCTCTCCTGTTGCCACATTCCAAACTTTCACCGTTTGGTCACCGGAACCCGAAATTATGCGCTGGCTGTCTGGGGTGACAGTGATTGCCTTAACCCAATCTTTATGACCAGAAATAGTCAAAAGTTCTTCTCCATTTTCCAGATTCCAGACTTTAATCGTGTTGTCGCCAGCACCGGAAATTGCTTTAGTACAATCCGGTGTCACAGCCACAGCATTTACGGAGTCATGATGGGCTAAAAATGATACATTTTGTGTTTCTGTTTCTAAACACCAAATTTTGAGAGTTTTGTCAGAGGAACCAGAAACTATCCGTTTACCGTCCGCACTCACCGCCACAGCATTCACGGGGGCGATGTGATCCGTAAAACTGAATATTTCTGCTTTGGTTTCTAGATGCCAAACTTTGATAGTTTTGTCACCGGAAGCAGAAATTACTCGCTGGCCATCGGGAGTTATTGCCACAGATTGGATGAAACTGTCATGAGTTCCTAATGTAAATATTTTCTTTCTTTCTCTCAAACTCCAGACTTTTACAGTGCCGTCATAACTACCAGAAATAATCTTTTCTCCGTCGGGGCTAACTGCTACTGATTTGACCCAATCCCGATGACCAGTCAGAGTAAAAAGTTCTTTTCCAGTTTCTAAATTCCAGACTTTGATGCTGTTATCGCCGGAACCGGAAATCAACCGCTTGCTGTCCGGTGTTACTGCTACTGATTGTACAAAACTTGTATGACTTTTGAGGTTAAAGATTATTTCGCGGTTTTTTAAATCCCAAACCTTAATACTGCCATCCCAGGAACCAGAAATTACTGCTTTGCCGTCGGGAGTAACTGCTACAGCTTCTACGGCAAAGGTATCGCCGCCAAAGGTAAATACTTCTTGTCCTGTTTCTAGGTTCCAAATCTTGATCGTATTATCCCAAGAACCGGAAATTAGTTGAGTGCCATCGGGGGTTATTGCCACAGCATTAACGTAGGTAAGATGACCTGTGAGGGTGAAAATTTCCTCTCCTGTGTCTAAATGCCAAACTTTGATATTATGGTCGGATGAGCCAGAAATTACTCGCTTACCGTCGGGGGTAATTGCTACAGTTTGTACCCAATCTGTATGTCCGGTGAGGGTGCGCTGCAATCTTCCTCCCGGAGGGGTAAAACTGGCAGTTAATGGTCGGAACCAGGGGTATTTTTGGTGTTTTGCTTGGGCTAGTAGTGCTTGAATTTCGGGATTTTCAAAACACATCAAGCGGGCTATTAGTTGTGTGGGTAATTGGGTATTGTCTTGGGCGATAATGTGGGCAGAAATTCCCAGGGTTTCTTGGATTAATTTGAGGGTTTTTATTTGGTGATTATCTGTGAAATTCGGGATGTTTATTGCTAAATTGTAATCTTCTATTAGGGGCTGCACTCCCGATGCTGACAGCTTGGTTTGAATAAAATTGTAATCTGTTAGTAAACTGTATAATCGATGGATTTCGGAATTGGCGGCTAACTGACTGGACTCGATTTCTAGTTCGGGCATTTGTGCTGCGGGCAGTATGCGCTCTGACCCTGGCGTAAACTCGCTCATAAATTTTTGGATGTTTTTGTCAAATGTAGGCGATCGCTAACTGCACCTTGCTAAAAACACGATTGAGAAACTTGTCTCTTTGGTTAGCATGACATATTTAATTTCTGTTTGCTACTGGTAGGGCACTGAATCTTGGTAATTAAAAATTATATCATTATTTGAGTTTTTTGATTCTTGTTAATACATCCTGCTGACAGGATGATTGTCCCTCGGTTGCTGTCTCTGGTATTTTGCTGTAGCCAAAGCGCCCTCTACGGTTACTTAATTTGATTAATTTCAAACTGAAAATTCTTTGACAGCTTTGCAGGTGTTCCCCATTCCTTTAAAATATACAAAATAGAGAAGTATTGAGTTCAGAGACAAAATTCATGGATGTTATCGAGTTTTTCGAGCTAAGTGCAGGCAAATGGTTTTCCCAGCGCACCGTACACTATCTCAATTCCGGGGAATTGCAGGCTGGCAAATCTGAGGTCAAAATAGAAATACTGACTGCTACCGAACCCGCAGTCGTGAAGCTGTGCCAACAGCACTCGATCGATCCGAATGCTACTGGGTTAACTAGCGTTAGGGTGAGTTGGGAGGGTACTCCCGATCGCACTGAGCAAAAACAAATCGGTTCTACAATATTAGCCGTCTTACCCGATGCCGACAACCCCAGGGAAGGCAAAGTGCTCCAAGACAAGGGCAACACTCGCTACGTGATGGGCAGTGATGACGTGCTGACATTGATTACGGAATCTGAAACTATCCATGCCGAAGAACGCCTCTGGTATCTCATCCCCAACCTCCGACTGCGTACCAGTGTTGTCAAGGAAGCTAACGGTACTGAACAAGCTTCTTTTTGTTCAGAAATTCGGATGGGAGCAGCCCCCAAAAAATAAATTTTTTGTGATTTGTGATTTGTGATTTGTGATTTGTTGTTTGTTGTTTGTGATAACTAATAATCAATAACGAATAACCCCTAACCAATTTCTCCCGTTTGCTTCGCCCAGTGCCCTCCGGCCCGTATCAGACTTTTTTTCTTCTTTCTCCCTTTTTTCGGCGGCCTTCTTTGGCAATAGCTTTTAACTTGGAGTGAAAATCAGTATGTTTGACGATGGGGACTGATTTTTCAACCAATGGCGAGGCGACTGAAATATCAGCTTCGGCTCGATCGGCCACAGCAGTTACTGCCAAATCTTCATAAATTACAACTTCGGCATTTTCCCTGGTGAGATTGACTGCGGACAATTCGGATATTTCCTCAGTGTCTACTTTGGGGAGTTCTGCATTGTCAGCGGGATCTAACTCAACATCTGGAGTCGGAAGCAAATCTAGTTCTAACCCACCTAAATCGGCTTCTGGACTAGGTAAAAATATCTGTTCTTCTGACCACTTAAAATCAGTTTCTAGCATTAAATCTTGAGGAAAATTACTGCAAACTAAGCGTTCAAACTCGCCATTAAAATGATAAATAGGTTGGTTTAAACGCTGCCACATACTCAATATTTGTGCCACAGAAACGGCTTTGTAACGACCTTGATAAAGCGCTTCAATCACTGCTAAACGGAGCCAATGGCTGGGATAATTAGTCAGCCATTCGCCCGCCAATTTTTCTGCTTTCTTGCCACCTAGGTCAAAACCATAGTGAACCAGCAGAGCCGCTGCTTGTGCAGATATTGCCGTCACTTCTGTCATTGGTTAGTTGTTATTTGTTAGTTGTTATTTGTTAGTTGTTATTGGTTAGTTGTTATTGGTTAGTTGTGATTGGTGATGGTTTAGGGTGGGTCATTTTTTTGACTGGAAACACCCCCTAATTAATCACCAATAACTAATTTAATTAATCGGATAAACGCACGCCTCCTTCTACACTTCGCACATCCCCACCAAAAGATTCTGGAGTGCCATTCCAATTGAAGTCGCTAATCCTAAAAGTCAGGCTACCGACTTGACGTTCTGGATTAAAACGTAAAATGATTGCATAACTGCGGCGACTGTATTCCAAAGTGTAATTTGTACTAATGGTTTCCTTGGTATCTAAATTAATGGCACTTTGAATTCCGACTCGAAACCCGCCATAAACTTGTTGGACAAGTCCAAAGGAAAGGATTCTGACGTCTACCAGGCGATCGAACAAAAATGGGGATAGACCATCCCGTCCTACCTGAGTGTAAGTCACGTTAAACCCAGTGTAGTCCAGGAAAGGGCGGGAGAAATGACCGAATTGTCCTTGAATGCCGACACTGCCGGCGAGAGAATTTTGTCGATCGTCACTGCTGTAAAAACTCCCAACACCACGGATACCCAAAGCCAGTTTCACGTAAGGAACCACGGGAGTCCGCGTATACTTCAAACCCTGGGTAGGAGTGCGGGGGAGGGATTGACCCTGCCATAGGGTAAAGTCGCGGGTTAAGGCGGCGCTCAGTTGTAAGCGGCTCAAATCGATGCGGTTATTTTCCCTCACAGGTTCGAGCAAGTCAAATCTGTCGGTGTCTGCATTGATAAATTGATAACCGGCTTGGTAACTAAGATTAATGCCAGAGCTGCCCAGGGGGATGATGGGGGAAGTGAGAACAACTCCCAGGCTGCTGTTGACGGTTTGAAAGCCTAGAGAACCGTTAAAGAGACGATCGCGATAGCTATATTCCCCGACCAGAGTGTGAGTGCCGATCGACTGCCGCAAACGCAAATTACCCCGAAAATCATTTTCAGCTAGATTCGGGAAATTATCAAAATTGAGAAATATTGCCGAACCGTCGAGCCTAGTACGGGGGCCAAGGGCCGCCGTTAACTTCGCTTTCAGGCCGTAACTATCCGGGGAAAAGGGGCTACCGCCGTTTTTTTCGATCGCCCGCTGAAGATAAACCTGGGGAGTCAAAGTCAGCCTGACTGGTCCTGCTTGCAGTACATCCAAAGCGCACTCAGCGTACAAACCACCGCGATCGCCACCATCGAAGCCAAAGGTCAAACATGGGCCATTGCGCTGCTGACTGTCAAACACCTGTCGGCGAGGATACACAGGTATTTTCACCCGGTTGTCGAACACCAAACGAGGTTTAGTTGTGACCAATTCCTCCGCCGTGGGGGAAATCCTTCTAATCGTCGCCGTCTTGGCGCGGTATTCCAGTTCCGGCGGAGAAAAGGGGTCATTAGTAATCCGAATATTAGTAGCCACCCTGACGCCATCGGGTCGTAGTTCCAGGCGTTCTGCTTCAAAGCGCACGCGGTTAACGGCCCCAGTGATTTGGGGTGTGGACACCTGTCCGCCCTGTCCGCCACCGCCGAGGGTAAAGGTAGCGGCGCCGGGGGAGCGAACTCCGCGCACTGGCTGCTGACTGGTAATTCGATCGCTCAGGGGCTGATTGAGAATTGTCCCTGCACTGATATCTGTGGGGAGTGTGGGGGTTAACTCGCTACCTGCCGCGGGTAAGAACAGTTCACCTTTTGCCTGTTCGACGGCACCGGAATTGAGACCGAGATTAAAGTCCATCCGTTCCCCGCGGACTACTTGTTGGCCGCGGGTATAGGCGACATTACCGGATGCTATCACTTGGCGGGTGACTAAATTGACGATCGCGCGATCGGCATCAATCACCGTTTGTCGGAACCGCACCACCACATTACCAATAGCGGTAACAATTTGCTGCTTGTCATCAAACTCCTGACTATCTGCTTTCACCTCAATCGTATCTGCCGGATTCACAGGAAAAGGTACCGTCCGCTGGGAAGGTGGGGTGCGGACTCCTGGGGCTGGGCCTGGTTTGGGCTTCGGTTTTGGGGCTGCTGGCGTTCCGGGCGTTGGGGCAGTACCCGGAGTCGGAATTTCTAACTGTGGTTGTCCGCTTGGTGTTGGTTCCGGGGGTGGTTCGGGAACTGGAATATCCTGGGGTTCAGGAGGTGACTTATCTTCTAGTTGCAGCCCCTTTGCTTGATAACTGCTTTCATCGGGGTGTGAAACCTCTGCCGGTGGTGGTTCTGGTTCCCCCGGTTTTTTCTGGGTCAATAATGCCTCTGGGGTTGGTGTTGGATTCCTACCGGAAAGGCGATTTTGTGGCGGTGCAAAATGATAAGTAGTAAAGGAAGAGTCTTTGGGAGTTTCCCTGGTTGCGGTTTCTACAACGGGAGTGGGATTTTGAAATCTCAACTCTGCTGTGCCGTTTGCCACTGCTGCTAGGGGGTCGTCGATTTCTGAAGGCTGACCTGCTGCTGCGGTTGGGTTCAAGAGTCTGGCGGAGGGTGCTGGTTCGGTGGCTGGTTTTACTTCTGACAGAACTAGAGCTGGGCTTGGTTCCGGTGGTTCTGCGGAGTTGCTGCGGGTGTCTCTATCACTTGCCGCCACAGCGATGGCGACTTTTTTGGGCTTTGTGATATTGATGATGGCAGGGGGTTCTGGTGGCGGTACCGGATAGGGCATAGTTATAGCAGAAGGAAGAAGGAAGAAGGAAGATGGAAGATGGAATAAGGAATAAAATCAATGGTTTGAGCAATTGAAAACGTCCTAGTTACCTATTTAGGTTGCTATAAAGGAAGATGGAAGATGGAAGATGGAAGATGGAATAAGGAATAAAATCAATGGTTTGAGCAATTGAAAACGTCGTAGTTACCTATTTAGGTTGCTATAAATGTTTAAACAGAAATTTGATGTCTGAAATTTGCAGTGGCTGCGCTGCTTGGGATGCTGGCTGCTGTTAGAACTTGCTTTCACCACAAGATAACCTCACTGACCAGCGAGGTTAAGTTTTTTTAACTAATTTTTGATGGTTTGTGGGTTCATGGCAGGGGCTGCTGTGGCCCGCCCCTCATCTGCTGGATGGATTGCTCGCTTGTATCCAATCCGCTAGCATCGGATTTCTGTGGTTGAGTCAAGTGGCTACCAACACCTAAGTACAATTTTTGGTTTTTGGACTCACTTTGCACTGTCAACAGTCTTTCCGGTGCAACCCGACATGGCGATTATTCCATGTCTCTGCGGTTGGGGTTCCGAGCTGGGTCATTGGACAAAAATCCAAATATGAACAGGGAAACAAAGAATAGGACAACTATATTAACTGCGATTTTGAGGGTTAGCACTGTGGGAGTCTCCAAGAATGCGATCGAGCTGAGTGATTTGTTGCTGGTGCAACTTTTTTATCATATGTCAAAGATTAGCGAATTTAATCTTTGCTGTTGATGATTTTTGGGAAGTGGATTTTTGCCCATTCCCACAGTTGTTCGACTATTGTTTCTAGTCGCACCATGATGCGATCGAGCCATTCTAGCACTTGTTCTAGGGGATGCTTGATGTATCCCATTGATTCTGCTGTGGTTTCTAAGCACTCCTGTGCTTGTTCCTCTGGGTTTTTCTTTTCTGTTTCTTTGGTGATGCTGATGTATTTGCTGGCGGTTGCGCCGAACTCAGGGGTGGTTGCTGTTTCTGGTTGAGTTTTCTGTGTCTGGATCTGAGTTGATGCTTCTAGGTTGCTCTGTCTGCTATTTTTTTGAGTATTTTCTAAATTTGATGTTTTTTGGGGTTGACTTTTGGTCACTTTTATGTTAATGCTACTTTTGAGCTGGGCGAGCAGGTTTTGAATTGCCTCTGGGTATGGTGATGGAGATTTTGGTGTCGATCGACCAGGGGGCAATTTTTCGATTTCCGTATTTTCGGGCTTGACTTTTGTGCTTATTTGTGTTATTTTCTCTGGGGCTGGCGGTGCTGGCTCTCCAAATAGGTCTTGCCAATTTAGCCAAGGTCGATCGCCCTTGGTCTCGGTTTTTTCAGTGTTTTCCACACTTTTTTGTTGCAAAGAATACTTGATTGCTAGAGATTTTTCGGTATTATCGCTGGCTGCTGTTTCTTTGCCTAGGAGGTAGTCTACTGATGACCAAATCATCTGTTCGATGCTTTTGGCGTAGTTTTCAACTATGGAGCGGGTGCTTGGGCTCAATTTTTCGGTTGTTGGTTCTATCTGGGCTGGCTGGCGGTCTGTTAAGTCACCAGTAATTTTTGATACTTGGGGAATAGTGAATTCTTCGAGGTTGACGGCGGCGCGATCGAGTAATGTGACGAAGGATAGAGGATTGGTGGCTCGATCGAACTTACTATAAAAATCTGTGGTTAATTCTGATGTATGGTAGTCGATCGCACTGGCGGAGGTAATTGCCGGTCGATCGATTTTGACTCCGGTGATTGGCGCTCGATCGGTTTGGGCTATGATTAAATGGCGATCGGCACTGGCATTAATGGCTTTTTTCATCGCCAGGATTGATTCTCCAAACTGATTTCTTTTCAGCGCCAAGGGACTTGTTTGTACCCAAGCCATCAATTGCCAAAAACCGCGCACTGGCGGAAGTAGGGATTTTGCCGCAGCCTCTTCTAAGCCGAGATTAAATTTTAATTCTTTTTTAGCAATTTCTCGTCGCCCTGGCCCGGAGTTGGCGACTTCCCAAGTTATGCGACCTTCCAATAGTTCTTGCTGTTCCTGGGTTAAAATATCTAAAATCTGATTTTCTGCTCCCACTAATACTAAACTGCGGGCTGGTAAAAAAGTCGCAATTCCCCGAACTTTCGGTGTGGTGTTAACGGCTGCGCCATTGTTGATGGAAATTTCGGTTAGTGGAGTTTCTGTGTCTTGATGTTCTAAAACTAAATTCCTGGGAGTTTTGGCCAGGTTTCGGGTAAAGTGTGTTTGTGTCCCTAAAGCCTGTGGTGTCACTGGGGCTGGCAAATTTTCGGCTGTAATTACAAAGGATAAATTTTCGGATTTTGTCCTTGTTTGCGATGGGAGGAGTATATTTTCAGCCATGTGCACGATATCTACGATCGCACTTTCTGCGCCTATCTCCTCATCCCACCAATTTGGGGATGAATTCTGAGAAAATTTGAGATTTTCTCTTTCAGCAAATTCCTGCAATTCTGGTAAATCTATTTTTTGACTTGATTCCCGCAGTTGTCTGGCTAACATTCGCGAACTTTGCACCAGCAAGTATGCTGGATAAAGTAGAATTTGGGTAGTGTTAAGCGTTGCCGATTTAACTTGTCGCCAAGTGCGATCGCAATTTTCGGCAATTTGGCGGGACTGTTTGGATATAAATTTTAATAGTCGGCTTTGGTACGGGCCGTAGTTACTTGAAGACATAATTTAATTTGAGGTTGATTAAACCTTGTTTCTGTCTAATTCTCAATCTTAGCGAAATATGAGTGCTTCTGTGTCATCTGCTAGCAATAATATTTCTGAAGTTGTCCAAAGGTTGCGTCGCCTCACCCTATGGGATGCACAGTCTGGCTGGAGGTACTACGACTCAGACTTGGCTGTTGTCCATGGGGTAAATATTTGTAACTGGCCTGTTGCCGAACTTAACCATAAAGGACATCTTGCTTGGCCCTCTGGTAAACAAGTTTTTTATTTGGGACAAAAATTTGTTGTTCCTGCAAGTTTGTCAGCCTATCCTGTGACGGGGTTGCGTTTGCTGTTGAGCTTGACTTGGTGGGCCGACAATGTTCAGATTTTTGTGAATGGGGAGTTAGTTGGAGTCGGAGATTTATTTGATTGTACGGTGCGACTTTTGTTAAGTCCCTCTGTCCTTCCGGGAGATGAATTTTTAGTAATTTTGCGTTTGGTGAGTCCCGGTCACGATTCGGGTGCTTTGGTGAAGTCAGTTTGTGTGTATGAAGCTGCTGATTCTGCTTGTTTTGACCCTGGTTTTGTGGCTGATGAATTGGAGATTTTGCAAAATTCCCTGTCTGGTAATTTCTTAAATTTAAATTTCCAATACTCCCCCACTAAAAATATAGTCGATGGGGGGTTGGTTGTCAAGGGGGAAATGCTAAAATCTCAAGTTGAATTGGCGGTTGGTTTGATTGATTGGTCTGTGGTGGGCGATCGACAAAAGTTCGATCGTTCGCTTTCTAGTTTACGGCAAAATTTACTGGGATTTTTGGCAGGTTTTCAGGATGGTTTAAAGGTTGAAACCGCAGAGGGCACAGAGGGCGCAGAGGGAGGTGGCAGAGAGAGGTTTTTTGGGAGGGGAGAAAGTGGTGGGAGTACATCTATATATATAGGAGAATGTAGGGAAAATTGTTCTATATATAAAGGTAAAATTTATTTAGTTGGTCATGCTCATTTGGACTTGGCTTGGTTATGGCCTGTTGCGGAAACTTGGGAAGCTGCACAACGGACTTTTGAGTCAGCGTTGAAATTACAATCGGAGTTTCCTGGTTTAATTTTCTGTCATTCAACTCCTGCACTTTATGCTTGGATAGAAGAGCATCGGCCTGATTTATTTGCAGAGATTACAAAACAGGTAGTTGCTGGACTTTGGGAAGTTGTTGGTGGGATGTGGGTGGAACCAGATTTAAACTTGATTTCGGCTGAATCCATGGTGAGACAAGTTGTTTATGGACAGCGTTACTCCCTGGAAAAGTTCGGGGAGTTAATGCGGGTAGTTTGGCTACCGGATACTTTTGGTTTTGGATGGCAATTACCTCAGATTTTGCGCGATGGTGGAGTTGATTATTTTGTGACGCAAAAGTTGCGTTGGAATGATACCACTGAGTTTCCCTATGGTGCATTTTGGTGGGAAGGTTTGGATGGTACTAAAATATTTAGCATGATGTCGGGTCCGATCGGTGAAAACATCGAATCTGTGAAAATGGCGAATCATCTTTTTGATTGGCAAATTAAAACGGGTTTGCAATCTGCTGTTTGGCTACCGGGAGTTGGCGACCACGGTGGCGGCCCGACTCGTGATATGTTGGAGGTTGCTAAACGCTGGGAATTGTCGCCTTTTTTTCCGAGGTTGGAGTTTGCGAAGGCTGTGGATTATTTGGCGTTGATTGAGAGTCAGTTTTCGCCGGAAGTTTCCCAGTCTCAAGCTGATGTTTCGATGCGAGACAATTCGGCTGTGGTTGAATCTGCTAATTTGAGTGAAATTTCCGAGTTTCCAGTCGCTGTTTCGATGGGGGAAAAGCCGCCAATTTTGAAACAGGGTGAAATTGGCAATTCGGCTGCGGTTGAATCTGCTAATTTGAGTGAAATTTCCGAGTTTCCAGTCGCTGTTTCGATGGGAGACAATTCGGCTGCGGCTGAATCTGCTAATTTGGGTGAAACTTCCCTGTCTCCAGTCGATGTTTCGATGGGGGAAAAGCCACCAATTTTGAAACAGGGTGAAATTGGCAATTCGGCTGCGGCTGAATCTGCTAATTTGGGTGAAATTTCCCAGTTTCCAGTCGCTGTTTCGATGGGAGACAATGCGGCAATTTTGAAACAGGGTGAAAGTGGCAATTCGGCTGTGGTTGAATCTGCTAATTTGGGTGAAATTTCCCAGTTTCCAGTCGCTGTTTCGATGGGAGACAATGCGGCAATTTTGAAACAGGGTGAAAGTGGCAATTCGGCTGTGGTTGAATCTGCTAATTTGGGTAAAACTTCCGAGTCTCAAGCTGATGTTTCGATGCGAGACAATTCGGCTGTGGCTGAATCTGCTAATTTGGGTAAAACTTCCGAGTTTCCAGTCGATGTTTCGATGGGAGACAATTCGGCTGCGGCTGAATCTGCTAATTTGAGTGAAATTTCCGAGTTTCCAGTCGCTGTTTCGATGGGGGAAAAGCCGCCAATTTTGAAACAGGGTGAAATTGGCAATTCGGCTGCGGCTGAATCTGCTAATTTGGGTGAAACTTCCCTGTCTCCAGTCGCTGTTTCGATGCGAGACAATTCGGCTGTGGTTGAATCTGCTAATTTGGGTGAAACTTCCCTGTCTCCAGTCGCTGTTTCGATGGGAGACAATTCGGCTGCGGCTAAATCTGCTAATTTGGGTGAAATTTCCCTGTCTCAAACTGATGTTTCGAGGCTTCCTCTTCTTCCCCTGTGGAAAGATGAACTTTACCTGGAATTCCACCGAGGTTGTTACACAACTCACGCGGAGCAAAAGCGTTACAATCGCCGCTGTGAGGAGTTGCTTTACCAAGCTGAGTTGCTGTCTTCCCTCGCCACGATTGGCGCGGGTGCGATTTATCCGAAGTCTGAATTAGAAATAGCCTGGAAAAAAGTTTTATTTAACCAGTTTCATGATATTTTGCCTGGTTCTTCGATCGCCCAAGTTTATACTGATGCTAATCTAGGATGGGCTGAGGTCGATCGCACTTGTCGTTCAATTGTGCTAACATCTTTGGATGCGATCGCCAGTCAAATTTCTCTGCCTTCTCCACCCCAACCTGATGCTCAACCGATTTTAATCTTTAACTCCCTCAATTGGTCGCGTTCGGAAGTTGTCTCTTTATCCCTTCCCGATTCCGCTGCTACCACTTGGGCGATTTATGACTTGTCAGGACAACGGCTGACTACGCAAATTCAACAGTGCGATCGACCACAACCACAATCTACACTGTTATTTTTGGCAAATAATCTCCCCTCAGTCGGCTACCGGGTGTTTTGGCTCTGTCCCGAAGCTGCTGAAACCCTTGAAAATTCGTCGCCCTTACCAGAAAACTACAATCAGACATGGTTAGGTGAGGTTACAACTAATATTGCACGAAACGAGGGTGTTTGTCAAGAAACTCCTTTTGTCCCTCCAATAATGCTGCTAGAAAATGAATTTATTCGAGTAAAAGTAGACAGCGAAACTGGAAATTTATCGAGTATTTGGGATAAACTAAATGATAGGGAAGTCTTGAATGGAGCTGGAGGGAATCAACTGCAATCATTTCAAGATAGCGGTCAATATTGGGACGCTTGGAACATCGATCCAAATTATGCAAAACATCCATTAGCAGCGCCGATACTGAAAGATGTTACCTGGATATCCCAGGGAGAAATACGGCAGAGTTTGCGTGTAGTCAGACAAATTGGTAAATCGGAATTTTACCAAGATTATATAGTAGAAATTGGTTCGCCAGTGCTGAAAATTAAAACAGTGGTAGATTGGCAAGAAAAGCAGGTTTTAGTAAAAGCAGCCTTTGGGTTAAATGTAGAAGCAGATTTGGCAACGTGCGAAATTCCCGGAGGTGCGATCGAGCGCACAACTAAACCGCAGACTGCGGCGGAAAAAGCCAAGTGGGAAGTGCCGATCTTACGGTGGACAGATATCAGTAATGATGATTTTGGAGTAAGCATACTGAATGATTGTAAATATGGTTGCGACCTTCAACCAAATCAAATTCGCCTCACATTACTCAGGAGTTCGACTTGGCCCGATGCACAAGCTGATATCGGCATTCATGAATTTACTTGTGGAGTTTATCCTCACCGCGGAAATTGGCAAGATGCTGGTACTGTACGACAGGGATATGAATTGAATTTGCCACTATTAGTCAAGGTATTTCCCAAGTTAGAGGAAAATCACCACCGCACTTTGCCGACTGTAGGTAAATTCCTGGATTTGTCAGCCGACAACTTAGTTTTGATGGCTTTCAAACAGTCGGAAGACCATGCTAACTTGTGGATTTTACGGTGTTATGAATCCCAGGGTAAAGAGGCTCGGTTAGAATTAGAGAGCGATTTGAGTTTGGCGATTAGTCAGTCAGTGAACTTGTTAGAACAACCGACAACTTTACCAGAGAAATCAGAGGATGGGAAAGGTTTCCAAATATCCCCTTGGAAAATTTCCAGTTTTTCGATCGCCTATGGTGACAACAAATAAGTTTAGTAGAGCCAAAAATAAGCAATCGCCAAAGTAACCAAGGTTAGTAGGAGTCCAAAGCTAAAATGTTCCTGAAAAGTCAAATTATTACCTGATTTTGTGGCTATTGTGGTGTTGTTTAGAAAAAATGTTGATAATATACCGCTACCAAAAGTAACAGCGAGTAAAATATTGAAAGGAGAACGAGTAAAGCGAGTCAAAAACTCTAATGCTAGTTAAAAAAAGCCGGATGCTCCCAAGGTAGAATTAATAATCATCATTCCGAGTAAAAAAACGATGGTACTTGGGTCGATCGCGTCCCAGGCGGTTTTGAGATTAACTATGCCTAAAGCCACCATAAAACCTGACCCAACAATAGCGATCGCAGCCCGGTTCATCCGTAAACCCGGTACATACCCTAACCCAAAACCCAGGTCGGTTAATCCCAACAATAGATATTTCAGTGTTATCATATATATTTAAAACCTTTGATGAGCGTAAACTAACACAGGGCTGGGATTGGGAATCGCAAACGTCCCCAGGGACAGAGTTGTAAATTTGTTACAGCTAAGCAGCTTTATTGTAAAAATAGGTTTGACTTTGTTTCATAAAAAAGTTGAACCAGAGTAAGTAAATTTAATTACAATTGAGTTAATTTAAAAGTGTTTGCTAACAATAATCATTCAATTAACCCAGAAACAAACAATTCTCATGTCATCTGCATGGGGAACGAACTCGGAACATCTAAAATTTCGTGCATTCGAGAAATTGAAGGCAATTGGTATCGTAATCTTTACGATAATTTCCCAGGCATTTACTTCGTTCTCGACGCTTTGGGAAGAGTATTTTCGCTCAATCAGTTCGGTGCATCTGTCCTGGGTTACAGAGCCCAGGAATTAGTTTCTCATTCAATTTTTAACATATTTGAAAGCCAAAATCCAGGTAAATTGCACGCAGAATTTGCCGAATTTGTACAACCAGAAGATAGTGGTTATAGCCAAAAAAGGAAGACTTGGGAATGCAGTTTGACTTGCAAAAATGGTAGAAAAATCTGGGTAAAAGCAACTGCATTAACTTTGCCAGAACCAGCCTGGGAAATAGTCAAAAATAGTAATAATTCCTTTGAAAATTTTCAACTGCCAAGCGTACTGCTGGTTTGCGAAGAAATTACATTACCAACATATCTAACACCAGAGGCAAAAGCTCAGGAAATTTGGCGAAATCAAACTCAGGCGATCGCCAAATTAGCCAAAAGTCAAGCTGCTGAAAAGAAAAATGTAGAAGAATTTATCCGAGAAATCACGGAAACGGCTGTGAATGTTGTAAAATGCGATCGAGCTAGCATTTGGCTGTACAGCGAAGACCGCACCCAACTTCACTGTATGGATCTT
Organism: Microcoleus sp. EPA2; assembly: GCA_020882975.1. GTDB lineage: Bacteria > Cyanobacteriota > Cyanobacteriia > Cyanobacteriales > Microcoleaceae > Microcoleus. The sequence goes on along the minus strand of JAHRFD010000004.1, from coordinate 51,332 downwards.
TACGAACAAAATACCAGACTCCATTTCGTACAAATAATTGTCACAGCAGCAGACTGTCCGGCTTATTTTCGAGCGTTGAAGTCCGAAAGTACGATCGCAGCCGTGGCTGCAACCAACGATCCCAGAACGCGAGAATTAGCGGGTCTTTATTTTTCCGATCGAGGTATTACTTCCCTATTAAACGTACCAATTATGTTGGCTGGTAAAATGGTAGGAATTGTCAATATTGAGCGTGGTGCTTGTGACAGTGAGTGGACGGAAGACGAACAGTATATCACCAAAATATTAGCAGATTTTGTCTCAACAAGTTTGTCAATCAGTGAAAGATCAAAAATTGAATTGACGCGACGGGAACAGCAGCAAAACTTGCTGAATGATTTTTACGAAAAACTAGAAGCACGAGTAGAAAAACGCACAGTAGAACTCACTAAAGCCAATCAAAAACTGACCGAAAAAATATTTAAAAAAGAACAAATAGAGGCAGAAATTCGACAGCAGCAGCAAGAACAGCAAATTATTCTGGATTCCATACCAGCCATGATTTGGTACAAAGATACCGAAAGCCATTTGCTGCGAATTAACAAAGTGGCAGCAGCATCTAGAGGTTTGCCTCCAGAGCAATTAGAAGGTAAATCATTTTATGAAATCTATCCCGACGAAGCAGAGCAATATTATTTAGAAGATTTACAAGTAATTAATTCCGGCGTTCCCCGATTAGGCAAAATTCACCAATTGCCCACTGTCTCCGGTCAAAAATGCTGGGTGCGCACTGACAAAATACCTTACCACGACAGTGCAGGTAAAGTAGCAGGTGTCATAGTTTTTTCAGTAGATATTACAGAGTTAAAGCAAGTAGAAATAAGACTGCGAGAATCGCGCGATCGACTGAAAGAAAGAGTAGAAAAACGCACGGGAATGTACAGGCAGGCTATGACTGCTTTGTACTCAGCCAATATGCAGCTTCAACAACTAATAAAAAATGAGAGTTTGCCGGAAAAAATTAACCGCAAAACCGCCACTGATTACCTGCTAGAATGTGAAGCTTATTTTGAAGCTGTTGCCATCGCAGACCGTGACACAATTTTGAATGTCAGCAAAAATTTTGCTGAGTTATTCGGTTACAAACCGCAGGAAATGGCGGGGATGAGTTTGTTGGAACTGCTGTCGCCACAATCTTATAAACAAGCACCACAAATGATTTCAGCAGCCAGCAATACAATCTGCGAAACTGTTTTTATCAAGCGAGACGGGACAACTTTTCCGGCTGATGTTCGCAGCAAGTTCGTATTATATGAAGGTCGATTACTTCAGGTTAAAGCCGTGCGAGACCTGACAGAAAGTAAATTACTAGAAGCAGAATTAGAGAGGTCGCGTTCTATTTTGCACGCGACTTTGGAAGCGACAGCAGATGGTATTTTGGCTGTCACTACAGCAGGAGAAATGATTAGTTTTAATGAAAACCTAGTCAAAATGTGGGGCATTAGCGAAGAAATTAAAAACTCAATGGATCGCAGGATGCGCTTGGCTTTTCTCACTCAACAAGTTAAAGACCCCAAAGCTTTTATCTGCCGAATTAAAGAAATTTATAACCATGCTGAAGCTGAAATCTGCGATATTCTAGAATTTAAGGATGGTCGCACTTTTGAACGCTATACTCAGCCTATTAGAGTAGGACACAATATTATTGGCAGGGTATGGCGCTTCCGTGATATTACCTCTCGCTCTAAGGTGACGGCAATGTTGGGAGATAGTCAAAGACGTTTTCGGGCAATTTTTGATTCTTCGTTCCAATTTGTCAGTCTCTTGAAACCGGATGGTACTTTGTTAGAGGCTAACCAAACTTCTCTAGATTTTGCAGGAATTAATCTGCGGGATGTGGCTAATCTTCCATTTTGGCAAGGACCTTGGTGGGGAGGGGTTCAGGAAATTCAAGAACAGTTAAAACAAGCAATTTCTCGCTCGGCACAAGGTGAATTAGTCCGCTATGAAGTTGAGTTTAAAGGTACAAATCGGACGGCAATTATAGATTTTTCCCTGAAACCAGTAACCGATGAAACTGGTCAAGTTGTATTGTTATTGCCGGAAGGTCGAGATATTACAGAAAGCAAGCAAGCTCAAGTTGCCCTGCGACAGCAGGTAGAACGGGAACGCCTAATTGCGCAGATTCAATCGCGCATCCGTTCTTCCCTAGACCTCCAAGATATCCTCAATACTACGGTAGCGGAAGTGCGGGAGTTTTTAGCAACAGATCGAGCGATCGTTTTCCGCTTTCGACCTGATTGGAATGGAGATGTGGTGGTGGAGTCGGTTGGGGAAGAATGGATACCACTTTTGGGGAGGGTTTTTGATGATTGTTGTTTTGCGCATTCTTATATCGGACAGTATTTGAAAGGCAGAATTCGAGCTGTTGAGGATATTCAAGCTGCGGGTTTGGATGAGTGTCACGTTAATTTTTTGAAGGAGTGTCAGGTGCAGGCGAATTTGGTGGTTCCTATCCTACAGCAGGGAATAGAACCAAGGGAGGGTAATGCTTCTTGTCATATACCGAAATTGTGGGGTTTGCTAATCGCCCACCACTGTTCGGGACCTCGTAAGTGGCAACAGTTTGATGTGGATTTACTGAGTCAGTTGGCTACTCAATTGGCGATCGCGATCGAACAATCTTTACTTTACCAGCAGTTAGCAGCAGCCAATCAAAGATTAGATGGCTTGGTGAATTTGGACAGTCTAACTCAACTAGGAAATCGTCGCCGCTTTGACGAAGTTTTGAACAGAGAATGGGAGCAATGTAGTAGTTCCCAGCCACTATCTTTGATTATGTGCGACATTGACTGTTTTAAACTTTACAACGACAATTACGGGCATCAAGCGGGGGATGCTTGTTTGCAACAAGTGGCACGGGCGATCGGAGATACTTGTGCAGAAATATCTCCAGAACAGCTTTATTTGCCTGCTAGATACGGTGGCGAAGAATTTGGGGTAATTTTGCCAAATACAGACCTGGTTAGGGCGCGGACAGTTGCTGAAGCAATCCGCAGCCGTGTTAAAGCTTTAGCTATTCCCCACATCAAGTCGGTTGTCAGCGATTGCGTGACTCTGAGCTTGGGAGTTGCTAGCATTTCCGAAGGTCAAAACTCACCTAAAATGCTGATAGAAGCGGCGGATAAAGCGCTTTATCAAGCTAAGTCTAGCGGGCGCGATCGAGTAGGGATTAATCAGTAGTTCATAAATGGTTTGTAGCAATAACTTTAGTCGTGGAATAGCTAACAGCTTGCCAAGCTAACTAAAGCGATTGCTACCAAGTATGAGTTATTTAGTTAACAGTTGTTGAAACACTTCATACATTTCCCTTGCTAACTTCTGAGGATTCCACAAAGGTGCAAGATGTTCGGGCTGTTTAGATTTAATCAAGTGTTCTTTCACCGCATTTCGGAAACTAGCATCTCGCCCAAACTTAACTCCCCACTGCGTGTATTCTTCCCAACTCCAAGCCGCGCCCACATCCAGATTTGCACTTTTGAGAAAAGCATAACCCATCCGCGAAAGATATTGGTCGCCGGATCTAGTTACCACTGGCAAATTCGCCCACAAAGCCTCCAAATTATGAGTACCACCATTATAAGGATAGGAATCTAAAAGCACGTCAGCCACATAATAAATGGCGCGGTGTTCTTCTTCCGTTTTGGTTTGCCCGACAAACTTAATCCGAGTAAAATCTACTCCTTGAATATCGCATTCTTCGCGGTAAGTGCTGTGAATTACTTCAGGATCGCCTTGACCTTTACGGATTAGCAAACTATCAGGAACTTCTTTGAGTATTTTAACTTGAGCGCGCACCATTTCAGGATTAGTTTTTCTCCCTGGCGCAACGCAGAGATAAGTCATTTGATCTACCCCGATACCGAGGGAAGTTCTAATCGCTTCTCGATTCACTGAAATGCTTTCTAATGCCCCAATTGCTACGGAACAACTAGGCAATCTCACTAACTGTTCTAAGTAATGTTTTTCAACACCCGCAGGGTGAGTGTGTTCGTCGCACAGAAAATAGTGATTGTCTGAGATATAAGGCGCATCAAATCCTAGCCAAGAAACACATAGGCTAGCGGGATACTGGTGTAACACTTCTACATTTGTTGGTACTGTCATCGAGTCTAAATCGATTAATACATCCAAATCGTCTTGCCGCACTTCGGCGAGAATTTCACCACCATCTGCAAAACCATTTGGATACTTTTTGGGCCAGTAAAATTTGCCTGCCATGTCTTCAAATCGCTGGGTTACTTCATCTTTGTTAAGTTTGCCGGTGACGTAGAGGTGAACGTGGGGAGTGATGCGGCTTAATTCCCGAATTAAAGCTTCGCTGCACCAGCCGACGGAGTGACGACGGAAGTGTTTTGAGAGGAAGCCGATTCTTAAAGGTTTTTGGTTGGTGTGGTAATTGACTGGTTTGATTCTGTCGATTGATTGCCGTGGAGGAAGGACTTTTTTGTAGTATTCATTGGCAACTAATCGGTAAAAGCTGGCATTTTTCTCGCGATTATCTCGCAGGTGAGAGACTGCAAATAAGAAGATTTCGTAGAGGAGTTTTAGTTCGATATTGGTAAAGGTTTCGATTTTTTCGTAGGAGAGTGCTTCGATTTCTTCTAATTTCTGAAGGGCTTGTTGGCTAACTCCTGATTGCAGATAGGAAAAAACGTAGGCTGTGGCTGACATAACTGGTACTTGTTCGCCACAGTGTTCGCAGTAGTTGTCAGCGACTCTGCGAGCTCCTGCTAGGTTGGTGGAATGGCTTAGTAAGTCGCACAATTGTTGGTGGGCTTCGCTGAATTTGGGGTTGAATTCGATCGCCTTTTCAAAATTGGCGATCGCCTCCAAGGGCTTATCCTGCTTTTGAATGTGTCCCATCCGACAGTAAACTTCTGCCCAATTTGGTTTGAATACCAGGGCTTCTTGATAGCTGGCTTGGGCTTCTTCCAGTTTGCCTAACATAGATAAAGCGTTGCCTAAATTGGCGTGAACATCTGCCCAGTCTGGCTTTATTTTGAGGGCATTTTGATAACTGGTAACTGCTAATTCGTACTTTCCTTGCTGCAAAAATGAATTGGCAAGGTTGGAGTGCAAAACTTCTAATTCCGGCTTTAATTCTACAGCTTTTTGATAATAAGTAATGGCTGCATCGAGATTGCCTTGTTGCGATCGCGCACTGCCGATGTTAGCATAGGCTTCTGCCCAATCTGGTTTAATGGCGATCGCCTTTAAATAGCTTTCAATAGCTTCATCGCGCTTGCCTTGAGTGAAAAGTCGGTTAGCTAAGTTAAAGTGGAAGTCTGCACCGACTAGCTGGGGATTAAGTTCGGATGTTCTCTGAAAACAGGCGATCGCGGCTTCGATGTTGCCATATTTGTGATATACTTTACCTAAATTCCAGTGAGCGCCCGCTAAATTTGGACTGAGGACAATGGCTGCTTCATAATGGGCGATCGCCTCTTCCAAGCGATCCATTTTGAAATACATACTGCCGATATTAGCGCGGACTTCAGCAAAATTTGGTCGCAATTCTAAGGCGTGAGAATAGGAGCGAATTGCTGCTTCAAGTTTGCCTATAGCTTGCAGAGCATTCCCTAAAGTGACGTAAGCGTGAATGTAATCTGGTCGAGTTTTGATGGCCAAATGACAAGCTGCGATCGCTTCGGTAACTTTGCCTTTTACCAAACAATCTTCTGCCAGATTTTTGTAATGTTCAACTTCTTTAAAACTAGCAACTTCGTCGTTATTTGGAACATTCAATTGAGAAACTTGTTCCGAAACTTCCGCTGGATTTGTGAAAGAACTATTTAAATTATCATTAGTTTCCGAGGGCGGTAAATTAATACTAGAAGGCTGTAAACCATAGCCTTCGTCCTTGTTGACAGTTACCCCTTGTTCTGGGTGGGATTCTGGTTCTAATTCCAGAAAATTGCTAGGGGTATTTTCCTGCTCTTTTTGTTTAAGTAAATCGGATAGTTTCTCTGCTGTGCTGGCATCTTCCGGTTGCATTTCCAGGACTTTTTGATAACAAGCAATGGCTGCATCTAACTTGCCTTGATAGTGGAGAACGCTACCAAGCATCAAACGTACTGAACACAAATCTGGATTAATAGCAATAGCTGTTTGGTAAGATTTTTCAGCTTCAGATAATTGTCCTAATTTGTAATACATACTGCCCAAATTAGCACTGGCTTCTGCAAATTCAGGCTGAATTTTCAAGGCTTGTAAATAAGCTTCAATTGCCATCTCCAGCTTGTTTTGACTATGTAAAGCATTGCCCATTGTCAAGTAAGCGGGAGCAAAACTAGGGTTAAATTTAACGGCGAGATGGCAGGAGTCGATCGCCTTTTCAAATTCCCCTTGCAAAGCATAAACTTCCGCCAAGGTTTTGTAAACTTCTGCATCTTCCCCATTGAACTCTAGAGATTTATGATAATGTGCGATCGCCTCATCAAGCCTACCTGTGTCTTTGAGCCGATTTGCCTTTTGGAAATAAGTTTGAGCTGCCTCTAAATTCACCAAAGATTCCGCAATCATTTGTTCTACCACTGTTACAGTTTTGATACTAATACTATTCAGCCATTTTACCCGCGATCGGGATTGCACCCACCAAGTACAGGATGGATAGGGCAATTATCCATCGATTTGTGAACTAGATTTTTTTTTATTAAACCACAGAGACCACAGAGGGCGCAGAGCAGAAATAGAGAAGAAATAGATAAGTTCCCAAATGATATAAAACTTATCGCTGAGAATTTGGTAGTTTCATCTCTTCCTGTTCCTCTCTGTGTTCTCTGCGCTCTCTGCGGTTCATTAAATCCATCAGTGCTATAATTTTAAAACTATTCAGGATTATTGAACATGACCACAGAACAAGACCCCGTAAAATTGATGAAACAGCAAGTAGGGTTTGCTGCCGCCGATCGCGTACAGTCAGGAATGATTGTGGGACTGGGCACGGGGTCAACTACAGCTTATACTATTCAGGCCTTGGGCGATCGCATAAAATCAGGTCAACTCCAAGATATCAAAGGAGTGCCAACATCTTTTCAATCAGAAGTGTTAGCCAAACAATACGGAGTCCCGCTGACAACCCTGGATGAAATTGACAGAATAGATGTGGCGATTGACGGTGCGGATGAAGTCGATCCGCAGCTAAACTTAATTAAAGGTGGTGGCGCAGCCCACACTCGTGAAAAAGTTGTCGATTGCCTCGCCGCTCAGTTTATTGTAGTAGTTGACAGTTCTAAAATGGTAGATAAATTGGGTTCGACTTTTCGAGTCCCCATCGAAGTGATACCAATGGCGATCGCCCCTGTCACCCGCGCCATTGAAAAACTGGGAGGAAAACCAGAACTTCGCATGGGAATCAGAAAAGCAGGGCCAGTAATTACCGACCAAGGTAACATGGTAATTGATGTCCAATTCGACAACCTAGACAACCCTGTCGAACTTGAAAAAACCTTAAATAACATTCCCGGCGTGTTGGAAAATGGCTTGTTTGTTAACTGCACAGATTTAGTTTTGGTTGGCGAAATTAAAGATGGCAAACCTGTAGTCCGCGAGATTTTCAAGCAATCATAACTTACCCACTGGTAATCAATCATCGACTTTTGGTAGAACAGGCAAAACGCCTGTTCTTTAAAATAGCATAATAGGTAATTTCCATTAATTTAAAATAGTCAAATTCTGATTTATTAAAATAAAAAATGATTTGAATCTGACGACTGCTTACTTATTCTTTCTTCCTTATTCCTTATTCCTTATTCCTTCTACCTTCTACTTATGATGCAATATCGCAGATTCGGACGCACAGAATTATCCATGCCAGTCTTTTCCTGCGGTGGCATGAGATATCATTACAAATGGCAAGACGTACCACTAAATGAAATTCCCTTTGACAATCAAGAAAATCTCGAAAAAACAATTCGCTACTCTGTAGAATGTGGCATCAATCACATAGAAACTGCTCGCGGTTACGGCACTTCTGAAATGCAATTAGGATTAATATTACCGAAGTTGCCCCGTGAAAAATTAATAGTTCAAACTAAAGTTACTGTCCAAGCTAACGCGCATAAATTCCGCGAAGAATTTGAGACTTCCTTAGCTTATTTACAACTAGAATACGTCGATTTACTATCCATACATGGCATTAATACCTGGGAATTACTAAAGGATTCTATAAGTCCGGGTGGCTGCATGGATGTGGCTAAAAAATTGCAAGCAGAGGGCAAAGTGCGGTTTATCGGTTTTTCAACTCACGGCCCGACGGATGTGATTGTCAAAACAATTGAAACCAATCAATTCGATTATGTTAACCTGCATTGGTACTACATTAATCAAATTAACTGGCCCGCCATTGAAGCTGCTAAACTTCACGACATGGGCGTTTTTATCATTAGTCCTTCCGATAAAGGCGGTCAACTTTACAACCCGCCCCAAAAATTGATCGACTTGTGCTATCCTCTGAGTCCGATGGTGTTTAACGACTTATTTTGTTTGTCCCATCCGCAAGTACATACTTTGAGTTTGGGTGCAGCCAAACCTGAAGATTTTAACGAACATCTCAAAGCTGTACAATTGTTAGATAAAGCCGATCGACTTTTGCCACCAATATTAGCAAGATTGGAAACCGCAGCAATTAATCAATTAGGAGAAGATTGGTTTAAAACTTGGCACGTCGGTTTACCAACCATAGAAAATACTCCGGGAAATATTAACATTTATGTGATTTTGTGGCTGTGGAATTTAGCCCAGGCTTATAATACTATAGAGTATTGCAAAATGCGCTACAATCTGCTGGGTAACGCCAGCCACTGGTTCCCTGGTCAAAAAGCCGATCGCCTCGATGAATTAGACTTGCGTCGCTGTCTCGCTCACAGTCCCCACGCTGCTAAAATTCCGGGTATTCTCAAAGCAGCAGATCGACTTTTTGGAGGTGAATCTGTTCAGCGCTTATCCAAAAAATAATATCAAAAAATAAGGCTATTTTTGGAGATTTCCTACTTATTGAAGAAGTCGGGAATTGGCGGATAGTGTAATATGGTTTAAACAGTTAATAATTCACTTAGGTACTGTATATGACTCTGAAACGCCGAAATTTCTTGTATTTACTAAGTGCCAGCGTCGGAGCTATTACCGCAGGTGGTTGCCAAGCGTCAGGAAATAATGTAGCGCAAGCAAGTCCAATTGCCGAAGCAACCAAGATAGCTCAAACTCCGGGGCCTTTTACACTGCCACCTCTGCCCTACGAATACAACGCCTTAGAACCGCACATCGATGGGCGGACAATGCAATTTCATCATGATAAACATCACGCAGCTTACGTTAAAAACCTCAACGATGCTGTTAGCAAGTATCCCCAACTCAAAAACATGAGCGTGGAAAATATGCTCAGGGATTTGACTAAAGTACCCGAAGATATTCGCACAGCAGTTCGTAACAATGGTGGCGGACACCTAAATCACAGTATGTTTTGGGAAATCATGAGTCCCAAAGGCGGCGGCGAGCCCACAGGTAGTTTAGCAACAGCAATTAAGCAAAGTTTCGGTACCGCTGACGATTTTAAAGCAAAATTTAACGACGCGGGAACTAAACGTTTTGGTAGCGGTTGGGTGTGGTTAGTCCGCACTAAAGCTGGCAAACTTGAGATTGCAACTACTCCGAATCAAGACTCTCCTTTAATGGATGGAAATTATCCAATTATGGGTAATGATGTTTGGGAACACGCTTATTATCTCAAATACCAAAACTTGCGCGCTGATTATCTCAAAGCTTGGTGGAATGTTGTGAATTGGACAGAGATTAGCAAACGTTACGAAAAGGCGATCGGTTAATATTGTTTTTAGTAATGACTAAAGTCCTGCTTCACTAACACAAACAAGATATAGCAATCCTTCCAGGAGTCGTAAAATTTTTTACCCCACCCCAACCCTCCCCTTATTAAGGGGAGGGAGTAAGAAATTCACAAATGATTTAGGATTGCTATAGCAATGCTTACAGGAGTCGTAAATCTTTTTACCCCACCCCAACCCTCCCCTTATTAAGGGGAGGGAGTAAGAAATTCACAAATGATTTAGGATTGCTATAGGACTGAATTCCTCACTACAAACTTATACAAGTTTCCGCAAATAAACGCAGTGTCGTACACTATGACTCACGGGAGTTGTGAATGCTTCGACTGACTCAACTGTGCCGCCTAAAGGTTCGATCGCACTTTGCAACTCTGTCTCTTCTTCCACCGTCCAATTACCTCGATAAAGCACAGCTAAACCGCCATTTTTCAGGAAAGGTACAGCATATTTACCACAAACAGAGGCTGCTCCCACTGCTCGCAAAAACGCCAGATTGTAAGCTGCTTTGTGAGGTGGTTGCCGCCAAATTTCATCGGATCTCCCCAGCAAAGTCGCAGCATTTTTTACCGCTAATGATGGTAAAACTGTTTCCAGAAAATCAATTTTTTTGCGGGTAGAATCAAGCAAAGTAACTGATAAATTGGGAAGTGCGATCGCCACAGGCAACCCTGGAAAACCTCCACCAGTCCCGATGTCAATGGCTTTGAGCAGCGACTGTGGGGGGAATTCGCGAATTTCCCCTAAATTATCATTGACTGGTAGCAGCCTCGCAATGCCCCGCAAGGAATCCCACAAATGTTTTTCCCAAAATTCGATCGGCTCAGTAATTCGAGTTAAATTTAAAGAGCGATTACCCTCAAGAATTAATTGGTAAAGTCGCTGAAAATGTTGCTGTTGTGAGTCATTCGGTACCCAATTCAGGGATTCCTGCCACAACTGATTCATTTCCGGTAGCACAGGCATTTTAATCTGATTCATCTTTTATCCCTACTTTTTCTTGACCTACTCTCAACTAATGACCGATGACTAATGACTAATGACTGATGACTGATGACTACTAACTAATGACTAATGACTAATGACTACTAACTAATGACTAATGACTACTAACTAATGACTACTAACTAATGACTAATGACTAATAACTACTAACTACTAACTACTAACTACTAACTACTAACTAATGACTACTAACTAATGACTACTAACTAATGACTACTAACTAATGACTACTAACTAATGACTAATGACTACTAACTAATGACTAATGACTACTAACTAATGACTACTAACTAATGACTACTAACTAATGACTAATGACTAATGACTAATGACTAACAAAGCTGGTTTCTTTAGCTTCTAATTTAGCCCGATCGACTTCCTGCAAATCCCCGCTTTCTAAAGTCCAAAATTTATCTGCAACACTCAATAAATCGCTAGCATCATGAGTAACAATCAACAATGTCCAGTGATTTTTTAACTTACTCAGCAAGCTTACCAACTGTCGGCGCATCGACCAATCCAAACCCGCCGTCGGTTCGTCTAAAAGCAGCAAATGCGGCTGACGAATTAGCTGTACCGCCAGCGCCACCCGTCGCTGTTGTCCTCCACTCAAAGCATGGGGAGAAGTGCTCAGTGGCAAATGTCCGAGTCCCACTTCACCCATGGCTTTGTTAATTTGTTCTTGTCCCAATTCTGGGTGTCCCAAGCGCAATTCTTCTAAAATTGTGCCTCCGCAAAAATGTCTTTCGGGAAATTGAAACACTAAACCTCCTAACTGTTGCAAGTGTTCGGGAGTTAATTCTTGTTCGCGCCAGCGGATGTCACCGCTAGTTTTTTCTGCTAAGCCTGCTAATATTTCTAAGAAGGTACTTTTGCCTGAACCGCTGCGGCCGACTATCAGCCCCATTTGCTGGGATGGCAGTTCTAAATTGATGTTTTTGAGAATAGGATTCGGACAGGCTGTAGGATGATAGACTAGATTTTTTAGATATAGCATGGGGAGAAGGAAGAAGATCGATGTGAAGAAGGAAGAAGGAAGAAGGAAGAGGGAAGAAAATATTTGTTCGCTCTTTAGTTAACTTCTTGGTTGTGCTATTAATAATTAAGGCTTTTTCTGGCTTGTGCCGATCGCCCACCCTGATTTTACATAAATCTTTACAAAAATCGGTCGTTTTTTTTGAACTTGGGCCCTTGATGTTAAAATTGATTTATGGTATATTTTAATAATGGAAGTATGTGCAATTTTTTTATAAATGCTCATATTCCCATTATTAAATTATAGGGCAATAGCCCGCAAAAATCAAGACCATCGTATCATTTTTTGAGTCGCGGCCCCGAAGTCTGAAATTTCAACTGTTTTTCCCAAAACTCGATCGGCTCAGTAATTAGAGTTAAATTTAAAGAGTGATTACCCTCAAGAATTAATTGGTAAAGTCGCTGAAAATGTTGCTGTTGTGAGTCATTCGGAACCCAATTCAGGGATTCCTGCCACAACTGATTCATTTCCGGTAGCACAGGAATTGTAATCTGATTCATCTTTTATCCCTACTCTTTCTTGACCTACTCTCAACTAATGACCGATGACTAATGACTAATGACTAATTTCCGATTCCCAGTTAAAATTTATTGCCTTCAGAGAATTGACGATGATGAAAACCATTTTAGCGTCCCTTGGCAAACAAATTAGCAGAAATAAACAGACAGTGGGGACGATGGCGAGTATGGCGATCGCCTTGAGTATGTGCATCAACTCAGCATTAGCGGGCGATCCGTTTCGATCCAGTAACCCACAGGCGATCGGACCCAAAACCGAAACCGCCTTCAAAACAATGTTTCAGCAAGGAAACTACAAAACAGCAAAAGCTCAAATTCAACAAGCACTATCCTCCGAACCAAACGAGCCACTAGCCTATGCAATGGCAGCGTCATTATCCTACATCGAGCAAGACTTAAACTCGATGAATTCCTACGCGCAAAAAACCCGCGAAATCGGCGAACAACTGACTAAAACAAATCCCCTACGCGGCAACATTTACACAGCAGCAGGTCACTTTCTAGAAGGAGCAAATGTCATAGCCAAACAAGGGACAGCCAAAGGCGCACCCCAAGCACTCAACAAACTGCGAGTCGTATTTCAATATCTAGATGCCGCCGAAAAAATAGCTCCCAACGACCCAGAACTCAACTTAATCAAAGGCTACATGGATTTAATGCTAGCCAGCAACCTGCCCTTTTCCAACGCCAGTGACGCTATTCAAAGACTAGAACAAAAAGCCTCTCCCCGCTACTTAGCCTATCGAGGAATATCCGTAGGCTATCGAGACTTAAAAAAATATGACTCAGCCCTAGAATTTGCCAACAAAGCACTGGCAGAAACACCCCAAAATCCCGAAATTTTTTATCTAAAAGGCCAAATTTTATTTACTCAGGCAAAGAGTAAAGATGGCAAAGAATATAATAAAACTTTACTAGAAGAAGCTCGCAAAAACTTCGATGCTTCCTTAGCAAAATCCGATCAATTACCGAGAAGTTTAGTTGCAGAAATTTTCTTTCAGCAGTGCAGAACCCGCAACCGTCTCGACAATAAATCTCGTAACTGCGACCCAATGCGCGATAAAATTCGAGATGCAGACGGTATCTGGGGACCGGCGGCCTTACCACCATTATAAAAACACCAAAAAATTATGAAAGTACAGTTTCGCGAATTTAATCCCTTTGACTTGTGGATTTGGCTGAAGTTCAGCAATGTGCCTTCCAATGGTGAAAAACAGTACGTTGAAGAGGTGTTTGATTCTTGGTTTTTCTTAGGAAAACTAGGAGGATTTAATGCGGAAAACCTGCAAGTGCAAGATGAGGGGTTAGATATCAATGATATGGATTACGATGTTAATCTTGCCGATGGGAGCATGATGGCTTTGATGCACAATATGGGAGAGATTGAGTACGAGGGAGTTTGGGCTCGTTGTTGGTTTGATTTGGGGACTAGCGATGCGATCGCCCTCGATGTTTTGATTAATGTTTTCCAGCAACTCAGCAAAGAATTTGTGACGGTAGAAGAGCTAATTATAGGCGGTGAAAATGCAGATTGGCCTGTTGATAATAGGAGGAATAGAGAGGGTTTTGAGCCTGACAATTAACTAAAAATACCCCTTTCTCGTCGCTCCCAGGCCTAGCCTGGGAACGTAGATGCTTTGGCTCGGTCTCTGTTTTTCCGGGTCAACAAAGCGAGGCAGAGCCTCTGGATATTGATTCCTAGGCAGAGCCTAGGAACCAGTTACCAATAAACGAGCCCCACGTTACTTTTACCTACCGAGAATTAAGTATTGGTCCTAACAACTCATAAAGCAAAGAGTTAATAAAACCGAGGGCGATCGCCCCCAGTAAAGCACTCCAAATTCCCCATCGCAACCGAAATCCATCCACTAACCAAGCCGCCAATCCAAAAATAGCAGCATTGATAAAAATCATAAACAAACCAAAAGTGATCAACACTGCTGGAAAAGTAAACAATAAAAAAATCGGCCGCACCAAAGCATTTAGTAATCCAAAAACCGCTGCCGACATCATCGCTTTTCCAAAAGTGTCAATATCTACCCCAATTGGCAACTTGGAAATAATAAAAAAGCTCACTGATGTTACCAACCAAGCAATTGCCAACGAAACAATATTCATGTGCCAATCTCCCTGAGAAAGCTAAACATTAAATCGGAACAACAGCACATCCCCCTCTTGTACAACATACTCTTTACCTTCACTGCGAACCAGGCCTTTTTCCTTAGCCGCATTCATCCCACCCGTGGTAACTAAATCTTGATAGGCCACAGTTTCAGCCCGGATAAAGCCCCGTTCAAAATCGGAGTGAATTACTCCCGCAGCTTGCGGTGCCAACATTCCGGCGATAATCGTCCAAGCACGAGTTTCCTTTGGCCCGCTAGTAAAATAAGTCCGCAAACCTAACAATTCGTAAGTAGCTCGAATCAGAGATTTTAAGCCACCTTCTTTCACCCCCAGAGATTCGAGGAAATCTGTGCGTTCTTCCTCGGATAACTCCACCAATTCTGACTCAACTTGTGCCGAAACTATAACAACCTTAGCATTTTCTGCTGCTGCTACTGCCCCCACCTGTTCCACATAGCTATTTCCTGTGGCCAAATCATCCTCAGATACGTTGGCAGCATAGATAATGGGTTTATTGGTTAGTAATTCCAAACCTTTGACTAGCTCAGCTTCCTCCTGGGTGAAACTGTACTGTCGTGCTGGTTTACCCGCATTCAAAACTGCGACCAATTTTTCGAGGATGTCTACTTCTGCCTGAGCTTCTTTATTGTTGCGGGCTAGCTTGCGAGTGCGATCGAGCCTGCGTTCAATTTGAGCCAAATCTGCGAGAATTAATTCGAGATTGATAATGTCAATATCTCGAAGGGGATCGACAGAACCCGCAACGTGAATGATATCATCATTCTCAAAACAGCGGACAACATGGACGATCGCATCTACAGCCCGAATATGAGACAAAAATTGATTTCCCAATCCTTCCCCCTGACTCGCCCCCTTCACCAAACCTGCAATATCCACAAACTCCATCCGCGTCGGCACTATTTGCGCGGAATTGCAAATATCGCTCAGCACCTTCAACCGTTCGTCTGGCACTGCCACGACACCCGTATTTGGCTCGATCGTACAGAAAGGAAAATTAGCAGCAGTCGCCTTGGCATTAGCAACCAGGGCATTAAACAAAGTAGATTTGCCAACATTAGGCAGTCCGACAATTCCGGCGGTAAGCATGGCTATTTAGAAACGTATCACTGTTTCAAAATATCATAAGCAATACCAATATATTTGACTTGTCTGTGCTCGCTTCTACAGCTAAGCTTGTATAAATATGTGAGGTTGATATTTCACAACCACAATTGGAGAAAGTGGGTGTTGGACATCAACCTCACAAACAGTCTGGTATCAGGCTCTCGACTCAAACGTAATTTACACCGGCTCAGGGATTGTCTGAGGAATTGGCCCCGGCACTGTCTGAGGAATCGGCGAGGGTACAGTTTCTGGCACCGGTTCGGGAATTGGCTGGGGAATTGGGGCTGGTACTGGCTCCGGTACTATCCCTGGCACTGTTTCGGGAATCGGACCAGGCACTGGTGGCGATGCGGGTATAGTCGGCAACCCCGGTTCGGTACTGGGAATCTGTGGCCCTGGAAAGGGATCGGGAGTGGGATAAATCACGGCATTTTTATTAATAAGTCTCTATATTCAAGGTAAACAAATAACTCAAAATACAACATCTATCTAAATATGGAAACTTGCTTGAATTTGAAGTTTTATATCATTTTAAATCTACTTTTTGGCCCAGATGAGAGTAATTTAAATTAAATAACCATCGACTCCTCCCCCTCTGCACACCAGAGTCCCGACTGCTTTAATAAGTCGGGACTCCGATCGCCAACTCGTTTTACTTAATCAATTAAGTGGAGCTACAATCTCCTCAAATCACACTGGCAAATAACTGATCGAAACTCTTTTGGGGAGCCTCGGACTTTGCCACAATCTCCACTACCTTATTGCGAGAAGCCGGCTCAAATAGGGCTTCCACGCACACTTGAGCTACCTTAGTGCGGGGAATGCTACCCTCTGATAGTTTGTCTGCTGAGTCCATGACGATCGCATAAGAATTATCCTCATTTTTGAGACCACCCGGTCGGACAATGGTAAAAGTCAAGCCACTTTTTTGCAAATAATCCTCAGCTTGCTTTTTCCACACCAGAATCAGCCAAAACAAATTCAGGGGGTGAAAAAAGTTTGAGACGCACAGAGATGTCACCAGCACAAAATGCTCTATTCCCTTAGCCTTAGCTGCATCCACCAAATTTTTGGTTCCCTCAAAATCCACCCGATAGGGCAATGTAGGGTCAAAGCCTGGGGCTGCACCCGTCGCGCACAGCAATACCGTACTATCACCGATAGCATCGGCAAGAGAAGTGGCATTTAATACATCTCCAGTGACTAACTCTGCTTCCGGGGGTAAAATTTGCCTAGCTGTCTCTAAATTACGGACTAGAGCACGTACCGGAATCCCGCGCTTGACCAATTCTGTGACAATTCGGCGGCCAGTTTGACCTGTGGCTCCTGCTACAAATGCTTTCATAAGTCGAGTTATGCTGAACAAGGGTCATTTTTGTTGCTATGAGCAACTATCCATTTGTTAATTGTAGGGAGTTTCCGAACTTGCTACATCCCCCCAATCGATCGGCATCGTCTATAACAGGAGAGCAAACCATGAAGCAGGATTCCGCTGAATATCCAACCGTTGAGACTTCTGAGGAAATTTGCTACCCAGATGGAAGTTTCCAGCTACCGTCGAGTGGAGGTGCAGATGTCTCCGAGGAAGCAGGGCTGATTTGGTTTAGTACACATTTTGAAGACAGCATGGAGATGTATGCTGATGCTGCTACGGTGGCGCAGCATTTGAACAACCATAAGAGTTGGTTTTCTCAGTGTGCTTTGCCGATGAAGGCTGAGCCGATCGGAGAAAATGGCTATGATTTATTAATCGGGCGTTTTGGTGCTTTCGGCTACCGCGTGGAAGCTAGAATTGGTTTAGAGTTACTACCGCCTGATGCGCGAGGCACTTATTTGATTAAAACCATTCCGATTCCGAATTATACGCCACCGGGATATGAAGTTAATTTTTGCTCCGCTATGGATTTGGTGGAAGTATCTGCGGAGGAGTTTGCCAAAAATAGGCAAAGTGCCGATCGCTCTCAATTACCACCTCTGATTACCATTGCTGAGTGGAAGCTGGATTTAGCTGTCGGAGTTTCGTTTCCGAAGTTTATTCGAGCGATGTCGGAATCTTTAATTAAAAAAACTGGTCAAGGAATTTTGGAAAAAATTATCAAACAAGTTAACCGCCGCTTGACGTATAAAACTCAACTTGTTTTTCATGAAAATTTAGGCATTCCTTTTCCGAAAAAGCCTCATAAACAATAAGTCCCATCGCTCTGAATGTGGATGAATGTTTAAGTAAAAAAAAGTACAGTGAACTACCCGGTTTCCCGAAAAACCGGGTTATTATTTGGGTTGTTGTTTGATGTTTAATCAACCAAAGCTAGTGTCTAAGATCACAAACTAGATCGATCGCCCTCACTGTCAAAAATCATCAAAGTATGTCAAATTAAATAAATAATTTTAAAATAGTTTTTACCAGCTTCTTAAAAAAAATATGACCACAAAACTAAGAGCTACCAACACAGAAAAAATGGAGAGAGACTTGCAGCAGTTGAGGGCAGACCAAGAATTGATTCTCAACCAAGTAGACAATGCGATCGCTCTGTTCGACTCCTCTGACAGCTTAGTTTTGTTTAACCAAAAATTGGCCAATACCTGGGGAATCGCCCCAGAATGGCTGGCAACCAAGCCCAAGTCATACCTGCTGTTTGCGGAAATAGTCGATCGGGGTTACTGGTCACTTCAGCAGTGGGAACAGTTTCAGCAAGCACTAGAAAAAACTCAAAATGACAATGTATCATTTTATTTTGAGCAATCCAATGGGGTTTGTTTAGAAGCCAGCGCCACTATCACCGACAGCGGCGGACGGCTATTTACATTTAGAGATGTTACCATATACCACAACTCTCAAGCTAGCTTAAACGCCGAAGTCAGGCGACTGAGATTTCTCCTAGGTTTGACAGAACGGCTGCAAAACTCGAAAAGTTTGCAGGAAATCGGTCAATTTGCCCTCAGCTATCTAGTAGAAGCCATGAATGCAGCTTTCGGAGATGTGAAGGTGATTAGCGGCAAGGGAAACGAACGACAAGCCGCAGCGATTTCCAACCAAGTTTCCACTCAATTTCTGGCTAGCTACGGGGAACCAGTAGCCGCAAGTATGCAAGAACTCCTCGACAAAGGTATTCCCTACGGCACAGGTTTGCTGTGGGAAGTAGTAGCAACTGGTAAACCTTTGTTTGTGGAGGATTATGCCAAACATCCCAATGCAGTGCCACAATTTCGGCACCCAGGCATCGGTCAATTGGGCATTTTCCCGATCGCCGCCACCGACGGTACAATTATCGGCGTACTAACCCTGGAGTCCCGCAACGTCAAACAACTACAAACCGCCCTCCACCAAGACGTACTCGAAGCGGCTTGTCGGACTCTGGGAGCCGCCATCGAGCGGGCCCAGGCACAAGAAGACTTGCGCCAAGTTAATCAACAGTTAGAGTATTCTTCTCAGTTGAAATCCGAGTTTCTGGCATCAATGTCCCACGAATTGCGGACACCTCTCAACAGCATTCTCGGCTTTTCTGACTTGCTACTGCGGCAAACAGCCGGACAGTTGAGCAACCGACAAGTCCAGTACGTAGAATTGATTGAAAAAAGCGGCCAGCACTTGTTGCAGCTAATCAATGATATTCTCGACCTTTCTAAAATTGAAGCTGGCAAAACAGAGCTGAATTTACAGCCGGTTCGCGTTCACGAACTGGCTACGGACTGTCTGAAAATGATTCAGCCGCGGGCTGACAAAAAACGCATCGCTTTGTCTTTGGAACTCGACTACCGCATTACTAAGGTTTTGCTCGACGAACGGCGAGTCCGACAAATTGTGATTAATTTACTTTCCAATGCCGTCAAATTTACCCCAGAGCAGGGGAAAGTGAAACTCAGCGGGCGTTTGGCCTACGGTAATGAAATTAACGGCGATTATCGCCCTGACTGTTCTCCTGTCAATGCCAGCACACCTTATTTTTGTTTTGAGGTCAAAGACTCTGGTATCGGCATTCCTGAAGACCGCTGGCACTTGCTATTTCGACCTTTTCAACAGGTAGATTCTTCTCTAACTAAGCGCCACGAAGGTACTGGTTTGGGTTTGGCTTTGACTAAACGACTGGCAGAATTGCACGGGGGGACTGTTTCTTTTCAGTCTAGTTGCGATCGGGGAAGTCGGTTCCGCGTTTGGCTACCTTTGACGGAGATGCGTCAAGAGTTGGCAATATCTGTGGCTTCTTCCCTAGACTCCGGTTTTAACTCTGCCTCTGCGATGCCTTTACCCATCGGTAGCAAGCGGATTTTGGTGGTTGAAGACCAGCCTTTGAACCAAATGTTGATTTCTGAGGTGCTGGAATTGGAGGGCTATGGGGTAGAGATGATTGCTGATGGGAAGGGGATGCTCGATCGGATGGGTGCGCCGATTAACGCCCCGGAGTTACTGCCGGATTTGATTTTGATGGATATTCAGTTACCGGATGTGGATGGCTTTGAGTTGATGCGACGAGTTAAGGCAGATCCTGTGTGGAAGTCTGTGCCGATGATTGCCTTGACTGCAATGGCGATGCCGGGGGATCGCGAGCGCTGTTTGGAAGCTGGAGCTTGTGATTATTTGAGCAAGCCACTGGATCTGAATTTGGCGATCGCTACAGTCCGTTCTTTTCTTAGTTAAAAAATATTACAATTTATTACGGGAAAGGCTAGACTCAATAGTAGAGAAATATTGACAATTGCCTAAGTCCTGATGGAGGTTCAAGTTGAATGCTAGGAAACCTAGCTCAGCTATTTTTATAGATTTCAGGGGCATCAGTCTTGCCGATCGGTGACACACTCTACCAATCATATTCAATGTCAAATAAGTCGCCCTATATTCTGTTGGTTGATGATGAGCCAGCTAATCTGATTTTACTCGAAGAATTGTTGCAGTTCAAAGGATACACTACTTTTTCCGCAGTATCTGGCAGCGAAGCACTTTCCCAGGCCAGAGTCCATCGACCTGAGTTGATTTTACTCGATATTATGATGCCGGAACTCAACGGCTTTGATGTGTGCGATCGCCTGCGGAAAGATCCGACTTTGCAAACAGTACCCATAATTTTTTTAACAGCCCTTGATGACGATACCTCTAGGCTCAAAGGGTTAGAAATGATGGCAGATGATTATTTAACCAAACCTTTTAACAGTCGCTTGTTGTTGGCCAAGGTTGAGAGTGTTTTGCAGTTGAGCCAAATGCGATCGCAAGTTGTCTCAACGGAATTTAACCAGCAGGTAAAAGAGCAAAGCAAACGCCAAATCGCCGCTGCTTGGGAGGCTAACGAGTATCTTTCGGAAAAATTTCACCTATTTGTGCCGGAACAGTTGCTCGAACGAATTGCCCCTCAAGGAGTAGAATCTATTCAGTTAGGCAATGTCACAGAAGAAGAGTTGACAATTTTATTTTGCGACATTCGCGGCTTTACGGCGATCGCCGAATCTCAAGAAGCACGCGAAACATTTGAATGGCTGAATGCTTTATTTACTAAAATGAGTGATTGCATTAGTTCTCACGGAGGTTTTATAGACAAATACCTAGGCGATGCAATTATGGCGGTTTTCGATCGGCCCAATTCTCACGCTAGAGATGCGATCGAGGCCTCCGTAGCCATCCAAAAAAGTTTGCAAGAATTTAATGCCGATCGCCATCAATACAATTTATCATCTCCAGTCAATATCGGTACAGGAATTCATACAGGTATCGGCATGATTGGCACCTTAGGGTCCGATCGACGCATGGATTCTACGGTGATTGGCGATGTTGTTAATACAGCTTCTCGCTTAGAAAACTTCACTAAAATATACGGCTGCACAATTATTGTTAGCGAAACAGCCCTCCTCCATGCCAGAGAATTTGTCAACACCATCAATTCTCACTCAGATTCCCAGGAACATCTCCTATTAAAGTGCGAATTGGAAGGAAAAGCTCAGGAAAGCATTCTTGCTACTTCTCAGACAACAGTCATGGACAGCCAGGTGCCCAGTACAAATTATTATTATCGCTGGATAGATAGAGTAACGCCACGGGGAAAACAGCAAGCTATTGAAATCTATGAAGTTTGGAGTTCATCCAGTCCTGATTGTGAGGTAAAACAGCTTACCCAGGCACTATTTAACAAAGGAATTCAAGGGTGGCAAGCGGGAAAATATGTCGCCGCCTTGGGATATTTCCAGCAGCTAGCAGCCCAAAACCCTGTGGATACAGTCGTGAATCTTTACATAGAAAGATGTCAAGAAAAACTGGGTTTAGTACCAGCTTCTAAAAACCCTAATTCTTAAAAAATTAGAAGTTCTACAACTGCTATTTTTTACCCGTTACATTCTGGTTGAGTCAGTTGGGCCAGCAAAGCGCCGCCCTTCTGCCTTCCGCCTTCGGCTAAATCAAACCGCAGCCAAAACTTGCTCTCTCATTTTGCCAATCACCTCATTCACACCACCGGAATTCAAACGGTAACTCAAAGGATGACCAATCAAATAAGCCGTACTGTGAAACAAAACATCAATCTCAACCAAACCATTTTCCTGTAAAGTTTTGCCCGTCGCCACCAAATCCACAATGGCCTCCGACATTCCCGTAATCGGTCCCAATTCCACAGAACCGTAAAGCGGCACAATTTCCACCGGTAAATTCAAATTATGAAAATATTCCCTAGCACAGTTGACGAATTTAGAAGCAACTCTACCATGAGGAGGTAAGTCCACACTTCTGCGGTAAGAACTAGATTTTTTCACTGCCACAGATAGCCGACATTCACCAAATTTTAAATCAATTAAGCTGGCAACTTTTGGCTGTTTTTCCCGCAAAACATCATAGCCGGAAATCCCCAAATCTGCTTGACCATATTCCACATAAACCGGCACATCATGGGTTCTGACTAGCAAAGCTTTTGCAGTTCCAGTAGGGTCATAAATTTGAAGCTGGCGGTTAGATGAATCCAAAAAAGCACTGAAGTCTAATCCAACAGCTTTAAACAGTCGAATGCTGTCTGCTAACAGTCCACCTTTGGGAAGTGCTACGGTAATCATAAAAATACTCGGTAAGTGGGAAACAAGCGTGGCTTGAGCCTAGAGAGGGAAAGGACTTTTTCCTAGACTACAATAGCACAAATTGTTCCCATCTAAAATCTAAAATCAGAATGCGGATTCTTTTAGTTGATGATGAAGTTGAATTAACTGACCCCTTGAGTCGAGTTTTAACCCGCGAGGGTTACAGGGTTGATGTGGCTTTTGATGGCGCAACGGGCAACAATTTAGCAATTCAGGGCAATTATGATTTGCTAATTTTGGATTGGATGTTGCCTCAGAAAACAGGATTGGCAATTTGTCAACAATTGCGATCGCAAGGACGGAATACACCAGTCCTATTTCTCACGGCCAAAGATACCCTAGATGACCGCGTACAAGGATTGGATGCCGGTGCAGACGACTATCTGGTAAAACCTTTTGAATTGCGAGAACTCCTCGCCAGAGTCCGGGCCTTATTGCGGCGACCTCCGACTTTTGAGGCTGATGTGGGTGTGGGAAGGCTACAAGTTGGTGATTTGCAACTAGACTACGACAATCAATTAGCTTATCGGGGCGATCGCACCATTGACTTATCCGAAAAAGAATGTCAGTTGTTAGAATATTTAATGCGCCATCCCGGTCAATTGCTGACCCATGAACAAATTCACCAATATTTGTGGCATGAAGCAGAAAAACCCAGCAGCAATGTATTAGCTGCTCAAATTCGCCTGCTACGCCGCAAAATAGAAGCCCCTCGCGAATCTGTGCTGATTCACACAGTCTATGGCAGAGGTTATCGGTTTGGGGAAGGAAGTTAAACATAGGGTTAATAGGAATTAAGCACAGGCTCAATATATGTAGGGTATTTCTTAGGGGCAATTCCTCCATCCTTGCCCCGGTTACTCATTCACAAATTAAAGTAATTACTGTCACTTCCGGCGGACAAAATAGCCTTCCGGGGGCATAGGTTCCCAAACCGCGATTCACGTATAGTAAATTATTCCCTACCCGATGTAAACCACTGGCCCATTCCCAGTGAGTAACTACTCGATCGTCAATGGATAAAAAAGGCATCCAATTGCGTACCCATTGAGGAATAGCAGAGCTAATTTTTTTTAGCCAAGCATACACAGGCCCAATACCGGGAATCACTATTTGACCACCGTGGGTGTGTCCCGACAACTGCAAATCAATCCGGTATCCTTGCAGCTTTTCCGCAGTATCAGGATTGTGAGACAAGACAATCCGAGGAATCGATAGATCGACTGATGTCATTACAGGTTCAGGTTGAAAATCCCCAGACCAAAAATCCGCCAGCCCAATTAAAGCTAAATTTTCCCCCAAAGGATAGGTAGCTTCATTGTACAAAACCCGAATTCCCGCGTTATTTAAAGCATTAGTAACCTCTCTTTTACCCCCCGGCCAATAGTGGTCGTGATTGCCTAAAACAGCATAAATTCCCACCCGACTTTGCAAGTTTTTTAATCGTTGCACTAAGTCGTGAATCGGGGCGGTTTCCAGAGTGATAAAATCCCCGGTTAAGAAAATCAAGTCTGCTTCGGCTTCATTGGCCGCAGCGATCGCCTCGAATAGTAAACCTTCCGAAAGCCGCACCCCGTCATAATGAAAATCAGTCAGTTGTACCAGTTTAGTACCCGATAGATTTGCTGGCAGATTGGCGATCGGTATGGTTAAATGTTCTACCCGCAGTTTCCCAGTTAATAACCTGTGCATAAATCTAAGGTTTATTGACAGAGTGCAATTTCTAGCTTAACAAATAAACCGCCCAAATCGCCCAACTATATTTAATAACCTCTTTTCTGATTCCTATAGCAATCCTAAATCATTTGTGAACTTCTTACTTCCTCCCCGAACTCGCGGGGAGGGTTGGGGTGGGGTTAAAATTTTGTGACTCCTGCAAGGATTGCTATATTTAGTTCATTTTTGATAAATCACCTCAAAAGTTTTTACAGCTTTCTTCTTACCTTTAACTATCACTTGACCCATCTCTTTAAACTCAAACATATCTTTAGTAGCGCTATACACACTATCGCTAACCAAAATTTGTTTTCCCTTAGCAATGGACTGCAACCTAGAGGCAATATTCACCTCATCCCCGATAGCAGTATAATCCATGTGCTGCGGCGAACCAATATTTCCCACAACCACTTCACCCGCACTAATACCAATACCTGTGAGAAAGTTATCCCTAATCCAAGGAATCGAAATTTCTTCAATGCGACGCTGCATATCGATCGCTGTTTCGATCGCTTTCCGTTCTCGATCGGCAACTTCCGAAGGAGCCCCAAACATTGCCACAATCATATCTCCCACAAACTTATTTACCGTACCTTGTTTACTAAAAATCACCTCTACCATCTGGGTAAAATATTCATTTAAATATAGCACTATTTTTTCAGCCGGAAGTTCTTCGCACTTGGTAGTAAAATCTCTAATATCCGAAAAAAGCACCGTGATATTGCGCTTAGTTGGACTCATAGAAATTTCTCCTTTAGCTTCGATAACTGCTTGGACAACATGGGGAGAAAGATATCTTTCCAAATTATTCTTGATCCGTTCTTCCTTCAATTTACTTTCATGCAATAGCGCATTCTCGATCGCCGCTGCTGCTTGGGAAGCCAAAGCAGTCAACAGTTTTAAATCCTGTGCTGTATAGTTAACCAGTTGATTATTGCTAACATTGATGACACCAATCGTGCCATTTTGTGTAGTTAAAGGAGCGCAAATCAGAGAACGCAGATTATTGTTTCCCACAACATATCTGGGATCGGAAAGCACATCATTGACTATTTCCGCTTTTCCCGAAACGAGAATGTGACCTGCTATCCCCACATTTGGTCCAATTTTTGTTTGGGTATTATACTTTTTCCCCTTGGCTGAAATCACTTCTAATTTTCCAATTTTAGGATTAACTAACATCAGCAAAATATTGCTAGCGTCAATCAATTTTTTAGCTTCTGTTACCACTAAATCAGTGACTTCAGAGACTCCTAAACAACTTGAAATTTTACTAGAAAAATCATACAAAAAATTCACTTCTTCGTACTTTTCCAAAGTATCCATAGCCAAAATTCTTGTATCCGAATCAGCTTGAGCAGCATAGCCAATCAAATCAGCAATGAATTTTGCTTTTTGAGAGCCTGTGACATAACCAATTACTTCATCGGCTAGCACCACAGGGTATTTGTATAAGCATGGATGACTGTCTTCGCCCAATAAAATAACTCCCTCAATATTACGAATTGCGATCGGAGCATCTAGAGCCGAAATAGCACCGTTAATAACTGCCTGAAAATCTTTTTTAGAAATCAATTTTTTCAGATTAATACGAACCATTAATTTTGGTATTTAGTTAGGAGTATTCTCGCGTGAGTTGTTTTTAAATCTGTCACTAACTCTCCCAAAAATAATTAATAAAGGCAGAGCTATGTTGCAGATATTTGTAAGTGTGTCAAGTCAAACCGAGAACTTCTCTAGCTTTTTGCAGGACTTCTTTCGGGCGGAAAGGTTTAGTCATATAAAGATTTGCCCCCACAGCCATACCACTTTGTTTATCATACTCTTGCCCCTTGGCGGTCAACATAATAATATAAACATCATCCATTTTCAGCTCGTTTTTAACAGTGTTGCATACTTCTAGTCCGCTCATTTTCGGCATCATGACATCAAGAAAAACTAAATCCGGCTTTTCTTCCTGAATCAGTTCCAGTGCTTCCAGTCCATTTTTAGCCGTGATTAATTCTACGTCATCCTCATCTTCCAACTTTTCCAGAGCCTGCTCCATCAAAATCAGAATGTTCGGTTCATCATCTACAATTAAAACTTTTTTAACTGCCATTTTTCCTCAAGGTTTTTCAGTAAGTTGTTCAGATTCAATCCGTAAATTTAAGGATTTTAAGAAAGTATATTTCTGTAGTCAATCCTAATCTAGCGCAGATTTTTTTTAAGGTTTATAGGTGTTGTTGTTTGGTCAATCTACTTTTTTAGGTAGGGTATTTTCTGACAGATTTCCCATAAAAATTAAGGAAACATTTTCCAAGCCATCAGTCAGGCGCAAAGTTTTGACAAGTTCTTTTTCTTGAGATAATACTTCATCAATAATAATCAAATTTGGCTTCCTTGATATAGCTAGATCTAGACATTCTTCAGCATTATAGGCTTTAATGACATTATATCCTTGAAAGACCAAAGCATCCGAGACAGTTTTCAGATTTGAAGGATTGCGATCTACCACCAATACAGTCTTGTTAGAGATAGTTGGATTTAGTAGCAAGCCAATTTCTCTCAATAGTCTTCCTACGTTAATAGGTTTTGTAAAATAGCTGTCTATTCCCAAGCGAGCGCCCCTTTCCAGATCGTGAATCAAAGAAACTATGACAATGGGAATACCCATAGTCTGGGGGTCATGTTTGAGAACAGCAGCGACATCGAAACCATCTATATGTGGCATCATGATATCTAAAATAATCAGGTCTGGTTTCACTGATTTGGCCTTAGAAATAGCATCGATGCCATTAAATGCTTCCGTAACTTCATATCCTTCTTCTTCCAGTGACTGTCGGAGCAGTTCCCGGATGTTAGGCTCGTCGTCAACAACGAGAATCTGCTTGAGTTCTTTAGTGTTTGTGGCAGTTCTGCTGACAACCTGATGTTTTAATTGTGAGATTAGAGCGTTAAAATTTTCCCATTTCTCTACAGGTGGAACGTTGTTTATGATGGGTATGCTAAAGGAAAAAGTGCTGCCGCGACCAACTTCACTTTCTAGCCAAATTCTACCGCCGTGATGTTCAATAATTTGTTTGGAAATTGGCAGTCCCAAGCCTGTACCTTTCGGCTTTTGGGTGAGGATATCTCCCACTTGTTTAAATCTTTCAAAAACTTTGCTTTGGTCTTCTGGTGCAATGCCTATGCCAGTATCTATAATACTAATAACTATCTCATCATTCTCTACTCTTGCTTTGCAAGTAACGGAACCTGATTGGGTAAATTTTACGGCATTAGAGAGCAAATTGATAGATACTTGAACCATGCGATCGCGGTCAACTAATACCTGGGGAAGTCCCGGCTTAAAATCTTTAATCAATTTCAAATTATTTTTTTCTAATAAAGATGAAGTAGCCGCGATCGCCTGTTTCAATATTTGCACTGGATCTGTTGGTCGCAACTGCCAATCTACTCTGCCCGCCTCCATCTTAGCAATATCTAAAACATCATTAATCAAAGATGTCAGTCTCTCAGCTTCTGAGACAATAATATTGATATTATCTCCCACTTTATGCACAGCTTTTTTGGTTTTTTTGTCTTCGATAGGTATGGCAGGAAAAATTACATCTTCTAGTTTTTCTTTGATGATTGAAGCAAAACCCAAGACAGAAGTTAGAGGTGTCCGCAGTTCGTGAGAAACTGTAGCCAAAAAGTCTGTTTTCATTCGGTCAACTTCTCGTTCAACGGTGACATCCCTAATCAAAATAACCGAACCAAGGGAGTGATCTACTTCATCATTCACAGCTTCTTTGAGAATATTTGTTGCCAAAGCTTGACCGATTCGGTTATTGCCCAGTTCCACCTCAAGGGTCACAATTTCTCCCTCATTGCGTTCCGCTTCATCAGCCAGCTTAGCCAAGTTTTTAGCAAAAATATCAGAGACTTTTTTGCCTTTCAACTCCACATCTTTTAATTCAAACAGCGCGAGGAGAGCTGGATTAAACCTAGTAATTTTACCCTCTATATCTGTGACTAATAATCCGTCAGCCAAGTTGTCAACAATGGCATTCAAATCTGCCAAAGTTGTCTGCAATTCCCAGGACTGCTTTTTAGTTTGATCTAGCAATTCTGCTTGGTGCATGGCTACTCCCAATTGACTGCCAATCTGAGCCAGCAACCTGACTTCTCCGGGTTCCCACTGACGAGAACTTGAGTTTTGATAAGCTGCTAGCAAACCCCAGAGATTTTTACCTACAAAAACTGGGGCGACACAATATGCTTTGGCTTCAATTTGCTGTAGAATTTCTAGGTGACACTGAGAGTGACCAATTTTGTAAATATCATTTACTACAAAAATCTCCTGATTGCGATACCTACCTCCCTGAGTATTTTGCAAGTATTCATCTTGCCAGACGGTTTTAATTTTTTCAGTTACTAAAGATATCCAGCCTTCGGCTACGGACTCCGAGACAAATTCGCCACTCCAGTCAGGAAAGAAACGGTAAACTGCTACGCGATCGCAGTTGAGGATTTGGCGAACTTCTTGAGTAGTAGCACTGAAAATTTTGTCAATGTTTAGGGTTTGACGAATCCTTTCAATTACTCTGGCTAAAGTCCGCTCCTGTTCGGCTGCTTTTGCCTGCTGTTTAGCTTGAAATTGAATTTTTTCGAGGTATTCTAACTGCTGCAATGCCACTCCCAAATGGGTAGCAATTTGAGTCAGTAGCTTGACTTCATTTTCTTCCCAATGTCGGGGACCACTGTGTTGAAATGCACTCAGCAGTCCCCAAAGTTTTTCTCCTTTAAAAATTGCAACTACGGCACAGGATTTAACACCAAAATATTCTAAAGCTTCGATGTGGCACTCACTCTGACCGGCGTTGTAGATATCGTCAGCGATAAAGATTTCGGCATTGCGGAATCTGCCTCCTTTGTGTTCGTTTAAGTAAGGGTCTTCCCAACCACTGCCTACCAATTTCGGCCATTCCCCAGATTCGGATTCAAAGATAAAGTCACCGAAATAGTCTTCACGAAATTGATAAATAGCAATGCGATCGACATTCAACAGTTTTCGCACCTCTGTGGCTGCTGTCTGGAAAATTATTTCGATCTCTAAGGTTTGACGAATCTTGTCAATCATGCGAGTTATGGCTCGTTCTCGCTCTGCTTCCTTAACTAATTCTTCAGTCCGTTTTTGCAATTGCACCTCAAGAGTTGTCTGGAGCGCTGTAGACCGCCTTTCAGCTTTTTCTAAAAGTTCTGCTTGCTGTATTGCTACTCCTAAATGAACTGAAATTTGAGTAACAAACTCAATTTCATCTTCCTGCCAACGTCGTGGACTACGACATTGGTGAATGCAGATTAATCCCCATAGTTGATTGCCTTTAATTAAAGGTACAATTAGGTTAGCTTTGACTTGAAACCGGGAAAGAATAGCAATATGACAATCGCTCAATCCGGCGTTGTAAATATCAGTAACTGCTTGAATTTTTCCTTGTTGATAGTTGACTGCGTATTGTGTTCCAAAACAACGATCGTGTACCTTGATGGCTTTGGCGGAGTCAAACTCCGGCAGCACGTCTTCTGAGACAAATTCCCCGTCGTCAAATCCTGAATTGGGGTCAAACTGAAACATTCCCACTCGATCGGCATTCAGCAGTTGACGTACTTCTGTAGCGGTTGATTTTAAAATAATATCTAAATCTAGAGACTCGCGAATTTTGGTCACTACGGCAAACAGTGCTTTTTGTTTGGCAACTCTAGCGGACTCTTGTTTATCTGCCAGTTCTAGTTCCGCCAGCCGCCCTTTCAGGGTTGCGAGCTCTCTTGTGAGGGACTCATAAGCCTCGGCATCTAATTTTACGTATTTCTGTGACATGGCATTTACTTGTGTTTTGGTTGATTTATCTAGTTTTTATAATTTTTTAATTTTAATATTAATTTTAATTTTAATTTAAAATTATAGATATAAACTTGCACTCTGATTCATTAACTGTCGATCGCCTTTAATCCTACACACAATCGCCAGCCCAGTACCTCCCTTAATACTTACGTAAAAACACTATATTACTTACATAAAAAAAAACAAAATGAACCACGGCGGCCAGTAGAACCCGGTACGAGGGTGGCGGTTATGGCTGGGTTTGTTTACTTCATGTAAAAAATTACAGGAATTACGGAGGCTAGTTATCCGTAAGATTGGCTAGAGGACCAGTGTCCCATCCCGGATCGAGAACTCCCCCCAGGCCACACCCTAGATTTTGTGTTTCCTCTGCGTAAGTTAAATAAATTAATTATTTACATTAATTATTGTATCAAAATAGTTTGACAATGGTAACTTATGGTAATTCCCTACCGAAGCAGAGCTAGCAATCCACGGGGACTGAGCAGGGATCGAGGGATTAAAGTAGGTTTTGTACTGATTAATATTGGGGATCTGGGATAGTGGCAAGTTGAGGTTTTTAGGAATGCGACTTGGTGAAGTCCCCTGACAGGGTGGCTGAGTGAGCAAAAAGTCCTATTGTGAGAGTCGCAAAATATTTTGTGAGGATCTTTGCTTTGATCCAGGGTTTTGATACTCTAAAATATAGATAGAGCTGTGGCGCTCAATCGATCGGCATTGTTAATACTAGGGGAGCCAA
This sequence comes from Microcoleus sp. EPA2, assembly GCA_020882975.1. Lineage (GTDB taxonomy): Bacteria > Cyanobacteriota > Cyanobacteriia > Cyanobacteriales > Microcoleaceae > Microcoleus. The sequence continues at coordinate 20,278 of JAHRFD010000004.1, read as the reverse complement.
CTATGCAGGGTGTGAAAATTATTCACCTGAAAGTTAGGGAGTTTTCTGAGTGATTGCTATCTCAGCCCGTCCAGTAGGGCGCAATTGGATTACGATTAGCTTCGCTTCTACTCTATACCTTTGTCCTGTTTTGGATCTGCTCCTAGCAGAGGTTCCGGTTCACTGGCAAGCGGAATTACGGTTAGGGCTTCAAGAAGCTTTGGTAAATGCTGCTAAACATGGAAACAAATTGGACCCCAGTAAAACTGTTGGAGTCCGTTTTTCCATCGTACAAAATCAATATTGGTGGGTGATATCAGACGAGGGAACGGGGTTTCAAGCCCCTTGCAATTGCAACCTTTATACAGATGATTGCGATAGCGATGTTGCAGATAACTGTGAACTCCCTGACGTTGAAAATGAATGCGGCAGGGGGTTGTTTATTCTTTACCAGATATTCGATCGGGTGGAGTGGAATTCTCAGGGTACAGAGTTAAGGGTATGCAAACAAGTTCCCAGTTCCTCAAGCCTACCTCGCTGGCGCTAAAACTACTACATATTTGGCAGAATTGTCAACATCAGTCACAACCGGAGAGTTGTCTGGTTGCCGAATCGACCGATCGTACATCTCGATCGGTCTACTTGTTGTGCATAAGTCACTCTCACTAACAAAATATCACACCTCGATGCCGGACTTCTTCCACAAGTCGGGCATCTCAAACCACAGGGTTTTGAGTTTCCCTAGTTTCGATCAAAACTGCATAACTATTTTCCGTGTCCGTGGGTGGGGCAAGGAGGAGCAGAGATCGATCGATCTAGCCATCCTGCGGCCTGATTCAAGCGAGGGAGGGCTTCTTCTGGCTGATTTTTGAGCAAAAAGACCAAGGCAGCCCCAGCTTGCTCAGCGGCGCGAGCAGGACGGTTATTCTTGAGACGATGCCAATCTTTTTCGGAGATGGCGAGGCGGGCGGCAAGAGCTTGGGCTAGTTCTACTGTGGTAAGCTCGTTGAGGTTGACAGTTTTAGGCGTTTGTGTAGTTTCAAGCATAGTTGCTAATCCTAGCGATAATTTAAAAAATATACTGCACATAATAACAACTAAATTTTAATTATTGTCAGATTTGCGTATCAAAATGCCTCAACAGCCGTCAGAGTTTAATCCAGAGACACCAGGAGATGATGACAGCGAGTTTGTTCAAGCTCTCTCAACGGTGGAGCGATCGCTCGCAGCAGTCAAAGAACGTTACACTCAAATTCAGGTCGATCGCCAGCGCCAAGCGGAACTGGGGCATCGGCGCGAAGCAATCCACCAGCAACAGCGCCAAAATCGTTTACCGCAACTGAAGAAAGAATTGCGGGAAATTGAGCAAGAATTAGAAGCGATCGAGTTAAATTTAGAAAGCAGTCTGTTTTCCTGGGCTAGCATAAAACAACCTTTTTGGCAAGCAGTTCGTTTTGGGGGACTTGGTATTTTGCTAGGTTGGATTTTGAAATCCTATGCGGGATAGTTTTTGATTTTTTTTACCGCAGAGGGCGCAGAGGGCGCAGAGGAAGAGAAAACAGAGAAATATAGTGCAAAATATTAAATAAACGGGAGTGGATATGACAAATCAACGAATTGCTGCTATTTTGCGGGCTGGGGAACCTGATGAAACTGTCACTGTTCAAGGCTGGGTTCGCACTAAGCGGGAATTGAAAGAATTTGCGTTTGTGGAAGTCAATGATGGTTCGGCGATGGCTAATTTACAAGTAGTCATCAATGCTGATTTGCCAGATTTTGAGAATGTACTGAAACAATTAAATACAGGTGCATCTGTGGAAGTGTCGGGGGTGTTGGTAGCATCTCCAGCAAAGGGACAGCGCATTGAGTTAAAAGCGTCTCAAGTTCAAGTTTATGGGGATGCCGATCCCCAAAGTTATCCGCTGCAAAAGAAGCGGCATTCTTTGGAGTTTTTGCGAACTATCGCCCATTTGCGGCCGCGCACTAACACCCACGGTGCTGTGTTTCGGGTTCGCAATGCTTGTTCCGCAGCGATACACCAATTTTTCCAAGAACGGGGTTTTTTGTGGGTGCATACTCCGATTATTGCTGCTAGCGATTGTGAAGGTGCGGGGGAAATGTTTGCGGTTACTAACTTCGATCTGAAAAATATCCCGCGCACTGATTCTCAAGAGGTTGATTATGCGAAAGACTTTTTTGGTAAACGCGCTTATCTGACAGTAAGTGGTCAGTTGGAAGCGGAAATTATGGCGATGGCTTTCGGCAATGTTTACACTTTTGGCCCGACTTTTAGAGCGGAAAATTCTAATACTTCGCGGCATTTGGCTGAGTTTTGGATGATTGAACCGGAGATGGCTTTTTGCGATTTGCAGGGTGATATGGATTTGGCTGAGGCGTTTTTAAAGTATATTTTTAAATACGTGTTGGATCGTTGCCCGGAAGATATGGAGTTTTTCAACGATCGCATTGACAAGACGGTTTTGGCTACTGCGGAAAATATCATTAACAATCAGTTCGAGCGGATTACCTACACCGAGGCGATCGCACTTTTGGAGAAAGCAGACAAAAAATTTGATTTTCCCGTCAAGTGGGGTTTGGATTTGCAGTCGGAACACGAGCGTTATTTGGCTGAGGAATTGTTTAAAAAGCCGACAATTGTCACAGATTATCCCGTGGGAATTAAAGCATTTTATATGCGGTTAAATGATGATGAGAAAACCGTGCGAGCCATGGATATTCTGGCTCCTAAACTGGGCGAAATCATCGGTGGTTCCCAGCGGGAAGAACGGCTGGATGTGTTGGAAAGACGCATGGAAGCGCAGGGGATGAACAAGGAGGAATTGTGGTGGTATTTGGATTTGCGCCGCTACGGTACTGTGCCTCATGCTGGCTTTGGTTTGGGGTTTGAGCGGTTGGTGCAGTTTATGACTGGAATGGGAAATATTCGCGATGTGATTCCGTTTCCGAGAGCACCTTTGACTATTGATTTTTAGGATCTTTATTTGTCGTCGGGCGCGGGCGGGTTTACAAGATTATCGGTTTTAGGCAATGATTGTTGGTGAACCCGCCCCTACAGGAATGCTGATTCTTAAGATACTAAAAATAAAATGGTATAGGCTCATGGTACTTCAAATCTCGTCGAGTTCCAAAGCACTAACTGTCACCTGGGAACCCCTACCAGCCGACTTTGTTTTACCGGACGATCCCGTGGAAAATATTCAACAACCACCCCTTGCGGCCGCTCTCACCGATGCTTTGGGGGCCGCTGGACGCATTGCGCCGATCGCACTTATTGGTTCTAATTTTGGACTGGTAGCGACTATCAATAAGAAAACTGTAGTGAAAGCACCGGATTGGTTTTACGTGCCGCAAGTGCATCCAGTTGCTGAGGGGACGATTCGCCGCAGCTACACGCCCAATCTGGAGGGTGCGCCGGTATCTGTGGTGATGGAGTTTTTGTCTGACGAAGATTACGGCGAACTGTCGGTGCGATCGACTCCTCCCTACGGTAAGCTCTACTTCTACGAGCAGATTTTGCAAGTTCCTACCTATGTTACCTACGATCCCTACGATCCCAAGTTGGAAGTGCTGTGCTTGCAAAATGGCCGCTATGTAACCCAGACTGCTGATGCACAAGGACGGGTGCGGATTCCAGAGTTAGATTTGTGGCTGGGGATTTGGCCGGGGGAACGTTTGGGGCAAACTATGAATTGGCTGCGCTGGTGGGATTCGCAGGGAAATTTGCTGCTGTGGAGTTCGGAACAAGCGGAATATGAACGGCTGCGGGCCGAACAGGAACGGCTGCGGGCGGATTTATTGGCGGCAAAGTTGCGGGAGTTGAATATCGATCCCGATCGACTGACGTGAAAAATAGAGGACTAAAGTCCTTACTACGAACCTAAAAATGGTTTGTAGTGAGGACTTTAGTCTTGATTATGAACTTATTACCGATTAAGTTGCCGAGGGAATTGTGATATCCACAGATTGCACTTTCACCGAAGTTCCCAAACTGGATAATGGTGGTTGAATTGCCGCAGTATTTCCCACTACTAATGTCACCAAATTTTCCGGTTTCAAGTAAGTATTGGCGACGCGCTGTACGTCAGCAATTGTGGCTGCTTCAACGCTGCGACGGTAGCTAAAAATGAAATCTTGCGGATAACCGTAGTATTCGTAGTTCATTAAGCGCGCCAAAGTTTGACTGGGGTCTTCAAATTTGAAGATGAAGGAATTGATTTTTGAATCTTTAGCAAAAGCTAATTCTTCTGGGGTAATTGCTTCGGTGCGAATGCGATCGATCTCTGTGTTAATTGCTTTGATAAATGGTACGGTTGCTTCCGATCGCGTTTGGCCTCCTGCGACGAATACCCCTGGATAGTCAAACCTCGCACTCCAAGCAGCATAGACTGAATAAGCTAAGCCTTGGCGCGATCGCACGTTATTGAACAAACGGCCACCAAAACCGTTCAAAACCCCATTCATTACATCCAAAGCACCGTAATCTGGACTATTGAGCATTCCACCCAAATGTCCCATTTGCACGTAACTTTGAGTTAGTTGGGGCTGATTTACAAAAAATATGCCACCTTTATTGGCTGCTGATACAGTGGGTAAGGGCGGCACTTCTGCCATCTCAGTCGGTTGCCAATTGCCAAATTTTTGCTCGATGAGCGATCGCATTTTTGCCGTATCAAAGTCCCCAGAAATCCCCAAAATCATATTTTTAGGGTGAAAGTATTTCTGGTAGAAACCCACCAAATCTTCGCGGGAAATATTCGCCAGGGTTTTGTATTCTACCGTGCGGGCGTAAGGACTGCGATCGCCATAAATCAGTTTTTGAAACTCACGGCTGGTAATGTCGTCGGGATTGTCATTGCGGCGCGCGATTCCACCTTGCTCTTGTTTCTTCGCTAAATCCAACTTTTCTTGATCAAAAATTGGCTGTTGAATGACTTCTGCAAACAAGTCAAATACAGGCTCTATATCCTCAGCTAAAGCCGTAAAATTAGCGCTTCCCGAAGTAGAGCTAATCCCTGTTTCTACCGAAGCAGCGCGACGTTCTAGCAACTGATTTAGTTCGTCTGACGTATGCTTTTTCGTACCGCCAGTGCGCATTACTGTCCCAGTTAAATTTGCCAGTCCGATTTTCTCGCTTGGCTCAAATCTTTCTCCGGTGCGAAATATCGCATTTCCTCCGACTAAGGGGAGTTCTTTGTCTTCCATTAAGTAGACTCGCATCCCATTTTTAAGTTCAAAGCGAGTGTATTTAGGTAGTTTCAATTCTGGCAGTGCCGGAAATGTCAATTCGTCGTAGTGCTTCGGTCCCGCCGCGAAGGAAGGTAATAAATTAAATGTTGATAATGAAACTGTAAAGAAGCAAAGCGCCAGCAGAAATAACTTTACTTTTTTCAGTTTCAATTTAGTCCTTTTCATTCTTTCTCCTAAGTTGCCTGTGGTAACTATTCTATCTCTTAGTCTGCGGAGGCAGACTTCGTTTGTGTAGACGCGGTTTCAACCGCCGAGTATAAATCGAGGCAGAGCCTCTGGATATTCGTTCCCAGGCAGAGCCTAGGAACGAGTCTTCCCTCTTCCTTATTCCTTATTCCTTCTTCCTTCTTCCCTCTTCCTTCCTTACAGTGGTAAAAGCTTACCAATAGTCTTGTTTTCAGGGCGGAAAGTTGTCTGGGCGACTCGTTGAATATCCGTGGGACCTACCTTAGCAATAGCATCCAATTGCTTAAACAAATTGCGCCAAGAACCAGTTTTTACTTGATAATCCAGCAGGGAAAATGCCATGCCCATGTTAGAATCGAGCGATCGCAATAAACCAGCCCTCGCCTGAGTTTTCACTTGCTCCAATTCCTCAGCAGACACCGGCTCTGTTTTCAAGCGATCGATTTCCTTGCTCAAAGCCATCGCCACCTCATCAACGGTGCGCCCCGGAGCAGTTTGAGCGTAAAATAACATTAAATTCGGATACTTTTCTCCCGGATAACCGCTAAAACCTTGAGCCGCCAAAGCTAATTGCTTTTCTACTACTAAAGATTTGTAAAGTCGAGAAGTGCGACCATCGCTGAGCAAAGAACCAATTATTTCATAAATCGCATTGTCGGGATGGTTCATCGCAGGTCTGTGGTATCCTTCCAAATACCAAGGTTGAGTTTGCAATTTCAGCGTTACTTCCTTAGTTTGGGCTTGGGGAGGTTCGACAATTTGCAATTCAGGAGCCGCTGGCTTCGCTTTGTAGCGGCCGAAATAAATTTGTGCCAGTCGCTTCACCTCCGAGGCTTTCACATCTCCTACCACTGCCACAGTCAGCTTGCTGGGGACGTAATGAGTGTCAAAAAACTTTTGTACATCGCTACGGGTGAGGTTTTGAATGTCTTGAGTGTAGCCAATTACGGGGCGACGATAGGGATGGACAGAGAAAGCTTTTTCAGCAAAAAGTTCCACCATTTGTCCGATGGGGGAATTTTCGGTTCGCATTCGGCGTTCCTCTAGAATCACCTGTTTTTCTTTGTAAAATTCCCGAAATACTGGTTCTAGAAATCGCTCCGATTCCAGGGACATCCACAGTTCTAATTTATTAGCTGGCAGGCTATAAAAATACATGGTGGCGTCGGTAGAAGTGGCGGCATTGAGCCCGACTCCCCCTGCTTGTTCGACAATTTTACCAAATTCGTTGCGTTTAACAAATTGCAATGCTTCGTTTTCAACTTTGTCAAATTCTGCTTGGAATTTAGCGAGTTCTGCGGTTTTACCGCTGGCTTTGGCTGCTTGGATTTGCGCGAAGAGTTTGTCTTGTTTTTCTAGGAGTGGTTTTTCAGCTTTGTAATCAGTAGTGCCAATTTGGGGCGTGCCTTTGAAGGCTAAATGTTCGAGGTAGTGAGCGACTCCAGTTTGCCCGTCGGGCTCGTTTGCTCCTCCCACGTCAGCATGAATTAGAAAGGATGCTACGGGTGCTCTTGGTCTTTCGAGTACGATGAATGTCATGCCGTTGTCAAGCTTAAATTCGGTGACTTGGCGAATTACTCGATCGAGCGATGGCATAACAGACACTGCTGCGGAGCCGTTAGCAGGGTTTTCGCGGGCGAGGGCGATTTGCGGGTTAATTCCCCACCACAGCACCACAGCGGCCAGCAGGGAGGCTAGCAGTCGTGTTTTCGATGTGAAGGAGTCCCTGTGGGATAGCTTCGGTTCACGAGGAGGTTTTTGAGACGGCGGAGTCATGGGATTTGAGATTTGAGATTTGGGATTGGGCATTGTCACACAGCAAGATGTTTATGCCGAATAAAAGAGATTCTTTTTTAAGCATAAAGATTTTTTGAGTCATAAGCGATCTGTTGCGTCGCAAGTGCTACGCTGATACAGCCCAGCTCAAAAATAATCTAGGGTTGAACAAGGAGTTTTGAGTTTAAGATTAAAGTCAACTACAACTTAAAACTTAACATAATTTAGTCCCTCAGTCCCCAAGTCTATCTTCCAATTCGCCAATTACCGATTACAAAGCTATGCGAATTTTTAATCAGTCTCCTCCTTCTGAAACAGAAACCAAAAAACGGATTTTACAAGCGGCTCAACGCTTGTTTGCTCGTAGTGGATATGATGGCACTACCACTCGCGATTTAGCAGCGGCGGCGGGAGTGGCAGAGGGGACTCTGTTTCGGCATTTTGATAATAAAAAAGCAATTTTGATTGAGGTAGCTACAGAAGGATGGGTAGAATTACTGACCGATTTGTTGACGGAATTAAGCGAAATGGGCAGTTACAAAGCTGTGGCTCAGGTAATGCGACGGCGGATGCTCAATATCCGCGAGAATAGCGACATGATGCGGGTTTGTTTTTTGGAGGCGCAATTTCACCCAGATTTGCGCGATCGAATTCAGTTAGAAGTAATTGGCAAAATGAGTGAGGTAGCCGAGGCTTTTTTTGAAACGGCAATGGAAAAAGGAATTTATCGGCAGATGAATCCGAAAATTGTGGCTCAGGTGTTTTTGGGGATGTTTGCAGTGGCAGGTTTTAGTCAAAATACGATTATGGAGCCTAATGCTTCTCCGCAGCAAATGCAGGAAATGGCAGAAGGACTCGCCGACATTTTTCTAAATGGGGTTTTAATTAAAGATGAGTAATTACTCGATAAATTCGTACATTTGTTGCACCCAATTCTCCCGGTATTCCTGCCATTCCTCCGTCACTACTTCCCAAGTTGTATTGCTTTCTAGTTCCAATAATAAACTTGAAAATTCTTCAAGAGTCGAGGCTATTTGACATTCTTTGATCCAACTTTTACGAAGCTTTTTCCATTGACTTTGTACGGCATCGGGCTGAAAATTTGATTCTAATTCAACTAGCAATTGTGCTAGTTGTTTTTCGTCACTTGCTGCTGAAACGTCGCTTACCCAATCGTCGCGACGTTCTTTCCATTCTTCCGTCACTGCTTCCCATTCAAGGTTTGCTTCAAACTCTAACAGTAATTGGTTTAGTTCTACCATAGTCAATGTTGTATTTTTGGCAGTTTGTGCTATTTTACAACTTTTGTTTAAAAATAATGTTAAATTTTTATAATGATTAATCAATTGACTTTAGAGTGGCTAGAGAGTTTAGGTGGTTGGAGTCGTGGGTTCGGGGACTGGCCAGGAGTCGCGGCGGTTATGGCTAGGGGAGAAAGGGTAGAAGTAATTCAAGAAGTGGGTTGTAGGTTGTGGAAAAATTCTTTACTACAAGGACATTCATTGTGTTGGGATGGTGACAATCTCTCAGTTGTCAAAGGGAGGATTTGGATTAGTTTTAGGCACAGAAGATTGTTGCCGGCATCGGCTTTGCCACAGGTGCAATGGCATCCGAAAGTATTATGGATAGGGATAGGTTGCACCGGGGGAACATCGAGAAAAGTCATCGAAAGCGCGATTAAACAAGTATGTAGCAGTTATCATTTAGCGTTAAGTGCGATCGCCGGTATTGCGACAATAGACACGAAAGCCAATGAATCTGGAATTATCGAACTTTGTCAAGGGTACAACTGGCATTTAAAAACCTTTTCTGCTAGTGTCTTAAACTCTGTAGAAGTTCCCCATCCTTCAAATATAGTAGTGGCAAAAGTCGGGACTAAAAGTGTAGCAGAAGCCGCTGCACTAGGCGCGATCGAACTTGGATATTGTCCCATTGTCAAAAACAGGCAAGATGCCTGTTCCACAAACAGTGAATATGGTTGTGGGGTGGGCATCTTGCCCACCCATGAAAGGCTTTTAGTTCCTAAACAAATATTTAGAGCGGAAGAAAAAGCAGGCTGTGTAACTGTAGCCGTTGCAGCTTGCCCGATCGCACATCTAAGATTGGATGTTACATATCCAAAGAGCGATCGGCATTCACAAATCGACCAATCAAGCCAGAAACAAAGGACAAAACAATTGAACCAAACAAAGCAGGCCAAAAACCATTAACGGCAAAACCGATACTGAAGACACCAGCCAACCACGACGCCAAGGAAAGCGAAATCGCATTCACCACAAATAAAAACAAACCCAAAGAAAGAATGCTCAAAGGCAGCGTCAACAATGTCAGAATCGGTTGCACCACCGCATTCACAAATCCGATCACCACGGCTGCTAGCATCGCCGCCGGAAAGCTAACTACTGTGATACCTGGTACAATGTTAGCTGTAATCACCAGCGAAACTGCTGCTACTACCCAAGTTAATAAAAAACTTAGCATATCGTTTTTTTCATCTCCATCACTATTAATTGAGATTTTAACTCTTGAGTCGATCGCCCAAAGTTCGGAATACACTACCAAATATCCACCTTGCGAGAACACCCAACTTATGAGACTCCGGCTACTAGCTACCTTCCTATTGACACTCTGTATCTTAATCTTCCCCCTGCCGGCTTGGGGCCAATCTAAATATTATGCCCCACCCCTGTCCTTTAGCAATGCCGAACTGACAAGACGCGATTTTTCCGGTCAAGTTTTGCGCGCTGCTGAGTTTTCTAACGCTAATATGGACTTGACTAATTTTTCTAAGGCCGATTTGCGGGGAGCAATTATGAGTGCTTCGGTGATGACTCAGGCGAATTTGCATGGAGCAAATTTAACTAATGCGATGATCGATCAAGTTAAATTTACTAATGCCGATCTCAGTGACGCCATTTTAGCAGAAACTATTTTGCTGCGTTCTACCTTTGAGGGAGTTGACATCACCGGGGCTGATTTTACTGATGCCATTATGGATGGCGCACAAATCAAAGAATTGTGCAAAATAGCTAGTGGGACTAATTCACAAACTGGCATTGATACTCGCGATTCTTTGGGCTGTCCCTGATGTCCTCGGATGGCCGGCACTCTTGGCACAGCCCCTACCAAGAATGAAACCGCCTTGGGGCGTTCTTCTTCCTTCTTCCTTAATTCCTGATAATTATGAACACCAAAACTTCAAAATCTGGCAATTTGATAATGCGGGTGGCATTAAGTGCGATCGCCTTTTCCACTTTTTTCCTACCTCAACCAACCTTAGCTCAAGCTAGTAGCTTAACCAATGGTCAGCCCCTGCAAGACTTTCAAACTAACGACAATCCCGATCCTTTTTCCGGCGGCAATGGCGGCAGCCGAGTATTGGATTTAATTCACCGCTCCCGATTGGGAAATGGCCGCAGCATGGAAGAATTTAGTAGCGAACAGCGACAAAATTTAAACGATGCGGCCACCGAATTTCGGAACAAACAGCGCCTACTGCTGGAAAAACCAGCAGTAGCTTCACCAGAGGAAACACCCACTGAAATTACCGCACCTATTCCCTAAATTTCCTCCTACTCTGTTAGTGCGCGCACCATCGGGACAAAAGTTTGTGTAGACAAGGTTTTTAACTGCCGGGATGCGCCTTGACAAACCCCCCAAATACGGCCATACCGTAATATTTCCAAGGGACTGCGATCGCCTCAAATCCCGCTTGGGCTAGCATGGCCAAATGTGTATAGAGTGTCGCTAGGCGATCGGGATGAGAATACCCATAAGATACACTCATCCCCACATTCCCGCGAATTTCTGCCAATTTTTCCCCTTGACTTGCAGCCCACTCTTCCCGCGCCACTTGATAAATCTTTTGCACGATCGCCGATTCTGCTAACATCGGATCGGCATTCCAAAAACAGCCATGAGGATTCAAATTTTCATGAATACGTTCAAACAATTTCAACTTCATTTCATCATCCAGATGATGAATTGCCAGAGATGAAATACAAGCATCAAATTTATCACGCAAACCCGAAAAATTCGGATTAGTCGCCCATTCTCCAAAATCCAACTCGACTCCAGTCCACCTAGATCCATATCCTGCCAACTCTATTTTGGCACGAGCAAAATCAAGCATTCGTGGCGAATAATCCAACGCAACTATTTCCGCAGATGGATAGCGTTCCAGAACTTTTAAACTAAGTTCTCCGGTACCGCAACCCAATTCTAAAATCCGGTGGTTTGCATTCAATATACAACCTGCTAATACATCCAGCATTTCATCATATTTAGGCAAAATTCGCCGAATGCCGATATCAAAATCCGCAGTATTGATAAAAACTTCTCCCGGCAATATCTCCTTGTTTACAGGTGAGGCACTAGAATCAGAATTCACGATCGCTAACCATAAACTACAATTGTTATCTTAACCGACATACATAAATAACTACAACTAGCGTTATTAAGTTATGCGTACTTTTACGGATAACTCAAGCCATTGGAGTAAACAATTATAAACAACCTCTGACACTCTACTGTCTTTCTCTAACTCTCATGGCCTAAAAATTCCCTAAAAAAGCAGTGTTATGTTGGTAGTAAATCAAAATAACCATCAAACCTCACACTTGAGGATACCATGCAACACTTAATTTCTGGCAGTCTGGCGGCGATGGGTCAATTAGTTTACAAACGAGTTATCCTAGCAGTAACAATCCTATTCTGTGTAGGTGTAGCCATAGCGATGACCAATATGTCGCAGCTTTCATCCACCCTAATTACATCCCAAGCACTCCAAAATGCCACCCTCTACGCCCAAGCTATTAAAGAAGCCCGCACCCTTTACAGTTCCGATGCTATCAAACCCCTAACCACCGCTAATGCGATTAGCTTCACCCACGACTACAATCCCACAAAAACCAAAGTAACAGTACCAGTACCAGCAACATTTTTGATAGAACTCGGTCAACATATCACCCAAAAAAATCCAGAAGTGTCAGTTCGTCTGTACAGCAACTACCCATTTCCTTGGCGGGAAAAAGAAGGTGGGGCTAAAGACAATTTTGAACGAGAAGCCCTCAGCTATTTGACAAAAAATCCCACAGCCAACTTTTTTAGAAGAGAAGATTTTCTCGGTAAACCAGCATTTCGATATGCAGAAGCAGACATTTTAACTCCTAGCTGCGTTAATTGCCACAACACCAACTCCTACAGTCCTAAAAAAGACTGGAAAGTAGGAGATGTGCGGGGCATATTAGAAATTACTCAACCTCTCAATACCATCACTCAAAAGACTCACAATGGACTCAAAAACTTGTTTTTCCTGTTAGTCGGACTTTCAGTATTAGGGATATCAGGCTTAAGTTTAGCTATCAGTAGATTGCGCCAAAACGCTAAACAATTAGAGCAGCGAGTCCGGGAACGAACTGCCCAATTGCAAGAGACAAATATAGAATTGGTAAAAGAACAAGAAAAGAGCGATCGCCTGTTGCTCAATATTTTACCAGAATCCATTGCCAACAAGTTAAAAGACGGTCAAAATACCATAGCTGATGCCTTTGCCGAAGTCACGATTTTATTTGCTGATATCGTCGGCTTTACCGTACTTTCATCTCAGATATCTGCGGAAGAATTGCTCATTTTGCTCAATGAAATATTTTCAGGCTTCGATAGTCTGACAGAAAAGTACGGTTTGGAAAAAATTAAGACCATTGGCGACGCTTATATGGTAGTTGGAGGCTTGCCAAATCCCAGTACAAACCATGCCGAAAAAATTGCCGAAATGGCTTTAGATATGCAGCAGGAATTAGTTAAATTTAACGCGAAACATCAGGCGGCAATTAGTCTTCGCATCGGCATCAATACTGGTCCAGCAATCGCCGGAGTTATTGGTACTAAAAAATTCATTTATGACCTCTGGGGGGATGCCGTGAATACAGCAGCACGCATGGAATCCCACGGACTTCCTGGCACTATTCAAGTCACTAAATCCACCTACGATATTTTGCGAAATAAATATCTGTTTGAAGACCGAGGAATTATCCATGTTAAAGGCAAGGGCGATATGAATACCTATCTGCTGGAGGGTAGATTACTTAGTTCACAGTCTGTTTAAATTGTCTACAATAATTCAGGGCGCATTTTCATAAATACTGACTGCTGAATTCTGCCTTCTCATAATTAGCCATTTGCCAAACAGTAATTTTATGTCATTCAGGTTTTTGTCATTTTTAGGTTTTTTCAAATCTCGCTTATCTCGCCAAATAGCCCTGTGGGTATTTGCGAGCATTTTAGTAATAGAAGCAATTATTTTAGTTCCCTCTTATTTTCGGCGGGAAGATGAACTATTAATGCAATTAGAACAGGTGTCTCGCGCTACGATTGACTCCCTAGTATTTTTGCTCAAACAAGATATCTCCGATCGCCTGTTTTTAGAAAACCAAGTAAAAACTGCTATCAAACAATCAAAAATCATCTTAGGATTATCTATTTACATGACCAACGGTCAGCTAATATATACATTTGGCGAAGCACCAGAAATAAAATTAGAACAAACAAAAAATGAGCGAATCTTACGCAAGCATTCTCTTGATTGGAAACGCTATGATGTTGCTTGGACTAATGAATATCTGGGAGGAAATTATACTTTAATTGTCCGCCACGATGCTTCATCTGTTCAACCAGAATTATACGCATTTATCTGGCGGATCTCAATTTTAGTTTTGATTATAACAGCCTTTGTTACTACTGTGACCATGCTATTTTTAGGGGGAACAGTAATTGCACCTATCTTGAGACTGCGGGATGACTTGATAGCTGCGGGAGATGCTTTAAGCCAAAATCGCATACAACCTGATTTTTATTCTTTTTCAGTCAAGCGCGATGATGAATTAGGAGAAGTAATGGTGGCTTTCAATCAAATGTTTTGCCGAGTCTATAAAGAAATTGCCCAGCGACAAGCAGCGGAAGAAATATTGCGTGCCGAACAAGAAAACTCCGAACGTTTATTATTAAATATCTTACCAAAAACCATTGCCGATCGCCTAAAAACAGGTCAAATCAACATAGCTGACGGATTTGCCGAAGTCACGATTTTGTTTGCGGATATTGTGGGATTTACCGAAATATCCTCCCGCACATCTCCTCAAGAATTAGTAGAATTACTGAACAAAATCTTTTCAGCCTTTGACCATTTGAGCGAGCAATACGGACTGGAAAAAATTAAAACAATCGGTGATAACTATATGGTAGCTGGCGGTTTACCAGTCTCCTGTGCAAATCACGCCGAATCTATTGCAGAAATGGCCATAGAAATGCAGCAAGAAATTATGAAATTTAGCGACGAAAGCGGCCAACCACTCCAGATTCGGATTGGTATTAATACAGGTCCAGTAGTTGCCGGTGTCATCGGCACAAAAAAATTTATTTACGACTTATGGGGAGATGCTGTCAACACAGCAAGCCGCATGGAATCCCAAGGAGTTCCTGGTAAAATTCAAGTCAGTGATTCCACCTATCAATTGTTGTGTGATAAGTATTTATTGAAAACACGCGGTACAGTCAATGTCAAAGGTAAGGGAGATATGACTACTTATTATCTAATAGGCAGAAAAATTTAAAATAGGAGAAGTTGTGGACAAACGTGAGTCATATCGTTTCTGGTTGTATGGTCATGATTTAACCGCAGAGAACACAGAGGACACAGAGGGAGAGAATAGAGATGTGAATAATTCAGATGCTACCGGATTTGATATCAGTTGAAAGCTAACAACAAATAACCAACAACAAACAACCAACAACCAATAACAAATAACAAACAACCAACAACCAATAACCAATAACAAATAACCAATAACTACCACTGTGGCCGAGAAGCCATCAAAGCAGTGGCCGCCTCACTCGGTAAAGGCTTAGCAAAAAAGTAACCTTGGCCGTACTCGCAACCGATCGCCCTTAACCTAGCCAATTGTGCCGCCGTCTCCACACCCTCGGCAATCACATCCATACCCAAAGCATGGGCGAGGGTAACAATCGTCCGCACGATCGCGACATTCTCCCCCTCGCTTTCTATCTCCATCAGCCCCACAAAGGACTTATCAACCTTCAAAGTATCCGTCGGAAACCGACTCAAATAACTCAAAGAAGAATAACCAGTACCAAAATCATCAATTCCTAACTTGACATTCAGGGCTTTCATATGCTTTAAAACCGCGATCGCCGACTCCACATCATCCATCACCACACTCTCAGTAATCTCCAACTTCAAACTCTGGGCACTCAAACCCGTGGTTCCCAAAATCTGCTTAATTCGCGCCACCAAATCCGGCTGTGCAAACTGCTTCCCAGACAAATTGACACTCATCATCAAAGGTCGATCGAAATCAAACATCCCCTCCCACAGACGCAACTGACGACAAGCCTCCTCCAACACCCACTCACCAAGGGGTACAATCGCCCCCGTCTCCTCAGCCACCGGAATAAACTTCACCGGCGACACCAAACCGCGCACCGGATGCTGCCAGCGCACCAAAGCCTCAAACCCAATAATCCTCCCAGTTGCCAAACACACAAACGGCTGGTAGTGCAGCAAAAACTCCCCACGCTTGAGCGCCATCCGCAAATCCGTCTCCAACTGCAACCTCTCCAGGGCCAAATCGTGCATCGAAGCATTAAACAACTGATACCTTCCCATCCCCAAAGCCTTCGCTCGATACATCGCCGTGTGGGCATCCCTGAGCAAATGTTCCGGCTGTTCCCTAACGGTAGCTGTGGCTTCGCCTCCCACCGCAATCCCGATGCTAGCGGTGACAAATACCTCTTGCCCTCTCAACTCAAAAGGTACAATTAAAGCTTGGTGAATGCGATCGGCCAAATTCAGCGCACTATCAACATCCGTATTTCTCACCAAAATCGCAAAATCATCACCCCCCACCCGCGCCACAGTCTCCCCATGGCAAAGACTTGCTCTCAACCGCAGCACAACCGATATCAGCAGTTCATCCCCTGCCAAATGACCCAAAGAATCATTAATTACCTTGAACCGGTCTAAATCCAAAAACAGCACCGCAAACAAATAACTGTGGCGACCTCTAGTATTGCCGATCGCCCGCCCCAGACACTCCACAAACAAATCCCGGTTAGGCAAACCAGTCAGCGAATCGTGAAAAGCATCGTACAGCTTTTTGTAAGCACTGACACCCACACCAGTCATCACCAAACCCAAAGTCGGCGACACCAGAGGCACCCACCCACCCACTGTAAAAATGCCAAAACTCACCCCCAACAGCCCCACCAATACCGCAACCCCACACAATCCAGCCCGCAGAGGGTGCTGAATCCGCCAAGCTATAGTCCCCCCCAGCACCGCCCAGGAAGCATTCCACAAAATTTCTGCCCAGGATGGCCACATCCAAAAAAGCGATCGCCCATCCAACACTGCACTCAACAATTGGCTCAGCATTTGAGCGTGCAGCAGCACCCCCGGCATTTTTGGACTTTGCTTAAGCCCTGGGCTATAGGGTGTCAAAAACAAATCTCTGGCACTAGGTGCTGTTGTCCCAATCAACACAATCTTGTCTTTCACCCAACTGGGGTCAATTTCTCCCTTCAACACCTGCGTGATACTCACCTGTCGCGCCACGTTGTTAGCAGAATGGTATTGGAGCAAAATTTGGTAGCCTTTGGTGTCAATATTGGCATAGCCACCACTGTGAGGTTTTAAAGGTTGGAATTGTGCCTTACCCCAGTTGATTTGGTTGGCATGAACAGGGCTATTTTCTGGTTGCAAACTGTCTTTGAGATACAGCAAAGCTAGTTGTACAGAAAATGAGAAAGCAATAGTTCCATCCGGTTTTGACACAGAAATCAAATTGCGACGCACCACACCATCAGCGTCGAGTACAAAGTCGTTAAAGCCCACTCGCTCTGCTGGCATCCCCGTTGGTGGAGATACTCCCGGACTTTCCCCATCGCTCAATTTGTTGATGGCCACCACATTCGGTGCTTTCAGTTGCGTCAACAACTCCTGATGTCCCGGTGCTTGTGGCAAATCCCGGTACAAGTCCAAACCGATCGCCCTTGGATGATATTTTTGCAATTTTGTCAAGGTTTGAGCAAGTGATCGATCGGTAATCGGAAATCTGCCCAAGGCTTGAATATCCGCCTCAGAAATACCCACTACCAATAGTCTAGGATCGGTGTTCTGCGATGGCTGCAAGCGCACTAAAGAGTCAAAACTGCCTAATTCCAAGCTTTGGAACCCTCCCAACCGACGCACTCCCAGATTCAGTAGGGTTACTGTTGCGCCCGCCAATACAGCAGGCAAAACCCATACTCGCCCACCTTGACAACTCAAACCCAGGGGAGTTAGGACCGAAAACAGCGATCGAATATTTTGAGATAATTTGGAACTCATCCGACAGTAAATCGCAGAAAGCAGAAGGTCGAAGGCATAATTAAACCTCATAAATTCAGAGAGAGAGCTTTGAGGCACGCAGCAACTTCTGCCATCAGCAAAAATTGACCTATACAAATTTGCTTCTCCCAGTCTGTTTTCACAGAATGGTTTCAGAAGTTGTGGCAAAAACGAGTTTGCCTCAAATAATTGCTTGATTTCACAAAGTTTATAGGAACCTTAAGAGTGTGTCAGTCCTGGTAGAGTTAAAATTTAGTCCATAGACTTTCAGAATTTTTTTTTGAGATTATGGCGAATCAACTTCCAATTCCGGTGATTGTTAACGGTGCCGCAGGCAAAATGGGCCGCGAAGTAATTAAGGCGATCGCCAAGGCTCCAGACCTCACCCTATTCGGGGCCATAGACCACTCTCCTGAAGTCCTCAACGCCGATGCCGGAGAATTAGCAGGGGGCGGGCCGTTGGAAGTTCCCATTACCGACGATTTGCAAGGAATGCTGGTATTAGCAGCCCAGGAAAAACAGCCAGGGGTGATGGTAGATTTTACACACCCGAAGTCAGTTTACGAAAATGTGCGATCGGCCATAGCCTACGGCATTCGTCCCGTCGTCGGCACCACTGGTTTGAGTACCGAGCAAATTCAAAACTTAGCCGAGTTTGCCGACAAAGCCAGCATTGGCTGTTTAATTATACCCAATTTTTCCATCGGCATGGTTCTGCTACAACAAGCCGCTGTCACAGCATCTCAATATTTTGAACACGTAGAAATTATCGAACTCCACCACAATCAAAAAGCCGATGCACCCAGCGGCACTGCCATTCAAACCGCCCAAATGCTAGCAGAAATGGGAAAAACATTCAATCCCCCAGAGGTGGATGAAACCGAAAAATTACCAGGAGCTAGAGGCTCTTTAGCCGACGAAGGAATTCGGATTCACAGCATCCGCTTACCCGGTTTAATTGCTCACCAAGAAGTAATTTTTGGTGCCGCAGGTCAAGTTTATACTTTACGTCACGACACGAGCGATCGCGCTTGTTATATGCCCGGAGTCATCCTATCTATACGCAAAGTAATTGAATTGCGATCGCTCGTTTACGGCTTAGAAAAGATACTCTAGGGAATTGGGAATGGGGAATTGGGAATGGGGAATTGGGAATAGAGGGGTGTAGATATGAGTAGACCAGATTTTGAGGATTTGGATGTTTCCAAGTTGGCTGAAAAGTTAGCAAATGAGGTTTGGTTTATCGTCAAACAATGGGATTATTTCACGAAAGATACTATGGGTCAGCAAATTGTACGCTCCGCCGATAGTGTTTGTGCTAATATCGCAGAAGGACGTGGCAGGTATAATCATCAAGACAATCGGCGTTTTATTAAAATTGCCAGAGGCTCTTTATATGAAACAATCAGTTGGTTGAGATTGGCATACGCCAGACAGTTGTTAGCAGATGAACAAGTAAAAAAAAATCAACCAATAATTGATGAACTGCCACCAAAACTCAATGCTTATCTAAACTCAATAGGTGACAAAAAAGATCGAATGAGTGATTGAAAACTTGAGACAGATAGCCAATTCCCCATCCCCCAATCCCCAATTCCCCATCCCCAATTCCCAATTCCCAATTCCCAATTCCCCATTCCCAATTCCCAATTCCCCATTATGCTAATTCCCTTAACCCGCGAAACATTTCAAGAACTAATTCCCGCCGTCGCCACCGGAGCCCAATACAAATACTTCTGGGGAAAACCCCCAGACTTTTTGAGGAGAATGCTCATATCTGCCGTAATCGTAGTTCTCCTCGTAGTCATCTACAACTTCGCCGGTTCCGATGTCGGCCCCCTAGTATTAATCACCGGATTGATTGCAGGCTTGTACTGGCTGTGGGGGCCGATTTTCTGGGCGAGTTTAAAAAACGCAGAATGTCGCAAATATAAATATTGCGGTTTTTGGCAAGGACGAGTTTTGGATATATACATCACAGATGAAGTCACAAGTCAAGAAGAAACAGTCAACCAAAAAGGACAATTAGTAATTGTAGACAACTTAGAACCGCGAATTAACTTAGAAGTCGGCGACAAAACCGGATTTACTACCACACTTCGAGCGCCCTTGCAGAAAAATCATCAAGGAATTGCCCCCGGCCAAGCTGCTTTGATGTTAATCATGTCGAATCAAGAAGATTTGGGCAGAATTGCCAAAGTTTCAGATATTTACATTCCCAGCCGCGACGTGTGGGTAAGCGACTATCCTTATTTGCGTAAAGATGTGTTTGTAGAGATGAGCGAACAGATTAAAAAAGGCAGAAAAAAAGACCGCGATCGTGATAATAGAAGCACAAAAAAGCGATCGCCCGCTGATTATTAATCCGACGAAAAACCCCCACAAACCCCAACCTCGTAGGGGCGGGTTTCACCAACCATAATGGCCCATAATCCACCATCTCGAAAACCCGCCCAACCCCACCACAAAACCCCCACAAACCCCAACCTCGTAGGGGCGGGTTTCACCAACCATAATGGCCCATAATCCACCATCTCGAAAACCCGCCCCTACGAGGTTGGGGTTTGTGGGGGTTTTTCGTCGGATTAATAATCAGCGGGCGATCGCTTTTTTGTGCTTCTATTATCACGATCGCGGTCTTTTTTTCTGCCTTTTTTAATCTGT
>JAHRFD010000039.1 GCA_020882975.1 Microcoleus sp. EPA2 | reverse complement strand
TGTATTGGAATCTTGCTTTCATTCTTTGTCCTTTGTTTTACTATTCCATTCTAACAGGCTCGGTAAAATCTACCAAAGAATTAAAGCCGTCCTTAAGGACGGGGTTTTCAACCCAATTTTTTGATAACTCTCTGATAGAATCAGCAAGAAATTAAAGCCGTCCTAGAAGCACGGGGCTTGTACCCATTCTTTTGGTCAAAAGCTAGATACCAATTGCACCCGCCCTTCATCCATTTCATTCATTAATAACTCTAAAGCTTCGTAATCAATATCCGAGATGTAGCCCAAACGAGTTAGTTCGTAGTTGATTTCATTTTCAATATCAGGTGTCAGACGCTTAATATTGAGGGCTTTTTCTACAAGTTTACGAATAGCATGAGTTGCTTGCATAGTAGATCGGAGAACTCAGTATATTTTATATATTGATCTAAATTGTATATCTCCGAGGTGATCTAAATCAGAACCCACCAGTGATTTCAATTACTTTCTGGCTCTGATTATCCCAGAGTGTCGTTCTGGGGCTGGTTGTTATGGTAATCCCTATTTTAAAATTAGTAAAATTGAGGCTAAATTGTCTGGCATTTATAATAAATAGTATCCTAGCATACTATAATGCGGAAATTGTGCAGAAATTTAAATTAACAAAAAACTTAATCTAGATTAAGCCGTGGGGTGGCAGTTTCCCATCTGTAATCTCCAATGTCGAATCTAATTGGGTTGGCGGATTGACACCTTTTGAGGTAGGCTACTTAAGAGTCGCAACTATTAGCGAGTCCAGCCGTGACAGTAACAGTCGAAGAATTACTTACATCAGAAATTAATCAACCTGCTCGTTATTTAGGTAACGAGTTGGGGGCTGTACGCCAGCCTTGGGATGCAGCAACTGTCCGATGGGTGCTGACTTATCCAGAAGTGTATGAAGTTGGTGCTTCCAATCTCGGACACATCATTCTTTACAATATCTTGAACGCCGGGCCGAGGCAGTTGTGCGATCGCGCTTATTTGCCGGCACCAGATTTAGCAGCCAAACTGCGATCGACTCAAACTCCCCTGTTTGCAGTGGAATCAAGGCGATCGCTCACCGAATTTGATATCCTGGGCTTTAGCCTCAGTTACGAACTCGGAGCCACAAATATTCTGGAAATGCTGGATTTGGCAGGCATTCCCCTAACTTGGCAAGAAAGAGCGACAAGTTCTCAATTCCCCCTAATTTTTGCCGGGGGCCAAACGGCAACTTCCAATCCTGAACCCTACGCTGACTTTTTTGACTTTTTTGCTTTGGGTGATGGCGAAGAATTGTTGCCGGAAATTGGCTTGATTTTGGCCGAAGGCAAAACTAATGGTTTGAGTCGAGAAGCGTTGTTGCTAGATTTGGCACAAATTCCCGGCGTTTATGTGCCGCAATTCTACGACATGGCCCCTGATGGTTCAGTCCATCCCAATCGCCCGGAAGTTCCGCCACGAATCTTACGCCGGGTGGCGACTCCCATTCCAGCTTATTCGATCGGCCTGGTTCCCTACGTCCAGACAGTACACGATCGACTGACAGTAGAAATCCGCCGTGGTTGTACTCGCGGTTGCCGCTTTTGTCAACCGGGAATGTTGACTCGCCCCGCGCGAGATGTGGAACCTCAACAAGTCGTAGAGGCGATCGAAAAGGGCATGAAAGCCACCGGGCAAAGCGAATTTTCCCTGCTTTCTCTCAGTTGTTCCGACTATCTGGCACTCCCAGCAGTCGGTATGGAAATCAAAAATCGCCTGAAAGATAAAAATATTTCTCTGTCTCTACCCAGCCAGCGGGTCGATCGATTTGATGACAATATTGCTGATATTCTAGGCGGTACTCGCCAGGGTGGGTTGACTTTTGCGCCGGAAGCTGGTACGCAGCGGATGCGGGATATTGTGAACAAGGGTTTGACTAATGAAGAATTGCTCAGGGGTGTGAAAACGGCAGTCGATCGCGGTTGGGATAAAATCAAGCTGTATTTTATGATCGGTTTGCCTGGAGAAACAGATTTTGATGTTCTGGGCATCGCTGAAACAGTCCGTTGGCTGAGTAGGGAATGTCGGATCGATGGCCGACGCCGACTGAATTTCAATTTGACAATTTCTAACTTTACGCCCAAGCCCCATACTCCTTTTCAGTGGCACTCGGTTTCTACTACAGAATTTGCCCGCAAGCAAAAATTACTGAGGGAAGAGTTTCGGGGAATGAGGGGTGTTAAGGTGAATTTCACCGATGTGCGCATTTCGGCAATGGAGGATTTTGTTGGCAGAGGCGATCGACGTTTGGCTGCTGTCGTCCGTCGCGCTTGGGAACTCGGTGCAGGTATGGATGCGTGGTGGGAAAGCTTGGATAAAGCTTACAAGGCCTGGACTGTGGCGATCGCCCAATCCGATCTTACCTGGAAATATCGCCAAGTCGAAAGCGGTGAATGGAATTTGTTTGCACAGAAGGAAGTAACCCCCCCCAGCCCCCCCCAAGGGGGGAAATCAGAAGGCACACTCCAAGGCGGGAATGAATTAGGAACCCACCTCCTAGATCAACCCTTACCTTGGGATCATCTGGATACGGGAATTGACAAAAATTGGCTAAAACTTGATTTGCAGAAGGCTTTGGCAGCCGCAACAGTCCCCGATTGTTCCTTTGAAGGCTGTTCTCACTGTGGGGTTTGTGGCACTGACTTTGGACACAATATTGTGGTAGAACCTCTGCCAATTCCTCCCTTTGCAGGGGAGTTTGTGCCGAATCAAGAGCGAAAACAGCGCTTTCGGGTGTGGTTTGGCAAGGTGGGCGATATGGCTTTGGTTGGTCATTTGGATTTGGTACGATTGTTCGATCGCGTATTCCGTAAAGCCGATTTACCGATTTCTTTTACCGGCGGTTTTCATCCCAATCCTCGCATTTCTCTGGCAAATGCCCTGCCTCTTGGTGTTAGTAGCACAGGGGAAATTGTGGATTTTGAACTCACTGAGTTGATGGACGCCCAGGAGTTTCGGGCAAAATTGGTGGCACATCTACCGCCAAATATTCCTGTTTACAAGGTTGAGGCGATCGATCTTAAGGCTCCTTCTGCCAATCAGTTGTTAGAAGCTGCGGAATACCTGATTACTGTGGCTGTAGCTGGTGCGGTGGCAAAAAATGACGCATCAAACCCAGAGAATTTGACGCCTGTCTGTGTCGCTGCTAGTGACCAGTGGCAAGCTTGGGTAGAGGCGATCGTCCAAGCTGAGGATTTTTGGCGGGAACACACTACCAAGTCGGGTAAGACGCAGCAAGTCAATTTGCGCGATCGACTACAGGAACTAGAACTGGTAGATAATCAATCTGCCGACAGTCCTAACTCCCAAGCTAAAGCCATCTTGCGCTATCGGGGTAGCTGTCGCAGTGATGGTAATGTACTAAAGCCAGAACATCTGGTGTGGATGCTCGAACAAGTCAGCCACCAGGAAATTCAGCTTCTGCATATCCAACGCAGTCAGCTAATCCTGAATTATGGTTAGAATAGAAAAGTCGAAGGTGGAGTATTCTACCGGGTATCAAGCTATAATTGCTTGTTATGGAAGTCAGGACGGTTAGATGGCGATTAGTCCATCGCCGTTGAGTCAACCAGCAACGCGGGCTGGGTGCAAACTGCTTCTGTTCAAGACTTCAAGCCTTTTTGTAAATCCTTGGCTAAATCTAGCATCAAACTCGCAGGAGCTTGCTCAAAGATAAATTTATCGATTCAGTCGATCGCCGGCTTACTCAAAAATTTCATGTTTTAAGCCAGTCTGTGAGTATTTCAGGTAAAAGCAGTCCCAAATGCGTTGAGCGATGGGATAGAGGCGATCGTAGTTGAGCCTGTCAGGGTCACACCTGCAAAGTAAACCTAATTGTCCGCATTTGACTATTGGTTTACAGACTACTCAAAAATAGATGTTTTTGACCAGGTTTGAGGCTTGGTAGTTGACGGAAATCGCAGTCGAATGGCAAGCTGAATTCAGTTGAGTGCAATCCGCCGATCGCACAAGTATTCAACAAAAGTCCTTACGCTTTCACTCCTACATAATTTCCCTCAAAACCAGCCCTGAACCACCACTTCCTGGAGTTATCAGTTTTTTGTGTAGAGTTGTGTGTTAAGAAATTGGTACGGTGTCACTGAATTGATTCGCTGAGTTCCAATTAACAGTTGCAAGGGTTGAATTTTGAGTGAAAGAATTCGTAATTCACAAATCAAAATTCAATAGACCTCTCCCGTAATTATTGTGGGGTAGGCATCCAGCCTGCCATTGACAGCGTTTTTGGGAGATGTGTAATATTTACAACTCGCTAAAAGCGTCCTTATTTCTATCTTCCAGCTCAGTCTGCGAAGCATAACTCATAACTCTGTACGGGTGGATTTAAGCACTTTATCTGTAACGGTCAACAGTCAACAGTTAATAGTCAACATTTAACAGTCCTTCCATCCTGCAATAAATCACAGCTAATAACTCTTGAAGTTACTACTAATTAAAATCAAAGTTAAAGGCACTATTCAGCGTAGGTGTCTGGAACTTGCTGACAATTTTTTCGAGGAAATTGAATGACTAAGCAGATAGTTATAGCAGAGCAGCATCGTATTGCCGCCGTCTTTTCAGAAGACCAAATCCAAGAACTCGTGGTAGCCACAGGCAGCCACCAAGTTAGTGATATTTACTTAGGCATTGTCGAAAATGTATTACCTGGGATAGATGCCGCTTTCGTGAATATCGGCGACCCAGAACGCAACGGGTTTATGCACGTCACAGACCTCGGCCCGCTGCGACTCAAGCGATCGGCTGGAGCAATTACAGAACTTTTGACTCCCCAACAAAAAGTTCTGGTACAGGTAATGAAAGAACCCACGGGCAGTAAAGGCCCCCGACTCACGGGCAACATTACTCTGCCTGGTCGCTATTTGGTGCTGATGCCCTACGGACGGGGAGTCAATCTCTCCCGGCGGATCAAGTCCGAAGCCGAGCGCAACCGCCTCCGAGCCCTGGCTATTTTGGTCAAACCAGCCGGGATGGGACTTTTGGTACGCACCGAAGCTGAAGGCCAGACTGAAGAAGCCATCATGGAAGACTTGGAAGTGCTACAAAAACAGTGGGAAGCCGTTCAAATAGAAGGCGGTACGACGCGGGCACCGGCACTCCTCAACCGCGATGACGATTTTATCCAGCGGGTGCTGCGGGATATGTTTAGTGGTGATGTGAATCGGATTGTGGTGGACTCGCAAAATGGGATTAAGCGAGTCAAGCAGCAGTTGATGAGCTGGAACGGTGGCAAACTGCCTGCGGGAGTTTTGATCGACCATCATCGAGAGCGCGCCTCGATTTTAGAATTTTTCCGGGTGAATGCTGCTATTAGAGAAGCCCTCAGACCAAGGGTAGATTTGCCTTCAGGCGGTTATGTGATTATTGAGCCGACAGAAGCATTAACGGTGATAGATGTCAACTCTGGTTCCTTTACTCGATCGGCTACGGCGCGAGAAACGGTACTCTGGACCAATTGCGAAGCTGCTACAGAAATCGCCAGACAACTGCGCTTGCGGAATATTGCCGGGGTAATTATTGTTGATTTTATTGACATGGAGTCCCGCCGCGATCAGTTGCAGGTGCTCGAACATTTCAATAAAGCTCTCCGGGCTGACAAAGCTCGACCACAAATCGCCCAACTTTCAGAATTGGGACTGGTAGAACTGACTCGCAAGCGCCAAGGTCAAAATATTTATGAATTGTTCGGCCACAGTTGTCCTACTTGCAACGGGTTGGGTCATTTGGTGCAACTCCCCGGCGAAGAGGAAATGGCCCCAGCGGCACGGGAATCGGGCGATCGCACTGTGGCGACATCCAACCGCGTGTTGTTAAATTTACCGGAAGGATTGGAGCGCCGTAGCTTGGCCCCTGTAGCTGCTGCCAGTCCCACATCGGTGCGGGAAGAACGTTTAGCCGAACCCCAGCGGGCTGCTTGGGAACCTCTGAATGAAAGCTTGGATTTTGAGGCTGGTAGTAATGTTGCTTCTTTGGATTTACTCAACCATCCCAGTTATCAAGACTTGGGGAACGGTACTCGCCGCCGCCGTCGTCGCCGGATTGGGGAAGAAGCTTTTGGACTGCCGGTGGAAGAGGAACCAGTACGCAGCAAGTTGCGACTTCCCAATACTTCTAGCGCTCCCATTGCAGAGCCGAGAGCGGAATATCTTCCACCCCCAGGCATTCGCCCTGCTTCCGAGGGTTTTGGATTGGTGAATATGACGGCTTCCAGGCGCGAAGATTTCGAGCGGGTGCGTCCCACTAAGTCGGAGTTGATGAAGCCGATGGTGGAGCCTCCTGAAGTGATTACGGTGGAAATGACGGCTGAGGAACAGGATGTTTATGCTGTCATGGGGGTTTCTCCTTTGGTGCTGACTAATCGCAGTCTGAAAAATCCTAAGAATGCGATCGTTTCGGTGACCATGCCGGGAGAAGCCCCAACTAAGCCGCCCTTTGAGCAGTTGGAACTTGAATTTACACCGACGGCGCAAGGATCGGATGTGGAGGAACGGGATTATTATGCCGAGATGCCTGTAGTTGAGTCTGTATTTTCTCCTGTATTTTCTGAGGATGCTCAGACGGAAATTTACGATGAAAGTCCGATGGACGACACTGATGATTTTGAGTTAATGTCGTCGATGTCGTCCATGTCTGAAATATCGGAAATGAGCGATGAGGCGATGATCGAACTAATGCCATCGGAGGAACTAATGCCATCGGAGCAACCAATGCCATCGGAGCAACCAATTCCATCCGAAGAACCGGAGGAACCCGCTATCAATCGCCGTCGCCGTCGCCGTTCCTCTGCTGTTTTGGATGAATAGCGAAATATGAAGGAAGAAGGAAGACGGAAAACCGCAGACGGAAAACCGCAGACGGAAAACGGCAGACGGAAGACAGAAGCAGTAGAAATTTTTACTCTCTTCCCCTCTTTCCATCTCCCCGTCCCTCCCTCTACTCGTACCCCCAGGGCGGTTTCATTCTCTGTAGGGGCCGTGCCCCCGTGCCGGCCCGGTCAGCCCCAAACGCGCATTGGATCGTTGGTGGCAGGGGTAGACACGGGGGCGCTACCCCTACAAAACCCTTTTTTTGGTGAGAATGAAACAGCCCTGACTCGTACCCCCCTGTGCCCCTCTTCCTCTCCCCAGCTCGTTGCAGGTGTGGATGAAGTCGGGCGAGGGGCTTTGTTCGGGCCTGTGGTGGCGGCGGCTTGCATTTTGCCGATCGAGCTTTTGGATGAGTTGGTCAATTGTGGGGTGCGAGATAGTAAGCAGTTGAGTGCCTCCGCCAGGAGTCGGCTAGCTGTCAAAATCCGGGCTGTGGCTGTGGATTGTCAAATTGGTGTGGCTTCGGTTACTGAAATTGACCGTTTGAATATTTTGCAGGCTTCTTTGTTGGCGATGAAACGCGCCATTGTGAAGCTGAATGTTACTCCTGATTTGTGTTTGGTGGACGGAAATCAAAGGATTCCCAATTTGGCGATCGCCCAAGAGACAATGGTGAAGGGTGATTCGCGATCGATTCAGATTGCTGCTGCTAGTATTGTGGCGAAAGTTTGGCGCGATGAATTAATTTTGCGTTTGGCTGTTAAGTATCCTGAATATGACTTGACAAACAATAAGGGATATGGTACTGCTAAACATAAATTGGGGTTGGAACGTTACGGGCGATCGGCTTTTCACCGAAAATCTTTTAGCCCGTGTAGATAATAGACAAAACTTATAAACTTAAAGTACAAATTTATACTACTAAAAATCAGCAAGATTATTAACAAACATCAGGGGGAAATTGAAGTTAAATCTATTCCTGACAAAACTACGTTTCACGTTTTTATACCAATGATGTGAGATTTGAGGTTTTAAATTAAGCGATAATTTTCATCTCACATCCTGCGATCGCCTTTTGGTTAATCCAACGGGTGACAGGAGGGATTTCCAGAGTTTCCGGTTTTGATGGTTTCACAAGTGGATACTAATCTGAAAATCCCCAGGGTTGTCTATCGCAACTAGCTGCGATCGATCGCGACTGATGATACCAATCTCTAATCTCGAATTGATCGACTAATGACAAAGGAGCAAAAATAGATGTCTAAACCAGTGATTTTGTGTGTTGACGACGAGAGAATCATGTTGGACAGTCTGAGGACGCAGCTAGCCGCAGAATTTGGCGATGCGTACAGCTATGAAGGGGCGGAAGATGCCGAAGAAGCTTTGGAGTTAATTAGCGAGCTCAATGACGATGAAGTCAGCGTCGTTATGATTATTTCCGATTGGTTAATGCCCGGTATGAAGGGAGATGAGTTGTTGATTCGTATTCATGAAAAATTTCCTCATATTGTCAAAATAATGCTGACAGGTCAAGTTGACCAATCAGCAATCGCTCGCGCTCAACAACAGGCAAATCTTCATAAATGCTTATCTAAACCTTGGTTTGAAGCAGAGTTACGGGAAACTATTAAATCTGCTTTATCCCATAAGCTATGAACCAAAAGGTAATAATTTGCGTCGATGATGAGATAACTATACTCAGGGGGCTCAAAGCAGAATTGCGAGAGGCCGTCGATAACGATTATATAATCGAAATAGCTGAAGGAGGAGAGGAAGCATTAGAATTAATAGAAGAATTGCGAGAAGAGGGTTCAGAAGTTATTCTAATTATTTCCGACCAGATGATGCCGGAAATGAGGGGAGATGAGCTATTAAGGCGCGTACACATCATTTCGCCCAAAACTATCAAAATTATGCTCACAGGACAAGCGGAGGTTGAAGCGATAAGCAATGCGATTAATCATGCCAATTTATATCGTTATATCAGTAAGCCTTGGCAAGCAGAAGATTTAAAATTGACAGTTAAAGAAGCGATAAATAGCTATTTTAAAGACAAACAACTTACAGAACAAAATGCAGAACTCCAGCGCATGAATCAAGAGTTGGCAACATTAAACAGCCAGCAAGCGGTACTGATTACTAAACTACATGAAAACGAAAATCGCTTAACACAGTTTTTGGAAGCAATGCCAGTGGGTGTGGGTGTACTTGATACTGATGGCAAAGTTTACTATATCAATCGGAAGGCAAAAGAGATATTTGGTAAAGGAGTTGTATCGGATATGCCTGCGGAAAAATTGTCAGAGGTTTATCAACTTTATCGAGGGGGTACTCTTGAACATTGCCCTGTCGAAAACTTACCCATCATCCGGGCATTGAGGGGGGAAACTTCCGTGGCTGATGATTTAGAAATCCGACAGGGGGACCAAATTATTCCCCTAGAAATTCAGGCTACCCCAATTTACGATCGGGATGGCAAAATTGTCTATGCGATCAATACTCTTCAAGATATCACGGAACGCAAACAAGCTGAAGCAGAACGGAAAAAATTCATTGAGGAACTCTTTGAAGTCAATTGCAATTTGGAAATTGCACTGGAGGCAGAATTAGAAATCACTGAGGCTACAAGTCGATTTGTACCCAATCAGTTTTTAGGTTTTTTGGGATGTGAAAGTATTGTTGATATTAAATTGGGAGACGCGATAGAGTTAGAAATGTCCGTGTTATTTTCTGACATCCGCGAATTCACTACTCTTTCGGAACAGATGACACCAGAAGAGAATTTCAAATTTATAAATTCTTATTTGAGTCATATGGAACCGCTAATTGTTGAAAATCGGGGGTTTATTGATAAATATATTGGCGATGCAATTATGGCACTGTTTAGCGAGGGTGCTGATGATGCTGTTCGTGCGGGAATAGCCATGCTACACGCCTTGGTTGAATACAATCAAGAGCGCGCTTCTGCTGGCTATATACCCATTAAGATTGGGGTGGGGATTAATACTGGTTCTTTGATGCTGGGTATCGTTGGCGGGCCTAGCCGGATGGATGGTACTGTGATTAGTGATGCGGTTAATTTGGCTTCTAGGATTGAAAGTTTGACGAAAAAGTATGGGGTGTCGTTGTTGATTACCGATCCGACTTTCCAGTCTTTGAAAAATCCTGCTGATTATGCAATCCGCAAAATCGATCGAGTTCAGGTAAAAGGAAAGTCGGAAATGGTTACTGTTTATGAAGTTTTTGATGCGGACTTGCCGGAAATTAAAGCTGGCAAGTTAGCTACTATGCAAGTATTTAGTGAGGCTTTGTTTTTGTATGATATGAAAAACTTTAGTGGGGCGGGTTTACTTTTTACTGAGTGTTTGCAGCACAATCCTGGCGACATAGTGGCTCAGATTTATCTGGGAAGATGTGGTTAGTTATTGGTTATTGGTTATTGGTTATTTGTTGTTGGTTATTGGTTATTTGTTGTTGGTTATTGGTTATTTGTTGTTGGTTATTGGTTATTTGTTGTTGGTTGTTGGTTATTGGTTATTTGTTGTTGGTTGTTGGTTACACGATCGCTCCGATTGGTGATTTAATCAAAATATTCCTATAGTTTCCCAGGCTGTT
The DNA here is from genome assembly GCA_020882975.1 of Microcoleus sp. EPA2. Lineage (GTDB taxonomy): Bacteria > Cyanobacteriota > Cyanobacteriia > Cyanobacteriales > Microcoleaceae > Microcoleus. Next base: position 29,630 of record JAHRFD010000039.1, on the reverse strand, counting down.
CGGCGATGATTTGACAAGAAACTAGAAATGTGATATGTTTGAGAATAAATTTTGTCTAAATGGAATATAGCAATCGCCAATCCGTTTTGTTCCTTTCTCCCTTCGACTCCGCTCAGGAAGGAAGGAACAAATCACATTAACAGCCTTGGCGCTTGGTATACTTAAAGGCGATCGACTATTTAGCTACTGTCAATTAACCTGAGTCGAAAATCTTCAAATTACCATGAATAGGCTAGCTAACTTCCAGGCGATCGTCTAAAATTGGCACAATCAAGAATTTCAGCTTAAAAATGCACGTAGTGCAGTAAGTATCTGGTCAAATCGAGTGTTTTCAGCATCCGGTAGCATCTATATAATCTTTATTTAACTTCTTCACCATGACTAATAATTTGTTAATAATTCCAGGTTATCACATCATCGAAGAAATCTATAATGGATCTAGAACACAGGTTTATCGAGGTGTTTCTGAGTCCAACCAAAAAGTGATTATCAAACTGCTCAAAACAGAGTATCCAACTTTTAGCGAACTCGTGCAGTTTCGGAATCAGTACACCATTACCAAAAATCTTGACCTTCCCGGAATTGTCAAACCGATTGCACTCTTAAACTACCGCAATGCTTTTGCTCTGGTAATGGAGGATGTTGGTGGTGTTTCCCTGGCTGAGTATACTGCTAATGCCAAGCCATTGGATAATATCCAATCAAGTAACTCTGACACCTCGCCCCAGACTTCGCCCCTACCGCTAGATGAGTTTTGGCCGATCGCGCTTCAGGTTGTCCAAACCCTAGAAGCACTATATCACAACCGAATTATTCACAAAGACATCAAGCCCCAGAATATTTTAATTAACCCTAAAACTAAAGAAGTTAAATTAATTGACTTCAGCATTTCCTCACTGCTACCTAGAGAAAACCAAGAAATCCAAAATCCCAAAGTCTTAGAAGGAACCCTAGCTTATATGTCCCCAGAACAGACGGGACGAATGAATCGAGGTATCGATTACCGCACCGATTTTTACTCGCTGGGAGTTACTTTTTACCAACTACTAACAGGGCAATTACCATTTAATTCTACCGAACCCATGGAACTGGTTCACTGTCATATTGCCAAGATGCCAATTCCGCCAATGGAAATGGTTCAAAATATGTCGGTGATGGTGAATAATCTGATTCTCAAATTGATGGCAAAAACTCCAGAATTACGCTATCAAAGTGCTACGGGACTGCGCTATGACTTAGAAAAATGCTGGCAGCAATGGCAAGAGAATGGGACTATTAGCCAGTTTGGATTGGGAAATTGGGATATTTGCGATCGCTTCGTGATTCCCGAAAAACTATACGGCAGAGAAATTGAAGTTAAAGCTTTATTAGATGCCTTCGATCGCGTAAGCGAAGGCAGTAGAGAAATTATGCTAGTTGCTGGCTTTTCTGGCATTGGTAAAACCGCTGTAGTGAATGAAGTGCACAAACCCATTGTCCGCCAAAGGGGTTATTTCATTAAAGGAAAATTTGACCAATTCAAGCGCGATATTCCCTTTTCTGCATGGGTGCAAGCATTCCAGAATTTAATGCGGCAATTACTCACTGAAAGTCCTGCCCAGGTGCAGAAATGGAAAGTTAAAGTATTTGAGGCTTTGGGTGAAAACGGTCAGGTCATTATTGATGTCATTCCTGAATTAGAACACCTAATTGGCAAGCAGAAAAAAGTGTCAGAACTAGAGGGGACTGCTGCTAAAAATCGCTTCAATCTATTATTTCAAAACTTCATCCGAGTGTTTGCCACAAAAGAGCATCCTTTAGTAATTTTCTTGGATGATTTGCAGTGGGCAGACTCAGCTTCATTGAAGCTAATACAATTATTAATGAGTGAAAAAGATACCAACTATCTGTTGTTAATGGGAGCGTATCGGGACAATGAAGTTTTTCCAGCCCATCCACTGATGCTGACATTGGATGAGATTCGCTCATACTCGGCAACAGTTAACCAAATTACGTTAGCACCTTTAGACAAAAATTCCCTGAATCGCCTGATTGCTGATACCATGATTTGTTCACCCGAAAGGGCAATGCCTCTAACAGAACTGGTTTTCGGCAAAACTCAAGGCAATCCTTTCTTTGCTACTCAATTTCTTAAATCTTTGCAGGTTGATGGATTAATAGTATTTGATTATACCCCCCCAACCCCCCCTTATCAAGGGGGGGCAAGCTTGCCAACCCCCCCTTATCAAGGGGGGTCAAGCTTGCCAACCCCCCCTTATCAAGGGGGGGCAAGCTTGCCAACCCCCCCTTATCAAGGGGGGGCAAGCTTGCCAACTCCCCCTTACCAAGGGGGGGCAAGCTTGCCAACTCCCCCTTACCAAGGGGGGGCAAGCTTGCCAACCCCCCCTTACCAAGGGGGGGCAAGGGGGGGTTGGAAATGCGATATTGCCCAAGTTAGGACGCTAGCTTTGACCGATGATGTGGTCGAGTTTATGGCAATTCAGTTGCAAAAACTGCCTATAAATACCCAGGACGTCCTGAAACTTGCAGCTTGTATTGGTAATCAATTTGACTTAGCAACTCTGGCAATTGTTCATCAAAAATCTCAGATTGAAACCTCTGCTGATTTGTGGAAAGCGTTGCAAGAAGGGTTGGTTATTCCGATTAGTGAAGTTTACAAGTTTTTTGGCGACTCGGAATCAGTTGAAGTTGGACAAGCGTCGGAGTTATCGGTTCCTTACAAGTTTTTACATGACCGAGTGCAGCAAGCAGCATATTTTCTGATTCCCGAATCCCAGAAACAGTCCACCCATCTCGAAATTGGTCAACTATTGTTGCACAAGGGCGGGCACGGTGGCACCGCCCCTACGGAAGCAGAAAGAGAAGAAAAAATTTTTGATATTGTCAACCAGTTGAATATCGGGCTGGAGTTAATTGAATATCAGCCTGAGCGAGATCAACTAGCTCAATTAAATTTAATTGCCGGACGTAAAGCTTTAACTTCAACTGCTTATGCTGCGGCAAATATGTATCTCCAAACAGGGATTGAACTCTTGAGGGCTAACTGCTGGCAGAATCAGTATGAATTGACCCTGAATCTCTATGTTGCTGCTGCTGAAGCTGCCTATTTGAATGCTGACTTTGATGGTATGGATACCCTAGCAGCACAGGTTTTGCAACACGCCCAAACAATTTTAGAGCGAGTTAAAATTTACGAAATAAAAATTGCTGCTCAGACAGCCCAGATCAAGGTGTTAGAAACGATCGCAGTCGCCAGAGACGCACTCTTACAATTGGGAATTGAACTCCCTACCACACCTGATGAAGCCTCGATCGGCAAAGCGCTACAAGCCCTTGCAGGCTACCTCGGCGACAGAAAGATTGAGGAACTAATTGACCTACCTGTGATGAGAAATCCACAGACTCACGCAGCTATGCAACTGTCTGGTATGTTGTTTCCACCCGTTTTCCAGGGAATGCCCGGTTTACTGCCCCTACTTAGCTCGACGATGGTGAGTTTATCGCTCCAATTTGGGAATGCACCCGCATCGACGGTGGGGTATGCGATGCACGGGATGGTGTTGTGTGCCTTTTTTCAAGAAGTGGAAACGGGCTATGGCTATGGGCAATTGGGGCTGAACTTGCTCGATCGGTTAAATGTACGGGAATTGAAGTCCACAGTTCTACTTTTGTTTGGGGGCTGGATTCAACATCGTAAAGAATCTCTTTTAGCAACATTACCGACACTGAAAGATGGCTTTACGGCTGGCATGGAAACTGGCGATTTTGTAGACGCTGGCTATAACATATACATTTATTTTTATACCCATTTATTCGCTGGGGTAGAACTAGATACTTGGGAAGCAGAAATAGCAGGTTACAGGGGTGTGATGGCGCAGTTGAAACAATATTCTGCTCAAATTTATTTGGATATGATTCAGCAGACGGTGCAGAACTTGAGGGAAACCCGTATTCACTCGGATTGCTTAATCGGGGAAGCCTATGATGAAACTGTGATGATTCCCAAGCATTATCAGGACAATGAATTCACGGCGATCGCCTGTGCCTGCATCTTCAAACTGCTGCTTGCTTACTGCTATGGAAACTACACGGCTGCCCTAGACAACATTACCCAAATTAAACAGTGTGTGATGGGAGTATCGGGATCGACTTTTGTTCCCATTTTCCATTTCTATGCCGCCCTCACCCACCTAGCACTTTTGCCCACAGAGTCAGCAATTGAGCAAACTGAAATTCTTGCCTTAGTGGAAACCCATCAAACTACTCTGCATCAGTGGGCGCAAAATGCTCCCATGAATTATTTGCATAAATTGTATTTAGTAGAGGCTGAACGATATCGAGTTTTAGGTCAACATATCGAGGCAATTGATAATTACGATCGCGCTATTAAACTCGCCCAAGAAAACGAGTACATCAATGAAGAAGCCCTAGCTAACGAACTCGCCGCCAAATTCTATCTAACCTGGGACAAAGAGAAAATTGCTCAAGTCTACCTAACGGATGCTTACTACGCCTATGCACGCTGGGGAGCCAAGGCAAAAGTTGAGGATTTAGAAAAACGTTATCCTCAATTACTTGCGCCGATTTTAAATCAGAAAATGACCTTAAAGACAGGCGAGACAATTGCTCAAACAATGAGTGGAACTGTTACAGGTACAAGTTCAGGTGTTTCACAAATCCTGGATTTGGCAACCGTAATCAAAGCATCTCAATCACTCTCAGGCGAAATAAATATCGATAAGTTGCTCTCCACTTTGATGCAAGTGATGATAGAGAATGCGGGAGCCGAAACAGGAGCGCTGATTTTGATAAAAGGAGATTTATTCTTGCTGGCCGCTCAATGTGCTATTGGTAAATCTTGCAACCTAAGCTCAACTCAAGTTGTTGATTCTAACGAAATTCCGATCGCCATTATTAACTATGTCTGGCGCACCCAAGAAACTCTGGTAATAAATGATGCCACTACAGAGGCTACCTTTGCTGCTGACTCTTATATCATCCAGCATCAACCAAAATCAGTATTGTGTCTACCGATTCAACATCAAGGAAAAGCGATCGCAATTCTGTACCTGGAAAATAATCTGGTGACTAATGCTTTTACGGACGATCGCCTCGCAGTCTTAAATATCTTAGCCTCTCAAGCAGCAATTTCGATTGAAAATGCCCAACTCTATGCTAATTTAGAAACTAAAGTAGAGGAACGTACCCAAGAACTTTCACAGGCTTTAAATACTCTCCAATCTACCCAAGACGAACTGATTCAATCGGAAAAGATGGCTGCCTTGGGACAACTGGTGGCGGGAGTTGCTCATGAAATCAATACACCTTTGGGAGCAATCTGTTCCTCCGTGGGTTATATGAGCGATTTTTTGAGTCAAAATCTCAATCAATTACCCTCATTTTTTCAATCACTATCGCTACAACGCCAACAGCAATTTATCGAGATGTTGGAGCGATCGCAACAAAATACTACCATTGTATCGGGCAGAGAACGCCGCCAATTGAGGAAAGCTATTGTCAGCCAACTACAAGCTCAAGGCATTGCTGAGGCTGATACTGCGGCGAATCTGCTTCTAGATTTGGGAATTTGCGATCGCCTGGAGCCTTTTATCTCCATATTCCAAGATGCGGAGTGTGACAACTTTCTCAAAACCGTGCGCCAGTTTGTCGGTTTGCAAGAAAGTACACGAGACATTAAAATTGCTTCTGAAAGAGCCACTAAAATTGTGTTTGCACTCAAAACCTATGCCCGATTCAACCAAACTGGAGAAACTATTGAAGCGAATATTATTGAGGGAGTTGAAGCGGTTTTAACCCTGTATCAAAACCAACTTAAACAGGGAATAGAAGTAATTCGTAATTATCAAGATTTGCCCCAAATCTGCTGCTACTTTGATGAATTAAATCAAGTTTGGACTAATTTAATTCATAACGGCTTGCAAGCTATGAATAACCGAGGAACTTTGACGATTGAGGCTAGGGAGGAAAATGGCTCTATACTGGTGAGTATCACTGATAGTGGTTCGGGTATTCCCGAAGAGGTTAAGCCGAAAATTTTTCAGCCTTTCTTTACTACTAAACCACCAGGAGAAGGTAGTGGTTTAGGGCTGGATATCGTTAGGAAAATTGTAGAAAAACATGGAGGTATAATTGAATTTGAATCGATGCCCGGCCAAACTACTTTTACTGTCTCTTTACCGATAAATAGCTAGCCCATAATAAATGTCACTTGTACTTGTAGTCGAGTATAGATCCCCCCTAACCCCCCTTAATAAGGGGGGGACAAGAGAATTCAAAGTCAACCCCTACTCCCCTTTTTAAGGGGGATTTAGGGGGAGCTAGACTAGACTATAAATTAGAGGCTGTGTGGATTTCCTCAGTTTGCTAGACTACTACCACCTACCAAAAACTCAAAATGCCTAAACTATCGATTTTATGTGTTGATGATGAAGTGATTATCCTCAACAGTTTGGTACGACAACTGCAAGCTGCCTTTGGCGATAGCTATGTCTATGAGACTTCAGAAAATGCGGAGGAAGCTCTGGAAATTCTCGAAGAATTGCAAGAGGAAGAAGTAGGTGTGATTGTGATCGTGTCTGACTGGTTAATGCCGGGGATGAAGGGCGATGAATTTATGATAGAAGTTCATAAAAAGTTTCCGAGTGTCGTCAAAATATTATTGACAGGACAAGCGGATGAAGCTGCCGTAGAACGGGCAAAAGAACAGGCGAATCTTCATCGTTATCTGCAAAAACCTTGGAGCGAACAGGAATTAATTGCTTGTATTCAAGAAGGGTTGAAAAAAATATGAGACCTGTGATTATTTGTGTGGACGACGATCAGACAGTGCTTGATAGTTTGATGAGAGAATTATCAGTAAATTTCGGAGATAAGTTTGAAATTGAAACTGCTATGGGAGGGGGTGAAGCTATAGAATTAGTGGAAGATTTGCTGGCAGATGAATGCGAAATTGCTGTGGTGATATCGGACTATATTATGCCCGACATGAAAGGGGATGAAGTTTTAAGAAGCATTCACGAGCGATCGCCCAATACGCTAAAAATCATGCTCACTGGTCAAGCTACCATAGAAGGAGTCAGCAATGCAGTTAATTCGGCTCAACTCTATCGCTATATTCCTAAGCCTTGGGTAACTGCACAGCTCAATTTTACCCTCCAAGAAGCGTTAAAAATTTATTTTTTAGAAGACCAGTTGGCAGAACAAAATGCCCAACTTAGAGCGAGTGAGCGTCGTCTGACTCAGTTTTTGGAAGCGATGCCTATAGGGGTATCCGTCTACGACACAACGGGAAAAACTACCTACGCTAATCGCAAGGCGAAGGAATTATTAGGGATTGAAACTTTACCGGAGACGACTATTGAGCAGTTGTCTCCAACCCATCAAGTTTATCGCGCTGGCACTGGACAATTATATCCTAGTGATGAGTTACCTGTTGCGCGATCGCTCGCGGGAGAAACAGTGCGTGCCGAAGATTTGGAATTGCATCACCCGGATCGAATTATTCCCTTGGAGGTTTCGACGACACCAATCTCAGACGAAATGGGAAATATTAGTTATGCCATTTGTACTTTCCAAGATATTAGCGATCGACAACGAGCAGAAAGCGATCGGCTACGTCTCGCCCAAGAAAGGGAAGCCAAGAATGTTGCTTTGCAGATGAATCAAGAAATTGAAGCAAAAAACCAAGAATTAGCCCTAACTTTACAAGAATTACAAGCCACTCAGCAACAATTAATCGACTCCGAAAAAATGGCTGCGCTGGGACAATTGGTGGCCGGAGTTGCCCATGAAATCAATACTCCTATAGGTGCGATTCGCTCCTCAGCCGGGAGTATATCCAACTTCTTGACTACTACCCTAGAACAGTTGCCCGTACTGTTTCAAAACCTTACCGAAGAGGAAGGGCAAGAGTTTATGGCCTTACTTGGGCGATCGCTCAACCAACAATCAATAATATCTACTAAAGAAGAACGCAAGTTGAAGAAAGCTCTCAGAAATCAACTGAAAGAATTAGATTTTTCGGAAACAAATGCTGAAAATATTGCCGATATATTGGTGATCATGGGAATTTATCAAGAAATTGATAGGTTCATTCCTCTCTTAAGCAACTCTAACGGTTGTAAAATATTAGAAATAGCTTATCAACTTTCACAAATAAAAAGAGGGATGACGACTATTCAAAACGCGACGGAACGGGCATCAAAAGTAGTATTTGCTTTGAAAACCTATGCCCATTACGAACACTCAGGTGAAAGGACTCAAGCCAATTTAACTGAAGGGATTGAAACAGTTTTAACACTTTATCAAAATCAATTAAAACAAGGAGTTAAGGTAATTAGAAACTACACCGAATTACCACCCCTATGGTGTTATCCTGATGAACTGAATCAGGTATGGATTAATCTCATCCATAATGCCTTGCAAGCCATGGATAATCGCGGTAATTTAACTATTGATGTTACCACTATTGACGACTTGGCAAAAATCAGCTTTACTGATAGTGGAAAAGGAATACCGGAAGAGATTCAATCCCAAATATTTACTCCTTTTTTTACTACTAAACCCGCAGGAGAAGGCAGCGGACTAGGACTAGATATTGTCAATAAAATTGTCAAAAAGCATCACGGAAAAATAGAATTTGAATCTATTCCTGGTCAAACTAAGTTTAGTGTTTTTATCCCACTTACCTGAGTCTAATTATCGGAAAATTAAGTCTGTTTTATCTAAATTCAATTTAAAACAATTAAAAAATAAAATCATGTCTAAACCTGTAATTTTGTGTGTTGACGATGAGAGAATGGTTTTAGATAGTCTGAGGATGCAGTTATCAACAGCCTTCGGTTCTGGTTACAAATATGAAGCAGCAGAAGATGCCTATGAAGCTTTAGATTTAATAGAGGAACTCGATGGGGAGAATATTAGAGTGATTGTGATTATTTCTGATTGGTTAATGCCGGGTATTAAGGGCGATGATTTTTTGATTCGCGTCCACGAACAATTTCCCAAAGTTGTTAAAATTATGCTGACTGGTCAAGCGGATGAAGCAGCTATTAATCGAGCCAAAAAACACGCAAATCTCCATTCTTGTTTGTTTAAGCCTTGGTCAGAAAGTGATTTGAGAGAAACTATTCTATCTGCATTGTCCCAACTAAATGTAATTGGGAATGGGGAATAGGGAATAGGGAATTGGGAATAGGGAATTGGGAATTGGTAACAAATAACCACTGACTACTGACTAATTTGTTCGATGGGCAGTTCAATGATAAACTCTGCTCCCTGACCAGGTTCTGACACGCAGCTAAGTTTACCATTGTGTTCGGTAACAACTTTGTGCGAAATTGAAAGACCTAAACCAGTGCCTTTTCCGGCTGGCTTGGTGGTAAAAAAAGCCTCGAATAATTGTTGGGAAACTTCTTTCGGCATACCAGGACCGTTATCGGAAATCCTAATTATAGCCTTCGAGTTTTGGACTTCGGTTTTAATTTTAATTTTGCTGCGGTTAGCTTTAGCTTCCGCCACCGAGCGTCCGTCATTGTACTCCTCGATCGCGTCGATCGCATTTCCGATCAAATTCATAAATACCTGATTGACTTTTCCACCATAACATTCCACCAAAGGCAAGTTTCCATACTCCTTAATTACGGTAATTTCAGGATAGCCACCACGGGCTCTGAGCCGACTTTGGAGAATCAACAGCGTCCCGTCAATCCCTTCGTGGAGATTAACGCTGCTCATTTTATGATCGTCTTTGCGGGAAAAAATTTGGAGCGATCGCACTATTTCCCGAATGCGATCGGCTCCAACTTGCATGGAGGACATTGCTTTTGGTAAATCTTCTAACAGAAAATCTAGTTCTATCTCCTCTATTTTATCTTGAATGATTGCCGGTGGCTCCGAGAATTGATCCTGGTAAACAGCGAGCAAATCTAGCAAATCTTCTGTATAGTGACTGAGGTGAACTAGATTACCACAAACGCTACTGACAGGATTATTAATTTCGTGAGCAACACCAGCAACCATTTGACCGAGAGTAGACATTTTTTCAGTGTGAATTAACACGGCTTGAGTTTGTCGCAATTCGTGCAAAGTGTGTTCTAGCTGCTGCTTTTGTTCAGTTAGCTCAGTTTGCGATCGCAACAAAGCTTCTTCACTGCGCTTTTGTTCAGAAATATCAGTAATTAATCCTTCCAAAGCTATCAATTCTCCCGACTCTGAAAACACTCCCAAACCCTGTTCCCAAACCCATTTTACCTCCCCGCTTTTAGAAGTAATTCGATAGGTTAGTTGATAGGGGCGATTTTCCAGTACAGCCACTTGGATGGCGTTCCACAAAATATCGCGATCCTCCGGGTGAGTCAATTCCGAGAGAGAAATTTTCCTAGTCCCAATAAACTCATCAGGAGAATAACCAGCTAACTGATAGCAACCCTCGCTCACAAACTCTACACTGCGATCGTCATTACGAAAACGATAGGCCATTCCCGGCAAATTGCTCATCAATGTAGCCAAGGTTCGTTGGCTTTCCCGTAGGGCTTCTTCTGCGTGTTTGCGATCGGTAATATCCGTCATTACCGCCAGCATACAGAGTTCCCCGTCCAAATCAATCAACTCTGCTGACAGTAAACACACCACCACCGCACCCGACTTAACACGAAATTCGTATTCGTGATTGCGAACCACACCGTTTTCTTGCAAAATCTTCCTAAATTTCTCTCTTTCTTCTGGGTTAACCCAAATATTTAACTGGGGCACTGTATAAGCCAGGGCCTCTTCTAAAGAATAACCAATCATCGATAAAAAACTATCATTAACCTCAATTAACCGCCCATCAGCAAAAGTAGTAATAGTCATGGGATCTGGACTCGAACGAAAAGCCTTAGAAAATTTTTCTTCCGACCAACGCAACTGTTTAATAGCTGATTCCAACTCACTTGTTCGCTCTTTAACTCGGCATTCCAACACCTCATTAGCCTGCTTCAGAGCCTCTTGAGCCTGCACCCGCTCGGTGATATCTCGCACCACCGCTTGCAACCCCATTTTGCCACAAATATCCATAGAAGTTAACAGCACTTCTGCTGGAAACACCGAACCATCTAACCGGGAATGTAGCCAGTCAAAACGGCAGTTGCCAGATTTCAAAGCTGTATTAATTCGCTCTTGAGATAAACTAGCCGAATCTTGTCCGTTCGGTTGCATTAGCGGGCTTAATTCCGAGGGATGCTTACCACAAAACTCTGCTTCATTGGTGCATCCAAACAATTTTAAAGTTGCTGGATTGCAGTCTAAAAAACCTGCTTCATCTAACAGCATTACCGCGTCGCTAGTCGATTCATACAGAGTGCGAAACTTTTTTTCCGACTCTTGCAAAGAAGCAATCAACCGCATCCTTTCCTCTGTCGCCCGTTTTTGCTCAGTAATGTCCTGTACTACTTGAGAAAATCCCTGTAACTCTCCCTGCTCGTTACGCAAAGCATTGACAATAATATTTGCCCAAAATCTAGTGCCATCTTGACGCATCCGCCAGCCTTCATTTTCATATCTACCTTCGGCAGCAGCTATCAATAATTTTTTTTGTGGCTTGCCAAGTTTAATATGTTCTTCTGTGTAAAAACATTGAGAATGTTGACCAATTATTTCACTCGAAGTATAGCCAAAAATTCGTTCAGCTCCCGAATTCCAACTCGCTACATATCCTTCGGTGTTTAACATAAAAATCGCATAATCTTTAACACCTTCAATTACTAAACGCAGTCGTTCTTCACTTTCTTTAAGTGCATATTCTGCTTTTTTTCTTTGGGTGATATCTTCCACAAAACCTTCGTAGTAAAGCAATTTACCACTTTCGTCACGGACGGCACGGGCATTTTCTGAAATCCAAATTATCGTCCCGTCTTGGCGATGAATCTGCGATTCAAAATCTGACACGCTACCATTATTTTGTAAATCCGAAACAAAGTCGTCACGTCGTTTGGGATCGACATAAAGCTGGTCGCTAATATCGGTTAATCCAGTGATTAATTCGGCTGGCGAGTTATACCCGTAGATGCGAGCCAAAGCTGGATTGGCGCTGATGTAGCGACCATCAATGGTTGTTTGAAAAATCCCAGAAACAGCGTTTTCAAACATACTGTAATATTTGGCTTCCATTTCCTGTAGTGCCTCCTCAATTTCTTCTCGATACATATTTTTTATGTTTGGTTTTTTAGATTTCATTTTTATACCCTGTTTTTGTTATCTTAATTTAATATTTGGGAAGCATCCTGATTTTGGATAGGCGAAGCATGACCGCAGTAAATCTCTGGTTATAACTAATAAATTGTCTGCGGTCATGCTATAGCCCCTACCAATATATTTACAAAACACAGATGCACCCAATATTTGTGGCGAGCCATCAGTCACAATTTAATAGTTAATTAGGCTTTCGCATACCTACTGTGTGACTATTAACTATTTTCGATAATAGATAACATAGCCGATTCCTAGGTAGTTTGCACCAAGCTGGTGTTGCTCTGTAAAATTGGCACAACCGAGGGGCAATAGTTGTATCAAAAAATTCATATTGGACTACTGCTGGTGTGTTCGTTCTGTAGTGATACTAATATTTTGGCAGAAGTTTTAGCGGTGCGGTGTAAAACGCGACCCGGAACTCTGCTAAAATCCCGATCGACTCTCGGTTTGGTGGACAAGCTCGATCGCCATTCTCCAAAACAGACCGGGCTGCTTGTTCCCCATGGCGATCGCCTGCAAACGCTACAGGTTGCGGGAGCAATTGTTAAATTGTTCAATTCTTCAATCCTTCAATCCCATGACTGATTCTCCTCTATGGCCTAGTTTGCTGCAACAGTTATTAGACAAACAATCTCTCTCACGCGCCACCTCCGCTAACCTGATGGAGGGATGGCTGAATGAAGAGATTCCCCCCGTACTCTCCGGCGCGATTTTAGCAGCCCTCCAAGCCAAAGGGATCTGTGCCACAGAATTGGCCGGCATGGCTCAGGTATTGCAGTCTCAATCCCTCCCAGGAGATTTGGGTTCGACTTCCCCCACTTCACTACCTTTAATTGATACTTGCGGCACAGGTGGCGACGGCGCTTCCACCTTTAACATTTCCACTGCTGTCGCTTTTGTCGCCGCCGCCGGCAAAGTGCGAGTGGCGAAACACGGAAATCGATCGGCATCAAGTAAAGTAGGTTCTGCTGATGTCTTGGAAGCACTGGGAGTCAACCTCAACGCAGATTTCCCAAAAGTAAAGGCGGCAGTAGACGAAGTAGGCATCACCTTTTTATTTGCGCCTGGGTGGCATCCCGCACTCAAGGCTGTAGCATCGCTCCGGCGCACTTTGAAAGTACGGACTGTGTTTAACCTTTTGGGGCCTCTCGTCAATCCGATGCGCCCTACAGGTCAGGTAATTGGGGTGTTCGATTCCAGTCTGGTATCAATCATTGCCGAAGCTTTGGGCGAGTTGGGAACTGAGTTGGCTGTAGTCATTCATGGCAGAGAAAAGTTGGATGAAGCTGGTTTGGGAGATGTTTCAGACTTGGCGGTTTTGTCCAACGGTAAAGTAGAAGTAACGACTTTAGATGCCACCAAAGTAGGATTGACACCTTGTGCGATCGGCTCTTTAAAAGGGGGAAATGTTGAAGAAAATTCGGACATTTTGCGAAATGTGCTTCAGGGTAAAGGAACGCAGCCACAACTGGATGTTGTGGCTTTGAATGCGTCCTTAGCTCTACAGGTGGGAGGTGCAATTCCTTTGGGCGATCATCAAGGAGGGGTGGTTTTAGCTAAGGAGATTTTATTGAGTGGAGAACCTTGGTTGAAGTTACAAGAGTTGGTGGAATTTTTGAAATGAAGTTAGTGGTCTCTTGACTGTTGTTAAAAATAACAACTAACAACTAACTCATTCCTAAGATCGATCTCTAAATTCAATCACATCTTGCTTAATCGTCACATCTTTATCACCAAAAAAGTCGTGACCCAAAAGCCCGATCTCCAAAGACGGTGAAATTGCCACAACTACATTTTTAATAGCCAAACCTCCCGCTTGAATAGAAGTGAGGCGACCGAGGGGAAAAGTAGCCTCTCCGTTAGGAGTTTTTGCTTGCACTGTCCCCTGGGGCACTACCCCCAAGGCTTTAGCCATTGCTGGTGTAATTACTGTGCCACTGGCACCGGAATCTACCATCATATCGAACTTTTGTATCCCGTTAAAGGTGACTTCTATAACCGGGATATTCGCCTCTCGGCGTTTAATTTTTGCCTGAAACACTCCCGACTTGGCTCCTGTGGGAGCAACAGGAGTAAATTCTTTAGGCAAAAAACCGCACACCGATTGGCTTAAGTTGACAGTTCGCCCGGAGGAGTTCCGCATGAAGCATCCCTCAGTTTCTTGAGCCACTGCTGGCGAGGAGTTTGACCCCCAATCAACTAAGATGGAACTACTTACAGAAATAACGGCTGTTAAAACCAGTAGCGGTTTGCGTAGTTTTGGAGTGTGCCGTTGATGGTTGTATAAGTTTGAGAGTAAAAGCTCCAGAGATTTGCTAGTCATAATTTATGGAAATGCTGTAGCTCGATCCTAACAGCGACAACTGCCAAGTGGTATAGATTTCGCCGTTGCGATCGCCTCGCCTCATCAGTATTACAAAAGTTCGATCGACGAGATAGAGGCTGGTTGCTTTCCCAGACAGAAAGTTGTATAGCAGAAATTTGACATAATATTTGTATTTTGCCGGCTAGCATCAAATCCCCGGCAGTGATAAGAATGAAACCAGACGACAGTAATTAAGGATGCCATGTCACTTTCAACTGCACAACCCGCTCTCCTAGTCCTCGCTGATGGTACTGCTTACCGCGGCTGGTCCTTTGGCGCTCACGGCACAGTCGTCGGCGAAGTAGTATTCAATACAGGGATGACGGGCTATCAAGAAGTCTTGACAGACCCTAGTTATTCGGGACAAATCGTAACTTTTACTTATCCAGAATTGGGGAATACCGGGGTAAATCTCGAAGATGAAGAGTCTTCCCACCCCCATATTCGAGCAGCCATCGCTCGTAATATATGCACTCGCCCTAGCAACTGGCGATCGTCCCAATCTCTCCCAGACTACCTCAAACATTACAATATCCCAGGAATTTACGGCATCGACACCCGCGCCCTGACTCGCAAAATTCGCACCGTAGGAGCAGTCAACGGTGGTATTTCTACCTCAATTCTCGACCCTGCCGAGCTCTTGGAGCAAGTCCAAGACGCCCCCACCATGGACGGGCTCAATCTGGTTCGGGAAGTGACTACCCGCGAGGTGTATGAGTGGTCTGAAGCCACAGCATCGGTTTGGGAATTTAGTCCGACAGTCAAACCGGCCAGTGGTGAAATGTGGACGGTGGTGGCCCTGGATTTTGGCATCAAACGCAATATTCTACGGCGTTTGGCCAGTTATGGCTGTCGAGTAATTGTTGTCCCCGCAAACACCAGCCCAGAGGAAATCCTCAAGTACAACCCAGACGGCATTTTTCTGTCCAATGGCCCTGGAGACCCTTCGGCGGTAACGGAAGGAATCGAGACGGCGAAGGCTTTGTTAAAGTCGGACAAACCTGTGTTCGGCATCTGCATGGGACACCAGATTTTAGGACTTTCCTTGGGTGCCGAAACTTTTAAACTCAAGTTTGGGCACCGGGGATTGAATCACCCGGCGGGTTTAACCCAGCAAGTAGAAATTACTAGCCAAAATCACGGTTTTGCCATCGACCCTGAGTCGTTAGTTCCCGAAGTAGAAATTACTCACCTCAACTTGAACGATCGCACCGTAGCAGGATTGAAGCACAAAACCCTGCCACTGTTCTCAGTTCAGTACCACCCCGAAGCCAGTCCGGGTCCCCATGATGCCGACTATTTGTTCGATCGATTCGTCCAGTCCATGCGAGAAAATCAGAAAGTAGCCGTTAAGTAGTCAGTAGTCAGCGGTCATTGGTCAACAGTCAACAGTCAACAGTCAGCTAACCAATAACCAATAACTAATGACCAATGACCAATGACTAATGACTAAACAGTAGACAAAAGACCAAAAAACTCCTACAATGAAACCTCGACTTTAAGCAATATCTAGCTAGGAGGGTGTCATTTCTGAGCAATTGAACCTGACCGTTAGCCTCAGAGGCACTCGCGAAGTCGGGAATAACTATCAGCTATTTCGCCTGATTGGCCTACTGGACGCTTTTTCCGAGGCTACTTTTCGGAAGGTACTGACCAAGTGTATTGAGGATGGTCCAAAACACGTAATTTTAGACTTGTCTAAAATTGACTTTGTGGATAGTTCAGGCTTGGGAGCCCTTGTGCAACTTGTCAAGAAAGCCCAAAGTTTTGACGGGACATTGCAAATTGTTTCCAATCCCCGCGTAACTCAGACCGTTAAACTGGTTCGCTTAGAGAAATTTTTGTCTTTGCAGCCGAATGTGGATGATGCCATAAAAAACGTCAAGGATGCTTGACGAATAATTTGGGATGAGATTAGCTATCCGGTTCTGACAACTGGATAGCAAATTCTTATGTTTGTCAGGAGACAAAGAATCTGTGGTAAATACCAGAAAAAATGGTATGATATTACAACCTATGTTCAACAATAAAGCTTAGGGAAGTATCAAGTTAAAACGAGCCTTGTGAGACCAGATTAATAAGTGACGAGAAAAAAACTGTGCGGAAGTTTGATTAAAAAAGTATGTCGCCGATCGCAGATAATGGACAAAAGCTGAGTTTTAGTGATATCAGTCTCAATCAATTACATCCTGGGATGGTGACATCAGCAGTAATAGAAAGACTTTCGCCAGCAGCTTGGGCTTACTTGGGAGATGCAGTATACGAACTATACGTTCGGACTTTGTACTTAGCTCCGCCAAAAAAAATGCAAACTTATCACAAATTGGTGGTGGGACAAGTACGAGCTGAAACTCAAGCGCGTCATTTGCGATCGATCGCTCCTTATTTGAACAGCACAGAATTAGCAATTGTCAAGCGCGGTCGCAATGCTGCTGCGAGCCGTTCCCAACGGGCAGATCCAGAGATTTACCAACAAGCCAGCAGCTTAGAAACCTTGGTGGGATACTTATACCTCACCGATCCCGAAAGATTGACCATACTTATGGCACTTTTAGAAATTGAAAGTTAACGGTTTTAGCGATTAGAAATTAAAAGTAGCGAGTTATTACTTAAAAAGCCTGCCGTCGCCTACCGAAAATTGCAAAAATCCTTCTAAGGTAAAGAGGATTTATGAGTAATGAATTAGCAACTAAAAACAGCAAGATCCTCAAATCAGAACCCATCTAAAATCTCAAAAGTCCGAGATATATCAGTCAATCAAAAAATCCAAAAATCCTTGGCATTAAGCCCAAACCAGTTTTACAGCCACAAAAAACAAATGAGAAAATTTACTAGACCAAACCCCCAAGGGTCCAAGCGCGACAGCAGACCATTCAACAGTGAAGGCCGCGGCGAAGATTCGTCACCATCACCCCGTTTTGAACGTAAACCCCGCCCAGACACACGGTCTGTAGGAGCACCTCAAAAGCGATCGAGCTTTACCCCACAACCACAAGAAATGCCCGTGCGCTCCGTTTATAAACGCAATTTAAACTCCGAGGACAAACCCGAACTCCGAAAAAATAATCATTTCCGAGACAGAGACAGTAGCCCCCAGGAATTTAGTGGCAATCGTTTCAGAGACAGAGACAGAGACAGCAGCCCCCAAGAATTTCGTGGTAATCGTTTCAGAGACAGAGACAGAGACAGAGACAGCAGCCCCCAAGAATTTCGTGGTAATCGTTTCAGAGACAGAGACCACAGCCCCCAGGAACCCCGCGACAGTTTCAGAGACAGAGACCACAGCCCCCAGGAATTTCGTGGCAACCGTTTCAAAGACAGAGACCACAGCCCCCAGGAATCCCGTGGCAATTATTACAAAAACAGAGACAACAGCCCCCAGGAATCCCGTGGCAATTATTACAAAAACAGGGACAGTGGGGCGGTTGAGCTTGGCAGCAACACCGTAGTACAACCAGAAGCAGACACAGACATGATTTACGGTCGCCATGCTGTGCAGGCGGCCCTCGAAGCCAACCAAGTGCTCAACCGGATCTGGGTTGTGCCACATCTGCGCTACGATCCCCGCTTTCACAGCTTGCTAACCGAAGCCAAGTCCAACGGTAGCATCATCGACGAAGTGGACGATTTGCGACTGGACTACATCACGCGCAAAGCCAACCATCAAGGTGTAGCAGCTCAAATATCAGCCCACGAATACCTGGATTTGAGCGAACTAATCGCCAAGGCTAAATCTGCTGTGGAACATCCCGTAATTGTGGTAGCAGAAGGACTCAACGATCCCCACAATTTAGGGGCAATTATTCGTACAGCAGAAGCATTGGGCACTCAGGGCGTAGTGATACCCCAGCGGCGCGCGGTGGGGATTACCTCCGCCGTTAGAAAAGTAGCAGCCGGGGCCTTAGAAAATTTACCCGTAGCGAGGGTTGTCAATCTCAGTCGGGCTTTGGAAGAATTGAAAGAGGCTGGATTTTGGATTTACGGCACTGCCGCTACAGCCAGTCAATCGGTAGAGACAGTGAATTTTTCCGGGCCCACGGTTTTAGTTGTAGGGGGTGAAGCTGACGGTTTGAGCCTTTTGATACAGCGCGCCTGTGATGGATTAGTTTCAATTCCATTAAGGGGGAATACACCTAGCCTGAATGTTTCCGTAGCCACGGGCATGGCTTTATATGAAATTTACCGCCAGCGCGGACCCAAGAAGTTTCATGTACACAGCTCGTCGAAGTAGTTAGTCCGATCGCCCCTTAAAGCCGGGGCGATCGACCCCCAAGTTTCCCATTTTAGGTAATTTAAAAAAATGCCACACCTGATTAGAAAATTTCCTTCATATTAGAATAGGCATCACTCATTACCATGTGTACCTAACCTAACTGAGAGAGGCTATATAATTTTTTTTCAACTACGCCAATTATATCATCCGTAAAAAAACAATTGACAGGAGAGGATATCTCAACTACAATTCCATCCAAAAACCATGTCAGGGAACCCCAAACTATATAGCCTTAGCCGGCTGTAGAGGGGAGAGAAGGGGGTAGTAGTACCTCCGGTAAGGATTAATCCTTACAAAGGAGCTTGCTAGACAGGTGTATATATTTGTCTATAAAGCTTATAACTATTATAACAAAGTGTAAATAACTAAGGCATCAGCCTTGCAGGCAGCACTCTGGACAAAAAGTAAAATACATTAGAAATCCCCATGAAAGAACTCTTGATTAGCTTACTCAACTTCTTCGGTTTAGCTTGGTGGGTGGAAGTTAAAACTGCATCGCCACGGTGCATTTATTATTTTGGCCCGTTTATGACCGCTAAAGAGGCCCAAGCTGCACAAACAGGATATGTAGAAGACATAGAAAATGAAGAGGCTCAAGGTATTAGTGTTTCGATTCAACGTTGCAAACCTGTGAATTTGACAGTAGCAGATGACTTGGGAAAGCTTGGTGATCCAGGGATGTTCCCGGTTTTTAGCAGTCAGTAGCAGCAAGGGGAGTCAATAGTTTTGTCTTCAAAACTATTGACTTTTTGACCTCAAATTGCTGGTGGCTAATAGGTAATGGGTAACGGGGAATGGTGAGCGGGTAATGGGACACAATTCCTAGCTGGCCGCTAAGCTGAACTCAGATTACCAATTACCTATTACCAATACCCTTGTTTTTCTTAGCAATGTTACAGCCCTGGAGATGGGGGGGTTACTTCTTCCTTCTTCCTTCTTCCTTCTTCCTTCTTCCTTCTTCCTTCTTCCTTCTACTTAACTGTCTGAGGGAAGTTTTCTATCCAGCGATCGATATCTGCAAGTACCCGATCGGGAATTTCCCAGGGGAATAAGTGGGCTGTATTTGGATAGCACTGCCACTGACATTCCTGGAGGTGTTGGGCTGTTTCTAAACTGGATGCGGAGGTGATGTGCCGATCGCCCTCTCCAGCCATGACTAAGCAAGGGCATTGAATATCGCCGAGGTTGAGTAGTCGGTTATATCCAGCCCTCAGAGCCCTATTTAAGGCTTTGGTAGCCGTGGGGGAAGTCTGGAGATAGGCGGGAGTACCTGCGCTGGCTAAATAGCGATAGGGAGTGCTTGTATGCTGTTGTATTAAGTAGCGAAAGAGCGATCGCCTACCAAAAGTATCAATATTCCATTGCCAGCCCGGTATCACCCAATTGATGATTCCCGCTACACCCGTATAAAAGTTATCTTGCCAAGATATAGGAGGGTGACTGCCTCTGGGTTTGGCAGCGGATGCAAGTATAATCAAACCCGTGACTCGCTGCGGATATTTCATCGCTAATTCCAGGGCTAAAATCCCCCCTAAAGACCATCCGAGTACCAAACAGCGATCGATCCCAAATCGGTCTAAAAGCGCTTCTAAATCGAGGAGATGATCGGTCATGTCAAAGGGACTAAAAGTGCGACTGTTGCCGTATCCCCGCAAGTCTGGGGCGATGGTTTGGAATCGCTCAGATAAGTGTTCGGTAAACACTGACATACAAGAGCCTGAGCCAGGATGACCGTGCAAACATAGGATCGGAAATCCTGTTCCTTTGACAGAAACACTAAGTTTTTGAGGTGTCAATCTATATGTCTCCGAGAAGCCCATCCGAATTTTTACTTGCTAGCTTGCTGCTGAGTTTTCTGAGTTTTCTGAGTTTTCGGTTGCGAAACTTGCTGCTCTTTCAGTTGAGCAACCTCCGCTTTTACTAATTCAGGAAATGGTGGCTGGAGATTGTGAACTTCGATGTCCATGCCCACTGGCAGAGGTGGCAGTTGGGGCAGATCGTTTTCCAAATCTTTGAACCCTTTGAGATTTTTTGCTGGTAAAATTTCCGGCATTTCTGGTGGTAATTTAGCTGTTTCCAAAGTGCCGATCATTTTAGCTAGGGCGAATTCTAGTTGAGAACCAGGGTCGATCGCCACCCAACCCCGATCCGTCATTTGCCGGATCTCGAAGTGGAGGTGAGGGCCAGTGGACATTCCTGTACTACCAACCCGGCCGATGGTTTCTCCCTGTTTCACCCACTCTCCGGGCTTCACAAACAGTTCAGAAAGGTGTCCGTAGAGAGTTTCCTGAGACTGTTTACTGTGATTGAGCACCACCGTCAAACCATAACCGCCTAGCCAATCGGCGATCGCCACTTGACCCGCATAAGCAGCCAGGACCGGCGTTCCCAACTCCGCTCCCAAGTCAGTCCCGGTGTGAAAGCGGCCATAGCCCATAACTGGATGAGTCCGCCACCCAAATGGCGAAGTAATTGCCGCAGCAATAGATAGTGGAAACAGCAGACTGGTGTTGCCATTTCCTGCCTTACCAGCGGGACGTGGCGTGAGATTGTAATAAGCAAAGCCTGTATTGCTACCGCTGCTGACACTAATCGGGCCGACTTCAATCGGGCCTAGTCCCATACTCGCTCCAGGATCTGAGTTGCCTCCGCCGCTATTTCCCGAATATGCAGCGTTAGCATAATATCCAGCCTCCGATGAGTAGCCTGGATTAGCTGAGTAGCCTGGATTAGCTGAGTAGCCTGGATTAGCTGAGTAAGCGGCGTCTCCGTTCACTGATTTTGGCTGTCTGGTTCCCGCGCCCCACAACTGACTGCCGATTTTTTCGACGGCTTGACCCAGGGTGTCGCTAACATTGCCACCAGCATTGCCGGCCACACTGTCTGGAACTGGCGCCGGAACATTCCCTGGAACATTTCTGGGAACATTTCCAGAGGGAGGAGTAGCAATATAGGAGTCAGGGGCGATCGGAGTTTGAGGGTTGTAGTTGCCTTCTCCAGCATCGGCCGTGACAGGCTCGGAAATCGCAGCAGGGGCGCAGGCACTCTCACCACCGGGACATTCGGTCGATCGAGCTGAAAATTCTATGTTTGTCGGCGCTTCGTAGCTGTTGGTCGCCCCGGCGCTGTAGTCTGTCTGGTCGTTGTAAGCGTTGGCGGGGTTCACGGGCGCTTCAAAAGGAGGTTCCGGCGACTGGGCTGTGGGTTCCGGCAGGGGTATCAGTGCGGGTTCGGGCAGATAATATTCTGAGGTCTCAGGGGCGGCTTCCGCGGGCGGTTCCGTCGCGTATTCCGGTTCGGGAGCTGGTTCTTGGTAGCTAGGCTCCCCCGCTACCTCTGGGGTTGGCTCGCTTTCTGCCATGGGAGCAGGTTCTACCGGGAGAGGGGCTTCAAATAATGGTTGCAGGTCCGCAGCACCTGGGGCTGTCTGTTCTACTGTTGGAGTTTCCGTTTGTGCCCACACTATGCCTTTGCTGAGTAGTCCCAGACTGGCAAGGCAACCTAGTCCCACCAGCAGGGAGCGATCGGACAAAAGACGCTGAAGATTCCGTGCGCCTGTAGGTTTTTTATTTGGCTCTTTGGTGTTCACAGTGGCTGTCCAATGCTTGTCTGAAACTGGTTTCACGATGTTTTTTCCCAACTCAACTTAGGGCCTTGGTGGAGATCGAAGTCAGGCTCGAATTTATGCTCACCCTTGTCTGGAGTGGAGCCTAAACTATTGTACCTGGTTAACGCGATTATTCCGTTCAACCTAGCTAGTTGATTCCAGTTTGTCGGTTTAATTTGCAAAATTGTTAATTATTTAGTACAACACAAATCACTATTATTGACTCCCTTGGGGCAGCATGGCATTAATGAGTTTACCTGACGATCGCTTGACAAATTTTCGCGACTATGAGTTCCTTGGGGAACCAGAGGGTGTTACTTGGGAGTGGCAAAGTTGGGAAGGATTGCCCTATCTGACTTGTAGCTTTCTCCAACCCTGGAAACACGGCTTTTTTACGGCTCCGTTTTCGCCCCGCACCCCGATCGACTTGGTGCAAGTTCTGTCGCCCGGAGCTCCTGTTTACCGGGTCAAGCAGGTACATGGTAATGCGGTACTCAATACTGGTCAGGTGACTCCGGTTTCTGCTACAGGTCTGGAAGCGGGAACTGAGACCCCTATTTATGCTGAGGCTGATGGCTTGGTGGCCCAGCGAGAGTTTGAGGCGATTTGGGTTTGTACGGCAGATTGTGTTCCTGTGTTGATTGCTGACGATCGCACCGGACTGACTGCCGCAGTTCACGCAGGTTGGCGCGGGACTGCTGCTAAGATATTACCAGAGGCGATCGCTCAACTTGTGGCCGTTGGCAGTCAACTGGAAAATCTCAGGATTGCTATGGGGCCGGCGATCGCTCGACAGGTTTACCAGGTATCTGTGGAAGTGGCAGCGGAACTAGGAGCTACCATTACTCCCAAGGGTGCGGTTAGTGTAACAGCCGACAGCATTCTAGAGTTTTTGCACCAACTGCCTCAAACCCCTGTGTTGGCCGATCCTGAACCGGGAAAAGTACGTTTGGATGTTCGCCGCTGCAATGCTTTGCAATTGCAACAGTTGGGAATTCATGCTTCTCAAGTGGCGATCGCTCCTCACTGTACTTATTCTGACTCCGATCGCTTTTTTTCCCACCGCCGGGAGCCACTTAAAAAAGTCCAGTGGTCGGGAATTGTCAGCGGCGGAGCGACAACTACCTGTTGAAGGTAGAAGGTAGAATGTAGTTTTAAGTTTTAAATTTTGAATTTTAAATTTTGAATTTTAACTCTTTAACTTAAAACTCAAAACTTAAAATCTACTGACTTTCCTTCTACTTTCAAAACAGGATTTTCAGGAGTTAACCTACCTACTTAGTGGGTGATTCCCTAAAATCACTAAAAAACTAGCAACTAAACTTTTTGGGAAAGCGGCCCTCGCCCCCGCCCCGCTTTCCTCTCTTGTTAAGATTGCGCTATAACGAGAGTCTCCAGCGGGTTATTAAAATGAGCGATCCAACTCCCTATCAACTGCTTGAGGTCGATGAAGATGCTTCTTTTGATGAAGTGCAAGAAGCTCGCACTCGTCTGGCTGAACATTACAGTGGCGATCTGAAACGTTTAGAATCGATCGAAGCTGCTTACGACGCGATCCTGATGGATCGTTTGCGACAACGACAGGAGGGTAAAATTAAAGTCCCCGAACGCATCCGTTTTCCTGAACGGTTGACTCCTCCACCCGCCAGCTTTACTCCATCTCCTCCGTCTGGTGGTCCTGCTTGGCTGCAACGCCTAATCGATACTCCTAGTCGATCGGACATTTTGTGGCCTGGGGGAATCTATGTCGGATTGAGCGGGCTCAGTATCTATCCGGCTGCTAATAATTCTTTACTACAGTTGACTCTAGCTCTAGGAGTCGGCTCTTGTCTCTATTTTCTCAATCGCAAGGAACAAAAATTTGGTCGGGCTGTATTACTAACAGTAATGGGCTTGGTTTTAGGCTTGTTGCTGGGAGGTATTTTAAGCTCTCTGGTGAGTCCAGCATTCATCCCAACAGAGAAATTTATTGCTTTGTTTACGTTTTTAACTCTGTGGCTGGTCAGCAGTTTTTTACGATAGTTTAGTCTCTAGACTTCTCCCAAAAAGCCTGTAAAGCACAGGTCAGAAAGCCTGTTCCACAATAACTATGGGAGATGTCTAATACAGTCAACAGTTGAGTGTTGACTGTTGACTGATTTATCGGGCAGATCGAGCGAAAATTATCTCAACGGCTTCCCCCAAATTGTTAGCAATTAAGTCTGGTTGCTGAATTTCTAGTTGCGAGCGATCGCGAATCCCGCACAAAACACCAATTACCTTGACACCGTGGGTTTTAGCTGCTATAATATCAGCCTCTGTATCCCCAACCATCCAAGTATCAGAAGCTGGCGGCAATTCGGCGAGAGCTTTTGCCATCAGCAACGGCTTATCTTTAACATCACCAGTTTTAACATAATCATTGGGGAGACAATAACGCCGGTCTTCTGGGAAAAAGTGGCCTAAATTGCAGCGGTTGAAAGCTTCGTCAAGTTCCCTGACGCGGCGCATAGTCATCACTACTAAATCAACTCCCGCCCGTTGGAGCTTTTCTAAGGTTTCTACTGCACCTGGGGATGGGCGATCGTACATCAAGTAGGGGAAAGTATGAACAGTGTGACGACGTTTTTGGGCAAATTCAGTCGCTTGGATAGCATCCAATCCTGAGAGAATGCCGATTTCGGTTTCAGGAATCCGCGCCCGCTTCATTTCCCAAAACTCTGCTTTGGAGAGTTCGTGCACCTGTTGGTCTGAAGCTTGAGTCTCCGCAAGACATTGCTGATAAACTCGATAATAGCGATCGGACACATCCATTATTGGCCCATCAAAGTCTGTAATCAGTCTCAGCATTTAGCAGAATATATTTAAGATTTGATACAAATTATTTAATATTGTATCATTAAGAGAAGTCATATCCTCCACAAAACTTGACAGAAATACCCTAGGGAGTTACTGTTTATTAAGTAATGTCAATTGCATAAAACATTACGCTCAAACTCTAGTCACACTCAACTGTAGCGGTTGCAATCAATATCAGGAAATCTACAATTAAGACGTGTTGCACAAATAAAGTAAACCGCTATATTTTATACATAAATCTACCCCTTAACCTAGGGTGAGTTGAGGTTGAGTTCACGGGATTGTTACAAACATTCCATGGGACTCGTATTCGGCTAGCTTTGCCACAGGGAAAAACTCCTTAGAGGAATCAAATTTAGTGTTTGGTTAAATTTACCAGCCGTAAAATAGTGCCCTACCTCCCCAGAGTTTCCACCCCCATATCAATAGCTTGCAACTTACGCATCGAGAGCGTATTTATGTCATTGCGAAGGAAAGGAGAGCTTTTACGAACATTGATTTATTTATCCTAAAAAAGGCATAAATAAAATAGCCTATTGACCAAAAAAACAGCCCCACCTTGGAAATAGAACCTCAAACATAACGAAATGCTACCCAAATTAAGCGTACAAATCTCCCCCAAAAATGTTAACAATCTGCTTGACAAGTTGTTATCCTTGCGTCGAATTGAATACCTCGCAGTCGATCGAGAGCTAAAAATTCAAGAAACATCTTTGAACGTCCAGGAATTTGCTGAAATTCCAGAGGGCATCGAAAAAGGAAAAGATGTGCGTGATAGTTTTCCCGAACTAATCGGCATCGAAGAAATCCTAGATGATATTCTAGAAGAAAAACAGCCCAATTTTCAACTAAAATCAGTAACCAGAATTTTAAATGATGGCTCTTGTTTGTATCTAGATTTGTATGTTTTTGGCTATAAAGAACAGTTAAAACCTGAGAGGCTAATTATTTTCTGCGAAGACGTAACAGATAGTACCAGTATGCAGCAAAGCATGGTGCAATCAGTAAATGAAAGCAGCATCAAAGTCACTAATTTAGCTACCTCCCGCGATTATATTGAGCAGATCCTGAATTCAATCAATGATATTTTGTTAGTGACGACGGCATCGGGAAAAATTAAAAAAATCAATAAATCCACAGAATTATTATTTGGATACACCGAAGCCGAATTAATTGGTAAACCAATTTCAATGATTACGGCCAATGAGGAACTATTGCGTCAAGTCAGTCAGTTACCTGCGGAACTTAAAAACGAATCATGGCATCAGGTGAAAGTAATATGCCAGACTAAAGCAGCTTTAAGCTTGACAGTGGCTTTTTCTTGCTCTACCATCGAGACCAGGGTAGAAAGCAAACATTCAGCAAGTGAAATCATACAAGATTTTGTCTATATTGGCAGAGATATCACCGAACAACAACGAACAAAAAAGCGTCAAGCAGCACAGTATGCAGTAGCTAGAATCATGTCAGAATCTGGTTCTTTAGAGAGTGCGACTCCGAAAATTTTGCAAGCTATCTGTGAAAGTTTAGGATGGGATCTTGGTGAACTGTGGACGCCTGTGGATGAAAAAGAGACTAAATTAGATGGGAAAAATCCACAGCAAAAAGTCAGATTTTTGTTTGCAACACCAGACACTCCTGTGGAAAAAGTGCCGTTTCTACTGCGAGTGGGAGTATGGTGGCGGGGTACAGATGTCGGCGAGTTTGTGGAAAATTGTCAGCAGATAACTCTCCCTCCTGGTGTGG
Source organism: Microcoleus sp. EPA2 (assembly GCA_020882975.1). Classification (GTDB taxonomy): domain Bacteria; phylum Cyanobacteriota; class Cyanobacteriia; order Cyanobacteriales; family Microcoleaceae; genus Microcoleus. The sequence goes on along the minus strand of JAHRFD010000039.1, from coordinate 2,552 downwards.
GCTTACCCGGAGTGGTTTGGAATACTGGTTATCCGCAGTGGATTACTGATATTCTCAAAGATGGCAATTTTATAAGATCTAACTTAGCATCAAAAGCCAAACTAACTTCGGCTTTTGGTTTCCCAATTCGTGCTAGTGGTCAAATTGTAGGAGTCATGACTTTTTTCTGTCAAAAAAAACAGCCCTCCGATGAAGACTTACTTCAGATGATGGCCGCCGTTGGTTCGCAATTGGGACAGTTTGTCAAGCGCAAGTATGCCGAAAAAGAACTGCAAGAAGCCGAAGCTTCCATCAGAGTTTTATACGAACAGGAAAAACGCCAAAGTAAAAAATTGGTTCAGCAAAATTTAGCCCTAGAAAAGACTAAATTAGAGTTAGAATCTGCTAACCGTGCCCTACAGCGACTCGCCTCTGTAGATGGTTTGACTCAGATTGCTAATCGTCGCTGTTTTGACAAAACATTGCAGTCGGAATGGTTGCGGATGGCGAGAAATCAAGAGCCTCTAGCTTTAATTTTGTTGGATATAGATTTTTTTAAACTTTATAACGACCATTACGGGCATCAAGGCGGAGATGAATGTTTAAAAAAAGTGGCGGAAATTTTAGATCGCAATGCTCACCGGGGAGGCGATTTATCTGCTAGGTACGGGGGCGAAGAATTTGCATTAATTTTGTCCCAGACTGATGCTAAAGGAGCAATGCGGGTAGCCGAATCAATTCGCAACGATTTAAAAATGGAGGCAATTCCTCACCAACTGTCAAAGGTAAGTCAGTTTGTAACTGCCAGTATGGGGATAGCTAGTGTAGTTCCTAGTGCGGAACTATCTGTGGAGTGGCTAATTGGGGAAGCAGATCGATCGCTCTACCAAGCTAAACTAGAAGGACGCGATCGGATAATTTATCTAAATCCTGCAATTTTGGATAATTAGTCAGGTTGCGGAGGTAGTAAAAAAGCGCTTCTACCTGGGAAAGGAGTATTTGTTGATGATGATTGTGAGACAAGCTGAACTTGCTGATGCACCTGCGATCGCACAAGTTAATGTAGATACTTGGCGAACAGCTTATCAGAAAATTTTACCAGCAGACTATCTAGCGCAGTTATCCTATGAAAATCGAGAAAGCAATTGGCGAGACATCCTTGTAAACGCCGAAAAAAATAAATATTTTGTCTACGTTGCGGAGAATGAATTAGGACAAATTGTGGGTTTTGCTGCTGGTGGCTACGAACGAACTCACAAATATGTTTATCAAGGAGAATTATTTGCTATCTATATTTTGCAGGCATATCAGCATCAAGGAATCGGTCGGAAACTCGTAGGAACAATTGCATCCCAACTGTCTAAATTAAACTTAAATTCGATGCTAGTTTGGGTGTTAGGAGATAATTCAGCCTGTAGGTTTTATGAAGTTTTGGGAGGCAAAAAAATTGAGGAACAACAAACAAAGAGAGCCGGAGTTGTACTTAAGGAAATTGCCTACGGGTGGACAGACATAACTATGCTGCTGGAAAATTGATCGGCACTAGGAGAGCCGGCACTCTGGGCTTGTCCATGGTCAGGTACTGCCATAATAGCTTCAATGAAGTTGATTACCGATCCACTCCCATTAGGATAGTATGGGCGATCGGGTTTGACGCGATCGCCCATACTATCCTATATTGCTCCTGTGGCAATTCATCCACCCTGCCTTGGCGGGCTGACTTCTTCCTGGTTCTTTCCCCCTTGGCGGGGTGACTTATTTCTTGTTCATTCTATCTTCTGAATTTATGAATTTGCCTAATTTAATTACTTTTTCTAGATTACTGGGAGTGCCTTTTCTCCTGTATGGTTTGTACGATCCCAGCGTGCAAAGTCGCTGGATTTGTGTGGCAATTTTTGTGGTGGCGGCGGCTACCGATTGGCTGGATGGCTATTTAGCTCGGAAACTCAATCAAATTACCGATTTGGGGAAGTTTCTCGATCCTTTGGTGGATAAATTGTTGGTGTTAGCGCCACTTTTAGTTTTGATTGAGTTGGGTAGAGTCCCGGCTTGGGGTGTGTTTCTGATTTTGGCAAGGGAGTTGACAATCGCTGGGTGGCGTGTTAACAAAACTAAAATTTCTGGCGCGAATATCTGGGGTAAGCTGAAAACAGTCAGTCAAATTGTGGCGATCGCGCTTTTAATTGCTCCCCTTTCTGAAGCTGGGAATTTTCCTGCATTAATTGCTTTTTGGGTTTCTGTGGCTTTGACTTTGATTTCTGGGCTGATTTATCTTTGGCCGGAACAGGTGGCTGAGGAAAAGTAATATTAAGGCAAATTACCGATAGCGATTAACAATGTTAACTTAGGCTCGGCAGAAACTGCCACTAGCCTCTCTCAAGTTAAACTATGTACGGAACTGCTCAACGAAACCGCAGCAGAACTTAAAAAGCTATCTTAATTGTACAAGTTGACACTCCCCGGCCTTGAAGGCGCGGGGATTCTTGGATCAATCAGTCGATTTGCTCGTTGATGCTGCCATCAAAGAGTAGAGATCGGTCTGTCCCCAAGCGTTGATTTCGGTGTGCCCCACC
>JAHRFD010000038.1:0-41879 GCA_020882975.1 Microcoleus sp. EPA2 | reverse complement strand
GCGAAGCTTTAGACAGCTATCAAACCACGACAATTCTCAAACCAGACTGGGCAGAAGCTCACTTCCACCTCGGCAATGCTTTTTGGCAACTCGAAAAATATAGCGAAGCTTTAGACAGCTATCAAACCACGACAATTCTCAAACCAGACTGGGCAGAAGCTCACTTCCACCTCGGCAATGCTTTTTGGCAACTCGAAAAATATAGCGAAGCTTTAGACAGCTATCAAACAGCTATAGCTCTCAAACCACAATTTCTAAAGAATTTCTTGACTAGGGCAGAAACCATTAAGCAACAGGGAAAATTGGATGAGGCAATAGCTTTATATCAACACGCTATTATCATGAAACCTGATTCAGGGGACTTACATCTACATTTGGGAAATATTTTATTACAACTCAAAAAAAATGATGAAGCTTGTCAAAGTTATGAACGTGCAATAGAACTGCAACCTGATTTAATAGAAGCATACTCTCAACGAGGGGAAGCTTTGGGGATACAAGGGCAAATAGACAATTTGGTAGATTGGTATCAAAAAGCTGTTCAAATTCACCCTAAGTCTGTGGAACTTCACTTTAAGCTGGGAAACGCACTTATGCTACAAGGCAAGCAAAATGAGGCTTTTCGCAGTTATTATCGGTCAAATCAAATAAAATTTATCGAAGATCGCTCTCACGGAAACATTGGAAGAATGTGTTTTATTACCCTGGCTAAATCCGCAAGTACATACATTTTTAATGCTTTACAAAACCTGATCAATAATTGCGATAATGCAGATAATCCGAGATATTTAACTATTTTTGAGGGAAATACTAGCTACTTACAATTATTGACTGAAGAACCCTATAAAAACTCAACTTCTAATTTAGTGTCAGCGCATTTGTATGCAGAACCCTATAACTTGTTAACAATAAGTTTAATTGCCGATCGATTAATTGTTAATGTTAGAGATCCCCGGCAAGTTACTCTTTCTCAAGTTCATCACAATAATCTCTACAGATATAACAGGAGTCCTGTACACATATTTAATTGCTCACAACTTCCCAAAAACTATTTTTGTATGTCCCTGACAGAACAAATAAGCTGGCAGATAGATAACTGGGCTCTACCGGGAGCAATCAAGTGGATAGAAAGTTGGCTTGATGCAGAAGAAAATCCATCATTTTATCCAAAAATTTTATTTACCAGCCAGGAAGATTTAGTAGAAAATTCACAGGAACTATTTAATACTATTTTGGATTTTTATGAAATTGATCGATCGCGATTTACTATGCCACCCCCTCCCAAATTTAAGCCAGGTACGCATTATCGCACAGGGAATGTAGATGAATGGCGGGATGTTTTCACACCGGAACAAGCAGAAAAAGCATCTAGTATGATTCCTAATCGATTGTTAGATAGATTTGGATGGTCCTATTGAAAAAAACTTGGATACTTTTCAAGTAAAGTTGTTATTATTTAACAATTTAGTACCAATAAAATTACTATTTATCTATACTCCAAGTTAATGTAGTAAAATATGATATGGGGAGCCATCAATTGCTGAATAATATGATTTGTAAAAGGATTGAGTAAGTGAGTTGGTTGTAAGTATTAAAAATGATTTAAAGGATAACAACAAAGGATAATAACAATGGCATTAAACTTTTTTCAAGCAGGCAACAAACTCAAACAGGAAGGTAAATTAGAGGAATCCATTGAATCCTATAAAAGTGCTATTGAGCAGAACCCAACTTTTTATTTGTCTTATCACAACATGGGGGATATCTTCGCCAAACTGGGTCGCCTAGATGAGGCTATCAATTATTATAATCGTGCCATAAAACTCAACCCCAATTCAGCTTGGTCTCACCACAATATTGGCGAAAATTTGGTAAAACTAGGTCAACTAGAGGAGGCAATCGCCACCTACCGCATTGCCATTAAACTGAAGCAAAATTTTCATGGATTTTACAACAGCTTGGGTAAAGCTTTTTATCAGCTTGCGTTGCAGATCAACACAGGAGCTTTACAGTCATATAGCCGATTAGGAGAAATTTTACTTAAAACAGAGCAGATCGACGACTATTCAAATGAGCCTTGCCATGTCAACGATGCAGACTTTATACAAGCAACTAATGACATCAACGATGAGTATTTTTTAGATAAAGTTTACCACACTTATCTAAAACGCGACCCCGACCACGAAGGAAAAAATCACTACCTCGACTGCCTCCATAATGGCATGACCCGTCAAGAAATCGTCGCTGGATTTCGAGACTCACCAGAATTTACTTCTCTGTTAATTTCCTCACTCGTATCATGCTGTTTGCGAGAGGCGATTGCAGCTTATCGCTGCGCAATTGAACTAAACCCAAAAGATCCCAAACCATACCAAAATTTGGGGGAGGTACTAAATCAGTTAGGAAAAGTACAGGCACAGCAAGGTAAGTTAGATGAAGCAATAGATAGTTACAAGCAAGCCTTAGTCATTTTTCCTAACTTGGCAGAAACCCATTATAACCAAGGAATTGCGTTTTCACAGCAGGGAAAACTAGCAGAAGCCGTTGAGAGTTACAAGAAAGCTATAGTCATTAAACCTAACTGGGCAGAGGCACATTTAAACTTAGCAGATGCACTGGTAAATCTGAGTAAATCAGCAGAAGCAGTTGATATTTACCAGAAAGCTATAGTCATTAAACCCGACTGGGCATTAGCTCACCTTCATCTCGGAAACGCTTTTTTAGCTCAAGGCAAACAAAATGAAGCAATAGAAAGTCACAGGCAAGCGATCGCTATCGAACCTGAATGGGCTTTAGCTTATTATCACTTAGGCAACGCTCTATTTCACAATGAAAAACAGGATGAAGCGATAGAAACTTACCGACGTGCGATCGCTCTTCAACCTGACTGGGTAGACCTCCATTTCCATCTAGGTAACATTTTAATAAAACTACTAAAACCAAGGGAAGCTATAGAAAGCTACCAACAGGCGGTTTCGCTCCGACCATACTGGGTTGAAGCACACTTTTACCAGGGAAATGCCTTCACGCACCTAGACGATTTTGAGCAAGCAAAAGCTTGCTGGCAGAGAGCCTTGGATATCAAGTCTGACTGTGACTGGGCAGAAATAGCTGACTCAATAGTATTCCACCTTTGGCCAAAGGGCAGATATTCAGATGCGATTTACTTCTGCCATCAAGCCACTAAGTTGCAACGATACTGGGCTAATTTTTATCAGTTGGAGGAACTAGGAATCCGATTTTTAACTAATCTTTGGCCTAGAAGAATCGGTCATTTTGCTTTGATAGATTGCTATGTGAAAGCGATTGTTTTAGGCTTGCTGACACCGCGCAAACCTATTCTGCTAGCACCTCCAGAGACGATGGCCAATCCTCATGCCTTCAATTACTGGCATTCGCACATTACCATAATTTCCGATCCGGTCGCCATAAATTCTGTTTCCCCCCTAGTGCGTTACTTAAAAGAACCCTTGATGTCCCAGACTTTATCTAGTGGAAAAACAGTGTGGGTACACGAGTTTATGGAAACAGTTCAAAAAAGATGGGAGGCAGAGTCTCGTTCACCACTCCTCACGCTGTCTGACCATGACTACGAACAAGGTTGGGCTTGTTTGCAGTCCTTCGGTATACCCAGGGATGCTTGGTTTGTTTGTCTTCATGTGCGAGAACCTGGGTATCTGAGCGAAGCTAAACATGGTCTTGCTTGCCATCGCAATGCTGACATCAATACCTACAGCTTGGCAGTGCAGACAATTGTAGAGCGGGGCGGGTGGGTCATCCGTATGGGCAATTATTCCATGACACCCATGCCTCCCATGGAGCGAGTAATTGACTATGCAAATAGTGATATTTGCAGTGATTGGATGGATGTATTTCTGTGTGCTCAGTGCCGTTTTTTCCTGGGGACAACATCTGGTTTATTCCATCTATCTTATGTTTTTGGTATTCCCTGTGCCTTAGCCAACTTTGTACCTATGGAAACTAGACCGCTTTCGGGCAAGGATATTTTCATACCTAAACTACTATGGTCTTTAAGCGAGGATCGTTTTCTGACCTTCGCGGAAGCATTGGCTCATCCTATTGGTCACTGTGAGCGGTCAGACATTTTTGCGTCATGGGGTATCAACATCGTAGACAATACACCAGAAGACATCAAAGACCTAGTAGTGGAAATGCTGGAGCGGTTAGAAGATAAGCTACAATACACGAAGGATGATAAATACTTGCAAGAGCAGTTCATCGCATTGTCAAATCAGGCAAAGGGGTTTGAAGGCTCTCTCAGTAGAATAGGAAAGGATTTCTTACGTAAATATTCTTGGCTTATGCCAGCAGCTACTAGCAAGATAAGTATCATCAATTAAGGGCGAGGAATCGGTATCAACAAACTTAAAAGATAAATGGTTAATAAAACGGCTGAAATCAAAACACTTAAGGAGATATAAATGAGACAGGATCATGCTAACGCAGTATATTGTTTAGCCAGTTTTTTTTACCAAGAAGGTAATTTGGACGAAGCTGATGCTATATACTCTCAGTTAATTAAACTCAACCCTGAGTGGTCAGAAGCAGATAATTTACTCACAAAAAAAATTGCCAATAAAGGCAATTCAAGAGAAATTATAGGTTCTAATCCTACAGCAGAAACACTCAAACCTGTTTTGGTAAAAGAGTGCTTAGAGTTGGAAAGCAACTCACAAATGTCAGCGAGATTAATCGGCGCAGAAGTTTACTTTAATTTAGGTAGAGAATTGGCAAAACAAGGTAAATTTGAGGATGCTATTCGCAGCTATCAACAGGCAATAGAAGTTCAACCTCAATTAACAGAAACACACTACCATGATTTTTGGGATGTTTATGCGGAGTACGTCAGAACAGTTTCAATTGCCAGAGGTTATAGCAGAGAAGTCGATCCCGATTTTGCTAGGCTTGGGTTTAAGCAAGGGTTATTACCTAAGACTGAAGTAGACAATTTATTAAAATCACTGAAGAAAGCACATACCAAAGAATTTAATCTTGATGATTGTCAGCCGGGATATTTACCTAGTAAGTTACCTCCTCAAGTTGTAGAAGCAATTAGATGCCACACATTTCTGGCTCTCGATTCGGAACAACTTAATAGCTTAACGCCATTGCTCCAGGGACTTGTTAAGCCGATAACAGATTGCTTGGGAACCCCTTGGCGCATTGTTAACACTATTGTTCAGAAAACACCTCCAGGGGTGATTGAAGGCGGCGCAAATGCTTGGCATAATGATGGTTTTCCATTGAGTGCTCTCAAGATTTTGATTTATCTTACGGGAGTTGGTTTAGAAATAGGAACTACAGAACTAAGGCTACAAAATGGTTCAAATACATTAATAGACGGTCTGCCAGGAACGTGGCTGCTTTTCAAAAATTCTGAGCTATTACATCGAGGCATAGCTCCAAAAAGAGGGGAGAGAATTATGATCCAATTGACAATTGCTCCTTCATTAAATCAAGATATAACACCTATCTGTCCTGGCTTAAATGCTAGGCATCCCCTAGTGCCTTGGTACTAGGTTTAAGAACAAAATAATAACGGTAAAGACAGGGGAAGTCACAGATTAAGTTAAACAAAAATTGGTAAATTAAGCCGTGAACAAAGTAAAAAATAATCTCCTAAAAATAAGACTTTACGTCAATGACAGAAATTAACCTCTTACACCTTTACCCCCGCAGCAAGCGTCCCATAGACGATCGCGCCAAACTCATTACCGAAGAACACCGATCGATCGCCCGCCAATTTGGCAAAGAGTTTTTCGACGGCGATCGCCTCTACGGATACGGCGGCTACAACTACCATCCTCGCTTTTGGCAAGAAACTGTTAAGCGCTTCCGCGACTACTACAACTTGCCAGATAGCGCCAGCATCCTCGATGTCGGCTGTGGTAAAGGGTTCATGCTGTACGACTTCAAACAGCTTATGCCCAACATCACTATCGCCGGCATCGATATCTCCGAATACGCGATCGCCAACGCTAAAGAAGAAGTCAAACCCTATCTGCAAGTCGGTAACGCCAAAGAATTACCCTACCCCGATAAATCCTTTGACTTAGTTATCTCTATCAACACCGTTCATAACTTACTACTCGAAGACTGTAAACAAGCCTTGAGAGAAATTCAGCGCGTCACCCGCCAACACGCCTTTATCATTGTGGATGCGTGGCACAATGATGAAGAAAAACAAAGAATGCTCAACTGGAACCTAACAGCCTTGACCTATATGCACGTCAATGATTGGGTTAAACTGTTTGCAGAAGTTGACTACCAAGGAGATTACTATTGGTTCATCGCTGAGTAGGGTTTTAATTTTCACAAAATATTAGGTATAGGTATAGGCATAATAAATTATGAACTTTATGCAAAAGTCAGAAACAGACTTAAGTGCTGCTTTTATTCAAAATGGCTATGTAATCAAACCCTGCGAAAATCCATCTACTCTGGATAAAATCAGAAACAAAACAGTAGATTTAGCCACTAATTTTTTAGGAGTGGCAACCCCGACCGATGCGGGAGAATTTTTAGATACAATTGCCTCTTTATTACCAATAGAAAAACTTAACTCTTTCCGCCTTCAGATAATATCAGGTTTAATGGCAGAACCTTGGTTTCGAGAAGCCTATTTCTCTTGCGCTCGTTCCCTAGTAGAAACTATTGTTGGTAACGAACTTGTGATGCAGCGCAACATCGGTTTAAGTATTCAACTTCCCGGTGATGACAGTTCTTTATTACCCCTACATTCGGATAGTTGGGGGTCAGAATGTTCTCCATTTGAAGTAGTATTATGGATTCCCTTAGTTGATTGCTATCGGACAAAAAGTATGTTCATTTTACCGCCCAATGCTGATGCTAGATGGCGAGAAAAAGTACATGAATTTGCAGAGACAGGAACAGAAAGTCTTTATCAAGCAATCGAACGCGAAGTTGAATGGTTGGAAGTTCCCTATGGCAATGTCGTTTTATTTACTCCGACTATTATGCACGGCAATCGACGCAACGAAGAATCTACAACCAGATGGTCTATGAATATTAGATTTAAAGGTTTATTTACACCTTACTCAGATAAACGTCTGGGCGAATATTTCGCACCCATCGCCGTGCGTCCCGCCTCAAAAATTGGGATGAAATTCACAATGCCAGGGGGGTTCAATGAGTAAAAAATCAGGTTATCGCGGTTACATTATCAGCCGTCCAGTACGAGGTGTAAATTACCCTCACCGCGTGCAAAACTTGGTAGTTCGCGACTACGCCACGCGACATAATTTAGCCTATAAACTCAGTGCCACTGAATACGCCATGCCTGGATGTTATATGATGTTGTACGATGTTTTGGCAGAATTGCCACAACTAGAGGGCATCATCCTATTTAGCCTGTTTGTGTTACCCCAGAAAACCGAGTCGCGATTGGAAATCTATGACCGGATTTTAGGTGCTGGATGCGAATTACACGCAGGGTTGGAAGAAATGGTACTTCAAGATAGAAACGAAATAGAAAACTTTGAGGAAATGATACAAGCAGCCTTAACTTTACCTAATACACCAATGGGAGGTTATTATCAAAAGTCAGAATACCTAAAACTAAACGACTTCTTTTTACAAGCCCTTAAGTAAACATATTATGCTATTCTAAACAGATTAGAGGAGTTAAGAACAGGATAAGTAAGCGTAACCATAGCTTAAAGTTAAAAAAAAATACAAGGAGTATAAACTATGACCTTAGCATTACAAGAACCCTTAATAGAAGACCATCTCGTTTTGTTAGGAATAAGCTGGTCGCAATTAGAGGCTTTGGATACGGTCTTAGCAGAAGTACCAGGGGTCAGACTGTTTTATTTAGACGGATTTTTAGAAATTATGACATTAAGTTTAGAACACGAAGAGACAAATGGAACATTGCGATCGCTGATAGAAGCTTACATGAGAGAAAAAAATATCCGGTTTTATATTAGAGGTAGTGCAACTTTAGGTAGTGAAGAAACTCAAGGTAGAAAAGAACCGGATGAATCTTACAATTTGGAGACTAAAAAACCAAATCCTGACTTAGTAATAGAAGTAATATTGACTAGCGGTGGATTGGATAAATTAGAGTTCTATAAAAGAATAGGAGTTCGCGAAGTCTGGTTTTGGGAGGATGGGGTAATAACTATTTACCATTTAAGGGAAGAATACGAAAAAGTTAGTCACAGTTTATTGTTGCCAGATTTGAACATTGATTTATTAAGCCGTTACGTTATCTACTACGATCAGTATGATGCTGTAACGGAATTTCTCCAAGCCCTTAGAAAGTGAGCGACTTATGCACTTAGGAATTGAAGGAAAATCAGCTTTAGTAGTTGGAGGCAGCCAAGGTCTGGGCCGAGAAATCGCCCTAACTTTAGCCAAGGAAGGAGTACAAGTGGGAGTTGTTGCCCGCACCGAAGCAGATATTATCTCCTTAGTTGTGGAAATGGGGGGTGAAGCTAAAGGTCATTGGGGCATTGCTAAAGACTTAGTACCCGATAGCGCACCAACCGAACTTATCGAAGAAATCCAGTCTGGTAACAAACAGATTGACATTATCATCCACAACTTAGGGGGAACTTTAGCAATTAGAGACCCCTTCTGCACAGTAACCGAGTGGCGTTCTGTTTGGCGGCTCAACTTTGAAATTGCCGCAGAGTTAAACCGCTATCTGATTCCCCCCATGCAGCAACGCCGATGGGGGCGAGTAGTGCATATTTCCTCAATTGCTGCTAATCTGAGTCGAGGAGCAGTTGCCTATTGTGCTGTCAAAGCCGCTCTCAACGCTTACACCCGGAACTTAGGGTGTACAGTAGCGTCAGACGGAGTGGTCATCACATCCGTGATGCCCGGAGCAATTCGTCATGAAGGTAGCCATTGGGATAAAATGTCCCAAGAGCAACCAGAGATGGTTGCAACCTATCTCGATCGGCGCATGGCAATTAAACGATTCGCTCAATTGGATGAAATCAGTGATTGGGTGGTTCTGCTATGTTCCGAAAAAGCTTCTTTCTGTACTGGTTCGGTAATGCCTATTGATGGAGGTTCTTGGTGATTGAGCTAACTAGCAGCAAGATAAATATAGAAAAACTAGAACGCCATTTCTATCAATATGGGTGGATAGTAGTGCAACTCCCAAATCCAGATCCAGTCTATGCCGCTCGTGCGTCACTACTTTCAGAATTGCGGCGGCTAACGGGAAGCGAGCGCATCACATTAGAGCATTATCACGAAGTTATTGGTGATGACAAAAATCATACAGAGTTGCAGTTCCAGCTAACTCAATTTTTTTGGTCTCAAAAGTTGGCGCATAAAGTCATCACCGCTCAACTTGATTTGTTTAAAGCATTTTTGGGACAAGATTTAAACATTCAGAGTAAGCCTCACCTGCGAATTACTCGACCTGGGAAACCCCAAGATAATATCGGCTACCATCGGGACACTTATTACGGCTGTTCCCCTTTTGAATTATCTGTTTTAGTGCCTTATACTGATGTTCCACCGGAGAGTGCTTTATCTGTTTTATCAGGCTCTCACATTCGTCCAGAGTCCGATTTTTCCCTCACGCAGATAGAAAATCCTGAAGTAAGCAAAGGTTCTGTCAAACATCAGTTAGGGTTTCTCTATGCTCCTAAACTAATAGATCCATCCTGCACCGCAGATATGCACCCAGTGCCGCTGGCTGTGGGTGAGGCGCTAATTTTCAGTCTGGCTACAGTGCATGGTAGCGTAGAGAATCGGGGTTTAGTTTGTCGCTGGAGTTCCGACATTCGGGTAGTAAATGCCCTAGCACCCCTTAACCCCTCTTTAAAAGCAGGCTACTATGAAAAACTGAGTCGTTCAGTTGTTTCTGAGACCGCTGAGGCTTACAATAACGCTCAATTGGCATCTTTAAAAGGAATGGAATGATTGGAACAGTGACTATATGATCGACAAAGCTCAACATCAACAATATCAATCTTCTCACTCTAAAATTCTGTCTCAGCAAGGGTATCTAGTTTGCCACAACGTTATAGACCAGTCCGTTATCCGCCAAATGCAGAATTACCTAGCGGCAAGGCTTGACAACCTGCGCGATCGCTTCCAAGAATGGTCTGGGGGAAAAGATGTAACATCGGTGGAAAGCTATCGGTATCACAGCGATCGTATTGTCGAGTATGAAGCAATGGGACTCCCAAAAGATTTACGCCATTTTTTGAGGGGGGAGTTTGACTTAGAAACTCGATTGTCCGCCGAAATTCGCGACTTTCTAGCTACCCTAAGTCTGCGAGAATTAGTAGCAGACGTTTTCGGCGAAACGAGATATTTTTTGCACTATCCTCCCATGCTCCGATTTAAAGTGCCTCGTGCCGACCAAACTATAGTACCACCCCATCAAGATAGTGCTTATAGTACCCATATAGAAAGATTTATTACTGCTTGGGTTCCTTTAACGCCAATCACAGAGGAAGTAGGTGGGGTGACATTTTACGAAGGGACTCAAGAGTTGGGCAACTTAACCCATGGTTCCAGCGGTGCTTGGGAAAGTAGAGCTTTTTTTGACGAGTCAACCTACGCTGCGTACTCACCGCAAATGGAACTAGGGGATGTGCTATTTTTTACGCCCACTATTGTTCACGCATCAGCTCTCAATACCTCAAATAATATTATCAGATTTAGTATTGACATGAGGGCTTTTAGCACGAATACTGTAAGTTCAAAATCTTTTTACGATCCCTGGTCTGGGGAAATCCATAAAACTAACTAAATGAGGTGGCTGAAAGTGAGTGAAGCAGAAAAATTTGACGGCACAAAAAAATACACAAAAGATCAAGAGATTGAAAGTCGCTTAGAAGATCTATTTTCTAAACACAAAGTTTCCCCTATAGAAATTATCAATGGGTTTCCGATTTACGCAAGGCGTACTGTTCTTAAAAAGTTTCTGGCTCACTACGAACTGTTTCGTCGCACTATTGATTTACCGGGGGACATTGTAGAACTAGGGGTTTTTAGAGGTCAGAGTTTGATGACTTTTGCCAATCTTCTGGAAGCGCGTAACATAGGCGATCGCACTAAGAAAGTTTGGGGTTTTGACAATTTTAAAGGATTCACAGGTTTACGCCCTGAAGATGGGCCTAACTACGAACAGTCTCACAAGGTAGAAGGGGGTTTTAGTCCAGAGAAATTCTATGAAGAATTACTGGATGTAATTGACATATTTGATGCTGACCGCTTTGTGGGCTGGAAAAAACGCATTGAACTGGTAGTGGGAGATGTAACCGCAACCATTCCAGAATTTGTTGCAAAAAACCCTGGTTTGCGAATTTCATTATTGCACTTCGACATTGATATGTACGAACCGACCAAAGTAGGTTTAGATTATTTATATCCATTAGTTGTGCCAGGGGGAGTTGTAATATTTGATGAATATGGCATCTTAGAATGGTCTGGGGAAAGTAAAGCAGTAGAAGAATATTTCAAGGGACAGCACGTAGAACTCAAGAAATTTGAATGGAATAATGTTCCCGGCGCTTACTTGATCAAACAATAGACAACTGAAGTAGAGAACTAAGTTTATGAAGTGCAATCTTTGCAGGTCCGATCGGGTAACAGAATTGGGAGATATTGGTCTTAAGCCAGCTTCGGTAACATCGGAACCAGACTTGTGTTCTCTACCAGCCAAAATCTATTACTGTCAAAACTGCCACCACCTGCAAAAAGCTCATAGCCAGAGAGAAGTTTCATTCATTAACTCTCTTTATCAAAATTATGAAACCTACAAAGTTTCAAGCGGAAAAGAACAACTTGTTTTTCCCAAAGATAGCCCACCGCGCGCCCGAAGTTATCATGCGATAGAGCAATGTATTTCGTTGTTACCAAAATCTGGAAACCTACTCGATATCGGTACAGGGAATGGCGCTATTTTGAAATCTGCTAGTCAACTTTTGCTGCAATGGCAGTTATTTGCATTTGACTTGGGAGACAAATCAAAAGAAGAAATTTTAGCAATTCCTGGGGTGGTTGAGTTTTATACTGAAAGCCTGGATAATGTTCCAAAACAAAATTTTAACCTAATTGTTTTGTGGCATTGTTTGGAGCATATCCCAGAACCCGCTCAATTTCTTACTCTGTTAAGGGAGTACCTGACAGAAGATGGCTTTTTACTTATACAAGTTCCAGATATTCATCGCACTCCCTTTGACTTTGCTACGATCGATCATTGGTCACATTTTACTAATTCTGCCTTAATCAAGCTTTGTCAGGAAACGGGCTATCAGATAGAACTTGATGGCTATGATTGGGTACACAATTGCTTGACTCTACTACTGAAGCGCGATGATGGCTCCATCCCCAAACAATCCTTGCCAGATTCAAGTTTTACACCCGATGGCTACTTTTACTGGCTCAAACAAACAGTAGCAGAGTTTGAAAGAGCAACCCAGAATCGGAAGTATGCTATTTTTGGTACTGGAATATCAGGAATTTGGGTATCAAGTCAACTGTCAAATCCGCCAAGTTGTTTCATTGATGAAGACAGCCAAAGGGTGGGCAACAACATTGGCAATATTCCCATTGTCAAGCCTCAAGATATCCCACCTGGAATGGACATTGTAATGCCTTTTACTCATGCTACGGGTAAGAATATCAGCAAAAAAATGCAACAGGAATATTTTACATCTCAATCTAGCAATTTTATTTTGAGTCAACCTTACTTGAAAGGAGATAGCCATTGACTACTGCAAAACGCTGCTTGGTAACAGGTGCCGCCGGCTTCATCGGCAGCCACCTGTGCGATCGCCTGCTTTCCCTCGGCCACACCGTCACAGGTCTAGATAGCCTAATTGTAGGTCGCCTCGCCAACCTAGAACAAGCAAAAAGCGATCACAAATTTACCTTTATCGAGCAAGACGCAGCCACCATCACCCCCTCCATCCTAGAAGGAATTGACTGGGTATTTCACCTAGCAGGGCTCGCCGACTTAGTACCGTCGATCGAAAACCCCAGCCAATACTACCACTCGAACGTTCAAGGTACTTTTAGCCTGCTAGACGCTTGCCGCCACGCTCAAATCCAACGCTTCGTCTACACCGCATCCTCCACCTGCTACGGCATCCCAGACCAATATCCCACACCCGAAACCTATCCCTGTGTTCCCGAACACCCCTACGGCTTGACAAAGTATTTAGGCGAGCAAATGGTCATGCACTGGGCCAAAGTTTACAAACTCCCGGCCCTTTCCCTGCGACTGTTTAACGTGTACGGGCCGCGTTCTAGAACCACAGGGGCCTACGGTGCCGTCTTCGGCGTGTTTTTAGCTCAAAAATTAGCAGGAAAACCCTTCACCCTTGTCGGCGATGGCACCCAAACCAGAGACTTTACCTTCGTCAGCGATGTCGTAGAAGCCTTTGTCACCGCAGCAGCATCGGATGTAACGGGTGAAATTATCAACATTGGTTCGGGTAATCCTCAAAGTGTCCTCACCCTCGTGGAACTATTAGGCGGCCCTATCGTCCACATCCCCAAACGTCCCGGAGAACCAGACTGCACTTGGGGAGACATCACCAAAGCTAAAACTCTCCTAGGATGGGAACCAAAAGTTCCTTTCCCCGAAGGAGTAGCACAGATGTTAGCAAACATCAACCTGTGGCGAGAAGCGCCAGTCTGGACTCCTGATTCCATTCAGGAAGCCACAAAAGCATGGTTTGACTATTTAGGAAAAACCTAAACTTATGGTTCAAAACACCGCCGATCGAGTTAATCTGCAAGTTGCAAAAGCACTTATTTATCAAGGATCTCGCCTGTTACTGCAACTGCGAGATAACATACCTGAGATTATAGCTCCCAATCATTGGGGACTGTTCGGCGGTACTGTTGATGATGGGGAAACTCCCGCCCAAGCGATGAAACGAGAAATCGAAGAAGAACTTTGTTGGATACCGCCCGAACCTAAATACCTGCTAACTTGGGAAGCACCCGATCGACCTTGCACCACCTATATTTTTGGTATTCCCTTGACAGTACCGACTAGCCAATTAACCTTAACGGAGGGGCAAGCCTTCCAACTATTTACGTTTGAGGAATTGACTAAAGTGCTGCTAGTGCCGAAAATTCCGCGGATGCTGCCACAAGTTGTCGAGGCGATCGCCTCTGATGAACTAACCGCAGCTTGGCAGGAGTTCAGCACTAAAAATTTAACATGGGCATGATATCAAATCCGTTAGTATCGGAATTAATATAACCCACAGTCAGGACACGGCAGTGGCGTGTCCATTAGTGTCAACTTAACATCAAACTCAGTCAGAGATTGTTGTTTAACTATCAAACTTCCATCCCCCCTAACCCCCCTTAAGAAGGGGGGGACAGGAGTCTACTCAAAGTCCCCCTTCTTAAGGGGGATTTAGGGGGATCTAGACTAGGGTAAAAACGAGATTTCTTAAGGGTTTTACTCTTAAGTTGACACCAATGGGCACGCTTGAGTGTCCCTACAATTAATCGGGGTAAGGAAACGGCATTGCCGTGTCCTCCGTTATTATCACTGACGGTGCAACCGGAATTGATATGACTCATCAACTAAAACCAAAACTGACAAATTAAATGCAAACCTTTCCCTCACAACTCCCCTTTGCCACCGATTACTTCCGCCAACTTGCAAATTTAAGCGAAAACTTTGAAGCGACTGACAAAAAATCTCAGCCTCTTTCCTTTGCCGAAGCAATTAGTCAAGCCGCAGCTTTGGTATCTCAACAAAGCCAACAGCAAAAAAAAGTAATTTTTATTGGCAATGGCGGCAGTGCAGCCGTAGCCAGTCACCAGGCGATAGATTACTGGCGAAATGGAGGCTTTCCCGCAATGGCTTTCAATGATGGAGCTCTCCTCACCTGCATCAGCAACGATTTCGGCTACGAACAAGTTTTCAGCAAACCCATTGCCACCTTTGCCCAATCGGGAGATATCGTATTTGCTATTAGCAGTTCTGGACAGTCTGCCAACATCCTAGCAGGTGCTCGTCAAGCAGCTCAAATGGGCTGTCACGTCATCACCCTATCAGCTTTTAAGCCAGATAATCCCCTGCGTCAATTAGGAGATATTAACTTTTTTGTCCCGACAATGGCCTATGGATTTGCAGAAATTACCCATTTGTGCATCTGTCATTGTATTCTAGATGGGTTGATGAAAGGTTCGTTATCAGCAACAGAAATTGAGAGTTCGGTAAGTGATGACAGCAAGCTATTTTCAAGCAGCGAACAAACTTAGGCAGGAAGGCAAATTAGAAGAGGCGATCGCCTCTTACCGCCAAGCGATCGAGCACAACCCCAACTTTTATTTGTCTCACCACAACTTAGGGGAAACATTAGCTAAACTCGATCGCTGGGATGAAGCCGTTACTTCCTACGATCGCGCTATTCAACTCAACCCTAATTCGGTTTGGTCTTATTACAATTTAGGGGAAGCCTTGGCAAAACTGTGCCGGTGGGATGATGCGATCGCCTCCTACAGTCACGCCATTCAGCTTTCCCCTGATTTTTATAGATTTTACATTAATTTAGGGGAAGTCCTCTGCAAACAGGGCCGTAGCGAAGAAGCAGCAGCCTTGTACTGTCAAGCTGCGGAATCCTTGGCAAAACAGCAGCGGTGGGATGAAGCCGACAATTATTACAGTCAGGCTATTAGGCTCAATCCATCAGTTAATGATGACTACCGCAATTTAGCAGAAACCCTGACAAAACGGCGACAGTTGGAAGTTGCGATCGCTAAAACAGGTAAATCCATTGAAAACGCTCCAGATAGTGCAGAAAGCTACTTTGAATTAGGCAAGCTATTAGCACAACAAAATCGACGAATACAGGCAATTGAAAGTTATAAAAAAGCGATCGCCATCAACTTTGACTTAGAAGAAGCACATATCAACCTTGTCAACTTACTGATAGATCAAGCTGAAATAGATGAGGCTAAACAGAAGCAAAATAAACCCTCTTTAGAACAAGAGGCACTTTTCAACCTCGGAAACTTACTGATACAGCAAGGTAAATTAGAAGAAGCAATTGAGATTTACCAAAGAGCGATCGACAAATGGCCAGACTGGGCTGATTGTTATATTAACCTAGCAGAAGCTCATGCCAAAATAAGCTGGAATTTGTGGGATTTGGGCAAATTAAATGAATCAATCAGTTCTATGCAACAAGCAATTGATATATATAATTCTCAGATGAGAACCCATCCCCTAAGTAATTTAGGTATCCGGTTTATAACGCCGGAGTATTTCACCCACTGGCCCTGGTTACAAGCAATAGGTCAACTAGCTTGCACTATAGACATTTATATCAAAATGGGTATTATTGGCTGGCGGCCCCAACACCAAACAATTATTTTAGCACCTTCCGAACAAGTAATCAACCCCTGTTTAGTCAACTACTGGCGTCGCTATCTATACATAATAACTGACAATTCCCTCATCGTTCGCCTGCTTCCAATGGCCAAAAAACTGCGGTGTTTAGAATACACTCTATTCTACATCAAATTGTCCGACAAAAAGATGGTAGATACGTCTTATGCCGTGCCTTTAGTTCAGAAGCAGTGGGAAGCCGAGAAACAACCACCTCTACTGACTTTATCACCATTGGATTACGAGCGTGGCTGGTGCAGCCTACAAGACCTTGGCATACCTAAAAATGCCTGGTTTATCTGTCTTCACGTTCGAGAAAATGGCTTCCACTCAGAGGCAGTAAGTAACTATCGCAATGCTGATATCAACACATACCTTTTAGCAATTGAGTCAATTGTAGCGCGGGGTGGCTGGGTCATCCGCATGGGCGACCCTACGATGAAACCAATGACACCTATGAGGCAGGTTATTGACTATGCTCGCACTGATGCGAAAAGTGATTGGATGGATATCTTTTTGTGTGCTTCCTGTCGCTTTTTACTTGGCACTAATTCAGGATTAAGTTATCTTCCCTCTATATTTGGTGTACCTGGCGTGCTAACCAATATATGGCCAATTTCAGCTAGTCCTTACCAAAGCCAGGATTTATTCATCCCCAAGCTGGCTTGGTCTGAAGTTGAAAATCGCTATCTCACCTTTGAAGAAGCACTAGCGCCTCGCTTCTTTTTCAACCTCAACAGCAAACTTCTTTACTCCTGGGGCATTAAAGTGGTGGATAATACGCCAGAGGAGATTAATGACTTGGTACTGGAAATGCTCGATCGACTGGAGGGTAAAGTGCAATATACAGAAGAAGACGAAATTTTACAGCAGGAGTTCAACTCTCTGCCAACACCTTATGGGCCGAGTGCTTTCAATAGCCGGATGGGACGCTCTTTCTTGCAAAAGTATTACAATTTGGGACTGAGGCAAACAGGCACTTGATGCGCGATACATCGGGAGTCTGTTGATACCCGTGCTGTGGGAACATCCTGAGAGGGGCTGCGGTCTGGTATGTTCGTGGGTGGTGATGGCTTGAGTTCCTTGGGACGAGAGCAAAACTTACTCCAAATTGTGGTAGGCTTCTGGAAAACCATTGTAAATAAAGATTAGTTGATGAAGTTTAAAACTGTGAAACAATGCAAGTAGTTATACTAGCCGGCGGTTTGGGGACACGTCTCCGAGAAGAAACAGAATTTCGTCCCAAGCCCCTAGTTGATGTGGGCGGACGACCGATTCTTTGGCACATTATGAAGACCTATGCCCACTACGGATTCCAGGATTTTATTGTGTGTTTGGGCTACAAAGGCAACATGATTAAGGAGTATTTCCTGAATTATGAAGCGATGAATAATGATTTTACTATTTGCTTGGGTCGCCAAAATCAGATTACTTATCACGAGGAACACCGCGAGCAAGATTTTCAGGTGACACTGGCGGAAACCGGACCAGATAGCATGACTGGGGGGCGGGTGAAACGGGTGGAGAAATACATTACTGAGGATACCTTTATGGTGACTTACGGTGATGGAGTTGCTGATATCGATATTGGAGCTTTGGTAGATTTTCATAAGTCTCATGGTAAGCTGGCAACTGTTAGTACAGTTCGCCCGATATCGAGATATGGTATTTTAGATGTGGACAACCAAGGCAAAGTTCTGGAATTCACCGAAAAACCTCAAATAGATGGCTGGGCTAGTGCTGGATTTTTGGTTCTTCACCGGAGCATATTTGATGCTTTAAGGGGGGATGATTGTTTTTTGGAGCGAGAGCCACTAGAGCAATTAGCAGCGCAGGGACAATTGATGGCGTATCGCCACGAAGGTTTCTTTTTTGCGATGGATACTTACCGCGAGTATAAGTATTTGAATGAACTGTGGGATAATGGAGAGGCTCCTTGGAGGGTGTGGGAATGAGTGAATTTTGGCGCGATCGATCGGTATTGGTAACAGGTTGCACCGGCCTTTTGGGTAACTGGTTAGTGGCTGAGTTGCTGGAAAGAGGGGCTTTGGTAACGGGATTAGTCCGTGACTTGGTGCCACAATCCCGACTTTATGCTGGAGAGTGGTATCGGCAAATTAATATCGTTCGCGGTTGTGTCGAAGATTTGCCAACGGTAGAACGCTCGATTAATGAGTATGAAATAGATACAGTTTTTCACTTAGCAGCTCAGACAATTGTGGGAGTTGCAAATAGAGAACCACTGGCAACTTTTGAAACAAATATTAAAGGTACTTGGAATATTTTAGAAGCTTGTCGTCGCGTCGGTGGCGTGAGTCGAATTGTCATAGCATCCAGCGATAAAGCCTATGGAGACCAGCTAGTGCTGCCTTATAGCGAAACTACTTCGCTGCAAGGAGAACATCCTTATGATGTTTCTAAAAGCTGTGCAGATTTAATCAGTCGGGCTTATTACGTCAGTTATGGTTTGCCCGTGTGCATTACGCGCTGCGGTAACTTTTACGGGGGCGGAGACTTGAACTTTAATCGCATTGTTCCATCTACAATTCGATCCGCATTGCGAGACAAGCCGGTAGTCATCCGCAGCGATGGTACTTTTATTCGGGACTATTTCTATGCGAAGGATGGCGTTTTAGCTTATCTCCATTTGGCTGAGCAAATGGACAGGAAAGAAATTTTGGGAGAGGCATTTAATTTCAGCAATGAACTGCAAATTTCTGTGCGGGGCATGGTAGATATAGTTTTGAAATTGATGGGTAAAACTCATTTAGAGCCAGTGGTATTGAATCGGGCAAAAAATGAAATTAAACATCAGTATCTTTCGGCAGATAAGGCGCGAAAAATGCTCGGTTGGGAATCTAAGTATCCACTCGAAGAAGGCTTGAAAGAAACAATAGAGTGGTATGAAAACTTTTTGATGAATGAAGATACCTGTGTCATCAACGCATGATAGATGGTACTCAAAACTAAAAAATCAAAAAAGGGGGGCTAATTCTGTGCCATCTAAATGTCGTTTTTGTAGTCACCGATTAGAGCATACTTTTGTAAATCTAGGGATGTCGCCACTGGCGAATGCTTTTGTTGCTAAAGAACATCTGAATTGTGCAGAAAAATTTTATCCGCTGCATACTTATGTCTGCGGCAATTGTTTTTTAGTCCAGTTAGAAGAGTTTGAATCCCCGGATAGCATCTTCAGCGATTATGCTTATTTTTCTTCTTATTCAGACTCTTGGTTGCGCCACGCTCAGAAATACACAGAGTTAATGGTGGAAAGATTTGGATTTGACGAAAACAGTCAGGTAATTGAAATCGCTAGCAATGATGGCTACTTACTCCAGTATTTTCAGCAACAAGGAATTCCCGTATTGGGGATTGAACCTGCTGCCAATGTAGCTAAGGTGGCCCAGGAAAAAGGGATTCCAACTTTAGTCAATTTTTTTGGTGTAGCAACGGCTAAAGAGTTGGTTTCAGAAGGGAAGCAGGCAGATTTATTGCTGGGCAATAATGTGTTGGCTCATGTGCCTGACTTGAATGATTTTGTGGCGGGGATGAAAATTATCCTGAAACCCAATGGCATCTTGACAATGGAGTTTCCTCATGTATTACAACTAATTCAAGACAACTTATTTGACACGATTTACCACGAGCATTTTTCTTATTTTTCGTTGTTGACAGTTGAGCAAGTTTTTGCTCGTCACGGTTTAACTTTGTTTGATTTGGAGGAAATACCTACCCACGGCGGTTCTCTGCGGATTTACGGTAGGCATAGTGAGGTCGATGGAACAATTAGCGATCGCATCACGGAATTGAAAGCAAAAGAAATTCAAGCAGGGCTCAACCAACTTGAAATTTATGTAGGATTTGGCGAACAGGTTAAGTCTACTAAACGTCAAATGCTCAGTTTCCTAATTGATGCCAAAAATCAGGGCAAATCCATTGCGGGCTATGGAGCACCGGCGAAGGCTAATACGCTGCTGAACTATTGCGGTATCCGCACGGATTTGATTGATTATACAGTGGATTTAAGCCCGCATAAACAGGGTTTGTTTTTGCCAGGAACCCAGATTCCAATATATCATCCAGACAAAATTCGGGAGACTAAGCCAGATTATTTGGCTATCTTACCTTGGAACATTAAGGATGAGATAGTAAGTCAGATGGATTATATCCGCGAGTGGGGAGGTAAGTTTGTGGTGTTGATTCCTCAAGTGGAGGTAATCGCGTGAAATTTACTGAAACCAAGCTTAAGGGAGCTTATGTTATTGAGGTAGAGCCCCTAACAGATGAGAGGGGATTTTTTGCCCGCAGTTGGTGTCAAAAGGAGTTTGCCGAACATGGTTTGAATCCTAAGCTAGTGCAGTGCAATATTTCTTTTAACTTGAAGAAAGGTACTTTGAGGGGAATGCACTATCAGGCTCAACCTCACGAGGAAGTGAAGTTGGTTAGATGTATTAAAGGAGGAATTTATGATGTAATTATCGATTTACGTCCAGATTCTTCGACTTTTAAAGAGTGGTTTGCAGTAGATCTAAACTCGGAAAATCGTAAGATGCTCTATATTCCCGAAGGTATGGCTCACGGCTGTCAAACTTTGGCAGATAATACGGAAGTTTTTTACCAGATGTCGGAGTTTTATTATTCTGAACTAGCCAGGGGAGTGCGATGGGATGACCCGACTTTTAGCATTGATTGGCCGGAGATATCTCACCGCGTGATTTCGGAAAAAGATAGAAATTTTCCTGATTTTGTGCTATGAAAAAAGTCCTAGTTACGGGTCCGGGAGGTTTTGTTGGCAGACACTCGCTCAAGACACTGGTGGAACGGGGGTTTGAGGTTCATGCTGTCGCTTCTAAGACTTTGCCGACTGTGAATTCGGATTGTACTTGGCATCTGGCAAATTTGTTAGATTATACATCTATTAAGGAGTTAGTTTGTCAAGTAAAACCTACACATTTGCTGCATTTTGCCTGGTGTTATACTGTACCTGGACAATACTGGAAATCTGAGGATAACTTTTTGTGGGTGCAGGCAAGTTTGGAATTATTGAGGCAATTTCGAGAGCAAGGAGGTGAAAGAGTAGTGATGGGTGGAACCTGTGCCGAATACGATTGGAAGTATGGTTATTGCTCGGAATTTGTAACGCCGAGAAATCCAGATACTCCCTACGGTATTTGTAAAAATGCTTTGCAGGAGATAGTTAGTTGCTATTCTAAAACAACAAGTATTAGCAGTGCTTGGGGACGTATTTTCTTTCCCTACGGTGCTTACGAGTACCCAAATCGCCTGGTTTCTTCGGTGATTCTTTCTCTGTTAAAGGGAGAGCCTGCACGCTGCTCTCACGGTAATCAAATCCGGGATTTTCTGTACGTACAGGATGTGGCTGATGCTTTTGTGGCTCTTTTGGAGAGTGAGGTGACGGGTGCTGTTAATATTGGATCGGGACAGGCGATCGCCCTTAAAGATGTTGTTTATAAGATAGCAGATCTAATCGGGCGATCGGACTTAATTCAGTTAGGTGCTATCCCGTCTGCTGCGAAAGAAGCACCTTTGTTAGTGGCTGATGTGACTCGTTTGTCTGATGAGGTGGGTTGGCAGCCAAAATTAAATTTGGAAATGGGATTAAGGCAAGCTATAATCTGGTGGAAAAATTCAAATTATACAGGATTAAAAATTGAGTAATTAGTGAAATTATTGAAAATAATGCTAAAAGATACGAAAAAATATAAATCTTTCCCTGTAAATGGATATTAAAGTATGCAAAAATGCCCTGTTTGCAGTTCTAGCTTAATAGCCCCATTTTTGGTTCGAGGTAGCGTACCCGTTCACCAAAACTTAGTGATGGCAGATCGAATATCTGCTATAGAAATAAATCGCGGCAATCTAACTTTAGCAGTTTGTGAAGAATGTGGATTTATTTTTAATCAGGATTTTGATGGTTCCAAGCTAAGCTATGGCAAGGAGTATGATAATACCCAGACTTATTCCCCTTCTTTTGAGAGTTATATTTCCGAACTTGCCCGCTCTCTAATCTCTGAGAAAAATGTTCAAAATTGCTCGGTTGTGGAAGTTGGCTGCGGCAAAGGTTCATTTTTAAGGAAGCTAGTAGAATCTGAGGAATGGGGAAATATCGGTTATGGGTTCGATCCAAGTTATGTCGGGGCAGAAACTGTTCTTGACGGCCGCCTGAAGTTTGAGAAGCGTTACTATGACTCAGAGTGTGCTAATATTCATGCTGATGTGGTGGTTTGTCGTCATGCGATCGAGCACGTTCCTGAGCCTTTGAGCTTACTCTTTTCTGTCCGACAAGCTTTGGTTCATTCTCCCCACGCGCGCGTTTTCTTTGAAACGCCCTGCGTCGAATGGATACTCCGCAATCAAGTAATATGGGATTTTTTCTACGAACACTGTTCCTACTTTACGGCAGAGTCTCTAGCGACGGCTTTTGAAGTATCGGGTTTTCAGGTTGAGAGCGTAGAGCATATATTTGAAGGGCAATATCTATGGTTAGAAGCTACGATTCCTGCCCAAAAACCGGCGGTTACGAAAAAACCAGGATTCATTTCAATTTTAGCTAACCAGTTTGCGACATCAGAACGTGAACTGATTAGCAAGTGGGAAATTAGGATTCAAGAATTAGCTAACCAAGGAAAAGTGGCTCTTTGGGGGGCTGGAGCTAAAGGTGTAACTTTTGCTAATATGATCGATCCCGATCGTAAATGGATTGACTGCATTATTGACCTGAACCCTAATAAACAAGGTAAATATATCCCTGGGGCTGCTCACCCGATTGTCAGCTATCAGGATATAGCCGAGCGAGAAATTACAACTGCTATCTTGATGAACCCGAATTATCATCAAGAAAATTTAGTCTTATTAAAGGCCTCCAACTTAAACATTGACCTATTAGTTGAGTGATTTATGAAATTGACAATTGATACGACTGAAAAAACACTCACTTGTGAGATTGATAACCAGAAGCAGGTATTAGATCTTTATACAAAAGAGGCTTTTGAATTGATATCGCTTCAGTGGGTTAAAGTTGGATGGAATCAGAAATATTCTTACACATTTAGTTGGTTGGGTCGCCCTTTGCTGCAACTCCCTGAAGATTTGATTCGGATTCAAGAAGTTATCTATCAGGTTAAACCCGATATCATTATTGAAACCGGGGTGGCTCACGGCGGCTCGCTGATTTATTACGCTAGCCTTTTTAAAGCAATGGGCAAGGGTAGGGTTGTAGGAGTTGATATTGAAATTCGCCCCCACAATCGCAAGGCGATAGAGAAACACCAACTGTCATCGTTCATTACTTTAGTGGAAGGCAGTTCTACAGATACCAGTATTGTAGATGAGGTGAAAAAACTGGTAAATCCAGGCGAGACTGTGTTGGTGAGTCTTGACTCGTGTCACACAAAACAGCACGTTGCTGACGAGTTAGAGGCTTATTGCAGTTTGGTGACACCAGGCTCCTATATAATCGCCACCGATGGGATTATGAAGGATTTGGATGATGTGCCGCGCGGGAATCCTGAGTGGAAGTGGGATCATCCTACTGCGGCGGCGGCTGAGTTTGCCGATCGGCATCCTGAGTTTGTATTGGAGCAACCTAAATGGCCGTTTAGCGAGAGCGATTTGACGGAGAATGTGACTCACTGGCCTGGAGCGTGGTTGCGGAGACTGTGAGGAGAAATGCTGGCTCGGTATTATGATAATTTTTGAGTGGGCTTTTTCCCTCTTAAAAATTATTAGGGAAACGTTTACGGTCTCTCCTGAGTTAGGTTTTGTATTAGTTTAAGTGCTTCATTATAAATTACTTCCCAGTTACAATCATAATTACTGTTATAATCGCCTGGACAATCTTGGTCGGCTCCAACGAATATTTTTGATCCTACTAGGTTTTCCCTACAATAAGCTGTGGTAAAAGATTTAACCCAGTCAGGATACAAGTCATATCGAGAATGAATAACTCCTGGCTTATCTGCTATCCATGAAGAAAATAGAAGCCCACCACTCAGAGGTTCAATACCACCATCTATGGCTTGATGCCACCAAATTACTGTTTCATAAGTTGTCGCACCAATGGCAGAGTACGTAGGAATACTAGATGGAATCAGGTTTTTTATCTGCTCCTCGACAGCCCTGTCTCTGTCAATATTTACACTTGTTACATCTGAAGAATATTCTTGACCAGGAATTGATGACCAGCCATCAAAAACTATCCCCAAGTTTTTAAACTCTTCATAAAGTTTTTTGATGATATTTGCCAGTCCTTCAACCTGAGATAACCATACTCGATTACTGGTACGAAATTGAATACCTATTATTGGAAAACACTTTTGTTTTGCTTCTTTAACTTGTTCTAGGAAACCAGGAGAGCATTTAGTTCGTGATACCTGGATAATTTTATTAATTAATTCTTGCTTCATATATGAACCAACTACCCTCAAAGCCAGATATTTATTATCTACTATTGTTTTAAAAGCGTCAAAAACAGCTTTAACTTGAATAACATTATTATTCTGTAGAACTTCAGGGAAAATATCTCTAGCACTAAAGTAGTCACCAGAGCCAATCAAAAATTTCTCTACTACTTTTTGAATTTGATCATGGTGCTGGATTATATCAATTCCGCCTAGTTCATTCCAAACATAATGACCAATGTTAAAATACAACCCAATTACATTGACTAATGGCTTGAGATGAGTATTCAAAATGTAAGATTTTACGGGCTGGTAATAGCTAACTATAAAACTCTTTAGTTTATTGATTGTTTCATCTAACTTCGCAGTCTGTATGGCTGCCACAAAAACTATGATTTTCTCTATTCCCGGTATGTAAATGGCAGTCTTTTCATTACCCAAACCGCCAATAATTAAATAAAATACTTTTTCTCCCACAAAGCGATAGCAAAAAGCTTGCAGATCGTGATGACCTATTTCCCAATAATTTACTAAAAATGAATGATTTGAGCGTAATATTTTCCCACTAAATGGACTAACTGTATAAACATAGCCTGTGGTTAATAAACTCTGTTGGTGGCTAGCAACAGGATAAATTTCATCATTATTATTTGTGAAATCACTGGTCGATGAAGATATTGAATCACTAAAATAATTAATATATTTATCTTCGAGTCGTATATCCTCTTTTTTTATTAATTCTAAGTTATTAATAGACAGGCCTTCTTGCTCCAGAATAAATCGCTCAGAATCTGTCAATGAAAACAGATTAATTACTTCATAATTACTTGTTTGACTAAAGTGCGTGTATGCAGACTCTAAGCTGATTTCTATTTGTTGTAAATTTTGAGGCTCTTCCTTGAGTATATCTGTTTGATTTATTTCATGCCATATTGTGTCGTACAAAGGATTAGGCAGGCATAAAATATCGGGAATTTTTTGGTTAATATCTGCTTTTTGCAACTCTAAAGTAATTGGGTTATAACAAGAATAACCTAAATTATGAATACTCTGAAATAAATCATCAGTTTGTTCTTGATTAAAATTTATAAACCATTCTACAAACAAAGCTGGTTTTGCAACATCAATAATCGGCTTGAGAGTTTTAATAACTTCCTTGTCATAACCTTCACAATCGATTTTAATAAAACTCAGTCTCTTTAGTATGTTGTCATACTCTTGACCAAACTGAGCCTGTAAAAAAGTCGCTAAATTAACTCCTTTAATTGGAATTACCCTAACATTAGGATTGGTAGTCTTCCACCCAAACAAGTCATCATAGCCACCATTACAACACTCTGAATCACCATAGGTAAATTCGTAGGTACCCTCTTTTTCCATAATGGCTAGATCGAAAATTTCAATATTTAGGGAATTTCTGTTAAGGTACTGGTTGAATTTGAGGATTTCATAAACGTAAGGATTTGGTTCAAAAGCCAGAACCATTCCAGTGGAACCTGTAAGGAGAGCCATTGGTAATGCAGTATCCCCAGAGTGAGCGCCAATGTCTATTGCAATCGTTCCTGGTAGGATATATTGACCCCATCTTTCTGTTTTGAGGCAATATAAAGCACCTGCTGCCCAATCTCGACTTATTTCGTTGGGATGATTCCACTCTGCATAAATAAATTGACCATAGTTACAGTGAGTATCTTTAACTTCTATTTTTTCAATTTTTCTTATGGAGGGTTTTTGCTGATAAGCTTCAATATCTTTCTGTAAATCAGTTTGATAGATTAAATTCAGTTCTATCCAGTTTACAGCAAAGAATAGACCAGTAGCCCAGAAACGAATTTCTAAATCTTGCTCTTTAAAATCTATAAAAAATTCATGTTCGGCTTGATGATTATTGTAAACATTCTCCTGATATATCACCAGACCTTTATTCACTGCCACATCAAACTTAAACCAAACCTTCCCAGAATTGCTACCTTCTTGGCTTACACTATAATCTGAGTTTCCCAGGTATAACTTAACTCGATATAAACCAGGCGGCAAGCTGACATAAGGTCCGTAGCAAATTTGCCCAGAATTTCCAGTCTGGTTAACTAGCTGTTGACCAGTGTGTGTTTGAAGAAGCTGTCCTGAAATTAAAGTATAATCTTCTGGGTTGATTTGGAAAGTCTTTATCCCATCCAAGTTGCTTAAAAAACATTTCTTGCTGGTGAATTCTGGGTAAATATTTACTAGCTGTCGCCATTGTGCAATAGCTTCTACCATATTCCCCCTTTCGGCCAAAGTATCACAAACTTTGAGCAGATTTTGAATCCCTTTTTCTAGTTGAATTTTCACTTGTTTTGCTTCATTATTAAGCAGATTGAGTTGAGTCTCAATTTGTTGAAAATCCCCCCCAATTTTAGCCATCAGTGCTGTCTGCCTAGGTTGAAGAAAATGTCGATACTTGTAGATATTTTTTCTTAAAAATTCCGGCACATCTTTACCGTCTATGTCTCTGACATCGAAATAAAACTCTCCTGATGATTCCATCTCCAAACTGGGTCTACATACGTCATATTTGATTTTTTCAATGCCTCTTGCTTGTGAATCATCACCTTCCTTATGGGCAAAACTTTGCAATTTGTACCGACGGGATAATTCTGAACCAAACCAACTAAATGACCAGCCACTCTTAAGTAGGTATGGATGTTCAAAATACTGGTTGCTATTGATGTATCCCGAACGCTTGTAAGCAGGATCGCCCATGTCTAACCCTGTGTTTATTTTGTCTGAATACCTAACTTTAGTGTAAGTTCTAACTTTATAATCTTTATATTTACAAGCAACAGTTCCGCACCACCACTCACTGAAGAGATTATCTAAATGACCGTGATACAAATCTTGAACAAATATGACGAATTCATGATCTTTCAGTAATTCAATAGCTTCACTCACTTTTTCATTTCTGGGAATTTCATCACAGTCATTAACTAGGATGATATCTTCATCTTTGCAGTCAAGACAATTTAATACCCTACTTATACAGTTTTTTTGGTGAACGTCAAGAGGCCATGCTTGCAGATGAACCGGTTGACTGTAGTCAATTTCAGGCATATCATCAACAACATAGTGAATGATTTTATCCTGATACTCAGCAAACTCATGGCTGAATTCTTGGTAATAAAGTGGTTTGGGGTTGCCACTAAATGTTTTTGTGGCTTCTACTAAAATAAACTTATCGACAACATCCTTGAGTTCTTCTATCCTAATCCTGAGAACATCTAATTCATTAAAAAAGGCAAAACAATCATAAATTTGAGGGCGTTTTTGATTAGCTTTTATATTATTGGGATTTAACTTAAAAGCCTTGTGGTAACAGAGGCTGGCCTCTGTGGCATTTCCTTGAGATGCTAGTGCTTCTCCTAAGTTATAGTAAGATTCGTCAGAGTTGGGACTCAATTCAAGAGAATGACGTAAAGTATCGATCGCGCCTTCTAAATTCCCCTGTTTAATTAATAATTCCCCTAAGCGATAATGAGCTTGCACATCATCAGGATTTAACTCAGTAAGGCGGCGATAAGGAGCGATCGCCTCTTCCCACTGCTCTTGTTTCACCAATGCTTCCCCTAACTGCAACCAGACTTCAAAGTTATCTGGCTGTATCTGTAGGAGCTTGCGGTATGCTGGCACATCATCAGGATTTAACTCAATCGCTCGACGGTAAGACGCGATCGCCCCTTCCAAATCCAACTGAGTTCGCTGTTGCAGCAATTCCCCCAGTTTATACTGAATCCAATCCGCCTCTGGCTCAAGCTCACTGGCGCGCCGGTAAGCCGCGATCGCCTCATCCAACTGACCCATTTTTGCTAAGCAATTACCTAGCCCCACGTAAGTCCCAAAATGTTGGGGATTAAGTTCGATCGCCTTACCGAAGGCTATAGCCGATTCTTCCCACTGTTCCTGTTGAGCTAGGGCATCCCCTAAGTGATGGTAACTCCAAGAAAAATCTGGTTTAAGTTCTATGGCGCGACGAAAAGCTGCGGTCGCTTCCTCAAATTGACATACTTTTGCTAGAGATTCCCCTAAATTGTGGTGAGACCAAGAGTAGTCAGGATTTAGCTCAATCGCACGGCGGTAGGCGGCGATCGCGTCTTCTAGTTTTCCCTCTTGCAGAAATTGATTGCCTTTGTCCCACTCAGTCACAGCCATTTGCTCGTTCATTTTGCCAAGTTACTTGAAAGTTATTAATATTATGTTTAGACCCAGCAGCTTTGCTGAATTTATAACCATTTGCTGAATTTATAACCATAGCAATCCTCGCATCATTTGTGAAATTTCTCTCTTACCCCCGGACCTTAGTAAGGTCCGGGTTGGGGTGGGGTAAAAACTTTACGACTCCTGCAAGGATTGCTATATCGACTTTTGTATCATACATCCTTGATTATTGTCAACATATCGTTAACTCGCTTGAGGTCTGGTATAATTGGGACGGTAACGGCTGGAGTCCACTAGGGGCGATCGGCAAAACTTGTTCCATGTAGTAAAATGAGGTGCAAAAGTCTGAATCGCGACGGTCATGGGCAAAGTAGCCCTAATACCTAAATTTACTGAAGCACAGATTATTTTATACAATACAAAAAAGTGATTTAATTATGGAAGCAAAATATCCGACAGCTAGTGATTGGTATAAAGCTCATCGCCGGGAGTTAAAAAAATATCGGGGCGAGTGGATAGCTTACAATCATCAGGGGATAATTAGTCACGATCGCGATTATGACAAAATGAAGAGTGGTATCGATCCAAGCTGGTCAAGCTTAGATTATGTAATTGAGCGTATATTTGAAAGCGAGTTTGTAGAACCTATCCGCTTTTATCCTGTGAGAATGAGGACATTAAAAGCTCACGATTGGCAACCTAAGTATGAGTTAATAATGAAGTCTCAGAACGCAGTAAAAGTGAAAATACTTGTTGATTCGGGCGCTGAACTCAGTTTAATTACCAAGAAATTAGGGAGGGATTTAGGCTGTGCTAAGGCGGAAGGAGAAATTAATAATAAAGCAGAAGGAGTAGGTGGCAGTATTGAATATCTATTACGACAGGTAGAAATGGAGTTGGATGGTCATATTTTCACCGCGCCTGTAGCTTGGGCACAAACAGATTTTTGTGAGGAGATTCTTTTAGGTAGGGAGGTAGTGTTTGACTTGTTTGATATAGAATTTAAGCAAGCTGACGAGACGATTATTTTTAAGCGACGAACATAGTGAACTGTTTTATTAATGAGTCCAGTGCTTTACTCTAATTCACAAGGCTGTGAGTCAATAGCATGGGTATGCGATCGCCTCTTCTAGTTTTCCCTCTTGTCGCAAATTATTTCATAAATGCAACGATAATTCTCAGTTATCAAGTTAAACCTGCAAAAAATAGAGCCTTAATCGAATTTAGGGAACACTTGAGCGAATGTCAAGTCAACTAGCAAAACTTGATTGCAGTGTATCCACAGATATATTAAACCGAGTAAGCACCAACATCATCTAAAAAATTCGAGGTAATTATATGAAAAAAGCAGTAATTTGTGGTATATCCGGCCAAGACGGAGCTTATTTAGCGAAATTGCTCCTCGAAAAAGGCTACTCAGTCTGTGGCACATCACGAGATGCGCAAATGTCAACCTTCAACAACCTCACGCGCTTAGGCATCCGCGACTCAGTAAAGCTAGAATCGATGTCCCTCAACGATTTTCGCAGCGTTTTGCAAGTCCTGAGCAAAATTCAGCCAGATGAGGTGTACAATCTAGCTGGTCAGACTTCCGTAGGGCTGTCCTTCGAGCAACCAGTGGAAACCCT
Source organism: Microcoleus sp. EPA2 (assembly GCA_020882975.1). Lineage (GTDB taxonomy): Bacteria > Cyanobacteriota > Cyanobacteriia > Cyanobacteriales > Microcoleaceae > Microcoleus. The sequence goes on along the minus strand of JAHRFD010000038.1, from coordinate 11,256 downwards.
AGAAAGCATTGCCACCGGGACACTGAATCTCCTAGAGGCCATCCGTTTTACAGGAGGAAAAATAAAACTATATAATGCCAGTTCTAGCGAATCCTTTGGCGACACTGGAGGCAAAGCAGCCGAGGAAAGCACCCCATTTCACCCTAGAAGTCCCTATGCAGTTGCCAAAGCAACAGCATTTTGGGAAGTCGCCAATTATCGAGAAGCTTACGATTTGTTTGCTTGTTCTGGTATCCTATTTAATCATGAATCTCCTCTGAGACCAGCCAGGTTTGTGACCCAAAAAATTGTATCAGTAGCTTGCCGGATTGCGGCGGGTAGTCCAGAAAAGCTGCAATTGGGTAATATTTCTGTACAGCGGGACTGGGGTTGGGCACCCGAATACGTGGAAGCAATGTATCTGATGTTGCAGCAGTCAGAACCCGATGATTATGTAATTGCTACTGGGGAGAGCCATGCCTTAAAAGAATTTGTTGCTCAAGCCTTTGCCACTTTGGGATTAGACTGGGAGGAACATACAGTCATAGATACCAGTTTGTACAGACCGACAGAAATTGCACTAGGCAAAGGCAACCCCGCTAAGGCGAAGGAAAAGTTAGGTTGGCAGGCAAAATATAAGATGCACGATGTAGTAAAAATGATGGTGGAGGCAAAGCAGGATAAATTATAAGCAATTTTAAAAATAGAAAAATCCCAGGTTTATCGTCGCTAATTTTACTCTGCTTGGGGATCATTTATGCGAAAATTAGCTTGACTTGCAGATTAACTGAAGGTGAGGTGTTTAATGTGGCAGCATAAAGATATCGGCTTAAGGACGATGGCGAGCTAGAAAATTATTTGTTTATGTGGTAAAGAGTAGGTCTTTTTCAACAACAGAAATATTCTTGAACAGGTGACAAAATTTGGCTAGCTTTTCGTCATAAATTCATCATAAAAAAGAGAAAACCTCGATACCAATATCTTAGTTAACCCAGCAGAATGGAAAGAATTAATACCTCGCAGCATTAATGGCAAGACAGCGCTCACCATCCATTAGTAACAGACTGATTGCAAAGCTATGATTACAAAATCGGGTTTTAATATAGAGAAAACGACCATTAAGCATCAGCCATTGATTGTCAATGACGAGCCAAGCTTAACCAATCCAGTTTCGCAAATGGCTACCGAGGCCCAGTGCCGATCGGACGCCTTCTACTATTGGTGTCAGGAAACTCGTCTGCCGCATCCTCCCATCTTTCATCGCAAGCTATGGGAATATGCCTATATCCTCCAATGTTTATCAGAGACGGGGATGATGTCACCAGGGAGGCGCGGACTGGGTTTTGGCGTGGGCCAGGAACCGCTAGTAGCTGTCATGGCTGCGCGAGGCTGCTCCGTGGTGGCCACAGACTTAGATTCAGAGGAGGCGACGAAGCAGGGATGGGCGGGTACGGGTCAATATGCAGCCACGCTAGAAGCGCTTAACGATCGCGGCATCTGCCCCCCGGAACGATTCGCCTCCAATGTAACTTACCGGGTCGCTGACATGAATAAAATAGATGCGGATTTGGTCGGCTTCGATTTTGTCTATTCGTCTTGCGCTTTTGAACACGTTGGCTCGATCGAGCTGGGGTTGCAATTTGTCAAAAATAGCATTAAGTGCCTGCGTCCAGGGGGAATCGCAGTACACACCACTGAATTCAACGTTCTTTCTAATGACGAGACGATCGACTACCAACAGACTGTACTCTTTAGACGGCAGGACATCGATCGGCTGGCCCTAGATTTAGCAACCGAGGGACACGAAATTGTCCTCAACTACAACGTCGGCAGTGGCCCATTCGATCGTCACATAGACGTACCGCCCTGGTCGGGGATACACTTAAAGCTTCAGTTAGAACAATATGTCACAACATCCTTGGGGCTGCTCATTAAGAAGGCTTCATAGATTAAATCGTTGTTCAATCCTATTCAGACATTTTTACTAACCAAAAAGCAATACGAATGTTAAATAATAAACTAAATAATTCTTTGGGTGTTAATTTAGTCGGTCATATAACGGGTGATTTTGGGCTGGCGGAAGCCGCCCGAGGAAATCTCAGAGCTCTAGAAGCAGCCAGAATTCCCTTTGCAGTTAAGGATCTGAAAATAGATTGGTTACCCAACTCCGATACCAGCTACAAAAAGTTTTCCGACAACAATCCATATCCAATCAATATAGTCCAAACTAACCCAAATTGGATCGAGCAGATTTTAGCAGGATACTTTCCCGGCATAGGTTCTGAATATTTCAAAGGCAAATACAATATAGGTGTCTGGTTGTGGGAATTGCCAGTTTTTCCTAGTGAGTGGCAATGGGCCTTTGATTTATTTGATGAAATCTGGACTACCAGTAATTTTTGTGCAGAAGCATTTGCGGCTGTCTCCAAAGTTCCTGTACTCAAAATTCCTGTGAGCCTTGCCTTTCCACAACCATTATTAACTAGAGAAAACCTCAACTTACCCAAAGATAAGTTTATTTTTCTATTCATGTTTGATTTTGGCAGTTCCTTTGAACGGAAAAATCCCTTTGCCACTGTTGAGGCATTTAAACGAGCTTTTGGTAAATCAAATCAAGATGTTTTGCTCGTTCTCAAATTTGCCAATGCTCATCTTTTCCCGGAACGGCGACAGGAATTAATTGATTTGGCTGAAGGTTGGTCATCCCTTCAGTTTATAGACGGACATTTGCAAAAAGCAGAGATTCATGCTTTGGTTAATAGTTGTGATTGTTATGTATCTCTGCATCGGGCTGAAGGATTCGGTTTAACCATGTCAGAAGCCATGTACTACGGCAAACCAGTAATCGCCACAGCCTATTCATCTAATATGGAATTTATGAATGTTGGCAATAGTTTTCCGGTTAAATACCAACTGGTGACAACAACAGAAGATTATGGAGCTTACCCTAAAGGTAGCGTCTGGGCGGAACCAGATATAGATCATGCTGCGTCTCTAATGAAGTCTGTATTTGAAAATTATCAGGAAGCTCAGAAAGTAGGAAAAATAGCATCTCAAGAAATTCGGTCTTTATTAAGCCCTAAAACCGTAGGTGTAAAAATCAAAAATCGCCTGGAATTCATCATGGCCAACCTCAATCAATCCCAATTATCAAATCGGTTCCATGAGCTTCAGGCAGAAAGAGATTTATTAGCTCGTCAAGCCCAAGCTTGGAGGCAGACAGCATTACAAATGCAAACAGAACTCAAACACTTGCCGTTTCATCATCATTAGTAAAAAAGTACAAAATTCGCTATGTTGCAGAAAACACAAAATTCTAATTTAGGCATCAATGTTGCAGGTCACGCTAGTGGCGAATTTGGCATTGGAGAAGGCATGAGAGGCACTCTGAGAGGACTCGAAGCCGTAGGCATTCCCTTTACCATCAGGGATATTAAAGTAGATTGGCACAGAAATCTCGATTCTACCTACACTAATTTCTCTGACGAGCAACCCTATGCTATCAACCTCGTTCATACACCACCTATCGGTGGAGTAATGGAAAGTTTAGGTTCAGATTATTTTCAAGGTCGATACAACATTGGTTACTGGGCTTGGGAACTGCCATTGTTTCCCCCTGGTTGGCTATATGCTTTTTATTCATTTGATGAAATATGGACTCCCAGCAATTACTCTGCTGAAGCCATTTCAGCGGTATCACCGATTCCCGTGGTCAAGGTTCCACACAGCATTTATCTTCCAGAAACATCCTTGGGTAGAGAAGCTTTAGGCTTGCCGAAAGACAAGTTTATTTTTCTGTTTTTATTCGACTATCACAGTCGGCTGAGTCGTAAAAATCCTCTAGGCACAATCGAAGCATTTAAACGAGCTTTTGGGAAATCAAACAAGGATGTCTTACTCCTTATCAAGTCTTCTAATGGGAAGTTTCATCCTGAACTGCAAGAGCAAATTTTGTCGCACACAGAGGGTTGGTCGTCAATTCAATTTATAGAAGAGCATTTGCATAAAGAAGAGCTTCATGCCTTAATTGACAATTGTAACTGCTATGTTTCCTTGCATCGCGCGGAAGGGTTTGGCCTGACGATGGCGGAAGCGATGTTTTATGGCAAACCAGTAATTGCCACTGCTCACTCGGCTAATATGGAATTTATGAATGTCGGTAATAGTTTTTTGGTCAAATACGATATGGTGACAATTATTGAAGACGATGGGCCATATTTTAAAGGAAATGTCTGGGCCCAACCCGATTTAGATCATGCGGCATCCTTAATGCAGTATGTCTTTGACAACTATCAGGAAGCAGAGCAAGTAGGAGCTAGAGCAGCCCGTGAAATTAGGTCTTTGCTGAGTCCACAAACTGTTGGTAGCAAAATTAAAATTCGTCTGGAAGACATTATGAGCAGGATAAATCATCCTACACGATCGACTCGCCTCCGTAAGATTCAAACAGAAACAGGTTTATATCAATCCCAAGTCCAAGTATGGAGGCAAACAGCACTGCAAATTCAAACGGAACTAGAGCGGTGTCAAAGGCTAGGTTCGATTAAGTAGTAGAATTGATCCGGTTTTCCAGAATAGTAAAAATGTTAGATGGAGATTAAAACTGGCTATGATAAGTGAAGGACTAAATTATTCTTTTGGAATCAATGTTGTCGGTCATGTGACAGGGGAATTTGGACTCGGAGGTGGCGTCAGGGGTACTCTCCGAGCCATAGAAGCAGCAGACATCCCCTTCGCAATCAAGGATCTGAGGGAAGATACGCAGCGAAACTTAGATTCTAGTTACACAAATTTCTCTGAAGATAACCCATATCCCATCAACCTCATCCATACCAACCCTCACAAATCATTACTGGACTTAATTAATCCTGCATATTTTAAAAATCGGTATAACATTGGATTCTGGGCATGGGAATTGCCAAAGTTTCCTGATTTTGGGCGGTTTGCCTTTGATATATTTGATGAGGTTTGGACTTACAGTAATTACACGGCTGAAGCCATAGCAGAAGTATCGCCTATTCCTGTTCTTAAGCTACCACCTAGCATTTCTATCCCTCCAAATTCATTGAGCCGAGAAGTCTTGGGATTACCCGAAGACAAGTTTATTTTTTTGTTTATGTTTGACATTGGGAGCGGCTTTGAACGAAAAAATCCCTTGGCTACTATTGAGGCATTTAAACGAGCTTTTGGGAAGTCTAATGATGATGTTTTACTGATCGTTAAGTATCGACCCCATCCACTGTTTCTCCATCTGCAAGCACAACTAAAAGCGCAAGCCGAGGACTGGCCATCTATTCAGTTTATAGAAGGGGATTTAAAGAAAGAAGAACTCCACGCCTTAGTTGACAATTGTAACTGCTATGTGTCCCTACATCGGGCTGAAGGATTTGGTTTGACGATGGCGGAAGCGATGTACTACGGCAAGCCGACTATCGCCACGGCCTACTCGTCTAATATCGAATTTATGAATGTTGGCAATAGTTTTCCAGTTAAGTATGAACTGGTGAAAACAACTCAAGATTATGGGCTTTATCCAAAAGGAAGTACCTGGGCGGAACCAGATATCGATCATGCTGGCTCCTTAATGCAGTATGTGTTTCAGAATTATTCGCAAGCACAGCAAGTAGGAGCGAGAGCAGCCTCCGAGATTAGATCTTTATTGAGTCCGCAGGCGGTGGGAAAAAAAATAAGAAGTCGCCTTGAATATATTACAAGGACAATAGAAGAGAAAAGCTGTTTTGAATCCCAAGCTCAAGCTTGGAAGCAAGCAGCGTTGCAAGCTCAGGTGGAACTAGATCGCTCAAAGATTTAACGGCAAAACACTCAGGAAGAGTCCCGTTACATGTAAATAATTCTAACAGTCCTCTGCTCGCATACAGCAGATGAAGAAACAGTAAGAGTTATTGGGATTGTCGTTGAGTTTTTCACTGCTGATAAACTCGTTTTTGAAATGCTCCATACTTGATGTTTCAATTGACCTTGATAGATCGATCACTCCCTTGCTCTGAATAATTTTGAAGTTGTGCTTCTCCAAAAGTTCACACAAATCTTCATAGTAGTATTCTATCTTGTGTTCTGGATGGATATAACTATTAGGAAACTGTAACTGGGTAGCTCGTCTGTTGGGGGTGTCTAGTGCCAGCTTACCACCCGGTTTTAATAACTTGTAGGCTTTTGAAAAAACTTTTTCAGCATCTTCAGAGGTGATGTGTTCTATTGATTCTCCAGACCAAATTAGGTCAAAACTACCTTCCTGAAAACAGTCTAAGTCAGTCATACTTCCATACACATATTCAATGTCACAGGTTTCGTATTTAACTTGTTTTGGCCATTCAGGCCCGGGAAACATCATTTTGTCGGGATGAAAATCTAAAATGTAGAGCTTTTGTGGCACATGAGGATAGCCAAAACTTAGCAAAGCACCTCTTGGGTCGCTTGAGGAATAACCGCCTAAGTCTAATATAACTTGAGCTGGTGGAACGAGTTGTTTTACCATTTCCATTCTGGCGTTGTGAAGCTTTTCATTAATTTGGTTTTCGCTTTCTTCACCTGAAATGCGTTTGTAAAATTCGCTTGACTTAATCATCGTTTGTACTACGTTTGCTCGACTCACACCAGCCTTTAGCAAACCTAACCAACCTTCTAACCCCTCTGGATCGGCTTCCCGTTCAAATATGACCCAATAAGCCATCCATAGATAGCTTTTGTCGCTTTTCGCATGAGTGGATAAAGTTTTTTGAATGGCTGCTTCCAGATGCTTTGCTGCTTCGGGGTTCATGATGGTTCTTTTGATAGGTATGAGTGTATTTTAATGGACTTTTTTAAGCATCAACCTGGAAAATACAGGCTAGTTTGCGATCGCGACTCGCTTGAATATCTCTAATTTATGGTTACAAAGGCAAAGCCATCAGGTCAAGATGTATTCTGTCAAAATTAACCTTTTCGGCTAGTCTTTGCCAGAAATCCATCACAAATGTCGTGTCAGGAGCTTCCGTAATTTTTCCGACTTCTTCAATGATAAACAAGCGATAATTATACTGTGTCAGTTGTTTTAAATACCCTTCACCAACAGCATAGGGATGAAACTCAGTAAAAATAATAGGTCGGTGTTTATTGATTATCCTCTCCATGCCGCGCAGCGCAATAGGTTCATGCCCTTCTATATCCATTTTAATTACATTAATTTCTTTTTCTGATTGCAGCAATTCATCAAGTATCACTGATTGCACTAATTGATAATTTACAGATTGCTCAGATAACTCGACAACCCAACCATTAGATCCTGATGTCATTAATCTGAAAATTTGTTGAGAATCTGAAACTGCAAAGGGATAAACTGTAATATTCTTAAACTGATTTTCAACGATACTTGCATATAGCAGTTGTCTATTGTATTGGTTGGGTTCAAAAGATATTACTTTCCCCTCATTTTTAACAATGCTTGCTGCTAGGAGAGTGAAATAGCCTATGTTAGCTCCCAGATCGAGAAAAACATCGCCTGATTTTAAGTGTTTAACAATAGCATCAGTCACATGAGGTTCATAGCCTCTGGTACTAATAATTGTTTGACCAACGGCAGTGTCATTAGTCATTGCATAGATTTTAAAATTTTCCAGTTCGATTAATACTTGACTTTCTGTACTTGCAAAGCTCTGCGTGCCTGCTGGTAAGCGGTGTTGAAATTCATTAGACTCAATCATCTTTGCAATTAAAATAGGTCTAGTCCATCCTTCTTTTAGCTGGTTTAAAAACATAGCTATTCCCTCTGGATCGGCTTCGCGTTCAAAGATTACTTGATATGCCATCCATAGATAACTCTTATCACTTTTAGCATGAGTGGATAAAGTCTTTTGGATGGATTCTTCTAGGCGCTGAGCTTCTTCAGGGTTCATGGTAATTCCTCTACTCTCTATCAATTGATTTGATTGCTTCTAGTGGTAACTGGGAGGTTTGAGCCTGCACAAACTTATAAAATACAGGCTCAATTGCACATAAAATTAGAAAATCTTGGGTTCCAACTCTAAGGCGTGACGGTAACAAGAACTCGCTTCATCTATTTGCCCTTTCTTCGTCAAAACTTCACCCAAATTATAGTGGAACCAAGAGAAATCAGGTTTTAATTCAATGGCGCGGCGATAACAAGCGATCGCCCCCTCCAAATCTCCTTGATGTCTGAGCATATCCGCTAAATTGTTCTGGATATAAGGATCGTCAGGTTTTAACTCGATCGCGCGACGGTAACAGTTCATTGCTTCCTCACGCTGACCTTTTGCACTCAAAGCATCCCCTAACAATTGGTAAGGTTTATACTGATTTGGTTGAACCTCAATAGCGCGGCGGTAACAGTTTATCGCCCGATCCATATCATTCTTTTGCGAGAATAGCAACCCCAACTGCAATTGTGCTTCACCGCATTCGGGGTTAACCTGCAACGCCATCTGATAAAAGACGATCGCCCCATCAACCCAATTCTGCCGCACCAAAGCATTCGCCAACTCCACATACAGCCCCGCATCACTCGGCGCAATCTCCAAAGCCTTATGATAAAGTTGCACATCATCAGGATTCTCTGCGATCGCCCTTCGATACAAACCCATCGCATCCTGCAAATCCCACTGCGATCGCATCCTCAAAGCATCAGCCAACTTCTGCGAAATCCACGGCAAATCCGGCTGAATTTCCACCGCACAGCGATAAGCAACGATCGACTCATCCCACCGTTCCAACTTCTCAAAAGCCGTCCCCATGTTGTAATAAGTCCACGCAAAATCGCGATTCAACTCGGCGGCGCGCCGGTAAACAGCGATCGCCTCATCCCACCGTTCCATTTCCAACAGCACATCACCCAACTTGCTGTGGGACCAGAAGAAACTCGGATTCAGTTCATTAGCCCGCTGATACGCAGCCACAGCCTCATCCCAGCGTTCCAATTTCACCAAAGCTTCGGCTAAATTGTTGTGCGCCCAAAAATGGTCAGGATTAAGTTCGATCGACCTTCGGTAAGCAGCAATCGCCTCATCCCAACGTTCCAATTTAATCAGCGCATCGGCCAAATAATTGTGAGACCAACTAAAATCAGGATTTAATTCTGTTGCTTTCCGGTAAGAATTTACAGCTTCTTCCCACCGTTCCAACTTCAGCAACACATCCGCTAAATTGTTATGAGACCAGCTAAAATCAGGATTTAATTCGATCGCCTTCCGATAAGCATCAACAGACTCATCCCACCGTTCCAACTTCACCAAACACTCAGCTAAATTGTTGTGAGACCAAGAAAGTCCGGGATTACTTCTAATAGCATTTTTGTAAGCATCTACCGCCGCTTCCCACTGTTCTTGAGCCTTGAGAATTTCCCCCAATTCGTGATAAGCAGCACCTGCATTTGGGTTCAACTCAACAGCGCGTCGGTAACAATCAATGCCCTGATTTACCTTACCTTGCTCGATCAAAGTTTTCGCTAAATTTTCCAAATCCTCAGCGGTGCCAGACTTAGGATCGATCGCAAAAGCTCGATACCAACACTCGGCCGCCTCCTGGGACTTCCCTAACTGCGTCAACAGCTTGGCAAAATTGCGGAAAGCACCGGCAAAATCTGGCTTCAGGGCGATCGCCTTTTCGTAGGCAGAAACCGCTTGCTGCCACTGTTCCTGTTGGGCACAAATGCTACCATAATTAGCATAAGCTTCCGCAAAATTCGGATTAATTTCTATTGCCTTAACATAGCAAGTTTTAGCATCATCTATTTTGCCACCAGCTTGCAAGGCATTACCCAACATTTTATATAGAGGCGCATCCGGCTTAATTTGTAGCGCTTTTTTGCAAGCCGAAATTGCCTGTTCCAATTTCCCCTGAGCAAAATAGCCTTCTGCCAGTATTTTATATGCTTCTGGGTCTTCGGTACTAATTCCCCCATTCACAGGTGGCTGAACTTGTTGTTTAATTTGTTGTTTAATTTGCTCAGGTATTTGTTGCAATATTTCTTTCGGTAGTTTTCGCAATATTTGTTCAGGTATTTGTTGTTGAACCTGTGGTTGTGGAACCTGTGGTTGTGGAACTTGTGGCGGTACTTGTTGCTGAACTTGTGGCGACTTAACAGCACCATTTGTCCCATTTGCCCCAGCCAAAGTCTGCTCTCCCTCGCTACCATTTCTCGCATGAGCAGCGTTCAATTCGATCGCCCTACGATAATATACAGTCGCTTCTTCCAACTTGCCTTGTTTTTTCAGCGCCTCACCCAAACTTTGGTAAGCCGTCGCCAAATTCGGGTCCAACTTAATTGCCCGATCGTAACAGGCGATCGCCTCCGGCAACCTTTCCTGGCGAAAAAAAGCATCGCCCATGTTCAAATGTTCCGACGGTTTGGCCTTTTGTGGTTCCAAAGAAAATGCCCGATACCAGCATTCCTGAGCTTCCGCCGGCTTACCAACTTCCCCAAATACTTTTGCTAAATTCCGGTATACTCCTGCGAAATTCGGCTTAATCGCGATCGCCTTTTGATAAAATGCGATCGCCTCCTGCCACTTTTGTTGCTGAGCACAAATGCTACCCAAATTGGCGTAAACCTCGGCAAAATTCGGTTCAATTTCAATAGCCTTGGCGTACCAGTGTCGTGCCTCTTCGATGCGGCCTTGAGCCTGTAGCGCGTTGCCCAAAGTCTTGTAAGCCGGTGCAAAATTGGGGTGAATCTTCAAAGCTTGCTCGCAGGAGGCGATAGCTTCTTCCAATTTCCCTTGGGATAAATAGGTTTCTCCCTGTTGGTTAAAATGAACGGCTGTGGATTCTGTGTTGACTGTCGTTGACATAGGGGTGGTGGCAACCGAGGCAGGAATTAACTAAGGTCTTCAAAACGCAAAACGATTATAGCCCGTCTTGACACCAAATCTAGCAATCTTGTTCCAGCAATGTTAAGTTTTTTTGATGGATACATTAGGTGTCCACCTAGGATCTAATGTGGGTGAGGGTTTTACCCCTAATCTGCCCTACCCACACACCATCGACATCAACCCGCCGAACCCCATCCGATCGATAGTCCCAATTAATCGCATCTTGGGAAAGATATACATTGAGATGTGGTAGGGCGGGGGCGGGTTGATTAAGTTTGTTTGTTTTTTACCTATATTATTCGTAAAACCCGCCCCTACCAGGAATTTTATGGTTGATTTTTTCGTACATTCCGTGGGGCGGGGGCGGGTTGATTAAGTTTGTTTGTTTTTTACCTATATTATTCGTAAAACCCGCCCCTACCAGGAATTTTATGGTTGATTTTTTCGTACATTC
>JAHRFD010000037.1 GCA_020882975.1 Microcoleus sp. EPA2 | reverse complement strand
AGAGAACGTCAACGGTCGCTGGACTTCTATCTTATGGTTGAGCCTCATAACTTGTCGCCAGCGACCGTTGCCGTTCAAGAGTGCGGTGACGATCGCGATTTAATAGCTGTTTAGTCTAAACTCCAGTAAAGTCAGGCATTTGCAGTATAAAGTCAGGCGTTTGCAGTATAAAGTCAGGCGGAAAGCAGGTATTTGCAGGGGGTGCACTTTACCTGCATTTACCTGAAAATATCCTGCAAATGCCTGAATTTGTCAGTCAAATTGCTGCCTTTTTGTGCTGTTTGTGCCTTGACCTGTTGGGACTGCTTATAGTTGTTCTCTCTTGGTAGCAAGCAATGTTTTTGTGATCACAAACCTGACTTTTACGTGCAGAAACAAAAACGATGCACCCTTATGAATGGGGAATCCTAGGTGTCAAGGCAATCGCGTCGATGCTCGCTGTCGGACGAACGATAATCACAGCGAGCATCGACTTGATAGGGTCAATGGTGAGCCAGTGGTAGCGACTTGCAGGCTGCTTCGGATATTCGAGTAAGGGCAGCGGAGTCGAGTCGCGAGTTGTAGTTTTTAAAGTCAAAATAATTCAAATCACCACAAAGGTTTGGCTTTGAATCGTGAGCCGTGCAGCTATCGCCACAACTACCTAAAAACTAGGGCTGGGGTGTCAAGGGGCTTAATTTTACCCGCTCTTCAACTGTGCCTCCCAATCAATACCACTGATGCGATGTTAGCCAAGTGTGACAAAGGGCTTGGTTTTACCCGATCTTCAACTGTCCCGATTGCTCATACTATTGTGGCGACTTTTCTGGCAACACTGGCATCAATTGCCCCGTCACACCTGGGTAGCATGGGTGGCGATCGCTTCCCTGAGTTCTCAAGTTAACCAATCATGCTGGTTCAAGATTATGTAATGCCCCGTGAAAACTCATATCGCTAGGGCCTGGGTGCTTAGAGGGGCTCAGGCTCGCGCACTCTCTCTGAAATCAAGTACAACCGTGCGGTAGCACTGCCTTCAATAAAGCCAAACAAACTGAACTGCAACTCAAAAAGAGAAAAACGCTACCGCCATTGTTCCGATACATTAATATGCAATAGCTGAATGGCTAATAACGAGGCCGCTATTTTTTAGGCAACCTTAACAGCTTTTCAATTAGTTCGGCTTGCTCAATTGTGAAAGTACAGCTTGCTATAAATGCTACAGTTAGTAGCTTGCCTCTGCTACAATCACTTAAATTGGGGAGTGCAGAGTTTGCTGTTAAATTATTAAATTGATATTAAGTGTACCGTCACGGTAAAAAACCTCAAAATTAACTTTTTGAGACTGGCTTTTCATGAGTTTTTTTGCATAAATTTGAGTTTTTGTGAGTTTTCATGAGTAAAACTATGCAAGCTCAGCTTGAACTATTAGCTGAAGTCGAGGCAGTATTTGCAGCAAAAAACTCACAAAAACTCACAAAAACTCACAAAAACTCAAATTTATGCAAGCTGGGAAACCAAGGAAAAAAGCGGAGAAGGATGCTAGCAAGCAATGTTTTTGTGATCACAAACCTGACTTTTAAGTACAGAAAAATAATGCACCCTCATGAATGCGGAAGCCTAACCGTAACAGAGGGTTTAATACTTTTTTAAGCTTTAATGACAATTGTAACTATTTGTACTACGATTTAAGCTGAATATTATACAGCTATAAGAAATTATAGGAAGAAATACTTCAAAAGCAATTCAACAAGCTCATCACTTATTCAAGTGCGATCGCACCTCAACCCACTATTTTATACAAAGAAAGGAAATTATAGTCAATCTCTACCTTAATAAACTGTCTAAATAGCCCTCTCCAAATGGGGGATATAAATTCACCTGAATAGCGCTTGTAGATTACAGTTATTAACTTGTATCTTGGCTCATAGTGTGATTACTGATTAAAAGCTATGAAAACTTTAGTGAAAGCAAGACCCAGAGAACGGCTATCAAACCATATCCACATTCGCCTAACAGACTCGGATTATAGCCAAATTCAAACACTAGCGAACCAAGTAAATTTGAGTATGAGCGACTTCATCCGTCGTGCAGCTTTGAAAAGAGCCATGCCACGCCCTCTAGCTGCATTTGACTTGAAAGCCTATCAAGTTTTGTGCCAAATTAATGCCCAACTTAGAGTTGCCGGAAACAACCTCAATCAGATTGCTAAAGCTTGCAATAGTGCTGTGGTATTGGGAGAACCCGTTATTGTCAATAGAGGACTCTTAGAAAGCGTACAGCACCTCATTCAACAAAACCAAACTGCTATTAAAACAATAGTTGCAAACCTTACCAATTCTACAGTTCGCTAATTTTTAACAAGCCTGAGCAATCGATGCAATAAACCTACTGCAAAACGGTTATGATTGGCAAACAAATCAAAGGTACAGGCTGGAGGGGCTGTCTGAACTATGTACTCGGCAAAAAAGGTGCTTACTTAATTGGCGGTACTATGTGCGGACAGACTCCTGAAGAACTCGCTGCTGAATTTGCGATCGCCCGACAACTAAGACCTAACCTGAAAGTAGCAGTTTTTCACGCCACTTTATCAGTCGCAAGCACCCAGAAACTAGAAGATTCTGTTGAAAATGACCAGCGCTGGCTAGCAATCGCAGCCGACTACATGAAAGCAATGGAATTTGACAACAACCAGTATGCAGTTGTCAAGCACAACGATACAGACCATGACCACATTCACATTGTCGCCAGTCGCATTCGCCTAGATGGAAGTATCGTTGATGATAGCTGGGATTACTACAAAAGCCAAGAGGTAATTCGCCAGCTTGAACGAGACTACAATTTAGAAACTATTGCACCCAGTTGGGAAATAGATAAGCGAGCTCCGACTACAGGAGAACACAGGTACTTACAAAGCAAGGGAAATAAGAGTGTCAGAGTGCAATTGCAAGACCTAATTGATGAAGTTACCCAAGACAATCCAAGTATGCCAGAATTCGTTGAGCGGTTGCAGCAACAAGCCGTAGAGGTGCAAGTCGGATTGACTCGAACTGGAATCGGCTTCAGTAAAGGCATTTCTTACAATTTAGATGGAGTCGCTTTAAGTGGTACTCAGTTGGGTAGAGCCTACACTTTTTGTGGATTGCAGAAGCATCGAGGCGTTAGCTATGACAAAGGGCGAGATAACGCCCTAATTGAGGCTTTAATGCAGCCACAACACTTAGCTATCGCCCCCAGTGAGGCAGAGGAAAATGAGCTAGAGTCGTCACAATCCGAGTTAGGAGCAACCCTATCTGCAACAGCAAATGAGTTAGAGTTGTCACAATCCGAGTTAGAAACAACCCTATCTGCAACAGCAAATGAGTTAGAGTCGTCACAATCTGAGCTAGAAACAACCGCACCTGCAACGAGTGCAACAGCAAATGAGCTAGAGTCGTCACAATCTGAGCTAGAAACAACCGCACCTGCAACGAGTGCAACAGCAAATGAGCTAGAGTCGTCACAATCTGAGCTAGAAACAACCGCACCTGCAACGAATGCAACAGCAACACCAAATAAATTAGAGTTGTCACAATCTGAGTTAGTAGCAAGCCCACCTGCAACTCCTGCAACAGCAAATGAGTTAGAGTCGTCACAATCTGAACTCGCAGCAACCGCACCTGCAACTCCTGCAACAGCAAATGAGTTAGAGTTACAACTGTCAATCCTGCCTGAAAGGAATGAAGCTCAGTGGCAAAAAGTGCGATCGCATCTCGCAGTCGAGTACAGTTTACCTTTAGAATTGCTTGAAAAATTGCACTCTCATTCTTGGCTGTATGCCGACTCAGAAAAGGCTGTCTTTACGGCACGGACGCTTGAGGGAGAAGCCCGGTTCGCTTTTGTTCTCGATGAAAGAGGCAACTTTACTACAACCCATCCCCTGTCATCTGAAGCTGCTTTCTGGGTAGCCACTACTGGAGAAATTGAGCGAGCTGTGATTGCTTGTAACCCAATAGAAGCCCTTTCAATTTTGCTGATTGAACTAGAAAATAATCCGAATAACTCTGCAACAGAACTCACCACAATTTACATAGGAATTGAACGAGTTTCACAACTGCCTACACAATTCTTACAAGAACTTGATAGCGTTCTTATAGCACTGGCAGAAGATTCTCAGCTCGCTCAAAATGCGCTCGCGCTGCTGCCAAATGCAGAAGTTGTCAGTCCACAGTCAAGTTGGAATGATATCTGGATACAATTAATTGAGCAAGAACAGCGAAGTCACAAACAAAATAACCAACAGCACAAACAGCCAATCCAAAACATTGAACTGGATTAATTGTTGCTACCTTAAATTTGTCTAGAATTTAAACAAAGTGCTTAGGTTCATAAAATCAATCAATATGTTTGATAAAACCTGTTGATCAATACTTCGGACAGTTTTTTAACGGCCCTGTAAGCCGAGGGCGAGGAAGCCCTGCCATTTTTTACGCATTTTCTGAAACGAGTGCGCGCTTACTTAAACCTTGAAAAAATAGTCCAGCATATAGCCAGTAAGGGTTTCGGAGACTCGACTAGATCTAAAACTGTCCGAAGTATTGCTTATGGGACAAGGATTATGTCTCACCACTACTTCCGTATCACTACCAAGCATCATAACGCTTGCTGTACAATAAAGGGTTCTAGCCGTGGGTCGCCCGTATTCTTAGCCTCAAACGCTAAGGATAATGACTACACTTATTACCTAGCAAAGCTTTTAGGCTAGCGGACAGGTCTGTTTAGCAGACCAAGTAAGGAAAAACTATAAATATGGAAAAAAACTATACATTTCAATTCAATCCTTCCACTGCCTTAGAAGCCCTGAAAGCTGGTAAATACGACCCGCTTAACTTCTACGAAGCGCGTTTAGACCTGTTTAACCTCTCGGTAATGGCAGACTATGACCAACTCATTTGCCTACCCACATTAACTGCTATCGACAAATACTGGTATCAGATTGAAACAGCCCGAAAAGTCCTCAGACAAATGGGTGGACGGGCATTACTAGCGGATGAAGTCGGATTGGGTAAAACCATTGAAGCGGGACTAATCATCGCCGAATACTTAGCTAGGGGGATGGTAAAGTCCATCCTAGTGTTAACTCCGGCATCCCTAGTTTCCCAGTGGCAATCAGAGTTAAGTGACAAATTTAATATCGCTACTATCACCACAGATAACCGTGACCCACAACAACCGATAGACGAATTTTGGACAAATAATCCGCGAATTATCGCTTCATTAAACACGGCTAAGTCTGCTAAACATTATCTTCACGTCACCAGTCGTACTTGGGATTTGGTTGTTGTCGATGAGGCACACCATCTAAAAAATCGCAGTACCCTCAACTGGAAACTGGTCAACGCCCTCAATAAGCGGTTTATCCTCATGCTTACTGCTACGCCAGTGCAGAACTCCCTTGTGGAACTGTTTAATCTGCTAACCCTCCTCAAACCGGGACTGCTACAAACAGAAGCCGCTTTTAAAAAAGAATACGTCAATTCCAAGAATGGACGAGTCCCTAAAAATCCCGAAAAGTTACGCACTCTGATGCGGGAAGTTATGGTACGAAATACCCGCGCCCTAGTAGATGTCAAACTGCCCAAACGCTTCGCCACCACAATTACCGTTACCCCGGCAGCCGGAGAGGAGAAACTTTACCAAGACTTGAGCAAGTATCTACGTTCTTCAGAGGACAAACTAGACAGACTCTCCCGTACTAATTTGCTAATGCGAGCGGGTTCATCCCCTAATGCTTTAGCTGACTCCCTCAAGCAACTGACTATCCGCCTACCCGATGAAGAACTGAAGTCTTTAGCTGCACGAGCATCCCAAGTCAAGCAGGTCGAGAAAGCAAAAACCTTAGTAGAGATGCTCTCCAAATCTCGCCAGAAAACCTTAGTTTTCACAACCCATAAAGCAACTAGCACCTATTTAGCTAAAACGCTGCAAGCGGAAAATATCCCCTTTGCAGAATTTACTGGCGGAATGTCCCTTAAACAGAAAGATGAGGCTATAGCCGCATTTCGGGATAATGTTTCTGTACTCTTAGCATCGGAAACAGGGGGAGAAGGACGTAACATCCAGTTTGCTAATGCGATCGTTAATTATGACCTGCCCTGGAACCCAATGAAAATTGAACAGCGCATTGGTCGTATCCACCGCATCGGACAAACCCAGGATGTTTTTATTTTTAACTTCTGTCTCAAAGGCAGTATCGAAGAGTATATTCTGCGGATACTGCACGACAAAATTAATATGTTTGAACTGGTAGTCGGAGAAATTGAAACAATTTTAGGCAATGTGGATGATGAATTTGACTTTAGTGAAGTTGTCATGGATATCTGGCTTAAGCATCAAGTTAAACCCGAATTAGATCAAGCCTTTGAGCAATTGGCAGATAATTTGTTGAAAGCCCAAAAACAATATGAGCAAATTCAAGAACTGGATGAACAGATTTTTGGCGAAGATTTTGAAGCTTGAAAAATTGATTTGATTAAATATGTTATCAGACCCAATAATTACTACTTTAGAAAAAATTGTAGCTCTCCATGACGGAATAGCTGAACCGGCTGGGGAACACGTTTTAAATGCGCTGTTAAATGAAAACATAGCCTCGTTACTTTCTCTACCAGAAGAAGTAACTTTTACAACTATCACTGATGTACCTCAAAGTGTTTTTGTTACTTATCATTCAGAAGTATTAAATAAATTATCTGAACTATTAGCTGTTAAAGGGCAGATTAGTGCCTTGGGTGTAAAATTTGATGGCTATCTAAAAGCTACGGGATTTGACAAAAGCATACCAGAGAGATTCAAACCTCAAAATGGGTTAATTCGTTTTGTAGATGCTAAACCATCAACCACTCGCTACATTTTATGTAATGTGGCTTACACAGCGAATGCCGAAGAAAAAAGGATTGGTCTAGTTTCGTTTATTATCAATGAAATAACAGGAGTAACACCAGTACAAATTGGGGATGCTTTATTTTGGGAGTCTGACAGAATGGATGTGGATAATCAAGAAACACCATTTTCTATTCCTTTTGATGAGTTGTTGAAGTTAATCGAACATCAAAGTGGAATATTGATTGGAAAATCTTTAGATAATTGGCAGGCTAAATTAACAAGAGCAAGAGCTAGGGATGAAGAAAGACTCAAGGATTATTACAACACGATTAGCTCTGGGATTCGCCACAAGATTGAGTTAAAAAATTTGATTGGTGATGAATTAGACAAAGAATTAGCTCGAATTGAAGCTACTAATAGAGAGCTAGATCGAAAATTGTTAGATATCCAAGAGCGTTATGCAATGAGTGTAGAAGCTTGGTTGCACAGTGCAATGATTATCCATCTACCTACAGTACATATTCAATGTGAGTTGCAAAGAAAGAAAACGAAACGGACTGTAACAATAGTTTGGAATCCGTTCACTAAAATTATTGAACCTCTTTGCTGTGAATTATCAGGAGAACCTGTTTACGATTTCTATTTAGATGATCTATCAGCTAAAATTATCTCCCCGACAGTTTGGACTAGATAGGGGTATAGCCGAGATACGGGCTTTCCGAGGACACGACGTAAAGTTTTGTAACAATGCCCGCTTTTCAATGTCCCTTCCGCCTACAGAAGCTGCCAACACTCAGTCAGCTAGAGCAGAGTAGTAGTAATACTCTGCCCTCGTACAAACCCAAAAAACGGAAATCTTTTACTGCTAAACATTTCAGGCTTTGCTACTTCCAGTCATTTTGTCTTGTATTTACAAAACTTTACGTCTTGTCCTATTTTGCGCGTATCTCGGCTATACCCCAGAATCACCCGACAATTAGAACCAAACCCAAAAGCCCCTAACTCTTGACTGGCTTGTGTTTTAGACGTTTAGCCTTGTGCAACATACTGGTGAAAGCTATAACAGTTATAGTTAACTTTGCCATGTCGGGTTAGGATGTCTTACGTTTGTCTTACTCATTTTGCCAACTGTTTTACATTGCGCCCTACTCTCTACTATCCCTCCCATTGCCTCTATTGTCTGTCCCGCCTAGCCATAGCACTTTTAAATTCAGGGTCAGTATATGAAAAAATTGGCTGTCAAATTAAATGCACAAGAGCTTAATCTAAAATGGAAAAGCAAGATATTCGACCTTGAGGAGCATTAAATGACTAATATTAATGATTCAGACCTTGATCTCGATTCAATAAAAACTTGGGAACTTAGGAACGGCAGGTTAAGGATAGAGACTTATTCTGGTAGGGTAATTGTTATTTCAAACTCTAATGAAATCCAGCAGTGGCTGGATCTACTGAGATCCGGGGATGACTGAAACAGTGGAAAATTTTAGTTTGAAAAAGAGGCTAATCTAGCCAATATCGACGCACCTCGCTTGATTCGTGTAACCCTTAAAGTTTGATTGAGGTGCGTTTAATTCAGTCCTCAAAGCTTGGTCAAAGCACCTGATAGCCATTTATCGAAATGGCTAGATGTAGATGTTAGCCATTTATTGAAACGGTAATGAGTAACAAAGCAGACTCACGGAAGCTGTACGAGTTCCAAGCCCAGGGTCAGGATATGGCTCTATCCTGACCTAGCCTTCGGGTGTGGTGTGTTAGGCATTTATAAAGCCTTTTTGAGATACCTAACCTCACTCTGCAACCTGCACCCCTTACTCTGCACACTGAGGCGATCGCCTTTTTTGACGTAAAATCTCAAAAAATGAACTGCAACTTGCCAACTTGAGGTCAAAATTCAAGGAGAGCTCCCCTGGTCAGAGAAGGAAGTAAGGAAAATCGAACTTGCTTTGGGATTGTAACGGAATGTAACTTTTATCTCTGGCCCTGCAGTTTGGAAAGTAGCCAGACTCGCTAGGCTCGAATCCGATACCTAGCAAGCTTTGTCCTTTCCAATTTTTAATTCAGTCCCTCAAGAGTATCAAAAGCTATTGGGGGTTTTGGGAAATATCCTGATTCTTTTTGAGCCTTGAGATGATCCGCTCCTATGGCGTATACCTCAACGTTGTGGTCGGGGGGGAATTCTTTTCTTTCGTCGGTTAAGGGTATATGGAGAACAAGTACAACTTTATACCAATACTCGTCACTGGAGGGTAGGGAGATGTACTCTCCAACTACTGGGATACGTGCAAATTCAGCATATTGGTTGACTCCTTCCGTGTTTTTTGATCTTCGTGTATGTAAAAAAACTTTCATGGTCATAGTGGATTCCTTCAGTGCTATAGCTTAATATAAGCGGTTGAATAACAGGGTAGGTAACTAGACAAAGGGTTACATACCGTTCCCATAAGCGGTTACATATTATTTTAGGTAACTTAACAGGGGTGCATAAAGCAGTTGCATACCATTTCCATAAACGGCAAAGCACTATTAAGTGGGTAGGTATAGACAACTACTAGACAAGCTGTAGACAAGCTGTAGACAACCGTAGACAAACTGTAGACAAACTGTAGACAAACTGTAGACAAGCTGTAGACAAACTGTAGACAAGCTGTAGACAAACTGTAGACAAAAAGCGATTAAATTTTAATCTTAAACAACGGCTACAGATTAAAAAATGACATAAAGCCTAAAAGCTTTACCAGTTCTAGGTTTTACTATTACGCTCAAAAGTTATGTGTAGCACTAATTTTTACTATTTATTATGCTGAGGGGTTACATACCATTTCTATAAGCGGTTACATAATGTGTTAGGTAACTTAACTAGGTTGCCTAAAGTGGTTGCCTAAAGTGGTTGCCTACCATTACTATAAGCGGTAACATACCATTACCAAGGCACAGACATTCTAAAATCAGTCTTGATACGTAGATTGTTGGAGCTGTTGTGAATCATCTAGAATGCTATAATAAATCTATTTATTGCTGATAAACATTAGAAAAATGACTCAAACTAGTATTAAATCTCTTCCAAGCAGATATGAACCTCTGATAGGATTATTTGGTGAGGGAGCTAAGAATACTTTTGTCAAGCAAACAGAAGATTTACAAGAAATAGTTCGATTGATCAACCAAATTAAAAGTGCTTACCAAGGTAAGTTGCAATTTATTTATAGTGAGACTGAGAGTGGTGCAGGAAAGACTACTTTTATTCAATCATTAGATCGATTTTTACCTAATTTAGTGGAATCAGTAATAAGAGTAACAGACGATGGTGGAGATCCTTTAGATACAATATTAACTTCTATTCGCAATAGTGATGTAACCGAAAAACTCAAAGTTTTTAATTTAGATGGTCATGAATCATTTATTTATACAGATGAGGAATATCGAAATTTTTTAGTTCAATTAAATAAACTTTTAAGAACCAGGCAAGATATTTTTGTTCTCTGGCCTGTTAATGATTTTTTGTTTGCTGAGAGAATAGTTTCAATACTCCGCTCTGTAGGAGGTAATAGCCCTTTTGGCAATAATCCTATATACAGAATGAGAGGGTTATTATCTACTCAGTTTACTTCTGTTTTAGAAGGAATATTGAAAATAGCGAACTGGCAGCTAGAAGATGCTGCGCTCAGTTGGGATGAAATAGAAAACGTTACTAAAAACTCAAGCAATATAGGTGAATATCTGGACAAAGTTCAAGCTGCAATCGCTCAACGATTCAATATTGAGGAAATTGGTTTTGAGCCTCCCCAAGTTATATTTGCTTTAAGTTCAGGTAAAGCAGAAATTAGAGAAACTTGCAGAAGCGTTAGGCGTGCAGATAGTTTTTATCTTGAAGCTTCACGTTTGCTTATGTATACCACAAAATCCAATGTTGTTGAATGGTGGCATACGCGCAATACCCAGTCAAAAACAAGTTTATCCTATGTAATTTCTCTTTTTAATGCTCAATTAGTTTCTTTATCAGGTAGTGCTGTAGTTCATGCTGTTCACAATTTTGGATCTGAAGAACTTAGCAGTTTGATTGTTGGTGTCACAAAGAATTTAGGAAACGCGCAAACTACCATAAAGTCAACAGAACTATATAAATACTCTATTGGAGAGGGAGCAGATAGAAATATTTATGGGAAACCCGCTAAGAATGAGACGGTTAGTTCCTACTACAAAATTCAGGAGAAATCAAAGGAAAAGCACAAGGAAATTAATATGGCGATAATGGGATTAATCGAAAAAGCTGAAGGCGGTTTTGTAAATACTAAATATGAATCATCTGAAAAAGGACTTTTAGTAGATGTTGTTACCGAAATAAATTATCTTCCATGTTTTATAGAATTTCACCATAAATCAGAAGCGGAGACAAATGAGAATAAAATATCAATTTATATTTTGGAAAAGTTGAAAGAATATGCAATAAATTATCATATTTCGCCACCTTAATATTGGGCACTCTAACAACTCAAATTTAGCGGAGGGTTGTACAGGCAATTTTAGGGAAGGAATGACCTATCTTTGGGGTAATTTTTTAAAATTTTTCTATACTTGTGGAGAAAGCGGAATTTTCCGAGCTAAAGCAAAATTTTGCTTTGACCGCAACACTTCCCAAGAACTTGACACCCGACATCGCCGATAGTGACAATCCACAGGAACCAACCCCCCCCAACTCCCGTGATCGGCACAAACCATAAACAGTTTGCCGAGGGTGACAGAGTAGTTATCGCTGAAGTTGGCAATACTCATCACGGACAAACAGGTAAAATCATCGCTGCCAGTTCTGGCTCCAAAGAGGACAAGTACAGAATCGCACTGGACAAGGAATCGCATTTTGTTCGAGAACTCACTATCAAGATTCCGAAGGGGTGCAAGTTCACTTATCTAATGAAGCTGTAGCAGTTGGGGTTGTTAGGTCTTTATACACACAGTTATTAATGGCGCTCGCTGATTGGTTCTCTGGTGCTTGGTTTGGGTTGCTGCACCCTTTTGGTTTCTCAAGACCAATTTGAGGAAGCTGAGACGGCGGTGAGGGCGCAGTTAGATTGCAGTCGCTAATCATCCCTACCAACTCTCTTGGCGATCGCCAAGAGTTGCCACAATTTCCTCACTGTCAGTCGCTCCCATTCTCATGTCAATGCCAAGCTTACCAGCAGCCCAACACTAAACCGAATGAATGCAGCAACCGCCCAACAATACGGGATTCTGTACGTTGAGCTATCTAGAACTTCAAACATTCAAATGTTTGAACATTCAAGCATCTAATCCTTGGGCTTTTCCATTGGGGTCGAACTTTTCGAGCGCTCGACTGAAAACAGAGATAGTTGTAGGAGACCGCAATCATAATCACTCCAGACCGCAATCAGAGTTTTTTTAAGACCAAATTAAATGCAACTGAAGCCAAATTTCAGACCAGATTAAATGAAACACAGACCAGATTAAATGCAACCAGACCGCAATCATCCAACCGAGACCACATTAAATGCAACGCCACCCCCCTGACCTCAAACACTGAAACCCAGTCAAGCTAAAACCTTTATCTAGAAAACAATTCAGCCATCAACACAGCCGAGCTTGACTCATAAGTATCATCAGAGTGGCAGTCCCGCAGCTAGCATATACTCGTACATCTGTTGTGAGGGCAAAGTGTAAGGGAGTGTTAGATAACTAACTATTGGTCTACGTTTTTGAGACACAGATTTTGGGATAAGTTTTGCAACAGTTTTTGGTGGCGGGAAGCCAGTATCTGGTTGGTTGGAGCGGATGTTGCAAAAACGGTCGTTTTTGCGACAGTTTTTTGGGGGAAAGTTCGATCGAGCCGATACGACGTTTGATTTTTCAAGGGTGGATGAGGTAATTATTAAGGAGCCTCAGCTTTGAGGCGCGCGGCGTTCCTTCTGGTTGGTTGCAATTATTCTGGTCTCGTTTGCATGATTGCGGTCTGGTTGCATTTAATCTGGTCTCAGTTGCATTTAATCTGGTCTGAAGTTTGGCTTCAGTTGCAATTATTCTGGTCTCGAAAAAATCCTGATTGCGGTCTGGAGTGATTATGATTGCGGTCTCCTACAGATAGTTGTCGCGATCGAGCACCGTAATCCCCAACAGGTAAACCGTTCGTGCGGGCGACTCAAAAAGGAATCGGGAATCGCAAGGCGAGACAGTTTCTTGTTTTTAGAGGGGGGGGCACGCTTAACTTAAATGCTTAAACATTCAAACATCCAAATGTTTAGATGTCACCGTCGGGATCGAACTGCTGGAGGTATTGAGCCACCGACTTTTCCACCAGCTCGCTCATTTCCTGACCCGACTGTGCTGCTGCGGATTTAAGTTGGCGGTGCAGTTGTTTGGGTAAATAAACCGTAGTGCGGACGAAGTTGGGGTCTTTGCTTTTGGACAGCGCGGTGCTGGGAGAAAGGTCGGGTTCGCCGGGCTTGAGTTTCTTGGCCTTCAGTAAATCATCAAAGCGGCTCACGGCAGTATCTCCTTGCCAACAGCGGCGTAGCACCCCCAAGCAGCTTTGGCGTAAGGGTCTTTGATAGCGCTTACAGGCACCCCGGCGAGGGCAGCTTTTTGAAATACCGCCAGCCTCCTTATATCAGACTTGAAAATGGGCAATCCTGCTTTTTCGATTGTTGCCCTAGATTCAGCCCCGACTTTACTCGGAGCGGGCGGGATGACCGTAAGCAAAATGCGGTAATTGGATTGCAGAGAATAGAGAGCTTCCACCATTTGCAGCATAGCGCTCAGAGCCATAGCATCGGGAGAGCTGGGCAATATCAGTAAATCGCACCCTTCAGCTAGAGTTTTCAGGTCTTGTGGAGTTGGTCGTGCCGGCGTGTCGATGACGATGTGTTCGTAATCCCTGGCATATCGCACGCCTTGCTTTTCATCAACCACTTTGAACGGGAGGGAACCACGAGCAGCCCAATCTAAGGCACTGCGGTTGAGGTCGCCATCTACCAACAATGCAGGTGCTTTGGTCTGCAAGTAAGCCGCTAAGTGCAGCGCTGTGGTGGTCTTCCCGACTCCGCCCTTGAATGAGGCGACTGTCACAATCATAGGTAAGCGTGTTGAGTTCATCACCTAAATTTTACAGTCTAAACATCTGAATGTCTAGATGATTGAATGTTTAGATGATTGGGTTTCTAGACAAAGCCATCCATATTCTTTACGCTCAGGAGCTTAGCCAGAGCAATCGCCTCCTCTCTCCTTAAATCTCCATTACGTTCGTCTCCAGGCACTCTTTGACTGGGAATGAAGCGGCGCGTGCATCGGTTGTTACACCAGCAGCGATCAACGGCAACGCGCAAATGCGAACATTCAAGTTCCATTGGACGATCGGCATCTTGAATCTGATGTTTAGTTGCCTTGTGTACAGTGACTTTTTATTTGACGTGGAGACATATTAGTGCCGTTAAAGAGGCAAAGCTAAATCAGGCTTGCTTTTTTGGCTCAATCTAGCGAAAGCAATGCTGATGGTCAAATGGTAGATCGCTGAGCAAACTTTTTTTGTAATCCTGCAAGAGGGAAAGTTTTGCTCAGCGACACAAAATTGTCTCGATGTCATTTAATTAGGCACTGTACAAGGTTTATAAGAGGCCATCGCAATATTCAAAACGGCACAATCATTTCCTTAGCGTAAGTTTCTGTTCGACTGCTCATTTCACCCCGATCTCTTAGCAAGCATAACGTTTTTTCTACGGTTTTTAGCCCGATTCCCTCCGTTGCTAGCAATGCGGCGAGACTGTATGTACGATCACCCTCTATTACTTCCCGCACTCGTTTGATATAAGCCTTACCCAAACCCGTCACCTCTATCAGTTCACTCTCAGATAGCCTTAGAAATTCTGTCTTTAAGTCGGTAAACAGATCATCAGGCGCGTCAGGGTCAAAGTGGTAAATCTCAACAGGGATGTCGCAATGGCTTAAATATTTCTGCATGATCGCTAAAGATTCATCTGTAGGGATTCCCCCATTCTGAGTACCGAGTAGAGGAAAAGCGATCGAGGTAATCCCTTTTTCTTTGTAAGTATTGACGAACTTCTGTAAGCCTAGCTCAAGAAACTTTGCATCTGAAGGTTTTTTCCAATGGTTTTTCGTCGGGAAATTCAGCACCCAAGAGCGATCGCCTGTCGAAATACAAGTTGCAACAAATCTTCTGGCTCAGACATTACTTGCTCTAAAGATTGCATAATATTTTCAATTTTCTCGTTAAGCTTATCCCAAATACGGGTTTCAACAGTATCGGGATTACGCAGCGTAATTACTTCCACAGGATGCTTCTGCCCATAGCGATTTAAACGTCCAACACGCTGATGTAAACGCATAGGATTACAAGGTAGATCAACATGAATAAGCGAGTAACAATTATCTTGTAAATCAATCCCTTCACCACCAGCTTCTGTAGAAACAAGAAAGCGATTGCCACATAGATAGGGTCTGCTGAAAAAGCCTAGAAATTGAATCTAGGAGTCACAGAGCTTAAAAAATCTTAGTTTGGGTGATTGAGCCCCAAAATTACCCCTTGGAATTTAAAAAGCTTTTATGAAGAAACTTCTTCTATATTCTTACTCAAGCCAGTTTTCACCAGCCTTTTCCAGTTAAACAATATGTCATTAGCTAAACCATTTGAATTACGTTGTAGCGCAATTAAAACTTCTTGTTCTGGATACTCAAAATTAGTGAGGGCTTGCTGATCAAGCTTTGAAAACACTTCCTTTAATGTTTCCCATGCAGACTTAATCCGAATCATCTTCGTGATTTTGGTCCCCATATGGCAGACTATGAATAATTCATATTCATAGTCTGAATTTGGAATTTCACACATTGCTCTCCACTCATTCTTTGTAATCCGAACCATATCGTTATATGTAGGATTAATTGTTTTTACTTCTACAAATAACTTACTGTCTGCTTTGACACATTTAAAATCATAACCATCTTTATCTGGCTGTTTGGTAACACGATAACCAAGTTTTTCGTAAAATGGCTTTGCTGCATCTTCACCAAATTTACCCCATTCTTCTGGGTTGTCTCCAAGACCTTGTTGATTGTTCTGGACAATACTATCTGTTGGTTCTCGCTGATATTTTTTTTCTCTCTCAGTTATAACTGCCATCATTCGGTCTATAAGTCCATTTATGCTCTGATCTTTTTTTATCCAAGAGTCTTGAGGATTTTCGTGAAGAAGTTTTGCTAGTTGCTCTCGATGTTCGCCTTTTGATAAATAGCCGTGTATTGCCTGCCGTTTCTCCGTCGTTTCTGCCCGTAATACCCATTCTTGAAGATCTTCTACAGAAATACTTTTTCTTTGCAAGCGACAAGCATAGAAGAAATCGATGGCAGTGTCGGTATAGTCAACGTGCAGTAAGCGATCATCGGGTGCAAAACCAACTAACAGTTTCTCTTCGGCTTGGTCAGATGTAGCTGAAAGCAATTGTTCAGAGGGTAGATAGTTGCCAGCTTTTGATTGAAATTTAATCTGAGGCAGGAAATTTTTCAGGCTATCACACTCGGAAGAGTTGTTAAAGCTATTCAGAAAAGATTTTGAGATAAGCTTGCCTACTTGTCTTGCCTTTTCAGGCGTTACTTTTGCTTCAATGACTCCAACTTCGGTTTTCAGTGCCTTGAGCAGTTGTATATCGTCAATGTTAATGGTGAGCTTATCAAACAATGATTTGTCTAAAAGTTTTGTGGCTTCTTCCCATTGAGTATCAACAATCAGAGAACGTGGATCACTACTTTTATAGAAGCTTGACCAACTAGCAACTTCACAGAAGCAAGAAGACTCAGCGAGTTTACCTGTTACTTTGAAGTATTTAGTATTACTATTGATACGAATCAGTTTGCGATACTGACCATATAATCCGTTTGGTAGGGCTTCACTGTGGGTGATGAGATATCCCATGCCGCGATCGCCGCCTAAAATACCGCTAATCAGGTCACGCTGCTCATTAGTACCGAGTTTTTGCCAATTAACGGCTAGTTCTTTCCAAAGAAATTCCCAAAAGCTGTAACTATCTACGCTAGAAAAACCTAGAGCAACTTTTACATCTTCCCAGTTGGCTTCACATAATTTCTTTAGGAGTTGACCGAGCGCAATGCCAATATTATTAGCGAGTTCTTTGTTTTGTTCTGTTGAATCTAACTTTGTCCTTCCTGTAGTCACCTTAAAGGCTGCATTCAGTATAAAACCAACGGAAAGTTTTTCTTGTGTTGGTGCTGTTACCCAAAAAGTCGGTGCATCAGGAGTAGTGCAACTAAGCCTACCGTCTCTCTCGGTCATATCTAATAGCAGAGCAGATCCCGATTCTGTTCGCAGGCACAGTCGTAGCGAGTATTCACCGTTGATCGTAATTCTATTTATTTCGACACCTTGAATACCCAGGAAATTTTGTCTTTCCCATGTAAATGATTTTGAGTCATTATCTTGAGTATCGTTAATAAAACGATATTTTGTAATAGCCCGTGAAAAAACAGTTAAAATACCTGCTCGTTCTTGAAACTCCCGGATAATGTCTTGCGGCTGAATATCTTCATCTAATTCTAATTCAACAATCGTTGCATTTGAAGGCATCTTATATAAGTCTAATTTTTCTTGCAAGCCTTTAGTTTCTTCAGGAGAGAGCCGTGATGGAATTAGTCCCCCCTCGACAGCAAAACATAAACGGTTGCTTAAAATGCGAGGTTGTTTACATGAGAGATAAACACTTTTGAATCCTAAGCCAAACGTCCCTGTTACGTCAGCTCCCTTGTCAGAGTTGTTAAATATCAGCATCTTTTCAAGGTCTCGATCATACCCCTTATTGCGATACTTGTTTCTATCCTGTGGATGATCGGGATGTTGGAAGCAACCAATTGGTCTACCCGTATGAATAAATAAAAGCTGGCGATCGCTCATTACCACCACAAATTCTTTTCTTTCATTCTCAACTTCTTTAGGTAATGACATTTCTTGCCACTCAACCACAGCATCATCAGCATTTTGAAAAAGCTCAAAGGGGATACTCTGTAGACGATAGCCAAGCTGGACGATCTTTGTTCGTACAAAGTTTAGTAAGATATTTTTTACGTCTTCATTCTCCTTCAGCAGATTCCATAATTTTGATAGTTTCTCTTGAAAAGCTTTTTCCGTATCTTGTTGTTCTCTCTCAAGACCTTGTTCCTTATACTGAGCTTTTTGATGGCGTAAGTCGTCCAGATCTTTTAACTGTGCCAAGATTAAACGTGTTGGAATACTACGATCATCTTTTATACCAAGCGTTCTCAGAATATTTTCTGCACTATCTATCAAATAGTTCTCAGCTACTCGGATATCAAGCTGATCGGAATTTAGCAAATCCTCCCAAATCGCTTCTATATTTGGTTCGACTCCATAAACTTTTTTAAGAAGAACTCTAGTTGAGTCTTTAAGAATTCTCACTAACTCAGGACGAGCAATTTTTTTTGGTTGTATATCCAACAGTTCTAGCCGTCTTGGATTGCTAGCTAATTCACCTTCATTGACGAAAAAATGAGGCGGATTAGGTAGATTAGCAAGTTCAGCTTCAAAAGTACATCCCAGTATTGAAGTCACCTTGCACGTCCGTTTTTCAGCTTGACCAATATGCACTTGAAAAACTCGAATGGGTTTTTCTGTATTTTTCAGCAAGCGTGCTTGCAAATGTTCTATATTACGTCTGCCTAGATAATATTTCGCCTGTTCCTTAATCTTATTGTCAGAACTCTTGAAAAGACTCAGAAACGCTCCAATGGGTTCTAATTGACAGTGATCCTCCCATTTTTTAAAGTAATTTATCAAGATGCTATTTTCGTCTTCTGAAGCTTCATCTGATTCTGGTAAATCATGATTGCCTTGAGTCTCTGATTTCAAGAATGAATGTATAATATTTAATTGCTCTTCATCAAGCACATAATTATCATCAATATTGTTGCCTTCTTTTGTTAACTTCTTAGGACTTTTCCACTGACCTTTACGATTAAGGAGATGGATGTGGGGTAAAATATCTGTGCTGAATGTTTCGTAATTAATAGCTAATCCAAGATAAGTATTGAAAATTTCCACATTAGCAGCATCGACTTGAGAAGCGGGACTAGAAAGCGATATTAGAAGCTCGCGGAGCTTTGCCACGTCCATTTTATCTAATAGGTTTGGCAACAGATACGTTTTGAATTTCTCTTTTGATAGATTGTTGGCAAAGTTCCAGGCAGGCAGGAAGCTAACATCAAACTGCTTGAAAGCTTCTAAGCATTTATCTAAGGGAAATTCTTCAACAGAAAACTCTCCAATCTGATATTTTGGCGCTTGCTTCAGAAGTTTACCAATTTTAATTAATGCTTCATCTTCTGTGATGAATAGTTTCTTAGTAAGCCACTGAGAACAGTCATTATGATCGCGAAACTCCTTCGCTAATTGGGAAGATGATATATAACAATCAGGAACTAAAGAGAGTAAGTCCTCAATCTGCTCATTTAGAGATGGGTAGTGCAGAATCATGCTCTTAGGATCGATAGCATTCCCCTGTTTATCTACCAACCAAGCCAGCGTGCTAAGTTTTTGAGTGTTTACATTATTAGGAGTAGACTGCGGTAAAAGACTGCTGAGAGCATCCAGAATAATTTCAAAATACTTGTGTGGTTCGTTTTGAGCTAGAATAAACTCAAGAACATCATTCTCTTTCCATTGTGAAAAAAACTTATTGAGAATTGGAAAATTCTTATGGTTCGTAATTTCTTTAGGCAGTTGGCTCATTTCGGCATACTCACCAGCACTCAAACGAACCAGTGTTGATAGGTGTTTCTGGAGTTTATTTCGAGGAGTTTCAATAATTTGAGATAGACAGACAGTACGACCGCCTAAAAATAACCAGATTTCTCTCGTAAGAATTGTTTTTAATTCATCTGAAATATTTGTAGATAGCGCATCAAGGATAACTGGACAAAAACTTTGCCAATGTTCAATATTTTTCTGATTATGAGTTAATATTTTCTTAATTACTATTTCTGCATTCCAAACTGTAAATAAGCTCTTAATCCAATGCTCTACTTTACTCTTTCTGACTGATTCATGTAGAACCTGTTGAGGATGTTTACTCTTATCTAAACTAGCAATCTCTTTTGCATATTGCTCCAAATTTTTTGGGAGTTTGAGTATATCTTGTGGACAATATCCATTTGGAGGAAGCCACCCAGAACTTTTTAAAGACTCTTTGTGCGATTCTTTTGTTTCATCAGTCATCCTTTGCAGTGCATCGAGAATGATGCCATAGTATTGATGAGGATTCGGTAGGCTAAGAACTTTTGCGATCGCTGCATCAGGAGTCCATGACGGAATCCAGTGTTGCTGAATTTCTGTATTTTGTCGAATTAAAACGATGTAGTTTTTTAGTCGTTCATCTAAAGAAAAGTCAGAATTTTCTAAATAGACACGATCAACTTCGATGCTTTCTAAGCGATTAGGATTATTAGCGTTTTCATGTAATCGTAATGACTTCCATAGATCTTGATTACTAGGTTTCTGGCTGATGTAAGCGAGAAGTTCATATCTCTCAGATTTGTTCAGCAAACTTCCATCGACGGACTCTGGGTTTTGGCGAATTAAATCAACAACTTGTTCAGCTAGAAGTTTTTCAATTCCCAATCTTTTCAAATTAGCTGTAGGAGTAGGAAGGGAATCAATAAATACTGAATTAATTAATCGCCAATCTTCTTTCCGACTGGTGAGAACTTGTAACCCAATCTTTTGCCATAGCGTACTTTCTTGAGGGATGATGTATAAGGGTGTTTGTACATCATCATATTTTTCCTTATTTCCATGCAGCAAGTAACGTAATTCTTTAGACATGACGAATTAACTCCTTCAATAGATTTATGCGTTGTTCAGGAATAGCCAAATTTGGTTTTTTGTCAAGCAGGTTTTTACAGCTATCAAGTGTGAGTGAAGAAATACCTTTCATACTTGGAATTTTGTTAAGTATGCTTGCGAGATCCTCCTCAATGAATATGAAGTCATAATCAGGAATGGCTTCATTTAGGGCAGCCGCTATGGTATTGTATTTACCTGTGAAAAGAAGGTTTTTGGAGCGACTTTCGCATAGTTTAGCATAACTCCAAAGGTAAGTCTTTTTCTCGCGATATTTATAGCCGTAAAATAAGATTTTATCAGCTAGTTCACCAATAATAATTAAAGGAGAATCAAACTTGCTAAGAATTTGTTTAATCAGGTTACAAATTGCTAGGTATATAGACTTATCTTCTTTCAAGATATCACTAAGACAAGTAAGTACCTCAACTGCTTGCTGAGAGTTCAGTATTGCTTGACTAGATTGTGATGCAGGCTCAAAAGTTTTATAGATAAGCAACACATCGAGGTTGAGTGCATACAGCTTGTCAAGAACACTATGCACGGCGGTTTGCTCGTTTGCATCGAATTTGGCGATCGCGTAACGATTTTTCGGTAACACAAGTTCTACTAATTTCTTTACACAGGGAAGAATTTTATCTTTATCCTTTTGTAGTTGTGCTATACCAAGTTCTGCAAAAGCTTTATGAAGAAGTTTTCTTAAGCTTACCTGCACTTTTTCATCATTGATAACCTTAGTTTCCTGCTGACACTGACTTAAAAAAGCTTCGAGGAAGCTAAGATTATCAATATCTGAGAAAATTTTGGTGGGTTCGAGTGAATCTATAATAGCGCATATTTCGTCTGGTTTCCATGTGGGAGTATTTTTTTCTGCAAGTAAGTTCGGTTTTCCTTTGATAGTTAAGTAGTATTGCTCGGCGCGATTCTTAAGTTCTGGGAAAGATTCCCAGTTTGGTGGGATTTTAGGGAGTATCCGTAGATTAAATTCCCCTGAAGAAATTAATTGCCAGCGTTCTTCTTTGGGATTAATTCGATCTTCTTTGGGATTAATTCGATAAATCCATTGTTTCTTTTCACAGATTTCTTTAATGTTTTCCCTAAATAAGGGTTTTGCGTGTAAAGCTTTACAAAATATCTCAATCTCATCATTAGTTAAGCCCTGGGAAAAATCTTTTAGAGCATCTAAAATGGTACCCAGCAAAGATTTATATAGATCAAAGTTCCAATCTTTTTTTAAGACAGTATCATCATCGTCACCCTCAACACGCTGACTAGCGATTATATGCCGTTCATTATTCCAGCCCAGAATTCCTGTTCGAGCAAAGTCAACAAAGAAATATCCATGCAGTGTTAAGCAAAAGCTTTTCTGTGACGATATATTGCTCGAACTGCTTGCTATTGGTAAAAATACGGCTGTGCGTATCATTAAATTTGCAGATTGCGATGGCCAGCGACCAAAAATTACAGCCGTGTGTGGTTTGATATTCTTGAATTTTGTGGGAAAATTGCCACGCTTGCGAATATCGGTAAAAGTAGAATTTTCATGAATAATCTCTTGACCACTAAATTCAAAATCAATAGAAGAAGACGTTGAGATAAGTTTTACTATTCCTTTTAAAGCGTGAGCTTCAGAAGGCTTCAGTTTTGATAAAGCGGCATGGCGGCGCTCTCCAGAATTAATAGTGATCAAATATTTTTCTTGACCACAATCCAAATCATTTTCCCAGTAACGAATAGTTTTCAATGAATGCAGTAAGGGGAGAAGAAGAGTAAATTCTAACTTAGTTGCTTCCTCTGACAAAAAACTGGGAATCTCTTTATTGAAAAAATCTGCTTTACCATTTTTAATACATCCTAGTTGGATACCTTCTTCTTCTGTTTCATGGGTTTGATGGCTGATTTGTCTTAGAGGTATCCATAGAATAAACCATTGGGATTGATACTCTGGTTGTTCAATAATTTTGCTAAGAGCATCTTTTACTTTCTTGCAATCCTCTGGCTCGAATTTGCCCCATTCAGGGTGGTACGAATCTCCATCTCTATCTTCCCAAGGATTAAAAATGTCAGCGCGTTTGTATTGTGGGTTTTGAATCTCAGAACCGATGTAAAAAAATGCCTCACATAAATGAAATACACTTTTTAGTCCGAGTCCAAACTTTCCAATAGCATCTTGCTCTTTGGGCTTATTACTTCCCCCAATTATGTAGCGAATCGAACGAGCATTTTCGTTGGTAAATGTACCATCATCTACTATAAATAAAGCTGGTGTGCGTAATAAAGGATGCTTTGCATTTGATATCCCTTCGATCCAACCAAAATCAAAGTGGGTCGAACCTGCATCTTCAGCATTTTGAACAAGCTCTTTGAGAACAGGGAATCCTGATTTATAATTTTTTAGCAAATTCTCTCGAAGATATTCTATGTCACCTAGTGGATGATGTTCAGCCATATATAGTTTCTTTTACTTATGTTCTAAATTCTCAGTTCTTGCGATCAATGAAAACCATTATACGACATCTTAGAATATCTCGCCCGTGGCATGACGGAAACAGAAATTCTCGAAGATTTTGCCGAACTAGGGGTAAAGCCGAGATACCTGCATTCCGAGGACGTGACATTAAGAAACGTAACAAATAAGTCCCTACGTAGCTTTCGAGGAAGCTTGCAAGCACAAAAGCATCCTAAATTAGCTGACTATTCAATCAAGTTTGAGAAGGCAGAGTATTAGTTATACTCTGTCTTCGTACCGACCAAAACAGCGGAAATCTTTTACTGCTAAACATTTCAGGCTTTGCTACTTCAAGTCATTTTGTCTTATATTTACAAAACTTTACGTCGTGTCCTATTTTGCGCGTATCTCGACTATACCCCTTGTGGGTTCACGCCTCTTCCCTAACTCCCGCGTGATTGTCACTCACGTCTGTATCACAGTACGCTCTGCTGTGGAAGTTGGCGCTCACAGCGTGTTACCGACGGTTTGGCTCTGCTGCTCGGCGAGCCCTCTAACCTGTGGTTAATACTATTCCTCCTTCAACCGTCGCAAAAGCTACCTGTGGGTGAATAGCACCAATGAGGTCGTGAATTCAAATTAAGGGGAGGATTTAAGCTTATTTGCAGCTCATGTTCGATGGTAGGAATATAACCATACCAAGCTTCGGACATAGCCTCAAAATAGAAATGGTCGCCCCAAATGGCATCGCATTTTTTGCAGCCAAACGACATATAAGAACGCCTGACTGTTTTACTGTACCGTTTCTTAATCTCTCCCATGCGGATTGTTTGACCTGCCTCTGTTTTTAAATAGTTTTTGACTGCTTGGATAAGTTCAGGCCTAAACAGCCAAAAGTTGCTGTCGAAAGCCCCAAAATCTCCCTCATCTATTTTTATTCCGCATTCTGAATAATAACCAGCGTTGGGGATGTAATAAAGGTAGTGCTGTTGTTGGCATCTCCAACAAATCACAGCAAAAAAAACTACCTTAACTTGCTGAATTTGACGGACTCGGTAATGAGAAGCAAATTTAAAATGCCTTGACAGCAGAGCTGCCATAAATTCTGAAAGCGTCAGGGTTGTGGTAGAGGCATCAACCATTAGAGCATCCTTTGATTCCAGCCACAACTTAAACATAGGTAAGTCTTGGCAACTAAAATCAGGAGATGTAGGAAGTTTGCCCAACAGCCAGCAGCAGCGAATGCCATCCCGCTGATATTTGGCTTGCCTTGCAGCAGTTTCTTCTAAAGTTTGCGGACTCCACTGCACCTCAAAAGCTAGCTTAACTAACTGTCCCCGGTCAGTTTTGGTGGCTAACACATCCGCTCTCCAATCAGAGCCTGAAACTTCTGTTTTTGCGTCGTAGCCGAATTGCTGGCAGACTCGAACAATTTCAGTCTTGGCTAATAGGTGCTGCCACGTTTCCGGTGCCCAATTACAAATCCTATCTTTGCCGTGAACAAAATGCTTGGTGCCGAGTTTAGACGTGCGTAAATATCCAGTTGAGTCACAACAGCACAGTCTAACTTTTGGGCGCTGAGCTTTCAAATTCAGCCATTCTTCATCGGACATCAGAGGGGCTAATAGCTCTCGGTCTGCAAAAAATGCTCTCAGTGGCATCATTTCACCTCAAACGCAGCGCTTGTATTGTTAACCAAACATATCAACAAACCGGAGTGCGATCGCCTTCCAAAACTTGCCGACTTCTGAACCGCCGCATTAAGAAATACCCCCGACGGATGCAGTAATGCAGTAAGTATGCAAGACTTTGGAGCGTCGGGTCGAGTATACACCAAGCATGAAGATAGAAGGCCACGGGCAGGCAAAAATCCTTACTCAAGAGGAAATCGAACTCTTGTTCAACGAAGGTTTGCAAACCGACCGCGCCCTCTTTGGAGTTTGTCTCTACACCGCCTGCCGGATTGCCGAAGCTTGTTCCCTAGAAGTCATCGATATTTACACTGCCAGAGGTACAGTCCGACCTACAATCAACTTCCGCTTTCGTCAACACCAAAGGCCAACTCCAAACCAGGACGATTCCGGTCATTGAAGATTTGCGAAGTCTCCTGACATCTTGGAAACCCAACGCGGGTCAGACTTACTTATTCCCAGGCCGCCACCCTTGTCACCCTTGGAAGCATTTGCACCCCGATTCAGCGGATCGGATTTTGAGAAAAGCGTTCGAGCGGGCCGACATCGAGGGAGCCTCCACCCACAGTTTTAGGAGGACGGCCCTGACGAGCGATGAGCAACGCCGGAATTCCGCTGCGGATTATTCAAGAAATCAGCGGTCACAGTAACCTCGAACAATTGCAGCGCTACTTAGAAATGAAGCCGGATCAAGTCAAAGGAGCGATCGCCTCTCTTTCCATGCTTTCCTACAGGGGGACATACTCTATTTCCCGCCCTACCATTCTCAGATAAATCAGATTGAGGATGAGAGTTCGCATCAATAGCCGGAAGAATTAGCTTGTCGCATATTTTAGGGCGAGTACGAATTATGCCAGATTATCACTAAAGGAGTTAATGCTAGAGCCACATTAGACAGCTACTAAGGCGAACGTTTTATCGTTAATTAGGGTGACTTACTTAATCTCCATCTTAAGGTAGTATATGAAAAGAAAAAACTTTTGATAGACTTGGGCGGATTTATGTTTCAAAGCATTACTTCTCAAATTAATGGTTCTTCTTCCTTCTTGTCATATTTAGTAATAGTATTAGGCGTTACTAGCATAGCGTCTATACTGAGTTGGCGATGGTGGAAAGAAAAGCAGGCTTATAAATCGCTAAAATCACTCCCTTCGCCTCCCCAATACTGGGTATTAGGAAATCTGCCACAAATATTAGCCGCAGTAAAACAGAAGAAATTATTTCAGCTATTTTTTGATTGGAGCCAGCAGCTAGGCCCGATGTACGTCATCTGGAATGGCAGGAGTCCATTTGTGATTTTAAGTAAACCAAAAGTAATTGAAGATACCATTATCAATGGAATGAGAGATGGTAGCTTAATTAGACCCAAGCAATTACGCGAAGCATGGAACGATATCAGTGGTTCTATTATGCTCGGAGAAACTGGAACGGAGTGGCAGTGGCGACGCAAGGCTTGGAATCCGGAATTTAGTTCGAGCAATATTTCCAAATATCTGGAAATAATTAGCCAAGCTTGCGAACAAGTCATTGAGACGCTCAAACAAGTTGCACCCCCAAAAGAAGTGGAGGTAGATCCTCTGTTTGTGGAACTAACAATGCGGGTGATTTCCTCTTTGGTACTAGGTATTCCTGTCGATAAAAATAGTACCAGTCAGTCAGGCCCCCCCCTGGAAGTTAGCAACCTGTACGAAGCGATGTCTATTGTAGGTTATCGATTCCTGCGACAAGCTACGGGGGAGAAAATATGGATGAAATATTTGCCAACTCAGAATTCACGGGATTATTGGGCAGCAAGGCGATATTTAACCGAATTTCTTACTCCCCGCGTAGACTTAGCTTTACAGATGAGAGAACAAAATCAAACTGATTTCCCACAAGTCAGTAGTTTGTTTAGGGAATCAATGTTAGTCAAAATTGCGGCTAAAGAACCAAAATATGACCGCGAGACCTTAATATCAGAATCGATTGAACTATTAATAGCTGGGACTGACACCACAGCCCATACTTTATCCTTTGCACTTGGAGAGTTGAGTTTAAATCAAAGAGTTTTTCAACAAGCACGGGACATCGTTGACCAAGTTTGGCAAAAACAAAGTGGGATTAACCTAGAAAACCTCAAAGAATTAGCTTATATTCGTGCCATTATCAAAGAAACACTGCGGCTTTATTCAGTTGCCTCCGGCTCAACGACATTGGAGGCTCAACGGGATACTCTAATTGAGGGTACAGTGATTCCGCGTGGGACGAGAGTATCCTGGTCAATGCTTGCAGCCGGAAGAGATCCCGAAGTTTATGCTAACCCAGAGGAATTTCTGCCCGAACGTTGGCTAGACAAAAATAAGGAAACAAGTTCACTGCCAATGATAGACTTTGGCTCAGGGTCGCATCGTTGCTTAGGAGAGCATCTATCAATGCTGGAAGCAACAATGATGTTAGCATTATTGGTGCGCCACTTCGATTGGGAGTTAGTTAACGGTCGTTCTTCTCTCGAAGAATTACAGCAAAACCTGTTAATTTATCCGTCAGATCGAATGCCAGTACGCTTTCGAGGCAGAAATTAAGCCTAAACCTTTCAAAGACCGCCATTTTTAAGAATGTACAAGATAGCCTGATTAGGGTGAATTGGCTGGCTCAAGAAAATCTGCGATGAGCTCTCCACCCTAAAAATCAAAATCCTAAGTGCTGCACAGCCCGTCGCTTCGTTTCTTCGCCCCGGCGATCGTACTTAGCTGTGGTCACAGGGGAAGCGTGACCTGCCAACTTCTGCACTGTCACGATATCGACTCCAGCATCGAGGAGGTCTGAGCAAAACGTCCGCCTGAAATCGTGAGGAGAGAAAGAATCCACTCCAGCGAGTTGAGCCCGTCGCTGCAAAATCTTCAACACGCCATCGTCCGTCATCCGCCGAAATTGAATTCCTCCTCCCTTACGGATGGGAAAAAGCAACGGGCCCGGTTCCTCTCCCCTCAACTTGAGCCACTTTTCTACCAAGGCGATCGCCGGCCCTGGGAGATAAACTGTTCGGTCTTTCTTGCCCTTACCCTCTCTAATTTCCAACGCTCCCGTAGATAGGTTGAAATCTGCCTTCTCCAGGTTGACTGCTTCAGCCCGACGGATGCCACCCCCACGCAAAATAGCAATAAGCGCTGTATCCCTGACATCAACGGAACTATTACCTGAACAGCTTTTCATCAGTGCTGCAATTTCATGCGGTGACAGTGCCCGCCCCCTTGGTTTTCCCGATTGTTTGATACTCTTGACATCCACCGCTTTACTGTAATCTTGAGAGTCTATTAAATCTAACCGCAGAGCCTCCTTCAACACTCGCCTCAAGGCGCACAGCATTTGATTGACCGATGCTGGCGCGTACTTTTTCTCCAGTGCCGAGCGCAGCGCTGCCGTGTGCCTGTAGCGCAATGCTGCCCAATTCAAAGTCATCGCACCGCACTCCCCATTAGTGAGCAGCTTCGCCATGATGTCGAGCCCTGCCACCATCGTTGCCTTCGAGCGATCGCTCCCCAAACTATCGAGGTACACCGCTGCTGGATGCAATGCCAGCGGCACCGGTGCGTGCAACTTCAAGGTTGAGGGCTGTTGCTCTTCAAGTAAGTTGAGCATTTACTCTTTATAACTTTTCTTATAAATACTAATTTAGACTAAGGAAGACTTGCCTTTATCCAAAATTTACCTCTCAAAAGAGTCGCCCTCAGCAGCACCTGGAGGTTGGTTCTCCCCCAAGGCAGAGGCTTGGAGAAACCGAACCAAACCCAACACGCCCGCCCTGCCCCCAATCTCGAAGAGTGCGGTCGCTACACTTTCTATGCACACAACCCGAGCCCCCATTGCATCGGCCTGCCTAACTAATTATTTCTCGTGTCCCAATATCAAGGTCGTGTTGCGGGGTTTGTACGAAAGGAAGCCCAAAGTGCGAGCGTGATTTTGAGTTGGATACGAAAGGCGATCGAGATGGAAGATGAGGTGAGTCAAAATCGAGATGTCAACGGATTAGATAGATGCGTCGTCCGGGGGCGTAGACATCGCTCTCAAGTACAGCCATTGACTCTTACACATTTTAGAGAAGCGCTTTGAGCTCTTACTACTTGTTGAACTAGCGACACATAACCTCTTGGGCGATCGCGTTTTTAAGAAGGGGATTATGCGAGATCCCTCATGAGCGCGAGCGATGGCTATGGGAAAGCAGCTCACACCCGCTCTGTACGTCCTTACACTGCTAAACATCACCCGCACCGTGCTTTTGGTACGGTTGGCAACACCGCCGATACTTCCCCCGACGCTCGCGCCGTGCAGAGTTCGCTCGGCAGGGCCATCATGGCGTTGCTACAGCATTTTCGGTTTCTAGGAATAGCTTTGTACGGTTTTCTTCAATGTCAATTGCCCCTGCTTCTTTCGCACTTATTCTGGCAAATACGACCAACAGAGTGGGGTTCTCCTGACTGTTCTTCCCACTTATAAAGCGGCATCATAATAACTGTAAGCAATGAGCTTCAACCAAACTTTCCTTATAAAGCTTTACCATCTTTGAGGTGACAGATTATGTTGATGCGCCCCAAGCAACCCTTCACGGAAATTGAAACCATCCGTCAGCAACTCGATAAAGTTTTTGACCAACGGGCAACAACGAGAGATAACTCAGAAACCGCTTGGATGCCCGCTTTAGAATTGGCTGATGCTGGGGACAACTTCGTATTAAAAGCGCAACTGCCTGGAATTGACCCCAAAGACATTGACGTTCAAGTCAGTCGCGAAGCAATTTCTATCTCTGGCGAACGCCGCTACCAAAACACAAACGAGCAATCTGGCTACGTCCGCTCTGAATTCCGCTATGGCAAATTCCACCGGGTTCTTCCCTTGCCCGCACCCATTCAAAACGACTCCGTGCAAGCTGAATGCAAAGATGGCATTTTAACGCTAACTCTGCCCAAAGTGACTGAAGCTCGCAATAAAGTCGTCAAGATTAACTTAGGCCAGATTGCTGGAACTACAGCGAATCCCGCTTTGGAACAGGCTAACCAATAACGATCGGCTGTGCTTAATCGTGAGGCAAATTTTCCTTTCATTGAGCCTGATTGGATTTACTTAACAACAACGGAACTGGAAAAGTTGATACCGGGAGCGACCATTGCTCTCGGTATTCTTTATTTGGGAAAGCCGAGCGAAAAGCTACCTACAACTGTCCTGAACCCGCAGTGAATTCAGTAACGCTTACAAGGCAGGCTTCTAGTAAATGCAGTCGATGTGCACGACGAACAGAATACCCAATCGTGAGTCCAGGGGCATTGAAATCCCTCAGTCCTCCGTTCCACCCACTTCTGTGGCGAATAAAGACGCTTGGAGTGCGGAGCGACCACCGCAGGCAGTCCAACGTATCGCCGGGACAATTATCCCTGTTCCCGGAGGGTGTGGTGGATTAGAATATCATGAATTTTTCTGGGGAATCGGCACGGGGCAATTGATTTGATCCGAATCCGCTGCCATTCGTTTAATAAGCTCAAAAGCAGCCGTGCAATCTGCTAACGCTCGGTGTCCGCCGTTGAGGGGAACATACTGATAATCTTTATGATAATAACTCCAGTTTCCGACCCATTGCGCTACCCATTCCATCAAACAATTAGAGCGCTTTGCCAACTTCAAAATCGGCAAACTGTGAAGCCGACAGCAGTAATTTAAAATCTTGATATCGAAAGCAGAATTGTAAATTAATACTCGCTTATCTTTAAGAGCTGCATCCGTGGGATAGACTTCAGGGAAGGTAGGAACATCGGCTACCATTGCATCGCTAATGCCGTGAATATCTGTTACTTCTGGAGGTATCGGAATTGAGGGCTTGATGAGCGTATCCAGCAACATTTCACCGAGATGATTGATAATTGCTATCTCTACAATCTCAGCACGCACGAGCCCCGTAGTTTCAGTATCCAGAATCACCCAATCGTTCTGGCTTAATTGTTCTCTTGCCCAAAGAACAGCACTCACCCTATCTTTTTTTATGAAACCTACTTCTCGATACCACTCTTGATAATCCCGCTTGATTTTAGCTTTGAGGCGGTTGGCAGCCAGGGTTTCCAATTGCTTGGGAGATGGCTTTCTTTTTGGTCGGCACGATTCAGGATTAGTCGAATCGTAGAGGAACACGTCGTATTTTCGGGTTGGGATAACGCCTGAAGGTTTCAGAGGCGATAAACCAAGTTCACCCAATTGCTTTTTAGTTTTCAGGTGCGGTGGCGGCTCGTTGGATTCACCCCACCAACTGTACTTTGTTAGTTCCATAATTGCAGGTTACCCATCTCTGCCATAATCGCAGGTTCCCCATCTGTGCCATTTTATTATCGCATTATTGAGGAGAATAAAAGCAACGGGGAATACCGTATTTGTTGGTAATTAAGCGCCTGATTTTACCCAAATTTTATGCTATTCCACAATCTTTCCAAAGGTTGACTCAAGGGCATGATACCAGTCTTTCGCTTTCTGGAATGCTTTACCTCCCGTACCGCAGCCAAACACATCTCGACTGCTTGCTGTGACTCCCAATCTCAGTAGTTTTAAGCTCAACCAAAGCGCTTTATCTGGTTGAGCGGGAATGAGGGCAATGACTTCACTTACTGTATCTACTTCACTGCTTCCCCGACTGCTCAGTAGCGCCATCACCCTCGCCAATGCCTTCGAGCGTTCTGGTTCAGGAAGTAGGGAAGTAGTGCTGCAATCCTTATCCTGCAATGCTTCACCTGCTTCATCCGCCACTTTGTCCGCTTCACCTTCTGATGAAGTAGCAGTATCTTCCCGGACAGTAACTTCATCCGCCTGCCAGGATTCTAGGAGTCGCTTCTTGGCTAGTTCCCACAGTTCTTGAGAGTCTTCTGATTCCTGATTTGGAGCCAACTCAGTTGCTTGGGATGTTTCAATATTTACGGAAGTTTCTGTTTGGGATGGCTGGTGAGGAAGCTCTCGTTTCCAACCGCTCAAGTCAGGCACAACAGCCGGGAATTCGCCTAACTCGCAGCTAATCCATGCCGCTCTATTTCCCAGCGATTCCAAGTAATATCGAACTTGTTGGTACTTGGCATATTGCTCGAAATCCTTGGGGAATTTGTTGCGGTAGGATTCACATTCTTCTACGGCAAACTTGCCCATGTAAATGCTACAGAAACACTCAGCTAAATCTGATTCTCCCTCCAATCCCCAAGTTACAACTTGTCTGCCCTGCGCTAAAGCAAAGATGCGGATGTTGGTTTCCCTGGCTAAAGTAATCATTTCACCCATAATTTGCTTGGCACTGAGAGAAATAATCTGTTTGGTTTTGCGATCGACAATCGCTCTCACATTACGCGAAATTGCTTTCCATTCATCCACAGCTACATTCCAAATGGGTGAATCAATCCCCTTTGCCATTAATGCTGTACGCCGCACTCTTTCACCTTGCAGTGCTTCCAAAGAGGAACGGATAGCTTGGTAATCTTCAGGCACTCCTATTACATCCAAGCCAATCCATTGATGCGGCCACCGCTTGACCGTAATTACCGACTGCTTTTGGGATGGCATCACATCCATCAGCCAATCAAATAGCGTGGTTTTTCCGCATCGGGTAGCTGCAACTCCTCTAATGTGAGGAAACATCTCAGGAGTCTCCCTAAACTGCTTCCAATCAAAGAACTTCACTCCTAAATTGGGAGTTACTGGCAGTTCTACACCCAATAATTGATTGTTATTTGGGGCGGATGCTGTGTTTGATAGGAGTTCCGCATTTTCAAGTTCTTCGGACTTTGATTCTATTGGGTTGGGGAAAGATGCGGGCAAAGATTGGGGAGTGGCAGTAGTTAAAGCCTCCAACAGTTCGGGGTTCTTCTCCAAATAAAGCGTGTTGTAGCCGTCGTAAAGTTCGCGCTTGAAGTCTTTCACTCTCAAGTCAGCAGCAATCGCTGTTTTCTGGATTTCTTCCTCATCCAAAATGTTGCTGGTAGTTGCCTCTAATTGCGAATGCCGTGCCTCCAATATCGCAGCCTCTTCCTCGTTCTTTCTCTGCTTCACCGATGCTGCACCCGATGCAAAATAACCCGCACCAAAGCTCATTGCACCAATTACGCCGGATGCAGTACGCAGCAGCCCCCAGCCTTGATGCAGGTTCACAAACTTAGCATTCTTGGGATACT
Organism: Microcoleus sp. EPA2; assembly: GCA_020882975.1. Classification (GTDB taxonomy): domain Bacteria; phylum Cyanobacteriota; class Cyanobacteriia; order Cyanobacteriales; family Microcoleaceae; genus Microcoleus. Next base: position 10,148 of record JAHRFD010000037.1, on the reverse strand, counting down.
GGGAACCCGTTACCACAACAGGCGTACAGGGATTTGTAGCTCCATTGCAGTAGCTGATGTGTTTGTCGAAGTACCCGAACAAACTAAACCCGCTACATCCGATACCCACAATTAAAGGAGCAATGGCACTTTTCACCGCATCCACCTCCGCAACAGTGTAACCAACAAAAGTAGCGTCACCGACACACCGACAATCATGACAAGCTGCCACACTGGGATGAACCCGAAGCCGACACTTAAAGGCATATTTGCCAGTAGCCACGCCGCATCCCAAAATGCAGCAATAGTTCCGACAATCACTACCAACCCGCTAATCCGCCTCATGGATAGTAAATAAGAGGTTGGGTTTTTCGGTTTTACTACAAACAGAAACCCGGCTACTAAAATCACTGCGACAAGCATTACAGGAGCACCGACAATCCTCGAAACGTGAGCGATGGATAGGCCAACCGCAAACCAGAATCCTTGACCGCAGAAGCTATTTAAGTTCTTGAGAAACCTCAATTGGTCTGATTCTTCTAATTCGGGGAGTTGTGGTTGTTGTGGAGCAACAGGAGGATTTTGAGGTTTGGGGATGAGAAATGGTGGCAACTGCATGGTTATTTCCCAGAGAAATAATCAAAGGCTTTACCGCCCCATTTTTTTAGCCAACCGCTTGCCTTGGTAGCGTTATTGCTAGCATTATTGCTAGCGTTATTGCTAGCGTTGTTGCTAGCGCTGCTGGCAGAACTCAATTGCGGGCTACTCGATGATGGCAAACCGTATTTCCCGCGAGTACCGTAAGCAAACAAGTCTTTTATCCTATTTCTCTCTTCGCTTTTTGCCTCTTGAGCTGCTTGTCGCTCCGCATAGTTTGCTGCTTCTTTGTCAGGTTTTTGGGATAGCGCCTCTTTTTGACGGGCTAATTTGTTAGCTACGATCTGAAGAGAAATCTCAAGGTCGTATTCGGCTAAATCACCGTAATCGATAACTTCTTGGTCGAGAAGTCTGACGCCAACATCCGAATCTTTGGCTAGCTTTTTAGTATTGGCCTGCCAACCTTTCCATGCCAAGAACACGTCGAGTGTAGCTCGATCAATCTTCTCCATGCCCTTAGCACCGGCTTTGACGCATCGAGCTACAAACTCGTTGTATTTGACAACGCCGTCAATATAATCGTTGACGTGTTTTTCTAACTTGTCGAGGTTGTCAATCAGGAACTTGATTTCTTCAACCGAATCTACGAATGCTCCCAATTCTTCCTCGGACATCCCCGCAAAAGCTGATGGGTCGAACCCGTAGTATCCCTGAAAAGTAGTCAACATTTCAGGTGCGCTATCAAATGCTTTGACTTTCCCGACTAGGGCTGGGGCGATGGCTCCACCGCCAGTGTATTTAACAATTGCACTCATGGTTTGTCTCCTTTAATCCATTCTGCGGGTTGGTATGCAATCAAATCCATTGTCAGCAGCAAGGCGAGTGTAAGTTTAATTTCCTTGCGGGTCTGTAGAATAGGAACTTTTATCAGAAACTTTCCATTCACCTGACAAATACCAGTCCACCCATTTTGTAGCTGAATCAAAAGCTATATCCTCATTTTCTTCAACGCCAATTTCGTTAGCGTAGCCCTCGGAGAGGATCGGGTCGGGGTCGCCGTCATACACGTACCAGCAGGCGAAATCTGGCTCAACAACGAGTTTTATTTTCAATCCCAAGCGAGCAAAAATCTTAATCTTGTCAGAGGTGAGTTCCGCCACTGGTTCGTCTTCAATAATTTCCCCTCTTCTCTTTAGCTCATCAAATGCAGCGTCGAAACTGCATTTAAAGTGCTTGTAGGTAAAGCTCCTATAATCTTACTCAGCATTGCATTTTGCCTCTTTCAGTTGCCTTGCTTTCCCGTTTACATTAGCTAGTGTCAAACAATTCCCAAGCTTACTTCCCCCCAAGTGACGGTGCAAATTGATAGCTGTTGTTCGTGCTGTTGTCGATATTCTGGTCGCCTTGAACTACGGTTGGCGGTATATCTTTTACGGCTTGCCGATAACCGTCGTGGTAAATAGCTTGACCTGCGTAAAGTAGCATAGCGGGGATAGCTGCAAACAGGAGCGATGCACAAATGACCGAGAGTTTATCTGACATGGTTGTTACCTCAAAGTTTCATTAGGACTGAATGAAATGTAAACCTGTCCTTGACTGCTACATTTAAGTTGTACTCCTTAGCTCTATGTTTGCGCTTTACTCAATCTGGTAACAGAATCTCGTTATCTGTCTTGCTAAAGATGACATTTTTGCCATATTCCACACAGTACGGCTTCAGTAACTGGTACTTTTCATCCCGGTCAGTAAACAGGATGTGTACCAGTTTTTGTTCTTGCCATCCTGAATTACAGTGTTTAACTGTTGCCAAGACTTCTCTGATTTTCAAGCGCATCCTCCCACCAATACTGCTACTTCGCTCACTTGGCTAATTGCAGCCAGTTTAGACTTAACAACCTGCCACAATCTCAATCCAGGACACACTAAATACATTTCAATAAAACCGTAACTTTCCAGCATCAGACAAACCTCATTAGCGCGATTGTTTCTTCAGCATAATTGCAATTGGGGGGCAATATAATACCAGGTTTTTTATGTAGCTTCCCCTGTTGTAAGCTCAGGAAAAAGATGAGATTCAGAAGCACCTTTTCCCTTTGAGCTTGCCTTAAAGCTAGGGCTTCCCCCAACTCTCGGTGAGCGCCTACCAGAGTCCTGGTGAAATCCTCCGTGGCGGTACTGGCTTGGTTGGTAAAACAGGCTTTGGGGCTGGCAAGTTGGCATCCCGCAAATCCAAGGGAGCTGCTTTTACGGCCGAGGTGAGAACGCTGAAATTACCTCGGATATTCGAGGCCATATCGGTCAAGCCGTGGGTGAGATTTGCACTCAGAGAAATCTTAAAGGCATCTAGGATTTGGTCGCTAACGGCTCCGGCAACATCGGCCATCCCCAAGGATGCTTCGCGAGTCATTCCCTCAATGGCTTGTATCGCTCCGCTTTTCTCTTCTTCAGCATCCCGTTTTTCCCCGCTGGCGATCGCTTGTGAGTCGATGTCATTGCAGTATTCACCGCGTCCGTTCCGAGTTCCAACTACTTGTTCGAGTGCCAAAGGCGGTGCAATTCGCTGATTCAGTACCAACTCGAAATAAAGGTCGATTTCTGCGCTGTCATCAGGGTTCAAAAGAGAGTTTTGCCAATCGGGCTGCCCTAAAGCTTTGCGAGCGTTGGTTACGTCAGAAACTTTGTTGAGTCCCCATTTGGCTTTGATGTCGCGGCGGTCAATTGTCGGTTCGGTATTCATGGGTGGGCAATCCTTCTTGTGCTAATCGTTCTCGAACAGTGGCAATGCAGCGGTTGGCTTCCAGAATCCAAGTTTCTAGGGTTAGCAAGCAGTTCAAATGAAATTGAGAAAATGTCCGGCGGTAAGGCTGTCTCTGAAACTCGGGGCATTCTGCTTCTAAAAGGGCGAGTCTGGTTTTGAAAGTAGCTTCAGGCATCGGTTTTCCCCCTTTACCTAGAATTACCCTTACCTCTGCTCTGAAGTAATTTCGATGGTTCCATTGGCCGCACCGACTGTTAAAAACAGCTACGTCTACAGGCTTTTTAGGTGTTGGCATTTTCTGGTTGGCATTTGATTGGCTACTTGGCGGGCTACATAACCCGAAACTCTGATTCTTTCGTTAGCTGTTTTCGGAGTCACCCGAAGTAGCTAACGAAGAATCAAAAAAAATTATTTCCTTTCCGGCGTACTAAATGATTTGGCATCCCAGATACCCCATACTTCGCGGGCAGAAGATACGGCATCTTGAAGTGCTTCTGCTGGCGATCGCCCGAAAACTACAATCTGGCGGGGTGGATTGTACTTGCGGGTGACGGTAACGCTCCACTTGAATTGATGGCTTTTGAGTGCTTTCACCGATCGTCCCTCCCGTCGCCTGGTGCGGGTGGGATTGATGCGTTGGAGTTGCTAGCTATTCGCCAGCACAATGCGCTTGCTAGTTCGTTTTGTTCGACGCGACTGAGAACTCGCACTGTGGGGAACCAAGGCTGCAAGTGGGATAAGTCGTTGTTGACAGTGGCTGAATACGCTTTAAACGGGTCGCTTTCCAAACAGACAAAAGTTCGCAAAACGTACAATTCATCGAAGTTGAGCCCATTCAATCGGTTGATTATGGTTTCGCTAGAATATTTTCTGGGTGCCGTGTACGGAGTCAGCGCTTGTTCCCCCAGTTCCCACCAATTCATCACGTCGGCTCGTTCGGTGGAACACAGAATCTCATGTTTCCGAACGCAGATGTAAACCGGCTGTCCGTCTTCTTTTATCAAGTTGTCCTGGTCATCCAGCAGCCGACCGGTGACGGTCTCCGAACGAACGTCTGTTACTTCCATGCGTCCCCTGGTGGTGGTGACGCGGGGGTTGGGTATTTCTACAAAGCTTGGCTGGGCGGCTTGCGATGGCTGCCCGTAATCTGCGAACATAGAGGAAATCTCCCGAAAGTGAGTGCCATACCCCGCCCTTTGAGATTGCGAGTCATGGGGGGCGGGGTTTGGTTTTGGGTTTTTGACGCTAACAAAGCTAAGTAAAGCAACCGAATCGGGAGTACAGATAACTGTTTTATGCTTCTGCTTGGTTCGTAGACGTTCGTGGGTGTATGATAACTCATACGGGATGTTTAATGCAAATATCCCGTATGCACCTATTAACCCATTTAGCTAAAAATAGGCTTGAACGGGTAGTCTGGGATATATAAAGTAATTGCATTAGATATCCCAGTGACTGAGCAAAAAACTACAGAACCAGTACCCACCTTGAAAGTCACATTTCCTTCTCGGACGCTTCGAGAGCGGTTCAAGGCTATTTGTGCGTTGAACGGAAAAAACATGAATGAAGTGCTGATTGATTTGGTTAAACAGTACATAGAACAGAATCAGCGAAACGATCGCCCTGAAAGTGAAAGCGACAGCAAATCATAGGGCTGAACCCATACCTAATGTCTACCAACTCAAACAACCATGACCGAATCAGTAAGAGCCGTCAGAGCCTCGGTACAAATAGGTTCCTTAACAGTCGATGGATTCATGCTGCCAGATGGCTCGTATCGGATGAGCCAGACACAGGTGGCGGAAACGATTGATGAACCTCCGGTTTACGCATTACGTTTTTGCGATCCAATGGCTCTAAAGCTTTGCTAGGAGAGACGTATACGGATTACACCGGAGCGTATGAGGAGTCCGGTTAAATTGCGATCGCAGCTCAAAACTAACAAGTCAGAGGAAATAGCAACATGAGCCAAGCCCAAACAATCCCCCAAACAATCCCACAAACAATCACGTTTGATGAGTTCGCAGCCTGGTATCCAGAGAACTCTATTCGCCGCTACGAACTGCACAATGGAGTAATTGTTGAAATGCCTCTAGGAACTGGCCGCCATTCTGGTGTTACAGGTTTTATCAGCTTAAAAGTAGGAGTTGAAATTGACCGACGCGAATTACCCTACTCCATCCCCGGTGACTGCCTGCTTAAACCCACTCGCGATGAGGCTGGTTATCAGCCCGATGTAATTGTCCTAGATCAAGCATCTCTGGCAAACGAACCGCGCTGGGAAAGGGAGTCCATCATCACGATGGGTTCTTCGGTGCGGCTGGCTGTAGAGGTAGTCAGTACGAATTGGCGGGATGATTATCATTTCAAATTTGCCGACTACGAAGAAATGGGCATCCCTGAATACTGGATCGTGGACTATCTCGGTTTGGGCGGCCGCAAGTTCATCGGCAGCCCCAAACAACCCACCCTCTCGGTTTGCCAATTGGTAGATGGGGAGTACCAGGTCAAACAGTTTCGGGGGGATGACACAGTTGAGTCGCTGGCTTTCCCGGAATTGAACTTGACTGCCGAGCTGATTTTTCGGGCCGGGATGCCTAAGAGCGAGCCGAGCTAGAAGGACTGAGGGCGATCTGGCGCTGCTGTTGTCCCAATTTTTCACCGCTCGCCCGTCGCACACGCGCCACAGCACAGAACGCAGTAGAATCGTTTTAGTCAAAAAAAACGCTACACCTTTAGAGAGGGGCAGCGACACAAGTCAAAAAAATCAATTAATTCAATAATAGCTTAGTTTGTCAACCCTTAGTTGACAGCTAAGAACAGACAAAAAGCTTTTGTCAAAGCCTCTCTTCTATATATGGTGTAGCGGGTCAACCTACCAGGGAGAATCCCGCTATGGATATCATTCCACACAATTCCGACCCGAATAGTCAAGTATCGTTTTCTCGGAAAATCGACTGCGAGCAAGTCCAGCAACAGCCTTCAAAGCCTGACTGTGACTCAATTATCGCACAATCCCCTCTAAATACGCAAACAAACCGTGGATTGTCTGCTGTCACCTTTGAAGCGATCCTCTCCGAGGGCGGAGCGAACGGGGGTGCGGTGTAATGGTTTACTCGCAATCATTCCCTCAGCAGATCGATCGCGAACAAGCCCAGCAACAGTTAAAAGCACTGGGTTACAAAGCCGGCGATCGAGTTTACCTGCGAGCCTTCTACCCCAGTTCAGATCCCCGCAAAGCTGGGGATGCTGGCAGGAAAGCAGAAGCAACCAACCTCGACCAATTGATTGAACGCGCCACCGAATTTCAAACCGAGGGACGCGGCGTGTACTTGGTGGTCAACGGTGGCGGACACACAGACAAAGATGTCACCGAAACCCGAGCCATATTCTACGAACACGACAACTTAGACAAAGCTGCTCAAGTTGAGTTGTGGAGGGGCTTAGGACTGCCAGAGCCAACACTGCAAATTGACACCGGCGGGAAATCGATCCATTCCTACTGGGTATTTGACGAGTTCGTTGCAGTTGAAGATTGGCGATCGCTCCAAACCGAGTTGCTTGAGGAGGCCGACGCCGATCGCTCCTTAAAGAACCCCAGCCGAGTGATGCGTTTGGCTGGGGCATGGCACTCAAGCGGCAATCAATCCCTGATTGTCAGCAACTCCGGATCGCGCTACACATACGACGAATTGCGGGCGATCGTCCCGACGAAGGAGTTGCCGGAGCCATCACTTTTTCAAGCCTCGTCCACAGTTAAGCCGCTTGCTGCGGATGACATCCCCGATACTTATGAAGACATTGCTGTACCCGTGCCAGCCAGCGTCCCATTGGAGGAATGCTTGGCAAAAAGCTCTCGCGAGTTGCTTGGTGGCATCAGTGAGGGGGGAAGGAACGAAGCAGGAGCCAAACTAGCTCGCGATTTAATCGGCACCGCGAACTACCTGCGGGCGATCGGGCAAGCTTTTAACGGCGACCCCCAGCAAATGTTGGAAGATTTCGCGACTCGCTGCAATCCACCGTTGCCGAAGCACGAAGCCGAGACAATTTGGAAGTCAGCAGAAAAAAGTAATGCAACACCAGCCTGCAAACCGGAGGGGGTGGGAAATTGCATCAAAGGCTGGTACTGGAACAACCACATTAAAACGAGTCGGCGGTTTGTCGATCGACAAACCAACACACAAAAACACAAAAACAAGCTTGGAATGAGGGAAGCGGCCGCCTTGGCAAGAGAAATCTTGAAGGGCGAGCCAAACGAAGTTTCAGCCAACATCAAGCTTGAGGAAGTCCGGCAGAAGACGAGTTTTAGCGAGTATGCTTGGGAACACAAGATTATCAAGCCACTGAAACGAGACATGGATGCGGAACGATTCAAACTCGAACTGCTAGGCTTGCTTCAAATGGAAGACCCAGTAGAGCGCATCCGACAAATCGCCCTACTAGCGCCCAAGTACAGCATGAGCGCGGGGTCACTCAAAGAAGCGATGGCCGCAATGAAGCAGCGGACAAGCGCGTCCGAGTCACGGCTTTGGAGCTTAAATGAGGTTTTTAGCCTTCAGTCTGAGGGTTTGCGATGGGTGGTTCCCGAACTTCTGCCATGCGCTGAGACGGTGATTTTGAGCGCAAGTCCAAAATGCGGTAAATCCTTACTAGCGGTAGACCTTGCTTTTTGCGTGGCTACTGGCGAAGAAAAATTCTTGGGGCAAAATATCAAGGTGGGCAAAGTCCTGTTGGTGTCAGTCGATGAATCCCTAAATAGCACACGGTCAAAGCTGCTAAAGCGGGGATTCCGATTGCAGGATAACGACAACATAAAAGTCTTACCCCAATGGGACATCACCCAAACAGCAAAACTTGAGGCTTTCTTGGAAGATTACCGCCCGGATGTAGTCATCATTGACAGTCTCAAGCGTATTTGCAAAGGTAGCGCCGTCTCGGAAAACTCAGCAGAATTTTCCGACAATATCTACGCCCTCAAAGAACTGTTAACTCGTTACGGTGCCGCTGGCGTTCTAATCCATCACAGCAACAAAAATGCCGATGCGCTAGGCGTTGACAGGTTGCGCGGTTCTAGTGCGATTGCTGGTAGCGTTTGGGGTGTTTGGCAAGTTGACCACATTCCAAAGAAAGACCCTAACAACTCAAAAAAACTGATCATCGACCCCAAAGACCCCAAGCGTATTTTCTCGTGCTTCCCAAGAGATGCAGAAGGTCAAACACTGGACATTGAGCTAAATCTCGAAAATAATTCTTGGCTCTGTCACGGACTAGCAGGAGAGGCAGCCGAAGCAGCACAGCAAAGAGAGACGATCCGAGAACGAATCTTGCGAACTCTCCAAAAACATAACAGACCGTTACCCGGCCCAGAAATCATTGAAACAGCAGAGCTAACCGAACAGCGCGGCTCAGCTTACTCCGAACTAAACCGGATGGTTGGCAAGAAGGTTATTAGTGCGGCACCAGCACCGGGCGACAAACGATACACCCTATATTCTTTGCCCAACTGTCACGCTGAATCTTTGAGCGCAAAATCTCCTACCCCCCCTCCCCCCCCTATCTCACTGCCAATTGCTATCTATGAGTCTGAAAACCATATACAGCAAGGTTTTCAGATAGATAGCAAGATAGATAGCAGATACATAGCAATAGATAGCACTGTGACAGTTAAATCTGAGATGCTATCTACTGCAAATGATTGTGAGGAAAGGATTTCAGAGATAGATAGCAAATTACCACTGTCACAAGGGGGGGGGGAGGTAAAATGCGTTTCTGTCTATGACGAAGCTCAACCATCCGAGCCAGTTCCGATCGCCCCTCTGGAATCCAAACCAACAGAGCCAACCGAACCAACAGATTCGCCGATCGCCCCTAGTCTCCAATTCACCATCGGCGATCGAGTGAAAGTTTCGCCAGAGTATATAGGTACCAAGGAATTCAGGGGAAAGCTGGCCGCGATAATTGAGGTATATAGTAACGGGCTGTGCTGGATTGAGTTTGACAGCGAAATCGAAATATCTGGGTGCAAACCAACAAAAAAGACCAGCATTGATGGTCAATACTTGGTTTTAGAAACTGCATCCCCGATCGCGCCGCCAGAATCAGACCTCAACGAAGACGAACTAGAACTGGTTGAGTTTGTACGCTCGGCGATCGCCGAAAATGACCCCGCAGCCGCAAAAAACGTTCAGGGCATTCTCACGGAAGTTCGCAGTAGCGGTGCCGCCGATCGGAGCAAAGTTTGGTCCGCGTTGACGGCTACTGAGCAAGCTGCATTTAAAGCGCTACTAGCTGAGTTAGAAGCTCCATCTGAGCCGGAACAGTTACCTCACGCCCCCGCCCTCTCGGAGTCAGAGCCACAAACTCCATCTGAGCCGATCGCCCCCTCGGAGTCAGCGCCGAAACAGCCGACAGTAAATACCCAAGCACATCAGCTTAATTTGCTACCAGAGTTCAAGCCGCCTTCAGATTCCAAAAACAGATTTTCGCCTGATTCTGAAGATTGGGCTTGACGGGCGATCGACGCTGGGGAATTGGTAGCGGCGGATTTAGTGGGAGTTGTGGGCGATCGGCACTTCCAAGAGTTTCAGGAATTGGTCGCACGTTGCCCAAAATATTTTACCGAACTCCCCGCACCGTCGATCGAAGCCGCCACCAAAAAAATTAGCTAATTTTTTGTGCGCCCTAAAGTCACTGGAGTTTAGACTAAAAAACGATCGCATCTAAAAGTAGCTGCCTTTCAACAGAAGGCAAGTTATTGCTCAAAAAATCAAAAGAGAGGAGATTAAACAACTAATTTTGAAGACTTTTTGCGTCG
>JAHRFD010000036.1:8109-45150 GCA_020882975.1 Microcoleus sp. EPA2 | reverse complement strand
GGGACTGTGGCTGCCCCGTCGCTCACACTGTAGGTGAAGGTATCAATTCCGACAAAGCCTGCCTTGGGGGTGTAAGTGAACTCACCGGAGGGATTAAAGGCGATCGTACCGTTAGTCGGGCCTGTGAGTAAACTAGCACTCCGCGGGTCGCTATTGGCGTCGGTGTCGTTGCTTAAGACGGATGGAAGTCCGTTGAGAACTTTATCGTGCAGGGTAATATAGGTGTCAGGATTTGCCACCGGGAAGTTATTAACCGAGATGTTGCCGAGAGTAAAAGTGGCACTTGCTTGATCCGTGGCGTCGCCGAAAAATAAAAAGCTTGGCTGCGTGTAAGGATTGTAGGGTAAAGCTGGCTGGCTGGTTGTTGGATTAAATGCCGTATAGTTCCGCAGCGGCTGATTCGTCAGGCTTGGTATTGCTACACCACCGGCAAACAAGGTGTAAGTGCTGCCTTGAACTACCAGTTTGTAGTCGGTAGCAGTGCTGATGTTAAGATTCGCATTTACCCCGCGAGTAAACAGGGCGGGAACTGATGCTGCTGTACCGCCGTTTTGAGCAAAAATGCCTCCGTTGGTGCCTAGGTTACGGTTGGTGAAACCGAGTTCAATGCCATTTTGAGCGTCGCTGCTAATGGCGATGATACTGAAACCGGCGCGATCGTCACTATTACTGGTTTCCGCCGTCACTGCAACGTTGAAAGACACGCTATAGCCGTTGGTGCGATCGAGTGCGGGGAAACTTGCATTGAGTTGAGCAAATGTTCCTGGCGCAGGAGTAGGAGTGTATCGGTAGTTGGTATAGCCTGCATAGCCTGCATTGCTAGCAGGGGTATTCACGGTAGAAGTATCAATACCCGTGTTGGGCGAGAAGGCACCAGCCGGTATGAGACCTGAACCGGCTGGGGGAGGCAGAGGAACTTGTCCGTAAGGTAATTGAGTACCGGCTGCTGTCCCGATGCCTGGTGTTGTTGCTGGTGGTGGATAGTTTGTGCCGTCGTAGAGGGTTTGGGGGAAGGTAAATTGATAAGCCGTTCTGGTGGCTGGGTCGATCGCCAACCCAGAAGACACCGACCCCGTTGTATAATCTAGTTCCCAGTCTCCGCCCAAGGCTGCGCTGCCTACAGGCGTGCTAGAAGCCGCAATTTTTGCCTTGGTTAACAGACTGATTTGCTGCACGAAGTTAGCGCCCGCCTCGCCCGCCGCTACCTCGCACCCGTACAGCAAAATCTCTGCATTTTCTACCAGGGCTGTTGACCACTGCTGCAATTGCTTAGCATAGCTTTTTAAATTTGTCAAGCTTAATTTAGTTGCCCCTAGCTGCAAACTACCAGGGCTACCGTGGGAGATGATGTGAATGCTGGTAATACCACTGCGACTTGCTAGTGCTTTAGTAATTTGTTCTACCCCATTCCGTACTCGATTGAGGCTAATTACTTCTGTCCCCGGTGCGATACCGTTGTGAAGAGTTTGGCGATCGTCCAGGGCACTGTCGATAAAGGCGATCGTCGTGGCAACTAAACTAATACTGTCTGGCATAATAGACATAAAGGTAGATGAAAATACTGAATTAATGCCTGCCAAACTTAGCAAATTTCTAGGGTTACTGTCATCAGTAAACTATCAACATCAACGGTAAATAAGAGACATCTTCATAATTAATCTGGAACAGGCCGGAAAGCCTGTGATTGACAGTCTGACAATGTGGAACAGGCATCATAGTTGTTATGGAGTTTCTGGCAATGTGAAACCGACTGGAAAGCTTGTTATTGACGGTCTTTTTGAGACAGGTATAATCGTGATGTTTTATGAAGCTGCAACAGATGGATTTTGTAGCTGCTAGTTGAGCAAGTAATTTATTTATTTCAACAACCCAAAACTACCTTACCCAACTCGCCATTTTAAGGTTCCATCGCTAAAAGTTCTTCTGCTACCAATCCCTTCTGAATCGCAAGTACAGCAGCTTGAGTGCGATCGCGCACTTCCAACTTTTGCAAAATCGCATGAACGTGAACCCGCACAGTCCCTGGAGCAATATACAATATTTGAGCAATTTCCTGATTGCTTTTACCCCCCGCCACTAAAGCTAAAATTTCCTGTTCTCGCTTCGTCAGCGGATTTTCCAAAACTTCCGATTTAGGGCTATTTTTAACAGGTTCAGGATTAGCAAAAACCGCCCTAATTTCCGCAGTGGCGGCCCGATCCCACCAGGAAGCACCCGCCGCTACCGAGCGAATTGCTAACACCAAAGTTTCCGCCGCAATTCCCTTGAGACAATAGCCCTGAGCCCCCGCTGCAATCAATCTTTCAATTAAGGATTTTTGAGAATGAGATGTTAAAATTAAAACTGGAATTGCTGGATGTCGTTGTTTAATTTGGCGACAAGCTTCAATGCCACCAATTCCCGGCAAACCCACATCGAGAACCACCACATCCGGTAAGTGTTCCTGAGTCAATTCTACCGCTGTTTCGCCATCTTCGGCTTCCGCAATTACTTGCAAGCAATTTTCTTGCTGCAATCTGGTTTGCAGCCCTAAACGAAACAGTTCGTCATCTTCAACTAACAGAATTCGCAAGGGATAAGCTGGTTTCATTTCTCTGGGATCGCAGGGAGTCGGAATCCAAATAAAGCACCGTGAGGCAATTTATTTTCTGCCCAAATTATACCTCCGTGGGCGTCAATAATTTGGCGAGATAAGTATAACCCCAATCCCGCTCCTTTAGCTTGCCGATCGCCATTTCCTTGATAAAAACGCTCGAACAAGTGCGGCAGTTCCTCTGCGGTAATTCCCAACCCGCTATCAATAACTTTCACGATCTGATAACTTGAATAAAATTCCATCACCACTTCTACTTTACCACCACGAGGGGAATGATTGATCCCATTGGTCAATAAATTCACAAAAACGCGCTGAAGTTGTACTGCATCGCCTTTTACCCACAAAGAGCGACGAAAATCTGATTCTCCGTAACTAATATTAATGTAAACTCGACGCGCCGCCGATAAATCGATGAGAGTGGCAATTACTTCTTCTGCTAAAGTTACTAAATTTACCGGAGCAAGCTGTAGTTTTAAACCTTCAGTATCGTTGCGGTAAACATCCAGCATGGTTTCTACTAATTGTAAAGTCATTTTGTGCGATCGCGTCATGGTTTCCAAAACTTTTTGCTGAGTAGAAGTCACATCGCCAAATTTGGCCTGTTTAAAAGCTTTAATAGTCTCGATAGCCCCCAGCATCGGCGTTTTTAAATCATGACTCAAAGTAGAGACAAAATCTTCTCGGATGCTAGCTAATTGTTGCTGCGACTGCAATTGCGCTTTGGTAAGGGCGATCGCCTCTTCGTACTGCTGATTGCGATCGCTCAAATAGCCTGTCACCCCCAAAGCCATGACGGCGATCGCCCTATTTGCTACAGTTGCTAGGGCGATCTTTTCTCCATAAGGAAGAACCAAATTCAACAGAGTCAATAGCGCCGCTACCAGGGTAATTTGCAACTTACCCAACCGACTCAGGCGCGAGTTTGCCATTAAAATCGGTCCAGTATATAAATATCCAAATAAATATTCCGAAGGCGTGCTAAATTCTAGTGCTACCACAATGGTAAATAAAATAGCGATCGACCATCGCCCCCGCCAATATTTCTCTCCCAGAGCCAAGTTTTCCTTGATTTTAAATATTTTTTTTAACATCATTAATTAATCCATATTTTATCGGTATATTTCATTAATTTTGACGCAAATAGCCCGCGTTGAGATCCAAAATATATCTCTAAGTATAGGTAGTTTAAAAAATCTAAACATTGGTTTCCTACTAAAATATATAGCAGTTATACATAATTGGTAAACAGCAACTTATACCTGGGGGTTGATTATCAACCACCCTAACTTCAAGTATATTGATTGTTAAAAGTAGACTGCATTTTTAAGAAAGTATTGACTCCCTTATGATTGAAGGATTAATTCAAATCGCCTTAACGCTAATCATAGTAGTAGCGATCGCCCCGATTTTTGGCAATTACATGGCACGAGTATACATGGGAGAAGCAACCATCCTCGATCGCGCCGCTAAACCCCTAGAACAACTCATCTATCAAGCTGGCAATATTCGCTTGGCAGATTCAATGACAGGTTGGCAATATGCGCGATCGGTATTCTACAGCAATATCGCCATGGGCATATTTGTTTTCCTCATTTTCATGCTTCAAGGATTGCTCCCTTTAAATCCTACCGGCTTAGGTACACCAACCTGGGATACCGCCCTGCACACAACTATTTCATTCCTCACCAATACCGACCAACAGCATTACTCCGGCGAGACAACATTTACTTACCTATCCCAGTTAACTCTAGGCTTTTTAATGTTCACGTCAGCCGCCACAGGTTTAGCAGTAGGCATTGCATTTATTCGAGGATTAACAGGTAGGGGACTAGGCAACTTTTACATCGATTTAATTCAATCTATCACCCGTATTTTGCTACCACTTTCGTTAATACTTGGCTTGCTTCTACTAATTAATGGCGTACCAGAAACCCTAGCAGGTCCAGCAGTTGCCACCACCTTAGAAGGCAGCACCCAAGTAATAGCCCGCGGCCCAGTTGCTCATTTTGAAAGCATCAAACAACTAGGAGAAAATGGCGGCGGATTCTTTGCCATTAACTCGGCTCACCCCTATGAAAACCCCAACCCTTTTACTAACCTGCTGGAAACCATAGCCATGGTTTCAATTCCGGCAGCACTAATTCATACTTACGGCATATTTGCCAATAACAAAAAACAAGGCTGGCTAATTTTTTGGATGGTTTTTAGCATCTACGTTGTCTTGATTGGCATTGCAGCAGTAGGCGAATTCCAAGGCAATCCTCTTATCAACAAATTACTAGGCTCAGTGCAGCCAAATTTAGAAGGAAAAGAAATTAGATTTGGCTGGGCCCAAACCGCCCTTTGGGCAGTGACTACAACAGGCACAATGTGCGGTGCGGTCAACGGAATGCACGATTCTTTAATGCCTCCCGGCAGTTTTGCTACTTTATTTAACTTGTTTCTCCAAATCGTTTGGGGCGGACAAGGAACGGGAACAGCTTACCTATTTATCTACTTAATTTTGAGTGTGTTTCTCACCGGATTAATGGTGGGAAGAACCCCAGAATTTTTAGGCAGAAAGATAGAAAAGCCGGAAATAGTTTTAGCCAGCGTTGTGCTGTTAATTCATCCCATCGCCGTTTTAATTCCCGGCGCAATTACCCTGGCATTTCCCAACAGCTTAAGCGGCATCAGTAATCCCGGATTTCACGGCATTTCCCAGGTGATGTACGAATACGCTTCGGCCGCCGCCAACAACGGTTCAGGTTTTGAAGGATTGGCAGACTCTCAACCAGCAGCTACCGGAATCTGGTGGAATTTAACCACCTGTTTTAGTATGCTCTTAGGGCGCTATGTTCCGATTGTGGCACTGCTGCTGTTAGCAGACAGCATGACCAACAAACAACCAGTACCAGAAACAACAGGAACTCTCAGAACCGACTCAGTGTTATTCACCAGCGTCACCGCTGGAGTAATCTTAATTCTAGGCGCATTAACCTTTTTCCCAGTGCTAGCTTTAGGACCAATTGCCGAAGGATATGAAATTAGCAGTGGCAAATTTGAACCCGCACCGACCACAGTACCAGCAGACATCAATCCTTCACCTTTAGGAAAGCCTTCGATCCCCCTAAATCCCCCTTAAAAAGGGGGACTTTGATGGTCATGCTCCCCCCTTTTTAAGGGGGGCTGGGGGGGATCGGAATCTGGTGGTAAAGGCCACAATCCGCAATCCCCAATCCCCAATCCTAAAATCCCAAATCCCAAATCCCAAATCCCAAATCTAAAATCCAAAATTTAAAATCCCCAATCGATATGGCTTCTTCCAATAGCACCAATTCTCCAAAAAATCCCCGTTCCAGAGGTTCTCGCGAATCCCGCCGACATACACCCAAAGCAAATACCAAAGGCCTTTACCAAAGAGCATTCAAACAAGCTTTCATCAAGCTATATCCACGGGTAATGTTGAAAAATCCGGTGATGTTTGTGGTGTGGGTAGGCACAATTGTGACTGCATTATTAACCATCGATCCGACCTTATTCGGCCCGGTTCCCGGTAAAAATCAAGTCGTTTTCAACGGTTTAGTCACGTTAATTTTGTTCTTCACTTTGGTGTTTGCAAATTTTGCCGAAGCCGTAGCAGAAGGGCGCGGCAAAGCCCAAGCAGACGCACTGCGATCGACCAAAGCCGACACCATCGCCCGCAAACTCTTACCAGACGGTTCATTGCAGGAAGTGAGCTCCACATCCCTCAGACGCGGCGATCAAATTAAAGTAATCGCAGGCGATATCATTCCCGCTGACGGCGAAGTAATCGCGGGTGTCGCCTCTGTAGACGAATCTGCAATCACCGGGGAATCCGCCCCGGTGCTCAAGGAACCGGGTTCGGACATCGCCAGTTCCGTTACGGGGGGGACGCGCATTCTTTCCGACGAACTGACGCTGCGGGTGATGGCCGACCCCGGTAAGGGGTTTTTGGACAGGATGATCGCGCTGGTGGAGGGCGCTGAACGCACGAAAACACCGAATGAGATCGCGCTGACGGTGTTGCTGGCGGTGCTGACTCTGGTGTTTTTGATTGTGGTGTCTACGATTCCGCCGGTGGGAACTTACGTGAAAACTCCGGTGGGTGTGGTGACGCTGATTTCGCTGCTGGTGGCGCTGATTCCAACCACGATCGGCGGTTTGCTGAGTGCGATCGGGATTGCGGGGATGGATCGCGTGGCTCAATTTAACGTCGTAGCGACCTCTGGACGCGCCGTGGAGGCTTGTGGCGACGTGAATACGCTGATTTTGGACAAAACGGGGACAATCACCCTGGGCAACCGTTTAGCGGAGGAGTTCATTCCGGTAAACGGTCACTCGCTGGAGGATGTGGCTGCTGTAGCGCTGGCTGCAAGCGTGTTTGATGAGACACCGGAGGGAAAGTCGATCGTCCGTTTGTCGGAAAAATTGGGCGCTACAGCAACTTTCGATCGCGCTAACGCCACCGGGCTGGAATTTTCGGCAAAAACGCGGATGTCTGGCACGGATTTGCCCGATGGTACGGAGGTTCGCAAGGGTGCGGTGGATGCGGTGAAGGGTTTTGTGCGATCGCGCGGTGGTAACATCGGCCCCGATCTCGATGAAGCTTACGAGCGAGTTTCCCGGCTGGGAGGCACACCTTTAGGAGTTTGTCAAGGCAGCGATATCTACGGCATTATTTATTTAAAAGATGTGATTAAACCGGGAATTCGCGATCGATTTGACCAACTCAGAAAAATGGGCATCCGCACAATTATGCTCACCGGAGACAACCGAATTACAGCATCAGTAATTGCCGATGAAGCCGGCGTTGACGACTTCATCGCCGAAGCAACTCCAGAGGACAAAATCGAAGTAATTCGCAAGCAACAAGCCCAAGGTAAATTAGTAGCAATGACCGGGGACGGAACCAACGACGCACCCGCCCTAGCCCAAGCAAACGTAGGCTTAGCAATGAATTCGGGAACCCAAGCCGCGAAAGAAGCTGCCAACATGGTAGACCTAGATTCCGACCCCACAAAATTGATTGATTTAGTGACAATCGGCAAACAATTACTGATTACACGCGGTGCGCTGACTACATTTTCCCTAGCCAACGATATCGCGAAATATTTTGCCATTATTCCCGCAATGTTTGCCCCCGTTGGCGCTTTGAACGTGATGGGTTTAGCTAGCGGTCAATCGGCAGTATTATCGGCATTAGTTTACAATGCTTTGATTATTCCCGCTTTGATTCCCCTAGCGTTAACCGGGGTAAAATTTCGCCCCTTAACGGCCAATCAACTTTTGCAGCGGAACATTTTAATCTACGGCTTTGGCGGGGCGATCGCGCCATTTATTGCCATCAAAATTATCGATATTTTCATTGCAGCCGTTGGCTTAGCATAGAACAAGTTCGGCAACAGATCAACAAAGATACTCATTCCCAAAACTAGGAGGATTCATGAAACGTAATAATTGGCTGAATGATGTTTTGCCCCCGGATTTTCAAGCAATTATTGAGTTAGCACAAACCCTGTGGCAGCGTCATCCAATCCCGGTGCAGCTATTTCTAGTAATGTGTTTCAATGCCATCATTGCGCCCGCTGTTTATGCAGCTTCTGGCGAAGATTTAACCCGCAAAGCTGTCTGGGGTTTAAGTCTGCTTGGTTTGGTGATTATCGCGCTTTCTATTTACCTGTTAGTGGTCATATTTCAGCCGGAAAGATTTTAGCTGAAGCTGGACTACCCAAAATTAACTTTTTCACAACACCCAAATCAACAATATGAGAGAAATAATCAGAGCAATTCGCGTGACTTTAGTCCTGTGGGGAATTACAGCCATTGTTTATCCCTTGATTTTGCTAGCCATCGGTCAAATTGCTTTCAATTACCAGGCAAATGGTAGCTTAATTACTAAGCAAGGAGTTGTACTTGGCTCCTCTTTAATCGGTCAGAATTTCACATCGGAAAAATATTTTTTGAGCCGTCCCAGCACCACAAATTACAGCATTTTCCCAGATTACGATCCGACGAAAGCCGAGAATTTAAGTCAAAGAACAGGTGTTTCTGGAGCTAGTAATATCGGTCCCAGTAACTCAGATTTGCTGAAAAGAGGTAATGAGAAAGATGGTTTTCAGGGAATTCAATTTGAAATCGATCGTCTCAACAAAGCTGGCATCACACCTACGGCTGATTTAGTGTATACTTCTGGTTCTAGCCTCGACCCTCATCTTAGCGAAGAGGCGGCTAGAGCGCAAGTTCAACGGATAGCAAAAGTGCGATCGCTCAATCCCAATCAAGTCGAAATTCTGATCTCCAAAAATACAGACGGCAGATTTCTCGGCATTTTTGGTGAACCCGGAGTTAATGTCCTCAAGCTCAATCTAGCTTTAGATGGTTTAAAATAGTTATTTGTTATTGGTTATTTGTTGTTTGTTGTTTTTAGCAAGTGACAACTAGCAACTGACAATTAGCAACTGACAACTGACAACTGACAACTAGCAACTAGCAAATACCAACTACCAACTACCCACTGTCAATTATCAACTGACTATTTAGCTATGATTCACTCTAGCGAACTCGAAAATAACCCCGACGCAGTTTACGCCCAACCAAATCGCACTTACGATCGCACACGCCGTCGGGGAAAGCACAAAATCTTTATCGGGATGGCCCCCGGTGTTGGCAAAACTTTCCGAATGCTAGAAGAAGGACACACAATCAAATCAGAAGGCATTGATGTAGTTGTTGGATTGTTAGAAACTCACGGCAGAAAAGAGACAGCAGCCAAAGCTGAGGGACTAGAAATAGTCCCACGAAAAAAAATGCTGCGAGGCGAAATAACTCTGACTGAAATGGATACAGAAGCTGTGATCGCGCGCCTCCCTCAACTAGCATTAATTGATGAACTGGCTCATACAAATATTCCCGGTTCTCTCAGAGAAAAGCGCTATCAAGATGTCGAAGAAATACTGAATGCTGGCATTGATGTTTACTCCACTCTCAACATTCAGCACATAGAAAGTCTCAACGATTTAGTAGCGCGAATTACCGGAGTTGTCGTGCGAGAACGAGTACCCGATCGCATTCTGGAAGAAGCTGACGAAATACTCGTGGTTGACGTGACACCAGAAACCTTAGAAGAAAGGTTACTAGAAGGTAAAATCTATGCTCCCGAAAAAATTGAACAATCTTTAAAAAACTTTTTTCAGCGTCGTCATTTAATTGCATTACGAGAACTAGCATTACGAGAAGTCGCAGACAACGTTGAAGATGAGGCACTAACTTTAAAAGGTCAATCTTGTAACATTCACGAACGAGTTTTAGTATGCGTTTCCACTTATCCAAATTCTTTGCAACTTCTCCGACGGGGTGGGAGAATTTCTAGCTACATGAATGCACCATTTTATGCTTTATTTGTGGAGAACCCCGATCGCTTTTTAACAAAATCCGAAAGCTTACATATTGAAACCTGCCAGAAACTTTGCCAAGAATTTAACGGGCAATTTCTGCGGGTGCAGAGTCAGAATATAGCAAAAGCAATTTCTGATGTAGCTAAACAGTATCGCATTACTCAAATTGTGATTGGTGAAAGCCAGCAATCTCGCTGGAAGTTGTTGTTGCGGGGTTCTTTGACTCAGCAATTAGTGCGATCGCTCAAACACGTAGATTTGCACATCATCGCTACTGAAAAAAGTCAGTAGTCATTAGTCAGTAGTCATTAGTCATTAGTCATTAGTCATTAGTCAGTAGTCAGTAGTCAGTAGTCAGTAGTCATTAGTCAGTAGTCAGTAGTCAGTAGTCAGTAGTCATTAGTCATTAGTCAGTAGTCAGTAGTCAGTAGTCAGTAGTCAGTAGTCAGTAGTCATTAGTCAGTAGTCATTAGTCAGTAGTCATTAGTCAGTAGTCATTAGTCATTAGTCAGTAGTCATTAGTCAGTAGTCATTAGTCAGTAGTCATTAGTCAGTAGTCATTAGTCATTAGTCATTAGTCAGTTGTTACAAGTAACAAATAACAAATAACAAATAGATATAACTTTCGGAGGATAGCAGACTCTAGCTTTCGGCGGATGTACCAGAAGCTTTGATCTGTCACGATCGCAGTTGTCACGCCTGATTAAAAGTGCGATCGCTATGGTGGATAATTACATTCTCAACTTGCTAGTTATTGGCATCCTCCTGCTGATTGTGACATTAGGTTCAGGATGGATTTCCCGATTGCCACTGTCTTATGCCTTAATTTACCTGTTAGTGGGCATCGGATTGGGTCCCTACGGTGTCAAATTGATTGAATTGCGCCCTGATGCTCAATTTTTAGAAAGACTCACAGAATTTGTAGTGATTGTTTCTCTCTTCAGTTGCGGCCTAAAAATGAACCGCCCCCTGCAACTTTGGGCTTGGAATTCCACAGCGCGCCTGATCGGTTTTTTAATGCCTATTTCGATTTTTAGTATAGCAGCAGTCGGTCACTTCTTTTTGAATTTAGATTGGGGTGTGGCGATTTTATTGGGAGCAATTCTCGCTCCTACCGATCCAGTTTTAGCCTCCGAAGTTCAGTTAGCACATTTAGACGATCGAGATGAATTGCGCTTTGGTTTAACCTCCGAAGGTGGCTTGAACGATGCTCTCTCTTTTCCCTTTGTTTATTTTGGCATTTATTCACTAAAAGATGGTAATTGGCCGAACTGGTTTTCGCAGTGGGTAGTAATTGATATAATCTGGGCAGTTGCCGCTGGAATTGTCATGGGCATTTTAGTCGCTAAAGCTGTCACCTGGATCGATAAAAGATTGCAACGCTACAGACCGGCCGATGAATTAATGGAAGATTTCATCGCCCTGAGTACAATTTTACTCACTTATTCTCTAACCGAAGTAGTCAACGGCTACGGGTTTCTAGCAGTTTTTGTATCAGGAATTGTAGTGCAGCGCAGTTACCGCGACCCAGAAAAACCGCTTTCCCAATTGCGATTTACCGAGCGCATTGAAAAGTTAATGGAAGTAGCCACTATTTTACTTTTAGGTTCTTTGTTGCGCCTAAAACCGATGTGGGCTTTTGCAGCAGATTCGGTGTTAGTGGCGGGATTGTTATTTTTCTTGATTCGCCCCTTGGGAGCTTGGATCAGTACGATTGGCAGTCCTTTGCACCCCGCCAGTCGCTGGCTGTGCGGTTGGTTTGGCATTCGCGGTGTTGGTTCTATCTATTATCTTACCTATGCTTTTGGCAAAGGTTTAAAAGGCGAACTCGGAGAACAAATTGCCTGGATTACTTTTACAACTATCGTAATTTCAGTGATTTTACACGGAATTAGTTCTACCCCGTTAATGAACTGGTACGAGCGACGAATTAAACCTAAAGTACCGGATTTAATTTGATTTATTAGGGTGCGTGACTTTAATAGTCCTGGACGCAACTGTCACACAACAATCGACTTGTAGGGTGCGTTAGGTGAAGTTCTCTAACGGCGATCGGGAATTTCGGGAGAGTAGCGCACCTTACTATATAATCTAATACCATTTCTCTAAAATCGTGCAACAATCTTGGACCCCCCCTAACCCCCCCTTATAAAGGGGAGGGACAAGACTACTGTTGCATTCTTTTTTAAAATTGCTATAACATTGACTTGTAGGGTGCGTCAGGCGAAGTTCTCTAAGGACACCGAAAGAAAAGAAGATTATAATTTATTGGATAACTCTAATATAAACGTTCCCGGAATCAAACATGGATCGATTTGAATTTCAGCTAGCAATGCTGCAAAAAGGAGCAGAGGAACTAGAGAAAAAAATAGCTAACTTTAATACAATTTTGATTCAATTAAAAACTGCGGCAATTACCATTTGGGTAGCGTTGATTGGTTGGGTGTTTGCCAGCAAAATAGATGCGTTAGTTCCCCTAGGATACGTTATAATTTTTGGTTTCTGGTTTTTAGAAGCGACCTACTGGAGGGTGCAATTTTATCACATACAAAGAGCCGATGCAGTTACCCAATTCTTGAATAATGAAAGCGCCTTAGATGAAAGCTTTAATACCCGTTCTATACCGGAAGGTCTTGTTCACCCGCTCGGTTTTTTGAAAACACTTAAAATGCCTTCTTTGGGTAGAGCTATCTGCGCTCCATCAATCTATATTTTTTATACCTTTTTGTTTGTTGTTAATTCGATCGTTTGGTTAATAACTCTTAAAACAGCCATCTAACTGGGTAAGATCCCAATGTGCGATCGACCGGACAATATCTTCCATCCCAACTAACTAAAGTCAAGCTGTAGGGTGCGTCAGGTGAATTTATAGAACGATTATTGAGGGTTTAAAAATCTGACGCACCTTACTAATTGTGACTATTTCCAATTTTTCAAGCACACGACAATGCAGTCCTTAGCCGCAGCTAAACAGGTTTCACCCCAACTAATAAAGCCAGTTCCAGCCACTTCCAATAACAGTCTGCATCGTCAAAACCAATTTCTCTCAACCAGCGCAGTTGCGTTTCCACATCCAGCAATTTATTAGATGGATCGTCTGGCGAATCGCTAATACCTAACGCTTCTCGAAATTTCTGGTGTAAAGCCTCTGTTGCCGACGCTACGTGTTCCAAATTGCAAAAAATGCCTCCGGGTTCCAAAAGCTCGAAAATCTCGGTATAAAGCGAACGTTTGCGATCGTCCTCTACGTGGTGAATTGCGAAACTAGAAACTACTGCATCAAACTTGCCCAAATCGGGCAGAGAATCATCCAGGTTATGTTCAATTACTGTCACCTTTGGATCGTCAGCAAAACGAGTTCTGACTTTGGCCAACATTGTAGCCGAAAAGTCGATCGCCACACATTCAACATTCGGGCGATCGCACTTAAGCAAACCCAACAACCGCCCATCACCCGTACCAATATCCAGAATCCGCCGTACATTTTGCGGAACCTCCCCCAAAAGTACAGCTTCACCTTCCGTGCGGTGGGGGATACTATCAGCTTTAGCAAGATACCACAAAGCGTGTTCCGCAGAACTCCAAAGATTGACTTGACTCATTTCTTTTTATTCCTCATAAACTTCGCCATTTTTGCGCGTAAAAATCCAACCATTCCCACTAGATTCCGCGATTAAGTCATCATCAGGATAATGAGCCGAATCACCAGAAGTGCGATCGCCAATTTCCAGATAAACAACATCATAATTACTGCGATTCACTAAATGATGCCCATCAGCATCCCCAGCCGGAAAACCCGCAGCCATACCCGGTTTTAGCACTTTCTCCCCCGCATTAGTCACCAAATAAACATCCCCTTCCAGAACATAGATTAACTCATCTTGACAACTATGCCAATGTCTGAGAGCAGAACAACTACCCGGTGCAAGCCGCACTAAATTCACCCCAAAATTCTTCAAACCAGCCGCATCGCCCAAACGTTTTTTCACCCTTCCCGCCACCGCAGATTGAAATTGCAGGGGATATTTAGAGCCTGTAATATCCGGCACATTTTCAGGATTCACAATCATAAAAATACTCCTTTCAGTATTTGTGACATCTCTTTCTTTTGACTTGCCTATTACCTCGTTGTCTCGCAGGTGGCACTGGATAATCTCCTTGCTGGTTAGCAACAGGTATAGCCACAGCCAAATTAGCCCATCCCCCCACCATCGCCGCCACGGTGAGAAAAACAATTTTAATTTCTGTTTTCATGATTACAAAACACGCATTAATTCGAGATAAATATCATTTTATACAACTTGCCAGAACCGCACCACTGTGGCATCCTACCTCCGACAGTTCCCCCAACCCATTAAGAATGTGTTATAAATATTGAGATTCATTAAGAAATATTTCTCAAATGCTCCTTTCCTCCTCCGGTGTCAGCAAACTCAAAGAATCTTTAAAAGAAAAAGTATTCTTTGGGAATGAGCCAACCCCCGAACTCATAGCCATATTACTGATTTACTTCGTCCAAGGTATCCTCGGACTAGCCCGCTTAGCCGTCAGCTTCTTCCTCAAAGACGAACTCGGCATGAGCCCCGCGGAAGTCTCAGCCATGCTGGGCGTTGTCGCCCTACCTTGGATGATCAAACCCCTATTCGGCTTCATGTCGGACGGGTTGCCCATATTCGGCTACCGCAGACGGCCTTACATCGTCCTTTCCGGGCTGTTGGGAACCTCAGCATGGGTGGCCCTAGCCACAATAGTACACACACCCTTAGCAGCTACAGGGGCGATCGCCCTTAGTTCCCTCTCCCTCGCCGTCAGCGACGTCATCGCAGACTCCCTAGTAGTCGAAAGAGCCCGAAAAGAATCCCTTACCGATGCAGGTTCCCTGCAATCCCTATCCTGGGGCGCATCAGCCCTCGGCGGACTAATTACCGCCTACCTCAGCGGTTCCCTACTCCAACAATTCTCCACCCACACCATATTTTTAATCACCGCCTGTTTCCCACTCATCGTCTCAGCAACAGCCTGGTTAATTAGCGAAGAAAAAGTCAACAAAAAAACCGACTTTGAAACAGTAAAAAATCAATTGAAACAACTCCGACAAGCTGTTAGCCAAAAAACAATTTGGTTGCCAACCGCCTTTCTTTTCCTGTGGCAAGCAACCCCAAGTTCCGACTCCGCGTTCTTCTTTTTCACCACCAACGAATTAGGCTTCCAACCAGAATTTCTCGGCCGCGTGCGCCTAGTTACCAGTCTGGCGGCTCTTGTCGGTATCTGGCTGTTTCAGCGATTTCTCAAAACAATTCCATTTCGAGTAATTTTCGGCTGGTCAACAGTAATTGCCACCGTCTTGGGATTGACAAGTTTACTATTAGTAACTCACGCCAACCGAGCTTTAGGAATTGACGACCAGTGGTTCAGCATCGGAGATAGCCTCATCTTAACAGTAATCGGGCAAATTGCTTATATGCCAGTGCTGGTATTGTGCGCGCGATTGTGTCCCCCCGGTGTCGAAGCAACTTTATTTGCACTACTGATGTCCATCACCAATTTAGCCGGACTTTTGTCCTACGAAGGTGGTGCAGTTTTGACTCACTGGTTAGGAATTACCGATCGCAATTTCGACAATCTCTGGCTGCTAGTCCTCATCACCAACCTGTCCACACTTCTACCCCTACCATTCCTAAGCTGGCTACCCGCTGAAAACACAGAAACTGGCGAGCCAAACAATCAAAAAACACTGCCATTATTAGAAGCGGAAATGGGAAGCACCAAACCAACAGGACAACATTTCATGCCGGAATATTTTCCCGACTTGGTACCAACAGTAATCTCAGAAAGCCGAACCGCAGATAGCAAATGAAGGAAGAAGGAAGAAGGAAGAAGTCACCCCCCAAGGAAGAGGGTGGTTTCATTCTCAAGAAAACGATAATTGTATAGGGGTAGTGGATGGTGCGTGCCTACCCCCTCACTCACTCTCTGCGCCCTTTGTAGTTAAATCAATAAAAGCTTATTCTACCAATGCAAAACCTAGAAACTTCCCAACTAAAAACAACAGCCAAAACCTCATCATACGATCGCACCGACTGGCAACGAGGCTACCAATCCCAGCGTCAGGAATCCGACTACTGGATAGACGAAATAGAAGGTGAAATCCCCCCCGACTTACAAGGCACATTCTTTCGCAATGGGCCAGGCTTGCTAGATATCAACGGCGAACAAATTCACCACCCCTTTGATGGCGATGGGATGGTTTGTGCGATCGCAATTTCCGACGGGCGCGCCCACTTCCGCAACAGATTCATCCATACCGAAGGCTATCTAGCAGAAAAAACAGCCGGAAAAATCCTCCATCGAGGCGTTTTCGGAACCCAGAAACCAGGAGGTTGGCTAAGTAATATATTTGACCTCAAAATCAAAAACATTGCCAACACCAACATCATTTATTGGGGAGAAAAACTATTAGCATTGTGGGAAGCAGCAGAACCCTACAGACTCGACCCTTCCACCTTAGAAACCATCGGCTTAGATACCCTAGACGGCATCTTGCAGCCCGGTGAAGCTTTCGCCGCTCACCCCAGAATTGAAAAAGGCAAAAATGGAGCCGGAGACAGACTCATAAACTTTTCTGTCAAACCAGGTTTGTCTAGCGTAATTACCATTTACGAACTCGACGAAAGTGGCAAACTATTGCAAAAACACGCCCATGCAATACCAGGTTTTGCCTTCCTACACGACATGGTAATTACCCCCAATTACTGCATATTTTTCCAAAATCCCGTCAGCTTCAATCCTATACCTTTCGTGTTAGGAATCCGAAGTGCGGCCCAGTGCATTCAATTTTCACCCAACAAGCCGACGCAAGCAATTTTAATTCCGCGCAACGGCACCGATAAAGTGAAAATATTAGAAACAGAACCATGTTTTGTTTTCCACCACTGCAACGCCTGGGAAGAAGACGGCGAAGTCTTTGTAGACTCAGTATGCTACGAATCATTCCCCAACGTCGAGCCAGATGGCGATTTTCGCGAGATAGATTTCGATAGCATTCCCGCCGGGGAATTGTGGCGCTTCAAGCTGAATTTACAAGCCGAAACAGTGGAGCATCAAGTAGTTGAAACTCGGTGCTGCGAATTTCCAACCTTGCATCCAAATAATGTCGGACAGCCTTACCGATATCTTTACATTGGTGCCGCCGATGCTCCCACCGGCAATGCTCCTCTGCAAGCCATTCTCAAATTTGATTTCCTAACTGGCGAAAGGCAACTTTGGAGTGCGGCACCGCGCGGTTTTGCTGGGGAACCAGTGTTTGTGGCGCGTCCCGATGCTGTGGCTGAGGATGATGGCTGGCTGCTGGTTTTGATGTACGATGCTGCTAATCATCGATCGACCTTAGTAATTTTAGATGCTAGGGATATCGCGAAAGGGCCTGTGGCGCGGTTGCATTTAAAATATCATATTCCCTACGGTCTGCATGGAAGTTTCACATCAAATGTATTTCTTCCTTAAACCATAGGTTAGCAGTCCGCTGGAATCTCAAGGAAAAGTGCGATGTCTGAACAAGACATCGCTAATATTATTACGATCCAACCAGGTAAAAAATCCGGTTTATGATATAAAATACTCACTCTTCTCTTCCTTCGCGTCCTTAGCGCCTTCGCGGTTAAATCATTCCGAATTATTATCTAATTCATGCAAATTGTCAACCACAATAACCTCAAAAAAACACTTATTTTAATTTGCAATCTCATCCTAATTTTTGCAATTACTTTATCGATTTACTCTCCCGTAGCTCATGCTCAAGAACCTTACACCCCCAATCCAGAAAGCTCTGCGGCTCCCAAAGGCTTAGTAGAAGTCACAATGACTGCGATCGGAGTCGATCCAATTAAAAACGAATTAGAAACACGCTTAGAATTTGAACTAAAAGGCATTTACAAAAAAGGACCTACCTACCCAGCTCAAGATTTGTTAATGACAGTTAACGGTGCAAATATAGAAAATTCAGAAATTACTTTTAAAGCTGGCAAGCCGATGATTTTTCCGGCTTTAAAGTTCAATTTAGTCAAGGGTAAAATCAACAATTATCCCTTTGACAGGCACATTGCTAGAGTAGCTATTTCCATCGATCCGCTGCCTTCGATTCGGAAAAAATTTGCCCCTTTTGAACTCAACCCCGTACCGCTGCTATTTAAGTTCAATGCCGATGTTCCAGGTTTTGACATCACTTACAAGCCTCTGGAAGAAAATTCATCTATCTTTATTTATATCGATGTCCGCATAACTCGATCGCTCCCGGTAAAATTTTTTGCTTTAACCATTATCGTGATTATGTGGGTGCTATCAACGATGGCGCTGCTGCTAGCATTGAGAGTGATGAAATCGGGTAAGTTACCGGAAATTGGAATGTTGAGTTGGACGGCTGTGATGCTGTTTGCTTTTCCAGCTATTCGTAACGCTCAGCCGGGAGTGCCTCCCGTGGGAACTGCCAGTGATTTCTTATCATTTTTTTGGACGGAAATTATTGTAGTCGTGGCTTTGGTGATTATTGGTAGTTGTTGGTTGAAACGGTATCATCCACCCATTGAATAATCTAGGAAGAAGGAAGAAGTCACCCCCCCCTACCCCCCCCAAGGGAGGAAGAAGTTGGGTGGGGCGGGTTTATGAGATTATGGGTTTTAGGCAATTATTTTTGGTAAAACCCGCCCCTACCAAACTTATGTTTACTGAGGCGCCGACTCTCGGCAATTCAATTCTTGATTTCCAAATTTTCAATATCTTTCGTTGGTATTCCCAAGCCTCGCAAAATACTAAAAGCCATGATTCGATACCCGGATGGATTTGGGTGTACTCCGTCTGCTGCTAACAAATTTAGAGTTTTGCCAGCGTGTCTTTGAAAAGTGCCGATCACTTCTCGAAAAGGTTTATTTAAATCAATAAATAAGCATTGATTCTGTAAAGCAACTTCTCGCATGGCGAGAATATATTCTTGTAAACGCTGGTTTTCGGGACCATCGAGAACTTCACGGATGGGAGTAGGAGAAAGTAGCGCCACTCGAATTCCTGCTGCTTTGGCTGCTTCCACCATTTGTGTGAGTTTCTGTTTGTATTCTGCTAATCCTACTCCGGTGGATAAGTTTCCTTGGGGATGAAATTGACGGTTTTGGAAGTCAAAGAATGCGTGCCAAACGTCGTTGACTCCAACGTTAATCATGACTAAATCTGGTTTTTTGTCAATGACATCTTGCTGGAAACGTGCTTGCATATCTGTGGCTTTGTTCCCGGAGATGCCGACGTTGATGATTTCGATCGCGCGATCGGGATACAGACCGTTTAGATAGCGTTGCAGTAGCCAAACGTAACCTCCGGGGTATTTGCCGGCTTCTGTGATGCTGTCGCCAATGGTGACAATTCTGCGTTTGCCGGCGAGGATGTTCTCGATTTCTGGCGGTAGACTAGCTATTGATGGGGATTCTTGAAACATCGGAATTAAGGAGTGAGGAATGTTGATAAAAATCAAAGCAGCAATTACTGCGGTGGCAAATCTGATGACTATTTGCTTTAATGGATATTTGGGACGTGGCGATCGCACTTTTGGAGACATTACGCAGTTTGTATTAAATTCATGCTTGAGGAAATTGTATGATGAAACTACAACAGTTATTATGGTAATTTTATTGATTGATATTGGAAGCCATGATGACGTTTATTAATGCTACGCCTTTACCCTAAGTCCTAGGGCTGCAAGTTCATTGATTTCAGCTATGATATAAACAGGACTTACGCACTTTAAAGTAATTCTTTTTTGCCCATGAGTTCCGATCTAGTTCCTCTCCTGCCCAAAGTATCCATTGGCCGCCGCGCTGCTGCTTTCTGCATTGATACGATCGCCGTTGGGCTACCCAGTTTGCTTCTTGGTACAAATTCGATCGTCCAAATCATTTTTTTTGTTATACTCTGGCTGATCTTGCGAGTAGCCATCGTCAGGAAAAATAAAGGCCAAAGTCTCGGCCGCTGGGCTTTGGACATGAAAATTGTCGATCCCAGACTCGATCGCACTCCCGGCCTCCAAGAACTGTCGAAACGCGAGGCTGTGCTTGGCACCTGTGCAGCCCTAGCCTTCCTAGGTATAGGGGGACTCACATCCACCAATGCCGCCGTTTTGTTACTCCTATTACCCCTGGCGATCGACTGTAGCGTTGCTTTCACCGACACCGCCCGCTTTCCCCAGGCATTTCACGATCGCCTTGGTGGTACGATCGTCGTCGGCACCCGCCGTGGCTACTCCCTAGACATCAAAGTCAAAAGATTGCTTGACCAAGTGCACAGCAATGTGAGAAGATAATAAATTGTGTTTAAATTAGTCGAAATTTATTTAGAATTATGGCTAAAGGCGTCCGCATCATAATTACTCTAGAGTGTACTGAGTGCCGAACTAATGCGAGCAAACGCTCAAAAGGCGTTTCTCGGTACACCACGACCAAAAACCGTCGGAACACGACGGCGAGGCTAGAACTCAAAAAGTTCTGCCCCCATTGCAACAAGCACACTGGTCACAAAGAGATCAAGTAGTCATTAGTCATTAGTCAGTAGTCAGTAGTCATTTGTTATTTGTTAGTAACCAATGCCCAATGCCCAATGCCCAATGCCCAATGCCCAATGCCCAATTACCAATTCTCCAAAAAATGACTTACTTTCGCCGGCGTGTATCGCCAATTAAACCAGGAGATCCGATCGACTATAAAGATGTCGATTTACTCAAAAAATACGTCACCGAACGCGGTAAAATCCTGCCTCGGCGGATTACAGGCTTGACAGCCAAACAACAACGAGACCTGACCAGAAGCATCAAAAGAGCCAGAATTGTAGCTTTGATGCCCTTCGTCAACCAAGAAGGTTAATCGCATTTTGGATTTAAGATTTTAGATTTTGGACGGTCATAAAAACTAGGCAAAAGTAACGTTTTTACGTGATTTAACCAGAAAAAATACAATTCTCCAAAATCTAAAATCCCCAAGTCGAAACCAGACAAGTAGCCAATGTAAAAATCTAAAATATAAATTATATAACTGGCAAGTGGAGAAGGGAACCTTAGTAGAATTTAGACTGCACGGCGACCGCCGTCTAGCCGTTGCCGATCGCCCCGACGGCAAAAAAAACTGGGTGGTGGTAGACGAAAACGGTCAACCGCACAGCATACCGCCGAAACAAATCACCTACGAAATTGCCGGAGAAACCTACAAACCCTCGGACATCCCAAAATTTCATCAAGAAGTAGAAGTTTACTCAGATCCATCCAGTCTCGAAGTAGCTTGGGAATTGCTAGTAGGGGACGGAGAAGCCGCGGACCCGGAATCCTTAGCCATGCTACTATTTTCCGAAAAAACCCCAGCTCAGTGTTACGCAGCTTACTCTTTGTTGTCCACAGATAAATTGTATTTCAAGCAAAAGGGCGATCGCTACGAACCGCGTTCCCCAGCCCAAGTAGCAGAAATCAAACACCAGCAAGAAGTAGAACAGCAACGACATCAAGAAGCCCAAGGATTTTGGGATCGAGTCAAGCAGCGACTGGTCGGGGAAAATGTAGACTGGGCAAATAGCGATCGCCATCGCCTCGATGCCCTAGAAAGATTTGCCACCCTGGGAGAAGAAGCAACACACCGCACCCCAGCCCTAGAAACATTAGCCAGCCTAGAACGTCCCGAAACACCGGAAGCAGCCTTTCAACTATTAGTAGATCTCGGCCTGTGGAGTCACCACGAAAACCTGTTTTTGCGGCGTAGCCAAATTCCCCTACACTTACCTGCCAAGGTGTTAGAAGAAGCTCAACGCTGCCTAGAAAATCTCCCAAGCGATGCCGACACCAGTCGTTTCGATTTAACTCACCTCAAGGTTTACACCATCGACGATGAAAGCACTACAGAAATAGACGACGGACTCAGCTTAGAATTCCTGGAAAACGGCCAGCAGCGCCTGTGGATACACATCGCCGATCCCACCCGCTTACTCTCCCCCGGAGACGAACTCGACCTCGAAGCCCGGAAGCGCACCACCACAGTTTACCTGCCCACGGGGATGATACCCATGTTTCCCCCAGAGTTGGCAACCGGGCCAATGAGCTTAATTCAAGGTAAAGAGTGCAGCGCTCTCAGCTTCAGCGTCACCTTAGATGAAACTGGTGCAGTCCAAGATTACAGCATTCACATCAGCACCGTGAAACCTACCTACCGCTTAACCTACGATGAGGTAGACGAGATGCTGGAGTTGGGAATCCCAGGAGAACCGGAAATAGCTGCACTAGCATCCGCTGCCAAACTGCGGCAAAAATGGCGGGAAACCCAAGGCGCAATCAGCATTTTCATGCCCGAATCCGTCATCAAAGTCAAAGGCGATGACATCAACATTTATGTGATCGATGACTCCACCGCCCGATTGCTAGTAGCTGAAATGATGATCCTCGCGGGGGAAGTGGCAGCCCGCTACGGTCAAACTCACGGTCTAGCCATACCCTACCGCCATCAGCCCCAGCCAGAACTCCCACCAGAGGAAGAACTTTTAGCTGTGCCGGCAGGCCCCGCCCGTGCTTGTGCTGTGCGCCGCTGTATGCCCCGCAGCGAAATGAATCTCACCCCTGGAAGACACTCTAGTTTGGGTTTGGAAGCATACACTCAAGTTACTTCTCCCATCCGTCGTTATACCGATTTACTGACTCATTTCCAAATTAAAGCTCATCTGCGGGGCGAACCCCAGCCTTTTTCTGCTGAAGAAATGCAGGACATTGTGATGTGTCTGGGTACAGCAGTCAGAGAAGCTTCTAGTGTTGAACGCCAAACCAACCGCTATTGGGGATTGGAATATTTGCGGCGCAACCCAGATCAAGTCTGGGAAGCTTTAATGTTGCGCTGGCTGAGGGAAGATAGCAATCTCGGATTGATTTTGTTGGAAGAGTTGGGTTTAGAATTAGCTATGCGCTTTGGTCGATCGGTCGAAATAGGCGATCGATTTGAAGTTAAAGTCACTCATTGCGATCCGCGATCGGATGTAATTCAATTCCAAGAAGTAATTCTGCAAGCAGCGCCCTAGGATTTGGAGTTTGGGATTTGGGTGGCGTAAAACAGTAGAAATTTCCATCGGATGAAGGGACGACCATAGCGTAAAAAACCTGTTTTCTTTAGTTCTTCTGCGTAAGTCCTGATAGAGTAGGAAGTTAGTCAAAATTGCTACTGCTGACAGCAGCCGAGAAATCTCCCATCTCCAATCCCCAAATGCCTAATTCAATTAGCCAAGTTCAGCCACCCCTGGAATTCATCCCCCCAGCGTACAACCCCCTAATCGTCCAAGGCTGCCAACAAATACTCCCCTGGTGGCTGCGATTTCGGACAAATATTAGCGACATTAAAGCGGAAAATGTCGAAACCCTAGCGGAACTATTTCACCAATTTCAAAATCAGAAAGTTCGCTTCTTACTAGCCTTCCGCCACCCCAACTCAGACGATCCCTACTGTTTGGGACAACTGGTGTGGAAACTCGTACCCCAAGTGGCGCGCCAACAAGGGATTCCCCTGAAATTTCCCGTACATTCCCACTTTATCTACGATCGCGGAATTCCTCTCTGGGCTGGTGCGGGTGTAGGTTGGCTATACTCTCGACTCGGTGGAACTCCCATCGTTCGCGGTAAGATAGATCGAGCTGGATTGCGATCGGCCCGCGATTTATTTGCTAACAGCCAATTTCCCATCGCCGCGGCTCCTGAAGGAGCCACCAACGGTCACAATGAAATAGTTAGCCCCCTCGAACCAGGTATTGCTCAAATGGGATTCTGGTGCGTTGAAGATTTACGAAAAGCCGGACGCCCGGAAAAAGTGGTAATCGTACCACTTGGTATTCAATACCGCTATGTCCAGCCACCTTGGGAACAACTAGAAAAACTTTTAACTCAATTAGAAAATGATTGCGGATTAACAGCATTAGATAGTAACACTTTTGCCAATTTAGACACGAATCATCCCAATTCCGAAATTCACCCTTACAAATTTCAATATTTACGACTCATTAGATTGGGGAGTTATTTATTGTCAGTAATGGAACAGTTTTATCGGAGATTTTATCATCAAGATTTACCCCCACATCCAGACCAATTAGCATCAGAATTGATGCAGAATATTACCAGTGATAATTTGGATAATGAAGTGATAATTTCTCGATTAAAAGCACTTTTAGATGTGGCTTTACAAGTGGCTGAACAGTATTTTAACTTGAAGCCAAAAGGCAGTTTAATCGACAGATGCCGCCGATTGGAACAAGCAGGATGGGACTATATCTATCGAGAAGATATCAAAGATATTGCAGCACTTTGTCCCTTAGAAAGAGGATTAGCCGATCGCCTAGCCGAAGAAGCCAGTCTCCGAATGTGGCACATGAGACTCGTAGAAAGCTTCGTATCCGTTACGGGCAAATATGTACAAGAACAACTGACGGCAGAACGCCTCGCCGAAACAACTTTACTACTGTCCGACGTACTGGCTCGCATCAAAGGGGGAAATCCTTTCGGGCGACCGCATTTGGGGAAACAGCAAGTAACAATGACCGTGGGCGAACCGATATCTGTGGACGATCGCTCCGAGGGATATCAAACCAGTCGCAGAATAGCAGTTGCCGAGCTCACTCAAGACTTACAATCCGCTTTAGAAGGACTAATTAATTAGTCATTAGTCAGTAGTCTGTAGCGGTGCGGCTCAGCTTCGTTGAAGCGTCAGTAGTCAGTAGTCATTAGTCATTAAGCGATGCTATAAGGACGGGGTTCGCAACCCAATTTCCTGATAAACTTTGGAAAGAGGTCTGAGCCACCCCTAAAAAATTAACCCTTGATAATAACCCAGAAAAATAAGCAATGAGTAACAAACCTATCAATTTGTCTAGTAACTCAATAAAAATAAAACTGCTGAATTATTTAGCCCAAGAATTGCTGACTCCCCTCACTTCAGTTATTGGGATGGCCAGTGTGTTGAATCAAGAAATTTATGGCCCCCTAACAAGTAAGCAAAAAGAATATATCGATGTAATCCAAGATAGTAGTCGGTCTTTGCGATCGCTAGTTGAAGAAATTTTAGGACTCGCAGAATTGGATGAATCCAGTTTCACCGTCAAGCGAACCGCAGTAGATATAGAAACTTTGTGCCAGCAGGTTGTGACTAACCTATCGCAGCCCGCACATAAAAGAGAGCAAGAAATTAACCTGTCTATCAGTCCAGGGCCCCGTATTTGGCTGGCAGACAAAGAAAAAGTTCAGCAAATGCTCCACCACTTAATTTTTAGCGTAATTCAATCTGCTGGCGCAGGTAGCGTGATTCGAGTACACGTTGTTCGCAAAGATGATGGCATCAATATGGGAGTTTGGGTGTTTCACCCTTGGTTGGGAGAAAGTTTGCCCCATGCTAAACTCTACTCCGACCACTTGTTAAAACTTGAATCGAGTCACAGTTCCCCAGGGAACTCCCACAGCAAAGAATTGGGAATCGAATCTCAATATTCGCCAGCAGTACAAGCTTCCCAGCCATTAAAGCTTTCTTTCTCTGAGTTGGCAACTTTGGTAGCGGAAAATGCCGCGGATACCACACCAGTATTAGCTGGCTACGGGGATAGGGAGCGTTTGGGATTGCTGCTGTGCTGTCAGTTGGTGGAAATTCAAGGCGGTCAACTCTCAATTCAAGGAACGCCGGAATCTGGGTATCGCTATGTGCTTTCGCTTCCTTGCGTCAATGCTACTGATTTGTTGGAAAGGTAAAGTTAGTTGTGATTAATTATTAATTATTTGTTAGTTTCCTAACGAATAACTAATAATTAATAACTAATCACCAATAACCAGGCATCTCCAATCACCAATAACCACTTCCTAATTTTAAATTGAAATGAATTCAGTTTGGCAAAAATTAACTCTAGCAAACTTCCCACTTTTACAATGGCAAAATGGAAGTTATTTATTGAATGTCGCCATTGGCAATGCGCGAAGTTGGCGGCAAAGTAGCTGGCTGATGCAATGGGCAGAACCACTGGGTTTTGTATTGCTGGCTTTGACGTTTGGTTTGGGCCCCTTTGTCAACAATGCCCTGGTGGGTGTGTTGATGGCTGCTGGCGCTGCCTTTTGGGTGCTGCTGACGGTTTCCGACGATCGCGCGATCGCCCTGACACCGATTCACCTGCTAGTATTCCTGTACTGGGGCATTGCTACCGTCGCCACCGCCATGTCCCCAGTGAAAGCAGCAGCTTTTACAGGCTGGACGAAACTAACGCTGTATTTGCTGTTTTTTGCATTGATGGCTAGGATATTGCGATCGCCCCGTTGGCGATCGTGGTTAATCGCCGTGTTTTTGAACGTCTCTCTCATCGTCAGTTTCTACGGCGTGCGACAGTGGATTGATAAAGTGCCACCCCTAGCTACTTGGAACGATCCCACTTCTAGTCAAGCAAATGTCACGCGAGTTTACAGTTTTTTAGGAAATCCCAACTTGCTTGGTTCCTATCTGCTACCGGCAATTGCATTGAGTGCAGCAGCACTTTTTGTGTGGAAAGGATGGGGAACTAAAGCCTTGGCACTAACGATGTTAGTCGTCAATTGCGCCTGTTTGCGCTACACCGACAGCCGTGGGGCTTGGATCGGTTTTGTAGCTTTACTGGTAGTGTTTTTAATCCTGCTGTGGTATTGGTATAGTCCTTTAATGCCTCGGTTATGGCGCACTTTAGCCCTGCCGTTGGGGTTAGGAGGTTTAGCTATGGCGTTAATTTTGGGAGTAGTTTTAGTAGCACCCCTGCGGGAAAGAGTGACGAGTATGTTTATCGGCCGCGGTGACAGCAGCAACAATTTTCGGATTAATGTTTGGACTGCGGTGATTGACATGATTCGCGATCGACCAATTCTCGGCATTGGTCCGGGCAACACTGCTTTTAATAAAGTTTATCCACTGTATATGAAGCCGAAATACACGGCTTTGAGTGCTTATTCGGTGCTTCTAGAAATAGCGGTAGAAACTGGTTTTATCGGTTTGACTTGTTTTCTGTGGCTGCTGAGTGTCACCATCAATCAAGGTTTGTTGCAGATCAAAAATCTGCGAGATGCGCAATTTCAGCAGCTTAACTCCCAGGAAGAATCCCCAAGTCCCAAATCCAATCAGGGGTTTTGGTTGATAGCGGCGATCGCCACTTTAGTCGGCATGATGGCCCACGGTTTTTTCGATACAGTTTGGTATCGACCAGAAGTCAATATGCTGTGGTGGTTGATGGTAGCGATTATTGCCAGTTTTTACAGAAATTCCCCGCAGCCAGATTCAGCCTTGACTAACGCAGAGTAGAAGTTTAGTAGACATCTCCCAAAAAGATATTCAAGAACAGGTATCATGCCTGTTCCACAACAATTATGGGAGATGTCTATTGATCCACCGATGAATCGTTAGGCTTGTATCCCGGCTGTTTTCGCTCATCTAAACCCGAATCCCTCAGCGAAATTACACTTCTTTGACTGGGTGACAATCGATCGCCCCCTCGACTCCTACCCCCAGACAGTGGCGATTTTCGAGTTAAAGTTTTCCAAGCAGCCTTAACCCCAGTCACCAGGCTACGAGTTGTAACTTGGACATTGTACGCTTGCTTTTTGGCAGTACCAAGACTGCGATCGACTTGCTTGACAACTTCCCCCGCACTTTGCACCCCTTCACTGACATCATCCGTCAATTCGCTAATTTCCAGCCCCGTTAACCTAATGGCATCCAAAGTCGGCGGAAATTCACGACAAAGGGTATCAGCGAGCTTTTCCACGCTGTGCGCTGCCCGCGTCAAGGCTTGCACCGCAGGTATGAGAGTCACTAACACAGCCGTTAAACTGACTGCCACTAGCAAAATCGAAAGTCCTAACCAAAAGATGGGTTCGCGCACTGGAATCTCGGATTGGGGGTTTGGGAATTTATATGTGGGTCTAATTTTACTTGATTGTGTGGATCGGTCCCAAATGTAGTCCCGAACAGTTGTGGAATTAGCGTCGCTCCGGCGACGGGGAAGTCTCTGTGGCTTCAGTTTCCGAGAGTGTTTGGCGTTCCCGCTGAGTAGCCTCCAAACCGGCGGCGATCGCCTCTTTAAGTCTAATCAAAGTTTCGTCCCAATGGACCAGTGCCGATTCCGAAAGTCGATCGGCTTGCAATTGTACGCTAGTTGATAAATCTTCGGCTAACGCAGGCACAGCCTCGGCCGATTTTTTCAAAATCTGCCGCGTCTGCTTGCCCGTTCTCGGTGCCATCAGCAAGCCCGTCAGAGCCCCGATGGCTGAACCCACCAGCAAGCCACCAATAAATAATCCTGAACGTTTATTTGACATTGCGATCGCAACCTCCAAAACTATACTTTTACCACCTATAAATATAATAATTTCCGATTACCTTAATGGTCGATCGCGCCGCCGCCAAAGCATTCGCCCCAAACCTAGCAATCCCAAAAGTTGCTGAAGTTGTTGAAGTTGCCATTCCAGTTGTTGATAATTGCGCCGCAACTGGTGAGCACGTTGTTGCTTTCTAGCAAAGAAATTAGGTGATTTGGCAAGGACATTGGTGCTACAGCGCTCCAGGGCGGTGATTCTCGCTTCACAAAGTGCGATCGTCCTACCCATTCGCCATATTTTCCCAGCTATATAAAAGCAAACCAGAGATATAAATACATTGATGATTATGACAGCAGCCAGCATTTTTCACCTGTTTTTAACTAGCCCATTTACCTTTTGGTAACAGAGAAGATACCCGCCCCACAATAATTTTTTCTAGATTGTGGAACAGGCATCTTGCCTGTTGACAAAAATCAGCCTCAATCTCAGCTTAAATTTTTTAAACTTGAGACATTGCAGGCAAACAAACCTTTGTACCGCCCAAACCGCAATAGCCGTTAGGGTTTTTAGCCAGATACTGCTGATGATAGCTTTCTGCGTAATAAAACTCAGGAGCGTCAATAATCTCAGTAGTAATATTGCCGTAACCGGCTGCCTTGAGAGCTTGCTGGTAAGCATCCCGCGATGCTTCAGCTAGCTGCTTTTGGGTAGCTGAATAAGTGTAAATTCCCGATCGATACTGAGTGCCAGAATCATTTCCCTGACGCATTCCTTGAGTCGGATTGTGACTTTCCCAAAAAACTTTTAGCAGCGTTTCGTAACTAACTTTTTGGGGTTCGAAGACAACCAGAACCACTTCATTGTGTCCCGTCATCCCGCTACAAACCTCGTTGTAAGTAGGATTTGGAGTAATCCCAGCCGCATAACCAACTGCGGTTGAAAAAACTCCATCTTGCTGCCAAAACTTGCGTTCGGCTCCCCAAAAACAGCCCAGACCAAACATAGCAGTTTCCATGCCGTTGGCAAAAGGAGGTTTCAGCGGATTGCCGTTAACAAAGTGAGTTGCCGGTACCGGCATCGACTCTGCCCGTCCCGGCAATGCGTCCTGGGGAGAGGGCAGGCTCGACTTTTTACCAAATCCAAATAGCACCATAGGTTTGTGAGGGGGCTCTGTGATAAACATCTTTACCTTACTTAATCATATCAGATGTACAGTTAAAATAGTGGCACTATCGAAGTTAAAAGCGATCGCCTATAAGCTAAGTTTAATTTTCGTTTTTTTAGCAAGTGACATCTATCACTAAAAAAACGGTAATAGATCGCATTAAGCCTGTGCTATGTATCACCTAAAACTGTAGGATTTATCACATTTTTTTGACAGATAAATCACAAGTATTTAATTTAAAATCTGCGATTATCATAAATATCAAGTTATTTTTTGATTCAGGATCGGTTCTTAGGAGTGTATCAAAATGCTTTTAACCTCAGCGACTAAACCTTTGAAATCTAATCCCTTTATTACTTACCGCGATCCCATGACAGGCAAGTGGGTAGTGGTAAATCAGAATTTACCGATAGCAGCGTCCAACTCCAACACAGTTGCAGCTTAACTGGTAAAAATAATTGTCAATCATCTAGAATAACGAAAAAATTGAAAATCAATAGAATATCTAGAACCCCAACTTATGCAAGGAGTTGGGGTTCTAGATATTTTGCGACTACTATAATAAGCATTAAAATATATCTTCCCAGTTGGTAGTGAAGACTAAAGTTTTCACTACCAACTAATTTATAACACCTCTCGTCCCAAATAGGATTGGAGGACTTCCGGCACTTTTATAGTCCCGTCTGGCTGCTGATAATTCTCTAAAATTGCCGCCATTGTACGACCCACAGCTAAACCCGAACCGTTAAGCGCGTGCACGAATTGAGTACCTTTTTTGCCCGCTTCTTTAAAGCGAATATTTGCTCGCCGTGCCTGAAAATCTGCGACGTTGGAACAACTGGAAATCTCCCGGTATTTGCCCGCAGAAGGCAGCCACACCTCTAAATCATAGGTTTTTGCCGCCGCGAAACCTAAATCGCCCGTACAGAGTTCGATCGTCCGATAAGGCAATTTCAACGCCTGCAAAACTCCTTCGGCATCCTGGACTAACTTTTCGTGTTCCTCCGGGGATGTACTCGGATGCACCAGTTTCACCAATTCAACTTTATTAAATTGGTGCAATCTAATTAATCCCCTCGTATCTTTGCCATAACTGCCGGCTTCCCGCCGAAAACAAGGAGTGTAAGAACAGTGATGAATTGGCAACTGTTCTGCTGTCAAGATTTCACCTCGATACAGATTGACAACCGGAACTTCGGAAGTCGGAATTAGCCACAAATCGTCTTGGTCGCATTTAAAACTTTCTTCGGCAAATTTGGGTAATTGACCCGTAGCTGTGAGAGATTCGGTGTTGACTAAAAATGGGGGAATTACTTCTACATAACCTGCTTTTGTGTGCGTATCGAGCATGAATTGAATAATCGCTCTTTCTAGGGCTGCGCCTGCTCCAATTAAGCTGACAAAACGAGGTTGAGAGATTTTGACAGCGCGTTCAAAGTTGAGTATTCCTAATTTTTCGCCGATTTCCCAGTGCGGTAAAATCGCCGTATTTTGGGGAATGTATTCGTCTCCCCAGCGCCGTATTTCGATGTTTTCATCTTCATTTTTGCCGATGGGGGTTGACTTAGCTGGTAAGTTCGGCAAGGGCAATAATAGAGCTTCTATTTGAGCTTTTAGGTCTTTTTCCTGTGCTTGCAGTTCGTTGGACTCTGTTCCCACTGCATTGCCTTCTGCTTGCAATGCTTGAACTTCGGGAGATTCTAGGGTTAAACCCGATTTTCTTTTTTGACCGATGAGTTTGGCAATTTCGTTGCTGCGGGCTTGCAGTTGCGATCGCTTCCCTTCCAACTCTCGCTGCTGCTTGTCTAGTTGCACGATGGGCTCGATTTCATAGTTGCCTCCGCGAGTGTTGAGGCTTTCTTGGACAGCTTGGGGATTTTCTCGGATTAATTTTAGGTCTAGCACAGATTTATTCTAAATCTTCAATTCTAAATTAGCAACAACAGAACTAGGGGAAATACAAGTTTTGTCAATGATTTCTCCGGTCAACTATAACTTATTCTCATTGATTTTGAGTTACTGGTGTCACCCATGAGGGGTTATACCCCACAAAAAGTGCTATACTCGAAACATATTAGTAGATGCACCCTGATATTTTTCTACCCCAGCCAGCAATGGCCGGGTTTTTTGTGTCTGTGGACAGTTGACAGTTGACTTCCGGTTGTGTCGGAATGATTTAACCGTGAAGGCGCGAAGCAAGAGAGGAGAGAGTTTAATACAGGATGATGAAGAGAGGATTTTATATGACTCTTCGACGAAGCTGAACTCGCCAGCGGGCGCAGCAGTTGACAGTTTTCCACTGATAATCATAGAAGATGCGATCGCCAAATTATCTATTCTGCTTCCTAGAAATCTTTTCCAGCGAAGGCGGGATTCAATCCTATGTTAAAGACATTCTGAAAGCTTACCTGTCTGTTAGCGCAGGGGCAAACTGTCCGCCAACAGCAGAAGTTTTTTTGTTGCGAGATTCCCCAAATTGCCACAATCCCTTCGAGTCAAAAAATCTCAAGTTTTCTTACCTCAAAACTGAGCCAGTTTGGTTTGGTCGTCTGAATTTTGCAGCTAAAATACTGATTAACTTAGTTCAAAAACGCCCTGAACGAGTTTTCTGCGGTCACATTAACCTCGCACCGCTGATTCAAACTTTGTGCGAACCTTTAGGAATTCCTTACACGATTTTAACTTATGGTAAGGAAGTTTGGGAAACACTGCCGCCTAAATATCAAATAGCCATGAACAAAGCTGATAGTATTTGGACTATTAGCAGGTATACCCGCGATCGCACTTGCTACAATAATCACTTAAGTCCTGAAAAATTCCACCTAGTCCCTTGTATAGTCGATGAAAATTTATTTACGATCGGTCCCAAATCGGAGGATTTATTGGTAAAATATAATCTGACTGGTGCTAAAGTATTGATGACTGTCGCCAGATTGCGATCGACTGATATTTACAAAGGTGTAGATATCACAATTAAAGCTTTGCCACAAATAGCGCTAACTTTCCCGAATGTGAAATACTTAGTGATTGGACGCGGAGACGATGAATCGAGATTAGCCAAAATTGCAGCAGATTTGGGAGTGGCTGAAAGAGTAATATTTGCCGGTTTTGTACCCACCGAAAATTTAGCATCACATTACCGACTTGCTGATGCTTACGTGATGCCTTCTTGGGAAGGATTTGGTATAGTTTACTTGGAAGCACTTGCTTGCGGAATACCCGTACTGGCGGGAGATGCCGACGGTTCAGCCGAGCCGCTGCAAGATGGTAAACTGGGATGGCGAGTTCCTCACCGCAATCCCGGCGCAGTAGCAGTTGCTTGTATAGAAATGCTTCAGGGGGAGGATAAAAGGTGCGATCGCCACTGGTTGAGGGAACAAACCATAGTAGAGTTTAGTTTTGGAGCCCTTTGTCAATCGATCGCAAAAAATTTTAATATATTTGGGCCAGATAAACTGGTGTGAGAATACCCAAAGCCCCGCAGCACTTTCAGAAGTCGGGGATATAACAGAATATAATAGTGGTTTCGGGAGGTAGAATGGAAAAATTAACTCCAAGACTACTGAGAATTTATTGGTTAGGATAGAACTATGCCTACCTGCAAAGACACCCAAGGAGACCATCGTGAACCAAGGCACCCCCAAAATTTCTTTAAAGCTACCCGCTATTAGCAATTGGCTGATACTCTTGGGCATCGCGTGGCTGTTTGCGTCACTGGGTTTGGGTTGGGTAGTTAAATCGATTTTTATTTTAGTAGGTTTTTTGCTACTGACACCTGTGGTTGCTTTTTTTTGCCTCCAGTGGTGGCTGAAACGCAACTTAGTTGAAGGTAAATGTCCCGTCTGTGAGTATGAATTTACAGCGTTAAATCAAACTCAGTGTCAGTGTGCCAACTGCGGTGAACCTTTGAAGGTAGAACAAGGTCATTTTAGTAGGTTGACACCGCCCGGTACGATCGATGTTACCGCGGTTGAAGTGTCAGCGGTGCAACAGTTGGAAGAATAGTGATTGGTGATTGGTGATTGGTTAGCGGATAAACGCAGTCGTTGGCCACTGCCCACCGCCCATAACAAATAACCAATAACAAATAACCAATAACAAATAACCAATAACAAATAACAAACAACCAATAACAAATAACAAATTTTACTTTTCCAAACGAACTGCGTACCACTGCAAAAACTTTCCAGGCCCAACATCTAATTCACAATAAGTATTAATTAAATACTGGGCTTGCTCTTCCACAGAAGATATTTTTTGGACATCAGGGGGCAACTCTTCCTGGGGAGATGCTAAAATAGCTCTGAGCTTTTCTAATAATTCCGCAACGGTCAAAAACTGCTCTGGCTGATTTGTTTCTAGCACTACAAACGTATCTTCATCATACAGTGACATAGTTTCAGAGGTTGAGGTTAATTATTTCTAAAGTTTTGTGGAATTAGGCGATCGAACTATAAAGTCTTATTGAGAGCGGCAAGGCCCAAGGGCCCGATCGTGTTACAATTAAGCACTGTCAGAATTCCTATCGGATTACCGTTATTAACTTAGTTGTTAACAGAGCCGATCCAGCACTTCTGAGGAAATTTGTCAAGTGCAAATTTGTCAAGTGTCAAATTGTCAAGAAATATTCGATCGATCCTTATCTAATTATAACGGATACTATACATTCCATGACTACATCTTCCACTTCAGCGCCAGTGGCGCGCAAACCCTCTAAATCCGAAGGCCTCAAAGAACGGAGCAACTATTTACGAGAACCCGTTGCGACAGAATTGTTACAAGAAACCACCCACTTCACCGAAGACGGGATTCAGATTCTCAAATTTCACGGCTCCTACCAGCAAGACAACCGCGACAATCGAGTTAAAGGCCAAGAAAAAGACTATCAGTTCATGCTGCGCACCCGCAATCC
This sequence comes from Microcoleus sp. EPA2, assembly GCA_020882975.1. GTDB lineage: Bacteria > Cyanobacteriota > Cyanobacteriia > Cyanobacteriales > Microcoleaceae > Microcoleus. Next base: position 10,725 of record JAHRFD010000036.1, on the reverse strand, counting down.
CGGCGGTTTCGTGCCCCCGCAGCTATACCTCACCCTAGACAAGCTATCGGAAGAATACGGCAACCACACCCTCCGCGTCACCACACGCCAAGGCTTCCAAATCCACGGCGTGCTCAAGAAAAATCTTAAAGCAGTGTTTTCCTCAATTATTAAAAATATGGGGTCAACCTTGGGAGCTTGTGGGGACTTAAACCGCAACGTTATGGCACCACCAGCACCGTACAAAAATCGGCCAGAATACCAGTATGCACTGCAATACGCCAATAATGTGGCCGATTTGCTGACACCGCAAACGGGAGCTTATTACGAAATTTGGCTGGATGGGGAAAAAGCTATTAGTGCTCAAGAAGATCCCGCGGTCAAAGCAGCCAGACAGTCAAATGGCAATGGTACAATATTCCACGACGATCGCGAAGAACCGATTTACGGCCAGCACTATATGCCGCGGAAGTTTAAATGTTCCGTGACAGTACCGGGAGATAATTCCGTTGACTTATACTCTCAGGATTTGAGCTTAGTAGTATTTACCAATAAAGCTGGGGAGTTGGAAGGTTTTAACGTGTTTGCTGGCGGTGGTTTGGGCCGCACTCACAATAAAGAAGAGACGTTTGCGCGGGTTGCCGATGAGATTTGCTATGTTGCCAAAGATGATGTTTACAATTTGGTCAAGGCAATTGTAGCAACTCAAAGAGATTTTGGCGATCGCACAGACAGAAGACACGCCCGACTGAAATACCTGATTCACGACAAAGGTGTAAAGTGGTTCCAGGAAAAAGTAGCCACCTATTTTGGCAAGCCACTAGAACCCTTTAAACCCTTGCCAGAATGGAAGTATTTCGATTTTTTGGGGTGGCACGAACAAGGAGACGGTAAACTGTTTTTAGGCATTTCTGTAGAAAATGGCCGGATTAAAGATGAAGGCTCATTTCAGCTAAAAACCGCCTTGCGGGAAATCGTGCAGAAATATAACTTGCCGATATTGGTGACACCGCACCAAAACGTGCTGATTTACGATATTTCACCAGATATCAAACAGGAAATTCAGGGGATTCTATCACGGTGTGGGATTCAAGGCGAAACTGCGATCGACCCCTTAGTCCGCTATGCTATGGCTTGTCCTGCGATGCCGACTTGCGGGTTAGCGATTACCGAATCAGAGCGCGTGATACCGAGCATTTTAGCCAGAATTCGGGCGCTGTTGACCAAAGTCGGCTTAGAAAACGAACATTTTGTAGTCCGAATGACTGGTTGCCCCAATGGATGCGCCCGCCCTTATATGGCAGAATTGGGATTTGTCGGGAGCTCGCCGGAATCTTACCAGATTTGGCTAGGCGGTTCTCCTGAACAAACGAGGCTGGCAAAACCAATTGAGGAAAAGCTGCACGTCAACGACTTTGAAGCTTTTCTAGAGCCAATTTTTGTTTATTTTAAACAAAAACAGCAACAAAGTGAGAGTTTTGGCAATTTTTGCGATCGCGTCGGGTTAGAATCTATCCGTCAATTTATAACCAACTACCAATCTGCTGACTCGATGATAACTGAGATTAATGAATTAGAAGTTACGTCTAGTAACGAAAATGAGAACGAGACAGCCGCGGCTACTGGTAAAGTCCGTCGCCGAATTAGCGTTCGCGATGAAATTTACAACGAGCTCAAAGAAGAAGCAGCCCGTCAGGGTAAGCCAATCACGCAGCTAGCGACAGAAGCAATTTCAAATTATTTGAACAAGATTAAGGAGGAAGCATAAGCCAATTTCCGATTGTCTGCAATAGACCTCTGAAAAAAATAGTATAAAGGCAAAGCATTTGCATAAAAAAACCTTGAATTTATCCAATAATTCCCGTGGTTATAAATGCTTTGCCTTTCTCCTCTCTTCCTCTGCGTTCTCTGCGCTCTCTGCGGTTAAATAAAAAAAATCTAATCAAAAACGAGCAATCAAAAATTAAATGGCTCAATTACAAAGATTAGCAGTTAATACCCCAAAAAAATCAGACAAATCGATAGACTTAAACACCGAACAAAAGCATTATTTACATCGCGTACTCAGATTACAAGCAGGCGACAAATTTATTGCAATGGACGGCAGAGGGCATTGGTGGCTAGCAGTCCTAGAAGCCCAGGAAACAGGGTTAATTGCGTCAATAATAGAAGAAATAGCCATAAACAAGGAACTTGCCGTCGAGGTGAGTTTGATGGCCGCCTTGCCCAAAGGAAACGGGTTTGATGAGGTTGTCAGACAGGCCACAGAGTTAGGTGTGGCAAGCATTGTACCGGTGACTAGCGATCGCACTTTGCTAAAACCGAGTCCTCAAAAAGTCGATCGCTGGAGGCGCATTGCAGCCGAGGCAGCGGAACAGTCCGAACGTCAATTTGTCCCCACGATCTTTGAGCCTATTTCCTTTGATTTAGCGGTGAAAGATTGCAGTCAAAAAAATCGATATATATGTTGTGCTCGCGGGGACAATCGCCATTTGTGGGATTGTTTGATGGAATTAGAACCCCCCCAGCCCCCCTTGGTAAGGGGGGAGCAAGAATTAGAACCCCCCCAGCCCCCCTTGGTAAGGGGGGAGCAAGAATTAGAACCCCCCCAGCCCCCCTTGGTAAGGGGGGAGCAAG
>JAHRFD010000036.1:0-8009 GCA_020882975.1 Microcoleus sp. EPA2 | reverse complement strand
AGGGGGGAGCAAGAATTAGAACCCCCCCAGCCCCCCTTGGTAAGGGGGGAGCAAGAATTAGAACCCCCCCAGCCCCCCTTGGTAAGGGGGGAGCAAGAATTAGAACCCCCCCAGCCCCCCTTGGTAAAGGGGGAGCAAGAATTAGAACCCCCCCAGCCCCCCTTGGTAAAGGGGGAGCAAGAATTAGAACCCCCCCAGCCCCCCTTGGTAAAGGGGGAGCAAGAATTCGATCCCGCCTTTGTAGGGGCGGTGCCCCCGTGCCCGCCCCCTGGGGGAGAATTATCGATTGTCATAGCTATTGGGCCGGAGGGTGGATGGACGGATGGTGAGGTGAAAAGGGCGATCGAGTTTGGTTTTGAGCCTGTTTCTTTGGGGAGTAGAATTCTCAGAGCAGTCACTGCTCCAATTGTCGCTTTATCTTTAGTTGTAACCATATTTGAAAAGTCTTAATATCTCGAAAAGATTCAGAATACTTGATCGGTTTGGCAATCGCAGGTAAAATGTAAATGAGTAACTATCACAGGAGTAATATGTTACAGTCAGTAGAAGGCATATATCGAAATGGGAAAATAGAATTATTAGAAATGCCGGCAGACATAGAAGAAGCACAAGTTATTGTTACTTTTCTGCCCAAATCAGGGTTGATAGACTTACCATCTCGCGGTATCGATCGGGAACAAGCCTCAGATTTAAGGTTGCGGCTGACGAGATTTGCTCCTGATTGGGAACGACCGGAAATGGATGCTTACGATGCCTTATCATCGCGGTGATATCGTCCTGGTTTTGTTTCCCAATGCAGACTTGCGTACTGCGAAACGTCGTCCTGCTTTGATAGTTCAAGCTAATAATCTGGGGAATGGTTTTGGACAAACAATTACGGCAATGATTACTAGCAATTTAGTGCGTTCTGGACACCCAAGCCGCGTTTTTGTTTCCTTAGCAACAGCAGAAGGAAAACAAACGGGACTTTTAGCTGATTCGGTAATTATGACGGACAATCTTGTAACGCTTCTCGAAGTTGAAATCGATCGCAAAATTGGTGTTTTTTCAGATATGGGAGCAGTAGATGCAGCACTCAAGCATACTTTAGCAATCTGATAAACAGGGCGAATCGAATTCAGTAAATATGAAAACAAATTTTAAATTAATCAGGCCTACCCTTTATGCTCTAAATAAAAATTATCAAATAGGTGAGTAGACTAGGCATCAAAAAAAAGTCGAGAAACATAATAATTACTAATTTCTCTCTGCTCTCTCTGCGTTTTCTGCGTCCTCTGTGGTTAAATAATTCCGAATTATCCATTGCAAAACAACCAAAAATTCATAAAATAGGTAAAGTCAGAACCAATGAAAATAGAATTTAGAAAAGACCGATCGCGCTTTTGGTCAATCGCACTTTTAGCAACAGTCGGTACAATATCAGTTTTGGCACAATCTGGGCGCTCTGTCATAGCTCAGCAACTTAATTGCGATCGGCCCCAAGGAGATGTAGAAGTCAGAGCCTGTATTCGGTTGAGGTATGAACTCGCAGACAAGCGACTGAATGATGTTTACAAACAACTGATTGCTAATTTAAACGGGGAAGAGAAAGCGCTACTTGCAGAAGCACAATTAGGATGGATTAAAGTGCGAGATAATAGCTGCGAATTTGAAGTCTATAAAAATCGTGGCGGTAGTGGGTTTCAAGGTTTTTTAAATGAATGTTTGGAGCGAATGACTAAACAGCGTACAGCCGAATTAGAGAAATATTTGAAGGAAAGATGAAAAAGGGCGATCGAATATAGCAAGTCTCGATCGTTTAGGGCTGACGCACGGGGGTTCAGAAACCGGGTTTTTTTACGAAAATACTGCGTTGTCACCCGCAGATTCGGTAAAAAACCCGGTTTCTCTGTCGGAGTGCGTAATTCTTGTCATTTATACAAATTTGTAGGGGCGGTACCAAGAGTGCCCAGCCAAGAATGTCTACGCCCATAAATCTGGGCGATCGGGCTTAGCTCAAAACTTGGCTCTGTCAACGTCTGGCAACTTTATGTGAAGTTTTGTTACAAAAAGCGAGTGTTTTGCATAAAACTTGGGGATTGACTCTGATAGATAAATAGAGACTCAAGACTGTGGCGATTGTTGCGGTGGAGGGAGGGAATGGTGTATGGGGACAATCCGGCAAATAGGACATCTTAGCAAACAGGGAGGAAAAATGATTAAAGGGCGATCTATTTTTGGCTTGATGCTTAGCTTGACAATGGTAGGGTTTGGAGCATTCACCAAACCTCAACTTGCTGCAATGGCGAATCAATCTCTAATTGATAATATTGTCACAGCTAATTCTGGTGTGATAAATAAGCCGCAAATAGTTGCTCAAAAATCCCAGTCGGGGCTGATAACTTGGAGGGAATTTATAGAACGCGGTGGAAGACGTTTTGTTGACCGTGATTATGACTTGCCTAGTGAGTTTAGGAATGGATATCTTTACATTAATGGAGGAAACTATCATGTAGCTTATATTCTGAAGCAAGGTTTACCTAGCTACCCACCGATTAAATCGGAAATAATACAAATTGATTACGATTTGGGAGATAGATATGTAAAATCTGGCAAAGCAATTAGATTTTACTGGGGTAGCGGTACTGTTGGCGAACGCAATCGTAAAGTGAGAGTGGAAAAACCAGGGGAAGAATGCTTGGAATTTACTTGTTTGCAAGCTCCCTTTATGACGAAGCAGCAAATTAACCGAATTTTGCGCTCCGAAAGACGGATTTCTCAAAAAAAATGAGGCAAAGATCAAAAGACAATCGCCTATGTCAAAACAAGTAGCTAGAGAGCGATCGCACAAACAAAACATCTGAAAAAATAGAGTGTAAAAATGATGAAATATCGAGGTATGCAATGAACTATTTGATATTGGGATTAATCGGCATTCCTTTGTTGTCTGTGAAGGTTCTCGCGCAACATATCGGCTATCCTGTCGCTGCTTCAGTAATGATTGCAGCCAACAACGCGCCTGAAAAAGCGATCGATGAGTTAACAGACTCTATTTTCTATAACCTTTACCCACAACTAGACCGTCGCAAAATCCGCTCTAACGAAACGCAGTATATTAACGAATGGGCTGCTATCAGAAAAGTATTGATGGGTGATGGTAACTTGGTTTACGAGCGAGGCTGTGGGCCGAGTTATTGGTGGCATCTTTCCGAGTATGACACTCCGGGAAGAAACGGGAGGGAGATAATTGTATTCAGTCCCGTGCTGAACAAAGTAGCAGATGCAGTCTTTTATACTCGTCATCCAGAGTTAGGCTACCGCACAATAAAACCCTCAGAAACGAGACTAGCGTCGGAGTGGTCGAAAATTCGGCAGGGGGTTAGTTTGGTGCATCCTTGTTACTACTGAGGCTGAATATTATCTGCTACTTCAACGAGGAAAAATAATGAAAGGGCGATCGATTTTGAGCTTTATGATTGGTTTGAATGTTTTATTTGCTGGTTCTGAATCAGTTTTGTCACAAGAGCGAGAGCCCTGGATAAGTCAACGGACATCGACAGGACAATCGCAACAGTTAATCAGATGCGTGAGGTTTGATGGTAATGGTTTTTCTCCCATTTACATAGATAAAACATTAAAGGAAGCATTGTTTTCAATGACTAATCAACACACAGCTTTTGTCGAGAAGCAAGAAGGAAACTTACTATTTATTTCTCAATATGAAGGAGTTAATTTTCTAGTTAATGACAGTGGCGGTCGTAATCAATCCCCACCAGGCACATCAAATCCTCGGCGAGGATGGGTAAGAACAGGAGGGTTAGAGAATTTATCTGAGTCCAATTGTCGCAGCCTTTATCAAATTGCTACTATTCCGCCACCCGCTGTTTGCAACAATCTTAACAGCCAAGCCGATATCAACAATTGTGCGGCTGCTCGTTACCGACAAGCAGATCGCCGACTCAATGAAGTATACAAGCAAGTAATATCAAAGCTGAATCAACGCGAGCGAGAAAAATTGATTGAGGAACAATTAGCTTGGATTCAGCGACGCGATGCTAGTTGCAAAGACCCGGGCAGAGTAGGGCCTACGGGTAGTGCCTATTCCGGTGCTCGCAATTCTTGTCTTGCGAGTCAGACAGACCAACGTACAGCGGAATTAGAGAAATATTTACAGAAATAAAGGAGCAAGAGCGATGCGAAAGTTAAATAGTTTAACTAAATTTGCTGCTTTATTAATCGGCACAATTTTTATTTTTGTGTTTTGGGTAACATCAGTCAACGCTCAAGTGCAACTGACAGAGCGATCGAAATTAGCAATTAATGGCATCGGCCCGATTCGAGTCGGAATGACAGTTGATGAAGCCTCACAATCTGCTGGGATTAAATTAATCATAAGTGGGAGCGGCGGCCTGGACGAGTATCAATGTTCCTACGTTCAACCTAAAGGAGAACCAAAAGGAATTGCCTTTATGGTCACAAAGGGTCGCATTGCTAGAGTTGATATTTTTAGCAATAAGCAGATTACAACAATCAAAGGGGCAAAGATTGGAGATACTGAAGAGCGGATTTTCTCTCTATATCCGGGACAAATTAAAGCAACTAGACATCCTTATCAGGGACTCCCGCCCAGAAATGGAAAATATCTAACTTTCGTGCCTAAAGATGCGGCTGACAAAAACTACCGCATTATTTTTGAAACTGCCAATAATCGGGTGATGAGATTTCGTTCTGGTAAACTTCCTGAAGTTGAGGCGATTGAAGGCTGCTCTTAATACGGCAAGTAATTTGTGTTTTCGATATCAACTACAAAGGAGACAAAAAAGATGATGAAAAAAGGTAGAGTATTTTTCGGTGCAGTTGCAACATTGGTGATTTTAGGAGTTGGCTGTTTGGTCGAATCAAAGCACAGCATAGGGTTAGCAACGAAAACTAAAAGCTTACTAGCAGCAGGATTACCCGGTGAGTTGAAAATAGCTCAATCACAAGATCCATGTCCAAGAGGCCCTAGCGTTGCTCCAACTAAAGAAACTAGGAAAATTAGAGAGGAAAAATTTGGCTTCTCGTTTGATATTCCAACGAACTATCAAACTGAAAAAATGCAAGATAATACTCTGACGATAAGTTTATACAACCCTGCTGATATTCAATTATTAGAATGTGGCAAAAAAAATCGGTTACGTGGCTACGGTCATCAAACTTTACCTGTATGGGTGAGGGTACAACCAGCCACATCGGAAACTAGGCTGATTCCCGAACTAAATCAGATTACTTTCAGATTAGAAAACATTAGAGAAACCACTATTGCTAAGCAAAAAGCTTTTGTTTATATAGCCAAGTCTACTATGACAGGAAAAACAGATGCAGATAACGTAGAAACTTCCTTGTCAGCTAATTTTCTTACCCCTGACAAGCGAAACCTAGTTACTATTTCTACTTTTAACTACGGAGACAAAATTAGTGCTGTGGAAGAGAAAGTATTTAACATAGTGATCTCATCATTTAATTTTGTGAAATAATTGAATATAAGGAGAGGGAAGATTATGAAATCGCGATCTATTTTGGGCCTGATAGTAAGTTTTGCAATAACATCTCAAAGTGTTTTCACACAATCTATAGCTGTAGAATCTAAAAGAGATAGCGTTACCCCATCTCAACAGGAGGCAAGTGCAATCCTGCAAGCTATCTGCGGTCGAGATGATGTGTTTCCTAATCGCGAACGGGGTGGCAAATTAGCTTGTAGAAGCTGTCCTTCATTTACTGGAGTAGGTAGTAATAGAGGTTTTTTGAGTCAGTCACCGTTTACTCTTGAAAAAGTTGTGTATGGCAGTTTTACTCAAGCTGGTACTCGCGAGGCTTTAGCTGATTTTGATGGTTGCGAATCACACGGTCAATTTTACGGAGGAAGTGTACTGCTGCGACGTTCGAGTCAAGGGTGGTCAGCGTTGCGATATGAATCGGGGTTGCGCTCGAATAACTGCCTCAAATTTCCTAGTAAGAACGGTCGAGACTTACTCGTATGCCAGGGCTACTATGCACAAATGGGCCACTCTTATGATTGGCTAGATGCTATACAAATTGGCTCATCTGAAACCCAAAAAAGTCAGCAGATCCACCTAATTTCTAAAACAACTTTCAATCCTCCATTCTATGAAACGCGGATTGAAGGTTGGACAAGCCAGGACATAAATAAAGATGGTCATCCCGACTTAATTATTACAGTCAGAGAAGCAAAATCTGCTACTATGCCTCTTAATTTCAAGCCGAGATTTGATGCTCACCTTCCCAATCCTACGTTCCATCGACTGACATTTCTATTCGATGGTCAGTCGTTTCGTGCAACACCAGATACAGCACAACTCAAGCAGCGTATCGAACGTAAATAGATTTTTAGCAAGCTGAGAGGAAAAAATATGAAAGGGCGATCGCTTGTTAGTTTAATCATGAGTTTCGCAATAGTTGCAACTGGTTCATTATCAGTATTTGCAAATTCGGAGAGATATCCGACCGATGCCGAACTTCAGAAGTTGAGGCTGGATTTTGAGAAACAGATTGATTCTTTCCAAAAAACGAGCCGAAAAGATACTCCAGAAATTAACCAGTTGAGAGCTTTTAGATCGGCTTGGTCAAAAGTAGATCCGGGTGTGGTTCCTTTTCTGGGTGCGTACAGAGCATTAGAAGAAGGAAAATTTATTTATCCTTCAAATACCAAGGGTCGTGTTTGTATCATCGATACTGTTCTCGGTGGTTGGAGCGGAAATACAACAGAGCCTCACGGTATATTATTTACAGTTGGTTCCGTATCTAATGGAACAATCCGCACCACTAACAATCATGTATTTATTCAAAAAGGAGATTATTTAGGAAACACATACGTTCAAAAAGACGAAGCAAGGCTTTATGGTTATAGTCTGACAGGTTCATTAAAACCTCCAAGCGTTACACATATTCCTGGGTTCAACATAAACTACTTACCCGATTGGGTAAAGCAGGAAATAATTCAAAAGTTTAAGGAAGCTGGCTGTACGGCTTCTCTGCCAAACAGACGGTAGTATTTATAACGCTGAAACAATCAATACAATAATGAGGATTAAGTTTATGAGAGGGCGATCGCTTTTTAGTTTAATAGTAAGTTTAGCTATTGCTGGATCTAACTCTTGGCCAGTCTTTGCAGAGCTAAAACAAGACAGCGCAGCGACACCAAGCCCGATCGCACAACGACAGCCTAATTGCAATAATCCTCGAAGTGACATAGAGATTAAGGAGTGTATACGATTGAGATATGAAGCAGCCGATCGCCGACTAAATGAGGTTTACAAACAATTGGTTGCCAAATTAAGTCGTGAAGAGCGATCGCTACTTGCCGAAGCACAAAAAGGATGGATTCAATTGAAGGAAAACAACTGCGATTTTGAAGTTTATGGAAGTCGGATGGGCACGGGTTATCGAGGTTTTCTTAATGAATGCTTGGAACGCATGACCCAACAACGGACTGCTGAACTAGAAAAATATTTAAGATCAAGATAAGGAGAGAAGAGTTTATGAAAGGGCGATCGCTTTTAAGTTTAATAGTAAGTTTCGCAGTATTGGCGACTGGTTCCTTATCAGTATTTGCACAGTCTCAGCGATATCCGACAAATGTAGAGATTCAGAAAATTATTAGAGAATTTCAACAACGAGCGTCCTCGCCGCCTTACTCAAGAGAATGTTGCGGTGGAACGGAAGCGGATACACGCACAGCAGCTCAAAGACAGCCGCTAAAATCTTTTATTAAAGCTTGGTCGCAAATCGATCCAACAGTTGCACCTTTTCTGGGTTGGTGGGTAAATAATGATGGAGACATAGGCGTTTATCCATCAAATGTTAGGGGTCGCGTTTGCGTCATTTATGCTTCTCCAGGACCGAGCTATAGCAACCGCCAAGGCGGTTATGGCGTAAACTGAGAATAATCTTCTTTGTTGCGGAGCGATCGCACGTCATGCCCCAACCATACAGCTACGACCTACGTCAGAAAGTCATTCAAGCTATCCAAC
>JAHRFD010000035.1:1452-46319 GCA_020882975.1 Microcoleus sp. EPA2 | reverse complement strand
AGTGACGGTCACTGTTGTACCTGCACCTGCACCAACTCCTGCACCTGCACCAACTCCTGCACCTGCACCAACTCCCGCGCCAGCACCAACTCCCGCACCAGCACCTGCACCAACTCCTGCGCCTGCCCCCGCACCAGCACCTACACCAGAAACCGTCACTGTTGTACCTGCACCAACTCCTGCGCCAGCACCAACACCCATCACAGTTGAGCCGATCGCCCCCACCATCCAAACACCAGCACCTATCACAGTTGTGCCTAACGCCCCCATCATCCAAACACCAACACCCATCACAGTTGAGCCTAACGCCCCCATCATCCAAACACCAACACCCATCACAGTTGAGCCTAACGCTCCCATCATCCAAACACCAACACCCATCACAGTTGAGCCTAACGCCCCCATCATCCAAACACCAACACCCATCACAGTTGAGCCTAACGCCCCCACCATCCAAACACCAACACCCATCACAGTTGAGCCGATCGCTCCCATCATCCAAACACCAACACCCATCACAGTTGAGCCTAACGCCCCCACCATCCAAACACCAACACCCATCACAGTTGTGCCTAACGCCCCCATCATCCAAACACCAGCACCTATCACAGTTGTGCCTAACACTCCCACCATCCAAACACCAGCACCTATCACAGTTGTGCCTAACACTCCCACCATCCAAACACCACCGCTAACAGTAGCAACAGTCTCACCTCCGGCAGTTTCAGTTAATGGGATACCTGTTGTGCCTGCCGTCGCGCCCATTAATCTCGACACCATACCCAAACCGACTCTGCCTCCCACACTCCCAGTGAATCCCCTACCGATCGCAAATCCTGTATTTTCCCCGAACTCACAACAGCTTTATCAAATATCTAATTCCTTACAACAGCCTAATTTACTTTCACCCAGCAATATCAATGTTTCTAATTGGCAAACGAACTTGGACACAGTTATTTTTCCCATAGAAGAAAGATTGACCAGGGATTTTGTTAATTATCTAAATTTGCCATCGACAAATGCGATCGCTACCCTAGAAGATGCTCAAAAAAAGCTTAGTGCGATTGAAAAAGCCACAGGCATTAAACCAGCTCTGATCTACATCACTTTTCTACCCAAAGGTAATACTATTGTCGATCGCCCCTACAGCGGTTCTTCAATCTTGCGAGTAGAACAGCAAATCCCCAACAGCGAGGAACTAGAAATAATACTGGTAACTGGTTCTGGCGAACCCATTCGCCGGAGGATACCCCTCACCTCCCGCACCGAAGTCCTAGCCTTAGTTAAGAAATTTCGCAATGAAGTTACTAATCCGGTGAAGCGCAATACTAAAAGTTATTTGCCTGTAGCTCAGCAGCTTTATCAAATGATGGTAGCCCCCGTCGATGCCGAGCTTCAAGCGCGAGGCATTAACAATTTATCTTTTATCTCAGATCTGGGGCTGCGATCGGTACCCATGGCCGCCCTCCACGACGGCAAAGGTTTTCTGATCGAACGTTACAGTGTCGGCTCCATGCCCAGTCTCAGTTTGACCGATACCAGCACTAGCAATTTCAAAGATACCCAACTTCTGGCCATGGGGGCATCCGAATTTGCGAATATGAGTCCTTTACCTGCGGTGGAAATAGAGGTATCCACCATCGCTCGGCAGGAGTGGCCTGGCAAGTCTTTCTTGAACCAAGCTTTCACTCTGGCCAATTTGAAATCCCAGCGCCAGCAGCAACCCTTTGGCATGATTCACCTGGCTACCCACGCCGAATTTAGATCGGGAGACCCCAGCAATTCTTTCATTCAATTGTGGGATACTAAATTGCGCTTAGATCAGTTGCGACAAATGAACTGGGACAGCCCGCAAGTTGAACTGTTGGTTTTGAGTGCTTGCAGGACTGCTGTGGGCGATCGGGATGCAGAGTTGGGCTTTGGCGGGTTAGCGGTGCAAGCAGGTGTTAAATCGGCTCTAGCTACTCTCTGGTATGTGAGCGATGAGGGGAGTTTGGGATTGATGTCCGAGTTTTATAGCCAGTTAAAAAATGCTCCGATTAAGGCAGAAGCCCTGCGACAAGCACAATTAGCGATGTTGCGCCAAACCGTCCGCATTGAAGGGGGAGTGCTGCACACTTCTTCTGGAAGCTTGCCTCTGCCACCTTCAATGTCCAATACAGGCAGTGGGAATTTTTCTCATCCCTATTATTGGTCGGCTTTTAGAATTATTGGCAATCCTTGGTAGTCAATATTAGTCGATCGACTCTCCCAAGCAACCGCTAACACCACAGCATACTCAGAGTCCCCACTTCTGAAAAAAGTCGGGAATCTAAAGCCCCTCTCCATCACCCAAAAATCCCGAATCCCAGTACGATCGATCTAGTTAGTATCAAACAAATGAAAACTTTACCGGGGTAATTTTTATGGATCTGGTTGTACTCCAGAACTGGCTGGACAACATCTCCTTTGCCGTTCTCCTCTCAACAATGCTCGTTTACTGGGTTGGGGCTGCTTTTCCCGGCATTCCCTACTTGTCAGCCCTCGGTACCGCCGGAATGGCAATCGCCAATCTATCCATCGCCGCCCTACTCGGTGCTCGATGGATAGAAGCCGGCTACTTCCCTCTGAGCAACCTTTACGAATCCCTATTTTTCCTCACTTGGGGAATCACCGCCATCCATCTAGTCGCCGAAAACATGAGTAGATCGCGCTTAGTAGGAGTAGCCACATCCCCCGTAGCCATGGCCATTTCCGCCTTTGCAGCCCTCACCCTACCCGCAACCATGCAGTCGGCGGAACCCCTAGTACCAGCCCTCAAATCCAACTGGCTGATGATGCACGTCAGCGTCATGATGCTGAGTTATGCAACTTTAATGGTAGGAGCGCTACTGGCGATCGCCTTTTTAGTAGTCACCCGCGGTCAAAAAATCGAACTCACCGGCAGTTCCTTCGGTACCAACGGCAATCGCCACAACAACTACCGCCTCCAACGCCCTCAAAACCCCGAACCTCAAATTGCGGCCACCGCAGCCGACAGTGGATTAGCATTCAGCGAACCCTCTTTCAATTCCAGCAATAACGGTTCGGCAACCACCGCAGTCCTAGAACTAGCACCAGTTCAAACCTCTTCCCACCATCAATCTCAAACCGCAGAAATTCTCTCGCCCCAGCGCTTGAATCTCGCATCCACTCTTGATAACATTAGCTATCGCATCATCGGTTTAGGATTTCCTTTACTGACTATTGGCATTATTGCCGGCGGTGTTTGGGCCAACGAAGCTTGGGGTTCTTACTGGAGTTGGGACCCGAAAGAAACCTGGGCATTGATTACTTGGTTAGTGTTTGCAGCCTACCTCCACGCCCGCATCACCCGCGGCTGGCAGGGAAGACGCCCAGCCATCTTAGCAGCCACAGGTTTTGTGGTGGTTTGGATTTGTTATCTAGGCGTTAATTTGTTAGGCAAGGGTTTACATTCCTACGGTTGGTTTTTCTAATAAAAACCATTAACAGTTATTGTTACTGAGTTATTTGTTATTAGTTACTTGTGATTAGTAGCTGTTAACAAATAACTAATAACACCACCTATCAACCAAAATTCAACAGTTAGTTGTTGCGAATTATTTTAGGTTAATAGCTGCTAACAAAACACCACTAGAAACAGCAAAAAATCAACATCGAACAGTCAACTATTTCCTGAAAATTCAATAGATATGAAACAAGCAAAAGTTTTTCTCCGAGAAGACGATGTTTTGTCTACTCCCGCCAGCGCTTTGATGTATCAATGTACTTTCAAAGTTAGCGAATTTTTGACTATTATGCAGTCAAAACTCCTAGAAGAAAGATTGTTTTTAGACGGTATGGATTGCGAACTTTTGAGTGCAGGTAAAGCCTGGACAAAAGGAAAAGTCAGAGTGCGCCTGGAGTTTTACGCCGACGAACAGGAAATAGAACAAAAATCTCTTCCGGCTGCTTCCGAGGACTCAGATACCGCACCAGAAAATACCCAAAATATCACGTCTCCAGTTACGGAAAACAACGGCTTAACTCTCCAGGATTCACCAGAAAATATGACTTTTCCGCGGTATAAGTATCGCGATAACAACCGTCATAGTGTAGGAATGTGGAGCTAAAAACCAGTATAATTTAGTTGGTTTTTAGTTGTTGTTTGTTGTTTATTGATTGTTGATTCTTGTTTCTGAGAACTCATAACCAATAACTAAAAAATTCTTCCCCAACTCTAGCCAGCGCTGAGTATAGCCTTTCTCAGGTAGGTGGGTAATGGATAATGGGGAACCCCCCCCTGCCCCCCCCTTGGGGGGAAGGGCATTACCAATTACCAATTACCAATTACCAATTACCCATTACCAATTACCCATTACCCATTACCCATTACCAATTCTCTTCGGATGCCACCAGAATTGATATAATATCAAATGCTCTTTTCATCCTCCTGTATTAAACTCTCTCTTCTCTTCCTTCGCGTCCTTAGCGCCTTCGCGGTTAAATCATTCCGATACAACCGGAATTAATATAAAAACAAAATACAGTTTAGGGCTACTTAAAATTAAAAATTCGCGAACGCACGAGGCTTTCACGAATTCTTTTTTAAAGCTGGTGACAGGATTTGAACCTGCGACAGGCTGATTACAAATCAGCTACTCTACCAACTGAGTTACACCAGCAACATAAACTAATATAGCAAACCGATCGCCATTAGCGCAACCCCCCCAGCCAAGTTTTTTTTCTAATTCGCCCAAAAGCCCTCCCCACAAAGGCTGAACCCCAACGATCTTTCTCAGAAGCAACCACAAACTGTCCACCACCAACTGCGCACTGACTAATCACACCGCCAAATCTTAATCGTCTCATCCGCACTTCCACTGACCAGTATATTGCCCAAAGGTGCGATCGCCACCGAATACACCGTACCCCCATGACCCTTAAGAGTGCTCAACAACTCCCCAGTCTGCAAATTCCAAATTTTCACCGTATTATCATCGCAGCCACTAGCCAAAGTCAAACCATCCCCACTAATCACCACCGAATCGCCCCGACTCACATAATTCTGCAAAATATGCACACCCTCATTACTTCCTAAAGTCGGCACACCATTATCTTTGTCATAATTAAAATTTAAAATCCGCAACAAACTGCCAGTCTGCAAATTCCGCAACTTAATCGTATAATCATTACTAACACTAGCCAAAATCTTGCCATCAGGTCCGATCGCCACAGAATTCACCCCAACATTCAACCCCGAAAGAGTCCGCAACAATTTCCCCGTTTCCACATCCCAAATCTTACTCGTGGCATCAGAACTCCCGCTCGCCAAAATGTTACCATCCGGGCTAAAAACCACCGCATTCACATTATCAGAATGACCCTTCAAAGTCCGCAGCAACTCCCCACTACGCAAATTCCAAAGTTTAATCGTATTATCCGCCCCACCACAGCTAGCAATTACTCGCCCGTTGGGGCTAATCGCCACGGAATTCACCTCCATAGAATGTCCGGGAAAAGTACACAGCAATTCGCCATTATACAAATTCCAAAATTTAATAGTCTCGTCCGAACTACCGCTGGCTAGAATTTGCCCATCCGAACTAATAGCCACCGAATTTACTCGATCGGAATGTCCAGTTAGAGTACCAATTAATTCCCCGGTTTCTAAATTCCAAATCTTAATAGTTTTATCCCAACTACCGCTAGCCAAAGTGAGACCATCAGGACTAATCGCCAAAGAATTAACAAAAGATGAATGTCCCGGTAGCGTGTGTACGCAGCGCCATTGATGATTTTTTAACTTATAAGCCAATTCCTTTGCCCGTTGCGATACCGCCAAGGCTTCTTCTCTACGTTTGAGTTCATTCTCCTCCAAACGCTTGCGTTCCGCCTTAGCCTTAGCTTCTCGAAGTGCCAGCCGTCGCATTTCCCCCTCATAGGCTATTCGCTGCTGTTTCTGAATTTCTTTGAGAGTTTCAATGTATGGCAATTCCCAATCTTGAGAAAACCATTCTTGAGCGAATTCTTCCTTTAAATTAAATAGCTGAGGTTCGTGGGTAAAATCAATATTAAGATAATACAAATCTGCTAAAAATGCAGCCAATAACTTGTGAATAGTCACAATAATCTGCCGAATTATTCGCAGGCTAATCTTGGGATTTTTCCCCTCTGCTTCCAACTGATGGTAAACTTCTTCCCAATTCCAAGGCTGCATCGCCACTAAAGAAACACTTTGATTAATCACTCCCCAAAACCCGACATGAAAATTCACTTCATAGTCGCTGATATCGCTATACAATATAGCAGTCGGCACTGGAGACAATACAGTCTGTAACCGCTCCACATCAATATCAGAAATGGGCTTTTTGAAATAATCTCCGTAAAACTGAACAGGACACAAATCTCCGTACTGAGGATAGTGTTGGTTCAAAAAAGCTCTTAACTTTCCCGGAAGTTCGATATTCAGATTGTGGCGAAAGGAGTCGGGGCAATCTTGGCTAATTTTGGCAGGAGCAACTAATAACAGCAATCGGTGTTGCTGCTGCTGCAAAATTTGTTCGGTTTCCTGTCTGCTCAAATTAGAAAACCAGTTGTCTCGGTCCCAAACAATTTGAATTTCGCTCAGCTTAACTCGAATTGCTTCTGCTTGAAACTCGCGCATTAATTCGCGACATAGCCGACTAATTGCCCGTCTATCTCTCAATTCTTCTGCCTTAATGCGATTAGTGCGTTCTTCTTTGACCCATTCTTCATTTATATTGGCTATCTCCATTAATTCTTCTTCTCTCGCCTGTTGTCGCTGCAAATATTTAACCTGTGCTTTAATCCAGCGGGGGTCTTTTTTGATTTGTTGATTTAAAGTTGAAGAAGCCGATGGTTCAATTTCTGCAAAACGTTCGTTGACAGCGCTTGCTCCCAATCTTTCTCCCAGTTCGTTGGCAATCGGCTTCAACAGTTCAATTAGCGCGTCTGAAATGGGGGGGAATAAGGACATAAGTTACTACACATATAAAATGATGGCCAGGAAGAGGAACAGACGGAAATAGCTAAATTGTATAGTTGTGAGTTGGTGAGATTGCTGCATCAATCACAACACGAAGCGTTGCATGAGTTGGGGAATGGAAGAGTGTGAGCCTGTTTCTGATGCCTTTTTACCTTTGGTCTTTTGCCGATCGAGCGGGATTTTTTAGCGCCCGTTCAAAATGAATAAAAAAATCTACGATAGCTTAAAAGTTAAAATTTTTTGTGACTAGGCGGGGATTTATTAGCGTCGCCTTGGGATTTAACCGATCGCACCGCCTCACCTAGTTATCCACACCTTAAATTAATAGTTTGTATATTCTTTACATTTTACCGTAAATCCGCCTACAAAACACTGATAAAAGAGACTCAGGCATATTCGATCGCCCGGACCTGCTGCCTAGTAATTTTCCTATTGCCATTTTACTCGCTCTCGTATATGATTTGAACTCATGACAATAATTACGGTATTCCGACCTAATAACCGTACTTTCAGTAAAGGAACCAATATAATGAGTCCGTGGCAACGCCTAAGTCAACGTCTTCGCCAATCACAACCGCAGCCAGTGGGCAAAAGTCAATTATTGACTTCGCTTAAAAGCTTTGTGTCGCTATTTTTACTGGGAATCACATTAAGTTTTGCGATCGCATCATGCAGCCCCAGTAGCAACAACAATCCCGGAGCCAATCCCGGCGGGGCTGCTAGCCAAGGCGCCAACAAAAGCAACGTAGAATTAACCCTCGTTTCCTTCGCCGTCACCAAAGCCGCCCACGAAGCCATAATTCCCAAATTCGTAGAAAAGTGGCAAAAAGAACAGGGCCAAACCGTCACCTTCAACCAAAGCTACGGCGGTTCCGGTTCCCAAACCAGAGCCGTAATTGACGGCTTAGAAGCAGACATCGTACACCTAGCCCTCGCCCTCGACACCAAAAAAATCGAAAACGCCGGACTAATTGAGCCTGGGTGGGAAAAAGAAGTCCCTAACGAAGCCATAGTCAGCAAATCTGTAGCAGCCATAGTCACCCGTGATGGCAATCCTAAAGGCATCAAAAACTGGGAAGATTTAAGCAAAGGCGGAGTGAAACTGATTACCGCCGATCCCAAAACATCGGGGGTAGCTCGCTGGAATTTTCTCGCACTTTGGGGTTCGGTGCTCAAAACCGGAGGAGACGATACCAAAGCATTGGACTTGACTAGCAAAGTCTACAAAAATGTCCCCATCCTGACTAAAGATGCCCGCGAAGCCACCGACGTATTTTTCAAACAAGGCCAAGGCGACGCCTTAATCAACTACGAAAACGAGATTATTTTGGCTGGTCAGAAAGGGGAAAAACCGACTTATACTATTCCCGAAGTCAATGTTTCTATCGACAATCCCATCGCCATTGTTGATAAAAATGTCACCAAACACGGCACCAAGGAAGTAGCCGAAGCCTTCATCAAATTTCTGTACACCCCAGAAGCTCAACGAGAATTTGCCAAAGCCGGATTCCGCCCAGTAGATGCGACAGTGGCCGCGGAACCAGAATTTGCCCAAAAATATCCCGCCATCAAAACTCTTTTTACAGCTCAAGATTTAGGAGGTTGGGGAGAAATTCAGAAAAAATTCTTCGATGACGGAGCTGTTTTTGACAAAATCCAAGGTTCAATTAAACGGTAGTAGCTGTAGGGACATAGCTAAAGTCTTCGGTCGAGGACTAATGAGTTGAAAATTCTTCTCTTGAGTCCTATGCAAGAGGACTTTAGCTTTGAGGCAGGGGTTTCAACCCTTGCCGGACTATGAGTTGTACTTTAATGCGATCGGTAAAACCCTCCCCTAGGGCAATTCTTCTCAACTCAAAACTATTCTTATATGACTGTATCTTCTCCAACCAATAATCCTCAATCTCCGATTAAGCAGATCAAAAGGGCGATCGGCAAAATCACACTACCTTGGGGAATCACCCTCGGCTACCTGAGCCTCATGCTATTGCTCCCAGTGGCCGCCATGCTCTTGAAAGCCAGCACCGCAAACCCCGCCGAATTTTGGGCAATTGCCACAAGTCCCATCGCCCTTTCCGCCTACGATGTCACCTTCGTTACGGCATTAATTGCAGCATTAATTAACGGATTGTTCGGAACATTAATTGCCTGGGTTTTAGTGCGTTACAACTTTCCCTTAAAAAGGATTATCGATGCGATCGTCGATTTGCCCTTTGCACTGCCCACTTCCGTTGCAGGTTTAACTCTCGCCACAGTTTACAGCGACAACGGCTGGATTGGTTCGCTGTTTGCACCCTTGGGAATCAAAATCTCCTTTACTCGCTTGGGCGTAGGTATAGCGATGATATTTATTTCCTTGCCATTTATCGTCCGAACTGTACAGCCAGTTTTAAACGAGATGGAAAAAGACATCGAAGAAGCAGCTTGGTGTCTAGGTGCTTCTCAATTTCAAACCTTTTGGCGAGTAGTTTTGCCGCCCCTATTTCCGTCTATTTTAACCGGAGTTGCCCTAGGATTTTCGCGAGCGGTTGGCGAGTACGGTTCTACTGTAATTGTCGCCTCTAACATACCGTTCAAAGATTTAATCGCCCCTGTTTTAATTTTTCAAAGATTGGAACAGTATGACTATGCAGGAGCCACAGTTATCGGTACTGTCATGTTAGGTATTTCCCTAAGTATGCTGTTTGCAATTAATCTTTTACAAGCATGGAGAAGGCGCTATGACGGCTAATATCAATTCATCCACCGATTACAAACTTCCGGGGGGTAGTTCGACGCAGAGTCAGGAAAAACCCTGGGTTAAGCCAACTTTAATCACCATTGCGATCGCCTATCTGGCTCTCGTCTTATTTATCCCCACCCTCAACGTTTTTTACCAAGCTTTCAAAAAAGGAGTAGAGCCATTTTTTGCTAACTTAACCTCGCCAGATTTTCTGCACGCCGCCCAACTTACCCTGGTGATTTCTTTAATTGTTGTGCCTATTAATACCGTATTCGGTTTGTGCGCCGCCTGGGTAATTGGTCGCAATAAATTTCCGGGCCGCACGCTATTAATCAGCATTTTAGATGTCCCATTTGCCATATCTCCCGTAGTGGCTGGCTTAATGATTGTACTGCTTTACGGTCGGTTGGGATGGTTCGGTCCGTGGCTGGAAGCTGCTAATATTAGGGTAATTTTTGCCTTTCCGGGAATGGTGCTGGCTACTGCTTTTGTCACTCTACCTTTTGTGGCTCGCGAAGTAATTCCGGTGTTGGAAGAAGTCGGAACCGATCAAGAAGAGGCGGCGAAAACTTTGGGTGCAAATGACTGGCAAATTTTCTGGAATGTCACTCTTCCCAGTATTCGCTGGGGATTGCTTTACGGAGTAATTTTGACTAATGCTAGAGCCATGGGAGAATTTGGAGCTGTTTCTGTGGTTTCGGGAAATATTGCTAAAAAAACCCAAACTTTGCCTCTGTTTGTAGAGGATGCTTACAAGCAGTATGCGACGCAAGCGGCTTTTTCCGCGGCGGTTGTTTTGGGTCTTTTAGCAGTTGTTACTCTCGTACTTAAGGAGATTTTGGAACGAAAAACTAGCATCAAAGAAGTTGAAGAATAGTCAGTAGTCATTGGTTATTATTTATTAGTTATTGGTTATTGGTTGTTGGTTGTTGGTTGTTGGAAGCAAGTAGCAAATAACCAATCACCCTTCGACTCCGCGATTTATTAATCGCAAACGTTGCCATCACAAACAACAAATAACCAATAACAAAGAACAAATAACCAATAACAAAGAACAAATTAATTGTAACAAACATTCGGAGGTTGAAATGTTAGATCACAATCGTAGCGAATCTCAATTTGAACCCATCGACAATTTTCATAAAACTCAAGAATCAGACCTTCCCAAATCTGAAATCGGTGATACCAGACCAACTCAAACCCGGATTCGCATTCGCGTTCCTAAAGAATACCATCAGGAACCAGTCATCTCTAACCTGATTTCTGAATACGGTTTAAAGGTTAATTTTAATGCTGCTTTCTTGGGGGTCAAAAATTCTGATGACGGTTGGTTTGATTTGGAACTAAATGGTCCGGCGAATCAGATTGAGAGTGCTCTGATTTATCTCAATGATTTAGATGTGGAAATTTGGAGTAATTCCAATAATCCCGTTGAGGAAAGTTGGTAACTCACCATCACTAATTACCCCGAACTCATCAAATTAATACGGGATGGGGGAAACGAGGGAGACTTCAGTCCTTCCTAGGGAAGCTGCGCGAGGGACTTCAGTCCCCGTCTTTTTTTTTTCTTTATTTCTTTTTTTATTTCTTTATTTCTAAATATTTTATTGAGGGAGCTTGAGATATCTAGTATAATAGCTAAAAGTAGACAAATCAACCAATATTCAGGAAAATAGAGGTGACTAAACCTCAAAACAAAATGGGAGTTCAGCAAGTATTACTGTCTCCAACCAAAGAAGTTAAAGCATTGTTGGAGTATCTCTGCCAACAATCAGGTAAACTTTACAACAGTGGGGTTTATTTCGCTCGTCAAACTTTTTTTAAGACCGGAAAACTCTTTGAGTGTCAAACTCTAGGACTAATTAACCATCACTAAGGACCCAGGGCTGTGAGATACCCGACCTGTTCAATGGGTATTCTGTTTTTTGCAACAGTTATTTACCTATCTTAGTATTGACATTTTTCATGAATTGTGGTAATAAGTTTAATTTAAACAGAAAATGTGGGGCGTAATAATATATAAAAGTATATAAAAAGATGTTTGTAAAAACAGGAACAAATTTGCTAGGGGAGAGTTCTAAGCAATCAAATTAAATAACTTATTGTATCCAAGCACAAAAAAACGTTGCTGTCAATAGATACAAAAGCATATGTGGAAGCAGGGGCGATCGACTTTATGGGCACAGGAACAAAAGGCGATCGCTGCTAGGGCTGGTTTGTGTTATGAATTTGATGTGTGGGTGTACCAGAGGAATTAAATCATGGAATTTGACAAAGTACGAAACCAACAGATAGTTTTTGTAGATCCCAAAGTTAAAAATTGCGAAATTTTAACGAAAAGCACTGATTTCGATACAGAAGTTATTGTTCTCAAGGGCGATCGCGACGGCATCGAGCAAATAGCAGCAACACTCAAACAACGGCAAAATATAGGAGCAGTTCACATTCTGTCTCACGGTGCCGAGGCGTGCGTGCAAATCGGTGCAACAGAACTGAACCTAAGTAACATTGAAACTTATCGCGATCGCCTAGAAACATGGTTTGCTTTACCAGCAGAGGAAAACTCGAACTCTCGAATTACAGCTAAACCCGAAATTCTACTTTACGGTTGCAACGTCGCAGCCACAGAAGCCGGTGTCGCTTTTGTCCAAAGGCTGAGCCAGCTCACCGGAGCAGAAGTTGCCGCTTCCAATAACTTGACTGGGAATGCAGCCTTGGGTGGAGACTGGGAACTGGAAGTCACTACAGGCAAAATAGAGACGGCTGTGGCATTTTCCCCAGAGGCGAGAGAGGCTTACAGCGGTGTTTTGGCTGACTTGCAACAAAAAGTTGCTAACTTTAACGAACTGGTAAATGCCATCAATGTTGCCAACACCAACACTGGGATTGACACGATCACCCTCACTGGCAATATCACCCTCACAGGCCTATTACCGAGAATTACGGACACCACCACAATTGTTGGTGGTGGCTTCAGGATCAGTGGCAATAATAACAACCGTGCCTTCGTAGTTGATAACACAACATTTAACCTCTCTAACCTCACCATAGATTCTGCAAAAGCAGTAGGCAACCCAGGAACCACTGGTGGTGGTGGGGCTGCGGGTTTAGGAGGCGCACTTTTTATCAACGGTGGGAATGTAATTGTTGACAAAGTAACTTTCTCCAGTAACCAGGCTGTCGGCGGTGCAGGTGCTGCGGGGAATGGTGGCAACGGTGGCAACGCGGATCTGGCTACTGTCTTTGAAGGCACAACAGGGACAAATGGTAGAGATGGTAGAACTGGTCTAGCAAGTAATGGCCTTGCCGGTGGGGTTGGCGAGGCTGGCGAGGCGGGGGGTGCTGGTACTGCTGGCGGTACTGGCGGTAAAGGTGGTACTGGCGGTACTGGTGTTGGCGGCACAAACGGTGGTGATGGAGGTATTGGTGGTACTGGTGGTGCTGGTAGCGTTGTCGGTAGTGGCGGCGGTGGTGGTGGTGCCGGTGGTGTTGGCGGTGCTGCTGGTACTGGTACTCAAGGTAATGGTGGTAATGGTGGTACTGGCGGTGCTGGCATCTTTGGTGGCGGCGGCGGTGCTGGCGGTGCTTTTGGTACTGGTTTGGCGGCTGGGACTAACGGCCCAGGTGGCCCAGGTGGCTTCGGCGGTGGTAGCGGTAGCGGTAATGCTGCGATCGCTGGCGGGACTTTTGGCGGTGCAAGTGCGATTGGTTTTGGTGGCGGCGGTGCTGGTTTAGGCGGCGCAATTTTTATCAACGGTGGCACATTCACCATGACCAATAGCACCCTGTATAGCAACACCGTGACGGGGGGTGCTTCCGGTGGTGGTACCGCAGTTGCAGGTCAAGCTGCTGGCGGTGCAATTTTTGTCAACACTGGTGCTACAGCCACTCTCACTAACAACACCATCGCCTACAACAGTGCCACAGCGGGAACTACAGGTGGCATTTACAACAACGGCGGTACAGTTACGGTCAAAAACACGATCGTGGCTGGCAATACTGCCACCACTAACCCCGACCTTACTGGAGCATTCGTCGGGAACAACAACCTGATCGGGGCTCTCGGCACTAGCACTGGTTTGACAGTAACTCAACAACTAACCGCTCCTCTGACCATTGCCAATGTATTAGCACCAGTGGGCTCTGCCGGATTGAATGGCGCCACTGCTCCCGCTCCTTTTACCCTGGCCCTAGTTGACAACAGCCCCGTTACCACTAGCACTAACCCTGCCATTGGCGGTGGCGACAACACTGCCGCTACCGGTACTACAGACCAACGCGGCACAGGTTTCCCTCGAAAAATTGACAACACTCTTGTCAGTAAACCCAATGTTGACATTGGTGCTTACGAGTACGGCCCAGTCGTCCAGGGTCAGAAATTCAACGACAGCAACGGCAATGCGGCCAAAGACGGGACAGAAGCAACTGTAATAACTCCAGTCCAAAACTTTGTTGTTTATGTAGATGACAACAATAACAGCACCCTAGATGGTGCGGAAAAACGGGTGACAGTCGCAACGGGTGGGAATTACACCCTCCTCGACACCAAGAGTAATAGCCCCGTTCGAGAACAGGCAGTAACTAATTGGCAGCAAACTTTCCCTACAGCTACCGCTACTCCCTACAACACAGGTATTGCTGACTCTAACAGCAAAGACTTTGGCAACTTCCAGTCCATGACCATTAATGGTCTCATCTTTGATGATAAAAACGGCAATGGAGTCCAAGACACAGGAGATACCGGATTAGCAAACATCCCAGTCAACTTAATCAACTCCGTCACCGGAGCCACTATCACCACCCAAAACACAACTAACACTGGTGCTTATAGTTTCCTGAACCTTGGTCCGCTGACCGGCGGTGCTAGCTACCGAGTCCGCGAAGTAGTGCCGACAGGTTCCACAAAAACCACAGTCGATCCCGCCGACATCCCCCTCCAAAGCGGTGCAACTGTCGCTGGCGGAAACTTCGGCAACTTCACAAACATCACCATTAGCGGCACCAAATTCGATGACAAAAACGGCAACAGTGTCCTAGATACCGGAGAAGTTGCACCGGCAACTCCTTTTGATATTCAGTTACTTAACGCCGCCGGTGCAGTGGTCAAAACCCAAACCACAGCTACCACAGGCAACTACACCTTTACCGATGTTGGGCCAGGCACCTATACCCTAAAGGAAGTGGCACAGACTGGTTGGCGGCAAACTCTTACCCCTACTGGTAGCATCACTGCAACCAGTGGTGTCAACATCACCAACACCGCAGCCACTCCCACCAACTTCGGTAACTTCCTGCTAGGCAAAATCGGCGGGCTCAAATTTAATGACTTCAATAAAAATGGTGTCCAAGATCCAGCAGAACCAGCCCTAGGAGGCTGGACAATCTACCTGGATGCTAACACCAACAGTACCCAAGAACCAGGAGAAACTGCCACCGTTACTGATAGCGCCGGTAAGTACCAGTTCATCAACCTGACAGCCGGCACTTACAACGTCCGGGAAGTGCTGCAACCGGGCTGGACGCAAACGGTACCGGCTGCCCCAGGTGCGTTTACGATCGCCGTCACCAGTGGTACAGACTCCCAAAACAACAACTTCGGCAACTTCAAGCCCAACTCGATTAGCGGTATCAAGTTCAACGACATCAACAAGAGTGGCTTCCTGGATGCAGGGGAAGCCGGACTACCCAACTGGCAATTTTTCCTTGATACCAACAGCAACGGCACTCCCGACACAGACGAACCCAAGGCCGACACCGATCCCGCCGGCAACTACAAATTCCTCAATTTGCCCGCAGGTACTTACAAGGTGCGGGAAGTACCGCAAACCGGTTGGACACAAACTACCCCCAACCCGGCAGATATTACTGTCACCAGCGGTCAAGACATCGCTAACATTAACTTCGGCAACTTCAAGTCGAGTACAATTAGCGGGCAAAAATTCAGCGACGCTAACAACAACGGCATCAAGGATACCGGGGAATTGGGGCTGCAAAACTGGCAAATCTTCCTGGATATCAACCAGGATGGCGTCTTTCAACAAACCGAACCCACGACTATTACCAACACCAACGGTAACTACACTCTGGTTGAGATTCCCGCAGGCACTTACCAGGTAAGGGAAGTCCAGCAAAATGGCTGGACGCAGACTACTCCTAATCCGGCCCCGGTGACGATTGTTGGTGGTAATAGCATTACGGGTATTGACTTCGGCAACTTTCTGCCCCAACCGGCTACGATCCGAGGTCTGAAGTTCCGAGACTCTAATAATAATGGCACTCAAGACAGCGGAGAACTGGGTTTGCCCGGTTTCCAAATTCAGTTAACTAATGTTACGACTGGGGTAGTTGCTGCTACTCCTGTTAACACCACTACAGACAATAGTGGGAACTACCTATTCACGAACCTGACACCGGGAACCTACCGCGTCCGGGAAATCGCGCAAACTGGGTTTAGCCAAAGCACCCCTAACCCCGCCGACATCGTGCTGGCTTCTGGGGCTATTGTCAATAACGTCAATTTTGGTAACTTCCCGGCACCGACTCCGACTCCGACTCCGACACCAACTCCGAGGCCGACTCCGGTACCGACTCCGGCACCGACTCCGACACCGACTCCTGAACCAACTCCGGCACCGACTCCGGCACCGACTCCCGCACCGACTCCGGCACCGACTCCGGCACCGACTCCGGCACCGACTCCGGCACCAACTCCGACTCCAGATACTCCTCTGAGCTCGCAAACCACGGATTTGGTTTGTCCTGACAGCTTCCCCAGGGTGGATACTCCTAATGAGTTGGGTATCCCGATCGCGGGTACTGTGATTAATGGCCCTAATGGTGATGATACGATCTTCGGTAGTGCAGCCCGTGACTCTATCTTCGGATTGGGTGGCAGTGATTTGATCTTTGGGCGTCAGGGCGGTGACTATATCAATGGCAATATTGGCAACGATAGTGTCTACGGAGGTGTCGATAACGATACTCTGCTAGGTGGCAAAGGCTTTGACGCTATCTTTGGCGATCTCGGCAACGATGTCCTTTATGGTAATCGTGGCAATGATTCCATCTCTGGCGATGAAGGTGATGATTTATCCTACGGCGGCAAAGGCGATGATGTCCTCTTGGGTGTCAGTGGTAACGATGTGCTCTTTGGCGATCAAGGTAATGACACTCTGTGTGGTGGCGACGATAACGATAGCTTACTTGGCGGCAGTGGCGATGATGTCTTGTTTGGCGACACTGGCGATGACTTGCTGTTTGGTGGCCTTGGCAACGATACTCTGATTGGTGGCGACGGTAGCAACAGTTTCTTGTTGACAGATGGCGGCGGTTTGGACACGATTGTTGACTTCACCCAAGGAGTTGATTCCCTGGTTTTGACCGGTGGCTTGGATTTCAGTCAATTGTCGTTTAGTCAAACTAATGGATCGGCTGCGATCGCCGTTACCGCTACTGGTGAAGTTTTGGCTATTCTCAATGGCGTGCGATCGAGCTTGCTAACAGCTCAGGATTTCAACGTATTGGTATAGTTCATTAGTGTGGCAGGGGAATAATACCCACCCCTCGCCCAGGGCTGTTTCATTCTCAAACAAATCATCGTTTTGTAGGGGTAGTGCCCAGGGCTGTTTCATTCTCAGGAAAACGATGATTTTGTAGGGGTAGTGGATGGTGCGTGCCTACCCTCCTCATCCACGATTTTGTATGTGTTTGGTGAGATTGGGGCGGGCACTCACAGGCACCCCCCCTACAAGAGAATGAAACAGCCCTGGCGTGAGTCCGACTTTGCTTTCTGGTTCAAATTTGTTCCAGATATATGAGCAAGTCGGCCATTTCTTGGGGACTTGGCTGGAATTGTGGCATGGGTGGGGTTTGTCCGCTGGTGACTTGGCGGATTAAATCGAATTCGGATTTGCGCTCGGATACTAAATGTAAGTTTGGCCCCACTTGACTGTCGGACAGGGATATGTGACACCCGGCACAGTTCATTTGAAAGATGGCTGCACCCTGAATGGGGTCTCCAGTCAAGGATAGTACGCTGCTGACGTAGGGATCGACCGCTTGAAAGTGGCGTATTGCTAAGCTTGATAACACGATCGCGAGTAAGAACGCTAGCAAAAATATGCCAATTCGCTCGATCGGGTTTTCAGTTTCATTTTTGGCAATTTGGTTATTCAAAGGAGTTCAATTAAAAAAAGTATCTACAAGAAAATTTATTTCTCATAACATAGCTTAATCCTTCCCCGTGGGGAGATCAAGATCTCAGACCGCTGTTATCGTTGTTTTCCGAAAATTCATCTGTGTAAGTGCTGGTAATATTAAAAATAGGTTGTTAAATCTTAACGATAAGGAGCTCTCATGGTAGAACCGTTGCTTTCAGGTATTGTTCTCGGCCTCATCTTTGTTACTCTGTCGGGGCTGTTTTTTGCTGCTTATCAGCAGTACAAGCGTGGCGATCAGTTGGGTATCAACAAGTAAATCGGCTTGTAGAGTCTTGGGGAGATGGGGAGATGGGGAGAATTTTTCCCTCTTCCTTCTTCCCTTTTCCTTCTTCCCTCTTGCTTCCTTAAACATAGCGATCGAGAATAGCAGCAGTTTCCCCACCAGTTTTTTCCCAGCTAAATAGTTTTGCTCTCGCCAAACCTAGTTCCCGTAAGTGCGATCGCACTCCAACATCCCTTACAAGCTGGTGCATAGCAGCGGTAATTTCATCCACGCTGTAAGGATTCACTAACAACACTGCATCCCCCCCTACCTCTGGCATAGAAGACAGGTTAGAGGTGATGACAGGAGTGCCACAAGCCATTCCTTCGAGCACCGGGAGGCCGAATCCTTCCCAAAGACTAGGAAAAACCAGGGCGATCGCCTGATTGATGACTTTCGGTAAATCACCGGGGGGAATGTAGTCTAAGAATTTGACGCGATCGACCAATCCCAATTCTTGCACCTGCGCTTTCAGCAGTGGCGTATAGCGTTTATCTTCCGATCCAGCTATCCACAACTCATACTCACCACTGCTGGGTAAAGCAGCAAATGCTGCTACAACTCGCTGCAAATTTTTATAAGGATTGTGACGACCAATATAAAGAAAATAATTGCTAGTTGGCAAGTCTAAAAAACGGAAAAAACTGCTATCATATCCAGGGGAAATTGACGTAATTAAATCTCTCGGAATTTTACAAAATTCAGCAATATCTTTAGCCGTTGCTTCCGAATCGCAAATAACGTGTTGAGCCTGTCGCAGCACTTGGGGAATATAGTAGCGGTGGTAGGGTGTGAGCGGATCGAAACGGCGGGGAAATCGGAGTGCAATTAAATCGTGCACTGTAATTATATAGCGACAAGCTGCAAATACCGGAGCTTCTGGAATTGGCGAAAATATTAAGTTGGATTTTAACTGTTTGTAAATTTTGGGAAGCTGGGTTTGTGTCCACAGCAATCGGTTGATGTGTCCTTTGGTTCCTTGTTCGGGAGTTAAGTTTGATGGGATTTTATAGCAGCTATAATTGGCAATTTCCGTGGCGCTTAGTAATGTTGGGTTGAGGGATTTTAGGTGGGGAAAGAGGTTTTTGGCGTAGATTGCTAAGCCTGTTGGTTTGGAAATTAGGAAGGAGAGGTTGATTAGTAAGTTGGATTGGGGATTTGGCATGGGATAATATATTCGATATAATTAACCATAATTCCTGTAGGGGCGGGTTTTACGAGGAATATTTGATGAATACAAACAATCTAGATAAACCCGCTAATTAACCATAATTCCTGTAGGGGCGGGTTTTACGAGGAATATTTGATGAATACAAACAATCTAGATAAACCCGCCCCCACACAGTATTTGGATTGTGTGTTGGGTGGGGGCGGGTTTTACAGATTGTTAGTTTCTCACATAGATTATTGGTGAAACCCGCCTCTACAAATATTTTTGTAAGATTTTTTTTAACCGCAGAGGGCGCAGAGGGCGCAGAGGGAAGAGATTAAGAGAGATGATTTAAAGGTGTTTTTGTAAAATATTGGCAGTGGCTTCTCCGGTTTTGTTCCAGCTAAATTGCTCTGCTCTAGCTAAACTAGCAGTCTTTAAGTGCGATCGCAATTTTGCATCTGTGGCTATGGCTTGCATTGCTGCGGCGATTTCTCCAATGTTGTAAGGATTTACTAATAATGCCGCATCTGAGCTCACTTCTGGCATTGATGACAGGTTGGATGTAATTACAGGAGTGCCGCAAGCCATTGCTTCTAAAATTGGTAAGCCGAATCCTTCCCAAAGTGTTGGGAAAACTAGGGCGATGGCTTGATTCATTATTATGGGTAATCGATCGTAGGGAACGTAACCCAAAAATTTGATGGCAGATTCTAGTCCTAATTCTGCAACTTGTGCTATCAATTTTGGTGTGTACGCATTGCTTGGCCCCGATAGCCAAAGTTCGTAATTTGCCCGATCGCCCAAACTCGCAAAGGCTGCAATTAACCTTTCCAGGTTTTTATAAGGATCGTGTCTCCCTGTATACAGAAAATAATTTTTGACTGGTAAGTCTAAATATCTAAAATTAAGGCGATCGCAAGCTAGGGGAATTGCCGTCATTTTTTGGGTCGGAATTTGATAAAATTGAGCCACATCCTCCACCGTAGCTTGAGAATCGCAAATAATGTGTTCCGCTTGTCGCAAAACCTGGGGTATATAGTAGCGGAAATAAGCTGTCAAACGCGAAAATTTTTGGGGAAATCGCAAAGGGATTAAATCGTGTACTGTGACTATATAGCGGCAGCCTGAATACAAAGGTGCTTCGGGAATTGGAGAAAATATCAGGCTTGAGTTCAATTTTTGGTAAATTTTAGGTAAGTTAAATTGAGTCCACAATATTCTGTTTATCTGTCCTTTACTCCCACTATCGGGGGTGAGATTTCCCGGAATTTGATAGCAAGTATAATCCTCAATCTGTTGGGAACTAAGTAAGGTTGGTTCTAGTTTTTTAAGTTGGGGAAACAGATTTGCTGCATAGATGCCAATTCCCGTTGGTTGGGGAGTTAAAAATGACAAATTAATTAACAGTGAATTGGACATGATTTTAGGAAACACAATTTATCTATATTTTAGGGGCGGGTTTTACCAAAAATAATTGCCGAAAACCCATAATCTCCTAAACCCGCCCCCACTCAGAATCAAAATGTACATTTTTATGGTTGGACAGAAGTCAGATTTGGTGTAAGTTATTGGCGCTGTGGGGGCGGGTTTATATAAATTGTTTGTCATCATTAAATATTGTTGGTAAAACCCGCATCGGAGCAATTTATCGAGCGCGATCGATATCGAGCATTTGAGCTACATACCCTGGATTGGGCAGAGGCATTGTAGCATATTCTTGGCGAATGAGATCAAAAAATTGCTTGACTTTTGCCTCGAAATATGCACTGCTAAAACCTTCGCCACGCTGTTCAGCAAACCCTTGAAATTCTACTAACAAATCAGGATTAGCAATCAGTTGATGGGAATGGTGACACAGTTCCTCCACAGTGTTGAATAAAAAACCCGATCGCCCATGTTCCACAATTTCCGGTTGTCCACCACCGTTGAAAACAATCGGAACACAACGGTTTTGCATTGCTTCCACCGTCGCCATCCCGAAATGTTCAAATCTTTGGGGATTGACTTCTCCCAAACCGCAGCCGTGCCAAAATATACTGGCTTTAGCATAAAGCGATTTTACCTCTTCCAAGTCAGCATTGACTTTAAGTTCGATCGCCCTAGAATCTTGCTTCAATAAACTTTGAACAGTCTTTAAATAAGGATTGCGAGGAACACTACTTCCCACCAAAACTAGCCGCCATCCTTGCAGTTGTTCTGGATAATTCTCCCGCAAACTGCGAAAAGCTTTAATTAATTCAATTTGCTTTTTGGTTCCCCCAGCTTCCCACTGTCCCACAGCTAAAATAATGTTTTCTTTCGGCACTTGAGAAGTTGCCATTTCTACGGGCGGATACAGTAAAAAAGTGGGTTTGAGATTCCAGCGTTTCTCCAACCATTTGACAGTAAATTGACTGTTAGCAATCATGAACGTGTAGTCATCAACCGCAAAATGACGGTTGCGAAAAGTATTGGGAAAATGGCAGAAAAATACTGAAATTGGGGACAATGGTTTGACTTTTTCCAGTTGATTAGCGTTCACAAAAATATCATAATTTTTGCTTTCTTTGGCAATTTCATCAAAGGGATTTTCCAAGTCATCGGTAATCATGCTGGAATCAATACACTGCATTCCGCGCTTTTCGTAAAACTGCAACGGAATCACTTTTATTTGACATTGGGAAAGGTTGAGTCCGTACCAGGATTCTAAATCCGAAATCGCCACTGGTTTGTTAGTAATAAAAGTGATACTAAATTGATTTTGCAGCAGGGAAGCCATTGTCGCTACATATTTTTGTCCCCCACCAATAAAATGCAGTCCGTGATCGTAAATCCCGATCGACATTTGGCGATCGCCTCGAACCACCTGTAACCGAGACAAAATGCGATCGACTTTTAGCCGACTATAAATCACCGCCAACTTTTCCGACAATTGCGACAGCACAGTTTCTACTATTTCCGGCTTCTGATACTCTAGCAATTTTTTAATTGCTACAAATATGCTCTCGAACAACAAATCATACTGTTTATTCGTAAAAAAATCCGAAGTATGAATCGCAGAAACTAATTGCAAAGGTTCGTGTTTTGCTAAATACAAAAAACGATTACGGTTACAAAAATACTCCGTGAGTTTACTTCCCCGACTTGAGCCTCGGTATTCGTGATGTGCGATCGCATCGGGAATATAAAGCATTTCCCAACCCCGCTTTTGACAGCGTTTCGCAAACTCAACATCCTCAAAATACATCACAAAATCTTCATCTATCGGTCCCACATCTTCGAGACATTCCCTACGAAACAGCACCGTAGCCCAACACAAACCTTCTACGGTGCGTTCTGTATCATATTGTCCTGCATCTTTCTCCCCAAAGCCCACATCTCGCCAATAAAAATTAGGTAATTGCTGAATTCCCACACTATTAATTCGCCCGTCTTTGAACAGCAATTTGCCACTAGCAGCACCAGCCTTGGGGTTGCTTTCTAGTTGTTTAATTAAAATTTCTAACCACCGACTTTCTAGAGTAGCATCGTTATTCAGAAATGCGATGTACTGTCCTCGAGCTTTGCTGATACCCAAGTTAAGAGCTTTGGCAAAGTTGTTGACTGAATTTACCACAATGCGAACTTTAGGAAAGGATTCCTGCAAAGATTTAACTGAGTCGTCTTGAGAACAGTTATCTATTAAGATAACATCTAGTTTTTCTTCGGGATACGCAAGTTTTTGGAGCGATTTTAAGCAATCTTTAGTTTGGCGAAAACCGTTATAGTTAACTATAATTAGCGAGCATATTGGTAGTGCGATCATCAAATTTTAGATTTTAGATTTTAGAACTTAGATTACTCTCGCGACTAAATTTATAGACTTAGAGAACGAAAATTGCTTGGTGTGATTTTTGATATTTTATCGCGGTAGATCTAGCAATCTCACCCGGATTTCTTCTAACATAGCAGAATGCTGCTCCTGTATAGCTTTTATTTGCTCTATTTCAGATTGCAGTGCTGCGATCGCTGTTTGTTGAATCTCAAGTTTAGCTCTAACTTCAGGAGACTCGTTGCTAAATTCAGATTGAATTTTTTTCTCTAGGCTTTGCTGATTCTCCTGCAATTTTTGCAATTGATTGCTCAATGTTTGAACGACGCGCGTATTGGCAAAATTATAAATTACTTGTCTTTCTAGTACAGGTCTTAGCAATTTTCTGACTATTTTTCTAACCGCGATTACTGCGGAACCAAGCCTCCTTTGGTAAGAGGTTATTGGGATATTGTAAATATCAAAACCAGTTTTTAACAGAGCGATATCTTCATCTTCTTCCTCAAGCGCCATCGCACTTTTTTCTCTCACAGACAATGGCGAATCAACAATACCAATTCGTGGTTCCAAAGTTTGTCGTAATTTATCAATTATTTGTTGAGTTGGTATTTCTTCAGACTGCAAACTTTCCTCTCCTTTGGATAACTTAGTATCGATGCTTGGGAAACACCCATCTTAACCTGTTAAGGGGGCGGGCTTTCGGGCCCACCCCACAAAAACATTTATTTCTTGTCAAACCGCATGATTGCTGCCGATATTGGCAATATCCAAACTTACACCAACTCGATTTGACTGTCATCCCCAATCATAAACCTCAGCGCTTTCGGACGGATAGGAGCATTAGTTAATTGAGCTCGCTGGCCGATTACGCTGTCCACAATTCGTTGCTCAATCCCTGATATTTTAGCACCTTCCAAGATGACACTGTGTTCGATATCCGCATCAATCATCGTGACTCGATCGGCAATACTACTGTAAGGTCCGATAAAGCAATTTTCAATGTGGCAATTTTCCCCAATCACCACTGGTCCGCGTACCGTGCAGTTAACTATTTCACTACTTTTTCCAATTTGTACTCGCCCGATAATTTGACTTTTCGCATCTACTTTTAATTCTGTCGAAGCTACAATACAGCTATCTAGGATAATTTGGTTAGCACTTAGCAAATCGTCTTTTTTGCCCGTATCCAACCACCAACCTTCTAAATTGCAAGCTTCAACTTTTTTTTGCTGATTAATTAGCTGTTGAATTGCATCAGTAATTTCTAGTTCGCCACGGGCAGATGGTTGAATTTGAGCGATCGCCTCGTGAATCGTAGGAGCAAAAAAGTAAACCCCAACTAATGCTAAATTAGAAGGGGGGACTTTCGGTTTTTCTACTAGCTGCAATACTCGCCCTTTTTCATCCACTGTCGCTACACCAAAAGCAGTAGGATTCGCCACCTGCCGCAGCATAATCAAAGCATCTAGTTTGTTGTTGTTAAAAGTCTCTAAAAACGGATTTAGTTTACTTTCAATTAAGTTGTCTCCTAAGTACATGATAAACGGAGAATCTCCCAAAAATGGTTGGGCGATTTTAACCGCATGAGCTAATCCCGCTGGTTTTTCCTGCAAAATATAAGTAATTTTCGCACCAAAGCGATCGCCATTTCCGGTTTTCGCTTTCACTTCTTCACCAGTTTCGGGACTAACAATAATCCCAATATCCGTAATCCCTGCCGCCACAATTAGCTCAATTCCGTACCACAGTATGGGCTTATTTGCCACAGGAACCAACTGCTTTGCACCCGTATAGGTGAGGGGACGCAAACGTGTTCCTTTGCCGCCAGAGAGGATTAATGCTTTCATTTGGTTAACTCTGAGTTATCCTTGCTTGGTTTGCGGTGCTGACTGGATTTGTCTGCACTTGTTCGCTTTCGTTCATCTTAAAGCACCATTCCTCCCGTGGCAAGAGTCTGGGTCTATTCTGATTCCATGGATTGAAGGCGATCGACTTTTTAGCAAAATCACAGCCACCCTCAATACCTTGAGGACATTCTTAATTGCTCAAACCCTCGCTCCCAATTGTTTCTTCCTGATTCCTCACTCCCTTACCCCACCCTAGTAGAAGCACCTTTTTCCTGGTTCCTGAGCGAAGTCGAAGCACCTTCTTCCTTCTTTCAATAACGGCCGTATCGGGCGACAAATTGTTTGTCCCTCTGTTGTTCACCCATGGACCAAGCCCACATCTGATCTCCCAAGGAAAAATGCCACCACTCGTGAGGATGCTGTCGAAAACCAGCAGCAATCATCGCATTTTTTAATATTTTTCTCCGACAATGAAATGCTTGTTCGGCGGGTTCCTTACTGCTGGCAAAATAATCAGGATAAGAACGTTCTGATATTTCATCGATGGGAGAACCCATATCAATTGGCCCGTTTTGGCGATCGACTAAAGTCACATCTAAGGCTGCACCCGTACTATGGGGTGGCGGTGTAGCGCGATCGAGACTCGGCACCGCCCAAAATTGATACACTTGCTCTAGAATTACTTGTCTTTTATCTTCGGAAACTGGCAATT
This sequence comes from Microcoleus sp. EPA2, assembly GCA_020882975.1. Classification (GTDB taxonomy): domain Bacteria; phylum Cyanobacteriota; class Cyanobacteriia; order Cyanobacteriales; family Microcoleaceae; genus Microcoleus. The sequence goes on along the minus strand of JAHRFD010000035.1, from coordinate 20,626 downwards.
CATAGCCTTGAGCTTTGGCAATTTCAGCAAAAGTAAAATCCACCATAAACTGCTGCACTTCCACTGGTCTATAAGCATCAAATATCAGAATTTGCCAATCAGGATAATCTTGCTGCAAACGCTTTTGAACCCCAATCAAACTATCTATAACTCCTTGGCGTAGATAGTAAGGAGAATCAACTTTGCTTTCCTGATAAGGAGCCCCTAATTTTTGATAGGGATGTGGCTGTTCCAAAGCAAATATGTCAGCCGGAATTGCCACTAAAGCTTCTCCGCATTCATCGATCGCTATTTGCTGATATGGTTTCATAAACTGAGCTACACCCCAAATTTTAAATTCAATCTTTTCTACTCACTATCCCAACTCCCGCATCATTGCTGAGTTGAACCCGCATCCAACTCACTCTTTTTTGGGAGCTAATTTAGGCAGACTCGACGGGATTGGGGCAAAATTCAAATATTCATTTTTATCTGCCAGTAAATGTGGTTTTGAAGCTTGATATTTTTTGGATTTACCAATATGATTGGCAACGGTTCCTAAACAAGGAATACCAAAGTTTTCTAATTGAGCGAAAACTTTCTTCACTACAGAATGCTTCACCTTGAGAATTGATACCACCATCAGTATGCCATCAGTCCGTGCCGCCAAAAAATTAGCATCTTTACTCTCAACCAGCGGGGGCGTATCGTAGATCACCAAGTCAAATATCCCATTAAATTCTGCCATTAAATACTGCATCTGAGACGAAGCCAGCAGTCTGGAAGTGCCCGGTTGAGGAATCCCCGCAGTTAGTACAAACAAATTATCCGCTACAGGCGATCGTTGAATCGCTTCCTTAAATTCAATTTTATTTTGCAACAAATCGCTCAATCCCTTTGCATTTGGCAAACTTAACAGCAAATCAAGACTGGGATCGTGCAAATTTGCATCTACTAACAGCACTCGCTGACCTGCTAGCGCGGCCACATGAGCTAAATTGAAAGCGATGATAGATTTGCCTTCCCCCGCTGTAGCCGAACCGATGACCACAGAGGCGATCGCCCGATGGGAAGACAGAAAGCGAATGTTAGTATAAAGAGAGTCAAAAGCTTCTATAAATTCCGCAGCATTTTTTTTATACTTATTCTCCTTGTTTTCCAGAACCTCATAGGCATTTGCAATAGACGGATAGAAATTTTTAGCAGTTTTGTTGACAGGAATTACACCCAACAAAGGGGAATCGACTGCATCTTTAACATCGTCAGCACCGTAAAATGTATTCTGTATTTTTTCGATGATTATCGCCAGCACCAGACCCAAAACTAGCCCCCCAAGCACCCCCATCATTAATTTATTGGTATTTTTAGATGCCACAGGAATCATCTTCCCATCAGGATCTCGCGGTATTTGAGGCTCAGAAATTATTTCCCAAGGTACTTGACTTTGAGCCGCTTGCACCCGTAGCGTTTCCCGCTGAGTCAAAAGTTGATCCCGCGTGCGCGCAGCTATATCTAGTTGCTGTTGCAGTTCGTTGTAGCGTCTGGCTACGGTAGGAAATTCTTTTGCTTGTCGATCCAAATTGTTTCTTGTCTGCGTAATCGCTTGATTGCGAGCCTCTAAAACTTGAACTTGGTTAGCAGTATCAACCAATTGCTTAATCAAGCCAATACGAATGGAATTCTGGAAATTTTGAACTTTAGAATTAGCCTGAGTTCCTACTAAATTTTGACCCAAAATTCTGTCAGTTTGCTTATTTAGTAATGCTATTAAATTTGCCCGCTTCCGCTCTAAAGCTTCCACTATCGGATTCGCCGACTTAAACCGAGCTGTTTCTACCGCAATCTGACCTTCTACTTCCTTCACCTTCGTCAGCAGTTCTTTATATTGAGGTTCTTCGCTTAAAGCTGACGCTGCAATAGCTTCATTTGGTGTAAAATCCAATTGTTTTTGCAAGTTTGCATACAGAATCTTCTGCTCTTTTAGCAGCCTTTGGGTTTCTAGTTGTAAGGTTTCTATATTCCGAACTTGCTGGATCAATTGCGCTCCTTGTTCTTTCGGATCGGCGATCCTTTGCTGCTGTTGGATAATCTGCAACTCCGACTTTAAATCGTTGACGCGCTTATTCAGTCCTGGAAGCTGGTCTTCAATAAATTTAACACCTTCACCAATGCGACTTTTGCGTTCGTCAAGACTGTACTTTAAATATTTCTTTTTAGTTTCTTGTAAAACCAATTCCACTAACTTAGGATCTTGACCCAAGAATCTCACTTCCAAAATTTTAGTTTTATTTAGTTCAGTATCTCCCAGGCGCAATACTAGCAATCCTTTTTTGAGAAACTCTTCAGTAAATTTGGGATCGTGCTTTCTGACTTGTTTTGTAATCTCTGAGAGCATTTGAGGACTCTTGAGAATTTCCAGTTGAGTTGCGTAATCGAGACTAAAAAAATCTCGACTCGGCACTCCGCCTTCGCGATTCGCCAAAGCAGAGGGATCGGCAATCCTGGCTTCCGTTGTTACCGGTTCCACTAACATCCGAAAATCACCTTGATAGGTTTTCTTGCTACCTTTTATCTGGTAGACTATGCCACCACTTGCTAGGGCTACAATCCCAATAATTATCAAGGCTTTCCGTTTAAAAGTCCTCAATAGCGGGGCTATATTCAAGGATTTTTGAGGCTTTTCGCCTGACTCTTCTCCTTCCTCGGCGGAGAATTGCTGCACCGGTCTGGTTTGGGTGCTAATTTCTACGATATTAGGGTCTTGTTCTGTTTCCATGTTGACCTCTTTATATTTTGCTACTAAAAATAATCGCTTATGAGCATATTCCGATTGACAGTTTCACCCTTTACTTAACGATATCACACGAGATTCTTGGTGTGTCAATGCCAATTACCTTACTTCTAATCATTATCAATGTTGACACATTGTACTCTTACTCATAGACAATAGGTATCAAGTAGATTTTAATCTTAAAACAAAATAAATTCACCCCCTCCCAAAACTCCCAAATTCTTTGGTCCAAAGGTTGATGAGTGTGGTAACTCAACGGTAAATCACTCAATAATCCAGGGTGACATCAGGGCTTGAAGATTCTCGTTACTCTGGATTTGAGGAAGATGTATGGGGATTTTCATTGAGTTTTTTTTGACCACCTGAGAACAAAAAATATCTACAGCGCTGAGGATTAAGCATAACTTGTAAGTAGCTACAGCATCACATATAATATTATTCCCATCGATCGCAAATGTAGATGTTGAAGTCTAACCCCCTGGAAGGTAGAAGAGTCCAGTGTTTTTAAATTTTAAGTTGAGAGTTGAAATTTAATTGCCCTACCAGGAAAACTCGACTTCAATATCCTAAGATTGGCGGTAAGCAACTACAGCATAAAAAGGATCGCCACTTCCTATTCCCAGCATTTTCATGAAACTGGGCAAACTGGACTGCTTATAAATTATTTCCGGTTTGCTAAATCCGGGTATATTCGCTCCTTTGACAGCATCAAAGTAACTCTTGACCAATTCTACCCGATCGCCCTCCGAACCTTCCCGCCAAGCCGCAATTGCTTTTTGATAAAACATCCGGTTAGAAAAGCTGATAATTGCCACACCACCCGGTTTCAAAATACGGTGGATCTCCGCAAAAATCAGATCGGGGTGTTGCAAATACTGTACCGAAACGCAGTTGACAACAGCATCAAACTCGGCATCGGCTAGTGGCAATTTAGGATTGGCATTCAAATTCTGGACAAAATAATGGTTCAGTCTCGAATTTTTCGCCAACTCTTCTTGATTCATGCCATGCCCTTCCACATGGGCAAACTCGATGTCATCTGGTAAGTGAGAAACCCAACTACTCATCATATCGAAGATCCGAGTATGCGGTTTCAACCGCTCCCGATACAAATCCGTTAATTGCTGAATAAATCCCTCGTCAACATGAGTCACAAACCGGGGATAAGCATAGAACAAGTTGTCGTCGGTGTCGTCTAACTTGGTTCGTCGATCGTCTGGAAGTAACATAGATTCAGATATCAGGAAGAATGAAGAATGCAGAATGCTTTTGGGTAAAAGCGATGGAGAATCACTTAAATGTCGCAAAGGTTGCTACATCCACAAACAAACTCGTTTGCGCTCATTTCAACCAAGCCCGATGAGCCATCAAAGCCGAAAAAGGCTGCACGCCCCGCAACTGATTAGACAGCGGCAAATGACCCCTAGGCGCGCTCAAATCCCAAATAAACTCTTGGGGATACCTAGTCCAATTATTCCCCTTCTTCCAGCCAATTAGGGGCCACAACTTATCCCAATTTTTACCCGAACTTAGCCAAATTTCCCGTTGCACCGAAAAGCCGAATTTTCCTTCAGAATGAACCTTCCACAGTGTATTGATTGTTTGTAAATCTGCCACGGGCAAACTTTCCACCTGGGTAAAATACAGCCACTTTCTTGCCGAAGCTGTTTCCCCCGCCAATTCACAAAGTTTATCTAAAGTCAAGCGATCGGCTTCTTGAAATTCCTGTAGGGCCAATAATTGTTGCAGTGGAGTGTAATCAATATTCGAGTCCGATCGCAGTGGCACAACCCCTGTGGGAAAATGCACTTGCAAAAACTCCGTCGCTCTCGGAGAATTAGCACTATACAAAATTTGGTAAGCCTTACCCATTACTGCCGTCGGTTCATCCGACTTGCGCTCTAATAAAAATTCCATCAATACATCCCAACTGGAATCTGCCATCTGTTGCAGAAATTGCAGTTGAGTTTTTTCCGAACCCGACCTCAACAGAGAGCGGAGTTCGGCTGATACAGCCGCCGAGTCTAATGGAGAAGTAGAAATCGAGTCAGTCATGAGAAACAATCAGCTATCAGCTATCAGCTATTAGCTGAAGCCCTGGTTTTTCCCCATTGTACAATGGTACTGACTCCGATTCACTTCTATCTGTTGGGATGTCCCTGCCCAAAAGGGGGAGGAACATCAGAGTTCCCCCACAGTCATCAGGAATGGGAACCAACAAAAATAAATTGAGGAGCGGCATCTGACGATCCGATTTAACTTACACCGCCGGGAAGTCCCCCACCATACCTGGTACTCCAGGTGAGCGGTGAGTAGTTCACAACAGTTTTCTAGAGCCTAATCGTCCACTACCGAAGCCCAGGCAGAGAACGAAGGCGGAAAATAGTTGATATCATATCCCGCAAGTTCCCACTCTTTCACCCACAGAGGCACCACCCCAGGGCAGGGAGTAGCCGAAAATTGACGTTCCTTAACCTCGATCGAATGAAATAGCTGTTTTAAAGTATCTCCCCGATCCAAAGCTTCGCTGAGGATATCATCCAAATCAGGATCGACTCGCTTAACCCGGTTGTTATCCTCTTCCGTCCACAGCAGTTTCAAAGACTTCAAATCCCTAGGACTGAGGATGCTCTTGTAATACACCCGCTTCAGGGCAGCTACAGGCTCCAAACTGCGTTCGATCCGGCGAATTTGCTCAACTCGCAGGTAATGCCATTGGGCCAAAAGCTTCCGTTCCGATGGCGGGAGTACCCCCTTACCGCTAGCGTGCTGATAGTCATACTTCACCAAACTGCAAGCCATATTCGCCAGCAAGTGAATCAGCTCTTTTTCTTTGGGTGTAGCTTGACGCCGTTCCTGGGTTCTTGTCAATACCCGCTGTCTGCGAGTAGTCACGAGTGTGTTTTCCATTGGGTTTTTATGAACTTAAATAGGATCGAAGCCTGCATCTGATTGGCCAGAAAATCAGAAGCTAGCTCACTTGAGAGATGGGGAAGATCTATCCCAAGACTGGCCTCATCTTTTTATTTTCCCACTCACATCTGGAATTTAGGTAGACTGATAGCAGGATGAAGTCTCAACCGCTTCCCACAGGTACTACAGGACAACAGCCATAACCTCATCCCCTAGAAGTTCCTATCCTTTTCCTGTTTTTACTTCTTCTTGCTCCCCATCCTCATTCGTTCCAGTGTAATGGAAGTCGGGATAACTCTCCAAAGCCCCACCACTGCGAACAAATTTTCCAGAAGCAAGACCAGCCACACTGGGGCTACCTAGATCGAATACGCCTAAAACTAAGATGCTGTATTTCATTTTCGATGACCCTGATTTGCGTAGATTGACACTTGTTGGCAACTCCAACCAGTCAGAAGTGGGTTGATGCAATAGCCCACTTGCCTTTGGAGAAATCTGCCTGTCATAATCAATTCAGACAGGCACACCCTGAGCGATCGGCCGCGCCAAAAGTGACGTGTTAGTAGTATCCACGATCATCCACCAACCCGATTATTTTGGGTAGTGGAGCTTATGCCATCAGGGCCACGATCTATCAGGGAGTTATGCCATCAGGGTGCTAATCCATCGGGTAGTTAATCCATCAGGGCGCATCTTTTACCTGCATGAAATTTCATGCAATCTAAGTCAACTTAAAAAAACGCAGATTAACGATATCTCCCACTCAAGCAGTCCTCAGCAAAAAAGCTGGGGTTTTTTATTGCCAGCCATGACTGAGCCAGTATTTTCCGTAGAAAGCTACTGGGCCTGAAGGCAAAGGTAGCTGAAAGCAGAAACTTAAAGATTATAAGTTTCCCCGATCGCATTATACCACCGACTGAATTTTAAAGTATTATTGTAAAACAATGTAAACACACAGTCTAAATACAAAGGTATTGGGGGATTCTCGATCGCCTCCCAGTAAAAATTAACATACTTATAATGTCAACCAGTATAAATAACCACAACGGGTCGGAGGACGATCGCTCCGTGGGACGATTTCTTATTGCAAAGATACAATAAAGATTAAAAATAACCAGGATAATTAGTAGATAATGGAGTAAAAGACAGTCAAAGTTTCAACTAAATCCACTGGCAAATAACGGAAATTTGTAACCCTTCAATCGGACAAAATAGAGGTGAACCGTCTTGATCGATCAGCAGGTGACAACGGCAATAAACACAACTTATCAATATCAAGTAGGAGGATATCTCCCCGTCAGCGCCCCCACCTATGTCAAGCGGCCCGCAGACGAAGAACTCTACAAACAACTCCTAGACAGGAACTTCTGCTATGTCATCAGTCCGCCACAAACCGGAAAGTCCAGCCTACTGCTGCAAACCGGGAAAAGACTGCAAGCAGAAGGTACATTGATTGCAGCAGTTAACTTGAAAAGCATCAGCCATCCCAATATCACCCCCCAAAAGTGGTATCGGGGAATTATGTATCGCATAGCCAGCAGTTTTAACCTCACAAATAGGTTTGATGCTCTCAAATGGTGGAACGACCGCGAACTACTCTCACCGGTGCAGCGATTAGAGATATTTATCGAAAAAGTTCTGTTAAAATCACTTAAAAATCAACAAAATATCGTAATTCTCCTCGATGACATAGACAGTATTAACAACTTAAATTTCTGTGTTAAAGATTTTTTTGCCTTAATTCTAAATTGTTATTCTAAGCGAAGCACTCAACGGGACTACGAGCGCATTACTTTTGCCATGATGGGAGTAACCGTACCATCAGAATTAATCGAAGACACCAGGTGCAACCCGTTTAACATAGCACGACAAATTAATTTAGGCCGATTGGAATTACACGAAAGTTTCCCCCTCGCCAAAGGATTAGCGGTCAAAGCATTTAGACCTCAAAAAGTGCTCCAAGCCATTTTAGCTTGGACAGGTGGTCAACCGTTTTTGACTCAAAAGCTTTGCGGGTTGGTACTGGAGTATGGCTCTTTTATTGGCAGAAATTGTGAAATAAAAGAAATTGAAAAATTAGCCAAAATTAGAATTATAAAAAACTGGGAAGATTGGGACAAGCCAGAACATTTAACTGCAATTCGCCGAGGCATTTTCCAGAACTCCGGCGACAGCAGTCGATTGTTAGAATTGTACCAGCAAATTTTGCAGACCCCCGCTTCTGAAAAATTAGGGGAAACTGGGGGAGTAGCTGCGGACTCATCTCCCGAAAAAATCGCGTTACAACAATTAGGATTAGTTGTCAAAAATTCGGGAAATAAACTAATAGTAGCCAACCGAATTTATGAATCAGTATTTAATGTTTTTTGGGCAGAAAAAGAGTTGGGGAATCTGGCTCCCTACAAAGCATCACTCACAGCATGGCTGGCTTCCGAACGTCAAGATAAGTCCCAATTATTGACGGGGAAAAGTTTGCAAGCAGCCTTAGAGTGGGCCACCAATAAAAAACTAAGTCCAGAACACTATAGCTTCTTACATCCCGATCGAGATTTACCGGAAAAACCAGCAGTGGTTTTGGCACCAATTTCCGAAACTATTACAGACAGTAGTATTGTCAACCCAGCACCCTTAGAGACTGTTCCAGCTAGCAGCGACGAACAGAAACTTTACAACCACATAGTCTCCTGCGTCCAAACAGAATCGCCGGTACAGGTGATAGAGCGTTTCCGACAGCTATTTATAGACGGTATGGGCTATCCCGATCCAGACATAGAAGCAACTTTGTATAGTATAGTCTCTCTCAAGCGATCGGAACAGGATTTTAAATACATCCTCCACCGCTGCTGTTACATCCCCATCAACCGATGGCAATTGAATTCCCAATACAAATTGGCGATCGCAAATTTGGTAGCTCTATTTAAGCAAACTTCACCCAGATTTGGGATGGAGTTTTACATAGTCAAATGCTTGCAGCGTCAAATAGATTTATTTACAAAAAGTGAAGAGTTTGTTAATTTAGAACGCTTAGTAAAAGCTCTAGAACAAGGCTCAGAACCTCAGCCAAAACAGACTCACACTACCTTGGGAGAACTAATTTTTCGATATCCTTATTTATACGGCTATTCTCTCTTGAGCAAGGAAAGCATTGCCGAAGAACAGCAAACAATCCAACGACTGCAATCTCAAAGGCAACGGCAATTTGAAACAGACTTATCTCTTTATTTAAACTATTTAGTTGCGCCGGGACATACCGAAATGGGCATTGTAAATCCCGCGCCCAATCCCACCCTTTTGAATGATGCAGAATTACATTTAGCAGTCCGGGAATTTGCGGGAAAAGTGAGTGAAAATCGCACTTACAAAGAATCGGCTCATTTGTTTTTACGCCAGAGTAAAAACACGAAATCTTATCAATCATTTAAAGTTGATTTGTATGAATATTTAATTTCCGCGGTGGAACCTGAATACGGTCGCCGTCAATTTAGCGGTCGTTTGTACAAATACATCAAAAACACCCTCCGTGAAAATGACTCGGTGAAGTTAAATAATTTGTTATTAGTTCAGACTTGTCATGAATTATTCAATTTTTTAGTAGTGGAAAACGAACACCATCCCAGTCACTACATTTTTTATGATTTAGTTTACAATCTCGGTCCTAGCAGAACCATGGGTTTACTGCTGAAATTGGTACTACTTTCTGGTAAAGTTAAACCAGATTTAGAAAAGCGATTTTCTATTTTATTCAATCACTATGAAGGAAAAGGCGCTGAGGAAATCCTGTGGTTTATCAAATCTTTGGAAAACTTAAATGTGGCTTTGGTGGTGAATTTTGGGAAACCCGATTTGTCGGTCGTTAAACGGAATTTAATTTTGAATTGAAATAACGGTATATAGCCTGTCGAACTCTCATAGGAGGTACGATGGAGAATTGGTAATTGGTAAACCGATTACCGATTACCGATTACCGATTACCGATTACCCATTACCGATTACCCACCTAACTGAGAAAGGGTATATTATTTTTTTATGATTAGCTATCTCAAAGGCACTGTCGCCGACATCACCAAAGGCAGTAACCGCCTCATCCTGACTCTGGAAGTCAACCAAATTGGCTATGAAATCCAAATTTTGCCCCGCGTGAGTGGTCAATTACCTCCCTCTGGGGAAATCACCCAAATCTTTACTCATCAACAAGTTAAAGAAGACCAAATCGTGTTGTACGGTTTTGGTAGTGCAACGGAACGAGATTTATTTCGACTGTTAACCAGTGTGAGTGGGGTGGGTGCTCAACTGGCGATCGCACTTTTAGATACCCTAGGATTACCAGATTTAGTCCAAGCCATCGTCGGCGGCAATACCCGCATCCTCGCCAAAACCCCAGGCGTCGGCACCAAAACCGCGGAACGTTTAGCCCTGGAACTTAAAAGTAAACTTTCACAATGGCGACAACAGGAAGGTTTGACCACCTCAGTCGCCGCCGGAGTACCTGCGGCTATTCAAGAAGAAGTGGAAATGGTGTTGCTGGCGATGGGTTACACCGGGGCCGAAGTCTTGCAAGCCCTGCAAACCCTGAGTCAGGATAGTAATTTAGCAAAAAAAAGTAATGCCGATGATTGGATCAAAGAGGCCATTACTTATTTGAGCCGATAAATCTCCAGAAACCGGGTTTTTCATCCGTATCTAAGACTGGGCGTCCAGTATTTTCGTAAACAACCCGGTTTCTGCCTCGATGACTAATCTCGCAAGTGCGATCGCAAATTTGATCGTTTGTGGTTCCCCTGTGATATAATCAGGGATTGTGAGATAGTACAAAAAAACCTAAAATCAATTCATGGCTCTTACACAACAACGCAAGCAAGAAATCATGGGCGACTACCAAACCCATGAAACCGATACCGGATCGCCAGATGTTCAAGTCGCAATGCTGACCGATCGCATCAGCAAACTCAGCGCCCACCTCAAAATCAACCAAAAAGACTTCGCTTCTCGCCGTGGTTTGATGATGATGATCGGCCGCCGCAAGCGCCTCCTGGCTTACCTGCAAAAGGAAAATGTTGAGCGCTACAAAGCATTAATTGCCCGTCTAGGCATCCGCGGCTAAACACCAAAGCCCAAATTTGCGACAATATTCATTAGTCATCTCAATAAAAATCAGTTAAGGGCAGGTAAAATGCCTACCCGACAAGAGTTTTGGGAGATGCCTATTGAATAAATGTCAGAATAAATGTCTGAAATGCCCCCTGGAAAATAGAGAAACCACCAAGACGGTTAGGACGTTCTGAATCGCTGAAACTATTACTATACATAGTAGGATTTCTATTGTTCCTGATTCCTGATTCCTTCTGCTATAAAATATGTCCTCCGAACCACCCCGCCAGCGCCTCCCCTTTGAACCGGCAAAAAATCGTAAAAAAAACCCTAAAAAACCCGCCCAAGCGGAACTAACAAACACAGCATTAGAACTAAATCCTGCCGATAAGCAGCCCAAAGCCAGCCAAACGAAAAAACAGGACCCATCTATCCCAGAAGTAGTCAGCAAGCGCATGATATCCCGCATAGCGGTATTTTGTGGTGTACCGACACTCTTGGGAATTGCGACATTTTTTGTGAGCTATTTGATAGTCAGCAAAGGCTTGTTTGATTTACCAAACACAGCGGTATTGTTAGTAAGTATGGGTTGTTTTGGTTTGGGTGTACTAGGATTGAGTTACGGAGTCCTGTCGGCTTCCTGGGATGAAGAAATTTCAGGAAGTGTTATGGGTTGGGAAGAATTTAATACCAATTTTGGACGGATGCGAGAAGGATGGCGATCGGCTAAATCAAAAAGTTAGTTATTAGTCATTAGTCATTGGTCATTAGTCATTAGTCATTAGTCATTGGTCATTAGTCATTGGTCATTAGTCATTGGTCATTAGTCATTGGTCATTGGTCATTAGTCATTGGTCATTGGTCATTAGTCATTGGTCATTAGTCATTGGTCATTAGTCATTAGTCATTGGTCAACAGTCATTGGTCAACAGTCAACAGTCAACAGCCAACAGTCAATCCGTGTCATAATCCGTGTTTAGCCCAAGAGAGAAGGCAAAAGAAATATGATTATTGTAATGAAAGCCGGTACTCCAGAAGCCGAGATCGATCGCCTAGACGCAGAACTCCGCACCAACTGGGGTTTGTCCCCAGAAAAAATAGTGGGACGCTACAAAGTTGTCATCGGTTTAGTAGGTGACACCGCTGAGCTCGAACCGATGCAGCTTCGGGAAATGAGCACCTCGATTGAGGAAGTATTGCGAGTGGAAAAACCCTACAAGCGGGCTTGCTTGGAATATCGCCAAGGAGAACCAAGCGCCGTAGAAGTGGCTACTCCCCTGGGAACTGTGACGATCGGCTTAAATCACCCGATCGCGGTCGTAGCAGGCCCTTGTTCCGTCGAAAACGAAGAAATGATTGTCGAAACGGCAATGCGGGTGAAAGCTGCTGGCGCTCATTTTCTGCGTGGTGGAGCTTACAAACCGAGAACTTCTCCCTACGCTTTCCAAGGACACGGCGAGAGTGCTTTGGGGCTGTTAGCCGCGGCGCGGGAAGCTAGCGGTTTGGGAATTATTACCGAAGTTATGGATGCGGCGGACTTAAGTGCGATCGTGGAAGTAGCCGATGTAGTTCAAGTCGGGGCCAGAAATATGCAGAATTTCTCCCTATTGAAAAAAGTCGGAGCACAAGACAAGCCAGTTTTGTTGAAGCGTGGGATTTCTGCAACTATTGAAGAATGGTTGATGGCTGCTGAGTATATCATGGCAGCGGGCAATCCCAACGTGATTTTGTGCGAGCGCGGCATTCGCGGCTATGACCGGCAATATACCCGAAATACGCTAGATTTGTCTGCGGTTCCTGTGTTGCGAACTCTGACTCACTTACCAATTATGGTTGACCCCAGTCACGGCACCGGTTGGGCCCAGTTTGTACCTTCCATGGCCTTTGCTTCCATCGCCTCTGGTACTGATTCCCTGATGATTGAAGTGCACCCAAATCCCAAAAAAGCTTTGTCTGATGGGCCACAATCTTTGACACCGGATCAGTTCGACAAATTGATGGAAGAATTGGCGGTAATTGGGAAAGTCATGAAACGTTGGCCGCAAGTACCTGCTTTAGTGTAGGTTATTGAGTTAATTAGGGCGATCGCTATTAAAGCCCGGACTTCCTCAAGAAGTTCGGGCTTTAGCTATGTTGGATTCATCCCCATCCATCTGCGGTTAAAATTCCAAAGTAATTAACTGAGCAATTTCCTCCGTTTGAAAACCCAAAGCCATCGGCTTTTGCACTCCCGAAATCACCTGCACATCATACAATTCCGTGACAATTCCTTCAAAGCGCAACCAATGCACGATCGCACCAGTAGTCAAATCAATCACCATCATCCCACACCGAGCCTCAGCATCCTTTGCTAATAACAACTCATCCAACTCTAAACCGCTAAAAGTGTTGTCACCACCCCTCGGTTTCGAGAGTCCAACAATTGCCCAATTTTGCCAAAAAGCCAGTCCTCGCACATATCCCGGACAAAAGGTAATGGCCACAAATTTCCCTGTCTCTAAATCCACATAACCAAATTCCCCTCTCCCGGAATTCAGCAACCACAACTTATCTCGATACCAGCGAGGAGAATGCGGCATTGACAATCCCGTAACGATGATATCATTAGATGCGACATCAATCACTATACCGCCGTTTTTTCTGCGATCGCGCCAGCCATCCACCACATCCGACTGACTCGACGCCGTGACATATTTCGCCTCCCCATCCACCATCGCCAAACCGTTGAGATGACAGCGGTCTTCGTTGATGTATTGTGAGATAAACGGCGGTTTCCAGAGAGGTTTGCAACTGTGGCGATCGCTCAAAGTAGCGATACAATTAAACAACGTACTAATAAAGATGATTTGATTATTTTTATCGACAGCGATATCGTGAATGTCGATATCTCCTGTGGTGTGGGCGATGCGAGGGACGTAAAGGCGATCGTAACCTTGATGTTGTCCACCCGCAGCCAACACGTTATCTAATTGCCAGAGTTGATATTTTGAGCTTAGATACAGGCGTTCCGCTGTGCAGTAAAGTCCCATTGCGCGATCGAATATTCGCCAAAAAGCCGAGATTCTGTTGGTTTCTGACGCAGCGCCGATTAACATCAACCTGCTCGTTTGATAAGTAGTGCAAGCAAGGCTGATTCGTTGTTCGGTTAACCAAGATGGCAAATCGCGATCGCCAAAAATCTCATGTTCTTCGACTGTATTGACATTTGTGTCGTTATTCATAGAATCTGTAAAATTTACATTCCCGTAGGGGCGGGCGATGCCCTGAGCTTAGCCGAAGGGAGCTTAGCCGAAGGGTTCACCAACCATAATTGCCTACAACCTACAATCTCATAAACCCGCCCCCAAGCAACTCGTTTGTATCGAAGTCTAGATCCCCCTAAATCCCCCTTAAGAAGGGGGACTTTGAGACTCTTGCTCCCCCCTTCTTAAGGGGGGCTGGGGGGGATCTGTCTTATCTGAACTGTATTGTCCTAAAACCCAGAATCTCACAAACCCGCCCCCACCTCAACCTGAGATAATTCCCGTAAAATACCCCAGACAAGTATAAATATTTACACATAATTGATATAATTTATTGTAGGTGTAAAATATGGGGATTTAATAATGGTCTGGGATTTAAATATTGAAATCAACGATCCAGAGATATATATTAAGCAAGTATCGACTCTTACTAAACATATTGCCTATTCCAAAGATTATAAAATTCAATGGCGGTTTGCTAAATTAAAAAACTTCGAGTTCGTGAGTGTTCTTTGGGAAGCTGGGAGTACATATACCGCAGGATATACTTCTCCAGGAAAAATAGGTTTCACATTTTTTAACGGCGATCATTTATTGAAAGTTGGGTCTAACGAATTCCTCATGAACGATCGAAATGTGGTGATAAGTCAGTCGGGAGTCGAACTAACCCGTCTTCAGCACTCAGCCAAATACAGCGGAATATCAATTTATATAGATGAAGCTCTATTTTTAACTGAAATGAGCAAGTATCTTGACAAATCCATTGAACGTCCTAACCTACTGCAAGTTATCGATCGCACTACTGTTTACGGTCGATCGCTATATCAACTGGTCATAACGCTGTCGAATTTGATTGACACTAACGGACATCCACTGGTAATTGACAATTTAGAAACCGCTATTTTTTCTACCTTAGTCCAAGGTTCATCTTACAACACTTTAGAACCATCGATTATTAAAGTATCCGAAATCTCGATCGCCCGCGTGCGAGAGGCGGCCGAATACATCCGAGCAAATATGAAAAAAGACCTGACAATTGCAGAAATTGCTTCCGCCATGAACTGTAGCAATCGTTCTTTGCAAACAGCATTCGCTCGTTATTACGGTGTTTCTCCCAGTCAATTCTTGCGAAATGCTCGACTTGAAGCCGCTCATACGGAGTTAATCGAGAGCAACAAAACGATTACGGAAATTGCGTTTGAATATGGCTTTTACAATCCTAGTCGCTTTACAAAATATTTCCAGCAGCATTTTGGGAAAAAGCCTTCAGACATTTTGCGAAACTAATCTTTCGCAATTTGGCTAGCGCAACCAGGAAGCAGCAAGATATAAATCTTGTTAGGGAATAAATTGATACACAGGTTAACGGAATTCAGACGAAATATTAATGCGTAAGTCCTACAAAACAAAGGTTTCGAGTCCTTGTCCCGGTTAGAAGTATCTTCCTTGCCCTTTTGATTAATATCATTCCGATGCTAACGGATTTGATACAGCGTATCCCAGGTTTATAGGTACTATCACTATCCCGTAGGGACACTTCCTTTAGCCTTTCGGAGTGTCAACTTAAGCTTAAACCGACAGTCCGACAGTCCGACAGGGAATGAATTCCCTGTCTCAAAGCGAAAGTCCTCTAAAGAGGACTGAGAAGAAAAATTTTAAACTCATTAGTCCTCTTCAGAGGACTTTAGCTTTGAGCCAGGGGTTTTAACCCCTGGCGGACTTGGCGGGTGAGCGAGAAAACTTGGCGGACTAAAAGCTTAAGTTGACACAAATGGGCACGGCGCCGTGTCCCTACAACAACTATGTACCTCACATACCTCAAAAGTCCTGTATTACTCATCACGATCGGCGAGTGTCATCCACCACCAGGTAGAAATATCACAAACCAGCATCAAATCGGGGGCATATCCCGACTCAAAAACCACGAACTACATTAAAAGCAAAAATCATGAAAACTCTACCTCAAATTAACCATTCCATAAACAAAAATATCGGTAGTTCCAATTCCTGCACCAGCAACAAGCCCACAGAAATAGTCATCCTTGACCCCACAATACCCGATAGCCAGCAGATAGCCCAGGGCATCAAACCCCACACCGCCACCTACATTCTCAAAAACCAGCCCGATGCCGTAGAGCAAATCACCACAGTCCTAGCTCAGCATACAGGCATCGCAGCCCTCCACATCATCACCCACGGAGATTCTGGCAGCCTGTACCTAGGCACAACAGAACTCAACAGCAGCAATATCCAAAACTACAGCTACCAATTCCAACAGTGGCGCAACAGCCTCACTGACAACGCCAACATCATATTATATGGATGCAACGTAGCAGCCGGAGACAGAGGAAACCAATTCCTGACTCAACTGCACCAACTCACAGGCGCAAACATCAGCGCCAACTCCCAACCTACAGGTAACAGCGCACTCGGTGGCAGTTGGGACATCCCTCAACTCATCCCCCCATCTTCTAAAGCGCCCCAACTAGCCCTCACCGAAACCACCCTCAACAACTACAGTGGCGTACTAGGCTTCGCCACCCAAGTCACTTTCCCTACTGGCAATGGCCCCATCTCCGTCAGCATCGGCGACTTCAACGGCGACTTGAAACCTGACTTAGCTGTGGCGAACAACTCCGGCAGCAGCGCCTCCATCCTGCTCAACACCACCCCCACGGGAGCCACCACCCCCACCTTCGCCACCCAAGTTGACTTCCCAACTGGCACTAACCCCATCTCCGTCAGCATCGGCGACTTCAACGGCGACTTGAAACCTGACTTAGCTGTGGCGAACAACTCCGGCAGCAGCGCCTCCATCCTGCTCAACACCACCGCCACAGGAGCCACCACCCCCACCTTTGCCAACCAAGTTGAATTCCCTACTGGCTTTCGCCCCTTCTCCCTCAGCATCGGCGACATCAACGGCGACGGCAAACCAGACTTAGCTGTGGCGAACAACTCCGGCAGCAGCGCCTCCATCCTGCTCAACACCACCCCCACTGGAGCCGCCACCCCCACTTTCTCCCCCCAAGTCACTTTCCCTACTGGCAATGGCCCCATCTCCGTCAGCATCGGCGACTTCAACGGCGACTTGAAACCAGACTTAGCTGTGATGAACCGCGACAGCAACACCACCTCCATCCTGCTCAACACCACCCCCACGGGAGCCACCACCCCCACTTTCGCCGCCAAAGTAGACTTCTTTACTGGCGCTTTCCCCTACTCCGTCAGCATCGGCGACATCAACGGCGACGGCAAACCAGACTTAGCTGTGGCGAACGCCGGCAGCAGCAGCGCCTCCATCCTGCTCAACACCACCCCCACGGGAGCCACCACCCCCACTTTCGCCGCCAAAGTAGACTTCTTTACTGGCTTTACCCCCACCTCCGTCAGCATCGGTGACATCAACGGCGACTTGAAACCAGACTTAGCTGTGGCGAACCTCAACAGCAACACCGCCTCCATCCTGCTCAACACCACCCCCACCGGAGCCGCCACCCCCACCTTCGCCCCCCAAGTCACCTTCCCTACTGGCGCTATCCCCTTCTCCGTCAGCATCGGCGACATCAACGGCGACGGCAAACCAGACTTAGCTGTGGCGAACGCCAACAGCAACGATGTCTCCATCCTGCTCAACACCAACCCCAAAGTTACCGCTGTCACCGCCACCACCCCCGACGGCAGCTACGGTGTCGGTTCCACTATTGCCATCACCGTCACCTTCGATGCTGCTGTCAACGTCACCGGCACGCCCCGACTGCAACTAGAAACCGGCACAACCGACCAATTTGCCACCTATGCTAGTGGTAGTGGCGGTACAGCCCTCACCTTCAACTATTTAGTGCAAGCCGGAGACACATCCCTCGACTTACAATATCTCGCCACAACTGCCCTCACCCTCAACGGCGGCACAATTAAAGATAGTTTGACTGCGGATGCCGATTTAACCCTCCCCACTTTAGCCACAGCCAACTCCCTCGGCGGCAGCAAAGCCATAGTTATCGATACCGTTGCACCAACAGTTGCCCTCACATCAACATCACCAACCACCACAAACGCACCATTCTTAGTCACAGCAACCTTCAGCGAAACTGTCACAGGATTTATCGACACTGACGTGACTGTTGCTAACGGCACTGTTAGCGGATTTACAGGTACTGGCACAACTTATAGTTTTACAGTTACACCAACTGCAACTGGCAATGTCACCGTAGATATTCCCGCAGCTACAGCCACAGATACAGCAGGTAACAACAATACCGCAGCCGCCCAACTTATTCGCACGGCGGATATTACACCGCCTACTGTTGTCTTAACATCCGCATCACCAACCACCACAAACGCACCATTCCTAGTCACAGCAACCTTCAGCGAAACTGTCACAGGATTTATCGACACTGACGTGACTGTTGGTAACGGAACTGTTAGTGGATTCACAGGTACTGGTACAACTTATAGTTTCACAGTTACACCCACTGCTACGGGCGCTGTCACCGTAGATATTCCCGCCGCTACAGCCACTGACACCGTTGGTAATAGCAATACCGCAGCCATCCAACTAACTCGCACTGCCGACATTACACCGCCAAATGTCACATTAACATCCGCATCACCCGCAAACACAAACGCACCGTTTTTAGTCACAGCAACCTTCAGCGAAACCGTCACAGGATTTATCGACACTGACGTGACTGTTGCTAACGGCACTGTTAGCGGATTCACAGGTACTGGTACAACTTATAATTTCATAGTTACACCAACAGCCACTGGCAATGTCACCGTAGATATTCCCGCAGCTACAGCCATTGACACCATTGGTAATAGCAATACCGCAGCCGCTCAATTGACTCGTACTGCCGATATTACCGCACCCACAGTAACCCTCACATCCGCATCACCAACCAACACAAACGCACCATTTTTAGTCACAGCAACCTTCAGTGAAACCGTCACAGGATTTATCGACACTGACGTAACTGTTGCTAACGGAACTGTTAGCGGATTCACAGGTACTGGTACAACTTATAATTTCACAGTTACACCAACAGCCACTGGCAATGTCACCGTAGATATTCCCGCAGCTACAGCCATTGACACCATTGGTAATAGCAATACCGCAGCCGCTCAATTGACTCGTACTGCCGATATTACCGCACCCACA
>JAHRFD010000035.1:0-1352 GCA_020882975.1 Microcoleus sp. EPA2 | reverse complement strand
GACACTGACGTAACTGTTGCTAACGGAACTGTTAGCGGATTCACAGGTACTGGTACAACTTATAATTTCACAGTTACACCAACAGCCACTGGCAATGTCACCGTAGATATTCCCGCAGCTACAGCCACAGATACAGCAGGTAACAACAATACCGCTGCGGCTCAATTGACTCGTACTGTCGATGCCACAGTACCTACAGTTGCTTTAACATCAACATCACCAACCACCACAAACGCACCATTTTTAGTCACAGCAACCTTCAGCGAAACCGTCACAGGATTTATCGACACTGACGTAACTGTTGCTAACGGCACTGTTAGCGGATTTACAGGTACTGGCACAACTTATAATTTCACCGTTACACCAACAGCCACTGGCAATGTCACCGTAGATATTCCCGCAGCTACAGCCACTGACACCGTTGGCAATAGCAATACCGCAGCCACTCAACTTGTTCGCACCGCCGAAATCACCCCACCCACAGTCACCCTCACATCAAATTCACCAACAACAGTAACTGGCTTATTTAGCGTCACTGCTACCTTTAATGAAGATGTCATCGGCTTTGACAATACCGATATCACCCTCACCAATGCTGCTGTCAGTAACTTTGTTAAAGTTGATGCCAAAACTTACACATTTGATGTGACTCCTGCTACGAGTGGTGCTGTCACCGTTGATATTCCGACGGCTAAAGCTACTGATAATGCGGGTAACAACAATACCGCAGCCACTCAACTAACTCGCACTGCTAATATCACCGCACCGATTATTGATGTCACTCCACCCATTGCTAATTTAGCGACAATTTCTAACATTACTACACCGGGTGGCACCAGTCAGATATTGACAGTTACTTACAGCGACCTCAGTGGAGTTGATGTTAGCAGTTTAGATAATTCTGACGTTGTTGTAAATTGGTCAGGTGGTGCTATTCCTGCTACCAAAATTAGTGTTAATACAAATAGCAATGGTACGCCCCGCACAGCCACATATTCGTTTACGCCGCCAGGGGGAACTTGGAATAGTGCTGATAATGCTACTTACAGAGTTAATTTGCAAGCATCGCAGGTGAAGGATGCTGTTGGCAATTTGGCTGCTGCTAGCACTTTAGGTACTTTTGGCGTGAATATTGCCGCACCATCGGTAACACCCGCACCCGCACCATCGGGAACACCCGCACCATCGGGAACACCAACTCCATCGGGAACACCGACGCCATCGGGAACACCGACGCCATCGGTAACACCCGCACCATCGGTAACACCCGCACCATCGGGAACACCAACTCCATCGGGAACACCAACTCCATCGGGAACACCAACTCCATCGGGAACACCAACTCCATCGGG
>JAHRFD010000034.1 GCA_020882975.1 Microcoleus sp. EPA2 | reverse complement strand
TAAACGCCCAAAAGATATCACCACGCCGGACAGGCAAACGTGGTGAGTTTGGGAACCTGAGCAATCAGGATATTAAGAACGAAATTTCTTAAGAATCTCAGCGTCTTTAGACCTGAGAGTGTCAAAACCAATAAACTATCTGCCCTAATGCCAGAGCCCTCCAACATTGGGATGCACCTAGGTTAGAGTGCGGTAGCGAAATGGATATCCCTTAATCCAGACCTATAGGGTATACAGGTAGATATACAATTTTTACAGATGGATCGTCAGAACTTTTTTCTTGCTTTTTTCGTCGCGCAGCACCACTGTATTGTATGGTGATGTATCCGTCCCCAGCGGAATTGGCAGCTTAAAGGTGTGGCTGTTATGCTTAAGCTGACCTAAATCAATGCTTTTGGTTATATTGCCATCTGTTGCCAGATAAGCGGTAAGTTCGCCTTGATAATCTTCAATCAAAAAGTCTCTGAAGAAAACGACTTCCCCACCCTCGACATCGATAGCAAGTATGACAGTACCGCTAAACGTTGCGCCTTTTTGTTCTTCATCAACCGTCGCCATTTTAATTTCCGAGGGGTCTTGACCGGACATATCTGCCATAAATTTTTTCTCCTGAGCCGAGTGCGATTAACTAACAAGAATCCTACCTAATGCTAGCGGGGATCGCAAAACTCTTAGGACGTATTTCTACATCGGTCTTGCTTCTGTCTCAGGTTAGAGAAGCCTCCGATCCCCTATTAGATCGCTAATTCTATCATACCAATTTCATAAATATTTGCTACAGATGCCGTTCAAAGCCCCCCCTTAGTAAGGGGGGGTTGGGGGGGTAGTTATGTCGCGCTAGTTTATGAAATTGGTATCAGTTATATTGTTTCTGGTTGTATCGGAATGATTTAACCGCAGAGAACACAGAGGACACAGAGGGAGAAAATAGAGGTCTTAATAATTCAGATGCTACCGGACTTGATATCAAACCCTTGGCTTCAACTGCCAACTTTTACGCAGAATTGACCAAGACAGGATATTCGAGATTCATACCGCAGTCAATCACGTCTTTGGTTGATGTGGTTTCAATTGATTCGCCAGTACCTGCTTTAATACCTGCAACAGAATGCGAGGTTGAAATAGTGTGGTAGTAGATTTCAACATATGCAAAACTTGCAAAAAACTGAGTGTAGTTTGAGGATCGCGCACAGTTAAATGAATGACTTGGTTCATGTACCATCCCATCAACTTTTCCGGGACACTATGAGCTTTGGTCATACCTTGAATGGTAGGGTATTTAGCATCTTGAGTCGTAGCGGTAATCCAAGGTTCAGCATTAATTTTTGCCAGTTGTTTCTGAAATGTTTTTGCTAATCCAGTGAGGCTAGGTGAGGGCTGTCGGGCAATTTTTGCCAAGCACGCTTCTAAGGCCTTGACTCCCAATGCTGCTACAGTCATGCCTTGAGCATAAATGGGTGTGAACGAACAAACAGCATCTCCTAAAACCACAAACCTTTCCGGCTGTCGCTTCAGAGTTTCGTAGTGGCATAACCGATTGCCGGGAGAATTGTAAATTTCAATCGGTGTAGAAGGTTTTGCGTGCTTAATAGCGTTGTAAATGATCGGGCTGGGTAAGTGCTCGATCGCCTCCAAAAGGGCAGCTTCATCTTTTGAGGGGCGGTGGGGTAAAGTGCCACAGAACCCCAGAATCCAACAGTTATTTTCAATGGGGAACAGGACAGCCATCGAAGTGCGTTCGGGTGGAGAGGCTTGCAGATACACGGCTTTCCAATCAGATTGAAATCCTGCGGGAATCTCATATATACGACCGGTATATCCCATGCCCGCTGTAATCACTGTTTCCTTTGGCATCTCATAGCCCAATGCTTTCAACCATTTGGGGGCTTGCGAACTATAGCCACTGGCATCCACCACCAAATCAGCGAGCAAGGTTTGCTCTTGAGTCTCTCCGTTTTGCTGACTTTGGCGGAATCTCACTCCAGCAATGCTAGTTCCATCAGGAGTGGAAATCAGTTGAGTTACATAAGCTTCCTCCAGGAAATGAAGGTGACTTACTCGTGCTAATCTACGGTAAATTAACCAATCCAAAATGTGGCGGGTAAAAGAAAGCAATGTAAATCCAGAGGGGAAACGAGTATTCCAGCCAAAAGGGTTGAGCCATTTCACATCGCTTCCCATATCCACCGCTACGGCTCCTTGAGCGATTAATTCTGCTTCTATGCCTGGAAACAAATCTTCGATGATTTGACGACCTCGGCTCAGCAACATATGAAGTTGAGTGCCTTGAGGAATGCCCCTGCGAGGTTGTGGTTGAAGAGGGAAGCGGTCTCGTTCAATGATTGTCACCTGTTCAAAATAATCAGTCAAAACTCTAGCTGTCAAGAGTCCGGCTATGCTTCCGCCAATGACTACCGCATGATGACCCAAAGCTGAATTTGCCATGATTTCTATTTTTTCAAGTTGAGACTGACGAGGGTTTTTGATTTAAATATATTAGACATCTGGCATAAATTCCACCCCAAATACTTGTGCAAACTCCGCCACCACGATCGCCCGAACCCGATCGACCTCAATTCCAGGAATAAACTGCTCCAAACTCCCCACAGGCTTATCGGGAATCCCGCAAGGTACAATTTGCCCAAAACCAGCCAAATCCGGGCAAACATTTAAAGCAAAACCGTGCATAGTAATCCAGCGACTAACCTTAATCCCGATCGCAGCTACTTTGTACCCATCAACCCAAACCCCAGTCATCCCCGGCACCCGCTCACCCGAAAGCCCCAAAACAGCCAGCACCCTCAGCAGCACCTCCTCCAACTGTCGCAAATACCAGTGCAAATCCTGCTGGTGACGGCGCAAATTCAAAATCGGATAGCCCACCAACTGACCTGGACAATGGTAAGTCACCTCACCGCCTCGCTCGACTCGGTGCAATTCCGGCGCAGTTTCGCCGTCAAATTTCAGAAATTCCAGTTTCGCCCCCTGTCCCAAGGTGTACACAGGCGGATGTTCCAGCAAAATCAGCACATCGGGCAAATCTGGATTATCGCGGCGCTCTTGCACCAGTTGTTGCTGAGCTTCCCAAGCTTGGGAGTAGGGTACTTGTCCCCAGTCAAGGAGCAAGCAGGATGGAGAATGTAGATCTTGAGGAAAAGAAGGGAAAATCATGAAAAAAATCAAGAGTGTTTTTACTGAAAATATACCTAGTTAAAATTAAGAATTGTCAACAGATTAAAAAGATTTTCAAGATGAGTGTTTTGTAGAATACAAAGTGCTATTGTATAAACTATACCCACGTTAGAGAAGGGAGGGAGCTCTATGAAGCTTGTTATCCAGGGTAAAAATATAGAAATCACCGATGCGATTCGCGAGTACGTCAATCAAAAAGTGGAAAAGGCGGTTAGCCATTTTCAAAGTTTGACTACAGAAGTGGACATACATCTATCGGTGGCTCGTAACCCCAGGATTAATCCTAAGCAGACTGCTGAGGTGACAATTTATGCTAATGGCAGCGTAATTCGGGCTGAAGAAAGTACGGAAAGCCTCTATGCCAGTATAGATTTAGTTGCCGACAAAATAGCTCGCCAACTGAGGAAATTTAAGGAAAAACGTCAGGACAACAAAACCACTACCAATGCTAAAACCGTAGCTGTGGTCGATGAACTTCCTGTGGTTGTGGATTTGATAGGCGATCGCACTCCCGAACTTCCAGCCGAGGTGGTACGGACTAAGTATTTTGCCATGCCTCCGATGACTGTGCAAGAAGCTTTAGAACAATTGCAGATTATCGACCACGATTTTTATATGTTCCGCAATGCCGAAACTAACGAAATCAACGTGCTCTACGAACGCAAAAGTCACGGTGGCTATGGAGTAATTCAACCTCGGAATGCCAACGGTCATACTAATGGTAAAAATGGCAAAACTGCCCACAACGCTGCACCTGAAAAATCAGTTGCCGCGAAAGGTTAGATAATTGCTAATAGCAAAGAGAGGACTCAACTCCTCTCTTTGTCTTACTCTACCTCTTCTCTTCCTCTGTGTTCTCTGCGCTCTCTGCGGTTAAATCATTCCGATCCAATCATATCTAACTTTTAATACCTTCCAAAGTTTTGAGAGACTCTGCAACGTGGGCTTTAAAATCCAACATCGAGTCAAAAATATGCTTGACAACACCTTGTTTATCAATCACATAAGTTACTCGACCGGGCATAATCCACAGTGTAGCAGGAACGCCATATAATTGCCTAACTTTATTACCAGTATCGCTCAATAATGTAAAAGGTAACTGATATTTAGTGGCGAATTTCTGGTGAGACTGCTGGGAATCATCGCTAATCCCAATTACTTCTGCACCGGCGTCTTGAAAAACTTGATAACTATCACGAAAAGCGCAAGCTTCTGCGGTACATCCGGGTGTGTCGTCTTTGGGATAGAAGTAAACGATAACATTTTTTTGACCCCGAAAATCTTTGAGGCTGACCGATGAGCCAGTTTGCGAGGTTAAGGTGAAATCCGGCGCGATATCTCCTACTTTGACTGTCATATTTTTTGGTTAAAAAACTAAATCCAACAGGTATGTTTTGCGAACATCTCTCTATTCTATGCCTCTGCATCCTCTTTGTAAAAGATATAATTAGCCAAAAATACTAGCTTCTATGAAAATATCGGTAGGGATGACTTGAAAGCAAAAATTTTTGGATGGAAATCAACAATTTATCATTGCTGTACTCCTGCAATGCCTTCTTGAATTCGAGTCAAAACTACCTTAGCCAAATCCTGATTCTCTCTGCCCAATAGAGTCTTAATTTTATCTTCAGAAGCCTGATGCCATGCTTCTTTTGTTGGGTAAAGGTCAGCTAAATCTTGCCAGAATTTCGCTTCGATGTAAGGAAAACGAGAAACGTCTTTGAGGAATTTAGGAGAAATATATCGCTCGCGGCCTTTCTTCTCCAGAAGGGACTTAATTCTTTGGTCGGCGCGGAGTTGGGTATCTAAATAATCTGCTAGCTCTTGACTTGCCTTGTCTGCATAATTAACATAAATGCGCCCGTGCAGGTCGGCAGGAAGTTCTTGTTGGCTGTTTTTTCGCATTAAGACAATGGGGCGTTCTCGCAGGTCGAAGCGGGCGGCACCGAGTTCAAACATCACGTTGGGATTGGCATCGGTGACTTCGGCGATAAAGGCATGGGCTTGATCCATGTGAGAACGCACGTTGTCGATTACAGTGTCTTTATATTGTCTGTCATTCGCAACGAAAAGTTGGCAACCAAAACGGTTTTCAATCACGTCACGAACGGTTTCGATGAAAGCTTGATAGGCTTCAGCAAGGGGAGTCATTAAAAAGAAAATGAGATGCTTGGGTTCTTCACCTTTTTGGTCGCGTTTGCGGATAGCTTCCCGTTCTTTCTCTAGGGTTTCAGTTTGGCTTTTCAAATCCTCTTGCTGCATGATGTAATCGAGACTGCGGCTCGTCAATTCTTGATACTGCTCATAAAAAATCCGAGCATTTTGTGGGGTCATCAATTCTTGGTTATAAAGGATGGCACTGTTGTAAATACCTCGAATAATATTCAGGACATCAGGGTTCTCAAAATTCTGCTGTGCTAGCAGGCGTATCATTGGATTACTAGCATTAAGCACTAAACGCATCGAGGAGTTGTGAGACATCCGTAACATTTCTTGTGCCATCTCTCGCAAATCTGAAGATGAATTTGGATCGTTGATGATTTCACGAGCTTTCATCTCTCCAGAACTTGCCTCTGTAGATCGAATTAAGGCAGTCAAGTCTTGAGGCTCGAAGTATCGGACATCTGCACGAACTCTACCGGTACCACCCGGCCGAATCACCTGAGACATATACTCAGCTAGCAGTTTCAGTTTAATGTCAGATTGCTCTTGTAATTCTTGGAAGACATTAGGATCGTCTTCGCGATCGACTGCCACCAGCTTAATTTTGCCATCCGCCCGTTTAGCGTAAGCTTTAATTAACTCTTCCTCAAACGGATAGCCAGCATCAACCACTAAAGTTTTTGCCGCATCAGCCATTTGGAAATACTGGTTGGCTGCACTATGGCTGCTGACATACGGCAATGACTGAGGTTTATTCTCTGGGTTGGGCAATAATTTTAGAATCTCTGGCAACGTGCGCCATTCAGGCTTGAAGTCTCCAGCATAGGTAGTGGGAACTCCTTTGTTAGTGCGCCATTCCAGCAAGTCAGCAAATTTATCAAAAAACTCATCGTAATAATGGCAAGCGGCTTTAATACTCCAGTCGTGATAGCGCAGAATCTCTGAAAAACGCTGGGGCTTATCTTTAGCCAGCTTTTCCATGTGGCGAACGATTAAATCTCCCAACTCTACTTGTAGCTTTTTGAGGTTTTCATCTCGAATAAAGTTATCGCGAGCAGCGGTTAGGGTCAGTAAACCATCTTGGACACAAATTACGCCATTTACAAACTGCGCCCATTCGGGAACTAATTCGGCTTCTTTTTCGCAAATAAACATCCGGTTCACAAGCAAGCGCATAGCGCGAGGAATGGAGCGCTGAATGGTGCGAGTACGGGTGATGTAGAGAACTCCAGAAACCTTGATTTCAGGTAACTGAACTGGAATGACCTCTAGCACACTATCTCGCATGGTTCTTTCGAGATAAACTCGAGTGTCTAGTTCAAAGTCATCTTGACTAATGCCAGCTCGTTCCCAGGGCATTCGCATGATGTTGACTGGTTCGCTGCTACCGTTGAGGTGAATGGGAACCCGCAGGAAATCGGCGTAGCGGCGAATCACTTTTTCCACTTCTTCTTTGTGGATTACACCTTTTTCTTCTTCCCCTTTGAGGAAGACGGTGACGGTGGTTCCGGGTTGCTCTATTTCACAGGGATCGATCGTGTAATCCTTATTACCAGAATTTTGCCAAATCCAGCCTTTGGCTTCTCTCAGGTGGCGAGTTTTGACTTCCACGCGACTGGCAACCACAAAGGCAGACAGAAAACCAATGCCAAATAGCCCGATCAAGCCCTCGGTTTGCTGTTCTTGACGGGCGACGCGGGTTGCGCCCTTGCCCACGGTTGAGAGGTATTCAATCAAGTCTTCTTGGCTCATGCCAATGCCCGTGTCGCGGACGATGAATTTCAAATCGTCAGGGCGGGCTTCGATGCTGATTTTGCCACTGTAGGTGTCGCCATCAATGGCGCGGCGGCGAACAATTGCATCGTGGGAGTTTTGGATCAGTTCGCGGATGAAGACGTGCTTCTGGCTGTAGAGGTTCTTGGCGAGGAGTTGAATTAACCCGTCAAAGTCAAACTTCATTTCGAGCATGGGGAACCTCCGAGTAGTGATTGGGTAGCGTTGACGATTTCATCCAAACGGGTTTGCCGTTGTTGGACTTCAGCCTGTCGCCAGTGACACTGGAAACAACCGTCTAGATAGACAGCTCGTTTGAGAGCGCGGCGGATGGCACGACGGGCAAGCTGTATCCGTCGCTGGAAATCAGATAATTGAAAATCAGCGGGTAAGTGGGTGGGGAGTTGCTGGGGTTGCTGATACCAATCGTCATCGACGGGGGGAACGCCCAGGCAGTAGCGGACGCAGGCGAGGCGATAGTCGGCTACCAACAAAGCGCGATTATAAATCTCAAACACATCGGGTTTGCCCCGGAAGGGTTGGCGCAGGCGAAACCGGGCGGGATGGCGGGGGTAGGCGGGGTCGCCTAGGTCGGGTTGCAGCAGTAGAGTGCGAACGCGAATCGGGAAGGTTCCACCGGCACCGCGCTGCACCATCTCCTGCTTTTCTTCAGCGGTGGTGGCGTGGGCTTCGGCTTTGGCATAGTCACCGCGATAGAGGGCTAGGTTGGCTTGCAGGGTGTACCAACTGATGCGACTGCTGGGCGACTCGGTTTCGGTTTCGCCCAGTAGGTCGCACCAGCGCTGGGCGGCAGCTAGGTTGCCGAGACGGAGGTTGCACCAGGCTGCCTGGTTTGCCTTCTCATGCTTCACATAACCTAAGTCATCGTAGGTTGTCCAGGCTAGCTCGTACTCGGTCAGGGCCGCTTGCAATTGTCCCTGATGCTCAAGCAAATTTCCCGTGAGTTCATGGACATCGGCGATCGGAAATATGGAATATTCCTGCTGAAGCTGAGTCAGAGTTTCTAAACGCTGTTGCATTCTCTCCAGTTCGGGGAAGAAATAGACAGAAATGTGCGAAGCCCACTTTTTTGCTCGCCATTGATCTAGCGGTTCTAGATCATCCTCTGCGGTACTAAGAATCTCCATCAGCAGACTGTAAGCCTTAATCGGATTACCAGCATCAGCCCAACTGATTGCCGCCCATACCCCCGCCTCTGCCGCCTCTGCTGGCATCAGATATTCCTTGGCAATCCTTCGCGCCTGCTCAAACGTAACCGCCGCATCGTATCTACGGTCTTTTTTGTACAGTTCAGCGGCTTCATCGTAAATATCCTGAAAACGACTCATCCCGCCACCTCCTGTACCCGCTTTAGCAAGACCCCCGCCAAATCTGCCTCTGCCCCCAGCAGACTCGCTACCACCGCGCTACTTGCTCCTTGCCATGCCTCCTGAGTAGGGTAGCGTTCCTGCAATCGCTGCCAGGTTTTCTCGCCCAGGGTCAAGCGGCTCAAGGTTTGCAGCCGACTCATCGAAAGAAAGTGTTCTCGCCCCAGCTCGTTGAGTACCTGCTGCAACGGTTCGATCTTGCTCAAACGTTCCTCCAGTGGGTCTACCAGGTCAGTCACCGCCCCGTCATAACTCACCACTACCCGCCCCTGAAGCGGTGCAGGCAATCGTCCCGGTGTCTGAGTCAACAACACCATCGGCACTTGGCTCAAGGCAAACTGCCCCGCCCCCAACATAAACATCACTTCCGGGTCAGCCCCGCTCACATCTGCCACAAACACTGCGGCCTGTTCTAAGTGGGTACGCAAATTCCCCAGAGTGCTGTCGCCATAGTGCCGATCCTGCACGGTCAACACCTGACAGCCCCACTGCTCTTCAAAAATCGCTTTCAATGCCGCTCGTAACGGAGCCATTTCCCCATTTTCCGGCAGCATGACAAACACAATTGGATGCTTGGAGTCCTTCCGTTGCAACGCCTGCAACCGTCTATCCCATAGTTCCGCTGTAGCTTGGTTGAGATCCAGCAGTTCGGGCCACTTGGCAAACAAGCGATCCAGTCGCGTCGTCAACCCCGAATCCACCATCGTCCCTTCCTTGTAGCGATCCGTTACCACCCCGATGACGCGCCCCGTGCCATAGTGATAAACCGATCCGCCACTTTGTCCCTTGCCTTTGATGGCATCAGATAACTCCACCCGATCGTCGTCTCGCCACCGGGAAATATAACCCTTGTAGGTTCCCACCTCCTGATTGGAAGCAAGGTGACTGGCGGGGTAGCCAATGGTGACTACTCCATCCGACACCCGATCCTGTGTAATTTTTCCCAAGGGTATGCAGTGACTTGGCTGGTGGTTGGTTTTTAGAATCGCCAGATCGTATGCAGGTAAAGACTTTTCCGGCTGCAATTGAGCCACAACTTTGCCATCAAAGGGGGTCGCCAGTTCGATCTTTCCCGCCTCAAAGTCAACACAGTGGTAAGCCGTCAACACATAGCCTTCCGGGGAGATGAAAAAGCCCGTCCCCGTAAAGCTGCCATTGATGTAGATCTTGACAGTGGCATTGCGGATATACTGCTCAATTCGTTTTACGTCTTGTTCGGGCACAGCTTTCCCCACAGCTTAAAAGGGTATTCACATATCCAAATAACTTGATTCAATTCATTAGGGTGTCGTCGGAGTATT
This sequence comes from Microcoleus sp. EPA2, assembly GCA_020882975.1. Taxonomy (GTDB): domain Bacteria; phylum Cyanobacteriota; class Cyanobacteriia; order Cyanobacteriales; family Microcoleaceae; genus Microcoleus. The sequence goes on along the minus strand of JAHRFD010000034.1, from coordinate 38,034 downwards.
CGACCCTGATGCAGGCGGCGTTGGCTTGCGCTTCCAGGTATAAGTACACTTGAACGCGCCTTCTGGCATAATTTTGGCTACGGCCCCGGCATTCGTTCCCGCCTCGCTTTTAATGCCCAGATTGAACTCAACCGAGAACTGGTCTATCTCATACAAGTCATGGGCTGAGGATTCAGGAATGGAAGCGATAAAGAGTTTTGCTAATCCCTTCAGTGGCAACTTAAGCAGTTTTGCCGCCTCTACCTTCAGTTTCCCCCCAGTTTGGCGGAGCGTATCGCCAAATCCGGTTTTTTCTGTACCATCGTCGTCAAGAGTAGATAAACCAACTTCACTTGAGGACTCGACCAGGATTTCGCCACATTCGCCTAAATCTATGGTTACTTCCGCCATTTTTGTCTTATCAATTACACTAACTTTCTCTATATATCTAGGGCATTATACTGGATAGACGGACAAGTTGCAAGTTATTCTCCAGAATACAGAATATATGTTGTACGAATTTCAGTATCAGCTTTTCTGCGAGTGCGGGTGGAGGATATCTGCGATCGGGTGTGTTAAAGCGATGATACTGCGCCGACTACAAGGCGATAGCACCTGAACACGAAAACCTCCTTCATTGTCTTAATCTCTATCGCCCTTATTTAAAACTTCTCTTACTTTATTCAAAAATGCCAGAGAATTAAAAATAGCACTACTCCCCGCATGACTGAATTCAGATAAAGCACCAACTGAGTCATTACCAATAATGCGATCGAACGGATCTAACTTGAGACTGATTTTTTGACGAGCTTCGTACCGAGAAAAGTGAAATATTGTCAAATAGTGCAGCAAAGTATCTTTCATTGTACCATTATAAATCAAACCTTGGCGAATATCTTCATCGTCAAGAATACCTTCATAAATATTCAACAGCGTCGAATAGGAAATCACTCCATTATAAAAGTTCTTATCTCCTTGCTCCACTTTAATCCCGTTAAACAAATTGAAAAATACCGCAGCTTGTTTCCTCCTATCCGTAAACAACTCTGCAAGTTCGGCTATATCTTGAATATAAAAAGATTCTCCCCGATGCTGTTTGGGACTATGTACATAGTATTTATCAAAAAAAACCGGATAAATTCTAACATCTTCCCGCTCTCCTTTCAAAACTCGGATGATATCTTTCGACATAAAAAACAATTTATCATCTTCATCATTTTGAGTAATATGCAGCGTACTCATATAAGGTGCTTGAGACATATATAAAAAATTTCGATAGCCTCGATTATATAACTGACTGACAATATCTCCCAGAATTAAAGGCTGAGTATAAAGATGCTGAAGGCTATAGTTTTCTGAAAAAGTTTTCAGCATTCCCACCTGAATAGTACCATCTTCGTAGCGCCTGATTCCGGTTACTTCGCCAAACAAGCAGGTTTTTCTGCGATCGCGCCTCCCACCATTTTTCGCATCGCTATCCCTAGTGGATACTGCAATAATCGCTAAATTATCCAATTCTGGAGATAACTTTACATTGTTAAATCGAAACTTTTTGGGCAGGATTGAATACAAGGAACTCAAACCATTTTTGGCTGTCAAATGATACTTGTCACCCAGAATGCGAAATCCTTGGGAATTCGATCGGTGTTTTTCGCTCAAAATGTGAGATAATACTTTAGAAAGATATGCCATAAACTTTTCCGAAGGCGAAGGATTTTCATGGTAGCCTTCGTGAAGTCTTACCATCGGCACAAATAAATTATTGGGTAATTTTCGTAACAAGATTCCCAGGGCAATATATGACATCAGCGAGACAGCAAACTTGTAAACAAAAGCTGCTTGTGCTTTCAATCCTCCTTTGCTGTCTAAGCGGCGGTTGTTGTAGGGAAAAACGACGGATTTATTCTGAAAGTTTTTATAAAAAACATCTCTAGAGCGATCGGTTTTAGGAATCCAAAATACTGGTAATGTCTGGATACCTTGGATATTGTATTCCATGCTAAAAGTTTGGGATTCATCAGTTGGAAAATAACGAATATCTTCAATATTAATATTGACAGGTAATTGACAAATTGCTCTTTGATTAACATTCGGTTTTGCCACCGAAATATATTGAAGTGTTTGCTTCGGATTGTGCCCCACCACCTCCTTGAAAAATTTTCCGGTTGTCAAAGTACGATCTATATTTTCAAGCAGACCTCTTTTGAGCAGAATCTTCCGCGATTCTGTTCGAGGTGATAAAATAGTTTTATCTAAGATTAATTTTTGCAGCAATTGCTTGAGACAGTTGATTTTGCAGTTGACATTAATTTCTTGAAAACGCTTGAGAAAATTTCGGAAAAGCTGTTTTTTATTGGCTTCGTTAGAACTTTGTAATATCGGCAAAACTACTCGCTCAAATCCTGCGATAGGATCGTATTCTAGTTCGACTTCTGGGTTGTAATTGGCTGCTAGCGGGTTTTGAGATGAGGCAAAGACAAAGTGATATAAAAATGCTGTTTTTAATACCTTGCGGAAGAAAGTTTCATGATTAGCTGGTTCCTCCAAGGCGGCGATATGTTCCTCGCTGTCGGGATTTAACAAATTAAGATAGTAATCGAATACCCGATCGCCTCCCCGCGATTGAACAGGATTGCCAAACTTGAGTTTAAAGCCAAAAATAAATTGGCGATCGCCCCCAGCATCATCCGTAGTTTCTCCTAGACTACCTGCTATAATCGGAACGATAGGCAAATAATCGAAAGCTTCCGATCGCGAAAACATATCTCTATAATTAACCTGAGTTCCTTGATAGCTAACCAAGTAATCACCATCAGGCTTATTGGTATCGCTGATATATCCTTCTATTAACCTCAGACGGCGGATTAAATCTTGGAGATAAATCAAACCGCGCCTATTTTCCGTAGTTGAATCAATATTTTCTAAAAGATATTCCAAGTAAGTAATTTTCGCTTCTTTTTTCAGTTGTCCCAGAGTTTCCCGATCCACAACTCGTAACAGTCGGTTAAAATCAGAAGTTTCATTTTTAACCATTTCATCAAGCAGGAAATTAAGTTCTTGCTTCTCCTCTTGATTCCCAGTATTTTCAGAAATATAACTCTTTAAGCCAGCTTTCAACTCTTCTTGAAAAATATCTACATTGCGGACATAGAGAGTTACTTTATGAAACTTCAGCAGCGAATCACAATCAGAATCCAAGTATTCCAGACTCAGCTTCTGTTTTTGCAAATCCTCATAGCAATTATCAAAATCATACTTTAAACCTAACTGAGTTCCCTTACCTTTAAAAGACTCTAGCGGACTGATTAAATTAACTACAAACTTGTCAACTGTAACATTATCTCCCAAAGCAGATTGTAATTGTTGGCGCAAACAAGCCTCTATTTCCCTAACTTGACTCCGAAAGCGCACCTCAACTTCTGGCAAAAAATTCACAGTCGCAGAATCTGCTTGATTTTCACAATTACCCAAAGAATTTTGTACTTCTTTACAAGTAGCGACTTGATTAGCAACTGTATCAATATCTATTAGCAAGCGTTTGCGATCGCCCGAAATGCTAAACGGGTTATTTTCCTGCACAACTTCTAAAATCTTGTCCAGCAAATCGCCATAATCTACCGTGACTAAATTGCTATCATCTAATCTTAAAACGTTCACTCTGTCAACCCCCGATTTCATATTTACTTAGACAAAACCAAATTGAGTACATTCAACTCATTGGAACTCAAAATATACTTATCGGTAAATATCTTTGCCCTAATCTGTTCTAAGCTGTAGCTTCTAAACACAACAAACGGGAAATCTTGATATTTATCTCCTATAGGCAAAACATTACCAACAGGATACAGCGCTTGAATGTATTGAGTCAAGATATTTCTAAAATCTTGATATTTCTGTTCTTCCGGGTTACTAGCAAAATATTCCCTGAATACTTCCCCAGCAATAAACGCAAACAATGGCAAGGCATAATACCGATCCTTTCGCTGGCTGCTTTGCTCAAATCTTTGTGTTTTGTCAACAGAGTTTGTCAGTTCTTTTACTAACTCCATGGCATCTTTAATCGCAAATTGTAAAGTCTCTGAATAAGCACTACCATAACTAATTATCTGCATATTATGCCAAAGTTCACTATTAGCATTTTTGGCTATTTTCACCAGAGGCATAATGTAGGTTTCCTCCAAAGTTTGCAATGCAATCGGTACAACTAACAAACCGCCACTCATATATCCCAATTCCAAGTTATTAAGGTTCAATAACTTATCGAAACCTTCACTTACTAACTTAGAAAATTCATTGTTAAAGAAATCGCGCTGCGAAAGATACGAAGTCTGGAATTTACTATTAGACTCAACATTCTCTCTCAGTGTAAAATCAGCTTGACCGAGCAAATCTTCTAGACTATTATAGACTTGTGGTAAACGCCGATCGCTCCTATTCTTCCTGTGCTCGCTCTTTAACTTGTCTATTAAGTTTTTCATTTGGGATGAGAATGTTTCACCAGCAGCAAACACAGACTTACCGCCGATGGGTATGATGATAAACTTATCTGAACCAATTTGCCCGCAACCATAAATTCGCGTCATTATAGATGCTTTCAAAATCAACAAAATATTTAAAAGACTCAATTTACTTTCCTGTATCGATATCTCTTTATTATCTTCAAAATACACTACCCTATCGCCCAAATAGAAAATCAATTCTTTATCTTGATTATCAATCTCATCCTTTCCCCGTCCCCGATAAATTACTTGAATCAATTCCATCAGGTTTTTCTCTATTTCAAACCTCGGAATCTCAACCAAAATGTGTTTAGCCTTGGGAAAAGATAGCCCGCGACTACCTGAAGCAGTCATAAATACTACTTTCGCATCTTTTTTCCATTTTTGAACTAACTCTTTTTCCTCCTCACCAATATTAGCGTGTATTTCTATATAATCTGTTCCCTTTTCAAACTCACCTCGATGTTCTCTAATCTTGTCTATCAAATTACCCAGCTTTTGTTTATCTTGAATATAAACTATCACTTGTTCTACATCAGAGCGTTGTAACAGATTTTCTATATCCTGTAAAATTTCGCCTTGTATTGTCTTGTTTAAATCAGTCTCTCGCCCTAGGAAATCATCTTCATTGAATTTACAAGATTCAATGAAAACTTTGTATGTCATGCTTAAACTTTTAGCAGGATATGAGTTAGTGTTGATAACAGTCGCGTCAGTTTCCTTAAACTTAAAATGCTCGACTGACAGAGGTAAACCTGGATTTTTGGCTTTCCGAAAATAGATTTTATCCGGTTCAGCAGAGGTATCGCTTAAGTGTTGGCTAATTACAGCCTTGTCCACGATAGAAGCATCTGCAACAATCACCTTGGTATTAAACCCGTGAGCATTATTTTTCAATTCATACCTGCCTAGGATCTCGTTGATGCCGTTTAAGAATTCGACACCTCCTTCGTCTCCCGTAATCTCATCGATCATGATAAATAAATGCTTGATCCGACTGGAGATGTCTTTCATGCGATCGGGAATAACCCTATTTTCTCTGGCGATGTAAGCATTCCTAAAAATTTTCTCAAAATGTTTTAACGTGTCGCCCGCATCGTTTTTTTTTAAAGATTGGATAGAAACAGTAGCGACAATATTGTTAGAATGATGAGTATCGATTAGGGTAGAAATGGCTTCACAAATGCTGTTAAGTACGCCCTTAGCATTTCGTCCACTATCTTCAATTACATTTTCTGTTTGTCTCTTGAGTCGGTCCGATCGCCTATTTTGACGCTTAGTTTCTCTGCTATCTTGAAACTTAACAGTCTGCAATCGAAACTCTCCATGACGCTGATTCGAGAGATACTGGACAGTACATTTATGACCGCTATCTTTAATTAAATCGCTATAGGTATTAATTGCTAATATTTTATCGTTCCATAAATCGTCAGTACCAGGTTTTTTGAACTTGTCGATAATATCTAGATTCACCTGTTTCCTCGGACTGACATAAAAGAACAGAAATCCATCGTTTACATGATCTGTGAGAAAATTGGCGATCGCAGTTGTCTTCCCAATACCCGGATTTCCAGTCAAAAATATATAAGTAGCAGCAGATTCGAGGGCTTTTTCAATCAGTTGAGCATGAGCATCGCGGAGTTTCACGGTTCCCCTCAATCCCAACTGCTGCATCAATTCATCCGGCACAATTCCCACCGAGTTGACAAAACCCTCAAGCCGCTCTGTGTGACGTACAACATTGATTTTATCTGGCGACATTGCTAACAAAGAATCAACAAACACTTTGCCACGATCGAAACTGCGACAAGCACTCCGCTTGATTTTATTTAAAACTAGCTCGCGAGCATGGACGATTTCTTGAGGACTTGAATCATGCTTGTAAATCAGGTGACAAGCTTTCAAAACATCTAAATTTTCGGGACGGACAGACATAGCGCTAATTCCGCGATCGCTATATCCCACCGCATTAAATATCACCCGCGAATCATCGGCAAGTATCCCCGTCTCTCGGAGGAATTCATAAAAACTATGAGCATATCCGCCAGCTTGAATTAACTTAGCACTCTCCTTGTCATCATACTTAAAAGCAGTAAAGTAACCCTTCAAACCTTCCGAAAACTCAACATCACAACTTTCAGTATCAATACGGAGTTGAGAAAACACACTTTTCGATCGCAAATAGTTCATATCTCGTCTCAACGAACGCCTGATAATCTCTAAATAGTTTAGATCCGTAACATCCTCAGATGTCCTCATCGAAAACACCGACAAATCTACACACAGAATCCTAAATTGCCTACCATATCGCAGTAATATTAGAGTGTCAGCTCTCAGAAACTCGCCTTTCTCTTTGTAACGTCCAATATATTGAGCAATATTTTCAATCTGGTCAAATTGAGATAAAACTTCTCCACACCACTGTTCATAACCTTTAGCGTAAGTGCCAATACTGCTCTCATCACAAAAACTGGATTGGTAATATAAAATTTCCAAACATCGTAGTTTATTTGGCTCATTCCAACCTGTAGATTCCAGGTATTCTCGAAAAAAGTTTAAACCTGATAGAAAGCCTTTTTGTAGGAAAAATACGCTCCATTTTTCAGCCATCTTTCTTTCCAGAGGACTGGTTATTTTATCAGTAATTTTCCTCAGCATCTTCGGAAACTCTAGCTGCTGCAATTCCTGGAGGTACAAGTTTCCAAACTTATGCTTAATTTGCTTCTCTTTGATACAAGCAAGAATGCCAATATTAAACCCAACTTCAAACAAACGCCCCAAATCTTCTGCTATTTTAGATTTCATGACTGCGCGCCTCCTGTTGGTGCATTTAAAACTTCTTTAACTTTAGTCAAAAATGCTAAAGCATTAAACTCTGCGACTCCTCCCATATGCTTGTAGAGAGATAGTTTACCTACAGATTGATCTCCTATCAGGTTTTCGTAGGGGTCTAATTTAAAACTAATTTGAGCGTTTTTACCAGTTGCTTTTTCGTAGCGAGAAAAGTGGAACAAGGTCAAATACTGCAAAATGTCATTTTTTAATTGAGTATTAGAAATCAATCCTTGATGGATATGTTCATCATCCAGTATATCTTGATAAATATTTAACAAGGTGGCATAGGAAATTACACCCCTATAATTACGTTCTGCTTCTGATCCGACTACTAATCCATTAAACAAATTAAAAAATACCACAGAGCGTTTGCTGGGGTCTTTGACTAAAGCGGTTAACTCCAGTGTATCCTGAATGTATAAAGAATTTACTCCCAATCTTTCTGACAGTTTAACTGCATAGTATTTGTCAAAAAACATCGGGTAAATTTTGATGTCATCATAGTTTTCTTTAAAATATTTAATCACATCTTTCGACATGAAAAATAAAGCATCTTCTTTTTGTGTCATGTGCAAGGTACTAGAATAGGGAGCCTTGGCTATGTAGAGAAAATGCCTGAATCCCAATTTGTAAACTTTCCCTATTTCATCCCGCACTACTGTAGGTTCTTTAAACATCTGTTCGTGTTCGTAGGTTTCAGAGAATGTTTTGAGCAATTGTAGCCTGACAGAGCCATCTTTTTGACGAATTGCACCGACAATTTCTCCTTGCAAATTCGATAGCTTTTGGTTGCTATTCCACCTAGCATCACTCTCGCGACTGGAAACTATAACTATAGCGAGTTTGTCCAATTCTTTTGGAGCATCTGACTCGTTGGCAAAGGTAAACTTTTTAGGCAACACAGAATACAGAGAACTCATTACATTGGGAGCTTTGTATTCTGTGTTTCTGATATCTATACCCTGAGAATTAGACCGATGTTCTTCATTTAGTAAATGCGATAACCTTTTAGATAAAGAACGCATGAACTCTTCTACGGGTGAATCTGACTGTTGATTGCTCAGTTGCAGCCGCAGGATGGGAATGAATAATCTACTCTGTTTTTCCAACAACAGTTTGAGGCAAGTATAGGCAAGTAAATCGAATGTAAACCGATACAAAAAACTTTTTTTATTATCCCATTTGTTGCTGGCTAGACTGTAGGGAAAAGCAACTATTTTTCGTTTAATAAATAGGCGATCGTAGGTTGTTCTGGATAGTTGCTCTTTTGGCATGAACAACACTGGTAGAGATTTCACGCCTGTGATATCATACTCCATGCTGAAGCTTTGCAGGTCATCAGTGGCAAAATAATGAACATCACTAATTTCAATTTTAGCTGTCAGAGTACATAGGGAATTTTCACTAGCCTTTGCTTGACCAATCGCTATATATTTTAATGCTTTTTTCTCTTTTATTCCGAAAACAGGCTGAAAAAATGTAGAGTTTGTAGAAATTTTGTCAATACTTTGCTCTAAAATGCTTTTTCTGACCGAAATGTGAAGCGGAAATTCTTTCGGTGAATGCTTGTGTTTCAGGATTTTTTGTAGAAGATTCTTGAGACTGTCTATCTTAGAGGAAACATTATATTGTTCAAAATCTTTTTTGATGTCTTGTAAAACTCTTTTTTTCGCTGCTGCATCAGAACCTTTGAATATTTTTAATACTTTTTCCTCAAATCCTGGAATTGGATCGTATTCTAAGTCTGAATTGACTGTATAATCTTTTGCTGACGTGTCTTTTCCAGCAAAAACAAAGTAGTACAACAATACTAATTTCAATAGCTTTCTAGCAAAAATTTCTTTCCTAGCAGGGTTATTAAGTTCGGCTTGATGTTCCTCATTTTCTGGGTCAAGTAGATTGAGATAATACTCAAAGACTGTTTTGCCACCATTGGCTTGCACTGGGTTATTAAACTTAAGCTTGAGTCCAAAAACAAACTGAATATCTCCTTTGTTTTCGTCTTTGGTTTCTCCTAAATATCCTTCTATTTTGGGGATAATTGGCAACATATCAAAAGCTTCAGCACGAGCAAAAGCATCTGCATAGTTTAAGTCTGTTCCCGCATAGTTGACTAAGTAATCGCCATCGGCATTTTTGACTATATATTCATCAATCTGTTTGAGACGCCGGATGAGGACTTTCAAATAAATTAGACCCTCGGCATTTGATGGGTTATTGCTTCCGCTAATGTTCTCTTCCAGAAATTCTAAATAACATATCTGTGCTTGTTTTTTGAGTTTGCCAATAGTTTCGGTATCTACAATTTCTTTGAGCTTGTAAAAGTCTGATTTGGGATCTGCTTCTAAATCTTGAAGAATGAAATCTAAATCTTCGCGATCGTCCTCACTAGCGCTAGCAAACTGAGATTTGATATAATTTTCTAAACCTTGTCTTAGTTCGGTATTAAATGTGCTGGTTTTACCAACGGTGATAGTGAGTTTATGAAATTTTAGGAGTTCTTTGCTGCTAGGATTTTTTGTGATACTCAATCGCTGCTTTTGCAACCCGGAATATTTGCCAAAGGGATAGCTAAAGTCTAACTTGGCGTAGGTATTTTTAAAATCTTCCAAATCTGTAATTAAGCTAGCGACAAACTGTTCGATCGCAAGCTGTGGATTTTGTTGCTTAATTGCGGATTCCAGTCGAGTTTTTAAACTATTTTTGATTTGGGTGATTTGACTAGGAAAACGTTCTTTGAAGCCGGGAGTAAAGTTGACTGTGGCGGTACGAGCACCGCGTTCGGAAGCACCTAAGGGATTTTCTACTCCCAAACCTGCGACTGCTTCGGCGATGCTGTCTATGTCGATGAGTAAGCGATCGCCATTACCATGTATTCTAAAAGGATTCTGAGTCTGCGGATTTCCTAAAACTTCGAGAATCTTTGCCAGTAAGTCGCCACAGTCAACCGCAACTAAATCCCCGTCTGCCGTTCTTAGGGTATTCACTCTGCAACCTCCTCGCACCGCTTGACAACTTATGCAATTCGGCTATCATAGCCCACATTGATTTATTAGTCAAGTCAATTTATTTTTGTACCGACTTGCGAAATCATTCCTAAATTCCATAGAGGTTCAAAAAGCTTGAATCCACTCTTTCACGTTGTATTCAGTCCAAATCCCATTTACCCAATAAGGATCGGATTCTACCAATTGTCTCACCTGCGCCTCATCTTCTGCTTCGTAAATTGCAAAAACTTTGGTTAAATCTTTGGTAGGTCCGATCGTACTTAACACACCCGATTCCTTCTGCTTGGCCAATCCGGCTAAATGAGCGTCTCGAAACGGAGCACGTTTTTCTAGGACATCTTCGCAGTAACTTCCCCACATCACATATTTAGTCATATCTGTCAATCTCTCAAAAAATCTAAATTTCAGGCTGTTTATCCACAATCAATGCGATCGCCATTTTCATAATATCATCTCGGTTCACCATCTTGGCAATTTCTTCGACATCATAGATTCCTTCAAAAGCTTCTAAAGCCGCCGACTTCAACGCAGATTCATAGGCATCCTCCAAAGTCTCGACTAATTCCTCTTCCGTGAGATAAGTGCCTTTCGCTTTATGTCGCTTGTTGGTGCGTTGAATTTGCTTAATTGAATTAAAAATCGAAGTTTCCCAAGACTTAGTAGTACGGTTTTCAGCAACTTTTTTAATCAGATGCAGTAGCACAATAATGCCATAACTGAAAATTTTGTTAAGCTTGTCGGACTTACTCATTTCTTCTAATTCTTCCACCAACACTAGAGCCTCCGCAACCTTACCTCGATGTAGCAACTCCTTCAACTCCATTAATTCTTCCATAAGTTTGATACGATCGCTATTTAATATATTATACTAGGAGCGATGGGTCGCAAACCACGCCTACAGAAACACAATTCACCTGCGTGGGTTCAAGAAGTTTTGCAGGCTAAGGAAAAAAACATATTATAATATTACTAAATTCATAGAGGAGCAAGCTATGACTTTATTAGACATTCGGCTGTTGACGGTTCAAGAATATCAATTAATGGCGGAAATTGGGATTCTTGAGGAAGATGAACGAGTTGAATTATTGGCTGGACAGATAGTTAAGATGGCAGCAAAAGGAACAGCACACGGTGCAGGGGTAAAACGGACTGTAGATTTATTGCAGAACCGTTTAGGAAGGTTGGTATTGGTAAGTGTACAAGATCCTGTGCGGTTAAATAATTACTCGGAACCTGAACCAGATATTGCTTTGCTGGTGCGAGATCCACTTTACTATGAAGACCGTCATCCAACTCCTTCTGAAGTTTATCTGATTATTGAGGTTGCTGATACTACGCTGAGGACAGATTTGGGGATTAAAGCGACAATTTATGCTCAGTCAGGGATTACAGATTATTGGGTTTTGGATGTTAATAATCGGCAACTTCATGTATTCCGAGAACCTAGTCAGGATGGTTATCAAAGTATAGTAGTTCTTGGGGACGATGCTAGTATTTCTAGTTTGCAATTTCCTGATATTTCGTTTATGGTTCGGGATATGTTGCGGCCATTGGTGTCAATTTAACGCTTTTTCCCTGAGTCCGGTAATCCGACAGTCCGACAGTCCGACAGGGGTTGAAACCCCTGTCTCAAAGCTGAATTCCTCTCAAGAGGACTGAATAGTTTATTAGTTAGGGCTTATGCAATTTCGACGATTTTGTTGCAAGGATTTGAGATTCTTCACTTCGCTGAGAATGACAAATTTACCTTGTAATGTGTAAGTTCTGTTAGTCCTCTTTAGAGGACTTTAGCTATCAGCCAGGGAATTCATTCCCTGGCGGCTGACAGTGCCGACTGATGGCCTATTTTAGCTTCTTAAACTAACGCCGAATTTCTCGACTAAAACCTCGCGCACTTTTTGTTGGGCTGGTTCGACATCGGTGTCGCTTAAGGTTCGATCGCCTGCGCGATATACTAACCGAAAAGCTAAACTTCGTTGGCCCGCCGGCACGTTGTCGCCACGATATTCGTCGAACAATTCTACCGAATCCAGTAAGTTGCCGGCGGCTTTTTTCATGGCACTTTGCATATCGACAACGGGAATTTCAATGGGTGCGAAAAATGCAATGTCTCTGTCAGAAGCGGGGAAACTGGAATAACTGGTGAATTTGCTAGGGGCCTTGTGCGATCGCTCCAAATTAGCTACCAGCACTGCCAAATCTAATTGAAACACATAAACCTGCTCTGGCAAATCTTTTTCTTGCTGCAATTGCGGGTGTAACTGTCCAAAAATCCCCAAAGGTTTCCCGTTTAAGGATAATGCAGCCGTGCGCCCTGGATGCAAGCGAGAATTAGAGGAATCACTAGCATATTCGACTACCAAACCCAACTGTTGAAATGTACTTTCTAGAATACCTTTGGCCTCAAACCAAGTCAAAGGGCGATCGCGCCCAGATTGTTGCCATTTCCACACAATTGGATCGCCTCCAATAATCCCCGCAACTGTGTCTGCTTCTTTCATGGCATCCCCTTCTTTCCAGAAAATGCGACCGATTTCAAAACCGTTGAGTGCGCCGTTTCCTTGCTCTAAATTGTAGGCGAAAGCATCTATCAAACCAGACAGCATTTCCGTCCGTAAAGCTGAATACTCGACAAACAGGGGATTTGCTAAAACCACCTGATCTTCTCCCTCAGTTTTCACTAAAGAATAGTGCATCAATTCTGTCAAACCGGCTGCCCGAAAAGCCGATCGCACATTCCGCATCGCCGCGTATTCTGGTGACAGATAACCTGGTTCCGTTTTGCTGGGTAAAGTCTCGCAGAAATTGTCGTAGCCGTGCAGTCTGGCAACTTCTTCAATTAAATCAATTTCTCTTTCTAAATCCCGGTAGCGGTAAGGTGGAACTGCCACTGTCAATACCCGTTCTTTCTGGGCCGGAACTACTTCACAGCCCAAAGCTGTGAGAATGTTTTTTACTTCTTCTGGTTCCAAATATTCAGAACCATCTGTTTGGCCTCTTTTCAATTTGCCTAAAACTAGATTTACGCGGTCTAAACGTAATTCTAGAGTCCGCGAAAAACTCACATCATCCCCACCAGAAGTGGCCGTTTTCTGGGCTGTAGCAACGCCTCCGGCCAACTCCAAAATTAGGGATAGGGCGCGGTTGCAAGCTGTCGCCAAGGCTGCTTGATTCACTCCCCGTTCGTAGCGGATCGAAGACTCGCTGCGCAGGCCTTGAGCGCGCGCTGAACGGCGAATTGTGGCTTGGTCAAAAATTGCTGCTTCTAAGATTAAGTTTTGGGTGCCGTCGTGCACTTCGGTGTCTTCGCCGCCCATGACACCAGCTAAAGCTACGGGTTTGTCGCTAGCAGTAATTAGCAAATTTTGCGATCGCAAATTGCGGTTTTGTCCGTCCAAGGTTTTGAAGGATTCGCCTGTTTTGGCAAACCGGACACCGATGTTGATATCAGCATTGCCGGTGAAGGATTGCAGGCGATCGCGATCGAAGGCGTGCAAGGGCTGACCCCATTCCAGTAAAATGTAATTAGTGACGTCAACTACATTATTAATCGGCCGCACTCCCGCCGCCTGCAACCGCTGCTGCAACCAAGCTGGAGACGGTGCAATTTTAACTCCTGTAATTGCCGTCCCGGTGTAAATCGGGCAGCCTTCTGACTCCGATATTTCTACTGTTAAATTAGGGCTGTCTGTTGCCTGAATTGCCACATCTGCTGCTGCGGGAATTCTCAACTTTGCCCCTGTCAGCGCCGCCACTTCCCGCGCCACACCCACCATACTCAAAGCATCAGCACGATTCGCCGTTGCTGTCAAGTCTAAAATGACATCATCTAAACCTAAAAGCGGGCGAATATCACTGCCCAATTCCGGGTTTTCTAAGTCAAAGATATGAATTCCTGCCGATTCTTTGGATAGTCCCAATTCTGCTAAGGAACAAATCATGCCTGCGGAGGGAACGCCCCGCAATTTCGCGGGTTTAATTTTTAAATCTATCTGAGATAAAAAAGTCCCTACTACAGCGACGGGCACGTAAATGTCTGCCCTAGCGTTGGGGGCGCCGCAAACAATATTTAAAGCTTCTGGTTGGCCGACATCTACTTGACAAACTCTCAACTTGTCTGCATTGGGATGTTGTTCGATCGCCACTATTTTGCCCAAAACCACGCCCTCTGCCCAAGTACGTCGGTCTTCGATCTCTTCTACTTCAAATCCGGCCATGGTCAGAGTTTCGGCTAGTTCTTCCGGGGCGATCGCCACATCCACCAATTCCCGCAGCCAATTTAGAGAAATACGCATAGTTTAGTTAGTAGTCATTAGTTCTTAGTCATTAGTCCCTAGGAATTATCAAAATTTCTGACGCATACCTAATAGACATCTGGCAACAAGCCAGTTTTGAACAGACAGGATGCCTGTTCCACAATAATTATAGGAGATGTCTCATGACTAATGCCTTCTGCATTCTACCTTCTGGCGAATACCGTTGGATAACTGTGTAGCCCCTGAATCAATCCTCGGCTCTCATTACCATAATTATTGAATATTGTCAATGTTTTTGAGCGACATATCATAAAAAATGATAAATTTCCCCAAAGTGAGATAGATATTGGCGGATGAGTAACATTCTCATGCCAGAGAATGAGGTATGCTAGAGATATCGAAAAGTGCAAACACTACCTAAGTTTAGAAAGACTTTACACAAAAAAGGATAGCTTTAGCAAGCCTTTAAACTATCTTCCAGGATAATCAACTCAAAAAACTCACAGCAGCGAGATGGTAAAAAAACGGTGATTTGTACAGTCGATCGACGCTGAACTAGATGAGAAAAATATAGGCACTGTCAATCAAAATGAGCTACTGCGTAAATCCCGGCTGTCCACATCCTCAAAATCCACCTGACTCGATCGTTCAGTGTCAGGCCTGCGGTGCGCGATTGCTGCTGCGTGCTCGGTATCAAGTAATTCAACCGTTAGGACAAGGAGGATTTGGGGCAACATTTCTGGCAAAAGATATATCTTTGCCCGGTCAGCCGAGTTGCGTAGTCAAGCAACTGCGACCAAGCAGTACGTCGCCACGAGTTCTAGAAATGGCGCGGGAATTATTTAAGCGAGAGGCAAAAACCCTAGGCAAACTGGGCGATCACCCCCAGGTACCCAGGTTGCTAGATTACTTTGAGGCAGAACAACAATTTTTTTTGGTTCAAGAGTATGTTAAAGGCTCGACTTTAAAACAAGAAGTCAAACAATCGGGTCGTTTAAATGAATCAGATGTGAAAAATTTTCTGTTGGAAATTCTGCCGGTAGTGCAATATATCCACAGCCAAGGAGTAATTCACCGGGACATAAAACCCGCGAATATTATTCGCCGAGTTCAAGACAACCACTTGGTGTTAATTGATTTCGGGGCAGTCAAAGATCAAGTCAGCCAAACAATATTATTAGACCCCACCGACCAAAGCGCCAACACCAAATTTTCCGTGGGGACCTTTAGTTTTGCCCCGCCGGAACAAATGGCAATGCGACCAGTATTTGCCAGCGATATCTACGCCTTGGGCATGACTTGTCTGTACTTGCTGACAGCAAAATCGCCCAAAGATTTAGATTTCGATGGAGTCACGGGCGAAATTGTGTGGCAGCATCACGTTCACCTCAGTGCCAGTTTCGCGCGGATTCTGGAAAAAATGCTGAAACCGATGGTTGGACACCGCTTCCAATCAGCAGCAGATGTCCTCCGAGCTCTGAATGGCCAATTTGAAGACCCAACTCTTCTCGATGGCTTGGCGACTCAATTCAACGGCAATAATGGCACTGTTGAAGAACCGACCATATTTAATGATGAGGGTTCTTCCTGGCCTTCCTCCAAGAGTAAAATGAATCGGGGCTCGAAGCCGGGGCCCGCCGGGAGAAGTTCCCTAAATCCATCCGGGAACACGGGGATGCAGCCGAGAGTTTCGCGCACTCTGGCTGAGTCCGGCAGAACCTTCGGCACAGTGGGACATTCTAGTGGCAATTTAGCAGCGCCAAAGTTACCGAAAGTCACTCCCAAGTGGGATAGTAACAGCGTGCGATCGGCATATTTTAAAGGCAAGCGCGATTTTTCCGACAGCGAACTGTCTGGTCTGCAACTACAAAAAGCGCAGTTGGCGGGGGGAAATTTTTATCAGGCAAAACTGGTGAAAACCAATTTGCAAGCAGCAGATTTGTCGGGGGCAAATTTGGGTCACGCGAGATTGATCGGGGCGAATTTGCGAGATGCTAATTTGACTGAAGCTTATTGCAGTACGGCTAATTTTGAAGGGGCTGATTTCCGAGGTGCGGACTTGACGGGGGCTTATTTGAGCAAGGCGAATTTGCGGGGGGCAAATTTGTCGGGGGCGAATCTGACTAACGCTACAGTTAGTGAAGAACAACTGGCAATGGCAAAGACGAATTGGATGACTATTAAACCCGATGGTAAGCGAGGTTTTGGATTTTAAGAAGTTATTGGTTATTGGGAATTGGGAATTGGGAATTGGGAATTGGGAATTGGGAATTGAAACTGACAACTAAAGACTAAAAAAAAATAACCAATAACCAATAACGAATAACCAATAACCAATAACCAATAACCAATAACCAATTCCCCTTATCAGGTAATTCTCTTGGAGGAAGCCCGATCGCCCGTTGGCCACCTAAATTGAACATTCAACCAGGTCGGACTCGATCGCACTTAACCCCATGAAAATGCTCAACCGTCGCACTCAACCCCTATTATTCTTGACACTTAGTGGCATCCTCGCCCTCGCCTACTATGTGACTGGAAAACTCGCAGCGTCCATGCTGGGATTCGTGAAAGCCGATGCTTCCCCGGTGTGGCCACCCGCCGGCATCGCCCTCGCCGCACTCCTACTCCAAGGACGGCGGATGTGGCCCGGAATTACCGTCGGTTCCCTGCTGTTGAGTTCTACCTTCGCCGTCGGTATACCCTCAATCGTCATGCTCTCTTCAGCCTTTAGCGTCACCCTGCAAGCTCTCCTTGGTGAGGCTTTGCTCAGGCGCTGGGGTTTTTCGACCAAACTCGATCGCCTGGGAGATGTTCTGGGGTTAGTAGCCTGCGCTGTCATTGGGTCTACTTTGATTGGTTCTACCATCAGCAATCTGAGCGGCTGCATTTTTGGTTGGATTCCGTGGAGCAATTTTGGGAGAAATTGGTGGACAATGTGGCTGGGTGATGGTATCGGGATTTTGCTATTTACCCCATTCTTGCTAACTTTGAGCCACTTATTACCGCATAGATTCGGCAACAAACTAATTACCAATTATCGATTACCAAATTTAATTGTTAATTATTCAGAACCGTTGATTTTGCTAACTCTGCTAGTTAGCGTTAGCTGGCTGGTGTTTGGTTCAAAAACAGATGCTGCGAGCTTTATCTATCCCCTGGAATATTTGCCTTTTCCTCTGGTAGTCTGGGCGGCCTTGCGATGGAGTCCTGGAGGAGCGATTTTTGCTTATTCGATCGTTTCTTACATTGCGATTTTGGGAACTGTCCAGGGTGGTGGCCCGTTTTTAGTCAACTCTTCGGCTACCCTCAGTGACCGACTTACGTGGATGCCGGTGTTATTTTTACAGGCTTTTATGGCGACGATGGCGATTGTGGCTTTGATGTTAGCCGCCGCCGTCGCCGAACGCGAGCAAGCTCTGGTGGAGGTGCGCCGCACAGCAGCCATGTTGCGCGATCGTGAAGCTAGTTTGGCCAACGCTCAACGTATTGCTCAGTTAGGCCATTGGGATTTAGATTGCGCCACCCTAGAACCACCTGACGACTGGGAGGAATCGCCAGAAAATCATACATCCAACCTCGAATTGCGGTGGTCTGACCAACTTTATCGGCTCTTGGGTTTAACTCCCGGAACAATCAAGCCGGCGCCCTGGTTGTTTCTGCAAGCGGTACACCCAGAAGACCGAGAATTGGTGGCGCGATCGCAGCGCCAAGCCATATTAGAGCGAAAATCCTATTGCATTAATTACCGGATTGTGCTAGACAATGGCTCAGAACGAACTGTGTGCGAACAGTCGGAAATTCACTCAAACGTAATTTCTGCAACAGTTCAGGACGTTACCGATCGCTACATTGCTACCTTAGCCTTGCGAGCATCAGTCGATCGCGATCGCCTCCTCTCAGAAATGGCACTGCGGATTCGCCATTCCCTAGACCTCCAAGAAATTCTCAATACTACTGTCGCCGAAGTACGGCAATTTTTCAAAGTAGACCGCGCTTTCATCGGTATAAAATCGGCGCAGGAGCCAATTCCCGACTCGCCAGTCTACGGTCAGATTGTCGCTGAGTCTGTGGGTACCGAATACCGTTCTATTTTGGGCTGTGTGCTGGCTGACGAGAGCCATTTTGAATACTTGAAAACCTTTTATGCCACCAACCGCGCCAGAGCACTCTCCGATACTGCTAGCGTGGAAGTCATGGATGGATTTACCAAATACTACAATGAGTATCAAATTCGGGCAACGTTAAATGTGCCGATCGTCTTGGGCGGTGAGTTGTTCGGAGCCCTGGAAGTCAATCAGTGTTCTGGGCCGCGCCAGTGGCAGGAATTTGAGATTGATTTATTAGAAAAACTTGCTACCCAAGTGGCGATCGCCCTTCAGCAAGCCCAACTTTTGCAGCAGGTAAAAGACCTCAATACCAACCTAGAATTTCAAGTGGAGGAACGCACCACACAACTACAACAAAAAATGCAAGAATTGCAAGAAAGCAATCGACTCAAAGACTTATTTTTACACGCAGTTTCCCACCATCTCCGCACCCCGGTTATGGGAATGTTAATCCTGATGAAAAATTTACTAAATAAAGCATCTGTTGACTCTCAACAAACTGTTCCGATTTCTCGCTCGATTTTGGAACGGATAGTGGAGGGTAGCGAACACCAGTTGGGTATGGTTAATGCCCTACTAGATGCTCACGCCACCGGGGTCAAAGGTGTTTCCCTTAACACAGTACCACTGCAATTACCATCTTTAACTTCCGCAGTAATTGCCAAATTAGAACCGCTGCTGGCTAAAAATCAAGCAACTTTAATTCAGGAAATACCTGGGAATTTGCCTCTTGTATTTGCCGATGGCCAACAGTTACAGCGGGTATTGGAACATCTACTGATTAATGCTATCAAACACAATCATCCCGGAGTAAAAATAAAGTGTAAACTAGAGGTTGTAGAAGTAGAAATAAATACAAATTATCTTAAATATAAAAATAAATTAATGACTCAAAATGGTAGATACTATCACTGTATAAATCAGGTGAGATATTCCTCGGATGCTCAAAATCAACTCTTTAAAATCGGTTGGGAATCTGCGACACAACCCCTAGAAATCAGCATTAAAGATCGCAATCCACATAGTAAAAGTTACTGGGATGGCAGTTATCAATTGCCCCACTATCAAGGTGAAATTGGGAATCTGAGCTACCAATTACCGCGATCGACCGTAAAAATGGTTCGTACTGTTGTAGTGGATGATGGAGTAGGAATCAGCCCACAACAGCGTGATTCTCTGTTTGAACTCTGCGTTCAAGACCCCAATAACCGACAACTAACGGGACTCGGTTTGGGACTTTACATTTCCCAGCAAATTATCAAAGCTCATGGGGGCGAAATTGGCATGGAAAACACTCCTGGAGGTGGCTCGACTTTCTGGTTTTCTTTACCTGTTATAGAAGTTGTCAGTAGTTAGTAGTGAGTGGTTATTTGTTTTAGGAGATGTTATGCTTGTTGAATCTTGATTTATTTTCACGTATGGTTAAATTTCAAGAGTTACAGGTTTATCAATTAGCCGAGCAAATTTCCAATGAAGTTTGGTTGATAGTTAAATCCTGGGATATGTTTTATAAAGATACAGTTGGAAAACAATTAGTTAGGTCGGTCGATAGTATTGGTGCTAACATTGCCGAGGGGACAGGGCGGTATAGCTACAATGATAATCAACGTTTTATTAAAATAGCCAGGGGGTCCCTCCATGAAACAAGACACTGGTTAAGATTAGCTTGTGCCCGACAATTGTTAACAACAGAGCAAATCGGTCGCCTAAAACCATTGATAGATGAACTATCACCCAAACTTAATGCTTACTTAAACTCTGTTCAGAAGCAAGCAAATAGTCAATCGTTAAAAATCAAAAAACTTCCCAAAAAACCACCAAATACAGAGTATTAGGAAACGAAAAAATAATCAAGCAACCAACAACGAACAACCAACAACCAATAACAAATAACAAATAACAAACAACAAATAACAAATAACCAATAACAAATGGCGAATGCTAAATCAGTTCCAGGACTAACGGTTTATGAGGTGTGGCGCGATCGCTTTCTGCGAGACAGGCTAGGCCCTACTGTGCAGATTGCTATTTTTTTTGTTTTAACAATTATTATCTATTTTTTCGGTGAAGCCCTCTTTGCTCCCCAGGAGTTTAAAGCTGTTTACCTCTACACGAGTTTTGCTGTAGAGTTAGGTTTAATCATGTGCTTGGTTTTGCAAAAAACTGCGATCGGACAGCGTTACCCTGGTTTGCTATTTTTGGGTTTTTCCTGGTCCTTGACTGTAGTTGTACAGCTTGGATTGGCTTTCGCCAGAGTCGGAGACTTGCCGATTTTAACCTGGAGTTTAGCATTTCTGACCCAGGCTACGCTCATGCCTGTACGTTGGCCTCTGCACCTGATTTCTCAACTCGGTGTTTTGTTGTGCCACATCGCAATCAATTTGGTTTTAAACCTGAGTTTTGCTAGGTATACTCCTTTTCGGATGAGCGGATTTTACTTGTATTTATTTTGGTTTTGTTTTATTTGTGACTTGTCAGTTTACTGGTACGAAATTCTCCAAAAAACAGAGTTTAGCACTCGCCGAGAATTGCAATCTGCTTATCAACAATTGGAGGTGGCGGAAGCGAAGTATCGCAGTATTTTTGAAAATGCTGGTGAGGGTATTTTTCAAAGCACTCCTGATGGCCGCTATATTACTGCTAATCCAGCTTTGGCGAAGATTTTTGGGTACGATTCACCATCGGAGGTGACGGCCAAATTTACTGATATCGGGCATCAGTTGTATCTCGATCGCGATCGCAGGAGTCAGTTTGTGCGAGCGATCGAGGAAAACGGCAGAGTGTCGGATTTTGAGTCTCAAATTTATCGCTCAGATGGGAGCATTGTCTGGATTTCTGAGAATGCTAGGGCGGTGTTCGATAGCAGTGGCTCTGTAGTTTATTATGAAGGTTCCATTCAAGATATCACCCAGCGAAAACAGGCACAATCAGCTCTGAGGCTATTTGTTCACGCTCTTTCTCACGATTTGCGAAACCCTGTGGCGGGAATGTTAATGGTTTTGAAAAATTGGGAAAAAAAATCTGATAAATCTATAGAAATTCCTCGCTCAGTTTTGGAGCGGATGATTAAAGGTAGCGAGCAGCAATTGCGGTTAATCGATTCTTTATTGGAAGTTCATGCTAGCGAATTGCGCGGTTTAGTTTTGCACTGCGAGCGGGTAAATTTGAAGCAGCTAATTGAAGATGCTGCTGCCGATTTGGAGCAGTTAATTCATGAGAATCAAGCTAAGTTTAAAAATTTAGTACCCGATGATTTGCCGGCCGTTTATGGCGATACCACTCAGTTATGGCGGGTTTTTTCTAATTTATTTTCTAACGCTTTAAAACACAATTTTTCCGGGCTAAATGTGACTATTTCCGCTCATGTTATAGATGTAGAAAAAATCACTAAATATCCGGGGGATGTGCCATGGGATACAAAGGAATTTGCCATTAATGATTCCCAAATTTTTACCCTGAATTCCCAATTGTCACTTCTGACTTCTCCCATGAAGATGATTTTATGTGTTGTTCAAGATGATGGGGTGGGAATATCGCCGGAGCAGTGCGAACATCTTTTTGAACTTTATGTTAGAGGCTCACGCTCCCGACAATCTGTTGGTTTAGGTTTAGGGCTCTATCTGTGCCGGCAAATTATTGGGGCTCACGGCGGGAAAATAGGAGTGATTAGCACTCCGGGTGCTGGGGCAATTTTTTGGTTTACTTTGTCGCTAGCTTAAGACGATCGAGGGAGTTTTTGTTTCCTTCACTACATTTAATTCTGACATTTTACCCACTCCGGTAAATTTTCCAGTATCAACCAAATTTATGCCTTCGGACTATTGCCATTAGTATCTAATAGTGATATAGTACCGGGCAAGAATATTTTATTTAAAATAATTCTCAACTTCATATTTTCTTTAGAAAAATCATCTATTTTATCTCAAATATCCTGAAAAACCTGTGTATCCACCACCGTGGAGAGAGTTTTAGATTTGGGATTCTAGATTGAGAATTTGAGACTTTCCCCAGAGATGAAAGCGATCGTTGCCACCAATTTAATGCTGTGTCGCCCAATTTTGAAATGTCAGGATTCTACAAATAGATCTAAATTTCCTTATCTAAAATCTACACATAGTCTCAGCCAAAGAAGCTGTAAAATAAATGAAAAATCTGTTAACTATGTTTGTGTCGCCAAACTCAGAAAATACAGCCCAAAGTGAAGAAGATAAATATAACGAACGCTCGTTTTCCGTATTAACGCGAGCGCTAACTCTTGCTCAAGGTTATTTTTCCTTTGTTTTAGTTCACTGCAACTCCATGACTTTGCGGCAACAAATAGTCGATCGACTGCAAGCCAATTCTGCCATCAAACCCCGGCAACTGCTATTGCCAAAATCTGCCACAACTCTCTACGCGACAATCATTGCCGAACTAGAAGACCAACAGCCGCCGGCTTTAATGATCCTGGGTATAGAGTCAGTAATAGCGATCGATCGACTACTGGTTTCTACCAACTTATTATGCAGCGAATTCAGCAAAAGTTTTTCCTTTCCCCTAGTTTTTTGGGTGACGGATGAAATCCTGCGAAAAATGATTCGCATCGCCCCAGATTTATACAATCGGATGCCGACAGCCATTAGATTTGTATCGAATAGCGCCGAAAAAAATAATCAGTAGGTATTTAAAGGAGAAAAAGCAAGTTTTAAGTCGAGTGGGCCGCAATTAATTCAGCTACACACTTTTAAACTCTGCTTCCCAAATCGCCACCAATTCCCGCGCCGCTGGGGTTCCCTCTGGAGGAAAATCTGTCAAAAAATCTTTATCACTCCCTAAGTCGTAGGGTCCTTCCTTCAATTCCAGAATCGCAGTATCCTCCGCCAAAGCTACTAGGCTGTGGACAGTACCTTCTGGAAGTTCCACGGCGCGAGTGGGCCCAGCCGCACTGAGTCGGAAAGAATCAATAATTTTACCTTGGTCATTGAAAATAATCATACCCAATTCTCCCTGAAGCACTACAAAAAACTCAAAACCGTTAACTGCTGGAGGACGCAGGTGTCGGTGAGGGCGGACATAGGTCCCCGGCTGCAAGACGTTGACAAACCGCTGCACCTTTTCTGACAAATCGTGGAAATTGTAATTTTGTCGCTGGCGGGGACTGTGACGAGAGTTGGCGGCAACTTCGTCCAACAATTCCTGTGTCAGCAACTTGATGGGAGGGGATTGCACCACAGATATCCTGTATTTAATGGTTTTTCTACAAATCGGCTAGTCTGAGATTAACCTTACCAGCATCTCTTGACCATGAAAATCGCAAATCAGGTGGCGATGGCTTCGACAGTACGTTTGTCAAGTATTTTGAGAACAAGTATTGGGTCGATCGCCCTTGCAACTATTTTAATCAGCAATAGCGCTGTTTCTGCCTCCGAACCGAGATTACCAGCACTGTGGGTTCAGGATACATCACAACAAGTGGAACTGAAAGAAGAAATTCGCGATCGCGTTCAAGAAGAAGTAGACATCGCTTTCGGGCGCACTGCGGTACTGCTAAACGGCATAGTAATTGCCTTAACTTTCTTTCCGACAGCCGCCGGAGTCGCCGCTTGGTTCCTCTGGGCTAAATTGTCCAAGCAGACAACAATTGCTCGTCAAGAAATTGAAAGTCTGCGCTATGATACAATTTCTCAATTAAAACTTTTAATTTCTGATGCTGAAACTATTTTAGGGGAAATTCAACACCAAAGTTTCCAATCAGATGTAGAAACCGACCTCCTCTTACCCGATGCCCAAATTCAAGAATTTGCCCCGGTTAACTACAGTAACTACAAACAGTTATTAACTGCTGGAGATTATGCGAAACAGGGAGATGCTTGTTTCTTTGAAAACCGCTACGAAGATGCGATCGCAGCTTACAACCTTGCCCTACAAATCCAGCCAGATTTAGCAGATACTTGGAATAACCGCGGAGTAGTGCTCACCAGAATGCAGCGATATCCAGAGGCGATCGCCTCCTACGAACAAGCGACTGCAATTCGCCCCAATTATCCAGACGCTTGGAACAACCGAGGAGTGGTGCTGTTGGAATTGCAGCAATACCAAGATGCGATCGCCTGCTACGAACAAGCCATTCAAGCCAAACCAGACTACGCCGATGCTTGGAACAATCGAGGCGTAGCTTTCTCAAAAATGCAGGAATACGAACAGGCCGTAATTTCCTACAATCAAGCCCTACAAATCAAAAATGATTATACTGACGCTTGGAACAATCGGGGCGTAGCACTATCTAAATTACAAAAATACGAAGCCGCCATTGATTCCTATGACAATGCGGCCAAAATTAGACCAGACTTTTACCGAATTTGGTACAATAAAGCTAGATGTTACGCGCTGCAAGGTCAAACTGACTTGGCTATTGAAAATTTAAAACGTGCCTTAAATCTGAATCCCAATTTGTGTAAACAGTTGGCTAAAAATGAAGCTGATTTTGAAAATATTCGTGAATATGAGGCATTTAAACATTTGATAACTAACTAATAAGTCCTAAGATTAAACAAACCACGAAGGCGCTAAGCACAGGAAGTCAGAGAAAGAAGGGAGGGAGTTCTTCCTTCGCGCTCTTAGCGTCTTCGCGGTTCGTTTTACAAATACTTCTGCAACAACAGACCCATTTTTTCCTTAGTAGCCACCGGAACTTTATCTAACGGGGTCAAAATTGCATATTTCAAAGCTGAATGGGACTCGGAAACAGGAGGATTTTCAGTTAGTCTGCGGACTGTTTCTTGAATTACTTTTTGAGCATTTTCGGCATTGCGATGCAAATTGGCGATGACCATTTCTACAGTTACGCTTTCGTGATCGGTATGCCAGCAGTCGTAGTCGGTGACTAAGGCTAAAGTGGCGTAGGCAATTTCCGCTTCTCTGGCTAATTTTGCTTCCGGCAAATTGGTCATCCCGATGACTGTGGCATCCCAACTGCGGTAAAGGTGTGATTCTGCTTTTGTGGAAAATGCGGGGCCTTCCATGCAAACGTAGGTGCCGCCACGGTGCAGGGTGACGTCGGGGAGGTTCAAGGATTCGATCGCCCCTGCTAGCACTTTTGCCAATGCCCCACAAATCGGGTCTCCGAAGGTAATGTGGCCGACAATTCCTTCTCCAAAAAATGTAGAAACTCGACCTTTGGTGCGATCGATAAACTGATCTGGTACTACCATGTCCAAAGGTTTCGCCTCTGCTTTCAGGGAACCAACTGCCGATGCTGAGATTAAATACTCAACTCCCAGACTCTTCATCGCATAAATATTCGCCCGGTACGGCACTTCTGATGGTAAAAAAGTGTGATTGCGGCCGTGTCTTGCCAGAAATGCTACGGGCGTACCGTCCAAGGTGCCAACGATCGCCGCATCCGAAGGCGAGCCAAACGGTGTATCAATTTTTACCTCTTCTACATCCTTGAGGGCATCCATTTTATACAAGCCACTGCCGCCGATGATTCCGATCTTTGCTTGAGCCATAATTTTTACCTGTTTTTGAGGGTTTTACTTAGTGATTTTACCGGGCTGTTGTAAATTTAGTGTCAAGAACGCTAAATATTTAATCACGTCCTTGTCTTGAATACACTACATTGTCACAAACAAGTAGTGATTTAAATCACAACCTTTCTTTACTGAATCTTTAAAAATAAAAATACTGATTTCTGTTATGTATTTTTAGGGTGTAAAACAATGACAGTCAGTTCTACAAGTACCACCAAAATCTCTGTGGAAGCCGTAGCCGAACGAGTCTTGGCTTTCCGTCAAATTACGGCCCTCGACAGAAGGCTCCTCAAGTCAGCCGTGATGAACGGACTCGACCAAAAAGACCACACTCACATCAATCGATTGTGTCAGGCTATACAAAGTGGCTTGGTTTTAGTGGTCGAGTAAATCTGCGGTGTGATTAGACACAAGCTAAAGATACTTAGTGTTTTCAAATATACGCTTGAATCTGCTTGAATTGTGCTAGATCATAATTTATTGCTTTTTTTTCGCCCCTCACTATTTACATTTATCTCAAGTTTTAATTCTGATTACTGAAGGGATATCAACCATTAAAATTCAATAGCCAAAACCCAGTGTAAGTCATCCCACTATCATCGGGTTGCACCAACAAAAAATGTAATCCTTTACTCAACTGCTTACGCTGTTCATAAATTGTAGCGGCCTGTTTCACCTCCTCATCTGCAAAAGTAGCAACCACAAATCTATCTGCTAACCCAGCTTCCAAAATCAACCCATCGGGAGCTCCAGCAAGATAATTTAAACTGAAAGGATTAGCATCCTGAAGCCACCTAGCCAAACGCATCGACTGTCGCCCGCCGTCAATTATCACTCCCGGTACAGGTACTGTTGAGGCCAAGCCCAAATTCAGCGGTAATAACGATGTTGGCATTTCCAAAATTGGCAGGGGACGCCCTGTAAAAGCCTCTACAATATCGCCGGCGGGTAGGGAAGCAAAACGCCAGCTATCGCCCCACAAGTTTTCTGGTAAAGGTAGGGGTGGCGGTGACTCAAGGGCGATCGCACTGTAGGTTTCGCCAGTATAATTAGGCATAGTCGAATAGGCTTTAGCCCGTTCTTGTAGCAGCAATTTCAGGGCCGGGGTGCGGCGAGTAGCTTCTACTTTGATCCCCAAAACTTTGCCCGCAGCTTCGATTAAACTGAGAGATTGAGGTCTAAATACTTGAAGGCGATCGGGCTTTTTTTTTAGTTGAATTTGCTCGTGCAACTGCTGGGCCAGCCAAGTAGAATTAGCTGCCGATTGGCTACAAACAGCGCTAAAAGTAAAATTGCTCGCCCCATCGCAAATCAACAGTTCCCACAGTGCTTTTCCCGCTTCGTCTCGGAGGGGGCGACGGTAAAAATCGGCTTGCCAAATTTGCATAATTACCTTTAAAATTAATTCAACAGTTGTATTATTTTAATCTAAATCTGCAACACTTTAGTCATTTAATCCCGCGAACTAAATACATATCAAGTTCGCCCTTATTTTTAGCAACAATTTTGCCTCGGTGTTCGCATTCAAAAAAATCTTTGACTAATTCAAAGGTAGC
This sequence comes from Microcoleus sp. EPA2, assembly GCA_020882975.1. Lineage (GTDB taxonomy): Bacteria > Cyanobacteriota > Cyanobacteriia > Cyanobacteriales > Microcoleaceae > Microcoleus. The sequence continues at coordinate 10,281 of JAHRFD010000034.1, read as the reverse complement.
ATGAGAGATATTTATATTTCCCGGTACCCCGGAAGATTCCATCCGAGATGCGGTATTAACCGTGTCTCCCCACACATCATAGGTAAACTTTTTATTGCCAATTACTCCCGCTAGCAAAGGACCGGAATGAATGCCGATGCGAATATCCCAATAGGGAATGTTTTGAGCAGATTTCTCCTGTTTTCGCAGTTCCATGAACTGAAGAATTTCTAGGGCCGCCTGTACCGATTCAATGGCGTGTGTAGGGCTGGGTTGAGGAATTCCTGATGCACACATATAGCTGTCGCCAATGGTTTTCAATTTTTCCAATCCGTATTTATCCACCACCATATCGAAATAAGAAAAACAATAGTCAAGTTCGTCCACTAACTCTCGCGGTGTCATTTTTTCGGATAATTGAGTAAAGCCTTTGAAATCGGTAAATAAAACCGATACTTCGTCATAATGAACTGGTTCGACTTTGCCGTTAATTTTGAGTTCGTTGGCAATGTCTAGGGGGAGTACATTCAACAGTAGCTTGTCTGATTTTTGTTTCTCGGCCTCAAGTTGGGAATAGAGCCTATTAATCTCTTGGAAGCGTTCAGCATTGCGGATAGCTGAGGATACTTGCAAAGCTAAAAGATAGCCAATCCGTACATCTTCTTGGTTATAACAACGTGGCTTAGTTGTCGCAAAAATAATTGTCCCCAAAGTTTTACCTTCACTTGCCAAAGGAATGATGATTTGGGAGGCGTAGCTAGACAAAACACCAGCAGGAAATCCTTCGTGAATTAGTTGGGGTTGGGCTGTTTTGAAGGCTTTTTTGATGGGGCCATTTTCTGGGAGGCTATTAATATCTAAATTGATGGCTTTGCCAAACAGTGTGGTGCAAGAGTTGATGCTGTGCAGGCAAATGCTACAGTGTTCAAAATCTAGCAGCCATTTGGCTTGCTTGCCTACTACTCGAAAAATTAAATTGATATCGAGAGTGCTGTTAATTGCGGTGGCAATTTCATTGACTGCCGCAATGCGCGTGGACAGAGACTGAGCTTCTGCTAATAAGCTGCGGGCTGTTAGCAACAGTTCTTCGCGGTCTTGATCTTCTAATCGATGACCCATCTTAGGGGCGTGGGACATAGATTACAGAGCATCTATTTCGAGGTCAATAGCATCAGTATATCTGTTGACACTGCTAAACAAATCTGCCGTGGCAATCAATTCAAAAATTTCTCCATCATCTAGTCCTAAATCCCGTAGGTTTTGGTAGTGAGTTGCTGTGAGTTGCTGGGGGTTGATGGCGGCTTGCAAACCAAAGCTGATTACGGCTTTTTCACGAGCGGGCAGGGGGCAGTTGGCAAAGTCTGAAACCAGCAGCCGCAGGACTTCTTCGCTGATTCCCAAAGCTGAGAGTCCGTGGAGGTGAACTTTTAAGGCGTACTCGCTATTATTTGCTTGGGAAATGGCGACTCCGATCATTTCCTTGAGGGTGCGCGGTACGTCTCCTTGGAGAATTGTAGAGCGGAATTTTTTCCAGTTGGCTTCTAATAAGTCTGGGTTGGTGGCCATTGACTTGAACAGGTTGGGTACGATGCCAAACCCCAGTTCTGTCAAGATTTGGTCATATACTGCTTGAGCTTTTGGATCGGTGAGTTGTTCGTATTCTGCGATCGGAAAGTGTGTCATGTTTATAATAATGGTGACTGCGGTTAATCTTCATATAAAACTACGCCTAAATAGCGTAACACAGCTCTCTGGGCGGTATGAGGACGAATTTAGGCTTTAGTGTTGTTGATGGTCAGATGCACCGATTTCTAGGGACTAGGAGTAGTGAATATCAGCTAGCAGGCGGTAGGGTTTTTGCTGCTAGATTCATAAATCTGGGTTAATTATAACTATTGGAAGGTTGAGTAGCTAGGTTAATTGCTGATAAGATCTGGATTTTTGTATTGTTCCAGATTTGGTCAGCATTGTTGTAATTTTTAATAAAAATTGAATAAAATTACGACTTTTGATAGATGGCAAGGTGTTGGCGATAGTGTATGATTTAATGCCGGATAAGGAATTTAGTTTAATGGCTGGCTACTAATTTTTAACTGCGGTTTCGCCTTGGATGTGAGCAAACAAGGTTATGATGGGTAGATTGTAAACTTCTATCCTTGTCGCTGCATTTGCTATGAACCCTGCCCTCACTCAATTTGGCACTCAGATGTCCCACCTCACCGGAGTTAGGGCAATTATGAAAGACATTATTGAAACCCTCAGAGCCGGTAGCGGGCAGGAGTTTATTAATTTGAGTGCCGGCAATCCAGTGATTTTGCCGGAAGTCGAGCAGTTGTGGCGCGATTGTACTGCGGAACTTTTGGCGAGTGCGGAATACGGTGAGGTGGTTTGTCGCTACGGTTCGAGTCAAGGCTATCAGCCGTTGATTGATGCGGTGCGGGATGATTTTAATCGACGCTACGGACTGAGTTTGACCGATCGCAACATCTTGATCACTCCGGGTAGTCAATCGATCTATTTCTACGCAGCCAATGCTTTCGGTGGCTACACCGCACCCCCCCCATCCCCCCCTTACCAAGGGGTGGCAACGACCCCCCCATCCCCCCCTTACCAAGGGGTGGCAACGACCCCCCCATCCCCCCCTTACCAAGGGGTGGCAACGACCCCCCCATCCCCCCCTTACCAAGGGGGGGTGAGGGGGGGTAGCCTCAAACATATTGTTTTGCCATTGAGCCCGGATTATACGGGTTATGGTGGAGTCAGCTTGATTCCCGAAGCCGTAATTGCTTGCAAACCAACTCTGGATATTGATGCGGCTGCTCATCGGTTTAAATATCGCCCGGATTTCAGTCAGTTGTCGATCGATGAAACTTCCGGCTGCGTAATATTTTCTCGTCCCTGCAACCCCACTGGCAATGTTCTCACCGATGATGAAGTGAAGAAAATTGCAGCGATGGCTAGTGTTTTTGATGTGCCAGTTTTGATTGATTCTGCCTACGGGCCTCCGTTCCCAGCTTTGAATTATACTGAGATGACTCCGATTTTTGGTGACAATATTATCCACTGCATGAGTTTGTCGAAAGCGGGATTACCGGGAGAAAGAATCGGAATTGCGATCGGTGATGAAAAGATTATTCAAGTTTTACAATCTTTTCAGACGAATATGTGCATTCACTCGCCGAGATACGGACAGGCGATCGCGGCGCGGGCGATTAATTCTGGAGCTTTGGCTGACATTGGTGTCCATGTCATCCGGCCTTATTATCAAAGTAAATTTGATGTAGTTGAAACAACCCTAGAACAAGCAATGCCGAAAGATTTGCCGTGGTTTTTGCACCGTGGCGAAGGAGCAATCTTTGCGTGGTTGTGGCTGAAAGATTTGCCAATGACAGATTGGGAATTTTATCAACAATTGAAGCAAGTCGGTGTGATTCTCGTACCCGGAAGTTCTTTCTTCCCTGGTTTGCGGGAAGATTGGCGGCACAAGCAGGAGTGTTTGCGGATTAGCTTAACGGCGACTAATCAGGAGATTGAAACTGCGATGAAACGTTTGGCTAAAATGGTGGAAAAAGTCTATCAAGGACAATAGTTTTAATCGCTGTTAAATCAGTTAGGGCAACCGCCTTGGCTGTTAAGGTGGTTTTTTCCCCTAGCGGAGTCGAAGGGAACAAGGAAGAAAGCACCTTGGCGGTTGCTATATCAAATAAAAAATACTCGACTAATTTATCGGTGGGGTATTTTTTTTTAAGCTCAAATTGCCCATGAGTTATGGGATATTCAACAGTCCTGAATTGCTTGTAAAGCTTCTGTTGCTGATGGGTAGCGCTGGGGGAAATCGTACAGTATCATCCGGTCTAAAACCTTAGCAAATTCTGGGCTAACTTGTGCATTTTGCCGCCAGATGAGATTTCCGATATTATCAACTTTGAATTGTTTTGGCTTCATTCCTGTTAAGGCTTGAATGCCGATGATACCGACAGCATAGATGTCGCTGCACAATTTTGGGGAACCGATGGCTTGTTCGGGGGGAATATAATCCTGTTGAGTCCCACCGCGGGATTTCGTTTGAGCGATGTTTTGCTGCCAATTACTAATTTCTTTGACTGAGCCAAAGTCAATTAAGACCATTTTGCCATCGGATGTACGTCTGATTAAGTTTTGAGGGTGAACATCTCGGTGAATTATATCTCGTTGGTGAACAAAAACCAGAATTTCTAGGATGTCTCGCAATAAGGCAATAACTTGATGTTCTTCCCAAGGTTTACCTTCGATCAGTTCTTGAGACAGGGGTTGTCCTTCGATGAATTGATAGACTAAATAAAAATATCCATCTTCTTCAAAACGAGCTAATAATTCCGGGATGCGATCGTGTTGACCTAGGCTATATAAAACTCGCGTTTCTCGATCGAATAAATGGCTGGTTCTGTCAGACTGGCTTTTCAGGCGCTTGACGAGACACAAAGGGCGATCGGGTAAGTTTTCATCTTCGGCGAGATAGGTATCGCTGTACTCGGTACTCACTAAATGTTCGGTGATGCGGTAACGCATCCGCATCAGTTTTTCTAACATCGGATCGCCCGGTTTAAGGGGTTGTCTAACTTGTTGTGATGCTCTCATGATGCAGTCCCAGAGATTTGCTGCAACTACTCTTTCTTCTTGTCCAATAATTTCTGCTTTTCTCAGTACCTTTGTGAGATCTTTCCATAAATTGTAACCGACGTAGCGACTTAGGTAGCCGACTGTGTAACCGCGGGCGATCGGATCGTTTTGCTGAATTTCTTGGTATGTCCAAGACTGTAAAACACCGCGAATTATGGCTTGCTGCAACCGAGTCAATGATTTTTTGGTTGATTTTTCTACCAAATTGTCCACAAGATTAATGGCTTCTTCTATGGTCATAGCTTTAGCTGTTTAGTGATTTGTAGGCTATACTTTTTTTCCTAAAATAGCAATTTTCAATAGAGCGGGTATAACTTTTTATATCGATTCCGGTTGTATCGGAATTGTTTAACCGCAGAGTACGCAGAGGAAGCAGAGTAGGGGGAGAGACAGATGAATGGTTCCCAAATCAAGGGATTTGATATTACTTGTCCATCACCAAGTATGGATTGCTTTGCGATCGGACAAATGAAAATCGCTATGTTTAAGTTATACATGATTTAACTTAATTTTGATATTTTGTCCCTTTTTTGAAATATATTTTTACAAATATGAGTTTTATGACTTTAAAGTTATGACTTTTATGAATTGACATTATCAGTAGTTTCGACAACTATATCAATTACAAGTTTTCACGACGAAAGAGATTCGCGATCGCCAATTTAACTATAGCCAATTTAACCAGAATCTGAAGAAGGAAGAAGGAAGAAGGAAGAAAGACCTTCGACACTTATAAACTGATACACTTCGACTACGCTCAGTCTCCAATTCCCCATTCCCAATTACCAATTCCCAATTCCCCAATTCCCCATTCCCAACTATTTAATCTTATTCACATAGCCCCACAAACTGTAATCTCGACTCAGCCAACCCCGGAAAAAAACCATCTGACTAGGGTCTTCTTGCACCCGTTTGTATCGATAAATAATCCGTTCATTAATCATTTGCAAAGCGGTATTTCTGTTGTTTGCATTTTTGAGTGCTTCCTTGGTGCGGCCATCAAAAATCCCCGTTTGTGGCAATCCTAACGCTTGTTGAAGAAAGGTAATGGAGTTGTTGATTCCAAAGTTAACCGCCGTGTCAAACATGACGATCGCCAAAGTTGGGTGCATTGTTCCCGAAAGACTCGAATCCCAATAATATTTATAAATTTCTAGGAGCTCTGCTTCCGACATCTGCGTCACATCTAGGGGTGGCAGCCCCCGACTGTATCGGTAAGCATTATATTCGGTTTGCAGAATCCCTCGATAAGTTCTGCCACCCTTGTCTGCGGGGTGATCGCTGAACCCGCCCTCAAAATATAGGGTAAAGTAAAGGGCTGTTTGAAATATTTTCTGCCGAAAGTTGGCTGTCTGCTGCTGTGCCACCGTCTTTTGGGCAAAGGGCAAGGGAATTGCCAGACTTAACAAAAGTAAGCCCAGTAGGAGGTTTGGTCTCCACTTAATTTGCTGTTGACGCTGTGTTCTTTGCTTGTCGTTCATAAATTCCCTGTCCGATCGCCCGTAATTCCGCTAAAACTGCTACTGTGCAAAATAATATAGATTCAACCTTTAACTTGATAGCACAGATAGGCAGCGAAGATGAATCCCGATTTCCACAATCAGTCTGAAACACCCAAATTGGAAGATGCTGCATCTCTGACAATCCTGGCAGAAAAATATTACTCTCAAGGTAATTTAGCAGAAGCCATTGCCACTTGTCGCGTCGCACTGGAATTACAACCGGATTGGGCTCCAGCTTACGTGACAATGGGTAACGTCCACCAAGCCAACGGGCAACTTGATGAGGCGATGCGGCTGTATTCTGAGGCGATCGCCCTGAATCCCGACTTTGCCGAGGCCTATGCTAATTTGGGGAGTATGCTCTACAAACAAGGGCTGTTTGTAGAGGCGATTGTCAATTACGAAAAGGCGATCGTCCTCAAACCGGATTTAGCGCCAGCTTACTGGAATTTGGCACTCACACTCAAGCAGCAAGGGCAATTTGATGCGGCGCTTTCCTACGAGCAAAAAGCTCTCGAACTCAAGCCCGATCTGGCTGAGGTAGATTTTAACTTAGATTTGGGAGATAAATTGGCGGGGGAAGGTAAGCTGGATGAGGCTGTGGCTGCTTGGCAACGGGCGATCGACCTCAAGCCGGATTTACCAGAAGCATACTGTCAAATAGGCATAGTTTTGCGCTATCAAGGCCAATTAAAAGAAGCAATTCCCTATCTGGAAAAAGCCCTAGAAATTAAACCAGATTTTATTCCCGCTCACCAACATTTGTGTGCCATTCTCAGAGATACCAGCGATTTATCTCAGGCGCGGCAAGCCGTTCACAGATACAGTCAAATGTGCGGTGAAAACGATCCAATTATGACTGCAATTTACTTCGTCAGTACCTATCAAGTGTCGGGGCTGAATCAAATTGCTAAAGATAGATTTTTAGAACTAGAATCTTACTTGGAGCAAAACTTAGACACAGTTAAAGCAGTTGAAATTAAATCGCTGTATGCCAATTTCTTGTTTAGTACGCCCTATTTGCGAGATGATGTAGCAGCCAACTCTTACCTTTACCGAAGAATTGCCCAAAAGTATATCGACCAATGTATCAAACCTAATTTTCCCCAAGTCACTCATTACAGTCTAAAAACAACGGCAAGCCCAGGTAAACTAAAAATTGGGTGTTTGTCCAATCACTTCCGTCGCCATTCTGTAGGTTGGTGCAGTGCTGACATCCTTCGCGAATTGTCGGCGATCGCACCGAATTTACATTTGTACGCTTCCGAAAGAATTGTTCCTGATGACCAAACCCAAAATTTTGAAAGTTTTGGCAAACTAACGTTGCCCAAAACTTTTCCCAACGGAATGTCTAATTCCTCAGAAATTATCGCTCAAATTAGAAGTGATAATTTAGACATTTTAATTGATTTAGATTCTCTCAGCGTACCAATTCATGCTGATATTCTCTACGCCAAACCCGCAGTAGCTTGTGTGTCTTGGTTAGGATTTGATGCTGCTTACATATCACCCGAAAATTATTTTCTGTCTGATTGGCACTCGCACCCAGCAGGTAGGGAAAAATATTATGAAGAGCAGCTAATTAGGATGCCTGATTCCTTTGTGGCAGTCTCAGGTTTTAAAAGGTACGGAGTCAATCCGGTAGCCTTGAGAAGGTCGAATCGGATTGGTTTAGACCAGATAGTTTACCTGTGTGTCGCTCCGGGGAGAAAATTTAATTCCGAGTTGGTGAAAGCACAGGTAGCTATTCTTAAACAAGTGCCAAATAGTGTGTTAATTCACAAAGCTTTAGGCGATAATGCGGTGTTTCAAGCTGCTTATCACCAGGTTTGCGAAACAGAAGGAGTTAGCAAGCACCGGATTAAGTTTTTGCCACGGGTTGCTACGGAAGAAGAACATAGAATTGTATATCTGCTCGCCGATGTTTTGTTAGATTCTTATCCTTATAATGGTGGAACTCACACCTTAGAGGCTTTGTGGTTTAATTTGCCTGTGGTTACTCGAATTGGAGAGCAGTTTTTATCGAGAATGGGTTATTCGTTTTTGCAGGCTTTGGGAATTACCACTGGGATGGCTTGGTCTTGGGAGGAATATGTGGAATTCGGGGTAAAAGTAGGTCAAGATAGTGAATTACGAAACGGGGTGAAAGCGCAGTTGGCTAATTCTAAAAAAGCCGAAAATTTGTCGCCATTGTGGAACCCTAAAAAATTTGCTGGAGATATGTACGCACTGTTTGAAAAACTGTGTAAAATATAGATTTAATCTCACATATCCAGTCTTTATATCTGATGGCTTTACCAACTATTAAGTTTCTAAAACAGCCGACTTCCCAAGATTGGGTACAACAGGCGATCGCCAATTTAGATACTATCTTATTAGATCATTCTCACTGCGAGCGTAAGGCGGCCGGGGTAGCATTGAATTTAATGTTTCGCTACCCGGCTCATGCTAAATTGGTGAGGATGTTAACGGCGATCGCCCGCGAAGAATTAGAGCATTTTGAGCAAGTCAATCAGCACTTGGAAAAACGTAACATTGCTTTGGGCCCCTTGGGGGCTCCTCCCTACGGTGCCGGTTTGTCTAGCCAAATTCGGAAGCAAGAACCGGATCGACTTTTGGATTCTTTGCTGGTTTCTGGTTTAATCGAAGCGCGGAGTCACGAACGGCTGGGACTGCTGGCAGATAGTTGTGTCGATGGAGAATTAGCTAAATTTTACCGCAGTTTGATGGTTTCGGAAGCTCGCCATTATGGTGTATATTGGATTTTGGCAACAACTTATTTCGCTCGCTCTGTTGTCGATCGGCGGCTGGAGCAATTATCCTTAGTTGAGAGCGAGTTGCTCGCAACCCTTCATCCAGAACCGAGAATTCATAGCTAAATATAGGGTGTATTAAAATGCTGTAACACACAAATTTATGGCAATTTTACTTAGTTTCTAAAGTGACTAAAAAATATGATTTACGAAAACCAATGAAAACCCAATATCATGATTTTTTAATTCGTTCCTGGGAAACACGCGACCGGGCTGATGCTTTTCATGTAATTCGGGATGTCTTATTGGAGTACGGTTTAAGATCCGAGCCTTTCGGAGCCGATCGAGATGTGTATGATGTAGAATTACATTATCATGCCAAAGGTGGAGAATTTTGGGTGGTAGAACGGGAAGGAGAAATCGTAGGAACGGCTGCATACTATCCCATTGAACGAGGCAATAATGCTGTGGAAATTCGCAAAATGTATATTTTGCCGGCAGCCAGGGGACAGGGCTTAGGAAAATTTTTACTGCAACAATTAGAAAGTAAAATTGCTAGTTGTGGCTTTGATGAAATCTGGGTCGAAACTGCTAGCGTTCTCAAGGAAGCTGTTAATATGTATGAAAAAAACGGATATCAACCGACAACTGGTGTAGAGACGCAAAGGTGTGATCGGGTTTACAAAAAAGTAATCAAACCAGAAATAAAAGAATAAAAAAATCAGGCCTAGGCAACTCCGGCCACAAATCGGAATTATTAAACTCTCTCTTGTCTTCCTTCGCGCCTTCGCGGTTAATATCAATTCCAGTTGTATTGGAATGATTGGAGTTTAGACTAAGCAGGTCAAAAAGTGCGATCGGGGTTTACAGCAAACGTTATGGTATCGAAGCAATGTTTAAAGACTGTAAAACTGGAGGATATAACCTAGAAGGGTGTCAAGCATCACCGGATAAATTGATTGCTTTAATGATTTTAATCGCCTTAGCCATGACTTCGGCGTGGTTAAAAGGGAAAAGAACTCAGCTTCAAGGACAAGAAAAACATGTATGTCGTCCTCAAGAAAAAGGTAGAAGTAGAAGAAGACATAGCAAGTTTTGGATTAGTTTATATGGCGAAAATTGGTTAATTGCCAATGACTGCTGTTGGGATTGGGTAGAGTCCATGATGAATTTAGTTCGCAATAAGCAGCCATTTTACCAGAGGGGGCTAAGAGCTAGAAAGCTCATTGAGCAACCGCTTTAGCCTCGTTGTCGCCCCCTGAAGGGATTATGTGTTGTAAAAGAATCCCAGGCATCGAGCTATTTTCTCAGGCAGTGACCCGCCAAATATCTTCGCCACCGCAGCGTTTAACAACCGAGTTCGGGATGGAATCGGAGTGGTGCCACTG
>JAHRFD010000033.1:1884-48899 GCA_020882975.1 Microcoleus sp. EPA2 | reverse complement strand
GGTGGGGCACACCGAAATCAACGCTTGGGGACAGACCGATCTCTACTCTTTGATGGCAGCATCAACGAGCAAATCGACTGATTGATCCAAGAATCCCCGCGCCTTCAAGGCCGGGGAGTGTCAAACAGCTTAATATCCTTCCGGGCCGATGGTAGTACGATCGCACTCAGCGTCAGATAAATCTCCCAAACGCGATCGAAATAAATTACACCCAGCTAATTGAGCCTTGGTGAATTTGGCATTTTCCAAGTTAGTTCTGCTTAAATCAGCATTTCTCAAATCTGCATAGCTCAAATCAGCATTGTACAAATTCGCACCTTGCAAATTAGCTTTCTGTAAATTCGCACCTTGCAAATTCGCGTGGCGCAAATTAGCTCTTGACAAATTAGCACCGGACAAGTTCGCTTCCGACAAATTAGCTTGATAAAGTTGAGTGTCACCCAATTCAGCATCTTGAAACTGAGTTTTAGAAAGATTAGCTTGAGTCAGATTTCCGTAGGGTAAATAAGTTTGCCTCAAGTTACTGCCAGAAAGATTGATTTCTTGCAAATCAGCTTGAAACAAGTCATTTTCACTTAAATCTACGGCGTCAAAGTTTCGCTTGCCCTCAGAATACTGAGCCAGCAATTCCTTAGCGCTTAGCTTTTGCATTTTTACCCCTTTATGACTACAGCCAGTGCTGCCCATCCATTAGAATAATTAATGGATTTGTTTCTGCGTATTTATACCTATTGATTTCCTTATGTTAAGCTTGTGTAACAACGATCGCATTTTTTCTAAGATTTTTTTTATATTTGTCCATTTATCCGCTGCTAGTAAGTAGTTTGTAATGTCAAGATCGAATCAGCAACCAGAGAGGCTCCAACTCCGACTATGCCAGAAACTACAGTATCCATTGCTCAGCACTACCACCAACGGACCAAATATGACCCTGAAACCATTGCAGCCAAAAGCAGACAGCTAGACTGGGAAGAGCAACCTGTTCCTTTCAAGGAATATAAAATAGGAGCATATTTTGACCTCAAGCCCTATCTCAAAGAGACATCACAGGATTCCTCAGCAGATTCTCATGACAGTTGGTGGCATCGATTGTCCAACTTCCTGTTGTGCAGCTACGGTTTGACTGCTAAGGTGTCCACCATGGATGGGAGCCCGCTGTATTTGCGATCGGCACCGTCGGCTGGCGGGCTTTACCCCGCAGAGGTTTATTTAATCTCCCGTGGCACTAAGTATTTGCCAGCCGGACTTTACAATTATCAAGTGAGAACTCATTCGCTAGTGCACTTTTGGGATAGCGAAGTTTGGCTAGCTCTACAAGCGGCTTGTTTTTGGTCGCCAGCCTTAGAAGATACCAAATTGGCACTAGCAATTACCAATGTCTTTTTCCGTTCTTCTTGGCGCTACGAAGACCGAGCTTATAGACGAATTTTCCTAGATACAGGTCATTTATTGAGCAACATCGAATTAGCTGCGGCACTCAATGATTACCGACCTCACCTGATTGGAGGATTCGCAGATGAAGCCATCAATCAATTGCTTTACATAGACTCCAAGCAAGAAGGAGCAATCTGTGTAGTTGCTATAGCGGACTTGCTAGATATCAACCAAAACTTGCCAAGATTCAGAACAGCTTTACCTGGAAAAAGCACCACAGATTATCCGCACATTCCCGAAGGTCAACTGCTAGAATACCTCCATCAAGCTACACAATTAGATTCCGATACGACTGGTGCAGATGGCTGGAAACTAAATGAAATTGAAGAGGGAATAGAAGATAAATATAATTTCCCATTTTGTACTAAAGTATCGACGGTGACTCCTTCGATCAGTTGGGGATTTCACTTAGATAATTTAGAGAATACAATTCTGAAACGGCGTTCGACTCGTTCCTATACAGGTGCTTCCTTGAGCTTAGCAGAACTGCTAGCCCTGCTGGATTTTACTTATCAACCACATCACTACACAGACCAAGGATTAGACGGTTATCCTGACTATTTCGATTTGAGTTTAATCGAGACTTTTGTAGCAGTATCTGCCGTGAATGGTCTCGAAGAAGGCTGTTATTATTATGCTCCTAAAGCTCAAGAGTTGCGACAAATTAGGTTTAAGAATTTCCGTAGGGAGTTGCACTATTTGTGCTTGGGCCAAGAATTAGGCAGAGATGCGGCGGTTTTGTTGTTTCATACGGCGGATTTGAAGAAGGCGGTGGCTAAATATGGCGATCGCGTTTACCGTTATTTGCACATGGATGCGGGTCATTTGGGCCAGCGGCTGAATTTGGCGGCGATTCAATTGCGTTTGGGTGTGAGTGGGATTGCCGGATTTTTTGATGATAAGGTAAATGAGGTTTTGGGAATTCCCGCTGATGAAGCAGTGGTTTATATTACTACTTTGGGTAGACCTAGATCTTGATGTTAGTTGTTAAGTAGATGAGTGGGAAAATAGAAGGGTAGGCACGGTGGCGCTACCCCTACAAAACCATGATTTGTCACCAGAATGAAACAGCCCTGCCCTAGCCCCCCTTAAGAAGGGGGGAACAAGAGTTTTCTCAAAGTCCCCCTTCTTAAGGGGGATTTAGGGGGATCTAGACTCGGCTATGAACGAGAGATACAAAGGCTTTCAGGCGATTGTTGACACTAATGGGTAATGCCCTATGCCCTTCCCCCCTGGGGGCAGAGCTCTTTCATTCTCCAAAAAACGATGATTTTGTACGGGCGGTGGATGGTGCCTGTCCGCCCTCATGGCCTGTTGAGAAAGGCTATATATTTGTTGGGAAAAAATAGGAATCAAAAAATTACCCTGACTTGGAAAATAGTCAGGGTAAATGAGTTTCCATTCAATTAGTTTCCCTAGCGAGTAGAGACCATTTCGTGTGCTTGGTGTAACGCTTGCCGTTGCCAGTTTCCATTCAATTAGTTTCCCTAGCGAGTAGGGAGGAAATAATAACGAACTGTCCAAAGCCGAAGAAATCGTTTCCATTCAATTAGTTTCCCTAGCGAGTAGGGAGGCAGTTATCGGAACCTGCTGAACACCTTCCCGAAATGTTTCCATTCAATTAGTTTCCCTAGCGAGTAGGGAGCCAAGCCAAGTCTGTGTTTACAGATATTGTGTTTCCATTCAATTAGTTTCCCTAGCGAGTAGGGAGACAAACTTTGACTTTGCCAAACGGTGAAGAAATGAAAAGTTTCCATTCAATTAGTTTCCCTAGCGAGTAGGGAGAGTTCGCCGCAGAGACCATACCCAGAGCGGGATTCAGCCATCAAATCGACGCACCTCCCAAATATAGCATAGATGAATCACAAAAAGGAGCAAACCATAGCCCTCAAACCCTATCCCCACTTGGCATCGACGCACCTCAACGAAATTATAGGGGTTTCAGAGATTCAGCGAGGTGCGTCGATATTGGCTTAGGTTGCCTCTGTAATGCACAAGTGAGAAGCAGAAAATATAGGCTGTAATTCAATGATAGCAAGGGTTTCACTAATTTATAATTTTAAAATATTCGAGCAGGTTTCTATCACATCACCCTAGGAGGCAAAATTTGGTGAAATTGCCAAAACTACGATCGCCCTTTTACAGTTTTGCACACCACAGTCACAATTACAGGGCTGAATGACTCCGCCAAAGAAACCGGGTTTTTCATGAAAATTATGGTTGGAAATTAAGTATTTTGGTAAAAAACCAGGTTTCTGAGTCTTGGATGGACTCCCGCAAAGAAACCGGGTTTTTCAATGAATTCCTATGAGAAGTAAACATTTTGGTAAACAACCGGGTTTCTGGGACTCTCTGCTTATTTGCCAATACAAAATCTACTGAAGATTCTATCTAATACTGATTCTGTCACTTCCTCTCCCGTCACTTCTCCTAGGGCTTGAATGGCACCACGCAAGTCTATGGTCCAGAAATCTAAGGGCAATTTATCGCTAATCGTAACTAGGCATTGTTCTATACAAAATTTGGCTTTGGTGATGGCTGCTGCTTGCCGCTGATTAATTGCTAAGTCTAGGTTTTCTGCTTGCAAGTTGTCGCTGTTGACGGCATCTAAGATGGCGGTTTCTAAGTCTTCTATGCCTCGATCTAGGGCGGCGGCGGTGGTGACTATTCGGTGATTTTCAGAGGAAAATGGTAGTTTTGGGGTGGTTTTTACTAGGTCGATTTTGTTGAGGATGATGATGAGTGGGCGGTGTTTTACTTGTTGGTAAATTTCTGAGTCTGCTTCTGTCCATCCCGATTGTGCGTCTATTGTCAATAATACTAGATCGGCTTGCTTTGCTGCGATGCGCGATCGCTCAACTCCTATCTTTTCTACTTTGTCTTCCGTTTCCCGAATTCCCGCAGTGTCTAGCACCTGCACTGGAATTGGGCCGACAACTAACTGCGATTCTACTACATCCCGCGTTGTACCGGGCAAGTCAGTGACGATCGCCCGATCGCTCCTACTCCACGCATTCAACAAACTGGATTTTCCCACATTTGGGCGGCCGACGATCGCCACTTTCAAACCACTTCTCAACAACTCTCCGCGATCGGCTGTGGTCAAAATAGTTGACAATTGCGCCAAAACCTGAGTTATTTCTAACACTATTTGAGCCTCATTTAAAGGCGGCAAATCTTCCTCAAAATCTATTCTCGCTTCAATTTCCGCTAACACATCTAAACAAGTTGTTCTCAATTGACGAATGGGCTTAGCCAATTTTCCTTGCAACCCCGCCAAAGCACTTTGGGCAGCAGCCGGAGATTTAGCTCCCACCAAATCAGCGATGCTTTCTGCTTGAGTTAAATCTAGTCTTCCGTTCAAAAAAGCTCGCAGGGAAAACTCTCCCGGTTGCGCCAATCTGGCTCCGTTTTCCAAACATAATTGCAAGACTTGCTGCACCGCCATAATCCCGCCGTGACAGTGAAATTCTACCACATCTTCGCGGGTGAAAGAACGGGGTGCTTTCATGATTAATAGTAAAGCTTCATCGACTAATTCTTGACTTTGGGGGTGGTGGATATAGCCATAAATAATTCGGTGAGAGTCCCAAATTTGCTTTCCTGGACTGCGAAACAAAGTTTCGGCAATTTTGAGAGCTTGGGAGCCGGAAACTCGCACAATGCCGACACTGCCTTGTTGGGGGACGATGGCAGTGGCGATCGCTGCGATCGTTCCTCCTTTTGTTAATGATTCAGCCATTTTTAATTACTTATATTGAAAGTCTGAGGTATCTTACAGTTTATTATTGCATTTCCCCATGGATCTTCTTGCTTCTTCTATAAGTTGAGGGTGGGGTTCTCTGGTCCAAGAGACCTTTGGCATAATTCCTGTGGAACAGGCTATAAAGCCTGTTCTTGAGTGTGTTTTTAGCAGATGTCTAAGGACTACGGGGATCGGACTGATGCTAATTTTAATGCTATACTCATTGATTAACTATCCTGATTTTATGCGAAAATTCAATCAGTAACAGGGATGAGGGCATATCATGATTGGTCAACTTCTAGACAGACGTTACCGCATCATTAAAGTCACAGACTCAAATGAGGTGGGAACCACCTATTTGGCAGCAGATACTCACCGTCGGGGTTCTCCGCAATGCCTGGTTAGAAAAATGCGACTTCCCGGTAAGAGTTCGCAGATTCCTGAATCAGTCCAAACTATCTTTCAAAGAAATGCCGAAAAAATTGAAAAATTGGGAAAACATCACCAAATTCCCGAATTATCGGCTTATTTTGCAGAAAATCGAAGTTTATACTTAATTGAAGAATTAATTGCTGGGGAACCTTTAAGCACGGAACTAATCCCCGGTCAACCTTGGACTCAAAAGAAAGTAGTTGGTTTGCTTGAGGAAATATTAGAAGTTTTGATGTTTATACATGAGAACGGCTTTATTCATGGCAGAATTCAACCAGATAATCTGATTAGGCGTGAGTCCGATGGGAAATGGGTGTTAACGGACTTTCGTTTAGATGGGGAACTGAACCCGGAAATAGCTAATTGTTATTTGTCATTACCAACTTCCTCGAATTCAATTAAATGGTCTGTTGCCAAAAAACAGTCGGTGGTTGCCAAGACAGTATATACGCCGATGGAACAATGGGAAGGCAACCCTCGCTACAATAGCGATATCTATGCTCTAGGTACGATCGCTCTGGTTGCTGTGACAGGAGTTTCGACTCTTGAACTGGCTTCCTTACAAAATCAGCAGCAGAAAATAAATGGTGGCGATCGGGCAAATTGTTCTGTAGCTTTAGCAGATATTATTGAGAAAATGGTGCGCTCCGACTTTGAGGAACGCTATCAGGGTGCCGCAGAAGTTTTAGCCGACTTCAAAAAAATCAGACGAAAAATCAAGGTTGAGCCACCGCTACCAACCACCATTACTCCAGCTATGAGTCAACCGCCTCTGAAGCCGAGTCAAATCATCCTGCTCAGTATTGCTGGAACATTTTCCGCTTTAATCTTGACAGCAGGACTCATTTACTATTGGCAGACTCAAGATCCAGCGAGGTCACAGGAATTGTTCGTCCAGGGTCAACAAAAGGCACTGCAAGGGGACAAAACAGGTGCGATCGCTGATTATACCCAAGCGCTGGCCCTGAATTCTAAGGATGCCGAAGCTTTTTACAAGCGGGCTAACGCTCGCTACGACCTTGGGGCTCGCGAACAAGCAGTAGAGGATTATACTCAAGCCATTAAACTCAATCCTAGTCACAGTAAAGCCATCTACAATCGAGGTTTGGTCCGCCGGGAACTAGGGAATAAGCAGGGTGCTCTGGAAGATTTTACCCAAGCAGTCCGGCTGAATTCCACTGATGGCAATGCTTTTTATCAAAGGGCTTTGGCTTACTACGATTTGTCCGAGTATCAGGCGGCAATTGAAGATTATACCCAAGCAATTCGGTTGAATCCCAATGATGCTAAAGCTTATAGCAACAGGGGTTTGGCTCGCTCCGCTGCTGGGGACAAAACAGGAGCGATGGCAGATTTTACCCAAGCGATTCAAATTAGCCCCACAGATGCTGGTGTTTATTATGGTCGGGGTCGATCGAGATTTAATGTGGGAGATTATCAAGGAGCAATGACAGATTACACTAAGGCGATCGAATTAGCGCCCGATCGAGCTGATGCTTATACCAACCGATGCAGCGCTTATTTGAATTTAGCAACCTACGATAAAGCGATTGAAGATTGTACCCAAGCAATTACCATCGATCCAAAAGACGAAGCTGCTTATAATAACCGCTGCATTGCTTACCTGAATTTAAAACAATTTCAGAAAGCCGTTGAAGATTGTAGTTTAACCATCGAACTCAACAATAAAAATTCCAAAGCATACAGCAATCGAGGATTGGCTCGTAACGCTTCGGGAGACAAGGCCGGTGCCATCACCGATTTTACCGAAGCAATTCGGCTCAATCCCAGTGATTCAGTTGCTTATAGCAATCGCGGTAATATTTACTCGGAAGTGAAAAACTATAATTTAGCGGTTGCAGATTTTGCACAGTCAGTGAAACTCAACCCCAACAATGCTACAGCTTTCTACAGTCGAGGTCTCGTCCGTCGCCAACTCAAAGACCGTAATGGGGCGATCGCAGATTTTCAGAAAGCTGCAACGCTGTTTATAGAACAAGGAAGAGGCGATGGTTTTCAAGACGCGCAAGCACAAATTAACGAACTTAACTAAATGCTTCATCAGTTAACTGTTAACTGTAGTCCTTACCAATTCCTATCCGAGCCGGGGATTTTAGATTTAAGTTAGCCATAAATTTAAAATCCCAAATCCCAAATCCCAAATCCCAAATCTAAAATTCTTTCATTACTCATTACCAATATGAACATGGTTGGTCAACTTCTAGACGGACGTTACCGCGTAGTCCAAGTGCTGAGCTCTGGGGCTTTTGGACAAACATATTTAGCTGTCGATACTCGCCGCCCTAACCACCCTCAATGTGTAGTCAAACAACTGCGACCACCTAGCAATACTTCCACAGTTCTCAAAACTGCTTATCGATTATTTAAACAAGAAGCAGAAATTCTAGAAAAATTAGGAAAACACGATCAGATTCCCTTTTTATTAGCATATTTTGAAGACAGCAATCAGTTCTATTTAGTGGAAGAATTTGTGCCTGGACAAGCACTAAACAGGGAAATTGTAGCTGGTCAATACTGGCCGGAAGAACGAGTGATATCCCTCCTAGAAGAAGTCTTAGAAATTCTCGCTTTTGTCCACTCTCAGGGAGTGATTCACCGCGATGTTAATCCGTCCAATTTAATCCGCCGTAAACCCGATGGAAAATTGGTTTTAATTGACTTCGGCTCGGTCAAAGAAGTTACGACTCACATCGGTGAATATGATACAGAATTTCCGAGAACGATTGCCACAGGGACTCCGGCTTATATGCCGATCGAACAATTTCAAGGCAACCCACAATTTAGCAGCGATATCTATGCAGTCGGGATGATGGCTATCCAAGCTATTACGGGATTGCCCGGTACTGATTTGCCAAAATTGCAAGATCCAAGCCCTTCTCATACCGGAGAAATTGTCTGGCGCAACCGCTCTCAATGTTCTAACAATTTGGCTAATATCATTGACAAAATGGTCTGTCATCAATTTGGCAAGCGCTATCAATCTGCTGAGGAAGTTTTGCAGGCTTTGAGCAAGATCAGACATCGCCACGATCCAGCAAATAATTCTCAAAAAAACAGCCTTTCTCAGTCCAAATTCAAGTCTTATGGTAACTCGTTTTTCAATTTGGGAAGCAGGTTTTGGTTGCTGGCTTTCGCTGGGTTGGGGACTCTACTAGGTTTGATATTGCTGTTCAATTACTGGAATCGTCCCAATCCTGTCAAAGCTACGGAATATTACGAACAGGGGGTGGCAAAGTCTCGCGATCGAGATGCTGCTGGGGCAGTGGAGGCTTTTAGCCAGTCACTGAAATTCAATCCTAACAATCCTGAGACTTTGTATCGGCGAGCTAATGCCAATTATGATTTGAAAAAGTATCAGGAATCCATTGCTGATTATTCTCAGGCGATCGCTCTAGATCCTAATTACTATCAGGCTTATTTTAACCGAGGGTTAGCTCGCTACGATTTTAACGACAAGCGAGGCGCTCTTGAGGATTACACTAAGGTTTTGAGTCTCAAACCTAACGATGTTGATGCTTATTATGAGCGAGGTGTTGTTTATTTGGATTTACAAGATTACAAAACGGCGATTCAAGATTTTAGTGAGGTGATTCGGTTGCAACCTCAACTGGCTAAAGGTTATCATTCGCGGGGATTAGCTCGCGCTGCGGGGGGAGATTTGCAGGGAGCTATTGGGGATTATACAGAAGCACTTAAACTCGATGCTCAAGATACTAAAGCTTTGTACAGTCGGGGGAGAGCTCGCTTTCATTTGGGAGATTATAAGGGAGCTTTTGCCGATTATTCTCAGGTAATTGCGATCGATCCCAAGAATGCAGATGCTTATGCTAATCGGTGCAGTACGCAGTTAAATTTGGCGGCTCATCAAGCAGCCATTGACGATTGCACTCAGGCTATTGCGCTGAGCGATGAGGATGCGGTTCCTTATAACAATCGCTGCATTGCTTATTTAAACTTAAAAGATTATCCCAAAGCAATTGAGGATTGCTCTCAAGCTGTGAAAATGAATCCCAATGATTATAATGCTTTTAGTAATCGGGGTTTAGCTCGCAACGGAGGGGGAGATGCACAGGGGGCGATCGCGGATTTTACCTCAGCCATTGGCATCAATCCCAACGATGCTGAAGCTTACGCCAATCGAGCCAAGATTTACCAACAATTAAATAATTACAATAGTGCGATCGCCGATTATGTGCAAGCAATTCGGATCAACCCCAATTATGCTGCGGCTTACTACGGTAGAGGTGCTGTGCGTCGCTCTTTAGGAGACAAAGCAGGAGCGATTAGTGACTATGAAAAAGCCGGAAAAATCTTTCTCGATCAAGGACTTACCGGCGGTTACAAAGATGCACAATTTGAGATAGAAAAACTCAAATAGTCAGGGGACGATAGTTAGTTGTCTGTTGATTGTGGTGAGGAAACAATCAACAGTCAACTATTCCCAATTCCGTTTACGAGTCTTGAATTCGCTTAACCAACTCATAAAAAGGTTGCCAATTATCCTCAATAGCTATTTGCTCCCAAACCGCCTCAATCGTCGGTCTCAATAGCGATTGTTCGGGATTGCACCTGCGTAACCTTTCCGCCATTCGATCCAGATCGTCGGAGGACAAAGTTTGCAAAACGTGACAATAAAACTGCCGCCAATGTGCTATTAAATCCGTCGGTTCCGCTTCACTAAAAATTTGACTCGCATCATCTCGCCAAGTGGGAGCAAACTGTTTTCGCAACTCAAAAAAGAAACCTTGATAATCGACTTGAGACTCCGCCAGCAATTTAATTGTCAGTTGCAACAACTCATCAGCATCAGCCTCCGGCAATTCTTCAAATCCCAATTTATTGAGCATCAACTGTCGATAAGCTGCATTATAATAATCGCCAAACTTTGCCAAAGCAGCATCCAGATCGGTTTGAGCGATCGCACAAACTAGCGGTTTCTGAAGTTTCTCTAAATTCCCCTGGCAAACAAACGGTTGATTCCCGTAACAATAAAGACCATAATAGTCAAAATAAGCCGCGGTAAACTTAGGATTATAAGTAGGGATAAAAGCAAAAGGTCCATAGTCAAAACTTTCCCCAGTAATCGACATATTATCAGTATTGAGTACAGCATGACAAAATCCCGCCGCCATCCACTGAGCCACTAATTCGGCTACCTTCTTGACTAATTCAGCATAGAACAGTGCATACTTGTCCCCTGGAGCAAGACCCTCATTGCTGGCTGCCAAATGCAATTCAGGATAGTAATATTCAATCACAAAATCTAAAAGTTTTGTAATTAAATCCGGGCGACGGATGTAATGCAATCTTTCAAAAGTACCGAACCGGATGTGAGAATGACTAAAACGTATCATGACAGACGAGCGCGTGGGAGAAGGTTCGTCCCCACGCCACAAAGATTCCCCGGTTTCAACTAAACTAAAACAGCGAGATGTCCGCACTCCTAACCTATGTAAAGTTTCTGCCGCTAAAACTTCCCTAACTCCCCCTTTGAGAGTAAGTCTACCATCAGCAGACCGCGAATAAGGTGTGCGGCCAGAACCTTTGGTGCCAAAGTCATAAAGTCTGCCATCAGTACCGCGAACTTGACCGTACAAAAAGCCTCTACCATCGCCTAAATTGGGATTGTATTCGTTAAATTGATAGCCGTGGTAGCGGAGTGCGAGGAAGGGACGGACGCAGTGAAATTCCCCGAATGCTTGGATGAAATGTTCGTCGGTTACTTGTGCTGGATCTAAACCCAATTTCGGCAATAATTGGTCATTGCGAAAGCGGAGGATGTGCTGGGGAAAATTGGCCGCGGGGACTTCATCAAAATAGTCGCCACCGAGGGATTCGATGGCGGGTTCGTAGTTGAGGCTGAGCAAGGGATTGGACATTTTTGTATTTGATGCTGAAATTCGCGATCGCTCAATTATAGCGGAATAAACAAAGCCCTTGGACTACGTTCAGGGATTCGACTAGGCTCAGGGATTCTACTGCGCTGAGGAAGCCGGTCTTAAACTACCACAAGATTTGGCTCTAAACTTGCCACTAATTTCAGATTGTACTCATCTTCAAAAGCAGGTTTTTTGTAATCTAAACTCCACAGTTCCAGAGCGCAATCATCATCAGTATGTTGCGGTGTTAGTTGTAAATGAAACTCTCTAACTTCCGGTCTTACCTCGCATTTAAACTTAGCTACTGCTCCAATTTGCCTCCTATCTAAAGCGACTGCTAACCGCAAAAAAGGATGTAAATTACCAACTAATATTCGATATTTACGAGGGAGAATCATAAAATTTTCATGCTTCTTTTTCGGAGGACTTTTGCGGTGATAGCGGGCTAAATTAGCAATAATTTCAATCTCTGTTTCAGTGTAACCCAACAACTCGCCATTCCGAATTAAATAATAAGAATGCTTGTGGTGAGCCGAATGGCTGACATACAAACCGCAGTTGTGTAAAATTGCTGCCGCCCACAACAATTCCCGTTCTTCCGTTCCCCAATGATGCAAAATTCCTTGGGTTTGGTCGAACAAATTGAGCGTAAATGCTGCGGTTCTTTCGCTATACTCTAAATTAACTTGATATTTTTGGGCCATGTGTAAAATGCTGCGCTGGCGGATTGAACCTTGGTAACGCAAGCGGTTTTCTATCAAACCGTGAGACAGCATCCAGTCAACTATTACGCCTTCTCTCAAAGAGCGATCGCAAACCGTGAGAAAATCCATTCCTAATAGCGTCATGGCTTCCTGCAAAATCAAAGCACCCGCCAGAATAATTTCCGCCCGCTTGTCAGACATTCCCGGAATTGCCAACCTTTCGGCATAGGAAAGTTTGCGGAAACGATTGACTAAATCCCGCAAATCCTTTAAACTTAATTGATAGCCAGCCAGAGGACTTGGCACGGTTCCAAATTTTTCGCGAGCGTTAATAGCCGCTAAAGTTTCGATAGTGCCAGCAGTACCAATTAAACGTAGAGTTTCATCACCATTAAATTGAGCGCGCAATTCGTCGATCGGTCTTTCCAGCGCAATCCGAATATAAGCTTGCAAATAGGCAAACTCTTCCCTGCTAATCGGGTCAGTTTTGACAAATTCTCCAGTGAGGCGAACCGCACCAATTTTGGTACTGGTGAGACACCGAGGTTCTGCACTGTCTCCTAAAATTAATTCAGTAGAACCGCCCCCTATGTCAATAATTACCTGGGATTGATTGTTAAATTCCATTCCTGAAAGTACGCCGAGATAAATTCTCCGCGCTTCTTCCTGGCCGGAAATTAAGCTAACATAAAGGTCTAGTTCGTCCGCAACTTGTTTGAGAAAATCTCGACCATTAGGGGCTTCTCGAACCGCACTGGTAGCCACAGCGATTACTTGTTCGGCATTGAAGGTTTTGGCAATACCTTGAAAACGGCGCAAAGTGGCGATCGCCCTTTCCATCACCTCAGACTTCAAACACCCTGTTTTTGTTTCACAATCACCCAAGCGCACCGTATCTTTTTCTCTAGCAATAATCGTAAAAGCCGGCAATTTCGCATCGATGCGCGCCACCACCATATGAAAGGAGTTAGTACCCATATCAATAGCAGCAATAATGCGATTTGACTCCGCAGAAGCAAGTGAATTAACCATTAGAGTGTATCGGGGTTGACAGATATTTTTCATTATTTCACGAATCTACAGAAGCATCGAATCTAATTATTAAAAATTAAGCAAGGCTGACAGGGAAAGACTTTCACCGATTCGAGATGGCCGGTTTTCCATTGGATGCAGCCTTGAGCTTGGGCGATCGGCGCCTAAATTTTGATAAAATTAAAAATTAAAAATCTTAAATCTAAAATAGAAATGCTTACCAAGTCCGATCGCCCAACCGAATCCACATTCCTAGCCGTCGTGAGGCTTTTGAGATGGGACAAGCCAGCAGGACGGCTAATTTTAATGATTCCAGCCCTCTGGGCGGTATTTTTAGCAGCCCACGGGAGGCCACCCGCAACCTTGGTGGGTGTGATTGTGCTCGGCACCTTAGCCACCAGTGCGGCGGGATGCGTCATCAACGACTTGTGGGATCGGGATATCGATCCCGAAGTCGAAAGAACGCGATCGCGCCCCCTAGCATCTCGCGCCCTAAAAGTGCAAACTGCGATCGGAGTAGCCTTAATTTCCTTTGCGTGCGCCGCCATTCTCGCATTTTATCTCAATCCCTTAAGTTTCTGGTTGTGCGTCGCCGCCGTACCAGTAATTATCTGCTATCCCCTAGCAAAAAGATTCTTTCCAGTCCCACAATTAGTATTATCAATAGCCTGGGGGTTTGCCGTTTTAATTAGTTGGAGTGCAGCCGTTGGAAAACTAGAATTAGCGACTTGGTTGCTGTGGGGTGCTGTGGTGCTATGGACCTTGGGATTTGATACTGTTTATGCCATGAGCGATCGGGAAGATGATTTGCGTTTAGGCGTGAATTCCAGTGCCATCTTTTTTGGGGATAATGCCGCTAAGGCGGTGGGTTTTTTCTTTTTAGCTACAGTTGGTTTATTAGCGGCGATGGGGATTAATTTACAGTTGCATATTGGTTTTTGGTTGGCTGTGTTGGGCGCGGCAATTTTGTGGTTTTTGCAATACAGTGAACTGCGGAAGGCAGATATTCCGAATCCCGTTTATGGTCAAATATTTCGCCAAAATGTGTGGGTTGGGTTTGTATTGTTGGCAGGGATGATTGTTGGAGAGATTTTTTAATAGACATCGACCATATTTATTGTTGAACAGGCCGGAAAGCCTGTTCAAAAAGCGATATTAGCAGTTATCGTCAGGTGGAAAAACGCCAAATCTTAATAGTTCTATCTCGGCTACCACTTACGAGAGTTTGTCCGTCTGGACTAAAGGCAAGACAATAAACAGTGTCTGAATGTCCTAGAGTGTGAATCGGTTCTCCGGTAAATAAATCCCAAATTCTAATAGTGCGATCGGCACTACCGCTGGCGAGATATTTGCCATCAGGACTAAAGGCAATAGCGTGAACATCATCCGTATGTCCTGTCAAGTTGCTTTTGATTTCTCCACTGCTTAAACGCCACAGTTTAATCGGTTGCTTCGCCCCGCCGCTGGCGAGAGTTTGTCCGTCGGGACTGAAGGAAACAGTATAAACGATGTTGTCGCTAAAAAAAGAACGAGTCCAACCAATAGGGCCGTCCCCAGGGCCGTTTAAATTGCTGATTTCTCTGCCTGTGTGAAGATTCCAAAGCTTGATATTGCTGTCGAAACTTCCACTAGCCATTATATTGCCGTCGGGAGCGATCGCAACGTCATGAACTGCCCAAACATGACCTCTGAGAGTGTGTCGCAATTCCCCGTTTTCGAGGTTCCAAACTTTCACGGTACTGTCAGCGTGGTGTCCGCTGACTAAAGTTTTACCATTGGAGGTTAGGGCGATCGACCATACAGAAAGAACCACCCAATCATCGCCTTTGAGAGTGCGTTTTAGTTGCCAGGTTTGAGTATCCCACAATTTAATAGTGCCGTCAGGATTGGCGCTGCTGCTAGCAAGAGTTTTCCCATCGCTGCTGAAAGTAACGCAAGTCACGCCGCCAGAATGTTCGGTGAGATTTTCGAGAAGTTCTCCTGTTGTCAAATTCCATACTTTAATCGTTTGGTCCAGACTGCAACTAGCGAAAATTTGACCGTCTGGGTGAATCGCGACTGATTTAATAATGTCTGAATGATCTGTGAGAGTATGTTCTGTTTTCCAAGTTTTTTTAAGTTCCCGAAATGATTCTTGAAATTTTGTTTCAGTTTTACTGAGAAAACCTTCCCAAGTCGGAGGTTCTACAGCGGGATTTTGGCAAATTATGGGCAACCAGCTAACGCCACAATATTCCTGATTCCAAATGTCTTCTAGCTTTTTACGTGCCGATAGTACCGACCCATAAAAAGAACGCTTAAGAGCAAAATTAGTCAGAAAATACTGCAAAAAATCCTGTGCTACTCGATCGGGTACTGGTTCTCGCATCACAATACTTTGAGGAATTTGTAATTTAGCGAGTTCGTTGGCCAGTCCCAAGCCATCACAAGAATTAAAAATAGCCAGTTGCAAACCGTGGGATATCGCCAGCTTCAGTGTATTTTTAAGCTCATCGATATTTATAGTTTCCTGATGATTAATTTCAAATAGTCCTATTTGGCCATCAACTGTTGAGCTATGACCAGCAAAAAAGAAAATATGCCATCCTTTTTCATCACTAAGCCACTCGATAAGCTGCTTTTTTGTTGGCTGTTCTAGAAATTGACAGTCGGTCTCGTCTGGGTCTAAAAGTTCAAATATTTGCCTGTCAAACTGGATATCTATACCATCGCTATTGCCTAAAACAGCGATAATTCTGACTTTCTCAGCCTTCAATCGTGGTTTCCCAGCGCAATAATACTCTGGTTCGCTTAAGGCAATTTCAGCTTTTGTGTAATTATCTGCAAATAAATCCCAAACCTGCCAAGGAAGCTGTCTTAACTCATTGTTGCGTGTTTGAATAATTACTCTAATTTCTTCAGATCTTCTTAAATTTTGCTGTAAACTGTCTCGGATTTTTTGCCACTCACTATTTCCACAGTTGAGCCATTCATTGATGCTGAATATTAACTTTTTAGCAGATTCTTTACAAGAAGATTTACTCTGGCGTCTAGCTGTCGCACGAGATCGATTTCCTGACGCATTGTCAGAAAGTGAACTCACCTTTTTACTAAATGCAGCTTGCCATTCGCCAACTAATTGAGGAATATGAGATGCAGCGGGTAGATGACCTCTAACTACAATTTCGGGGCGTAATCCCTCTTGCCCAATCTCTAAAATGGCAGTAAACCCAAGCTCGAAGTTTCCTTCTGATAAATTCAAAATTACAAGCTTTTCCATTGATTTTTACTTATTAGCTTTCATTCAGTGAACTCAAAAATCTTCTGTTATACTAACGTCTCCCAAAATAATTTTGATACTGAAAAGCTCTGTAGGTTCGACACCAAATTCTAATTCTACGGAGTCTTCTGCATCTCCTGTTTGTTCTTCCATAATAATAGATTCAGATTCATCGAGGGCTATCACTTGTAAATTTTGTGGCAAATGAGCTGCATTATTAGTGGGATAAACCCAGACACAAATCCCTACTTCAGTCTCAGATTCAAGTGTGGTTTGGACAACAAGTGCGACTGCATGATTTCCCCCTAAATCAATTTCTTTGGCTCGCCTGACACTGTTTTCAGGTGCTGGGGTATCAACGCTTATAGAACGAGCTTGCTTTCTGGATAATATAGATTCTACAGATTGCCAATCTTCAATTAATACGAGACTACTAGAGTCAAGTTTTTGTGTTTTAACGATCGCATTTGGAGAACATTTCTGAACCTGAGCCACGAGTTTGTCAATTAATGGCTTATCTATTTCTTCGAGGGTAGCTTTCAACTCTAGTAACCATTTTAATTCAGATGATGGAGAGTCTTCTAAAGGGAGAGTTTCTTCAACAATGTCTTCCCAATTATCCACTCCTACAGCTTTACAAATACTGACAAAGTTATCTTGCCTAATGGGAATTCGTCGCCAAAACTTTCTCAAAGCTGCTTCACCGACTAAGGCATTTTCACGCCAAGGCACAGCAATTTTTGTCCATCCCTTTTTCTTTCTGGCTAAGTCAATAATTGCTAGTCCTTTTTTTGATGCTTTGAGTGCGATCGCCATTATTACCTCTACTTAACTCCTTGTCTAATTCATTTGTAGTTAATCCGATCGCTTTTGGGGGTAGTACCAGAGGGGGTACCAAAAGTGACGCAATCAAACCCATAGCCAGCAAGCATCCTAGATGTATGAAGACAAAAAAGTTAGGCCTAACTCAGTTGTCCTTTGTTCAAAAAATTGACTTGGAGACAAGAGTATGAATTGCAAAGTCTTGATTTCACCCCTCCTCATCTGCTCGATGGCGATCGGCAACATAAGTCTGGTAATAGCCGCAGTTTCAGGTGCTTCCATCGCCCGCATCGCCTTTGGGTCAGCCACCAATCACATGATACCTCGAATCTGTATCGACCGATATGGCAATGAATACCCATGTCCTTGATTAATTACTCTGGGACTCATGGGGTATCAAAAACCGGGTTTTTCTAAGAAAATATACAGTTTGCAGCCCGCAAATTTAGTCAAAAACCCGGTTTTTTTAGTCAGAGTGCGATCGCGCTGCGATCGCACTTTACCTTTAATTACAACCATTTATTTGCTTCAGACGCTGACGAGCCTTACCAATGTAAAAATCTTCATCGGGTCGATCGCACTTAGCATATTCCAGGCATTTTTTCCAAGCAGTCGCAACTTCTGCATGGTTCCCCAGATTTTCATACACTTCCGCCATAATGCCATAAGTTAAACCCCGATCGCCCTCTAGTTTCATAGCCTGTTGCAAATTGTCCAAAGCTTCTTCATAGCATCCTTGTTCCTTCCAAGCCCAAGCAAGATAAGTTAACAACCCTGCTTTGACTATTTTGTCATGCTGAACTTTCTCCGTTTCCACCAGTTTTAAACCTAGCCCAATTTTTTCAACGGATTTCCGCAAATCTTTATATTCAATGATATACAAGCGGCCCAACTTGCAGTAAGCCGCAGCAAATCCTAGGAATGCAGCCTGCTGATATAGTTGCATAGCGCGATCGACTATTCCCGCTTCTTCATACATCAAGGCTTGATTGTAATAAGTTGCTGCATTATCTGGATTAATTTTAATTGCTAGATCGAAGTGTTTTCTCGCTTCAATTAATTGCCCAGCTTCTTTTAATTTAAACCCTCGATTGTTAGCATCCCTCGCCTCCCCAATAAAAGTCACTTCTATTGGTGGGACCACAGGCTGCGATCGCTTTTTTATTGCTGCTTCCATCGCCAGCCTGAATCTTTTTTTAGTAACTTTTTTTCCTTCCCCAATCACCTCTGATACTAGAGCCCACAAACCTTGTGCTAGCCTTCTCTCGATATAGCTAGGTTTGTAGCCATAAATGTTCATATCTGCATAATCTACCTCCAGCCAGCTTAGGCGAATTATCTCTTTTTCCGCCCAATCCAGCGATCGGCCCTTCTTTTCCAAAACCCACGCATCCAAAACCTTCAACATTTCTGCCACTTCCATTGCTTTCCCCAGTTAATCTATTTTTTTTGTAATTATAAGATGATTTTTGTGATTTTTGTGATTTTTGTGATTTCTTTATAAAAATTGTGAACTTTGTGTGTGAATTTTAGCCTTGTTTTGATGATGCCACTCCTGGAAAATGTGTAGAAGTAACAACTGTACCAAACAAGGTTTAGGCGA
This sequence comes from Microcoleus sp. EPA2, assembly GCA_020882975.1. Taxonomy (GTDB): domain Bacteria; phylum Cyanobacteriota; class Cyanobacteriia; order Cyanobacteriales; family Microcoleaceae; genus Microcoleus. Next base: position 29,968 of record JAHRFD010000033.1, on the reverse strand, counting down.
TCTGTGCGAATTGTACCTAAAGCCCTTGAGTGAGTTTAATCATTTTTCATCTCTACCAACCTAAACCAAAGTTTGTACGGTGTTACATCGGGTACATTTATTAAAAGGGTGATTATGGAGCGCATAAATGAATTGAGGTTGAAACTGGAAAGATATTCCGATCGCAGTCCCCAAGACGAGCGGTTATGTCAGCTAATTTTAAATATCTGCTTGCTATCAGGGGATAATCCCCAGCGTCGAAAATTGGTCGATCGATTATTTCGGCAACTGCAACTCTCACCAAAATTGTCAAAAGTTTCTCATCCCTATTATTATGAAGCCCAGAATAAAACTTGGCTATGGTTAAACAAGCACCTTCACGAGTTTAATCCCCAACATTCTCCGATTCAAGCCAGCCTCGTCACTTGGGTGAACGGTCATCTCAGGTATCGAATTAAAGATTTATATACTTCCCAAAATAGCAAATATCTAAACACAGTTCCTTTAGAGGCTTTAGAAACCAGTGGATTTTATGGCTGTTTGGATGCTTTGAACTGCGAAATCGAACGGATTGAGAGAGAAGAAAAACAAGCTTTAGCACGGGATATAGCCAATTATTTTAAGGGAGATCCACAACAGGAACTTCGCAACTGTCATCCTCGCAACCGTCCCGACTGCAACTGCCAAATCATTGCTCAAAAATTACTTTTGGATGAATCGCCCGCCAAAATGGCAACCATCGCCCGCCAATTGAATATCAAGGAACAAACTATTCGCTCTTTTTGGAGGCGTACAGGATTTTCCAAAATCCAAAAAATAGCGGTAAAAATTGCTGAAAAATACCCGCAATTTCTAGCTGAATTGTGATTGAATATAAATTTTATTTTAAGTCGCACGCGAAACAAGCCTTTCATCCCACACTAACCTTAGATCGGTATAGTGTGGGGATTCCCGTCTGGCTAGCTAAACTATGAAAAAAATCATTATTGGTATTATGGGGCCCGGCGAAAGTGCCACCTCAACTGATTTAGAAAACGCCTATCAACTCGGACAACTCATCGCCCAAGCAGGATGGATATTGCTGACTGGCGGCCGCAATGTCGGCGTCATGGAGGCGGCAAACCAAGGCGCAAAAGCTGCTAATGGTTTAACTATCGGTATTCTTCCGGGGAATGATACTCGCGGTATTTCTGAATCTGTAGATATTGCGATCGTCACTGATATGGGAAACGCCCGTAATAACATTAACATTCTGTCTTCCGATGTCATCATTGCCTGCGGTATGGGTACGGGCACGGCTTCGGAAATAGCCCTCGCTCTCAAAGCTGACAAATCAGTTATCTTGTTAAATGACAGCGCTGAAAGTAAAGTTTTCTTTGAAAAACTAGCAACAGCTAAAATTTTTGTGGTAGAGAATGTTGTAGAGGCGATCGCTCAAACTGGTAAAATCCTAGCAAATTCCACAGGAAATTCAAGATGAGACTCAGTAAAATCAACTTATGTGCGATCGGTGCCATCCTCACTTTCGGGATTTTAGTCACAGCCCAAGCAGAGGGGGGAATTGCACAGTTCAGTTTCCGCAACAAATTCACTCAAAAGTTAGCACAAACCCCCCCACCTCCTCCCCCTTCTACATTACCAGTAATCCCACAGACAGCACCCCCTATTACTAGCGAATCCCTGCCGGATCAAGTAGCTTTAGCAACCCATTTGCAGACCATTAGAGCCAGAATGTACGGTGCTTACTGGTGTCCTTATTGTCACCAACAACAAGAACTTTTTGGCAAAGAAGCATTGACTGCAATTACTTACATTGAGTGCGATCCCAGAGGAAAAGATGCTCAGCCAGATTTATGCAAAGCCGCCAATATCAAAGCTTATCCTACCTGGGAAATTGGGGGTAAATATTATACAGGTATGCAATCATTGGAAAAACTTGCTATCTTATCCGGGTATAAAGGTACTCGCAACTTTCAGCCCCAAGTTCCTACTCCTTAAAATATTTAACTGACAAGCTAAGTATTCTCAGCAACGGAGGACAAGGCATTGCCGTTTCCCTACAATTAATCGGGGTAGGGAAACGGCAATCCCGTGTCCTGATTATGGCTAATATTAATTGCGATGCTACTGGATTTAATATGGTTTCGGATTTTATTTTTTCCATCAACCGAAAATTTATCTATGAATCTTAATAAAAAAATGATATGTAACTTATAATTACTAAAAAAGTTAGGGGAACACTTTCCGAATTAACCTGCTACAGTTGAATGGACTTGCCTTGTCTGCGATCGCATCTCTAACAAGTATGATGTGATTAGCGATCGCATGACCATGCCAGCCGATCGACTCATTGCAAATTTGAATTATTCACGATAAAATTTAGTGGAGGTGAAATCCACCGTCATATCAATCAAAAATCTATTCACCAATTTTAATTTATTACAAAATATTCAACAACTTGTAAATCAAATAGTCGGATCGCCTTGAATAACGTAGGCATGGTAAAATGAAACAAAATTTAGTGACACTAATTGTAAGTGCGATCGCGCTTCTTGGCCTGCCCAGTTGCACAACGACAAGCAGCACACCCCCCACCACCACAACGCCTACGACTGTGGCAGCATCAACCCAAACCTCGTCGCTCAAACTTGGGGGATCGAGCAGCACATTGGGTCTGATTAAGGTGGTGCAAACCAATTATGAAGCTAGCACAAAAAATGTCAAAATTACCCAGCTAGAACCGGGGCAGTCCGAAAATATCATTGATGGAATTAAACAGGGAGTAGTCGATATAGGTGCAATCTCGAAAACATTAAAGCCAGAAGAAAATGATGGCAGCATCGAGTCTCGCGAAATTGCCCATGATGCCGTTGTGGTTGCGACTCATCCTAGTGTCACAGGGGTCAAAAACCTGACGACTGAAGATATCAAAGGCATTTATAGTGGTACGATCGCCAACTGGAAGGAAGTTGGAGGCAACGATGCTAAAATTGTGTTGCTCGATCGCCCAGAAGATGAATCTGCCAAACGACTCCTACGCAAACATTACTTAGGAACAGATTTGAAGAGTTCACCAGAAGCAGTAATATTGCGGAAAGAAACGGAATTGATCCAGACAATTCAAAGCACTCCTTATAGCATCGGTGCTTTTTCCCTTGCTCAGGCTATTTCCAATAAACTACCTGTCAACCGCCTCAGTCTCAACGGGGTTGAACCAACACTAGAAAATGTCAAAGCGGGGAAGTATCCGATGGTGCGGACAATTTCATTTGTCTGGCACAAAAATCCTTCCGAGGCTACCCAAGCGCTAATTCAATACATCTCTAGTCCCCCATCAATCAACGCGATGGAGCAGTCTGGCTTTATTTCAGTGACGACTTCCGCCAAGAATTAAGGGCTATGGCAATTCAATCCAGATACGCGCAATTACCCGTTGCCGTCAAGTTGTTATCACCTCTGTTGCTGGCATTTCTGAGTCTATGGACTGCCGGAACATTGAGTTTTGGTTATTTTGCGAGAAACAACTTAGAACAGATGGCGCAGAAGGAGATTTTGGATCTGGCTAGTTTGCTCAGGGAATCTTTAAAGCAAAGACAAGAATCAGTCAATTTGAAAGCTCGTTCGATGAGTGAGAATAATGATGCGATCCGAGCCTTAAATACTGGCGATCGCGCTTTATTACTACGGACTATATTACCACTCCAAACAAGTTTAAAACTGGATTTTGTCAGAATAGTTAATGCTGAGGGTCAAATCTTAGTGTCTTCGCAGTTAGGAGCCATTGGACAGGCCAAATTGCAGGATACCTCTATCAACCGCGCCGCTCGCACTGGACTAGAATTATCGGGAATTATGTTGTCAGAAAATACTGCTCCATCTTCGATGATTGGCTTGATCTCGATTAAATCATCTCAAAAGATACTGGCTGGCTTGGTTGCAGGATTAGCCATTGACGACGCAGTGTTAGAGTCAATTCGGGGCGACACATCGATAGATTTAGTGGCTTTTGATGACGAGAGAGTGACGGCAGCTACTTTGCCACTTAACCGCGATCAGTCTTGGCAATTCCCCCAACCAGATGATTGGCCCACCAAAATCATGATTGCCGGCGAAAAATACATGATCAAAACAGTCAAGCTAGAAGGTTTCGATCGGGCAACTCTCAAAATTGCTGTACTCCATTCTGCTAAGGAAATCGAGAAATCAGAACAGCATTTATGGTTTGTGGTGGGTAGTTTTGGTCTATTAGGAAGTGTCCTGATCGCAGTTGTGATGATCGGAGGATTCCGTATGACTCAAGCTCTCAGCCGTCGAATTCAAGGATTGACTAAGGCAACTCAGGAATTAGCCACAGGCAATTTAGCCCTTAGTATTCCGGTTGATAGTCAGGATGAAGTGGGTCTTTTAGCTCAGGGATTTAACAGTATGGCAGAGCAAATTACGGATCGCGATCGGCAACTGAACGAACAAGTGCAACAATTAAAAATTACCCTTGAAGAATTGCACCGCACCCAAAGTCAAATAGTGCAGAGCGAAAAAATGTCGGCACTGGGGCAAATGGTGGCGGGAATAGCGCACGAAATCAACAACCCGGTCAACTTTGTCCATGGCAATTTGCGTCATATAAATTTATATATTCAAGACTTATTCCGATTACTTGATTCCTATCAAAAACAATATCCAAACCCACCTCAATCTCTTCAAAATGAGCTGGATGATATAGATATAAACTTCTTAACTCAGGATATGACTAAGATTCTTCAGTCGATGAAAGTTGGGACCGATCGCATTCGGGATATTGTGCTTTCCTTGCGTAACTTTTCTCGCCTGGATCAAGCGGAATTCAAGCCTGTAGATCTGCATCAAGGCATTGATAACACCCTGATGATTTTGCAACATCGCCTCCAAGCTAACGAAGAACGACCAGCCATTGAAATAGTTAAGGAATATGCAGAACTACCATTTGTAGAATGCTATGCAGGTCAACTGAATCAAGTGTTTATGAATTTGCTATCAAATGCGATCGATGCTTTGGAAGAGAGTAATGCAGGGCATAGTTTTGAGGATATTGTTACCAAATCGAATCGGATTTGGATTAAGACTACCACAATTGAACCAGACTGGGTGCAAATTGCGATCGCGGATAATGGTACTGGCATTCCAGAGAAATCGCGATCGCGCCTATTCGATCCTTTTTTCACAACCAAACCCGTAGGTAAGGGTACAGGATTAGGGTTATCCATTAGCTATCAGGTGGCTCAAAAGCATGGTGGCAAACTATGGTGTGATTCCACCCTGGGTAAAGGCACAAATTTTATAATTGAGATTCCCATACATCAGCCGTTAATGCCTACTTGAAAATCAATTTGTGGTGTTTAAACTAACTGTCCTATCTATTTCGGTAGCATCGGAATTATTAGTAGCCGAAATTAGGAGACTCCAGGTGCCGTCTCCTTTATATCCTAAGGAGTGCAACCGGAATTGATATCAACTATCAACTATATTCTCACTCAAATACTCCTTAACAATTTTCAAAATCCGTGCCGCTGCCAAACCGTCTCCAAAAGGATTGATGGCCATTGCCATTGCGTTGTAAGCATCGGCATTGCTCAGTAATTCGGCGGCGGAGTCTGCTATTAAATCGGCATCTGTACCGACGAGTTTAGCAGTGCCGGCGGCAATTGCTTCTGGTCTTTCTGTGGTTTCTCTTAATACTAAAACAGGCTTCCCTAAACTCGGTGCTTCTTCTTGTAAGCCGCCGGAATCTGTGAGGATTAAATAGCATCTTTGAATCGCTCCTACTAATTCTGCGTAATCTAAAGGTTCAGTTAAAAAGACTCTGGGATGGTTGCCCAAAATAGCTTGTAAAGGTTCTCTAACTGTGGGATTTTTATGCAGTGGTAATAGCAAGGCTGTGTCGGGAAATTGCGCTAAAATTTTGAGAAATGCCTTGGCAATTCCTTGTAACGGTTCTCCCCAATTTTCCCTGCGGTGAACTGTGGCTAAAATAGTGCGATATTTGCTCCATTCTAAGTTGGGAATATTACATTTGGGTTCGCGTTTGGCTACTCCCAGCAAAGCATCAATCACTGTGTTGCCTGTGCGGTGAATTTGTCCCAAAACGGACGATCGCACCAAATTTTCCGCAGCCAGGGCTGTTGGGGCAAAATGCAGCCGTGTGAGCTGAGATATCAACCGGCGGTTAGCCTCTTCTGGGTAAGGATTGAACAGGTCGTCTGTTCGTAATCCGGCTTCTACGTGACCTAGAGGTATTTTTTGGTAAAATGCAGCTAAAGCAGCGGCAAAAGCTGTGGTTGTGTCTCCTTGTACTAGGACAATTTTTGGTTTTAGTTCTTGAAACAAAGCTTCTAAACCTTGCAAACTGCGGCAAGTAATATCTGTCAAGGTTTGGTGGTGCTGCATAATTGCTAAATCTCGATCGGCTTTTAGATCGAACAGTCCCATGACTTGCTCGACCATTTCTCGATGTTGGCCTGTTAATATTACTTGGGTGTCAAAGGATGGGGAATTTTTGAACTGTTGAATTACTGGGGCTAGTTTAATTGCTTCTGGGCGGGTTCCTAGGACGATGCAAATGCGGTGTGTGGCTTCGGGCATGGTAAAGTTAGGTGTATGTTTATTTATATTGCTGTTGGGTGGGGGCGGGTTTTTGAGATTGTGAGTTTTAGGCAATTATTGTTGGTGAAACCCGCCCCTACAAAAATATTGGTCTGGATGCAATATCTGAGTAGGTTTATTCATATTGCCATTGGTGGGGGCGGGTTTTTGAGATTGTGAGTTTTAGGCAATTATTATTGGTGAAACCCGCCCCTACAAATTTATTGAGATTAGTACATTTTAAATTTTTAATTTCTTATGCCTCGTTATATTCTATTTTACAAGCCTTACGATGTTTTGACTCAATTCACTGATAATTCAGGAGAAGTTAAACGCCGAACTCTGAAAGATTATATTCCGATTCCTGACGTTTATGCGGTCGGAAGGCTCGATCGCGATAGTGAAGGTCTGTTGTTGTTAACGGATGATGGACAAATGCAGCACCGACTCAGTGACCCGAAATTCGCTCATCCCCGTACTTACTGGGTGCAAGTGGAAGGGATTCCTGATGCAGGTGCGATCGCTACTTTGCAGACTGGTGTCACTATTCAAGATTATCGGACTCGATCGACAAAAGTGCAATTATTATCAGCGGAACCCCTGTTACCGCCACGGGAACCGCCGATTCGATTTCGCAAGCATATACCCACAGCATGGCTGGAAATGACCCTGACAGAAGGCCGCAATCGACAAGTCCGCAGGATGACCGCAGCAGTAGGCTTCCCGACTTTGCGGTTAGTCAGAAGTGCGATCGGAAATTTGCGTCTAGAAGGCCTCAATCCTGGTGAGTGGCGCGAACTCACCCAAGCTGATTTGAGATTTTAAATGGGATAATTACCAATACATTTAAAAGTAAACCCCCAAGATTCAACTACTTTCTCGGTGGTAAAATAAAACTCTCTTTTCCATTTTTATCCTTTCGTACCTGAGCTCCCAATTGGACAAGAGCTTGTTTCGCCCTTTGGCGCACAAGTTGGTCTTTTGTTTGAGCATAAACCATATTCCAAGCCGAAAAGCGTACCTGGACGCTATCGGGGTCTCGACGCAAATATTCAGCAGTAGCACGAAATATCGGTGCTAATTTCTGACCTTCTGGCGTTTTTTCTACCCAGTCAGCAGCCATTTCGTGCGATCGAATAGACTCAGGAATATCACCCAGCAGCAGCAATTCGTCAAGTCCTTTATTTCGCCATACCGTCCACGCTTGGGGGTCAATTTGTGGCGACAGGACATTAGTACCGCGTTCCATTAAATCGACTGCAATTTCTGGTTTTGCTTGGTAAAAAGAAACAGCAACTGACAGAAATGGGTAAATTTCCACTCGCCTGGGGTCTCGTTTAGTGATGATGTCAAAATAATCTTGACTGAGGCTGTAACCAGTGATGTCTCTGGCTTCGTCATCGCCAAAATATTGCAAAAATTTCAGAAATGTCCAATCTGCAATTAAATTGTCAAATCCAAAACTGGGGATGGCTTTGAGAATTTTCAGCCGCAGGGCTTCTTGCTGTTCGGATTGCTTGAAAGTAGCGGCCGAGATGGTCGGTAAGGGCTTTCCCCCCTCAGTTTCCCTAGCAGAAATTCCGCCGAATTGCTCCTGGGACTGCATGGTAATGACCCCGCAAGCGGCTGCTATACCAATAACTCCACAGAGGAGCAGACTCAACCACTTGTGAGAAAATTGTTCGATTTTAGCTTGCACGGCACTTGGAAATTTAGGATATTAATTAAGTTTAAAGGATTAGTCGGTCAGCGTAAAATTCAGTAAAATAGATTGGTGATTGGTTGGCGATCGGTGAAAAAGCTAGTTAAACTGTTCAAAAGGATGCCATAGCCTCCGCAAGAAAGTTTATTTACAGTGATTTGAGATTTTCTAGCAATCGAAAATCTTCCATCAAAAATCTAAAATAGAATTGAGCCAAATTCAATGAATATAGCCCGCAGACGCTTTTCTAAATTACAGGCAGCCCTGTTCAATGGGGCTCTGGCGACAACCGCTTCCATATCTTTGTTTGTACCTGGCCTGAGTCAATCCGTCCGTGCTGAGCTTCAAGATAGCCCCAAAGCTGTTTTAGACGAGGCCTGGCAAATTGTGAACCGAGAGTATGTTGATGGCAGTTTTAACAAGACTGACTGGGAACTTACCCGCCAAGATTTGCTCGGCCAAAATTATACCTCTCGCGAAGCAGCCTATACTTCTCTCCGCAAGGCATTAGAGAAGTTAAACGACCCCTACACCCGCTTCATGGACCCGAAGCAGTACGAAGCGTTGACTAATCAAACTTCTGGGGAACTAACAGGGGTAGGGATGAGGCTGGAAGCGGACGAGAAAACTAAGGCGATTACGGTGGTTGAGCCGATGGAAAATTCCCCGGCCCTCAAGGCTGGGATTCAAGCGGGCGATCGCATTTTGGTGATTGATGGTAAACCTACTACAGGCATGACTGTTTCTGATGCTGCTCAAATAATTCGGGGCGCTGAAGGCACTAAAGTCACCTTGCGGATTGCTCGGCCTGGTAAAAGTGAGTTTGATATTACCCTGACTAGGGCCAGAATTGAGGTAGCGGCAGTTCGCTACAGTCTCAAAAATGAAGGAGGTAAGAAAGTCGGTTATATCCGTTTGCAAGAGTTTAGCTCCCACGCCGGAGAACAAATGCAAGCAGCTATTAAAAAGCTCTCGGATCAGAAAGTTGATGCTTTTGTGTTGGATTTGCGTGGCAATCCAGGGGGTTTGCTACGTGTAAGCATTGATATTGCCAGGATGTGGATGGATACCGGGGCTATCGTCCGTACAGTCGATCGAGCCGGAGATTCTCAGGAAATGAAGGCAAATCGGACTGCCCTCACTGACAAGCCTTTGGTAGTCCTTGTAGACGACAATTCTGCCAGCGCCAGCGAGATTTTGGCTGGTGCTCTCAAGGACAATAAACGCGCCACGGTGATGGGTGGTCAAACTTTTGGCAAGGCTTTAGTACAATCGGTGCATTCTTTGTCTGATGGTTCGGGATTGGCGGTGACGATCGCTCACTACTATACTCCCAACGGTACTGATATTAGTCACAAGGGCGTTACTCCCGATGTCAAAGTCGAAGTCACCGATGCACAAAAGCTGAAATTAGCTAACAAACCGACTTTGGTTGCTACTAAGGACGATCCTTGTTACGCCCAGGCGATCGCACTTTTGAAAACTACCGCTTCCTCAGCTCGTCCTGTTGCTGCGAATGAAATTGTTGTTCCTCAGAAGTAGATGAAATTGGCACTTAACAATTAGCTTGAAGATAAAACCCGCACCGGCGGGTTTTATTTTGGAAACTGGGTTTTCAACCCTGTTTTAAAATAAACTCTAAAGGCAAACCATCTGTATCGGCAATAAAAGCTACTTCGTAAACATTTTCTCCGATCGCCTGTTGAGTCGGTTCTAATAAAACTTTCAGCGGCTGAAACTGGCTTGGTTCCTCACAAGCTGCTTGCTCAAACCGTTGTTTGAGAGACTCTAACCAAGTAGGCAAGTCAGATGTCACCTCAGTTAAATCAAAGGATAGATGATAATATCCAACATAATGCTCGTCTCCAAAAGCATCTGGGGCTGGTTTGGGTTCTGGGATTTGGATGAGTTCAATGCGTCCGTTGAGGCCTTCCATCCAACAGGCTAGAGTGTAACCGGTGGTAAAGCGATCGCTCACAGTAAATCCCAACTGTTCGTAAAAGGCGATCGCCCGGTGAATATTAGCAGTACGAATCGAGGCGTGGTGCATTTAACTAATGACTATTCAAACAACCGAAAATAGGGATATCGAATCGGAACTCCTGGCTCTTTTTCCAAATCAAAATTAATCACTTCCCAGCAAGGTTCCTCCTCAGATTGGGGGCTAAAATCCACAGGTAAACCGTAAAGCTTCGGCATTGCAGATTCCGATTGACCCCGCCAAGATGTGCTGCGCTCTAAATACACGCTGATTAATTCCCTATAGCGTTGGGCAATGATGATGCGAGTTGCTCGATAACCTTGAGTATATAGTCGATCGAGCGCTTCGTGAATTTCAAACCGAATTCCATCGGGGTGAGTGTGCTGACGATACCATTCATTTTCCCAGTGACGCCAGTGTCGCCCCGACTGAAGGTGAACTAAATCTCCCGTTTTTGGATCGGCCTCAAATGCCCCGTGACGCGGACACAAATAGGTATCCGTGAGGGTGAGAGCCGGAATTGTTTGGCGACAGTGGGGACACTGAATCTCCGGGCCAAACATCGGGTATTGCAAGGCTACTTCGATCATGTAGTGCGTCCCAAAATTTTTTCTCTGCAAAAGTCCCAAATACTTGTATTATATCTTGTATTGAGCCTTGGTTAAGGTCAACCCATTTTTTCGATTAGCAATCCCAAGGAATCCGTGACTACACTTCCTTCTTATTGGCCGATTCCCGATCTCTCCCAAGCTGCTTTTGTCGCCCCAGGTGCTGTGGTTATGGGTAAGGTAGAAGTAGGTGTGGGGGCGAGTATTTGGTACGGGGCGGTGGTGCGAGGGGATGTGGAGCGGATTGCGATCGGCTCTTGTACTAATATCCAAGATGGATCTGTTTTACACGGCGATCCAGGAAAACCGACGGTTTTGGAAGATTTTGTGACAGTGGGACACCGAGCGGTGATTCACTCAGCTTACATTGAACGGGGTTGTTTGATCGGGATTGGGGCGATCGTCCTCGATGGAGTTAGGGTAGGAACAGGCTCGATCGTGGGTGCCGGTGCGGTTGTCACCAAGGATGTACCCCCTTACACCCTAGTTACCGGAGTACCTGCGAAGCGATTGCGGGATGTTTCCCAGGAAGAAGCGGCGGAATTAATCGAGCACGCTAGGCGTTACGAAAAGTTGGCTTTAGTCCATGCAGGTAAAGGGAATGATTTGGGATTTTTTGAGGTGAAGGAATAAGGTTTTCAACATTCATATCAACTTAAAACTGAAACCATCTGTCTCTCTCGTTTTTATCGAAGTCTAGATCCCCCTCGCATCCCCCACCCCCCCCTACCCCCCCCCAAGGGGGGAAAAAAGGGGAGTAGGGGTTGACTTTGATCGGAATCTTGTCCCCCCCTTATTAAGGGGGGCTAGGGGGGATCTCCGAGCTAGTTTTATTTGACATCAATGCTAAACAATAGTAATTAAAATCAAGCAAAAAAGTATTGATTTCTAATGATTTACACTACAGAAAAATTCCTAACTGAAGTCGCCAATTTCTAGAAGGCATGGATGACATCCTTAAGTACAGGTTCTCGCAAATGTTGTTTTAAAGATTTCAGAGTTCCCAAATCGACTGAACATCCCAAAATATCCTGCAAATAAAGCCGCACTTCGATAAATTCAAAGAGTCCTACAGGTTGATTAAATTCAACTAAAAAGTCTACATCACTATCTGAACGAGCTTCATCTCGTGCTACTGAACCAAACAAGTTAAGAGATTTTACTCCCATTTTCTGCAACTGTTCTCGGTGTGCGGCTACAATTGCTAGTACATCATCGCGTTTCATAGCTTGTTTCCCAAAACTAATTTAATATTAAGGTAGTATGTTGAGAATTGGATGATATGGGCGATCGCAAATCCCTGATTGATTTTGTGACAGGCGGGGTTATTGCCGACGGGATAGCTGGGTTTCAAAGGCTTTTTGATGGGTTTGGGAGAGTGCGGGCGATCGCCTAGATATGTCTTTGGGAATATGGTAAACTCAAAAACATCCGGCTAAGGCTGTCGGAGGAGTAAAGGTGAAAAGTAATCATAAAGTACCCCAAGTAGCCTATTAACTGATTTAGAGAAAAATTTAATGAATCCAGACGTATTTTTGGAACAGAAAGATGTTTCGCCTTTGATAGCAGCATTAACTCGCTGGTCACAGCAGGTTATCATTGCGAGCGATCGCCAAGATGTGTTGAATAATTCTGGCATTCATCAGGCTTTATTAAACCAGATTAAATTTGATAATAAGGCTCCACTTTTTGCTAATAATTTAGTAGCAGAACTCAAAAAATATTCTTTTTCATATCAAAAAGCTGATTATCATCCGCTGGTTAACTTCCTGCAATATTTGTGCGATAGCGCTCAATCAGAAATAGATGAATTGCCCGAAGAAGATATTGCTTTATTTGGCAAGTTACTGGAAGAAGGAAAGGACAAACTTAATGCTTTAGCAAGTCGTCATGCCGTAGGTAGGATCGAATCACCAAAAGGAACTGGTATTGGTACTGGAGTATTAATTAAGCCTGATTTATTACTCACCTGCAATCATGTTTTTACTAAAAGTCAAGCAAAAAAAGCATGGGTGCGTTTTAACTGCAAGTCTGGAACCCTCCCGTTAGACAACTATTTATTTGAACTAGACCTTAGCCCTGATGTGGCGAAATCCGATCGAAAACCGATGGTGTTTAAAATCGAAGATTATTTGCGGGAGATCGGTTTACAAAGCAAAGGAGAAAGGCGATCGCTCTATTCCATCATGCAGCGCCCTTTACCGCCAATTGATGATGAGACAGAGGCAGAATTGCGATCGCTGGAAACACTTTTTGAATAAAATAAAATTTAGGAGTTTGAATCAATGACTATAGAAGTTCTTACCCAGGTGGACAAAAAAAATATTCTGGAGAGACGGTTCGGAGTTTCACAAAAAGCAATTATCGAGTTTTGTCAACGTTGGCAGATCATTGAATTTGCAGTATTCGGTTCGGTTTTGCGATCGGATTTTCGTCCTGATAGTGATATTGATGTGTTAGTGACTTTTGCGCCAGAAGCTAAACGGGGTTTGACTGAAACTCTAGAAATGCAAGATGAGTTAAAAGCAATGTTTACCCGTGAAGTAGATTTCATCATCAAGAAAGCCCTGGAAAAAAGCGAGAATTGGTTACGTCGTCAAATTATTTTAGATTCAGCACAAGTGATTTATGCCACGCGATAAGGAATCCTTGATTGATATAGAAAGAGCCACCAGACGAATATTGCGTTACACTGACAAGATAAGTCGAGCTGAACTGGAAATGAATGATGAAAAATTATCAGCCATTCTCTACCAGATTGCGATTATTGGCGAAGCAACCAAACGGCTATCTCAAGATTTTCGTCAGCAACATCCAGAAATCCCTTGGAGAGAGATAGCTGGAATGCGAGATATGTTGATCCATAAATATGACCAAGTTGATTTTGATGTAATCTGGGATGTTGTACAAAATAAGCTTCCTGAACTTCTAACTCAATTTGAACCAATCCTCCCATCTCCTGAAAATTAATTGTGAAAATCACAAACCAAAAGTAATTAATTATGGCGACTAACTATGAACTTGTTAAAGCCTGAAGAACAAAGAAAGCTTAAGGAAATTTTAGCCAATAGTTCACAACTGAAAACTGCTGACTCTCGCATTGATTTTATCGGAGCAAGTCCTCTAAGTAGTTTTCTTAATTTGATTCGTACAGATCAAAGGGATTTTAATGGTTTTTTTAATCACCTGATTACTGAGATTTCTAAAGTTAGACCTATCAAAGATAATGAAAGCTCGGAAGAAAAATTGGCATTAGTTATTTTATTAGAATATTTTATTCATAGTGAACAAAATTTATCTCCGGAAGATGAAGAGTTTATAAAATATTTGATTCAAAAAAATCAAACAAAAAAGAGTGATGAAGATAAAATAGATTGCCCGTATCAGGGCTTGTCAGCATTTACAGAACAAGATGAACACCTATTTTTTGGACGGGATAAGTTTGTCGAGCAGTTAGTGGAGGCTGTGAAAAAATATCCTTTAGTACCTGTCATTGGTGCGTCTGGAAGTGGCAAGTCTTCCGTTGTGTTTGCTGGACTAATTCCCCGGTTGCGGGCAGAGGGAACTTGGCTAATTCAGTCTTTTCGTCCGCAGAGTCAGCCGTTTTATGGGCTGGCTTCTGCTTTGGTGCGTTTACTCAAGCCGGAATTGGATGAAATTCAGCAACCTGGACGAGCAGCGGAACTGGCCGATGAGATGAACCAGGATGGGTTGATGATATCGCAGGTTGTGGCAAGTATTTTGGATCGTAATCCAGGCAAACGAATCTTGTTAGTAATTGACCAATTTGAGGAATTGTACTCGCTGTGTCGGGATGAGAAGGAACGTCAGCGCTTTTTAGATCAATTATTAAGCGCAGTTGAGGTAGCACCGGCTCAACGAACACCTAATTTTACCTTTGTTTTCACTCTGCGGGCTGATTTTTACGGATATGTGCTGTCTTACCGTGGGTTAGTGGATGCTCTCGAAAAGTCTACCCTGCCACCGTTGGGACCAATGAGTCCTCAAGAGTTACAAGAAACGATAGAAAAGCCTGTGGAGAATTTGGTGGAATTAGAGTCGGGGTTAACTGAACGCATTCTGGGGGATGTGGCGGCGGAACCGGGAAATTTACCGTTATTGGAGTTTGCTTTAACTCGATTATGGCAGACACGGCAACAGGGGAAGTTTACTCATGCAGCATATCTGGAGATGGGCGGTGTTAAGCAAGCTTTGGCTAAACAGGCTAATACGATTTATAACAAACTCAGTTGGACGGAACAGGAACAAGCACAACGTATTTTCGTGCAAATCGCAGGTAATTAGCCAATGAATAAAATAGAGAACTATCGCACCCTAATCAAAAAGATTTTGAGCGAGTACGATCGCCTTTTTCAAACTTACCTAGCTAACTCTAATTTTGGCTCCCGCTGGTTCAAATGGTAACTAGCGCTTTCTTCGAGCAATTGACGAACAAAATTAGGTTCTTGGGAGTTCAATGAATGCAAAATATCTCGATACAAACGACAAGCATCATCATCGTTTAAGATCCGGCCGTGAAGGATTCTCGTCCATTCCGAAGCAACAAGCATTAATTGCGGTACAACTGTAACAAAGGCTTGAATCTGGGCTGACACATCAAAAGATTCTAGAAAATGAATCAAACCAAACATGACTTCTGGCTGTTCGCAGCGATCGTCTAAAATCAGATGTAAATCTGGCAAATCTTCATTTTGAGGACGATCGGCAAGTGAGGCTAAAGCTTTTTCAAAAGCTGTAACTTCATCAGGCGATCGCATCAATTTATTTACTTGTAAAATGTTAATCCAGATATTTTCCTTCATCAGCTATTACCTTCCTCATCTGATTCACCTATCATCGGTTTTTGAGCAGCGTGTCGCACAAAAATAATCTGAACGCTATCATCAACAATCGTAAACAGAATCCGATACGCATTTCGTCCCTTACCGTAAACCAGTTGTCGTATTTCTTCATTAAAAAAACGATTTTCATAGGCTAAGGAACAGTGAGAAGGCATATTTTCTAGAGATAAGGTTGCTTTATACAATCCTTATAACCAAGTTCTAGCCTTCAGAGAAGAATGATTACTAAACCAAAAAATAAGATTCCTCGATTGCTTTTTGTGCTGCGGGTTGGATAATTACTTGATATTTCTGATTCATGGCTAACTGTCTAGCTTATCAAACAGTTGATTGAAAAAATCCTCCGCTTTTTTTCCTTCCCCTCGATCCATTTGTGCCAAACCCAGCTTAATTCCCTTTAAAGTCTCTAATAACTCAACCGCATCTAAAAGTTTCTGATAGGATTCAGCATCCTGAATAACTAACTCTGCTTTCCCGTTGACAGTTAGAACTAAAGGATGTTTTGTTTGTTTGAGCCGCTGCACAAACTCAGTCGTATTACGTTTGAAATCGGTGAGAGAATGTATGTCTCTTGAAAGGTTAATCATAATGATGACATGAAATTAGCATCTAATTAAATGTTAAACGATACCTGCGGAGTTTGTCAATCTAAGCTGAGATGATATATTGTCGGTAACGAGAGTTCTTGTAGGGTGCGTCGCTATCAGATTTTTCGGGTTTCCAAGTAGATGACTGATGGCGACGCACCTGCTCGATATCTGAAATCTAAATCAGAAACTGGGTTTTTTGCGTAAGTCCTACATATACTATTAAGGTTCTGCCGGAATTTCACCGATCGCCTTTCCCCATACAAATCAATCATGAACGATCGCACATCCCATCCAAACATCCCTCCACACACCTGGAAACGCGCCATAGGCCTCGGTTGGGACAACCCCTACACAGTCCGCTACGCCAGCAATCTCGACGATGGTCCTTGGCACGGAATGCCCTTGGGTGGCTTCGGTGCTGGGTGCATTGGTCGATCGCCCCGTGGAGACTTCAACCTGTGGCACATCGACGGTGGAGAACATATTTTTAATAGTTTGCCCGCTTGTCAATTCAGCGTTTTTGAAGAAACTGCTGGCAAAAAACAAGCTTACGCACTGTGTACTGAACCGCCTACAGATGGCAGTTTATCTAGTTGGAAATGGTATCCCAACGAAGGAAGAAGGAAGAAGGAAGAAGTCAACCCCCCGCAACCCCCCCCAAGGGGGGAAAATAAGAGGGAAGAGGAAGAAGGAAGAGGGGAAGAATTTCAATCTTCTGGGACTTATCATGCTTTGTATCCCCGGAGTTGGTTTGTTTACGAAAATGTATTTCAGGCACAATTAAGTTGCGAACAATTTTCGCCAATTTTGCCGGATAACTATCAAGAAAGCAGTTACCCAGTTGCCATGTTTGAATGGGTGGCACACAATCCTACAGATGCGCCGATTACTCTCAGCATCATGTTAACTTGGGAGAATATTGTCGGCTGGTTTACTAATGCTATCCCCCCCCAGCCCCCCCTGACTGAGGGGGGGTACGGGGGGGTTCCCGTTAAGGTGCGGGATGATGGAAGTCCCGCCTATGAGTATCAGCCTCGGTGGGGAGAAAGTGGCGGAAATATGAATTTGTTGGTGGAAGATTTTCACCGGATTGGCTGTGTCATGACGCGCTTAAATGCTGATGATGAGCCAAAAGAAGGGGATGGACAATGGGCGATCGCCACTATTACCAATCCAGCGGTAGAAGTATTCTATCAAACTCGCTGGAATCCTGTGGGGAATGGAGAGGATATTTGGCGACACTTTTCTGGGGAAGGTTTGTTGTTGGATGATAAAGACGAGACACCCTGCACCCCTGGAGAACGATCGGCCTGTGCGATCGCCGTTCGCTTTACAATTAGACCAGGAAAAACTCGCAAAATTCCATTTATTTTAGCCTGGGATTTCCCCATTACTGAATTTGCACCCGGAGTTTGTTATTACCGCCGCTATACAGATTTCTTTGGGCGCAATGGCAAAAATGCTTGGCCGATGATTCGTACTGCTATGAAGCATTCCGATACTTGGCGCGAAAGTATAGAAGCTTGGCAAAAACCGATTTTGTCACGGGAAGATTTGACTGATAGCTTCAAAATGGCTTTGTTTAATGAGTTGTATATCCTCACTGATGGCGGTACTCTTTGGACTGCGGCGGATGAACGCGATCCGAAGGGTCAATTTGGAGTTTTGGAGTGCCTTGATTACCGTTGGTATGAAAGTTTAGACGTGCGTCTTTACGGTTCTTTTGCTTTATTGATGTTGTGGCCGGAATTAGAAAAATCGGTAATGATCGCTTTTGCGCGGGCAATTTCTACAGGCGATGATACACCGAGAATTGTGGGCTGGAATCAAGCTGCTGCTATTAGAAAAGCTGTGGGTGCGACTCCTCATGATTTGGGTGCTCCTAACGAGCATCCTTGGGAGAAAACGAATTATACTAGCTATCAAGATTGCAATTTGTGGAAGGATTTGCCTTCGGATTTTGTGTTGCAAGTTTATCGCGATTTCCTGTTGACTGGTAGCACAGATTATGAGTTTTTGCAAGATTGTTGGCCGGCAATTGTTGAGGCTTTGGCTTATCTGAAAACTTTTGATGAGGATGGTGATGGGATTCCTGAGAATTCGGGAGCACCGGATCAGACGTTTGATGACTGGCAAATGCGGGGAATAAGTGCCTATTGTGGGGGTTTGTGGTTGGCTGCGCTCGAAAGTGCGATCGCGATCGGCGAAATCTTAGAAGATAGAGCGCCAGAGATAATTCCAAATCCTCAAGCAAAGATTGCATTATATCACAGTTGGTTGGAACAAGCCCGACCAAACTATCAAGAAAAACTCTGGAACGGTCAATATTACCGTTTGGATAGTGAGAGTAATTCCGCAGTGGTAATGACAGATCAATTGTGCGGTCAATTTTACGCAAAACTGTTAGGTTTGCCGGATATTGTGCCGCTAGAATGTGCCATTAGTGCTTTAGAAACTGTCTACGAATCTTGCTTTCTGAAGTTCAAAGATGGTGAGTTTGGGGCGGCTAATGGGTTGATGCTCAATGGGGCACCGGAAAATCCGAATGCGACTCATCCTCTAGAAGTTTGGACGGGGATTAATTTTGGGCTAGCCGCTTTTTTGGTGCAGATGGGAATGGAGGATAAGGCATTTAAGTTGACTGATACGGTGGTGCGACAAATTTATGACTATGGGTTGCAGTTTCGGACGCCGGAAGCGATTACGGCAACGGGGACTTTTCGGGCTTGTCACTATTTGCGTCCCATGGCTATTTGGGCTATTTATTATAGCCTTTGCATCAAGGACAAGCAGGATGTCTAATATCTACCCCCCCAACCCCCCCTTACTAAGGGGGGGCTTTGAACTAGATCTGTAGTAGGACTTTATGAAAATGGTATAATCTACTCCCCACAATAATTTTGGGAGATGTCTATTAGACATCTCCTAAAAAGACAGTCAAGAACAGGCATCTTGTCTGTTCCACAATGATTATGACAGAGGTAGATTCAGCTCAACCGATTAATTTAGCAACTCGCAAAGCAGACGTAATCGCTCCTTCATGCAAACCATCACCCAAATAAGCCCCCGCATGATAAGTATGATTCTCTCCATTAGTCTCGATAATTTCATTTCGATATCGGAAAGATTCCACTGTATATAAAGGGGTGTGATGTTTCTGAATGTGAATAATTTGGTCTTTTGCAATCAATTCATCCAGGTGAAAAGCTAAACTGTATTCCCGCGGAGATGAGATGCCACAAAGCTGATTTAAACTCGCATTATAGCCCCATCCTTTGTCTGTTTCAAAAAAATCAAATTCTGATAACTTGCGAATACCGTAGCGATCGTACATGGATGTATCCGAATGCAGCAAAGTAGTCGCATAATTGGCTTCCCATGCCGAAAACCGCTTAGTTTCCGCCTCCGTCGGGTCAGACAACAGCTTCATTACGCGATCGGGAGGTGTGGCAAACACAACCTTATCAAACTCCTGAATCTCCCCAGTAGACAGCACAATTTTTACACCATCAGCGCCTCTACAAATACTCTCAATTTCCACATTCACCAAAATTTTACCCCCAAAGCACTCAATAATTTTTTCAATGTAAGAATACACGCCACCTTTAATCCTTACCCAGTTCACCGACGCATATTCCCGTAGCATGGGAATCGCCAATTCTGCTGGAAAATTGTTGATGATTTCAAAAGGTATCGAGTAGCTATACATCGTCAGTAACTTGAGCCAAGTATTGCGTACACAGGAGCTATTTAAAGGCTGACCCAGTGGCATATCGTAGAAATCATGCGTTTGAGAAAATCGCATTTTCAGGATGAATCCAGCAGAACGAGCATAGAGAGCATCGAGTTGTAAATATTCAATCAGGCGTTG
Organism: Microcoleus sp. EPA2; assembly: GCA_020882975.1. Taxonomy (GTDB): domain Bacteria; phylum Cyanobacteriota; class Cyanobacteriia; order Cyanobacteriales; family Microcoleaceae; genus Microcoleus. Next base: position 9,757 of record JAHRFD010000033.1, on the reverse strand, counting down.
AATTCCCGTGAAGTTTTTCTGAATGGCGACTGCTGATAAAAAGTGGCGACCGTCTTTAAAAAATAGCGAAGAACCTATTTCCACAGGTTCTAATTCTACTCCTAGCTCTTCCATGAGAGTAGCAAAATTATAAAACACTGTCGGAAATTCTAATACTCCATTTTCTAAGATATCTTTACACTCAGATTGATTGGGCGCAACGTTTTTGTTGAGTGTCCGAATATGTCCGCCTAAAATTGGCTGTTTTTCAAACACTGTAACATCATGCTTCTGTTTATCGAGCCAGTAGGCTGTGGCCATTCCACTAGCTCCGCCTCCAACAATTGCAATTCTCATGGTTCTCTCCTAAATTGATAGAAGGAAGATGGAAGATGGAATATGGAATATGGAATAAATTATCGTTCCCAGGTTCTACCTGGGAACGCATTGCTAGAGGCTCTGCCTCGTGTTTTTTATTAGAGAATTCCTCCTAGCCTAAAATTGGATCGCCTGATAAACGTTGATACAAAAGTGCTCCTGTCCAAAAGGTCGGCGCAAATCCTGGGTAGCCGGAGGAGGCATTACAGAAATAGAAATTGTTGAGGGATGTTTCGTGATTTAGGCGATCGACTCCCATGTTACGGGGCGTTAGACTAGAACCATAAGAATTGCCATTAGGACACCAGCAGAAGCGCTCGTTAGTGGTGGGACTTCCTGTAATATGAAAGACCATGTGTTTGCGGAAATTCGGAACGTAGTGTTTCTCAACTACGTCTAAAATTGAATCCAAAATTTCTTTTTTCTTGTTTCGATAAGCTTTGCGATCGCTATCCCAGAGTTGCTTAAAATAACTGTAATTAGCAACAGTGAGAAATTCAACTATTTGACAATCTTCGGGACAATCTCTCCGTGATTCAGTCAATAAAGTTGGAGTTGTGATGGCAAAACTGGGATTAGAAAAATCATTTTGCTCGTACATTTGAGCAAATGCTTCATTCAAATCTTGATGCCCAGAATGAAACGTATTCCACTTGCCAAATCCATAGTCTCGGAGATCGATATCTTTGACAACACAGTAGACCATGTAGTTAGATGCAGAATACTCATAATTCAGTTTCCGCCTTACTGTTTTAGAGAACAGTTCCTCACCAATCATTTTGGCTGCTTTTTTCGGATCGAGGTTGCAAATCACGGTGTCTCCGGTGAATTCATGAGTTTGATGGGAGGTCAAATCCATTGCTTGCACTCCCGTAACAGTTCGGTTGGTGAGTCTAAAATTGATGACTTCATGATTTAGCTGCACCTTGCCGCCGTGGGATTCAATGACTTGAACTAAGGAATTGATGACATCCTCAAAATGTTGGGTTGGGTAAAATGCACCTTCTTGATAGCCTCTAAATAAGGCAATCCACGCATAGAAAGAAAGTTGATTTGGTGGCAGTAGAAAATCAGGCCATTGCAAGGCTAATAAGGTTTGGGCTGCTTGTGGAAGTTTAAATTTATCGAAAACATCCTGAAGTGTACTATTGAGATATTGAATGGCACAAAATACCTCACTGAAATGTTTGACTAATTCCACTGGTTTGATGGGAGGAGCTAGTTTTTTTAAGCCGGCGGCAGTCTTTTCAACTTCGTTGATAAATTGGGAAATTCGAGTGGCATCTTCAGGAAACAACAGGGACAATCTGCGGCTCAATTCTGTTGATTCTGAAGGAATTTCCAGGGAATATCCAGGCATTTTCATGTGATCGAAGCCATTGGGATCGTAACGCTCAAAAGTTACATCTCGATCCAAACCTAGCTTTTTGAGTACGCGATTGACAGTGTGTCCTTCACCGCAATCCCAAACGTAGTGAAATTGGGCATTAAACGTATATTTTTTTGCCATTGTAAAGGTATGACCAAAGCCCCCCGGATGTTCATGGGCTTCGAGGATGTGCACGGTTTTGCCAGAATTTGCCATCAAGGCCCCAAAAACCAGTGCGGATAAACCACTGCCGACAATCAGGTAATCTGTTTTCATAAAAACCTCGCGGGAGCTTGGAAACCCAGTGGCTTTAGCCCTGGGAGGAAAAGTAACACGGGATAGTTTAGTGTCACATCAATGGGATATTTCCTCGATCGAGTGAATCGGGCGATCGTTCTATCTTGAGACTAACTCTCAATTCTGAGGAAATTATGAAGACAATTGTTGATATCAATTCCGGTTGTATCGGCATGATTTAACCGCGAAGGCACCAAGGACGCGAAGGAAGAGAAGAGAGGATTTTATATGATGGGTATTTCAGCCGGGTTTGGTATCAGGTAAGTGTGTGGAAGAGAATGTCGATCGCCTTCGCATTTGCTTGTACTCCTTTGAGTATAGCTAAAAGTCGATCGCTGGAGGCTATCCTGATGAAAGTGGCATTGTTTTCTGGGATGATGCGGAGTCGATCGACTGTCAAGTTTCCTGTTAAAATAAGCACATCTTCATCCGGGGTAAAATCAGTAATTACATCGCTGCCTTCGGGCGCAGTTAATACAAAGTAATCTCTTCCATTTCCACCTTGTAACGTATCATCGCCTAAATCTCCCATTAGCCAGTCCTCACCTAGGCCTCCAATCAAAGTATCGTCATCTTTGCCACCTTGAAGAGTATCATTTCCTTCACCACCGCACAATTGATCGGTATCGTCATTGCCAAAAATGAAGTCATTGTCATTACCGCCACAGAGGTAATCTTTTTGAGCGCTAACATCTGGGGAAATATTATCCATATCTCCCATAATTGTATCGTCTCCTGGGCCGCCACAGATGCTGTCATTGCCTAAATCTCCTAATAGTAAATCATTGCCGGTATTGCCGAAGATTAAATCGTTATTTTTGCCACCGTGTAAGGTATCATGAGATTTGCCACCAGACAGAGTGTCTTTGCCTTCTTGTCCATGGAGAAAATCTCGATCGCGATCGCCAAATAGCAAATCTCGTCCCGTTAAATCGCCATCAGACGAGTTAGAAGTGCCACCAAATAGACTATCAGCACCTTCACCGCCAACTAGAGTATCATTGCCCTTATCGCCCCAGATTAAGTCATGGTTTTTGCCACCGATCGCCAAATCATGATCCTTACCTGAATAAATAATATCATGGCCAGCATGAGCGATGATATAGTCATTATTTTCGTTACCAAATATGGTGTCGCTGTCTGTATCCGGGGCGACATAAATGTGACTAGGAAATCCACCATAAATATAGTCGCCACCTTGCAATCCAATCAGCAAGTCGCTACCCTTGAAACCATTGATAATGTCGTTAAAATTAGTCCCGGTTAAGGTATCTTTACCCTCAGTAGGGCTGAAAGTATGTTGAGTAATATTGGGGTGAAGAAGGGACGGGATATCTGGTAAAATAGTGCGATCGCAAAAGCAGTTTTCCGAAAAAGTATCGATATTTCCCCCATCAAAATCAGTCAGCATTTCCACAGGTGGGAGGGGCGTTGGATGGTGGGTACCCATCCCCACTGAAATCGCAGTCGGAATCTGAGTCAAATTTTCAGCCAGAATTATAGTCACCGTTGGAATGACAATTTTCTGTGGAATCGGAGTTTCCGCAGGCGTCTGAGTCGGAATCGGAGTCGGAATTTCCGCAGGTGTTGAAATTGGAGTCGGAGTTTCCGCAGGTGTCGGTGTCGGAATCGGAGTCGGAGTTTCCGCAGGTGTCGGAGTCGGAGTTGGAGTTTCCGCAGGCGTCGGAGTCGGAGTTGGAGTTTCCGCAGGTGTCGGAGTCGGAATCGGAGTTGGAGTTTCCGCAGGCGTCGGAGTCGGAGTTGGAGTTTCCGCAGGTGTCGGAATCGGAATCGGAGTCGGAGTTTCCGCAGGTGTCGGTGTCGGAATCGGAGTCGGAGTTTCCGCAGGTGTCGGAATCGGAATCGGAGTCGGAGTTTCCGCAGGCTTCTGAATCGGAGTCGGAGTTTCCGCAGGCGTCGGAGTCGGAATCGGAGTTTCCGCAGGCGTCACAATCGGAGTCGGAGTTTCCGCAGGTGTCGGTGTCGGAATCGGAGTTTCCGCAGGTGTCGGTGTCGGAATCGGAGTTTCCGTAGGTGTCGGAATCGGAGTCGGAGTTTCCGCAGGCTTCTGAATCGGAGTCGGAGTTTCCGTAGGTGTCGGAGTTGGAATCGGAGTCGGAGTTTCCGCAGGTGTCGGAGTTGGAATCGGAGTTTCCGTAGGTGTCGGAGTCGGAGTCGGAGTTTCCGTAGGTGTCGGAGTCGGAGTTTCCGCAGGTGTCGGAGTCGGAGTTTCCGTAGGTGTCGGAGTTGGAGTCGGAGTTTCCGTAGGTGTCGGAGTTGGAATCGGAGTCGGAGTTTCCGTAGGTGTCGGAGTCGGAGTCGGAGTTTCCGTAGGTGTCGGAGTCGGAATCGGAGTCGGAGTTTCCGCAGGTGTCGGAGTCGGAGTTTCCGCAGGTGTCGGAGTCGGAGTCGGAGTTTCTGTAGGTGTCGGAGTTGGAATCGGAGTTTCTGTAGGTGTCGGAGTTGGAGTCGGAGTCGGAGTTTCCGTAGGTGTGGGAGTTGGAATTGGTGTCGTATCTACAATAGTCAAAACAGCCGTAGAAATAGCCCCCAAATCAGCCCCATTAGTAGGAGAAATTAATCTTAAATTAACAGTTTCATTTCCTTCTACTAAGGTGTCATCAATAATTTCAATAGTGAAAAATTTACTGGTTTCGCCGATCGCAAAATTCAAAGTACCAGATGTTGCGGTATAATCACTACCAGCATTCGCCGAGCCATTACTTGTGTTATAATCGATACTAGCTAGTGCATTGGTCTCATCAGTGCGAGTCACAGTAATTGTCGCAAAATTACCGTTTTCATTAACCGTATAATCGGCTTGACTAAAGTTAAATGTACCTGTATTATTGACGTTGATATTGAAAGTTTGATTGGGCGAAGTATCCACGCCACCGTTATCACTACCGCCGCTGTCTTTGAGATTTATAGTAATCGTAGCACTACCAGTTTTACCTGGGGCGGGCGTAAACGTTAGTTGTCCTAAAGAGTCGATCGCAGGTGCTACACTAAATAAACCTGTATTGTCATTCCCCACCACTTGAAAGTTGAGGCTTTGTCCCGACTCGTTGGCTGGCCCTGCGGAAATCGCTGTAGCCCATCCAGTAACGCTTTGCGGGCCTGCGTTGCGGTTGAGAGTGCGATCGAACCCTTTGACAAACGACGGCGCATCGTTAACTGGATTAACAGTAATTGTAGATGTTATGGCATTAGTGCTAAACGGTGTTTTTCCCCCAGTGACAGAAGCATTGACACCCGTTGTACCGCTAGCAATTCCGTTACTTCCATCCCACGCGCGAAAGGTAATTTTTGGCTCGCTACCAGAGGTACTATAATAGTCTGAGTTGGGTAAAAAACGCACTTTCCCAGGTGTTTGCACCGAGACTCTTGTCAGGTTAATATTAGCTTGGGCTGAAGTATTATCGTCTCCTAGAAATATAAAATTAGGAGTTTCGTAAGGATCGATCGCACCGCTAAAGGCAGTATAATCTCGGAGTGGGCCGGTTAGGATTACCTCGCTATCATTATAAAGAAAGTAATTTGCGCCTTGCACTTTCAGAGTATAATTAGTAGCAAGATTAGTGTTGTAAGCAACATTCTCCGCAGCCACAAATAAGCTATTAGTTTGCCCCCCTGGATTAGGAGTAATGCCGTCTCCCTGAGCAAAAATATTCCCAGAAGTTGCAGATAGCTGTTGAAAACCAATTTCAATTGCTTTGCGATCGCTTGTTACCGCTATAATACTAAAACCAGCTCGATTGGGATTAGTGCGCGATTCGGAAAGAATTTGCAGATTAAAAGATATACTAAAGCCCGAATTGCGATCGAGGATCGGAAATGAAGGATTTAAAGGATTGTTGGTATACCCCGCATAAATATTATTAGCAGCAGTGCTATTTAAATTAACTCCATTCCCGCTAAATATTTCCGAAGCAATAACCCCAGGAGTCGCAGCATTTAAATTAGTAAAATTCAGCCAACCTTGCTCGCTAGGAGTGTTACCAAGTAAGCCATTATAAACAACATTCGTTCCTAAAACAGTTGCTAAATTTTCAGAAACATTACCAAAATTTGTCCAACTATTGCCACTATTAGTCGAGAATTGCCAATTGCCGTTAATATTTTCAACTCCCGTAACAACGACCCCTAACATATCCTGATTAGCATCAGTACCCAACTCCGCAAGATAGCCACCAAAACTAAATCCTGTGTTAGCTGAGTTAGTTATATCTTCGTTAATCTGGAATGATGGATTAACAGTAGGATTTGCCAAATTTGGAGCGCTATTTACCTGGGGATTGCGGAGGTTATTAATATAAATAGTGTTAATTCCACCATTGGGCAAACCGAGGGAACCGGGGCTGTTGACAGCATAATTTATAGTTTTATTAACTCCGCCCAAAGCACTGGAAAACTCGACAATGCCACCGTTGTTGGCTGCTGCAATTTGTACTTTAGCTGCATTGCCAAATTCTCCGTGGGTTCCTGATGTCCTCCAGGCGATGGAATCTACTGTATTGGTTGTAGTGAGAGGGGTAGTATTATCAACATATACAACATCGGAAGCAGCTAAATCGCTATCAAAGTTTCCGACTGGTAGTAACTTGGTCAAAAATCCACCTTCGGCACTCAATGTAATATTCCAATCATTATTTGTGCCAAGCGGTAGAGGATTGTAAACAATCTCTTGATTAGCTGGAGGGCCACCAATAGCAATTATTGTTCCTGCTTTAAAAACAGGCGCAATACTCGCCATATTAGTAAATCTGTAAGCTGAATATTTAGCTGTTGTAGGAACAGTTGAATCCCCCACAAAATAGCTCTGAAGCTGAGTTACAGTTAAATCTTCTGTCAGCAATAACTCGACATACTCGTTGCCGGTAATATCTCCTGTAGCCCTGCGGAATTCGTTGATAATTATCTGTCCCATATAGATGCACCTAAATTTCAAATAAAAACGATGTTTTATCTGTCAAGCAATGTCGCCCTAGGACTGGGAATACCAACTTTTTATGAGGCCCCGTAGAATTCGATCCCCCCTAGCCCCCCTTAAGAAGGGGGGGACCGGAAGCTTTTTGAAGTCCCCCTTTTTAAGGGGGATTTAGGGGGATCGAGATATGTGCAACGACCCATTAAATTGGTACAACCTAAATTGATTTTGGTCTCAATATTGTACGTAATAATACTGAGATTAAATCCCAAATTAGTATTAAATATGATAAAATATCATAATAATACGGATGAGCCTTGTCAAGCATAATTTTAAATAATTAACAGGACTCATATCAAATGGGGTAGCACCAAGCTGCATTCATCTCTCTTATCTCCCTCTGTGTCCTCTGCGTTCTCTGTGGTAAAAATAATTCCGGTTGTATCGGAATGATTTAACCGCGAAGGCGCAAAGGGCGCGAAGGAAGATCAGAGAGAGATTAATAATTCTGATGAAGAGAGGATTTGATATCAAATGTGGTAGCATCGTCCTGTATTCATCTGTCTTATCTTCCTCTGTGTCCTCTGCGTTCTCTGTGGTAAAAATAATTCCAGTTGTATCGGAATGATTTAACCGCGAAGGCGCAAAGGGCGCGAAGGAAGATCAGAGAGAGATTAATAATTCTGATGAAGAGAGGATTTGATATCAAATGGGGTAGCACCAAGCTGAATTCATCTCTCTTATCTTCCTCTGTGTCCTCTGCGTTCTCTGTGGTAAAAATAATTCAAATTGCATCGGAATGATTTAACCGCGAAGGCGCAAAGGGCGCGAAGGAAGATCAGAGAGAGATTAATAATTCTGATGAAGAGAGGATTTGATATCAAATGTGGTAGCATCGTCCTGTATTCATCTGTCTTATC
>JAHRFD010000033.1:0-1784 GCA_020882975.1 Microcoleus sp. EPA2 | reverse complement strand
TTCCTCTGTGTCCTCTGCGTTCTCTGTGGTAAAAATAATTCAAATTGCATCGGAAACGATAGGACTAAAAAACGCAGATAATTGGGCTTTATCTGCGTTTTTTAGGGCTTATTTGGTGTAAAATCAGGGGCGATCGATTTACTTAAATTATGCTAAAGTCCTGGGGTCCGATCGCCCTTGCGGGGACTCCATTTACTACAGCCAACAGTTCGCCAGTATTGGCAATCGTGATGAAAGTTGCATTATTTTGTGGAACGAAACTAAGTCGATCGACTGTCAAACCTCCTGTTAAAATCAGCACATCCTCACCTGGGATAAAATCAGTAATAAAATCGCTGCCTTGTCCGGGGGTCAACACAAAGTAATCGCCACCACTTCCCCCTTGCAACGTATCGTTTCCGAAATCTCCAATCAGCCAATCATCGCCGAGCCCGCCAGCGACACAATCGTCACCTTTGCCGCCGTAAACACTATCATTGCCATCACTGCCGCAGAGTTCGTCAACACCGCCATTGCCAAACATCAAATCGTTGCCTTCCCCGCCACACAAGGAATCTGCTTCACCGTTAGGGTCGATCGCACTTTCTCCAAAAATAGTATCGTCCCCTGAGCCACCACACACAGTATCATTACCGCGATCGCCAAAAAATAGATCGTCGCCTGTATCACCAACAAGTACATCATTGCCCTTGCCGCCGTCTAGGGTGTCATCGCCCTTACTACCAGAAACAGTGTCAGCACCATTTCCCCCATGCAGGAAGTCTTGCCCTGCCCCACCATAAAGCAAATCGCCTCCTGTCAAGTCTGGGTTAAAGGGGTCAAAAGTGCCTCCAAACAAGCAGTCGTTACCGCTGTATCCCACCAAAGTGTCATTCCCCTTGTCCCCCCAAATCAAGTCATCTTCCTTGCCACCGATCGCCACATCATCGCCGCTACCCCCGAAAATGAGATCGTTGCCGCCATCGCCGTTGAGGTAATCATTGCCCTTGCCGCCATCAAGCACATCATTGTCTGTATCCGGGCTAAGAAGCATATCGCTGAACAGTCCGCCATAAATATTATCGTTGCCCTTTTTACCGATGAGAATGTCGTTGCCATTCCCACCGTTGATGGAGTCGTTGAGCTTGCTGCCAGTGAGGAAGTCGTCGCCGTCAGTCCCATTAAAAGTGCGATCGACCGCATTCGGGCCCGGAATTGAACCGATCGCGGGTAGGGCGATTTCTTCGCAACTGCAATCGCGATCGGCGCCTTGAACGCTGTCAAACTCAACAGGAGTCGGAGTTTCCGTTGGAGTCGGAGTCGGAGTTTCCGTTGGAGTCGGAGTTTCCGTCGGAGTTGGAGTCGGAGTTTCCGTCGGAGTCGGAGTTTCCGTCGGAGTCGGAGTCGGAGTTTCCGTTGGAGTCGGAGTCGGAGTTTCCGTGGGAATCGGAGTCGGAGTTTCCGTGGGAATCGGAGTCGGGGATGTTGTCGGAGTTGGAGATGTTGTCGGAGTCGGGGATGTTGTCGGAGTTGGAGATGTTGTCGGAGTTGGAGATGTTGTCGGAGTCGGGGATGTTGTCGGAGTCGGAGATGTTGTCGGAGTTGGAGATGTTGTCGGAGTTGGAGATGTTGTCGGAGTTGGAGATGTTGTCGGAGTCGGAGATGTTGTCGGAGTCGGGGATGTTGTCGGAGTTGGAGATGTTGTCGGAGTTGGAGATGTTGTCGGAGTTGGAGATGTTGTCGGAGTCGGGGATGTTGTCGGAGTCGGGGATGTTGTCGGAGTTGGAGATGTTGTCGGAGTCGGG
>JAHRFD010000032.1 GCA_020882975.1 Microcoleus sp. EPA2 | reverse complement strand
AAGAATTAAGAGATTTGTATGTTAAAGCTCAATTGCATTTTAAGCCCAAACCACCGGGATACCTGGAAGGCTCTAAATTGTTTAAAGTGGCTTATCCAAATTCTGGAGGTTTGAAGCCGAAGCTTGTTGACGGTCAGCTAAGGTTTTCGCTGGGATTGACAGTAAAACGGTGGTTCGGAGTTTCCGAGTTCTTTCTACCTATGCCGTCAAATATTGATTTTTCCAAAGTAAAAGAGTTTACGATTCTTCCTAAGAATAGTGCTTTTTATCTTGAGATGTCTTACGAAGTAGAATGCCAGCAGCACACTTTAGATTACACCCAAGCGCTATCAATTGACTTGGGAACTGCTGACAATTTAGCAGCTTGTGTGGACACTCTGGAAAATTCTTTCTTGATTGATGCTCGCGCTATGAAGGCGATGAATCAATTGTGGAACAAAAGGGTGGCAACCAGGAAAGAGGGAAAGCCTGAAGGTTACTGGGATAATTGGTTAGACCGCGTAACTCGCAAACGCAATCACCAAATGCGTGATGGTATTAATAAGGCAGCCAAGCTAATTGTTGACCATTGCTTGAAGTATGACATTGGCAATCTAGTAATTGGATGGAATCAAGGTTTCAAATCCCATGTTAATATGGGCAAAAAGAACAATCAAAAGTTTGTTCAAATGCCTTTGGGAAAGCTGAAAGACCGATTAAATCAACTATGTGACTTGCACGGTATTAAGTTTACAGAAACCGAAGAAGCGTATACGTCCAAAGCTAGTTTTTTAGATGGAGACTCCCTGCCCAAATATGGTGAAAAACCGGAAGGGTGGAAAGCATCTGGAAAGCGAATTAAGCGTGGATTGTATCGGTCTGCCGATGGAAGAGTGATGAATGCAGACTTAAATGGTTCCGCCAATATCCTGAGAAAAGTAGCCAGTAAGTTGGGTGTAAACCTTGACCGACTGGGTAAGCGGTGCTTGACGACCGTAGCGAGAGTTAGAATTTGGATGTTACCCAAATCCGCTCTGTCCGCAGAATCTCAGTGGCTTCAGCCCGCTTGAGTGTCAAGGCTTGAATCCAATATTTAGCCTCACTTCTATTGTTCTTGGCGCTGGGCGTGATGTCAAGTTTTTTTGCTTCACAACTTGACATTACGCTGTTGGATAGCTCTTCCGGCGGCATTTCCATCCGCACCTCTACCTGTAAATCCGTCAGCGTGTAGAGATGCTGTTGTTTTTGATAAGACTCAACCAGGGATTGCAGATATTTAGGAAAATCAACTGGTGTCGCCATCCGATTGTAGATTTTAGAATATCGATTGATTATAGAATTTTTCTAGATGTGCGATCGATTCTCTTAGTCCGCGGAGGCGGACGAAAGTTTATGTAGACGCGGTTTCAACCGCCCGGTTATCTTCATTTACGCGGTTTAAACCGCCCGGTTATATTCCTTTGCGTAGACTAAGATTAAGATGGAAACCGAAAATTCAACAGTGTACTCAGAGTAGCCCGATCGCGCCCATGTCTTTTAGAATCATAAAGAGCCTCATCAGCCGCCAATACCAGCGTTGATATATCATTCTCCGGCCCAGGAACAACACTCGCAATTCCCAAACTAATTGTTACCACAGGATTCGGCAAATTGGCAACTTTTGAATGCTTAAAAACCAAATTCAAAGATTTAATATTAGCTCTAATTGTTTCCGCAACTATCGCAGCAGCCGACGCATCAGTCCCAGGTAAAATCACCGCAAATTCCTCGCCACCATAGCGAGCAGCCACATCAGCAGGATGCTTGAGCGATCGAGCAATTGCCTGAGCTACCGATCGCAAACAACTATCTCCAGCTTGATGTCCATAGGTATCATTATAAACTTTAAAATAATCTATATCGCACAAAATTAAAGATATCGGAGAACCATCACGACTCATGTGCTTCCACTCCGCCCGCAAACAACTGTCAAAATGCCGTCTATTCCCAATTTGAGTAAGTTCGTCCACGTTCACCAAAGCTTGTAGCCTTTCATTTTCTTGCTGTAAATCTTCCAGACAAACCCTTGGCCTAGGCTCGGAAAAATTTTCTTCTTGAAAATACAAGCGATATAATTCGCAAGACACCTGACAATTATTTCCCTCTAACTTTACCAAGCCCATACTGTCTAGCTGATAAGCAATTAAAGGCTCTATGTAAATACTATTTTGAGAACTTATCACCTGTTGGAAAGCTTCTAATAGTGCCGGATTTTTTTGCAAGATTATCGACTGACTTTGAATATGTTCGCTATAAATTCCGCTTTGAGTAGGAGCTAATTTTAGCAGTTGTTCTAATTCTGTTTGCGCCGGATACTTACCTGCCTCTTCTGGCGATTCCCGGAGGTTATCTTGTAAGGAGTTTACTAAATTATAAAGAGCCAAATGGACTAAATAAGGATGTCCTCCTACCATTTTCATTAATTGCTGAACTGGATAGCTATCGCTCCATTCCAGTCCATGTCGTCGCGCTAATTCTTGAACTTGCTCCACATTAAATTCCAACAATTTAATTGGTAATCCTACATTAAAAGGAGATTGATTGAGACTCAAAGCCACATAAATTTCTGTTGAGTGAATCACGACCAAGCGGAGTTTTTGCCAAGTGTCAATTAGTCTGGCTTGTTCGTACCAGGAACGCAATAGTGGCAGGAATTCTTGAGCAATATTTGTACGTTCAAATACTCGATTGACTTCATTGAGTACCAAGACAATGGGAGTTTCAATTTCTTCTAGTAAATAGTTTTCAAAATACATAGTACAGCTTACTTTGCTGCCCATATCTTCATCCCAGAAATCATCCAAGTTGGGTGGGAGTTTGAGTTGTCTAGCTGCATTGACACAAAGCCATCGCAAAAATTTATCTAAGCTACCAAAAGCAGCTTCATCCGCTTGCTGAAAATCTACGGTGACAGTGCGGTATCCCCGCGCTAGTGCCGCTTGAATTATGCGTAGCATCAGAGAACTTTTGCCCATTTTTCTGGGGGCTTTAATCCGAATTAGGCTTCCGGGTTTGCCAATTTCTGCACAAGCTCGTGCTTCGGCTGGAGTTCGATCGACATAAAATCGAGAGTCCAGAGGTATGGGGCCACCGGGAAATTCTAAGTCTGCAACCCTCTGGATGAAATTTGGTGATTTGGGGATTCCTGGCATAGTTGTTGTGCGAGATGAGACCCTGATAAATAGTTAGATGCGTAAACTCATACCAATCAACGCCAGCACTGTGCTTCGCTACTGGGCTGTCTTCCAAAATATACCAGTCAGCCGATTTTAGGTTTGAGATGTGAGAGGTTAAAATTATTCAATAGTATAAAAATAAATTGGCAAATCTTTAAAGATTTGGATCTGTCGATCGAGCTTGGAGTGTGAATTTGCTATAGTAGTGTCACTTTACTCAAAATCCAACCCTGCTTCCACTAAACTAGAAAACATCACAAGGAGAAATAATCATTGTCACGCCGCTACCTGTTCACATCTGAATCTGTTACCGAAGGCCATCCCGATAAAATCTGCGATCAAATTTCAGATACGATTTTAGATGCCTTATTGACCGAAGACCCTAAAAGTCGCGTCGCTGCTGAAGTTGTTGTCAACACAGGCTTGATGCTGCTGACGGGAGAAATTACCACCAAAGCCCAGGTAAATTACATAGAATTAGCGCGGAAAAAAATAGCCGACATTGGCTACATCCACGCAGATAACGGTTTTTCCGCCAATAGCTGCTCGGTATTGGTGGCTCTTGACGCTCAGTCTCCCGATATTGCTCAAGGGGTGAATACAGCCCAGGAAAGTCGGGAAGAATCTAGCGAAGAACAATTGGACGCCATTGGAGCAGGCGACCAAGGCTTGATGTTCGGCTTTGCTTGCAACGAAACGCCGGAATTGATGCCACTACCGATTAGCCTCGCCCACCGGATTTGCCGCCAACTCGCAGCAGTCAGAAAAACCGGTCAGTTATCTTATCTACGTCCCGATGGCAAAAGCCAAGTTACCGTGGTTTATGAAGACGGCAAACCTGTGGGCATAGATACGATCTTAATTTCTACGCAGCACACTGAGGCGATCGGCGATATTACTGATACTGCCGCAGTTCAAGCCAAAATTAAAGAAGACCTTTGGACTGCTGTGGTCGAACCGGTGTTTGCGGATATTGCCATCAAACCCGATGCAGAAACTCGCTTCCTTGTCAACCCCACCGGCAAATTTGTGATCGGCGGACCTCAAGGAGATTCTGGTTTGACTGGGCGCAAAATTATTGTGGATACCTACGGCGGTTATTCCCGTCACGGTGGCGGTGCTTTTTCTGGAAAAGACCCCACTAAGGTAGACCGCAGCGCGGCTTATGCTTGTCGCTACGTGGCTAAAAATATCGTAGCGGCCGGTTTGGCCGAAAAGTGTGAAGTGCAGTTGAGTTATGCGATCGGCGTGGCGCGGCCTGTGAGCATGATGATCGAAACTTTTGGCACTGGAAAAGTCGATGACGATCGCCTTTTGGAAGTTGTGAAGCAGCATTTTGAACTGCGTCCTGCGGGAATTATTCAAGCATTTAACTTGCAGAATTTGCCTGCGGAAAGGGGCGGCCGTTTCTATCAAGATGTGGCAGCTTACGGTCACTTTGGACGCACTGATTTAGAGTTGCCTTGGGAGCAAACTGATAAGGTGGAACTGTTGAAAGCAGCTTTGGTTCAGCAGTTGTCGGCAGTAACCCGATAGTACAATTTCTGGGGCGGGCTACTAAAATTTAATACTACTTGTTACCAGGCTCTGCCTGGTAACACAGATCCGGAGGCTCTGCCTCCAATTTTTCCAAAAGCTGGGGAGGCAGAGCCAAAGTATCTTGGTTCCCAGGCTCTGCCGGAGAACCAGTTAAAAGAACCAATAACAAATTCCTATACTAAATGCCATTTTGGGAGCCATTCCAGTCAGCAATTCGCAATTTCAAATCTTTATTAAAACAGCAGTTTGCAGTTCCAGTTAACACAAAAGATAGAATAGCCATTTCAACCACCTTTGCGCCTCATCACACTGGAATGCGCGGTGTCTGGATACCCAGCACAGACTGCAAAGTTCTCACTTCTCAACAACGAATTGCAGAAGCAATGGATTTCCTTGCCGATACGGGATTTAATACAGTATTTCCTGTAGTCTGGAATCGAGGTTTTACCGCTTATCCTTCTCAAATTATGCGCGAACAATTTGGAGTGGAAATTGACTCGCGCTATCAAGGACGTGACCCCTTAGCAGAGTTAATTATTGAAGCAAATAGAGTCGGTTTAAAAGTTATTCCTTGGTTTGAATACGGCTTTGTGAGTTCTTATAATCTCAACGGTGGTCATTTGCTGGCGAAAAAACCAGAGTGGGCGGCGCGCGATCGCACGGGAAATTTGCTGAAAAAAAATAATTTCGAGTGGATGAATTCTCTTGACCCAGAAGTACAAGACTTTTTGCTGAGTTTGATGCTGGAAGTTGCGAAAAATTATCCAGTCAGTGGCGTTCAAGGGGACGATCGCATTGCGCTTCCCTGTGAAGGTGGCTATGATGCTAAAACTGTGGAAAACTATCGCCAACAGTGCGGGAGAGAACCGCCAGCCAATCCTAGGGAGCAACATTGGCTGCACTGGCGCGCTGATATTATTACTGAATTTGTGGCTCGTTTATACCGCGAATTGAAAGGGATTAATCCAGATTTATTGCTGTCGATGTCGCCTAGTCCTTATGAATGGGGACTGGTGGAATATTTGCAGGATTCTCAAAGTTGGGTAGACAGAAAGTTGGTGGATATGATTCACCCGCAATTCTACCGCCGTGATTTTAACAGTTATCAGCAATTAGTCGATCGACTGGTTAGACAACAGTTTAGCAGCGAGCAATTACAGTACGTCTCGCCCGGTATTCTGTTGGCGAATCGAGGTAGTTCTTATTGCATAACTCCCGAACTGTTGTTAGAGGTGATTGCTTACCACCGTTCTTGCGGTATTCACGGAGAAGTTTTGTTTTTTTATGAAGCTTTGCGCGATAATCACGATGCTTTAGCTAAATGTTTGAAAAATAATCAGTATTTTCACTGATACATGATAATTTGAATTTTACCAGCTTTACGGAGGGCGCTATGGTTGCCTGTCAAGTCGATCGCCTGCTATATTTGTGATATCAGGTAATACCAACTCGTCGGCTGCTGAAACCGGAAGTTTCAACTATTGCGATCGGATTGGTAGTCAAATTCCAAAGCTGAGGGATCGGGTGCATTGTTGAAAAGACAAAATCAGCTTTGAGTGAAACGATTTTCGGTTTGGGATTTGGGATTATCCCCACGCCTCAAGGCAAAAACTTGCAAATTTTAGACCCTTTCGGGTTCATCAGTGGACTGGGCAACTTTTTCACTTGGGATTTATGACAAGGATTAAAAGTATGTGCCAGTACCTGCAAATAATCCTTTGGAGGTTATCTAAAATTCCCAATTGGCCTGTCACTATTTGAACAAAAATAAAAAAGTACAACTCTGTGCTTGTAATGTGTTATGGGAATAAAACACACTGTCTGCATCAATCTTTATCTCTTTTTACCTGAAGAAGACTTTTAGGAGTTGAAAAATAATTGGTGAGGAGTCATCAAACATCTAATTATTTCTGAGACATCCACCGAATTCAATTGACGGTTTTTATTAAACAAAAAATCTGATTATTTGGCGGCTGTATGTCTTAGAAACTAGAAAGAAATGTCCGTTGTGGAGAGTGAAAAAAAGTGATAGATACTAGCAGAATACAGCGGTTGCATATTTCCAAACTTAACTTACCCAAACAAGCAGGTGATAGCACCAATGAATCAGTTGATTGTTTGAACGATGGGGACGAATCAGCAAGAGAATTGCCAATCTTAAAGCCGAAGACAACACCTGTTTATAAGCCTGTTGTAAGCAATGACAAACATCTCGATTTCTCTGAATTAAAGTCTGGGGATATTCCTAAAAAAGACTGCCAAAAATCATTCAGGAAGAAAATCGTCATAAATTCCTTGGGTAAAATCATCGAAACTTGCCAAAATAAAATCGGCAGTTGGGGCATCCATCAAAAAATTGGTAGGGGGTATTTGTTGGCAATCGGTATCGGTTTTTTCGGTTCAATGAGTGGATTAGTAATCGCCGACTACCACCAAGGAGAAGGAGTAAAACAGCTCAATGATGCTCACCAACAAGCCCAATTGCTAGGGAATTATAAAGATGCAACTCTCGCTGCACATTTGCAGGGAACACAGCTAGATTCTTTTGTAGACAATTCTGCCAAATTGCAATTCCAAAAACAGCAGTTGATCGCGAGTATTAATAAGGCGAAACAAATGCGATCGCAAATAGAAGCATTTGTCGATAGTAAACCAGCTTGGCTGGCCGCAGAACCTGCGATTCTCAAGGCTTTATTGCAAAATTGCACAGCAGATTTAGACTCCTACGCCACTACTCTCCAGTTTAGCTTGCAGCAAATCGAGCGGTCGCAATTATCACCGCAACAGATAGAAGCAGCCCGAAAAATTTTGGCAATTGAAAGTGTGTCGGGTGGACAGCAACTCGATAGCCATTTTCAGGAATTGAGCAAAATTCTCGGCATAGCCCAGCAGCAGGAAAGGCAAAGCGGTGTAGTGATGGAGAATGCCCAAGGCATCGAAAAAGCCATAATTATTATTAGTATGTTGCTGTCGGTAGCGGTGGCGGGAATTGTGGCTTGTCAGACGAGTAGGGCGATCGCCAAACCTGTCATCAGCGTCACCCAGGTGGCCGAACAAGTAGCCGCCGAGTCGAATTTTGACTTGCGAGTCCCTGTTACTTCTCAAGGCGAAATCGGCTCTCTGGCTGTGTCTCTCAATCACCTAATCGAGCGGGTTTCGGGACATACAAAAGAATTGGAACAAGCTAAGGAAGTTGCTGTCGCCGCTAACACTGCTAAAAGCCAGTTTTTAGCAAATATGACCCACGAATTGCGGACACCTTTACACGCGATTATCGGCTACAGTCAACTACTTTTAGAAGAGGCGCGGGATGGTGGGTACAAGGAGTTTGTACCAGACTTAGACAAGATTGAGAAAGCGGGGGCGCACTTGCTATCTTTGGTTAACGATATCCTCGATTTGTCCAAAATTGAAGCGGGGGGGATGAAACTGGAAATTGAGGAGTTTGACATCGCATCGCTGGTGGAGAAAGTGGCGAGTACCGCGCAACCTTTGGTAGGGAAAAATGGTAATGTTTTGGAGGTTGAGTGCGATCGAATTGCGGGTATTGTGCAGGCAGATTTAGGGAAATTGCGGCAAGTTTTGATGCACCTGCTGAGTAATGCTGGTAAGTTCACCAAAAACGGCCTGGTGAAACTGAGTGTCAGCCGCATTGCAGGAAGTCGCCAATTGCATCTGGGAGAATCGGGTGTTGACAGTGCGATCGCGATCGGTAAAACTGATGCTGGGGCGATCGAATCTGATTGGATTTGTTTATCGGTTAAGGATACGGGAATTGGAATGTCGGAAGCACAACAGCACAAGTTATTTGAAGCTTTTGTGCAAGCTGACGGTTCAGCAACGCGACAGTACGGTGGCACTGGATTGGGGCTGACGATTAGTCGGTATTACTGTGAGATGATGGGTGGCGAGATTTCGGTGGAAAGTGAGGAGGGGAAAGGGTCTATCTTTACTGTGCGGATACCGGCGGGAAATAGGTAATGTCATGTTGGGGTGAAGTATTTGGGCGACAATTGGGTTTGTTGCAAAGCCGTGATTTTGCGTCCAAATGCTTTACTTTTTTCAGTAGGGGCGGGATATTTTATTTTTCCCAGATGTCTATTTAATTAAGTTATTTTGATGCGGTTTATTACACCTTTTTGATTATTATTGCACTATTTGCAGCCTTCATATATAATAGTTATGTATTGAGATTTTGGAATTTTGTTAAAATAAAAAACCTTTATTTAAGGATGTGGATTGAGTCATGTTGAAAAACCAGAAGTGCATCCAGGGTAAGCTCCCTTCTCGATTGAAGCATCCGATAAGTTCAATAGTTCTTTCAAGAGACTTGCAAAAGTTCACAGAGATAGCTTTGTGGCGCTGATTGGAAAAACTCTAGTACGTTATCGCTTGACAAAAAAGAAAAGATATTGCTCTGAAGAATAGAGAAAAAAGAACGACCAGCAGGAATAAATAACTGATTGAAAGCTGCCTCTCGACAGATATATCTATCTAAGAAATCTATTAATCGCTTTCTTAAAAATAATCTGGTTGAATATAATATATCCAAATTATCATACTCACCATTTTCTACAGAATTTTGCTCTCTTGCTTTTTTTAATAAATTGCCTAAGTCTGTAAATTCTTGCTTTAACAAGTCTGAATAGCGGAAGGAAATCTTGCCTTTGGCTTCCTGTTTCCTACTAACTTCAATAAAAATATTTGCAATTTCATACCTAATCGAGAAATGTTGATTTCCCCAAGAATCAGGAGGAAAATATTCCTCAAATTTCTTGGAATAGTTTGAGTTTAGACTACGTTTTGTCTGCTCATTCTCTACAGCAGCTAAAATTTCCCATACGAAGTTCTTAAAATAGAAAAGCAGTTTAGCGCAAACACTTTTACCACTGGCTTGGGGGCCAATCAGTATATTGATACGCTTGATCTCAATATCTAAATCCGTGATACCAGCAAAGTTTTTAATTGTTAATTTTTCAGCCATAACTGGAAATTAAGCACGGTAAAGGTTTCTACTATATTTTAACATTCAACTTTCACCTTGAGTCGTTGAACTTCTACTAGATATGTTTTTCAGAGCGACAGCGTTATCCTACGGCACCAAGATACCAGCAATTGCCTTGTTCAGTGCCCCATAACCTTCTGAATTAATATGCAGAAAATCTAGACTGTATTTTGGGTCAACAATCCCCTGGGAATTTGCCAATACCTGACTGCTATCAAACACAATTACCCGATCGCGCGCCAACACCTTAATATAATCATTAACGTCATTAATGGCGATCGCTACATCGTCTGACCAAAACGGCCTTCTTTCTATGGGCAACGTTCCTAACGGAAAGATAGTTGTTATCACAACCTTAGCTCCCGTGTCAATAGATTTTTGCACTATCTGCCCAATATTTGTCTGGCAATTGCGGATAATCGCCTCTTTTTGTCCTGGAAACAAAGGAATTGCCTTGAGGTCGTTGACACCAACCTGAATCACAATTATTTTAGGCTTCAGCAATGCTACGTGCTGCTGAAAACGCCCCAGCACCTGCGCCGTAGTTTGACCACCTATGCCACGATTAATGATAGTTATGTTCTTGATTTGGTTAGGTGGTTGCCAACTCTCAGCCCGTGAATCACCATAAAAAACAATGACAGGCTGGTGTCTTTTTTCTGTTGAATTGGGATAGTAGTTGAGACCGAGTGGGTCAAGTGTTGTAGTATTTAATAGGAAGTAATACTTTTGCCCTTGTTGGTAGAGAAAGACATTCAATCCTGCTGATGCCAGTAAAGCGAAAGAAAGCGCTACAATTGCGATTTTTGTTAGTGTGTTCATACAAATAGTATGGGATGTGATCGCCCCTGAAAAAATTGAGAAAATGAAAGGCAATCGCCCAAATAAATCACGCCAAAATAGGTTGAATATTTCCCTGCACTTGCAAATACTCCAGTACGAGTAACCGCAAATAATCCAAAAGCTGTAGATACATTTTTGTTTGAGGATAGGGCGATCGCTGTTCGACATAAAATCGAGCCACAATCGGGACATTAAATACACTCAGTTGTGACAACTGCTGAATCGCATCCCGAACATTTTCAACCCCACCCGTTAATTTAATTATGCTGGCATAACCGCGAATATTAACTGTCAATAATTCTAACTCTTCTAGCAACGCAAATTCTTGCTCAGAACCCGGATACTGTTTGGCAATCGCTTTTCTCTCCTGACTGCTATCGCGATCGGCGATCGTTAACTGTTCCAGCAGCAAAGCCACATACTCTTTCTGAATCTCTAATTTATTTTGAGCCTGTATCATCTCATTATTCCTCATTGATGCCATAGGTCACAATTTTCTCAACCCCAGATGAATCTGGTCGTACAATCAGATATTCACCTCCTTTACGGTAAACGGCTGAACCATCCCAACGATAGCCAGTTTTAGGAACTCTCACAGATCCTTTGCGATTAAAATTATGCGCCTTACGCAAATATTTCAATGGAGCAAAGTCTTTCCTAGTGGCATGGTCTAAAATACTCTGAGCAACGCTACCATAGGTTCCAGCATCCCATTCAGTCAGATATTGCTGAATTTCGACCTTTTCGCGATCGGTATACCCAGCACAAATTTCTTCTAAATATGGATCTACGGGAGGTTCCTCTTGCATTGTCAAACAACTAACGAAGCAGATTCTCAATTATAGCTGTTGAAAAGCGATTACAAGGAGAGTCCGCCGACGGCAGACTCTCCCACCGACATCGTATTGACAATCGATTTCTCATTCACTATGGTCTTTATATTAATTTGAAATTCGGTTTTTGCGTCCCGCTGCTTGCCACTCAACCATCCAAGAAACCGGGTTTCTGCGAGAATTCACGCATCCCAATCAGATTTTAGGAAGAAACCCGGTTTCTGAGTCCGGCACGCTTATCAAATCAAATTATTTTCCCACACCAGCCGGCTGCTGACGATTTCGCACTTCCAGAAAAATCAACAAAGCATTAACATCAGCCGGATTCACCCCACCAATTCTCGATGCTTGCCCAATCGTCAATGGTCTCACCTTAGTCAGTTTTTCCCGCGACTCCTTCGAGAGAGTTGTAATTGTCATATAATCCAAATCTCCCGGCAATTGTCGGCGTTCGTGTCTCACAATTTCATCAATTTGATTTTGCTGTTTTTGCAGATAGCCAGAATATTTGATGTCAATTTCTGCACCTTCTTTTTCAGCTAAATTCAGACTCGAATCTCCTAAATTGTACCGTTCCAAATCCACATAATGAAAACCCGGACGGCGCAACAAATCCGCTAGAGTAATCGAACCCTTAATCGCTTGTTGAGTTTCAGCAAAAATTTGCTTACCCAGTTCCTCATGTTCCTTCACTCGCGTGGCATACAAGCGCTTCTTCTCTGCTACAATATTAGCTTGTTTCCGCTCGAACAACTCCCAACGTCGATCGCCAATCAAGCCAATTTCCCGTCCGAGCGGAGTCAAGCGCTGGTCAGCATTGTCCGATCGCAATAATAACCGATATTCCGATCGCGAAGTCAACATCCGGTAAGGTTCCCGCAAATCCTTCGTACACAAATCATCTATCAGAGTGCCGATATAACTTTGCTCGCGAGGAAACACAATCATCTCCTGATTTTTCGCAAATCTAGCCGCATTAATCCCCGCAACAATCCCCTGGGCAGCCGCCTCCTCATAGCCAGTCGTACCGTTCACCTGACCCGCGCAAAATAGACCTTCAATCTTCTTAGTCATCAGCGTTGGAAAACACTGAGTTGCAGGCAAATAATCATACTCCACAGCATAAGCCGGACGCATCATCTCGCACTTTTCCAAACCAGGAAGAGTCCGCAGCATTTGCAACTGCAAAGTTTCCGGTAAACCAGTCGAAAAACCTTGGATATAAAGTTCAGGAATATCCCTACCTTCCGGTTCAATAAAAATCTGGTGACTTTCCTTATCCGCAAACCGGACAATCTTATCCTCAATACTCGGACAATAGCGCGGCCCCTTCGCATCAACCCAGCCGCCGTAGACTGGAGAAAGGTGCAAATTGTCTCTAATTAATTGATGAGTTTCTGGCGTAGTTCGAGTCAGGTAACAAGGCATTTGTTCCCGTTCGATCCAAACTTCTGGATCGAAACTAAACCAGCGCACATCGGCATCTCCCGGCTGCGGTTCCAGGTTGGTATAATCGAGAGTCCGCTTGTCAACTCTTGCCGGAGTTCCAGTCTTCAACCTGCCAGTTTCAAAGCCCAAACGGTTGAGAGTTTCTGTCAAACCAACGGCGGCAAATTCTCCGGCGCGTCCGGCCGGCATCGACTTATTGCCGACCCAAATTGTGCCACCTAAAAAAGTGCCTGTGGTCAGAATTACGGCTTTGCATTGAAAGGCGACACCGAAGTAGGTTTCGACTCCGATTACTTCTTCATTGTTGCCCAAAACTAAGTCTGTCACCATCGCTTCCCGGATGGTCAAATTCTCTTGATTTTCGACAATATTATTCATGACAGCGGCGTATTCCCGCTTGTCTGTTTGCGCTCGCAACGCCCACACTGCGGGGCCTCGCGAAGAGTTGAGGATGCGTTTTTGTAGGTAAGTGCGATCGGCCATTTTGCCAATTTCCCCGCCTAACGCATCCACTTCATTAGTCAGTTGAGTTTTAGCCGGGCCGCCGACAGCCGGATTGCAGGGTTGCCACGCAATTTTATCGAGGTTGAGAGTGAGTAAAAGAGTGCGACAGCCGAGGCGAGAAGTGGCGAGGGCGGCTTCGCAGCCGGAGTGTCCGCCACCAACTACGATGATGTCGAAACTGTCTTGAAATTGTACTGGGGTTTGTGCAGTCATGGCTGAGTCAGGGGAAGCGCAGGCGACAAACAAGGTTTTAGTCTTGTCTTTATTCTAGTATAAGTTAAAAGCTACAAAACACTTGTAAGATAATGCTCATGTCAAAAAGTTACCATAAGACAAGATGACGATTCTATTTTACGTTGATGAGGGTGGCACTGGGTGGAATGATATGGAGACAAATTTCTTTTTTTTAGCTAGCTTTGCTATTCATGTCCAGCACTGGTCACAAATGGATAGAGAAGTTTCAGCACTTAAAAAGGAACTATTTAGTGGGAAGGAACCTGAAGACTGGGAACTTAAGGGACGCGATATTTGGCAAGGTGTGGGGTCATTTAAGAATTTTGCAAGGGAATTCCGTCTTCGAGCGTTCAAGGAAGTTTCAAAAACTATGAGTCAGTTACCTTGCCATATATTCGCTGTTCAAGTCAACAAAAAAAGATTGCGCGAGACCAGCGAAGATATTAAAGATGAAACTGGTTTGTATCGCTTAAGTTTCAATCAATTATTAGAGCAGCTAGATGCTTATCTAAAGCAATCTAACGAAACTGGAATATTACTTCTGGATTCGCGCTCAACTCAGCATACCAGTATTCAGGATGGGAGATTGCTCAGAGTATATCGAGATTGGAATTCACAAAAAAAATCTTCTAACTTTGTGGAACTACCTTTGTTTGGCTTCTCAGAGTTTTACACTGGTTTGCAGTTAGCAGATTATGTGGTGTACTTGATCGATCGTAACTCAAAGGAAGCAGGGACAGCCAGTGGTAATACCGAATTGAAGGAAGCATTCAATCTACTTGAGCCGAAAATGCAGTTATTGAAAATTCCTGTTCTCCCGCATAAAATTAACTTTGAATACCGCTAAAATGAAGGTAAGTTTAAATGCGAATCCACGACTATAATAGTCGTGGATTTCGCCATTATTGAGAGATTAAGCCTCTTTTAAAAGGGGATTAAAATCACTCTCTACGCCTTGGCGAGGCGTTATTTTGGTAGCGATGGTTTGTTTCATCAAAGTATGTTTCAGGTTGACAGGCGCACGGTATCTCAACCGTACCATAACTCCCCGTGCAGTTCGGGGCACCTTGTCTCTGACAGGCGCACGGTATTTCACCCGCACCATACCTCCCCGTGCAGTTCGGGGCACCTTGTCTCTGACAGGCGCACGGTATTTCACCCGCACCATACCTCCCCGTGCAGTTCGGGGCACCTGTTCATTTAATATCATTATATATTATAGTAAAAGATTTGGTCAAATATCGAACGGTCATAATTGGGGTATATTAACCGAGAGCGAAATGATGCGATCGACTGCAAACGACCAAAGAGGCAAAATTACCGCAACCCTAACCGTTATGAACCGCTTAAAATCGATGTACGGTAAGTCCCTATCCCTAAGTGTTTCAATGTCATTTCTTCAGCCATTAATTCAACAGATCGCTTTTCGACAATTGCTCGTGGTTCGGGAGGCAAATTCTCCATAATAGTCTTCAGGCTAATTGTCATCTTCTCTCCTCTTCCTTCGTGACATAAGCGTCTTCGCGGTTCAACAATTCCGTACAGTGGCAATTTTGCGCTATGTTAGACAACAAAATCTCAAGCGTACACAAGTGAAATATTTCTTCTTATCCGACGGTTGGACGATCGGGCGCGTCTGGGGAGTAGGTGGTTTGTGGACAGATGCCGGCTGGAGACGCCAACCAGACATTACACAACTTAACCTCTGCCTCTGGGACCAAAAGGAAAAAATGTGGCTCTACCGCGTAGAAGATGCCGTACTCATGGTAGAGGTTAAACCGACAGTCCCCCCAGACAATACCGATCCTGCCAAAAATATCGGCAGTGTCGTGCTGACCAGACTCATCGATGCCGAGCAAGTGATCGATCGCCTTGGGAGTATTTCCGCCCACTGTCAAATCGGCAACCCCCAACTAATGTGATGCTTACATATTGCAATCGGCTCTAAGACTCGATACACTTCGTTAAATAACTTTCATTTTTACGCCTCCATCCTCGAAGGCAGAAAGCAGAAGGCAAAAAGCAGGATTTAAAACCAGCAGGTAACTGCTCAGGAATTAAAATCTGATTTTTGATTCAAAATAGACATCATCACTTACACCTTGGAGCAACGCAGTCAATGGGATTACCCTGGTATCGCGTACACACAGTCGTCTTAAATGACCCAGGCCGATTGATTTCTGTACACTTAATGCACACTGCCCTCGTGGCAGGCTGGGCCGGCTCAATGGCCCTTTACGAATTAGCAGTTTTCGATCCCACAGACCCAGTTCTCAACCCCATGTGGCGTCAAGGGATGTTCGTGCTACCCTTTATGACTCGTTTAGGAGTCACCGGTTCTTGGGGTGGTTGGAGCATTACGGGCGAAGGTAACGTCGATCCGGGCTTCTGGTCCTTTGAAGGCGTCGCCGCTGCCCACATCATCCTCTCTGGCTTGCTGTTTTTAGCAGCAGTCTGGCACTGGGTATTTTGGGACTTGGAACTCTTCAGAGACCCCCGCACTGGCGAACCCGCCCTCGATTTGCCAAAAATGTTTGGCATTCACTTGTTCCTCTCTGGCTTACTTTGCTTCGGCTTTGGTGCCTTTCACCTGTCTGGTCTCTTCGGACCTGGAATGTGGGTTTCTGACCCCTACGGTCTGACCGGTCACGTCCAACCAGTGGCTCCTTCCTGGGGCCCTGAAGGCTTCGATCCGTTCAATCCAGGTGGCATCGTGGCTCACCACATTGCAGCGGGTGTAGTCGGCGTGATTGCTGGTTTGTTCCACTTGACCGTGCGCCCACCGGAACGGCTTTACAAAGCCCTGCGGATGGGGAATATCGAAACTGTGCTTTCTAGCAGTATCGCTGCCGTGTTCTTTGCAGCTTTTGTGGTTGCTGGTACCATGTGGTACGGTTCGGCGGCTACTCCGATCGAACTTTTTGGCCCGACTCGCTATCAGTGGGATGGTGGCTATTTCCAACAAGAAATCGATCGCCGAGCCCAAGCTAGTTTGGCCTCTGGTGCTAGCTACCAAGAAGCTTACGAGCAAATTCCTGAAAAATTGGCTTTCTACGACTACGTGGGCAACTCTCCTGCTAAAGGTGGTTTGTTCCGTGCCGGCGCGATGGTTAATGGCGACGGTATTGCTAAATCTTGGCTGGGCCATCCAGTATTTACTGACAGCGAAGGTCGGGTATTGTCGGTGCGCCGTCTCCCCAACTTCTTTGAAACTTTCCCTGTGATTTTGACGGACAAAGATGGCATCGTTCGTGCTGACATTCCCTTCCGTCGTGCTGAATCTAAATACAGCTTTGAACAAAGTGGAGTTACTGTCACTTTCTACGGTGGCGAATATAACGGTCAAACCTTTACCAGTCCTTTGGATGTTAAGAAGTTTGCTCGCGCCGCCCAAAAGGGTGAAGTATTTGAATTCGATCGCGAAACTTTGAAGTCTGACGGGGTTTTCCGTACTTCTACTCGTGGTTGGTTCACTTTTGGACACGCTTGCTTTGCTTTGCTGTTCTTCTTCGGCCACATTTGGCACGGTTCTCGGACAATCTTCCGCGACGTGTTTGCTGGAGTTGAAGCTGACATGGAAGAACAAGTCGAATGGGGCTTGTTCCAAAAATTGGGCGACGTCACCACCAGAAGAGAAGAATCTATCTAGGTTCTTCTTACGATCATCGCGCATCGGGAATTTTTGCTGATGCTGCAAGCACCCGGTTTCTCAAAGAAACCGGGTTTTTTTCAGTTAATTAAGGCACTAAAACCAGAATTCTGGATGGGTAGCCCCCACAGGGCAACCACAGGGGGATTGCCCCTACCGAAAATCAAACCGATTCCTGGGGAAATATCTGTCAAATCAGAAAGCAACAATTGAGATAAAATAATACCAAAAGGGAAGAGAAGGAAACTTTAAACATGGAAAGCGTTGCTTACATTTTGATTCTGGCTTTGGCATTAGGTGTACTATTTTTTGCGATCGCCTTCCGGGAACCTCCTCGGATTGGCAAATAAGCCGACCGATATTTCTAGTCCAGCAATTCATCTGATCCATACAGGGTCAGATGAATTGCAATTTTCTGGCTAAGCCTGTAAAAATCAGCAATCATGCGCTGTTCCTCCTGTCAACACACCAATAGTCGCGTTCTGGAATCGCGCTCAGCCGAATCGGGTCAAAGTATTCGGCGGCGGCGCGAGTGTCTCAATTGCCAGCATCGGTTCACAACTTACGAACGCATCGAATTTGTGCCGATTACAGTAATTAAACGGGATGGTAAACGCGAATCTTTCGATCGCTCAAAATTAGTCCGGGGACTGATTAGGGCCTGTGAAAAAACAGGTTTGTCTTCTGGGCAACTAGAAACTCTGGCAGAAGAAATTGAAGCCCAACTCCAAGCTCGATCGCTCCGGGAAGTTGCCAGTTCCGATATTGGAGAATTAGTATTGTTAAACCTCGGCCCGCTCAGCGAAGTCGCTTACGTCCGTTTCGCCTCTGTATATCGCCAATTTCGAGGCATCCGAGATTTTGTAGATACCCTCAATCACCTTCAGAGTCCCCTCAGCGAAGCTGTGTATCCACAAACTCCGCCAGAAACTAGCCCTGAGTTGTCACCACAGGATGAGTGCGATGGAGAAACCAAGCCATCATCTAGGATGCCTGAAATCTTGCACCATTGTGAATAGGGTTCACGGCAGTTGACTGTTTATTTAGATTTACCTATGTTGATGCCCTGGGGAGTCGAGCCTGTGCTTGCCAATTGTGGAAGCAGTGAACTCTTCCTACTTAAACTGGTGGACATCAAATTTGAAGCTGTGGGCGGATAGGCGATCGGAAAATTGGGCATAAAACCGACTCCTTAAAGGACGGCTTTTGGTATAATAACCGTATCTCTAGGCTCAAGACGCGCGTTGAAACAGCTACGATGAGAGTTTTCCTGAGAGAACGCTTTCAGGGCAATGGTTGACATCCAACCCCGAAGCAAAACAAGTATTTAACTTGTGACACAAATCAAACAGTCGGCATGGGGCATCGGCACGACTCTAAATGGACAAGGAGGGAAGGTAAGACTGCCTCGGTAGCACATCCCAGTGAACTGTCAAGAATCGCCGCTCAAAAAGAGCGGTGAGTATGTCAAAATAGTCTACTTGACTCAGAATGTTAAAAAACTGCATTGTAATAGTCTGGGTCAGACTGGCTGCTACCTGTTGACGCTGAGTCAGACCATAATCGACATTGAGTGTCGAACACCGAAATGGTGTCTAAAACGTGGCATCGGCGGTAGAGACGGGAAACCTCAAAGGCGAATCAGGCCGTCCTAACTTTGGTGTTGGTTGGAAGCCCCAACTATCACCAAGTTTAGCTTGGGTACTTCACCAGAGAGTTCGGACAAATAGCAATGGCAAGCGCCTGTGTGCGGTTGCACCGGGCAAAAGTTGGCAAAAACTGACTTTCGTAAAAGATTTTGCAAAAAGTTAACTCCTTTACCAAAATCTCTAATATCTGCCTGCACAAACGAAAAACATGAAGGAGAGAAATCCTAGGAAATTATTCGCATGGTCAATCTCAAAACCACTGTCAAAGATATCGGCTTTACTCACGAGGATTTTGCTGCCCTACTTGATAAATATGACTATCACTTTAGCCCCGGCGATGTAGTAGCGGGTACAGTTTTTAGTATAGAACCGAGGGGCGCTCTGATTGATATCGGTGCTAAAACAGCAGCGTACATTCCGATTCAGGAAATGTCGATCAATCGAGTGGAAAGCCCAGAAGAGGTATTGCAATCAAACGAAACCAGAGAATTTTTCATCCTCACCGATGAAAATGAAGACGGGCAATTAACCCTGTCTATCCGACGCATTGAGTATATGCGGGCCTGGGAAAGAGTGCGACAACTGCAAGCAGAAGATGCCACAGTGCGATCGCAAGTTTTTGCCACTAACCGTGGTGGTGCACTGGTGAGAATAGAAGGGTTGCGAGGCTTCATTCCCGGTTCTCACATCAGCACCCGCAAACCGAAAGAAGAATTAGTTGCTGAAGAATTGCCATTAAAATTCTTAGAGGTAGACGAAGACCGCAACCGCTTAGTCTTAAGCCACCGTCGCGCCTTAGTGGAACGCAAGATGAACCGCCTCGAAGTTGGAGAAGTGGTCATCGGTACTGTGCGTGGTATCAAGCCCTACGGTGCTTTTATCGACATCGGTGGCGTCAGCGGCTTGCTGCACATCTCCGAAATTTCGCACGATCACATCGATACGCCTCATAGCGTGTTTAATGTCAACGACGAAGTGAAAGTGATGATTATTGACTTGGATGCTGAGAGAGGTCGGATTTCTCTCTCCACCAAGCAATTGGAACCGGAACCAGGAGCGATGGTCAAAAATCGTGAATTGGTTTACGAAAAAGCTGAAGAAATGGCAGCTAAGTTCCGTGAAAAAATGCTAGCTCAAAAACAAGCTAAAGCTAGTATGGAAATTCCTGTAGATGCGATCGATTCTGATGAACTCTCCGATGAAATACTCGAAGACATCCCATCAGCAATGGAAGAAGATTTGCCGGAAGAAATACCCGCAGCAGTAACGGAAGCAACACCAGAAGCCACATTAGAGGTAGAAATACCTCCGGCGACTGTAGAATAAATCCCAGCTACTGTTATAAAAGAAGAGGGGATTCCCCTCTTTTTTTTTGAGTGATATTTAACCAAGCTTGAATATCTCGATCGCTCTTGTTGTTAGGAAAGCGATGGATTGATGAAAGCACGCCGAACCAAAGTCGATCGGAAAATTGGAATTCTGGTAGGATTGTTAACTTCAAACTACCAACTGATATAGCAAATAACTAATATGCCAGGAACGAGACTTGAACTCGTGACACGTGGATTTTCAGTCCACTGCTCTACCAACTGAGCTATCCCGGCTTGTTTTTTCACGCTTAACTATCGTAACAGAGAGATCGGGAATTAGCAAGTAGTTTGCTAAAAAAAATTTCGATCGCGCGGGAACCCCTCCCCTGTAAGCTAAAAGCTGCAACTTAACACCCAAAATCGGAATGACACGGCAACATCGGGGCAATGAAGACTACAGTCTGCTAGTCCTCGGCATAATTTGGCTGGTGGGGGCGATGAGCGATCGCCTCTGGTTCACCTTCGATCGCTCTGTCCCCGCCTGGGATCAAGCAGAATACCTCACCAGCACCCTGAATTACTTGCAGGTACTCCAACATCCCCAATGGTTATCGGGAGAATGGTGGACCAACTTCTGGCTACTTTCCACCAAAATTCCACCCTTAATTTTTATTGCCACAGTACCGTTTTTGCGTATATTTGGGACTGGGCCCGATGAAGCAACCTTAGTTTTTTTATTATTTAGTGCCATTCTCCTGGTTTCAGTTTACTGTCTGAGCCTCCAATTATTTAATCGGCAAGTCGGTTTGTGGGCCGCTGCAATTTGTGTAGTTTTACCGGGGCTCTATCGGTTCCGCTTGCAATTTTTACTCGACTATCCTGTCACTGCGGCGATTACTTTGACTTTCTTGTGTCTGACAATGTGGAAGGCTTCTGAAGCAAGAGGACCCTTCGATGTCGATCGGGGGACTTTGAGGAAAGACATCACCCATAACACGGATGTTGATGCAAATAGGCGGATTAATTCTCGCCCACAGGGACAAGTTTGGTCTCTTTCTCTATCGTCTTACTTTTGGGCGATCGCAAGCGGCATTTCTCTAGGTTTATCCATCCTCGCCAAACACACCACCGTATTATTTCTATTTACCCCCATTGTCTGGTTAGCTGTCGCTACTTTCCGAAAAAAAGCTTGGGGAAGATTAGCTCAATTAGGCGGTGCTTTATTACTATCAGTGGCAGTATTTGGACCTTGGGCAAAAACCAATTGGCTGTTAATTTTGACCGGGGGAAAAAGGGCAACTTTTGATTCGGCGATCGCCGAAGGAGACCCACCGCTCAATACAATCAATGCTTGGATTTACTACGGTCAACACTTACCCGAACAGGTTTCTTGGCCGTTGTTACTCATTCCCTTAGTCGGATTGCTACTTTATTATTGGCGACATCGAGGGCATCTGGGGTCCAGTTTTCAGCTTAATTCCTGTGGGTGGTTGGCTATTTTTTGGCTAGGAGCTTATCTGATTAATTCGGTCAACATTAATAAAGACGGTCGCTATGTTGTGCCCTATTTACCAGTTTTATCAATTTTCTTAGCATACTTTTTGACTATGTGGCCCCAAAGATGGGGAAGGCAAATTCGCTGGGGTACAATGGGCTTAGCCATACTGGCGATGTTGTTTCATATGTGGCCGCTGGGAGGTGCTCTGGGACATAATTTAGTCGAATTGGTGAGTCCGGGAAATTCGAGTTATCCTTACTTGGCGAAAGAGTGGCCGCACCGAGAGGTAATTGCAGAAATTATTCAGACGGAACCTTATTTACAATCGACTTTAGGTGTCTTACCTTCCACACCGGAAATTAATCAGCATAATTTGAATTATTATGGTGCTTTGGCTAATTTTCAGATTTACGGGCGACAGGTGGGGACAAGTTTAAAAGAAGTGCCGCAAGATGTACGATCGCTTTCTTGGTTTGTCACTAAAACGGGAGACCAAGGTTCGATTCGCGAACGGATTAAAACTGCTCAAAATGCAGCGGTGGTGGCTATTGAAAAAGGTGATAAATTTGAGTTGCAAAAAACTTGGTTTTTGCCGGATTTTACTAATTTGAATCTTTATCGGAAGCGATGGCGGGCTGTGGAAATCCAGCCTTTGAATGAAGCGCGATCGCAAGTACAATTAGAGCAAGTTACTGTTCCAGCCAGAGCAGTTCCCGGTGTTCCGATTCCAGTAACATATATTTGGTCTGGGCCTTGGCGACAGTTGCAGTCTGGTTTAGTCTTGGTAACATGGAAAAATCGCGGAGGTAGCGAGATTCAACAGCCTGGACAAACTTTTGAGATTTTACACGATCGCGCGATCGCCCAAGGGACTTTGCATCCGGGGATGCTGGAGGCTGATAAATTTGCTGTGGGATTTCGAGTTGTCGATCGCACTGCCATGCTTCCTCCTGCTAATATTGCACCAGGAAGTTACAATCTCGAAGCTACTTATCTGAATCGGAACACCGGAGAAACTTATCCGATGAATGTGGGGACAGTTAGTGTTAGGATTGAGCCAGAGTCGGCGAACCAGAAACAAAACCAGAAACAGAAGAATCAGAAGCCTGGGAATGAGGATAATCTAGAAAAGGTTGAGTTGGATTTGGTGACTCAATTGAGGACAATGGCTGCTAATTTACCGAAAGGATTGCCCGGTTTAGAACCAGTGTTTGAGCAGATTGGACGCATCAATCAGTACGATCCAACTCAAGATTATACCCTACAAGCGGAACAAGCCTTTGAATATCGAT
The DNA here is from genome assembly GCA_020882975.1 of Microcoleus sp. EPA2. Lineage (GTDB taxonomy): Bacteria > Cyanobacteriota > Cyanobacteriia > Cyanobacteriales > Microcoleaceae > Microcoleus. Next base: position 29,593 of record JAHRFD010000032.1, on the reverse strand, counting down.
TGCAACAACAACCAAATCATCTAGAATTGGCCTATGGGTTGGCATTGTCTAGGGCATTGCAACAGAATGTCAATGGTGCGATCGCAGCTTTAGAAAAAGTCACTCAACTCGACTCAAAAAACCCCTACGCCTATGCTTATCTCGCTTTTGTCAACCTTTATGGTTGGCATCCCAAAGCTGCGGAAACTGCCTTAAAACCTGCTCTTGCTCTCAACCCGAATCTACCGGAAATTAGAGTATTGAATGGTGTCGCCACACTCTTACAAGGCAATCTGATCCAAGCATGGCAAGATCTACAATACTTGAAAAAACTCAAACTTTAAAAATCATGTTTGAGTTTTTTCATCGAAGAAATCAACTCCTGATTACGAACCAGGTAATCAGGAATTCAATCGTCCTTCTATTTGGCATCAGCCGGGATCAAAACCTTATCAATTACGTGAATCACGCCGTTGCTAGCTTTGATATCAGCTTTGACGACATTAGCACCATCTACTGTCACCTTGCCGCCACTAACTACTACCTTTAGGGGAGTTTTTTCAACACTGGTAACATTACCGGATTTCAAGCCAGTAGATAAAACAGCACCAGGAACAACGTGATAAGTCAAAATCTTGGTCAGTTTAGCTTTGTTCGCGGGTTTGAGCAAATCATCCAAAGTGCCTTTTGGTAAAGCAGCGAAGGCCGCATCCGTCGGTGCGAACACAGTGAACGGACCTTTTCCTTGTAAAGTCGAAACTAATCCTGCTGCTGTTAAAGCTTTGGTTAATGTTTTGAATTGAGCGTCGCCTGATGCAATGGCGACAATATCCTTAGCAGCCATTGTTGATGGTGAAGCGCCTGGTGCGGGGGAAGCAGCGGTTTTGACGTTTCCAGCCACTTGTTGAGTTGGAGTTGCACTAGCAACATTAGTTTTGGCGTTGATGTGCGCCCAAGCTGGGAAACCAATGAGAGCACTAGCGCCGATTACTCCGGCCACACCTGTCAGTTTTTTCATCCAGTTAGGTAAATTTTGATTTTTCATCAGAAAAATGGGTATGACAATAGAACAATGGACTTGAATTCTTTTGTTAGCCTGCTGTGCACTGCGAGGCAATGCTTGGAAAGGCTAAACTAGAGGTAGAATCTGCTTAGATTGTCGATCGCACCAAAACTTCCTTAATATAACGCAACATTAGCAAAAAAGCGGCTCAAGCATTAAATTTGTAACTCAAAACCTCAATCACCGAACCGTTCGCTGGCAAAGAATTCGATCGAATGGAAATGGTATCATTATTCAATCGACTGACCGGCGTGCCATCCATCAGCGCCAAGAATTCATCTAGTGTGGCCAAATCGCAGGTAGCAGCATCAGCAGCTTGGGTTTTGAAGTGTGTGGGAATCACCATCTTTGGTTTGAGAATTTGCAAAGTTTGCTTCGCTTCAGCAGGAGTATAGGCTTTCGGGCCACCACCAACGGGAATCAATACTACATCTGGACGCCCGATCAAGATTTGTTCTTCAATGCCGATCGGAGCTGCAACTCCACCCAGATGTAAAATTTTAACACCAGCTTGCTCCCACAGCCAAGCCACATTCACCCCAAATCGCCGTCCTCCCTCGCGGTCTTTTTCCATGCGAATGCCTTGCAGTCGCAGCCCATTTGACTGATAAGACCCCGGTTCGTACAAAAGGCCGGGATTGCCAGAAAATCCGTCTATCGCCCCTTCATCGAGCAACCGACTGCTAATCAGAATCAAATCTGTAGGGACTTTAGGAGATCTATAGCCCGCCGTACAGCCCAGGGGACGGAAAGGATTCACCAGCACCCTTGCACCGCCTCCTGTAAACAAAAAGCAAGTGTGGCCTAGCCACTGAACCGACAAAGAATCAGCAGTTTGAGCCAAATAGCTTTCCCATCCAGATGGCAAACCAGTTGCTAAAGCTGCCAGCAAACTTGTCTGTGCGTAACGCATTAATTGTCGCCGTTTCATCTTTGGGTGCTGCGATCGGGTGTTGGTCATTTGTGGTTATACCACAAATTAGGATTTTATCGCTCAATTTGTTTCGGGTCAGCCCAAAATCACTCAAAATTCAAAGTCGTTCCAAGAAATTGCGTAATAATTGTTTTCCCGAAGTTGTTAAAATACTTTCCGGGTGAAACTGTACCCCTTCAATATGCGGATATTCCCGATGTCGGACACCCATAATAGTTCCATCTTCAACCCAAGCTGTAATTTCCAAAACCTCTGGACAACTCTGTTTTTCAATAACCAAACTGTGATAACGAGTTGCAGTCAGTGGCGATTCCACACCGCGAAACACCCCCAATCCCCGATGTTCCACCTGAGAAGTTTTCCCGTGCATTAGTATGGGTGCAGAAACTATTTTGCCACCGAATACTTGACCGATGCTTTGGTGTCCCAGACACACGCCCAAAATTGGCATAGTCGGCCCCAATTCTTTGATTAATTCCAGAGAAATTCCCGCATCTTCCGGCCGCCCTGGGCCTGGAGAAATCACAACTGCCGCCGGTTGCAATCTGCGAATTTCTGCTAGAGAAATTTGGTCGTTGCGGTAGACTTGTACCTCTTTTGCTACTGGCAATTCAGCACCTAGTTCTCCTAGATACTGTACCAAGTTGTATGTAAAACTGTCGTAGTTATCGATGACTATAATCACGGCTTAACTTTAATTTGAGGTCTAATTGGCGATGGCTAATTGAATCACTGTCCAAAAAGGAGGTAGTAAAAGTGCCACCGCGACGATCGCCGCCGCCATTGCCGATACCAGTACCGCCCCAGCAGCGCAGTCCTTGGCAATTTTCGCCAGTTCGTGGTAAGATTGTCCTACAGTCAAGTCTACCAGGGATTCGATCGCCGTATTCAACAATTCCATTGCCAAGACTATACCAATCGTAATGCCGATCACGGATATTTCCACAGGCTTCAGGTGTAAAAATACCCCAAGTCCGATCGCCAGAGTGCCAATTACCGTGTGGATGCGAAAATTACGCTGAGTTTCAAAAGCGTAACTCAAGCCAGCCCAAGCATATTTAAAACTAATCGCTAAGTTAGATGCTATTTTCCAGGACAGTTCTCGATTGTATTTTAATGCTTTTTTTGACCCATTGACTGTCTGATTGGAAGAGTCTGGAGGCATGGTTAGAAGCTGTGCAATATTTGATACTTTTGACTGTTGCTCTAGTGTCATAAACAACCAACTTTATATGATAAAGACGAGTACGTTTGAAAGATGAAAGATTGACTTGATAACAGTCTCCATAACTTTCCTAGGTCTTTACTCTAAAATTGATGTAATTTCCGAAAGTTATGCTTGAGTTTCTCTGATTGGTCAACTTATCACCAGCCTAGTCTATCCAATTTCAAATTCCTCTAATGGTGTCTGGATCACAATATCGATTGCTTGTAGCAAAGTTTCCTGTCGATCGAGCATTTGGATTAAACTTTCTTCATCAGGGTGATCCCATCCCAAAAGATGTAGAAAACCGTGGGCTGCAAGCCAAGCTAGTTCAGTCTTCAGCGGATGTCCTTGCTGCTGGGCCTGTCGGTTGGCCGTATCGATGGAAATTACGATATCACCCAAGTATAGAGGTTCAGATGACATTTCATCTAACCCAGGACACTCTACTTCTAAGGCCGCAAAAGCTAGTACATCAGTTGATCGATCCTGGTGACGGTACTGAGAATTCAGCGATTGCATTTCCTCATCCCCTGTCAGACGCAGACTCACTTCATAGCCAGGGGCAGCAGGCACATCCTCATGCTGATTTTCCAGCCAAACACCAAACCAAGTTTCCCAAGTTTCGGCGGCAATCTCCCCGCTAGCTGCACTCTGAGGTTCCTGGGAATTATCAGCAGACTGTTGGGCTAGCCCATAACAGTCTTCCACATTCACCTCTATAATCATTTTTGGCGTTTCCTGTCAAGCATTTTTATCAGTAATTTTTAGTAAAATCTCAGATTGTGCGATCGAACTCAGAAACTTTTGGCTTTTAGCAGGAACCATACAATAATTTGTCAAAGATTGCAAGATTCCGAAACTGCAATTAGCTTAACTCCCCAACCGTGAAAAATCAAAACAGAAACTAAAAAACCCGGTTTCTGGCGATCGCCCTCCCGCTACAATCAGGCAATCACCCAAATCAACCGAGTTTTGGCGTCGGGAAATTAGCAACACACTACTGAAAACCGGATTTAAGAATTGAAATATCGATCCACAAAAGCCAAAGCCACCAGTACGCCCAAAAGCCCAGCAGCAGTCAACGCAAAATGAAACAGAGAAGTCGCCCGCTTCCGCACCATATTCCGCATCGCCAGCTTGACATAACTAGGTGCAGGTGGAGCACCAGCAGAGGTTGGCGGAATTTCGGAGGCGGTTTCTTCAGAAGTTGTTGGGATAGAAGGAGGTTGAGTCATAGTTTCAATGTATAAGTTTCAGGGAGTGGGACAGCCACGGGGTACAGCCCCCACATGGAATGAAACCGCCGAACCCTGGTAGGGGCGGTGGATGGTGCGTGGGTATCCTCTGTAGAGGCGATCGAATTCAATGCAGCCTCATAAAAAATTGGTATAACACAACCAAACACCAGAAATCAATGCAAACCCAAACCAATAAATCAAATCATTCACAGGATTTGACCTAGCGTAAAAATTTTTATAAGAAATACCCTTTTGATCTGACAATCTCTCTAACCCGCCCTACCCTGCAAGTTTTGTAAAAATTAATTTGCTGGGGCGGATTTATGTGTATTATTTTTACTCATCAAATATTGTTGCTAAAATTCGCCATACCACATAATGAAAAAAAGTAAATTGGATTTTGTAGATTCTCAGACTGGAAGACACTTGCTAGATGCCATCTATGAAAAGTTTGCCAAACCTCAATTGCATGATACTTTCAAACCCAATAATCCTTCAATTTATGTGCGACACGCCGTGGGAGAAACTATAGATAATTATCTAGTAGAAAAAGTGTTTGAACATCCTGAAACAGGTTTTTATGCGGAAGCAAGAGTTCCTATTTCTATTAACAATCCATCGGTTTTGGTGATTCGTGGTTATGGTTCATGGTATCCTTTCGAGCGCGTTTTGGAAGATACGCCAGATGTGTTTATATCAAAATTAGAACGACAGTTGAAAGCCGCGGAAATCGTGGGTGCTATTGATTGGATTAAGCAGCAGTTTACTAGGGGAAATTCTGCGGATGTCATTGGAGAAAGTTTGGGCGGGAAAGTGGCTCAACAAATAGTAGTAAAATACCCCGATTATATTCGATCTACTGTCACTTTTAATGCTTTGGGCGTTTCGGAAAAGTTAGTTAAAACTTCTACAGCTACTAAGGTTTTTCATTACTTTACTTTAGGTGAAAGGTATGCTTTTTGGGCAAATGGAGGCGATTATATACCGGGAACAATTTTGATAGTTTCCCAGAAAGGCGAAAACTGGTGGTATAAGATAGAAGAGGCGATCGTCCGCAGGGCTACTTTTAATGGCAAGTTTCGGAAACGGCGAGTATTGATGGTATTATTGGCTCAGTTAATTTTGCTAAACAGACATAATGCGATCGTCCTAAACCGACAAAAACCCGTGGTAGTTCAGATCGATCGCGCTCAATTACAAATTTTCCGAAAAAGCCGCTTTATCTAAACTCGCGCCCAATCGCTTCATAGCGCTGGTGACGGATTTTGGCTGGCTGCTTGGTAAAACCTGTCCTCACCGAGAGTTATCTCGTTTCTGGTTAAATCATTGCGATGCAGCCGGAAACGATATCAAAGATTGTTGCACGATTTTAGAGAAATGGTATAAGTTGGGGATGCTACACAAATTCTCCTTTAGCAACCATCACTACTTTTCCACCTACCAACACTTCTATTTTTCCTGCATTTTTTGCAGATTGCAACAACAGCAGCGAAGGTCGATCGATCTCATAACCTTGCTCGACTCTCACGTTAATCTTTTGTGACCTATAATAAGCATATTCGACCAAATATCCAGCTAAACAGCCATTGGCACTCCCCGTTGCCGGATCTTCGGGAATTCCTAAATAAGGCGCAAAAACTCGGACGCTCAAGTCATTAATATCATTGTAAGTCTCTGGACAAAATATTAAAATTTCTGTGGCTTCTGTGGTCTCAATCAGCTCAGAATATTGCTCTAAGTTGACTTTGGCTTTCTTGAGCGAGGCTAGGTTTTTGAGCGGTACTATTATAAATGGTACTCCGGTGGAAACTTCTTGAATTGGGAATCTTTCATCTATTTCATCGACTTCTAAATTCAGCACCCTTGCGAGTATTTCGCCTGATAAAACTTGACCAAAGGTAGGCACTTTTTGTCGCATCCATAAAATATCTGCGACTGCATTGTGATAGCTGAAAGTAACGGGAATTTGACCGACTGCTAGATTTAAAATAACTTGTTCTACAGGTTGGTTGATAATCTGTTGCTGCAAAACGAATGCTGTTCCTAAAGTGGGATGACCGGCAAAGGGCAATTCTTTTTTTGGGGTGAATATCCGTACATCGTAGCCGCCGTTTTGTAGTTGGGGCGATCGCACAAACGTAGTTTCTGAATAATTAATTTCCCTGGCTATCATCAGCATTTCGCTCTCCGATAGCTGTGCAACTCCCGCACCGCAAAAGACGGCTAGCTGGTTGCCAGCATATTTTGACTCGGCAAATACGTCAACTATGTAAAAATTCATAAAAATTAATACGGGATGTGGGAAACTCAGTGGCTTTAGCCCTTCCTAGGGAAGCAACACGGGGACTGAAGTCCCCGTGTTCTTTCTTTGTCAATTGGCCGAATGATGCGGGTCTTCGATGTATTTTCTAACAACTTCACTACTAATATTACCTGCGGTACTAACAAAATAGAATATTCTAAGAAAAGTAGCCAGTAAGTTAAGTGTAAAGCTTGACCGACTGAGTAGGCGGTGTTTGACTACCGCAGCGAGAGTTAGACTTTGGGTGTTGCCCAACTCTGCTCTGTCCGCAGAATCTCAGCGGCTTCAGCCCGCTTGAGTGTCAAAATTATGTTTCTGGGCTTTATGCTTTAATTCTTAAGTATTTTCTCGTTACCAGGCTTTGCCTGGTAACGCAGATCCAGAGGCTCCGCCTCGCCAATATCCAATCCTCTATTTCAAACAACGAATTGCTTGCAACATCCCCCTAGCTTTATTCAGGGTTTCCTCATATTCCATTTCTGGGTTAGAATCCGCCACTAAACCAGCACCTGCTTGCACAGAAACCGAATGTTTATCAGCACCTAAAGAGCGCACAACCATAGTCCGAATCGCGATCGCACTATTCAACTGTCCCTCAAAATCATAATACCCATAAACCCCAGAATAGGGTCCCCGGCGGCAACCTTCCAATTCATGTACAATCTCCATCGCCCGAATCTTGGGAGCACCACTAACCGTACCCGCCGGAAAACCAGCCTTCAACAAATCCCAAGCAGTCTTATCCTCAGCCAATTCTCCGATGACATTACTCACAATGTGCATCACATGAGAATAACGCTCAATTCCCATTAATTCATCAACTTTTACCGTACCGCTGCGGCAAACTCTGCCCAAGTCATTTCTGCCCAAATCAACTAACATGACGTGTTCGGCAATTTCCTTGGGATCTTGCAGCAATTGGGCCGCCAAAGCATCGTCTTCTTGAGGAGTTTGACCCCGGCGGCGAGTGCCCGCAATCGGGCGCAAAGTTGCTATCTTTTTGCCATCTGCACTGTTTTCTGCCTTCACCATAATTTCTGGACTGGAACCGATAATTTGCCAATCTTTAAAATTGAAATAAGCCATGTAGGGAGAAGGATTAATCAAACGCAAGGAGCGGTAGAGTGCAAAAGGATCGCCACTGTATTCAGATTCCAGTCGCTGGGAAATCACTACCTGAAAAATATCTCCCGCTTTAATATAATCCTTAGCTTTTAAGACATTGGCACAATACTTTTCGGGAGTAGTATTGCTGGTATAACTCAATTCTGTTTCTGTATTTCCGGTGGTGGAACTGGCATCTTGCCCGTTATTGGGAGGAGTCCATTCTATAAGAGTAGATTGCTGGGAAAGCGGGGATTTCAGCTTATCAACTAACTGAGAAACGCGATCGCACGCTTGCCCATAAGCCTGGGCCAAATCAACCCCAACTTCACGCAAATCTGCATAGGCGATCGCCCAAATCTTCCGTTTCACCTGATCGAAAATCAACAAATTATCGACCTGCATCCACAACCCATCGGGCAAATCTTTTTCCCCAGCCGGATAGACAGGAACACGCGGTTCAATCCACTTAATTAACTCATAACCCCAAAACCCAAACAACCCACCTATTCCGGCTGGTAACTGTGGCAATTTTACGGGTTGATAAGACTGCAAACATTCAGTTAAAGCCACAAACGGATCGCCACTAAATACTTTTTGGGAACCATCACGGTAAACTTGAGTTGTTTGGGTTCCCTTAGCCTCCAAAATCCACAACGGATCGCACCCTAAAAAACTATAACGCCCAATTTTTTCCCCACCTTCGACGGACTCTAGCAAAAAACTGTAAGGTTGACCGGCACAAACCCGATACCAAGCAGAAACTGGCGTATCTAAATCAGCTACCCATTCTTGATAAACAGGGACAAAATTGCCTTGTTTTGCTAGTTCGGAGAATTGTGAAAAATTGGGAAATATCATAGGGAGAAGGAAGATGGAAGAAGGAAGATGGAATAAGGAAGATGGAAGATGGCCCTTCGACTCGGCGATCGGGTACAAATAAGGATGAAATAAAATGCAATAATAGCAATATTATCAGCGATTTAGAAATTCCTAACCGTCTTGGCGGTTGCTATACTAAACTTTAATTAAATAATCAATAAAGATAGGACGGAAGGACACATCCCACAGGTTGCTGGTACTCACCAATTGCCATCACCGCCAGCGGCTTGAGGGCGCGCAGCCCCTCTTGCAAACACCAGCGAAACAAACCTGCATAGCGCACCGGCAAGTGAAAACAAAGCACTTCTCCGGGACTATAGGCTGCCGCCCCCAACAGCAAAGCCTGCATATCGGCTGCTGTTTCGGCGACGCTGTGACCGAAAGTAGATACCGCACAAGTATAGGCCACAATCCGGCCTTGTTTGGTGGTAACTAAGGGAGAAAAGTTATTCAGGGCGTATTCAATTTCGGAAGTGCGATCGCACCCATACACTCTATTACACAAAGCCTGACATTCATCTATATCCTCACTGCTGAGCGGCCGCACCTCAAAGTCATACTGTGGCGGACTGCGAAACATCCCCTCCATCAATACCAAAGGTTCTTTCACCTCAAAACCCAGAGAAATGTATAGTGACAAGGATGCCAAGTTAAAAGATTCTTGTACCAAACGAATACCAGCAGCCTCTTTTCCCTGTTCCAGCAAGGCTTTCATGATTTGCCTTCCTGTTCCTTTTCCTTGAAAAGTGCGATCGACACTAACAGGTCCAATGCCACGAATCGGGTTGCGTTCGTCCATGAAACCGCAGCCAACAACCTCACCGGAGTTTTCAGCTACAATGTCAAAATACGATGGGCTGTGGATTAAAATATCGGTGATTTCGGTGGCAAAATCTAGTGTGGGAAAATCTGTCGGGAATTTATGGCGATCGGAAATACCTTTAAAAGCTTCATAATTAATCCGAGCGCAAGCATCAATATCCTGATGAGTTGCTCGCCTGATTTCTACCGTCATTTTTGATAATTATTAATTTAATTTTTAATTACACAAGCAGTTTGTAGTTGCGCTTAGGCGAGATAGAAACAGCCTGCCGCGTCCAAGCGCTACTACAAACCAGAAAATACAAGCTGAGCTTTTCTGGAAATACTACCCCTTCGAGCTCAGCGATTCCCTCAAAACCTAAACTTCGTAGGTTTTTTTACCCGTGAACTTCACCTTAATTGGGTTAGGATTGCTGCCAATATTGCGGTCAACCTTACCGTTGTATGCACGACCTTCATTCACCTTTTCAGGGAACACGCCATCCTTGGGATGCAGGTACTCATTAGAACCGTCGGGAAATACACGGTAAATCTTGTAGTTCGAGATTTTGAATTTTGCCCGCAGTTGTTGGCCACCTAAAGCGATGCACTGCTCCTTCCGGGGCAGATACAGCAGGTTGTCGCCTTGACGCATGATTGCAGCGCCGCCTGTCGGCATTTCAAACACCTGTTCCTTGGGGCTAGTCCAAGTGATCGCGTACTTCTCTTCAACTAGCGCCTTAGTCAGCAAGCCGCCGGTGCTGCCGCCGAAGATAGGGGGTTGTCCAGTGAGTTCTTCTGCCATAGATATATCCAAAGGATTTTTAGGGCATCCTATCACCTGGGTGTTACCCTAATCTCGAAATTGTAAGGAAAGTTAACAGTTTTTTGGCGAGGGATATTTTATGATAATTCAAAATATCCAATTAAGATTGGAGATTTGGCAATTGCCACCGCTGCGTAAAAAATAAATTTGACAGTATAAAATCATCATTAAATAAGAATTTAAAAACAGCTATTGCTAGGGTTAGTTAGGGAGATTTTGTAAAACCAGCCCTAGCCAAAAAGCACCTAACTCCTGTGGACACTAATCCTTCATTTATTCCTGGGGCAACTTTGTGCATTTTTCAAATTTTCCAAGGCTCAAATTTTTCCCCTCGATTGGTTGTTGCTGTGAAAACAGTTTTGAGTTATAATTTCTAGACCTATTATCTTGGGAACTATGTATATTTCCCACTTAAAATTTATGGCGATCGCGTAAGTAAGGGGCCAGCCAGCGCCGAAAGGCAAAAACAGGTGTTTCCTTGATGACAAGCTACGAGGAAACCAATGTAGAGAATGTTTAGATTCTACGATTCTTGGTTGCTTGGTCTGGTAGCTAGCCAAAATACCCAGTTTCTACGTAAGTATTTTTTTTGGTTTGGAGGAACTAAGATACCTTTGGCCAACTTATGTTCAGACCAGCCGAGTTCCCGTAATTGAACTTGACGGCATATCTGGCATTCTAGAATAACAAACCAATCTACCCAATTGAAAGGACAAACCATGTTCCCAGCTTCAGGATTTTCTGGTTATGAGCTCCAAGAAATCATCCACCAAGGAGCTCACACAGTTATCTATCGCGCGGTATCGAGAGCCGATGGACAGTTTGTGATTCTTAAAGTTTTAAACACCGACTGTCCCACCCTAGACCAGCTAGCCAGACTCAAGCACGAGTATCAAATTACTCAACATCTAGACTGTCAGCACCTCATCAAAGTTTATGGTATTGAAAATTCTCAAAATTGCTTATTATTAATTTTAGAAGATATGGGAGGGCGATCGCTGAGAAAATGGATGACCAGCCTAGGTTATCGCTCCAATCCCGAAGCTCAAACAATAGAAAATATACCCTGGCAAGATTCCGAATTATCCCTCGCCCAGTTTCTCAATATTGCGGTGTCCTTATCAAAAGCTTTGACTTATATTCATCATCATAAAATTATTCATAAAGATATTAAACCTGCTAACATTATCATTAATCCTGAAACCGAACAAGTAAAACTTACTGATTTCAGCATTGCTTCTCGGTTAAACAAAGAATATCCCAACTTAAAAAATCCCGATCGCCTAGAAGGCACTCTCGCCTATATGTCCCCAGAACAAACTGGGCGGATGAATCGAGAGCTAGACTACCGCAGCGATTTCTATTCCCTAGGTGTCACGTTTTACGAACTGTTGACAAAACAATTACCATTCCAGAGCAACGAACCCTTAGAAATGGTACACTGTCACATTGCCAAACAACCGACACCAATTCGAGAATTAAAGCCAAATATTCCCCCAGTTATAGCACAAATTGTCGCCAAACTCATGGCAAAAAATGCCGAAGACCGCTATCAAAGCGCCACAGGATTGTTAGCAGATTTAGAACTGTGCCAAAATCAAATTAAAAGTCATGGTAGAGTTTCCGACTTGATCCCCGGTCAATTTGATGCTAGAAGTCAGTTATCCATACCTCAAAAACTCTACGGACGAGAAAAACAAGTCGAACAACTGTTGCAAATCTTCGATCGAGTTAGCAAAGGCGGTAGTGAAATTGTGATGGTATCGGGATATTCAGGCATTGGTAAATCAGTATTAGTCCAGGAAATTATGCGGGATTCTACTCGCAATCACGGCTATTTTATTTCTGGTAAATTCGACCAATTTAAACGCAATATTCCCTACACTTCTTTCAATCAAGCCATGAAGAGTTTGGTCAATCAAATTTTAATGGAAAGCCAAGCTCAGTTAGCGCAGTGGCGAAAAATACTACTGAATGCTTTGGGTGTCAATGCTCAAGTTGCGATCGATGCTATCCCCGAATTAGAGTTAATTTTAGGCCCGCAACCTCCCGTGCCCGAACTTGGTGTGATTGAATCTCAAAATCGATTCAATCGAGTCATGCAGCAGTTTATCCACGCCATAGCAACTGCGGAACATCCTTTAATATTATTTCTCGATGATTGTCAGTGGATAGATGCTGCAACAGTCAAGATGTATCAAGAAAATTGCATCGCCAGAAACCCTTACTTGCTAGTTATTAATGCCTATCGAGATGGTGAAATCAGTCCCACCCATCCCTTGATGCTAGCAAATGATGCCCTTCGGGCTAAAGGAATTTCGATTACAGAAATTCAATTAAAACCCTTAACACTTTATCAGATAAATCAATTAGTATCTGAAACGCTGAATGTGAATTTTAAGAAAGCGGAAATTCTGGGTAAACTATTGTTAGAAAAAACCGGAGGAAATCCCTTTTTTCTCAAACAATTACTGAAGTCATTACATCAAGATGGCTTACTACAATTTAATCCAATTAACGAGGGATGGCAGTGGAATCTTCAACAAATTCAGCAGCAAAAGATTTCAGAAAATGTCGTTGATTTGATGATCAAAAAAATTCAAAGATTGTCACTTTCTAGTCAAAGAATTTTACAATTAGCTGCTTGTATAGATAATGAATTTACTTTAGAGTTCTTGTCCATAGCCAGCGAACAATCTTTAACTGAAACAGTGCGAGAGTTGTGGGAAGCACTGCAAGTAGGTTTGATTTTACCTGTAGATAATAACTATCGAGTCGCGCAAGTATTGGATGAGCAGGAATTGGAAAAATTGGACAAAACAGCCGCAAAGGTGCGCTATAAGTTCTTGCACGATCGAGTGCAACAAGCAGCCTATGTGATGATTCCTGATGCGCAGAAACAACCAGTTCATTTGAAGTTAGGACGTTTGTTGTTGCAGAACACTAATGAAGCCGAACGCCAAGAAAAAATCTTTGATATTGTCAATCATTTCAACTTGGCTCGCGGGTTGATTTCTAGCGATGAAGAATTTTATCAATTAGCAAAACTAAATTTACAAGCAGGCAACATAGCTAAATTTGCTTCAGCTTTTGAAGCTGCAAAGACTTTTTTTGAAACTGGATGCAACACTTTACCCGCCTCAAGCTGGCAAGATAATTATGCCTTGACTTTAGAATTAAATATAGCACGGGGTGAAGCAGAATATTTGAATGGAAATAATGATGAAGCTTTAGTTATTTTTGATGAAGTTATTCCGAGGACTAAAACTTTATTATCACATTGCTTAATCGATGAATTAAAAATGACTTGTTTGCGGATGAAAAATGATTTATCGGCTGCTTACAAGTTAGGTGTGGAAACATTACAATCTTTGGGTGTCGAATTTGAAGCTTACCCAGATGAGGATTTTTTAGCTAGTGAATTAGCGAAAACGAAGGGGATGATTGGCGATCGGGCGATCGCCGATTTGGCAGATTTACCCCTACTCACCGATCCGCTAAAACTCGCAGCCCACCGGATTTTGAAAGAACTGTTCCCCATTGCCTATTTTACCAATCCCAACGCTCAATTTCTCTGCGCTATCAAGTTAGTGCAAGGGAGTGTTGAGCATGGTAATTGCCGAATTTCCGCCTTTGGTTACACTTTATATGCCTTTACTTTAATCACTAAATATCGTGAAATCGAGGCTGGTTGTGCAGCAGGAAAACTCTCCCTCACTCTCTACGAAACTTGGAATATTAAAGAGTTGGGAGCTTGTATTTTCCATATGTGGGGGGCTTTAACCTTGCATTACATTAAATATATAGATGAGTGCAAGTTGTTGATGCTGAAAGCCTTTAATAATGGTATAGAAACAGGTGCTTACCAGTGGTCTGGCTATGCTTCGATTAATTATGTATGGAGTTGTTTTTTTGGGAATGAATCTCTACAAAAAACCACAGAAATTACGGATAAATTTATCCCGGTGTTGTCAAAAATCGATCGCAATATGTTAGCCTATCACTTATTGAACAAAAATGCGATCGCCCAACTTACCTGCACCTTAGAAGCCGCCCAAATACCTCAAACTTTTATTGATGATGAAGCGCTGTTAAAATTTGCTGAATCCTCTGCCGATCTGACTACGATTTTTGTAATCTATCTTTACAAACTGACTATTGCTAACTGGTTTGGTGACGTCCATCTAGCCTTAGAATATGCCCTGGATGGGGCTGAGTTTTTGAAAGGTGGTGCCGGTCATTTTGTCAATCCTGTTTTTCGTTTTCATTATGCGATCGCTCTGGCGTCTGGTGCTACAAATGCCAGCGATCGCGATCGTCAACTATACCGAGAACAACTCAACATCAGCCTCGAAGAATTTCGAGATTTGGCACAACATTGCCCAGCCAACTATCAACACAAATATTTATTAATTTACGCAGAAATAGAGCGACTCTCAGGAAATAATTATGCAGCCGCAGAATATTACGACCAATCCATCGCCTCAGCGCTGGAAAACGGATTTATCCAAAATGCAGCCCTAGCCAACGAACTAGCCACCCGCTTTTATTTAGCACAAAATCGGTACAATTCCGCCAAATTATATCTTAATGATGCCCGTTTTTGCTATCTCCAATGGGGTGCTACTGCCAAAGTTAATCAATTAGAACATTCCCATCCTGATTGGTTTCAAAAAATATCCGATAATCAAATAACAGTCACTACCACTGCCAGTACCTCTGCCGATGGTAACATTTTAGATGTAGGAACAGTAATGAA
This sequence comes from Microcoleus sp. EPA2, assembly GCA_020882975.1. Taxonomy (GTDB): domain Bacteria; phylum Cyanobacteriota; class Cyanobacteriia; order Cyanobacteriales; family Microcoleaceae; genus Microcoleus. The sequence continues at coordinate 14,498 of JAHRFD010000032.1, read as the reverse complement.
AGCATCCCAGACTATTTCTAGTGAAATAGTCTTAGAAAAATTGTTAACAAAACTGCTCCATATTATTTTAGAAAATGCGGGAGCTGAAAAAGGAGCTATTATTCTCGAAAAAGAGGGGGAACTTTCCATAGAAGTCTTAAATATTCACAAACAAAATTTCCGTGTTTTCCACGAGCCAACTTTATTAAAAAATAGTTCAGATCTGCCAATTTCTGTGATTCAATATGTGGTGATGACTCAGAAACCAATACTCTTGACAAATGCAGCCAAAGAAACCATTTATCAAGGGGATTTATATATTCAAAAAAACAAACCAAAATCGCTTTTGTGCGCCCCTATTCTCTATCAGGGCAAGTCGATTGGTGTAGTTTATTTAGAAAATAATCTGGTGGTGGGTGCGTTTACAAAGGAGCGATTGAAACTGTTGCAAATATTGACAGCCCAGGCGGCAATTGCCATTGAAAATGCCCGTCTCTATGCTGGCGAACAAGAAAAATCTCGTGAGTTAAAAGCCACAGTGATTCAACTGCAACAAACTCAAGCACAATTAGTTCAAACTGAAAAAATATCTCAACTTGGACAACTGGTGGCTGGAGTTGCTCACGAAGTGAATAATCCTGTTGGTTTCATTTCGGGAAATTTGCACCACGTTCAAGAATATATTGATGATTTGATTAATTTGCTCAATCTTTATCAAGAAAAATTTCCCGAACCCGGACAACAAATTGAAGATGAAATTGAGTCGATCGAACTGGAATATCTATTAGAAGATTTGCCCAAAACCACGGCCTCCATGAAATTGGGAATCGATCGCATTCGGGATATCATGCAATCCCTCCGCAACTACTCCCGCACCGACACCGCTCAAAAAAGAGCCGTTGATATTCACGAAGGAATTGAAACTACTTTGATGATTTTGTCTCACCGACTGAAAGCCAAACAAGCTCGACCAGCAATTAAAATCATTAAATATTATGGTGAGTTACCAAAATTACAATGCTATCCAGGACAAATGAATCAAGTATTTATGAACTTGATTGCTAATGCAATTGATGCTTTGGATGAATCTAATGTGGGCAAAACCTATGCACAAATCGATAAAAATCCCAATAAAATTACCATTTCTACTTTCGGAATTTCCGAAAAACTAGGACAAACAATGGACACCTTGGTAATTCGGATCGCTGATAACGGCTTGGGAATGCCAGAAAGCGTCCTCGAAAAATTGTTTACTCCATTTTTTACCACTAAAGCAGAAGGGGAAGGAACGGGATTGGGCTTGTCGATTTGTTATCAGATAGTAACCGAAAAACATGGAGGGACTTTGGAATGTTTTTCATCGGTGGGGAAAGGAACGGAATTTGTAATTAGTATTCCGATGTAGTTATACCAATTTCATAAAGTAGCGCTACATATCTACCCCCCCAACCCCCCCCTTACTAAGGGGGGGCTTTGAACTACATCTGTAGTAGGACTTTACAAAAATGGTATTAGTGGTTATTTGTGGGATAGCCCAATTATGCAAAAAGTCGCGTATCTCGGTATTTTATACGGTGGGAATAGTGAAATGAAATTCACTCCCTTTGTCTTTTCCTGGGGAATCTACCCAAATTTTACCTCCCCAACCAGCCACAATCTGTTTGCAAATTGCTAATCCTAAACCCGTACCGCCGGCACTGCGCCGCAAAGCTCCTTCTTCTTGATAAAATCGATCGAACACTACTTTTAAACTATTCGCCTCTATCCCTCTCCCCGTATCCGCTACCAGCACTTCCACCATCCGATAACCGTTACACTGAGCTCTAACCGTCACGCTTCCCTGGGGTGTGGTGAATTTGCAAGCGTTATCTAACAGTTTGGAAAGCACTTCTACCAACCACTCGCCATCAGCTTGCACTAGAGGCAATTCTGCGGATACATCAGTGATAATTTCCGGCAACTTTCTATCAAAGGAACGAGCTCTAACGCTGCTGAGGGCTAAATCTACGCATTCTTGCAAGGTAAGTGATTCCACATTCCATTCCACTCGACCGCTTTCTAAGTGGGAAAGAGTGAGGAAATCCTGGACGAGTTTCCGCATTCTATCGGCATCGCCTAGGGCTGTTTCTAACATGATTTTCCGCAATTCTGCTGGCATATCTGGTTCGGAATTCAAGCTTTCTAGACATACTTGAATCGTAGAAAGGGGAGTGCGGAGTTCGTGTCCGGTGATGGCAATGAGATTGCTACGAGTGCGGTCTAAGGCTTCTAATTGTTGATTGAGTTCTTCTAAATTAGCGTAGGTTTCTGCTTGAATTAAGGCCGAACCGAGTTGAGTAGCAATCGCCTCTACTAGAGCCAGTTCATCTTCTTCCCAAGCCAAAGTCGATCGACACTGGTGCATTTCCACCATCCCCAAAATCCGCCCATGATAAAGCACAGGCACCATTAACCACGAGACAATTTCCTGCTCTTGGACAGTCTTTTGTAGGGATTTGGTATTGACAATCAGCGGATGTTGTGCTGTATCTTGAATATAAACTCGCTCTTGGTTTGCCACCGCATCACGAAATATCGGATTTTCCTGCAAGGGCCAAGTCTGATTTAGCAGGGAATTAGTGCTGGGGCGCAAAAACTCGCGCTCGATTTTAGTGGCAATATCTGTCGCTTTGCAGCGATAAATCAAACAACGGTTTGCTGACAAAGCTGTACCCAGTTCTTGCACTGCCACTTCCACTATTTCTTGAGGATTCAGCGATTGCCGCATGGCCGTTGTGATCGTATTCACCAAGCGTTCTTTGCGTTCTTGGGCCGCGATCGCACCGTAGGCTTTCAGCAGTTTGTGTTGACCCGCTTGCAAGTAAGTCACCAACCGCTCGGTAAAAGCATCGCTGAGTTTAGGATTGGGGATTTTGGCAGTTTTCCCTAAAGTTTTCTCTGGTTTGGCAGCTTTGGTCGTCTCGGTTTTCCGGGATTTTTTCGGTTTTTTGACCAGATTATAACTTGTTTGCGCTCCTTCGATTTTTTCGGCTAATTCGGGGCGATATTTGACAATGCGATCGAGCAGCAATTGGGCTGCTTTGCAACTTACATCGCGATCGAAAGTCCAAATTCCCTCAAATCTACGAGCTTGATCCATCAATAGTGGTTCTCGCTCATCCTGATTTTCCAGAGGGATAAATTTTTCTTGACAAATCAGACAAGTTGAGTAGTTTTCTCCGATGACCACTAAGTGCCACTCTTGGCTTAATCCATCCTCTGGATCGAAAGCCACAGTTTCGTAAAATTCCGAGGAGTTTTTAAAGTCAGTTTCCGGTGCTGCTAGCACGTATACCTGAGATGAGCGATCGGAAATGCGCCGATAGCGGTGAGCTTCCTGGCGATAAAATCGCTCTCGCTGAAAGCTAGCAATGACTAACGGTTCATCAGAACCTGCCAAAACCAAGTCTTCCATCGCGTGAGACAGCGCTGTCATGGAAGATTTGAAATAAATTTGGGCCCGTAGCTGGGGCAAAGCTTGCAGAAGTTCTGCGAGTAATGAAATAGAGACGATCATCTAGCCTTAAGCGAGCATTTTTGCCGATGACAAAACGGGAGCGATCGACACTTTAGATCGATCCCTTTTTAGTATCTCTCAAAAAACACCACTAATTAGCCATTACTTACAAACTAACGGTTAATTATTTTTTTCTGACCCCGATCGCGTAAGTATAAATGCTGTGCGTTTCCCCGAATTAGACTAGCTCGCCACCTTCGTCACTGCCACCGGGAGATGATTTGTAGAGAGCATCCAATTGTTCGCGGGCATCTTGTACACTAAGCGAACGCATCACTAACAGAGGCTCGTTGACTATGTTTCCGTATTCATCTAAAAGTTCGGGATGCGGCACACTTTGAGAGCGAGAAGAGGATGCGTAACGATGAGGATGTCTAAATTGTTGAGGGCGCTGGGACTCCATCCCCACCGTGACTAAGCTACGGATTAAGTTACCCACCGCCAGAAAGGCAAGAACGGTAAAAGCTAGGATATAAAGCAGATGTAACATGATTTTTTCCTCCGGGCTAAACAGCCACACAGCAATTTACAAATGTGTTTCAGCAATTAATAAATTATTAACTGGAAATCTTTTTGAGGTTGTCAAGTCTGCTGCCCATATTTCCTTGGTTGGGGATTGGACAGCGCGTTTAATTGGAAATCACCTTATCTGCCAAGCTTGGCCGACTGGGATGAGCGAAATCGCGACGATACTTGCCAGCATTCTGCCAGAAGCCTGTGCCACGGCATCAGGGCGGCGGTTTCAATCCCAACTTGACCTCCGGTTGCTTGAAATAAAGCGATCGCAGCATTTACTTCTTGCTGAGCTTGTTCAACTCTCCCTAACAAGTCCGATTGTGCTTCACTGCTCAAAAAGGCGATTTCCTCAGTTTCTAAAAGAGTTGCCGAGCGAGCAAACCAGTATTTAAAATCCTCTAACAGCGGTTGCAGTAAGGATTTTAGCAATTCGGCTTCCGGCAAGTCGGGATTAAGCATGGATCAAAATTGGGTTATTTATCTATTGTAATCTTAGATGCTATTTACAAATTGTAACATTTTTTTAACAAAAATTCAACTTATGGGCGATTGTTAAAGCCGACGAGGGATTTGGGATTGGGGATGGGAGAAAACAACCCTAGGCATGAATCCAGACATTGCACCTCGGCTGCTTTCAGTAAATTCGCCAGATACCCCAAAGCATTAAGTGGGCGGTTGTTCTCCCAATCTGAGTAAGATAGAACCCAGTGCAACTAAATTAATTGCTAAATCAACCGATGTCTAGCTCAGAATCCCTTTCCGTTCCAGAACAGCCCGCTAAAATTGATTTGCCCCGCACCAGCGAGTCGGAGCAACTAAAAAAAATTCGCCACACTACATCCCATGTCATGGCGATGGCGGTGCAGAAATTATTTCCCAAGGCTCAAGTAACCATTGGCCCTTGGATTGAAAACGGTTTTTACTATGACTTTGACACTCCCGAACCATTTACGGAACAGGATTTAAAAGCCATTAAAAAAGAGATGATCAAAATCATCAACCGCAAATTGCCTGTAATTCGCGAAGAAGTCAGCCGCGAAGAAGCACAAAGCAGAATTCAGGCAATTAACGAACCTTACAAATTAGAAATTCTCGAAGGTTTGATCGAACCCATTACCCTTTACCATTTGGGCGACGAATGGTGGGATTTGTGCGCCGGGCCTCACTTAGACAATACCAGTGAATTGAATCCAAAGGCGATCGAACTCGAAAGCCTAGCAGGAGCCTATTGGCGCGGGGACGAAACCAAAGCCCAGCTACAACGCATTTACGGTACCGCCTGGGAAACCCCCGAACAATTAGCAGCCTACAAACACCGCAAAGAAGAAGCCCTAAGACGGGATCACCGCAAATTAGGTAAAGAATTAGGCTTATTTATCTTCGCCGATGCAGTAGGTCCAGGCTTGCCTTTGTGGACACCAAAAGGCACTGTTTTGAGAAGTATTTTAGAAGACTTCTTGAAACAAGAACAAATCAAACGCGGCTATCTGCAAGTAGTAACTCCCCACATCGCCAGAGTCGATTTATTCAAAATCTCTGGACATTGGCAGAAATACAAAGAAGATATGTTTCCGCTGATGGCAGAAGATGAGGAAGCCGCAGCCAACGAACAGGGTTTTGTCATGAAACCCATGAATTGCCCCTTCCACATTCAAATTTACAAAAGCGAACTCCGCTCCTATCGGGAATTGCCGATGCGCTTAGCAGAATTCGGCACAGTTTACCGTTACGAACAATCGGGAGAATTGGGCGGTTTAACCAGAGTTCGTGGCTTTACAGTGGATGATTCTCACTTATTTGTCACCCCGGAACAATTGGATGCAGAATTTTTGAGCGTAGTAGATTTGATTCTGTCAGTATTCAAGAGTCTACAACTCAAGAATTTTAAAGCCCGTTTGAGTTTCCGCGATCCGGACAATTTAGAGAAATATATCGGTTCCGATGAAGCTTGGGAAAAAGCTCAGGGTGCGATTCGCCGCGCGGTGGAAACCTTGGGAATGAACTATTTTGAAGGAATTGGGGAAGCGGCATTTTACGGGCCAAAACTCGATTTCATTTTCCAAGATGTTTTGGACCGCGAATGGCAATTAGGAACTGTTCAGGTAGATTACAATTTGCCCGATCGCTTTGACTTAGAATATGTTGCTGAAGATGGCACTCGCAAGCGCCCGGTGATGATTCACCGCGCTCCTTTCGGTTCTTTAGAACGCTTGATCGGAATTTTGATCGAGCAGTATGCGGGGGATTTTCCACTATGGTTAGCGCCCATTCAAGTGCGTTTGTTACCTGTTAGCAGTGAATTTTTGCCCTTTGCCAAGGAAGTGGCTGCGAAGATGAAGGCTCTAGGCATTCGTGCTGAAGCTGATGATAGTAATGAGCGTTTGGGTAAGTTGATTCGTAATGCAGAGAAGGATAAAATTCCGGTGATGGGTGTTGTCGGTGCTAAGGAAGTTGAGGCGAATAGTTTGAATATTCGGACTCGTGTTTCTGGGGAGTTGGGGGCGATTTTGGTTGATGAGGTGATGGTAAGATTACAGGGGGCTATTAGTAGTTACGGGGATTTTTAGGGATTTTTTTTACCGCAGATGAACGGAGATTAACGCAGATAATATTTTGAGATTGTCTGCGTTTTTCTACTCGACTGGGTAAAATATTAAAATTAGGTAAATCAACAGGAGTGAAATTAATGACTAATCCATTTCCAGGGATGAATCCTTATTTAGAAAATCCTGAATTATGGGGTTCTTTTCATAATAGGTTAATAGTGGCGATCGCCGATTTGTTAACTCCCCAACTACTGCCTAAATATTTAGTAGATATCGAACAAAGAATTTATCAAATCAGCGGCGAAGATGCTTTATTAATTACCATGTCTGATGCCACAACGCAGCGCTCACCGACTCCCGGCACAGAGACTAATTCTAATGTTGCCGTTGCCGCTCCTCCAGACCAATATTTGAAAGTTAAAATACCTTTGCCACGGGAATTAAAACTAAGTTATTTACAGATAATCCAAACAGAGAGTAAAAACGTAGTGACGGTGATTGAAGTGCTTTCTCCAGCTAACAAACGACCGGGAAAAGGGCGAGAAATTTATGAAAAAAAGCGCAAAAAAGTGTTTGGTAGTCGCACTCATATGGTAGAGATTGACTTGCTGCGAAGTTACCAACCTTTACCAGTGTTTGCTAACGATATTGAGCAAAGATATCGAATTTTGGTAAGTCGCTCAAATCTAAGACCTGTGGCAGATTTGTACCTTTTCAATTTACCAGATAGGATTCCTCAGTTTTCATTACCTTTGCGTGCAGAGGATGGGGAACCAATTGTAGATTTACAAGGGTTATTAAATGAGGTTTACGATCGCGCAGCCTATGATTTTAGAATAGATTATAACGCGGAACCGGTTCCCGCGCTCTCGGAAGCCGATGCTGCTTGGGCTGATTCTCTGCTGCGGGAGCAAAGATTAAGGAAATAGTAAGCGAAGGCGGGTTTGAGAGTTGGTCAATTATTAGCAAATATTGTTGATGAAACCCGCCATCACAAATTAATTTTTACAAAACTCGCAGAATACTAGCAATGCTATGAATGGATTCCATCGCCCTAATTTCTGCGATCGCCTGTTGGAAATTGCCTTCTTTAACATCGTGACTAACAACTACAATTTCTGCTAAATCGCCATGAATTCCCGTCTGCACAACAGATTGTAAACTAACTTTGTGGTTGCCGAAACAAGTCCCTAATTTCCCAATTACCCCCGGAGTATCGCGAGTCAGGAAACGAGCATAAAACCGCGTTACCAGTTCGTCCATTTTTGCTATTTGGGAATAGTGTTGGTGATTGCAACTGAGCAAAGGATGGGGAATCGGAACAGTTTCGGTTTTCAGAATAGCTGCAATGTTCAGAATATCGGAGACTACCGCACTAGCGGTGGGTCCGGCACCGGCACCGCGCCCGTACAGCATCAATTGCCCGATCGGCTTTCCTTCCACTAAAATTGCATTATAAACCCCGTTGACACTTGCCAGCGGATGAGTTTTTGGCACGCAGGTAGGATGCACCCGAATCGAAATAAGTTCGTTTTTTTTATCCCCATTTTCTTCCGAAGTTTGGTAGTTGTTTTGAGCAATAGCTAGCAACTTAATTACAAATCCCAGTTTGTCTGCATAGTCAATATCAGAGGCCGTAACTTGTCTGATACCTTCGCAGTAAACATCTGCTAATTTAATCCGGCCTCCAAAAGCTAGGGAAGCTAAAATAGCGATTTTATCAGCAGCATCTAATCCGTCTACATCCGCTGTGGGGTCAGCTTCAGCGTAACCTAATTGCTGGGCATCGGCAAGGACTTCAGCAAAGTCTGCACCTTCTGTTTGCATCCGTGTCAGGATGTAATTAGTTGTGCCGTTGACGATGCCAATTACGGTTTGAATGCGGTTTGCACCCAAGGATTGTTTGAGAGTTTGGATGACTGGAATGCCGCCACCGACAGCAGCTTCTAACATTACATAAATGCCTTTTGCGTTGGCTGCTTCAAATATTTCTTGACCGTAGCGGGAAATCACAGCTTTGTTGGCGGTGACAACGTGCTTACCGTTAGCAATAGCCTGGAGAATGAGCGATCGGGCCGGTTCCAATCCCCCGATCAATTCTACTACAATATCAACTTCCGGGTCAGTGACGATCGCTTCCAGGTCAGTTGTCAGCACATTTTCTGGCAATTGTAAAGACCGAGTTCGAGAAATATCGCGCACACCCACCCGATAGATTTCCAATTCCTGCAACAGCGGATGGCGGCCATCTGTAGAGAGCAAAATCTCTGCAGTTCCCGCACCAACTGTACCTAAACCTAGCAAACCAATTTTGAAACCCACGACTTTGACCCGTTGAAACTGACTTAACCTACAATCATTGTATGATATTCGCGCATTGACAGAATACCACCCCCTACTTCTTAAAGAAGTCGGGGATCTAATTTGAGCTCAGAATTCTACAGTTCTGCATCCATGTTTACCCCCATTTCTCGGAGTCGCTGGGCCAATCTTTCGACTTGCTGTCCCAGTTCCTGATTTTGCTGTTCTAGCTGCTGTCGCTGTGCTTGTTCTTCTCGAATTAAATCTTCTACTAGCGGCCCAGAGAGCACTTCATTCACCGATAAAATAAATTCAGGGAACTGTACAGACTGAACCTGCTGTCCCGGCAAAAATTCCTGGTGAGAATAACCACCTTCATTGTCGGGACGGCTACACACTCGTATTTTGAGTAAATTGGGGTCTACGATCCAATATTCGAGGATATCAATTAAGTCATATTCTGCCCGTTTACGGATGTAGTCATCCCGCCAATTTTGACTGGTAACTTCTATCACTAATAGGGGTTTTTCTTCAAAGTCCAAGACTGCCGAACCAGCTTGGGCACAGACTTGTTCCCAAAGACTCTGAGTGCAAATTATCACATCAGGAACTCGCGCCGAGTTTTCCTCAGTTCGGACTGCGGTAGTGACAACGGCAACTAGCGGCAAGTTATGTGTAGCAAAAAAGCGCCGGAACTGGTAAACTAAAAATTCACAAATTTTGATATGTATAGCTGTGGGTGTTGGCATTTCGATGAGATGTCCCCGATATAACTCATAACAAACACCTGATTCTCCCTGGTAATTCAGATACTCTTCAAATGTCAGTTGTTGGGTAGAAATTAGGATCATGTCAATTATCTCCCCTTTTCGGTGCGCTTACTTTATATTTTACACTTTAAACTCTTGTGGTGTCGGCATTCTGTAATATCTAATCCTAGGGCTGTTTCATTCTCAGATAAATCATCGTTTTGTAGGGGTAGTGCCACCGTGCCTACCCTCTCCGTCCACGATATCGAATTCTATGCAGCCTCATAAAAAATTGGTATAACTATCAACTGCTATACCAGTCTAAAACAGTTGTAGGGCGAGCAAAGCCCGCCCTACAACTGAGAATTAAATCACCTTACACATTAATAGGTTTCAACGTGCCAGCGATGGTCTTTCTTCAATTGTTTCTGATAGGCAGACCACTCGACTCCGAACTTGCCAGCAGCAGCCGACATTCCTTCATCAATTCCACCTTCCATCCCTTTCAAGCCGCAGATATAAGTGTGAGTTTTGGGTTTTTGAACCAACTCCCACAATTCATCAGCGTTTTCTTGAATCCGATTTTGAATGTACATCTTGCCGCCGTCAACATTTTTTTGCTCGCGGCTGATGGCATAGGTCAATCGGAAATTATCGGGGAATTCTGCCTGCAATTTCTCCAACTCTTCCTTGTACAGAATGTTGGGAGTATAAGCCACGCCAAAGAACAGCCAAGCTAAACCTTTGAATTTGTAATCAGGATTGTTTTCTTTAAACATCCGCCACAAATAAGCGCGGAAAGGAGCAATGCCTGTACCAGTAGCCATCATAATAATGGTGGCATCTTCATCTTCTGGCAATAACATTTCTTTGCCTACTGGGCCAGTGATTTTGACATCAGCCCCTGGTTCCAAACCTGTCAGAAAAGTCGAACAAACACCAAAGACTTGTTCGCCGGTTTCTGGGCTTTTGTACTCTAGCCGACGGACGCACAGAGAGACTGTTTTGTCATCCAAATTATCTCCGTGACGGGTAGAGGCGATGGAATAAAGCCGAATTTTGTGAGGTTTACCGTTCTTATCAGTACCATCTGGAATAATGCCAATACTTTGACCTTCCAGATAGTGCAAATTGCCTCCAGAGATGTCAAAAGTGACGTGGCGGACAGTGCCATCGCCGCCTTCTCTGACCAATTCTTCTGTAGAGATGCACTTGCCAATATAGGGATTGGCGGGCTTGTAGAGGTTAACTGGAACCTGAACCTTTTCCTTTGCTTGAGTCATGGGCTTAGTTGTTTCTCCAGATTTCTGACTCTGTTGTCCAAGTTCTGGTGCTACAGTGCCATGAGTTTTGGGAGCGTCGTTGGAGGGTCGAATGCTGACTATTTTGCCACCCATGCGAGTAATCCTCCGCATTTCCTGATTCATGCGATCGTAGGGGACGGCGATAAACACGCTGCCACTACGACGAATCGGGTTACTTGTTTGGTCAGTTTCGCAGCTTTGACGCATGCCCTCGACTTCATAGACAAAGATGCGACTGCCTGATATGGAGCTGGTCGCAACACCAGATATGCTTGGGCTGTACATTTGTTGCTTTTCCTTCACGATACAGAGTTATAAAGATAGAGAATGTGACCGTAGACTCAATTTACTTTTTTCTTAAGGTCATCGGGACTAATTGGTCGCGTTAATCTTTCAGCCTCACCGCCCTGGGCGGGCGTGTCAAGTTTTGCTCGATCGCGTCCCCAATTCCCAATTAGCCGAACACGCCCACGAACCTCGCCCGGTTGTGTTCAGGTGTTGACTTATAGCTATTGTTGTCTGCGTACTGCGACTATTTTACCCGATCGGGGGTGCAGCCCCGATAAACGACGTTAATTCTCAAATCTCAAATCTCAAATCGACGTTGAGCTTGTAGGGGGCGATCGCATTCTGGTAAGATTAACTACTAAAGTTAGTGTTAATAGATCTTACGGTCTTATGCCCAAGCAATCCCAAATGCCTTGTGCCATGGGATAGGGAGCTGTGTAGTTCAGCTTGAGAAGGGTCCATTCGCTGGAAGTAAAAAAGAAAGGAGAAGGATTTACGCCTCCCATGTCATACATAAATGACTATACTTTTACAAGCTATTAATTACTTGCCTTGAAAATTGCTTGGGTCTTCCCTAGCAGGCAGTCAACAGACTGCTGTATGGTGGTTTTGCTCGATCCCGTCGGGGTAGTAAAGCCACATCAAGCTTGTTGGTAGCTACCTATGGGCTGCAATTTTGTGGAATCTACACTTGAGTTAGTAAACATTGATTTTTTTAGAGGGAAACTATGACAACTAAGCCGGATCGCGTGGTTTTAATTGGCGTTGCCGGAGACTCCGGGTGCGGAAAATCTACCTTTTTGCGCCGATTGACAGATTTGTTCGGGGAAGATTTCGTTACCGTAATCTGTCTGGACGACTATCATTGTCTCGATCGCAAACAGCGCAAAGAAACAGGGATTACAGCCCTTGACCCCAGAGCCAACAATTTCGACCTAATGGCCGAGCAAATGAAAGCGCTCAAAGAAGGCCGAGGAATCGACAAACCGATTTACAACCACGAAACCGGCCTGCTCGATCCTCCCGAGCGCGTTGAGCCGAATCATGTGATCGTGATTGAAGGATTGCACCCGCTGTATGATGAGCGAGTGCGATCGCTCCTCGACTTCAGCGTCTACCTCGACATCAGCGACGAAGTAAAAATCGCTTGGAAAATCCAGCGCGACATGGCGGAACGGGGCCACCGTTACGAAGACGTGCTGTTTGCGATCAACGCTCGCAAACCCGATTTTACCGCCTACATCGACCCACAAAAGCAATATGCCGATGTGGTAATTCAAGTATTGCCGACCAATCTAATTAAGGATGACAAAGAGCGGAAAGTTCTGCGGGTGCAGATGATCCAGCGCGAAGGTGTCGCCAATTTTGAACCTGCGTATTTGTTTGACGAAGGTTCAACAATTAACTGGGTTCCTTGCGGCCGGAAACTAACTTGTTCCTATCCCGGAATTAAGATGTACTACGGACCAGACTCTTTCTACGGCCACGAAGTATCGATTTTGGAAGTAGACGGTCAGTTTGAAAATCTCGAAGAAGTGATTTACATCGAAAGCCATTTGAGCAAGACTTCTGCGAAGTATGAAGGCGAGTTAACTCACCTATTGCTCCAGCACCGCGAGTATCCTGGTTCCAATAATGGAACTGGTTTATTCCAAGTCTTGGTAGGATTGAAAATGCGGGCGACTTACGAGAAGTTGACTGCAAAGGAATCGAAAGTAGCTGTTAGTGTTTAGAACGGGAACATGAAAGATTTGGGAGGCGCGATCGCGCCTCTTTTTTTGTGGATAAAATGAACCACAGAGGGCGCAGAGGGCGCAGAGTAGAGTTAGGGGCAATACAGTTTAGTTAAGCCCGATCCCCCCTAGCCCCCCTTAAGAAGGGGGGGACAAGAACTTACTCAAAGTCCCCCTTCTTAAGGGGGATTTAGGGGGATCTCCGAGGAATAAACACTTTTAACTGAACCGTATTGGAGTTAGGGGAGGGTGTTTGGAAGTAGAGATTTTAAGAAGGTTTCTCCGGCTTCATGGAGGTCGCTATCTAGGGAAAAGGTTAGACTGCGAACTTGGATATCACCATGTTTTATGTCTAGTGGCTGTTTGAGGTTTTGCGGGTAGATGAGAATTGCATTTTGGCAGTTTAACGCATTGGCGTAAGCAACTATTTGATGAATGTCATTACTGGCTACTTTATCGGGAGCTTTGTATTTTGTGTCGAGGACGTACCGGACTTTACTTGTTGCAATATCGCACAGCAGTAAGTCGATGCGATCGGAATAGTTTTGGTCGTGGGTGACTCGGTGCTGTTGTTTGACAAAAAAGCCTTTTGGTGTATTTGCGTTGAGCCATTCAGCGACAAATTGTTCATATAATTTAGCCATGTCTATGAGAAAAGGGAGCATTTCGCGATCGCCTATTTCGTGACTAGGCCCTGTGTTATCTAAAAAGAAGCGACATAAGGCGTGTAAAAGTTGATAATCTTGATTCAAACGGTGATAAGTGCGATCGATACAAGCTTCAGATTTAAAATGTTTTAATGTCACAAATCCTTGGAGTGCGTGAAAAGCTTTTCGCACAGTGGATGAAACAGATTCGCGGCACAAACCGCTGCGCCCAATTATGAAGAGTGTCCAAGCGAGTATTTGATTGTCTTCGATATCGCCTGTTTGTTCGTGATAGTCGCATTTTAGTTTAACATCCCAAGGTTTTTGAATGGCCGATCGCAAATCGACGCGGCCGCGAATGTAGGCGAGTCTTTCGGTTTTGGGTAAGTAATCGCGATATAGTCCTTTGCGACAGCGTTCTAGAATTTTTTGAGCAAGAATGTTAGCTAATGTCTCGTAAGCTTGTTCTAAAAATTGGCACTGAATCTGTCCTTCGGGAAATTTTATCTTCAGGTTGTAGGCATAGTCAAGCATTCCGAAGATGTTGTTTATGGGAACCTTTGGGCGGATAGCAATATGAAATTCTGGAGTGATGGGAATGTTGCCAACTCTGCCTTTAGATTTTAAGTGCCATTTATCTCTTGTTTTAAAGTTGGGAAATTATATCTCGATTTCCTTACCATAATTATGGTATATTTTTTGTCCTACTGATTCGGGGATTGAGTTTTGTTCAAAAGTTGCTAATTGATATTCTTTGACATACTCCCCGGCGTAAACGCGCGGGGATTCTTTACGCTTCATCGAGATGTGCCACAAGTGGTCTTACCTTCTCTCTGCGTACATTTAGAGTCGTGGCAATGCCCTATCCCGACTTGAAGT
>JAHRFD010000031.1 GCA_020882975.1 Microcoleus sp. EPA2 | reverse complement strand
CGATGGCCATATAGGCGCAGGGGAATAGCAGGATGCCAGACCAGCCTACGAAGACGAAGCGATCGCGTTTGAGCCAGTCGTCGAGTACATCAAAGATGCCTCGTTCGTTCTGGGCGCGTCCGACTGCGATTGTCATTGCTGTAAAATCCTCTTGCTTGTTAAAAGGCTAAGGTTTGTCAATTACCCCAACTAAGATTCTTGATGTACGAATGCTAGATGGGGATGAAAGGTGGTTCTAATTAAAGTTAACATAACTATACATTATAATTTCATAAAATTTCAACTCGATTGGTAGTTGAATTAAGATTTGGCTTTAAGGCTTTTGAATTTTATGACTGCACAAACAACGACTTCGAGCGGACATATCCTGCGCCAGCAGGTTTTGGGTTCCCGCCGCTTCAGCAATTACTGGTGGGCGACGGTGGTCAGCATTGGAGGGACTGGCTTCCTGCTGTCGAGCATTTCTAGCTACTTGCACGTAAATCTGCTGCCTTTTGCTGACCCGACTCAGCTCATTTTTATCCCCCAGGGCATCGCAATGGGTTTCTACGGTGTCTGTGCTCTGCTGTTGGGGTCTTACCTCTGGCTGACTGTTCTCTGGGATCTTGGTGGCGGATATAATGAGTTCGATCGCGAAACTGGTAGTATTCGCATCTTTCGCTGGGGTTTTCCAGGCAAAAACCGTAAAGTAGACTTTACCTGCAAAACATCCGATGTTCAATCGGTACGGGTGGACATCAAAGACGGTCTCAGTCCCCGTCGCAGTATTTATCTCAAGCTCAAAGACCGCCGTCAGTTTCCTCTGACTAGAGTCGGACAACCCATATCTTTGTCTAAGGTGGAAAATGAAGCGGCGGAATTGGCTCGATTTTTGAAGGTTCCCTTGGAAGGACTTTAAGAATTTTAGATTTGAGATTTGAGATTTGGGATTGGTAAGTGGGGGGTAAGCACTGACCATCCAGTACCCCTGCAAAACGATAATTTACCTTAAAATCAAACGGCCGAGCCTCCCATCCCCCTTCACCAGGGGGAGGAAACAGAATGTTCCGATTCCTCAGTTTTATGCTAGGGAGTGTCAATTAGCAATTTCTAAGTTTTTGGTCTAATATCTCTAGTTGCCAAGTTTTTAATCAAGTGAAAGTGAAAATGGAAATCCGAATTCAGCAGTGGTTTTTCTCAATTTTAATCATTGGTGCCCTTTTTGTAGGTGGATGTGGTACTTCCACTCCCGCGAATTCTACTCCCACACCGAATCCGGTATCTGGTGAAAGTATTTCTTTGTCTCCGTCTCCGTCTCCTGCTGTTGTGGGTGCTAGTTCGCAATTTAGTAACTTGCCTCGTTTGGAAGGAAAAGCAACGGTGGTGATGACGGTTAAAGGAGCGCCAATTACGATCGAACTTGACGGTACAAATGCTCCGATTACTGCGGGCAATTTTGTGGATTTGGTTCAGAAAGGTGTCTACGATGGGCTGGTATTTCACCGCGTAGTACGGGAACCTCAGCCTTTTGTAGTTCAAGGTGGCGACCCCCAGGGGAAAGATCCTAAATTCCCTTCTGAGCGGTTGGGAACTGGTGGTTTTATTGACCCGAAAACTTCTCAGGAAAGATATATTCCTCTGGAAATTAAAGCTAAAGGTGCGAAAAGTCCTACTTACAGCGTGACGTTTGAGCAAGCTAGGGTTACTGAGAAACCTGTTTTGGTGCATAGTCGTGGGGCTGTGGCTATGGCTAGATCGAATGCTCCTGATTCGGCTTCTTCGCAGTTTTATTTTACTTTGACGGATGTATCTTTTTTGGACGGTAGCTATGCGGTTTTTGGCTATGTCAAGCAAGGGATGGATGTGGTTGATAAGATTGAGGCTGGCGATCGCATTGAGAAAGCTACGGTGACTCAAGGTTTGGAAAATTTTAAGGCTGTTAGTTAGTTGGCAGTAGTTAGTAGTTATTCGTCCTTAGTCATGAGTCATTAGTTAGTAGTCAGTATTCATGAGTTCGGCAAATGCTTTCTGCTGTCTACTTTCTAATTTTTGCCAAAACCCAGCCTTTAATTTATGGATGTTGTTGTTACTGGAATTGGTTTAGTTTCTGCTTTAGGCTCTCTGGAAACTAGCTGGAAAAAACTGTTAGTTGGGGAGTCGGGAATTGAAGAATATCAACCTTTTTTAGAACTTCAACCTCGACCTCTGGGTTTAATTGATTCAAGACCGGCGGATTTAATAACTTTAATGCGACGGGTTTTGGCAGATGCTTTGCAAGATGCTAATTTGACTTTGCCACTTCCTGATTGTGGAATTGCGATCGGCTCTAGCCGTGGTTTTCAAGCCAATTTGGAACTGTTGTTAACAGAAGTCAGAAGACCCCCCCTTACCCCAGTATGGGGAAGTCAGAAGGAAGAAGGAAGGGAATTCCCGATTCCTCATTCTGAATTTGTGCATTTTTTGCCTCACATGGGGGCGATCGCGGTGGCCAGAGCAATTGGTTCTACCGGGCCGGTGCTGGCGCCGATGGCGGCTTGTGCGACTGGTATTTGGTCGATCTCCCAAGCTATTGAGTTAATCCAAACTGGTCTGTGTCAGAGGGCGATCGCAGGTGCTGTGGAAGCGCCCATCACACCCTTAACTCTGACTGGATTTAACCGGATGGGTGCTTTGGCAACAACTGGTTGCTATCCCTTCGATCGAGACCGGGAAGGGTTGGTACTTGGCGAAGGTGGGGCTTTATTTGTATTGGAATCGGCGGATGTGGCAATGGCTCGCGGTGTTCAAATTTACGGCAGAGTTTCGGGTTTTGGCTTGACAAATGATGCGTGTTATGGTAATGCGCCGGAAATAGGAGGAAAAAGTGCGATCGCCGCGGTAAATCAATGTTTGAAACGGAGCAATTTATCAACGTTTGACATCGATTACATTCACGCTCACGGCACTGCAACGGAGTTAAATGACCAACACGAAGCACTGTTAATTCACAAGTTGTTTCCTTTCGGAGTTGCTGTTAGTTCGACTAAAGGGGGGACGGGACATACTTTGGGAGCTTCGGGAGCTTTGGGTATAGCTTTTTGTTTAATGAGTATCAAACAGCAGATATTGTTACCTTGCACCGGAATGCGCCAACCGGGATTTGAATTAGATTTTGTGCGCTGTGCGCGATCGACCAAAGTGAGAAATGCGGTTGGTTTGAGTTTTGGCTTTGGGGGTCAGAATGCGGCGATCGCTCTGAGTCAGTATAGTTAATTTTTTAATAAAAATTTTTAAACTAAAAGTTGATCTGCAATTAAATTCGAGGAATAAGAGAAGATATAAAAAAGAAACTGTTTAGATTAAGCTTCAGGTGGTATTTTCACATGGATTTGGCCTCTCATCGATTTATGTCCTACTTTGAACCCGAACAAGCCGCGCACCTGTGCAAAATAGCGATATTGGAGAATTTTGCCCAAGAAACCCTGGTTTTTGAGGAAGGAGATCCAGCGGATTTCTTATATCTAGTCTTAGAAGGTGAAGTCAACTTTAGCAAACGGATTGACAACAATAAACATCAAACTGTTGCTCTAGCTAAACCGGATGACTTTTTTGGGGAACTCGGAGTTTTAGACGGACAGCCGCGCAGTGCGAGGGCCTTAGCCATTGCAGGCTCAACTTTAGCCAAAATATCTCGCACAGAACTCATAGATACACTTCATTTTAGCAAAGGAACTTCCGTGCTGCAAATTTTTAGCTTTATTGTTCAAAATTTGCGGGACACAACGGATCAGTATGTGAACCAGTTTGTACACAAACAAAAAATGGTCTTGGTCGGAGAAATGGTGAGTACAATTATTCACGATTTCAAAAGTCCTTTTACAGGAATTAAACTCTCAAGTGAAATGCTCAAAGAAATTCACCAGGACGAGGAAACTCAGGAATGGTGCGACCTGATTCAATTGCAGGTTCAGCGAATGTTGGGCATGGCAGAGGAAGTATTAGAATTTTCTCGTGGCAATTCTGTTTTGCATAAAAAACCAATTAATCTGATCCAGACTTTGCAACAATTTGAAAAATTGAATAGGGTTTATTTTGAAGCGGCAAAAGTAGAGTTGGTAATACGGATAACAGAAGTGATAGTGCTGGCTGACGAAAATAAAATTTTGCGCGTTTTGCAAAATTTAGTGGGCAATGCTGTGGAAGCTTTTGGGGGACGAGGGGGTCGTGTAGAGATTACTGTCACAGAAAGTGAGGACTGGGCAGAAATTAGCATTTACGATAATGGACCTGGTATTCCGCGGGCAATTAAGGAAAAATTATTTGAACCTTTTGTGACCTATGGAAAGCGCACGGGTACTGGTTTGGGAACGGCGATTGCTAAGTCGATGGTTGATGCTCACAAAGGGGAAATTACCTACGATTCGGAAGATAATAAAGGTACAACTTTTTATATTCGTTTGCCTAAAAACCTAAGTTAAATGAAGGGCAAAATGAAGTATAATTGAGTTGAGGAATAGCTAAAATTATAATGCCACTTAGTATTCAAACTTTACCCCCAGAAGTGATCGATTTAATTGCCGCCGGTGAGGTAATTGACTCGATGGCTGCTGCGGTGCGAGAATTAGTGGAAAATTCTCTGGATGCTGGCGCAACTCGCATAATTGTTTCTGTATGGCCCCAACAGTGGCGAGTGCAAGTTGCAGATAATGGTACGGGAATGGATTTGAAAAATTTGCACCAGGCTGCTTCTGCTCATAGTACCAGCAAAATTAGCACTGAAGCAGACCTTTACAAAATTGCTACTTTGGGGTTTCGTGGTGAAGCTTTGCATAGTTTGGCTCAGTTGGGTTCTTTGGAAATCTTGAGCAGAACAAAGGATTTGGGATTCGCCGATTTAGATGAAAATCCAGAACATCTGGCTGTTGAAAATCTCTCTGCATCCAAGGGGAAAATAGAAAATGGTCGATCGGGCTGGCGGGTAGTTTACGATGGCGCTGGGGAACCTGTGGAGGTGGAAACAATTGCGATCGCTCCAGGGACGGTGGTGACAGTTAGTAACTTGTTTGGCAATTGGCCAGTCCGTCGTGGCTTTTTGGCACCGGCACACCAAATGCGATCGGTACAATTAATTATTCAGCAAATTGCTCTTTGTCACCCTCAAGTCAATTGGCAGTTGCGACAAGCAAATACTCCTTGTTTTCAGATAACTCCCGGTCTCACAACAAAACAAATTTTACCTCAATTTGTGCGGGGAGTGCGTTTGCATGATTTGCAGTATTTAAAGGTAAATTTGCCCTCGGTTCCCCATAGCAATAAATTGGAGTTAGTAATTGGTTTGCCCGATCGCTGTCATCGCAGACGCCCGGATTGGGTGAAGGTGGCGGTGAATCGGCGGGTGGTGCGATCGCCAGAATTGGAGCAAACTATTCTCAGCGCCTTTGCTCGTACTTGTCCGCGCGATCGCTATCCTCTGTGTTTTATTCACCTGCAAATTTCTCCCTCGGAAATTGACTGGAATCGACACCCAGCTAAGGTGGAAATTTATTTGCAAGATCCTAGTTTTTGGCAAGCACAAGTTAGAGCGGCAATTGCTCGTGCTTTGGAGTTGAATGAAGATGTTTTGCCGCAGCCGACTATTCCCGATCGAGTGGAAAAATTGCTCAAAGCATCAGAACAAAAAGGTACTTATAATCTGGGGATGTCTAGGGAACTCAATGACGACGACGAACAGGTAACAGCTCATCCCATAGGATTGATGGAATTGAGGGCGATCGCTCAAGTTCACCATACTTATATTGTAGCGGAACATCGGAGCGGAATGTGGTTAGTAGAACAACACATCGCTCACGAGCGTGTTTTGTACGAGCAATTATGCGCTGCTTGGCAGTTAAAAACTCTAGAAAAACCCCTAATTTTCAGTCAATTATCGGCTTTGCAAATTGAGAATTTGTCTCGCTTAGGTTTAGAGGTCGAAATTTTTGGCGAACAGCTATGGGCGGTGCGGGAAGTTCCTGCCTTGTTAGCCGAGCGAGATGACTGTAGAGATGCTATTTTTGAACTCAGTAAAGTAGCCGATTTGCAAGCAGCTCAAGTTGCTACTGCTTGTCGTAGTGCCCTTCGCAATGGTACTCCTTTAACCTTGGGTGAAATGCAAAATTTGTTGAATGAATGGCAAAAAACTCGGAATCCTCGCACTTGTCCTCACGGCCGCCCAATCTATTTTGCTTTGGAAGAATCGACTTTGGCTCGGATTTTTCGGCGCAATTGGGTGATTGGTAAGAGTCACGGAATTTAAAATTTGTAATTTTAAAATACAACATGAAAAATACCCTCACATTTTTTTCTATTTTTTTAAATATAATTTTGGTGTTCATATCAATGCTGATGGCAAAATTATCTATCGTGAAGGTTTATTAAAAATAGTTGCTGATTTTGATAAAAATAATTAGAGTAGAGCCTTTAAATCAATAATAAAAATGGATTTCCCCAGAGCGCGACAACTATTTCATTTAGAAATTAATCAACCAGATAATTCGATAGATCTGGCAAAAGCTGCTTTGTATATAGCTTTAGAAGAATATCCCAACTTAGAGACACAGGAATATCTCAATGCCTTGGACGACATGGCGGATGAAGTTCGCGATCGCCTGCCGGCACAAAATTATCCCCTCCGCATCATTCAAACTATGAACCGTTACTTATATGAGGATTTGAGATTTGCGGGCAATGATGCGGATTATTATGACCCCCGTAATAGTTTTTTGAATCAAGTGATCGATCGCCGTATGGGTATTCCTATCTCTTTGTCTTTGGTTTATTTGGAAGTTGCCAAGCGGATTGATTTTCCCATGGTGGGAATTGGGATGCCAGGACATTTTTTAATTAAGCCAGATTTTGAAGAGGCTGGAATTTTTGTTGATGCGTTTAACGGCGGTGAGATTTTATTTACAGAAGATTGTCAAGAGAGAATTTCTCTAATTTATGGTCAAACTATGGAGTTGCAGCCGGCATTTCTCGCCGCAGTCAGTCCCCGGCAATTATTGGCGCGAATGCTGGGAAATCTGAAGGCGATTTATTTGCAACAGCAAGATGCTAGGAGGGTGCTCAGGGCGATCGAAGGAATTTTACTGCTGTTTCCAGATGCCTTGGGAGAAAGGCGCGATCGCGGAATTCTGTACTATCAACTGGGGCGCTTGGCAGAAGCACGTCACGATTTGGAAGTATACCTGAGAAATGCTCCTAATGCTCCTGATGCTCCTAGAATTCGCCAATTACTCGATCGGCTTGATTGGGATATGTGATCCCAAGTTGCAGGAGCGATCGTCCCTAGATTAACGTGGATGTAGATTTTATACAATTTGTCCTGACCACCCCGTGTTGTCATACCCGGAGGGTCAAAAGTTTTGCAAAGATATATAACCAATGGAGGAAAATAGGTAAAGTGGTGAATTAACATATAAGTGACAAATGGACACCTATCTGATGAGAGGTTAAAATTCCTTGACATCACTGTAAAATCAAATATTCTTGGGTTAACTCCTAAATCTATTTTTCAGATTGACACCCACAGAGACGATCGCTCAAAAAAGTATTTTGACGTAAACAGGCAAAAAACCATGAACTTTCAGTTTCAATCAGGTTATCTCGATGGAATGCGCCGGCAGTCAGCCCATTTAACAAAGAGAATGTCAAAGTCTTTATCATTAGGTTTGGCACTTTTGTTAGGAACAAGTGCAGTATTCCTAAGCAGTGGTAAGGCTTTGGCATTAGAAACAGTTACAGTCAAATATGGCGCTGTTGATGTCACTTTACCCCTAGCCGACTTGCAAAGCTTTACACAAACTGGCAAACCCTCTCCTCAACTGCAAAGCGTTCTCAGTCTGGCGAAACAAACTCCTGAATCAGTGCGAGAAATATTAACGCGAGAAGTAGCTTTAGACTCTCAATTAGTAACGCGGCTCGCAAATTCCTACTTCGGGGAAATTGTTTTGAAACAATTGGGCGAAGTAGCTTATACACCCGCAACTCGCGCTCAAAGCGCTCCGGCCCTGCGAGATGCTTTAGTCGGAGCTTCCAAAGATGGCAAAATATCCTTGATCGAAGTGATGCAAAATTACACCCCTTCGGCTTTGGAAGTAGATGGAAATCAAGCTATGGCTGTCTATCAGCGGGTGATGAAAGATATGCAAGATTTGCAGGCAATGTATAACAATTCACCGGCTTTGCAAGGCACTGCTGGTCAAGCGTTGAATTCGGCCAGACAAATGATTTGTCAGCCCAATTCATCGGGGAGTATGAAGTAAAAAAGCCCAGTTAGCGGGCCGGGGAAATGGGGAATTGAGCATTGGTAATCGATCGTCTTTTCTCTGGCTCTCCGATGCTCCCCAGTTTCTTGTTTGTTGCTTCTGTTATAATTGCTCGGCTACTCGTTTGAGGCGACGAAGTTGGTCTTTCATGTCTTTCTGAGTCCAAGGGGCTGCAAAGCGATGGAAACCAAATCGAATTAACTTATTGGGAATCTCAAATTCAAAGCGGTTGATCAAAAGTGTGCCTTGGATTTGTGGTTGACATTCCCAGCGATCGCACCCTTGAAAAAATCCATCAAACCCCCAGACAATTAAACCCGGTTCTCGCTCCAAAACTACACTCTCTAAAGTGGGTTGCCAAACCGGAATTTTTATGATAAATAGGCTGCGACTTCCGACAGCAGTATCCCATTCGCCGATAGGCTCGCAGCGGAGCAATGGATTGAGCCACTGGTGCATTAAAGTGCGATCGGCGATACAGCGCTCCACCAAGGTAGCAGCAGCGCGAATTTCAATTGATTGCTCGAAAACTTGACGAATAGACATGAAAACCTGCAAGCTAGAAGCGTATTGTAACCAAATAACAGACGTTTACCACCTAAATATACCAGTCAAGAATCTTCTAGTTGTGGAACCCTAGTTAAAAATACTCTTTCCATAAGAACCCAGATTTGCTATCAATTTGGCATTGTTTTGGATAGAGACTATAATGCAGCATTGAAGTGCGATTCGTTCAGTCGAAACTGAGAAATCGGGGGATGACTGGCTTCTACAGGGTAATCCATGAGGATTGAGTTCGCACTTTAATCCCTTGTAGATGACAACTTCATAACCTTGCAGGTTAACGTTAGTATCCTAGAAAACGGTAAGTCCTGCCCCTCAGACGTAGAGGTGAAAGTATATCTCCCACTGTAGAGACTAGCCATCAATCGGTGAAGCGGAGATAAAAGCGGAAAGAACTACTAGCCTAAAAGTGGTATCCCGTGAGCAAGTTCCTACGGATAGCGAAAGCGAAGTCACTGCCTGAATCACCGTTACTGCGAACTAGCGAAATAAGGCTTTACGCGCTAGGAGTCCCAAAATGGGCATTAGTATAGGGCGGTATGAGGATTTCAATCGACATACCTACGTTACCCAAAAACTCGGTGAAGAGGTGACATCCTAACGGAACAAACCAATGGTTATGAGGAACGAAGTAACCCACCTGGTTACTCTCGGAGAGGTCGAATACTTCGAGCAGTCAGCTAAGACGAAACATCTGGATTTCCAGGTAACAGGTGGTAGAGATTGAGTCAGAAGCCAACGCCTCACTGTAATGGTGAGGATATGCTAACGGACTTACGGTAATGCGGATGGTATAGCTACAAGTAGCAATGTAAATGTCATGAACACGGCAACAAAACCGATGTATGAATGGAGCGATATCAACTGGCGAAAGCTAGAGCGTAACGTCTTTAAGTTGCAAAAACGGATATATCAAGCGTCTAATCGTGGTGATGTCAAGCTAGTACGCAGACTCCAAAAACTGCTGATAAGCTCTTGGGCAGCAAAAGCATTATCGGTTCGTCGGGTAACTCAGGATAATCAGGGAGTGCGACGTGAAGTCGTACATTAGGCGCATCTGCGCTGAATAACTGGAGAGCCGCCTCTCCCGGAGAACTCTCTCTCTCCGTCCCCACATAAAAGAGTGTCACACTCCGCCTACAACAGCAGTAAGTAATGAACCTGTTGGAATGCAAGGCATGAAAGCCCCGCAACTGATAGCCCAAATCAGTGAAAGGGCAAGGGGAAGACTGAAAAGGGTTAACGTTATGTGAATCACCGTAGATTCCGTTATGTCTAAAGAGTGAAATCAGGCTGATACACTCTAGCC
Organism: Microcoleus sp. EPA2; assembly: GCA_020882975.1. Lineage (GTDB taxonomy): Bacteria > Cyanobacteriota > Cyanobacteriia > Cyanobacteriales > Microcoleaceae > Microcoleus. The sequence continues at coordinate 48,217 of JAHRFD010000031.1, read as the reverse complement.
AAAAGGCAAGTGAGTAGGTTACTGGCAGCGCCTTGTGGCTAGTAACGAGAGAGCGAAACTCTCACCGGAATATAGGTGGAACCCAAATCGGTCGAAGGTTAAATGTACGAAACACGATAAACCCTATGGATTCTCAAGCCAGGTCGATGGCATGAGTAGGTTGACCGTAAGGAAAACGGAATTATCCAGAGGGTAGGGGATGCTGGAGAAAGCGAACGCTTCTGGTAATGCGGAAGATAGGGGTTCAGGCTTTGCCCCGCATCGAAAGATGGCAGACTTCCAGCGGGTCTTCAACGGTAAATTTTGCGTAAAGGAATTGAACCAACGTGAAAGATAGAGTCAGCAATGACATCGGAACGAAGGAACCGCTCAAGGGGTGGGCATCCATCAATTGGAAGCTCATCAAAAAGCGTGTCAGAAACCTGAGACGGAGAATCTACCGAGCAGCCCAGAACGGTCAGTGGAATAAGGTTAGAAGCCTCATGAAACTGATGCTTCGCAGTTACTCCAACCTGCTATTGTCAGTGCGAAGAGTCACTCAAGAAAACAAAGGGAAACAGACGGCTGGCATCGATGGTCAGACGGCTCTAACTCCAGAGGAAAGAGTGAAATTGGTCAGAGAAAGTAAAGAATACACCTTATGGAAAGTTCGCCCAACGAAAAGGGTATACATACCGAAAGCTAACGGAAAACAAAGACCATTAGGTATCCCGACAATCAAAGACCGGATAGCACAGGCAATTGTCAAGAATGCCCTGGAACCAGTCTGGGAAACCAGATTTGAAGCCCAGTCCTATGGCTTCCGCCCAGGCAGAAGTTGCCATGACGCAATTGAGCAGACATGGATAAGACTAAACGCTCAGGGGAACGACAGATGGATACTGGACGCAGATATTAAAGGGGCATTCGACAATATCAGCCACGAGTACCTGCTCAATGCCATAGGAGAAATCTCTGGTAAAGAGCTAATCAAACAGTGGCTAAAAGCAGGATATGTAGAGGCAGAAATATTCCACGATACCGAAAGCGGAACGCCACAGGGAGGGATTATTTCTCCCTTATTGGCAAACATAGCCCTCGACGGAATGGAAAAATTCCTAAGTCAATATAAAAAGACGAAGGAATACAAATATACCGACTCAAAAGGTAGAAAAAGAACAGAGAGGGAACACAAACCAAAATATGGGTTTGTTCGCTACGCTGATGACTTCATCATCACCGCAGAAAATCGTGAGGATTTGGAAGCCATTAAACCCATCCTAGAAGAATGGCTAAATCAGAGGGGTTTAAAACTTAATGCGGATAAAACCAAAATCACTCATATTAATGAGGGCTTCAATTTCTTAGGGTTCAATGTCCGACATTACAAGGGTAAATGCTTAATTAAACCGCAAAAAGAAAAGGTCAAAGAATTCCTGTCTGGAATTCAACAATGGCTGAATCAACACAAAACGGTAAAAGCAACGGCAGTTATCCAGCACCTTAGCCCAATCATTAGAGGATGGGGGAACTACTACAAGCACAAGGTCAGTAAGGAGACGTTTTCTTACGTAGACTACCGAATATGGCAAATGCTGTGGAAGTGGTCGCTAAGAAGACACCCGAAAAAGGGGAAAGGTTGGGTAGCCCAAAAATACTTCAAAACAATCAACGGGACGAAGTGGAACTTTGCCCAACCCTTCAAGAACAGACATGGTAGGGAAACATTAATAACCCTGCCGAAGCTGGCATACATCCCCATAGTACGCCATGTCAAAGTCAAAGACACGGCATCTCCCGACGACCCAACACTCACCAAATACTGGCAAGACCGCCAATCCAAATACGGGAAATCGTACTGGGCAAAAGGCTCAAAACTCTATAACGTAGCGGTTAACCAAAATTGGAAATGTCCAGTATGCGGTGAACACTTGTTCAATGGAGAAGAACTGCACACCCATCACAAAAATAGGGTGGTAGATGGAGGAACAGACAAGGCCCAAAACCTTGTTCACCTTCACAAAGCCTGTCACAAGCACATACATACAGGCAAACGCTCTGAGGTTTTGGAGGCTTGAGCCGGATGATGGGAAACTGTCAAGTCCGGTTCTTAGGGGAGGAGGACGCGGCGACGTGTTCCTCCTTACCCGACAAAAAGACGGCAGGAGTGGACGGTGTAAAATCACTGACCCCAAAGCAACGTCTTATCCTGATAAATAAAATCAATCTAGGTTCTAAGGTCAAACCAACACGCCGAGTTTGGATACCCAAGCCTGGTACAGATGAGGAAAGACCTTTAGGAATACCGACAATGGAAGACCGAGCTTTGCAAGCGTTAATCAAACTGGTGTTAGAGCCAGAGTGGGAAGCGCGATTTGAACCCAACTCATACGGGTTTAGACCTGGGCGCTCATGTCACGATGCAGTAGGAGCAATATTTAACGCAATTAGGTATAAAGCCAAATATGTGCTAGATGCCGATATTAGCAAATGCTTCGACCGCATTAACCATGACGTACTTCTCTCAAAATTAAATACCTATCCAACCCTACGGAGACAAATCCGAGCTTGGTTAAAAGCTGGTGTAATGGACGGAAACAAGCTATTCCCAACTGATGAAGGCACACCACAGGGCGGGGTGATTTCACCTCTACTTGCTAATATCGCCTTACATGGGATCGAGGAATTAATTAGGGGTTTAGCCCCAAAATTCGATATGAAGCGTCCTGATAACACTCAATTGGGTGTAAGAGATAAGCTGAAATCGATTTCATTGATAAGATACGCAGACGATTTTGTAGTCCTTCATGAGGATTTAGAAGTCGTAAAACTGTGTAAGTTAGAGATAGAGAAGTGGTTGAGTGGCATTGGGTTAGAATTAAAACCAAGCAAAACAAGATTAGCTCACACCCTGAACAGATTAGATGATGAAGAACCCGGATTTAACTTTCTAGGATTCAACATCAGACAATTCCCTGTCGGAAAACACAATTCAGGTAAAAAGAGTAAAATCGGGTTATTGGGTTTTAAAACTATTATCACCCCCAGCAAGGAAAGTCAGGAAAGGCACTACAAAAAAGTTGCTGAAGTAATAAATAAATCGCGTGGGTTAAACCAAGCGACTTTAATCAAGAAACTTAATCCCATCATAAGGGGTTGGTGTAACTACTTCTCAACAGTCGTCAGCCAGAAAGTATTTGAAAGGCTGTGGCACTTAGTGGTTTGGAAGCTCCTCAAATGGGGTCGTCATCGTCACAGGAACAAAAGTAGATGGTGGATACGCCTTAAATACTTCAAAACCGTAGAAGGCAATAACTGGGTGTTCGCAACCGGAGAGGGTAATAATCCTCTAAAGCTCATACAACATAGCTCCACTGAAATAAAACGCTATGTAAAGGTAAAAGGAAAAGCATCTCCCTACGACGGTGACTGGTTATATTGGAGTTCAAGAATGGGAGTACACCCCGAAATACCCGTAAGAGTGTCTAAATTACTCAAGCGACAAAAAGGGAAATGCACCCACTGCGATAACTACTTCAAAGATGGAGATTCGATAGAAGTTGACCACATCATCCCTAAATCGAAAGGTGGAAGGGAATCTTACGATAATTGGCAGCTACTTCATCGACATTGCCACGACACAAAGACCGCCAATGATGGCAGTCTCGGTAACAAATCTAGCTGTAAAAGTGCTAAACCTAAGCCACCAGTGGAACCAAACCTTTGGGTGTGGGAAAACGATATGTTGGTAATGACGTACTGATGACAACAGCCGTTTTATTGAGGAGCGGAATGATGGGAAACTATCACGTTCCGTTTTGGAGAGCAGTGGAGGGGGCGACTCCTTCACTGACTTTAATTATTTTAGCTAAGACATTAGAAACGTACCGGATGTCATCCTGGAACGATTAAGCTTGGGGAGAGATGTACCTCTGTCTCAAGGATGTAAGTCCCGAAAGATAAGTGCGCTCCATCAACCAAGAATCCGCGCCTTCCTGCGTGGGAAGTGTCAAAGTTTCTTATTTGGTCTGTCAAATCTGACGTTAACCTGAGAAAAAAATGAATGAAACTTGGCAAGAAATAACTCAATCGACATGGACCCCAATGGGGCTTCTGTCCGATCGCCTCTTAGCCCAGGGGCAGCCGGCCCCAAATCCGCTGGCAGATGCCGAACGTGGATTAAACAATCTATTTCAGGGTTCAAACATTGAAAATCTCATCTGGGCAGTGGGCATTCTGCTGTTGGGTTTGATTGTAGCCACCGTAGTTTCCTCAGTAATCGGAGGGTTGCTGAAAAAAACTAACATCGACAACAAAATGGCGGCCTGGGTTACAGGGCGTCCAGACTCCACAGACTCACCACCAGTCGAAAAATGGGTGGCGACTGCGGTATTCTGGATCATTTTTATCTTCTTCCTGGTAGCCTTTTTCAACCGACTGAATTTGACTGCTGTCTCGCAACCCCTCAATACTTTTCTCGATCAAATAGCTGCTTTCTTGCCGAAGTTAGCAGGGGCGCTGATTTGGCTGGGGATAGCTTGGGTATTGGCAACAGTGGCCAAATTGGCCGTATCACGGGCGATGCGGGCTTTTGGTTTGGATGAGCGTTTGAATCAGCAAGTGGGTGGAACACCAGGAGAAAGCCCTTTGCTGCTGAGCGAAACAGTAGCCAATGCGCTGTATTGGTTTATCTTTCTGCTGTTTTTGCCACTGATTCTGGAATCTCTGCAATTGTCTCAGGCGCTGCTGCCGGTTCAGAATTTGCTCAATCAAATTCTGGCTGCTATTCCTAAGATTTTGGAAGCGGTGCTGATTGGGGCTGTGGGCTGGCTGCTGGCTCAGGTGGTGCGACGGATTGTCACAAATTTGTTGGCTGCTACTGGGGCCGACAGTGTGGGTGCTAGGTTCGGCATTTCGCGGACGAATGGCGGCCAATCGCTGTCGTGGATTGTCGGGACGATCGTCTATGTCTTGATTTTAATTCCAACGGCGATCGCTGCACTCAACGCTTTGGACATTCAGGCGATTTCCCAGCCGGCAATCGCGATGCTCAACACGATTTTGGGCGCCATTCCCAATATTTTTACAGCAGCCATCATTTTAGTGGTTGCTTACATTTTGGGACGCTGGATTAGCGACTTGGTGATTAATATCCTGACGGGGATTGGCTTTAATAATGTCTTTTCTTGGTTGGGTGTGCCAGCGAAGCCACCATTGTCCATCGCCCAGAACCAGCTAGATCCCGATGCAACGGTACTTCAGGCGGAACCAGAAATTCCATCCCGTACTCCTTCGGAGTTTGTGGGGATTGTCGTGCAAGTAGGTATTATCCTGTTTGCTGTGGTGGCTGCTACAGATGTGCTGCGCATTCCGGCACTGACGGCGATTGTCAGCGGTATTGTGGTGGTAGCTGGTCGGGTTTTGTCTGGTTTGATCGTATTTGCGATCGGCTTATACTTAGCGAATCTGGCCTTTAGTTTGATTGCCAGTTCTGGCACTCGCCAAGCCCGGTTGTTGGGCCAAACGGCTCGGATCGCGATTATTGCCTTTGTGTTGGCCTTGGCGCTGCAACAGATGGGCATTGCTAGCGATATTGTGAATTTGGCCTTTGGGCTGCTGCTAGGGGCGATCGCCGTAGGGATTGCTCTGGCATTTGGTTTGGGCGGGCGCGATATTGCCTCCGAGCAAATTCGCGAATGGTTAGCGGCTTTTAAACAAGATAAAACGCCGCGTCAATAACAAAAAAAATGGCGTTTGTCAAGTGCAAACGCCATTTTTTTTGTCCGTATCACTCCCAAACAGCAACCATAACAGTCACCAAGGCGCTTGGGCGGTTGCTACATAACAAAGTCAACAGTCAAAATTCAAGCGGGTAGCTTTCCCCAGACTTGGTATTACCCAGAACTCAACGGAACTTGATACTAGACATCAATTTGTAATAAAATGCAACAAAAGCTTTGATAAACAATGCAAATAATGTCCTATACGCGCTGGAGATTTTCAGCTTTGAACCATGCCACCTTATGTATCGCAAGCGGTTTTACTTGTAGACGGCTATAACATCATTGGACTTTGGCCTAAACTCCGACAGAGGCGCGATCGCGACGAACTCGAAACAGCTCGCCGCGAGTTAATAGAAGTTTTAGTTAACTACAGCGCTGTTCAAGATTTTGAGGCTCGACTGGTGTTTGATGCTCACTATCGACATACTCCCAGCGTCAAAGAAATTATTACAAAACATTTATCTGTGCACTACACTGACTTCGGTCAGACAGCAGATACTTATATTGAAAAATCTTGTGCTAGTTTGCGCTATGAATTGCGATCGCGATCGGGAAAAGGTCGCATGATAGTCGCCACATCAGACCGAGCGCAGCAATTGACCGTCGTCGGCTACGGTGCCGAATGGATGTCTGCCGAGCAACTTGCCGCCGACATCGAATCGACAGCCCGCCGCTCCGAGCGCCTGCACAAATCTCGCAAACAAACTTCTAGTCGCTTTCTCGCCAGTTCTCTCGATCCAGAATCCCAACAGCGGCTGGCTAAACTGAGAATGGGATTGCCTTAACTCCTGAAACCCCCTTTCTGTATGACTTAAAAAAAAGTTTGTCAAAGGCCTTGCCAAATTCAGGATGTTGGTATTACTATTAGTAAATGTGGCAAGCAAAAAGCACCAATCCTCGGTAGCTCAGTGGCAGAGCGGTCGGCTGTTAACCGATTGGTCGTAGGTTCAAATCCTACCCGGGGAGTTAGTAAAAATCAGAAGTTGGAATTTTTCAACCTCTGATTTTTAGTTTTGAATAATTTCGGAATTAATTATGACGCAAAGTTAGGAAACGGCACGTGCCCATTGGTATCAACTTAAGCTGTCAGCCTGCCAAGTCCGTTAGTCATCCCAGGAGTCCGGCAGGGGTTTAAACCCCTGCCTCAAAGCACAAGTCCTCTAAAAGAGGACTGACGAGTTCTTGAGTCCTCTTTTAGAGGACTTTAGCTATTAGCCAGGGGTTTAAACCCCTGGCGGTATTTCGGGTAAGAGCGATATTTCAAGTTAAGTTGACACTAATGGGCAATGTCGCTTCCTCAATTTCTTAGCACATTAATTAACATCCCTGTGAGTATGAATTAACTCGCCTTCCATCGGTATGGAAATATTCAACTTAGACAAATCGGGATTCAATATTGCATTGACGATACCAGAACTCACCATCACCTCCAAACAACCAAGGGCTTGATGCAGTGCTACTCGTGCGTGTTGCACAGAAAAACGTTCCTTAAACACTAGCACCAACTGCCGGTAAATTTGTTCGATGTACTCATTGCGGCTCAAAATATCAATCAGCAAACCGTATAAACCTGTAACAGGCAACCGCTGACCGTTCTTCACATAACACTTGATCTTGTTAATTTTACCGGCTTCGTAGACAGCTACAAACTCGATTTCTGCATCTACTAAATCTAACTGAAACACATTGTACGCCGAAAGCAGCCAAGGCACTTCTTGCTGCGAGAATCGCTGCATTACCTGTTTCATGGAACCTAAATCAAATCCGGCAATCACAGCTTGACCCAAAATATCATTGGTGAATCCTCCTTGCGCTAACCACTGAAAAGCTTTTTCCGGGCTTAGATTCAACCCAGAATCTCGCGCAATTTCCATTGAATGTTCTTGTAAATCAGTGAATTGACCGTTGGCAGCGTACCAGTAATCGGCGAAGCGAATGTGCTGTTGCACTCGGCGTCTTTGATTGCCATCGTATTGAGTTTTTAGCCAGTTAGCCTCGTGTTTCTGCTGCTCTAATTCTAAGATTGTGTAAGCTAATTCGCGGGCTCCTGTGTGAGCTAAAGTCATGCCCGCCGCTAAAATTGGGTCGGCAAAACCCGCAGATTCCCCGACTAAAAACCAGTTTTCTCCTACTGTGCGATCGCTCAAAAATGACCAATCTTTTGTAGTTTCAATTTTCCCCGTACTGGTAGCATTAGCGATTAATTTGCTGATGCGGGGTTCGCTCTTTAGTGCTGCGGCATATATCTCCTCTGGTCGCTGTTTCATCTCCTTATAATGTTCCGCAGGACAGATGAAACCGATGCTGGTACGAGTTGGACCCAAGGGAATGAACCAAATCCACCCGTGACTCAAACTCATTACCTGGACGCGGGTGCCACCAACACCGATAAAATCGGCCCATTCAGCGTTTGTCCAGTAGTCCCAAATAGCGATATTTTGTAGTCGTGTCGGACAGTGTGTTTCGACACCCAAAACTCTGCGTAGCACGCCGATGTGGCCGGAAGCATCGATGTAGTAGCGGGCGGTGATTTCTTCCTGCGATCGCAAGTGTAGAGCTGTAACGCGATCGCCCTCTGTATCTACTTTAACCACCGGAGTTTCTTCTCTAACCAAACATCCCATTTCTTCGGCGTGTCTGAGCAAAATTTCATCATATTTTGCGCGATCGACTTGGAAAGCAGTTTGCCGTCTGTGTCCCTCAAATTTAGCAGGACGCCGCTCATCTTTAAACTCTTCCGGCTTGATAAAATTAAAATCCCAAGGTTCCGGATCTGTTCCCCAGCGATAGGTAGCACCGATTTTAATCGGGAAGTCGGCTGCTTCTACTTTATCCCAGCATCCCATTTCTTGAAGCACATCGCTAATTTGAGGTAATTGGCTTTCCCCAACATGATCGCGAGGAAACTTTTCTTTCTCTAGGATTAGCACGCTCAAATTCGGATTGTATTTCTTGAGCAAAGTGCCAGCCGTGGAACCCGCAGGGCCACCGCCCACAATCACAACGTCGTAATGGCTCATATCACTTAGGGGTAGTAGATGCTAAATTTGGGCATTGACGAGACAAATTTATAACTATTCAGCCTCGCTCCTTCCCAGGCTGAATAGTTATTTTCAACAGTTTTTATCCGACTGCTACTTTCTCATTTTCAGTTAGGTGAGAACTTTGGGAAATTTCCAAATTCTCAGTCCAAGTATGAGCAATATCCAGATTTTCCGTCCAAGTATGAGCAATGTCTAGATTCTCAGTCCAAGTATGAGCAATGTCCAGATTTTCCGTCCAAGTATGAGCAATGTCCAGATTTTCCGTCCAAGTATGAGCAATGTCCAGATTCTCAGTCCAAGTATGAGCAATATCCAGATTCTCAGTCACAGTTAAAGAATTAGGGTTAAATTCTGACATGATGCCTCTCCTGGTAATTAATGAATTTTGTCTGATTCTAAGATTTGTCGGCTTCCAAAAATTGAAAATTTTACATCTGGTAAGCTAGGCTGCTTTTAAAGGTTGCAAAACCTCGCGAGGCTTGGCAAAAGGTTGCTCAAAGCTATGAGTTTTTGCATAAACCAGAAGCTCATCGGTTAGTTTTGTGAAAGCTTCAAACAAATGCTCAACTACCTCAAAAGCCTCTTGACGGCTTTCAGGAGTCAGTTTTATGTTTCTAATCAATTGCTCAACTTCCGGTGTGCCCGTAGTATGACCTGTTTCCACAGCCAAATGAAAACAGCCAAAATAAAGAAACTCCTTCTGGGTAGTTGTTCGCAGTTCTTCGGCGATGGGGGCAGCCGTTGAAAAGAACACATTACCGGTGGCTTCTATCACTTCCAGAATTGCTAATTTCGCGATCGGACTCGCTCCAAAAGCATATCGGAAAATTTGGTGTGTTACCCACCGCGAAGCTTTTGTTTCTTCATTCCAGAGAAAATTCAAAGCATCACTGAACTTAACAGATTTGTTAATACCCAGTGTTTCTAAATCTGCCAAAAACCACAACCAGTGATGATCGTCTTCATAGGTATGATTATTGACTATTACCTGAAGTGGATCGTTGGTTGGTTCTTCTCGGAAGACATACTTGTTAAATTCACCAAAACTCATCACGAAAGGAGCAACGCAGGGAGCAAAAGCTAGGCGTTGTTTTGGGTTTATACTTGTGTCTCGCATAAACTCAAATAGCCCAGATTTAGCAAATTCTTGCTTCTTGTTTTCAATCAATGCTAGGACTTCTTCCATTGTGATGCACCTGATTATGGAAAAATGCTACCAACTAGCTCAGAGCAAGGCTGTGATCTGAATCATGTTTTTTGGTGATACACATCCGATCTAGTTTGAGGCTCGATCGCCTCCAACTCGATATTCCGGCCCTGGGCTCATGGTTGGTTTTGGGAAACCAGGCTCTAATTGAGACCTAAATCTGGATGGGATGGGGATTGGTGGACTAGCATCTGCGATCGACATCACTGACTTTGTTACAATAGTGTAGAGATCGACGGCGTAAAGTATCAGACTGTACATCTTAGGGGGAGATTCAACCAGAGCTTCTGTTGTCAGGCAATTCCTACTCTATAAATTTTTATTACATCTACTAAACTAGAAAAATACAGACTAATTACTTTGTTTGCTGTGTATCGTCAAGCACAAGATAAGTATAAAAACACTTAAGTACAGTTGCACCACTGCTCGATCGACATCCATCACGATATTAAGCCAACACTTAGTCACAACAGAAAAACCATGAATCTACTTCCCGGTTACAAAATCACAGAAGTTGTTCAACTTGGTGTTAAATCGATTATTTATCGCGCTGTCAGAGAATCAGATGGAGCCTTAGTCATCATTAAAACACTAAATAGCGACTATCCCACCATAGAAGAATTCACCCGTTTGAAACATGAATACCAAATTAGCTCAAATCTCAACATAGAAGGGATTATCAAACCCCATAGCTTAGAAAAATATAAAAACAGTTTCGCTCTCATCTTAGAAGACTGCGGCGGTGAATCTCTAAGACACCATTTGGCGGGGACAAATATTAAATATAATAAATTTTTACCTCTTGCTATTCAACTGAGTCAAACTCTCGGCGAAGTACACAAAAACCACATTATTCATAAAGATATCAAACCCTCAAATATAATTGTATACCCAGATTTTATTCATGTAAAAATCACAGATTTTAGCATGGCAACTCGCCTATCTAAAGAGGTTTATCAAAATAGTAATACCGCCGTCCTAGAAGGCACTCTAGCCTATATATCCCCAGAGCAAACCGGGAGAATGAACCGAGAAGTCGATTACCGAACTGACTTGTATTCTCTAGGAGTCACATTTTATGAAATGTTGACAGGAAAATTACCCTTTAACTCCACCGACCCCTTAGAATTAATTCACAGTCATATTGCCGTGACACCAGTTCCTCCCCATCAGCTCAACAAAGAAGTACCCCTGGTGGTTTCATCCATTGTCATGAAACTATTAGCTAAAAATGCCGAAGACAGATATCAAAGTGCCTTGGGAGTCAAAGCCGACTTGGAAAACTGCCTAAATCAGCTACAAAATAAAGGCAAAATAGACCATTTCATTCCAGGCACTCTGGATAAATCTGGTCAATTTGTGGTTCCCCAAAAACTCTACGGCCGCACCAAAGAAGTCGCTGATTTAATTGCTGCTTTCGATCGAGTTACATTGGGAAAAACCGAAATGGTGCTGGTGAGCGGATACTCAGGCATTGGCAAAACCTCAGTTGTCAATGAAGTTCATAAACCAATTTTACGGCAGCGTGGTTATTTTATTGCTGGCAAATTTGACCAGTTTAAACGAGATATTCCCTATGCTGCACTCACTCAAGCCTTTGAGTCATTGATGCAGCAGTTATTAACAAAAAGCTCAGCAGATTTGGCAATTTGGAAAGAAAAGCTGTTGTCAAAGCTAGGTCAAAATGGTGCAATTATTATTGAGGTTGTCCCTTCTCTTGAACTCATAATTGGTTCCCAGCCTACTGTACCCCCATTAGGTCCGACAGAATCTCAAAATCGTTTTACTCGATTGTTCAAAGAATTTCTGAATGTGTTTGCCCAAGCACAACACCCCCTGGTTCTATTTCTGGATGATTTGCAGTGGGCAGATTTAGCTTCCTTAAAATTGCTTCAAGAGCTGGTAACAGATTCGGATATTCGATATTTTTTAGTGGTAGGAGCCTACCGAGATAACGAAGTCAATTTGACTCATCCTTTAGTTCAAACGGTTGAAAAAATTGAACAGTATGGTGCTGCGGTGCATCAGATTATCCTCCCATCATTAGAGTTGAGCAGCGTCACTGAGCTATTACGAGATACTTTTGGTCAGACAACTGAAAATTTAAAGTTACTGGCAGAGTTGATTTTTAATAAAACTGGAGGAAATCCATTTTTTATCACTCAACTGCTTTCAACTCTTCATTACGAAAAACTGTTAGCTTTTGATTTCAATATGGCTGCGTGGCAGTGGGATATCCTGGAAATTGAAGCCGCTGGTATTGTAGATTACAATGTCGTTGAATTAGTTGCTCGAAACATTCAAAAACTACCGGAGGAGACGCAGCAAGTATTAAAATTAGCTGCTTGTATGGGCAACCATTTTAGTTTAGAAAATTTGGCAATTGTTAGGGAAAAATCCCCCTCGGAAACGGCTGCTGATTTATGGGAGGCGCTGCAAGCTGGTTTAATTGTGCCCCTGAGTAATGCTTACAAAATTCCTCTGGTTGAGGAAATCAAATCTCAACGGGGAGGGGATGGGGGAGAATTTGGAATGCTCGATCGACTTCAGGTAATGCAGGCTGAGAGTTCCATTGCTTACAGATTTTTGCACGATCGCGTCCAGCAAGCAACCTATTCTCTGATCCCTGACTCCCAGAAAAAACAAACCCACTTAAAAATTGGCTATCTGCTACTGCGCAAGGAAAAGGACACCCACACACCATCCACCGCGCCTAGGATATCGGAGATAGCAGAAAATATCTTTGATATTGTTAACCAACTCAATATCGGAGTGGAATTTATCAGCGAGGGGGAAGAGCGAAATCAACTAGCTAACTTTAATCGGATAGCTGGCAAAAAAGCTAAAAATTCTGCCGCCTATGAAGCAGCACTCAAGTATTTTAATACAGGTAGAGAACTGCTACGAGATTCAGCGTGGGAGAATCACTATAGTTTAATTATGGAACTTCATCTGGAAGCGCTAGAATTATCTTATATAAATACCGAGTTTGAGCTAGCATTCCAGCTATCAGATGTGATTTTATTCCGCGCCAAATATTTGCTAGAAAAAATCAAAGTCTACGAGCTGAGAGTGGTTTTTTATTTCAATCAAAATCAATCAAAAAATTCGGTAGATACAGCTCTAGAAGCTCTGAAATTACTGGGAGTTTATCTCCCTGAAAAACCTACTAAATTAAATATTTTTCTGGGGTTGGTAGGGACGAAATTAGCTTTGGCAAACAAACGGATTGAAAATTTAGCTGAGTTGCCGCCAATGACGGACGCTAATAAAATTGCGGCGATACGGATTTTAACGAAAATGACTCCCGCTGCTTTTGTAGTAGCACCTAATATTTTCCCACCGATCGTATTTAAAATGATGACACTTTCCCTGAAATATGGGAATGCGCCACTGTCTAGTTTCGGCTATGCAAACTACGGTACTATGCTGTGTGGGGTGTTAGGTGATATGGATTCTGGATACCGATATGGTCAAATGGCTCAGGCACTTTTAGAAAGATTCCACACTAACTTACATGACGCTCAAATTTTACTGATTTTTAATGGCTTTATACGTCACTGGTCCGAACACGTTAAGAAAAGTCTTATCGGTTTAATTGATGGTATCCAGAGCGGAATCGAAACCGGAGATGTGAATAATGCTTGTTATTGTGCAAGTTTTTACAGCAATTATATATTTTTGAGTGGCGAACCTTTGGATATTGTGGAGAGTAAGCAGAATCAATACATTCAAATGTTGGTCAATTATCAAAATGGATTTATGATTTATCAAGCTCTAGTTGGGGCGCAGGTTGTTTTAAATTTGCAAGGTAAAACAACTAATCCTTGCCTGTTAATCGGCGAAAGATTTAATGAAACAACTATGCTACCAGCCTTGATAGAGAGTAAAAACAATCTGGTAATATTTGTAGTGTATTTAGCAAAATCTTGGCTAAATTATATGTTTAAAGATTATGTGAAATCTGCGGAAAATGCCAGGACAGCTTCAAGTTACTCTGAGGCTGTTATGAGTATGATGTATGTTCCTATCCACAATTTTTACTATTCCTTAGCGCTGTTAGCTTTGTATCCAAATGTTTCAAAAACTGAACAAAAAAAATATTTAAAAAAAGTGGGGGCGCTTCAGAAAAAAATGAAGCATTGGGCTGTGAATTCTCCGGCAAATTATCAGCATAAGTATGACTTAGTAGAAGCCGAAAAAGCGCGAGTATTGGGACAATCTGAACAAGCTGCTATGTATTACGATCGCGCGGTGAAAGGAGCCTCAGAGAATGAATACATCCACGAAGCAGCCCTAGCAAACGAACTAGCAGCAGAATTTTATCGTGCTGGCGATCGGCTAAAAGTGGCTGAGACTTATCTGATAGAGGCTTACTACGGCTATCTTCATTGGGGAGCCACCGCCAAAGTCAAACATTTGGAGTCAGAGTATCCCATATCTTTACCCCCTGCATCGGTGGTAAAATCTAGTGGCGATCGCACTATGGGTAGCACTAATTCTACTTCCACCAGCAGCAGTCACAGCAGTTTATTAGATTTAACAACGGTATTGAAAGCATCTCAAGCCTTAGCTAGTGAAATTGTACTGGATAAATTGTTAGCCAAATTAATAAAAATCGCAATGGAGAATGCGGGAGCACAAACAGGTTTTCTGTTGATACCAATGGAAGGAAAATTAGTTGTCCAAGCAGCAGCATCGGTGCAGAATTCAGATATTAAAATTGAGGAATGTCCGACCTGCGACCCAGGGGCGTTTTTGCCAATAACGGTAATTAATTATGTTGAAAGAACACACTCTGACGTGGTTTTAAGTGATGCTGCTAAGGAAGGTTTATTTACACAAGATCCCTACATTAAAAGCCAGCAACTTAAATCTGTGCTTTGTACTCCAATCCTAAATAAAAGTAAAATTTCAGCTATTCTTTATTTAGAAAATAATTTAACTTCTGAAGCATTTTTTCCAGGGAGGCTGGAGATTTTAAAAATGCTTTCTTCCCAAGCTGCTATATCTATAGAAAATGCGGTACTTGTGGCTAATTTATCGGCGGCTAAGCAAGAGTTGGAGGATTATTCGCAGACGCTAGAGGTGAAAGTAGAAGAACGTACGCAAGAATTAAAAGCCAAGGAATCCAAGCTGCAAGAAGCTCAAAAACTGGCGCATTTGGGTAACTGGGAATTTGATTTAGGAGTGCATAAATTAACTTTGTCTGAGGAAGTATTCCGAATTTTTGGTCTCGATACTCAACTAGCTGAACCTAATTTTTTAGATTGCAAACAGCAGATTCATCCAGAGAGTATACAGTTTGGCTTAGACCGAATAGATGAGATTATTCAATCAGGAAATCCGTCTGAGTTTGAGTTAAAAATTTTGCGTCCTGATGGAGATGTCAGATATATTTTTGTTAAGGCGCAAGCTGTTTTTGATGGTGATAAGGTAATTAAGTTATTTGGGACTGTACAGGACATTACGCAGCGCAAGGTAGCCGAAGATGCTTTGCGCGATTCGGAGGCGCTGTTGAGAGAAAAAGCCTCGCAGTTGGAAGTTACTTTGTCGGAACTGCGATCGACTCAGAGCCAACTAATTCAAACGGAAAAAATGTCTTCTTTGGGGCAGTTAGTGGCGGGAGTTGCTCACGAAATTAATAATCCGATTAATTTTATTTATGGCAATGTAGTCCACGCTAGCGACTATAGCTCGCATTTGCTGGAATTAATTGAGGTTTACCAAGAGTCTTACCCAAATCCGACTCCTGAAATTGTTGCTAAAACAGAGGAAGTAGACCTGTTATTTATTCAAGAAGACTTGCCGAAAATGCTGCAATCAATGCAGGTTGGGGTCGATCGCGTCCGCAATATTGTACTGTCGCTGCGGAATTTCTCAAGGCTGGATGAATCGGAAATGAAACCTGTAGATATTCACTCTGGGATTGAATCTACTCTGTTAATTTTGCAGCACAAGTTGAAAAAAAATGCAGATGGTTCGGGAATTGAGGTGATTAAAAATTATGGTGAACTTCCCAAAGTAAGTTGTTATGCTTCAGGCTTAAATCAGGTATTTATGAATATTTTGAGCAATGCAATTGATGCAGTAGAGTTAAGAGTTGGGAGACAACACAAAACTCAAACGCTCGAAAATATGTCACCCAAAATCTTTAAGCCCCAAATTAAGATTTGGACTGAGGTATCTGACAAAAACTGGGCGATAATTCATATTGCTGATAATGGCCCTGGGATGACAGAGGAAGTACGATCGCGCATATTTGACCCTTTCTTTACTACGAAACCAGTAGGTAAAGGTACTGGCTTGGGGTTGAGTATCAGCTATCAGATTGTGGTTGAAAAACATGGCGGGAAGCTAATTTGTACTTCCGCACCAGGTGAAGGGACTGAGTTTGCGATCGAGATTCCGGTGCGGCGGTGAGGTTTTTTTGGAGTCTCTAGCCTCACCCCTAGGGCGTGTTTTCTTGCCTGATCCATCAGATCCTGATCCCCCTAAATCCCCCTTAAGAAGGGGGACTTTGAGCTTCTTTCTCCCCCCTTTTTAAGGGGGGCTGGGGGGGATCTCCGGGGAGAGAAAACACGCCCTAGCCCCTGGGGGGGTCAGGGGGGGGTTCCCCATTACCCAGAACGCCTGTACCTCACCTAACTGAGAAAGAATATAGGGCATTACCAATTACCCATTACCAATTACCAATTACCTATATTTACACATCCCGTTCTGTGCGTACCCATTTGGTTTGGCGTTTCAGGAGAAAACCGAGATATAAAGGGATTTTCCAGAGGATGTAAAAGGGTACGGATAACAGAGTGGAACCGGAAATATCGGCACGCCCAAATTTAGCCCAAGCCCCGACAATAGAAACTAAAATTAACAATCCTTGTATTGCTAACAAGATGGCTGGCATTGGGGATGTTCCCAAGGTTGTTGCTAGTAATGAGGCTGCAAAAGCTGCTAGCCACAGGGCGACTAAAAGAGACAGGGGAGGGACTGATAAGTCGAGGGCGATCGCCAATAAGTCAAATCGTTTTTGCTGTAGGGATGCGGAGGCTAGGCGCGGGGTTTGGGTTAACAAAGTCTGTATGTGACCGTGTTCCCATCGGGTTCTTTGACTGGTGGCTGCTTGCTGCTGCTGGGGTAAACAACCTGTGACTCTAGCTGCGGGGCAAAACATGGTTGGATGTCCGGCGATCGCCAAATCTAAACTCATCTGCATATCTTCAACAATATTACCACTGGCTAGGGAAACCGATCGAATTATCGACCAGGGAAAAGCCATGCCAGTTCCTGTTAGTAATGATGGGAATCCTAACTGTTTTAATCCGCTTGGTCTGACTAAGTTTTTGACTAGAAATGCTAAAGCAGAAATAGAATCTTTCGGAGTAGGATTCGGCGGCTGTTCCATTAAGTATGTTGCTTGCACTGGTCCTTGGGAAGCCACTGCAATTCTGGCTAATTTCTCGATCGCGTCTGGTTGACAGATACAGTCTGCGTCCACCATGATTACTACTTCTGGGGGGTCGGATTCGATCGCAACTAAGCCGAAGTCTAGGGCGTATCCTTTGCCTTTGCGTTCTGTGTCTTGGCGTTCGAGCACCGTTGCACCACATTTGCGGGCGATATTTGCTGTGGAGTCGGTACAGTTGTCTGCAATCACTAATAGGCGATCGTGCGGTGTTAATTGTGGCAATATTGTGGATATTGTGGCTGCAATGCCTGCTGCTTCGTTGTAAGCTGGAATTAAAACGGCTACTTTCGGACGGGGAGATTTAGTATCTGCGGTGGATTGACTAGCTGAAAATAAAGAGGCTGTACATTCTAGAAATAGAACTGCAACGGGAATGAGAAGAATTAGCGCGATCGCCCATAACATGATATCAATAAATAGGAACACTAGCTGACTATTTTCCACGCTCTAGTACCTTATTTTAATTTGGCCAATCCTAGTCTAACCTAAAATTATCATACCGAGAAGCCCGACTTCTTAAAAAAGTCGGGCTTCTCGATTTCTAGGTGTTCTGTTGTTAAAATCACAACTCACTGAATATTTCTGATGATGCTAGGCTGCATCACGGCTACGAGCGCCCTCATAATTGTGATTGGTTAATTGTGCCACTGGCATCAATTCTCTCACATATCTTGACACCGATCGCAAATACTGTACCTCCGATTCCCGATCTTCAAGTGCAGCCAAACTATTCACTAATTCATGAAATTCATCAGCGCTAATTCCCGATTTTTGCAACACTTCTGCATCAACTCTGCCGTAAATTCCTTGCAGCAGTAGTTCGATAATCTCGCTATAGCTATAGATGTCACTTCCGTAACATTGCAATTTCTTCGGATTGAGTCCCCACTGCAAAATTTTCAATAAATCGGAGGCGGAACTCCAGGCAAAAGAGGAAGCAATTATTTCTTTTTCTGCCGCTACCAGAACTTCTTTAATTTGTGATTCGGGGAAATCAGAAGCGTTGATAAAACTTTCCAAGTGAGACACTTGTCTATCAAACACCCGGAAAGAAAAAGGAGCCAACTCTGCACTCACGATATCGCCAGAATCGTCAACACTTCTAAAAGGGTCTTCCAGAACATTAATTAAGAGGTGAATTTCTGTAGGTTGGCTCCAGTCAAATTGTCCCATAAAAAATGGTTCTTCATAGCCTGGTAAAAGTCCTTGAAAATAAATCGGCAGATTTTTACCTGATTCCAAAATTTTATAGAGAGCTACTTCCAAAGTTTCTGTGGGCCATCCGAGATTTCGCACCGTCAAAAATTTCAATTTGCCGGGAACAGATAAAACCAGTGCGTTCAGCAATAAATGGACTGCTTCCAGAACATTTTGAGCGGTGACGTAGCGGTGGGGAGCGTGAACGTTGACAATTTTTCCTTGCTCTACTTTCTTAGACATTTGTTCGCAGAACAAGCTGTTTTCCAGCATATGAGTAAAGCGAACCATCCCGTAGGTGACTTTTCCTGACTTAGCTGCTCTGGCAAATTGCCATTCAGCAAATTTTTTAGAAGCTGCGTAAACTTCCGTAGTAAAATACCGAGATGCTTTTCCCGTGGAAGAAAAAATGCACTGTTCCACACCGTATTCTTCCGAGAGTTCGATGACGTGCTTGGTTCCTAAAATACTGGTTGTCACTGTTTCTCGGATTTGAATTTCCGCTAGCCCTGGGGAGCGTTGAGCTGCTAGGTGAAAAACAATTTCTGGCTTGTGGACTTCAAAGATCTGTTTAAGGGCTTCAAAGTTGCGAATGTCGGTAGCATAGAAGGTAACAGCACCTTCTTGTTGACAAAGGGAAAGAGTTTCTAAGGGGTTTTGACATCGGGCTTTGTCTACGGAAATGATTTGATTTGCACCTAAATCCAGGAGTTTTTCGATTAAGAAACGGCCGACGCATCCTTCGCCACCGGTGACGAGGATGGTTTTTCCTTGGATTTTCTTGCTGACTGCGGTGGCCCACAGGTGTACTTCGCGATCGCGCACGTCCTCAAAAGGTTCGGTTTCTAATTGTCCGTCTGCCTTATAGGCCCTGATTAACTGTGCGGTCAAAGTTTGTAAAGCAGCTATAGTTTCAGGATCTTGCGGTTCCAAAGAGCCTGGGGGAACTAACTTTTGGATGCGATCGATTATTTCTGCTTTACTTGGACATTCCAATACTTCTGAGGGGTTAGAGGCACTCTTCACTTGTTTAGCTCCTTTGATTTTTCAAAATATACTCGTTCTAACTAACACTGATTTTAATAGCCAAAATAATTATGACTAAAAAAAATAGGTTTTGTCTCCACTGGTTAATAGAACTCCCTAAAAACCTGCTGCGGTACAGATTATTCTGTTCAGCCGATTTGTAGCTTGATTAATTGTTTTGGTTGACTGGATAACTTGCGCTTATCCTAAATTTAAAATTTTTACTAAAAAATATTTATTATAATTATGATTATAAACTTGAGTTGCTAGGTATTGGCAATAGTCAGAACACATCTTTACCATTTCTTTGCAATCATCTCAGGTTTTTCTCGGATTTTTAAATTTTATGTAAAGCCTGGTATTTGTTTAAAAAAATTAATATTAATTATTACTAAATCTTACTAAAAAAAGGGTAGAGTCCAATATACTCTTACCCTTGTGAGATGGGCTGCTACTTAGCACGAACGCCGCGTTCTTTTTTGCTGCCTTTAAAGCCACGAGCATCCGCACCGTCATAGCCTCCTGTCCGCAAACGACGGTCTAAATCGGTCGCTTCAGGAGAGGCTTTATTTGCTTCTTCTATGGTCACTCTGCCTTCAAGTACAAGGGTATAAAGAGCCTGATTGATAATCTGCATCCCTTCATAAGTATCAGTTTCCATCAACCGGAAAGCCTCGTCATCAGCACCTTTCATTAAGTAATCGTGCATAGCAGGGGTATTCACCAAAATGTCGTGAACTGCGACGCGACGGTTGTCAACGGTTGGTAACAAAAGTTGAGCAATTACTGCTACCAACGAGTCGCAGATTTGAATCCGCATCGCCTGCTGTTCTTCTGGGGGATACATATTCAACAAGCGGTTGATAGCGTTAATGGCGCTGCGAGTGTGGAGAGTACCCAATACTAAGTGACCTGTTTGAGCTGCTTGCAAAGCTGTATTGATGGTAACGCGATCGCGCATTTCCCCAATCAGAATCACATCTGGATCTTCCCGCAACACAGCCCGCAACGCCTGCTGAAACTCGTGGGTGTGCAAGCCGACTTCCCGCTGGCTGACTAAACATTTCTTGGAAGGGTGAATGAATTCGATCGGGTCTTCAATAGTAACTACGTGCTTTTGCTCCATCTGGTTCAGGTGGTCGATCATCGCAGCCACGGTGGTCGATTTTCCCGAACCCGTCGGTCCGGTAACTAATATTAACCCTTGCGATCGCAGGATGATGCTTTTGAGCACTTCTGGCAATCTCATGGCATCGATAGTCGGTATTTGCAGATCGATCAAACGCAATACTATAGCACCGCCACTGAGGGAATCAAAACAGTTTACCCGACACCGCACAAAACCCGGATAGAAAATTGCTGCATCTAATTCTTTGGTATCTGCGAACTGTTTCCGCTGTTGGGGAGAAAGAATTTCTGCTAGGTAGTGCTCAAAAATTTCTGGAGTTACTTTGACGTGGCTGATAGCTACTTGCATCGTGCCCCGAATCCGAAATCTTGGCACTTGACCAACTCGAATGTGAATGTCGGAAGCCCCAGCGGCATGGGCATCTCTCACCATTTGCTCGATCGTACTGAGGGGAACTTCTGGCTGTCGTGGGACTGCGGCAGCCGGAGGCGCAGGAGGGGCTGCTAAGGGGGGTGGCGGTGGCGGTGTGCGACGTGCTTGAGCCTCTGGTCTAACGGGTGTAGGATTATCTAATGGGTTCATTTTGTAGTCTCCATTGAAGGTAGATTTTTTGCTAAAAAATGGCTGACTTCTAATCTAATCGCTAATATCTAATTCGCTGCTAAGTTATTAGAAGATTTTACAATTAGCTTTTGAGGAGTTGGGGAGATTCCTCAGTGACTAGACCGAGCTCAAAAAGTTGGTCAGTCAAGAGGCTACATCCGATCTTCTTGCTAGATTGAGTGCGATTGATTAACCATTCCTCACCATTGAAAGTGCTATGAACATCGGTCTAAAAATTGCCCACTGGCTCGAAAGTCGCGCTGCAACACCGTCTTACGGTGCTTGGGTGCTGATCGGGTTGACTGTTTTCTTTTTTGGCTCTGCTACTAATACAATGGCTGGGTGGCTTTACGTACTCAGCGGTGGGAGTTTGGCGCTGTTGGGAATTGCGGCTTTTTTATCGACGAGATCGCTCCGTGCTTTGGCAGTCCGGCGTCGCCCGATCGAACCTGTGAGTGTGGGGGATAAAATGACGATCGAACTAGAAATCGAAAATTGCTCCGACCAACCTCAAACCCTGTTGCAAGTCATAGATGTCTTGCCCTTTGTACTCACAGAGCCCGTAGTTCGCCCCCTTGAGGCGATCGCACCCAAAAGTATTTACATGGATACATACTATCTGGAAGCACAGCAGCGGGGTGTCTATCGCTGGTTGGAGGTACACTTGAGGACAGCAGCACCTTTGGGGTTGTTTTGGTGTCGGCGCAGTCGCCCGGTTCCGGCGAAGGCGGTGGTTTATCCCCAGGTGTTACCCTTGAGCACTTGTCCTTTGATCGATCGCATCGGTCAAGAAGATAGTCCGCAATTGTACGATCGTAGTCGATCGCAAAATGCTACAGAAGGACTCACCCGTAACCTCAGACCCTACCGACATGGAGACCCCACGAGACTGATTCACTGGCGCACGAGCGCCCGCCACGGGGAATTGCGGGTGCGGGAGTTGGAAGTTGCAGCCGGTGGTCAAGAAATTATGATTGCTCTCGACAGCGGTGCCACCTGGGAACCAAAGGAATTTGAACGAGCCGTGACAGTCGCTGCGTCCCTTTACTTCTATGCTAGCAAGCGCTTGTTAAACGTCAAACTTTGGACCACCGGAACTGGAATTGTATCGGGGAACCGGGTAGTTTTGGAAACTTTAGCAGCAGTTAATGCAGGGGAAGATGTTGTGCAAAACAGACCTAAACTGCCGCTAATTTGGCTGACTCAAAATTCTGCAAGTTTAAGCACTCTTACCCAAGGTAGTCGTTGGGTACTCTGGCCCAGACCTAGTAAGGAAATCGGCGAAAAAATATTAGTAAAAAATGATTTTCCTGGTCTCGAAATTCGGTCCGATCGACCTTTAGAAATCCAGTTACAATCACCTCTAGAAAGAGGGATGAATTATTAATCCTCATCCGCCACCTCTTCGGGTACTTCTTCGGGTACCTCTTCCGGTACTGTATCCAGCCGGACTCGCCGGATCGGCAGATTCGCAATCAACGATGTCGCCCGCTGATCGCTGGCTAGGGAAAACTCTGACTCGCTAGTATCAATTTCCACGTAACGCGACACCACCTCTAGAATTTCTCGGCGCATCGCCTCAACCATTTCTGGACTGAGTTCTGAGCGATCGTGGGCTAGAACCAGTTTCAGGCGGCGTTTGACCTCATCGCGGCTGTTATCAGACGTGCGCGGGAAAAGTCGTTCGAGGAGTGTGTATATCATGATTGGTACTCATTTGTCAAGGGTGATGCCTAGAAAAAGTGAACTTTGGGAACATCTAGAGGATGGTGTTAGATTCAGTCCCTATGGATGAAAGTCGATCGCCCCTAGGGGCCGCAGATTAAATAATTTTAGTATTGAAGAATTTGCGGAGGCGACTAAAAAAGGTTTCGGGACGAGGATTGAGATCGAGAAAATCGACTTTTTCCCCTTCCAAGCGACGAGCAATATTGTCGAAAGCGGTTCCAGCCAAAGAAGCTGTTTCTGACAAAACTAATGGTTCTCCTCGGTTGGTGGAAACAATGACGCGCTCATCGTCAGGGACTACGCCCAGCAACGGAATGGCGAGGATTTCCCGCACGTCTTGCACCGACATCATATCATTGGCGAGTACCATTGCCGGTCTGATCCGGTTGACGATCAGGTTGATTTTCTTGACATTATTAGCTTCTAGCAAACCGATGACTCGATCGGCATCTCTGACAGCAGCGATTTCTGGAGTAGTAACAATCACACCTTCAGTAGCCGGGGCGATCGCATTTTGAAAACCCTGTTCAATGCCCGCGGGAGAATCAATTAAAATATAATCATATTTTGTCCCCAACATCCCCACAAGCTGCTTCATTTGCTCGGCACTAATGGCATCTTTCATGCGAGTTTGGGCCGCCGGCAACAATACCAAACGCGGCTGACGCTTATCTTTCACCAAAGCTTGCTCTAAGCGACACTCTCCAGCCAGCACTTCCAGTGCAGTATAAACAATGCGATTTTCTAAGCCCAGCAGCAAGTCTAAGTTTCTGAGGCCAAAATCGGCATCAATCACCGCAACGCTGCGCCCCCGCTTAGCTAAAGCCATACCAAGATTAGCAGTAGAGGTGGTTTTACCAACTCCGCCTTTCCCTGATGTAACAACAATAATGCGAGCCATAAGCGATTTTAGATTTGAGATTTATAGACGGGGCGTTAGGTATGGGG
Organism: Microcoleus sp. EPA2; assembly: GCA_020882975.1. Lineage (GTDB taxonomy): Bacteria > Cyanobacteriota > Cyanobacteriia > Cyanobacteriales > Microcoleaceae > Microcoleus. The sequence goes on along the minus strand of JAHRFD010000031.1, from coordinate 24,105 downwards.
CATTGGTAACAAATAACCAATAACAACTAACCAATAACCCTTCGACTTCGCTCAGGGCGACGCCAATAACAACTAACCAATAACAACTAACCGATTAACAGAGATTTGTCAAAATCAGCAGCCCTCCCAATCCGAATCCCTTGAGGTGTCACATAGGCTACTTCCGGGAAAAACTGAGCCGGTGAAGCTTCTGGACCTCTGGCAACATACTTAGCAATCCTAATCACCATCGGTTCCATCTGCAACGTCATAATCACACTTTTGGTATTGCCGCCAGCACCGGCATGAACAATCCCCCGCAAACGCCCCCAAACTAGGATATCGCCCCCGGCGATGACTGAACCACCTGGATTCACATCTCCCAAAAGTACGACGGTACCCGGATGGCGAATTTCTACGCCCGATCGCACCGTCATCTGCAAATATAAAGGTTCCGCCACGGATTGCGGTTTGTCTGTGGGCGCTTTACTCAGGGATGAAACGGGAGGCTGTTGTTCTACACAATACCCGACAGTGGCGGCGGCCACCGCAGTTTGACGACGGCTAGTGTGGACTCGTTTGAGTTGAAGTTCCACTTCCGATAGGGCTTCGGCGATTTCTTGCAGTTGGCGAATATCCAAAAGTCGATCGCTCGCCATCAATTGTACTTCGGCATTTGCCTGCCAAAAGCGTTCTCCCGCATTCAGCCTCACCTTTAACTGTTGCCAAATTTCAGTCCAACTAGAGGCGGAGACGGTGGGTGTTTCACTGGTGTTAGTTTCTGAGGGTAACAGCAGCAGTAGCTGTCCATCTTCAGTTTTCAGACGGACTTGCATATCGAGGCTGACTTCCTGTGTCCCTTGAGAGTCGGGGGCGGAAGTGGCTCCGGGAAAGGCATCGGGTATCATGGGAACGAGTCTGAGTTCGGGTAGGGACAAGTTACGATCAATCTTAGCTCGATCGGTCATTAGTCATTAGTTAGTTGTGATTTGTTATTGGTTATTGGTTATGGGTTATTTGTTGCCAATGGCTAATCACTCCGCCAAATTCCCAATTCCCGATTCCCCATTCCCAATTCCCAATTCCCCATTGCCCATTAAATCTATGCAGCAAATAGAACGTTATCGTGGTAGTCTTCTCGGTTTAGCGATTGGTGATGCTCTAGGAACAACTTTAGAGTTCACTCGCCCAGGAACTTTTACACCTATTAATGACATGATTGGTGGTGGCCCCTTTCGACTACAACCGGGAGAGTGGACTGATGATACTTCCATGGCACTTTGTTTGGCTGAAAGTTTGATTGAAAAACAAGGTTTCGATCCCATCCATCAATTAGAAACTTATTTGCGGTGGTGGGGATATGGACATTTGAGCAGCAATGGTAAATGTTTTGATATCGGTAATACGGTGCGACAAGCACTTCTGAATTTTAAAGCTACAAGAAAACCTGAATGCGGTTCTACCGATGCTCATACTGCTGGAAATGGTTCGATTATGCGTTTGGCTCCCGTGCCTTTGTTTTATGCTAAAAATCCTTTGGAAGTCATAGAAAAATCAGCAGCAAGTTCTCGAACTACTCACAGTGCTACTACTTGTGTGGATGCTTGTCGCTATTTTGGTAATTTAATTGCCGCGGCGGTGAATGGTGTTGCTAAAGATGTGTTGCTTTCAGAAAGATACTGTCCGATTTCTGGATATTGGGAAGCTCACCCGCTAGTGGCAGAGATTGATGAAATTGCGGCGGGTTCTTTTAAGCGACGACAACCTCCTGAAATTAAAGGTACGGGTTATGTTGTCAAGTCTTTGGAGGCGGCGCTTTGGGCATTTTATAACAGTGATTCTTTTGCTCAAGGATGCTTGTTAGCTGTGAATTTGGGTGATGATGCTGATACGACTGGTGCGGTTTACGGACAGTTGGCTGGGGCTTTTTATGGTGAAGGTGGCCTCCCGGAAAAATGGCGATCGCAATTAGTCCATCGTACTTTAATTACAGATTTTAGCGATCGCCTTTTGACCCCTTATACCAATTTAATATGATGTTGGATATATATCTCAATCTCCCTCGTATCCCCCGTGCGAGGGGGACTTCCATCCCAATCTTGTTCCCCCCTTATTAAGGGGGGCTAGGGGGGATCGAATTCTATGCAGCTTCATAAAAAACTGGTATTAACCATCTGAGCGATCGTTAATCGGCGATCGCCCCTATACAAAATGATATCATTAGGACTTGCGTCATTTGAGACCGCCGATCGCACTTAGCAATTCTCCACCCATCTCAACAACATCTACAATGCAATTCCTCGAACTCGTCCTCAAAAACTTCGGTCCCTATGCAGGCACTCAAACCATCAATCTCCGCCCAGAAAAAGACGGCAATCCATGCCCCATAGTCCTATTTGGGGGCATGAATGGCGGTGGCAAAACTACCCTCATGGATGCCATTCGCCTCGCCCTCTACGGCGGCAGAGCTCAATGTTCCACCAGAGGCAATTTAAGCTACAGCGACTTCCTCAATCAATCAGTAAATCGCCACACTCCACCCTTAGACGATACCAGGGTTGAATTAATATTTGAACAAATTCAAGATGACAAATTAACCAAATTTAAAATAGTTAGATACTGGAAAAAAGCCGATACAAAAGACAACCTAAGTATTCTCATGTATAGCGAATTTGTTACCGATTGGTGGGCAGACAAAGCCCTGAGCAACACCTGGGATGAATACATCGAAACCATGCTACCAGTCGGCATATCTAACCTGTTTCTTTTTGATGGCGAACAAGTAAAAGAACTGGCGGAACTCGAAACTCCACCAGAATTTGTAGTGGGCGCAATTAAATCTCTTTTAGGTTTAGAATTAGCCGAACGCCTCGCCGTTGACTTAGAAATATTAGCCAGCCGCAAACGTAAAGAAATGTCCGGCAAAAAAGACTTGGCAGCTTTAGAACAAATTGAAGAAAAATTAAATAAAATTACTGATAAAAAGACCGATGCCGAGCAAGATGCAGCTAACTTAAAAAACAAGTTAGAGCAAGCTCAAAAAAATCAGCAACAAGCATCAGATAAGTTTATTTACGAAGGTGGGAAAATCGCAGCCGATCGCAGCCAACTAGACAGACAACTAAACGACTACAGAGCTGCTGCTGAAAAATCCCGTGAAGCGATGATTGAACTAGCATCAAATACCCTCCCCTTAGCCCTAATTTCCCCCCTGCTCAGCCAAGCCAAAACCCAAGCAGAAACAGAAGCCAGCCAGCAGCGAGCCAAAATTGCCCAAAATATTATCAAAGAAAAAAGCGATCGCCTCCTCAACTACATCGCCGAAATTTCATTGCAACCCGAACAACTAGACAAAATACAAGACTTCATCCGCCAAGAAAATAGACAACTCGAACAGCAAATCGGCTCCGACAACCCGCCCTGGTTAGCTGCGGACAATGACAACATCCAACAAATAGAAAATATCCTCAATTATCAAATCCCCTTCCAGCAAAGTACAGCCGCTGAAACAATAGAAAAAATCCAAAATATTGAATCAGAAATCGACTTTACCGACAGACAATTAGCCACCGCAGCTTCTCCCGAAGCCTACAAAGAACTAGAAATAGAGGTAAAAAATACGCAACAAGCAGTGGCTAATGCAGCCGCCGACTTGGAATCAGTTAACCGCTACATCGAAGAATTAGACAGGGAATTAACCCAAGCCAAAAAAGAATTAGAAAACTATAGCAGCGAATACATCACCATCAGAAACAGCCAACACATCATCGCCTCCATCGCCAAAGCCCAAGCCACTCTCAAACAATTCAAAGAAAAACTCACCCTCAAAAAACTCAATAAACTTGAAGTAGAAATCACCGAATGTTTCCGTTACCTGCTGCACAAAACCGACTTGGTACATAGAGTAGCCATAGATACCCAAACCTTTAGCCTTTCCATCTACGACACCGAAGGGAAACAAGTACCCAAACACCGACTGTCAGCAGGAGAAAAACAACTGCTGGCGATCGCCTTTTTGTGGGGATTAGCCAGGGTATCCGGGAGACAATTACCAGTCGCCATCGACACTCCCCTAGGCCGCCTCGACTCCTCCCATCGCAACAACCTAGTCGAACGCTATTTCCCCTCAGCCAGCCACCAAGTCATCCTACTATCAACAGATACAGAAATTGGCAAAACAGAATATGATAAGCTGCAAGAATTAGAGGCGATCGCCCACAGCTACATCCTCCAATATGATTCCGCCAAACGCCAAACCACCGTCGAAACTGGTTACTTTTGGCCATAAAAATTCGCCCTAAAAAATAGACGCAACCCCTTGACTTTGCCCTGGGGTTGCGGTACTATATATAAGATAATGGGATGGTCGCGAAAATTTTATTTTTGCCACCATCCCATTATATAAAATAAGTTTTCATATAACCATAATATCAAAAAAACCCTTATATATCAACCCAGCGACGTGTAAAAAAATGTAAATTTTCTGGTGAATTTTGTTCGTGAATTTCGGTTAAAAACTTAAGTATTAAACGTAAGATACAGGTGGCTAAAAAGCTTGCTGTATGAGCATTCTTTACCTCGCTCTTCTTCCTTGTTCACATCGCTCTTCTTCCTTCTACTTACACATATCAAAAAATCATCAACCTATGGAACCACCAGTCGATCGCATCCGCCTCTCCCAAACAGGGAAAGACCAACTATCAAAACTGAAACGAGCGACCAAAATCGACCAGTGGAACATCCTGTGTCGGTGGGGTTTTTGCCGATCGCTAGCCGAGCCGAGCATCCCCTCTCCTGTACCGATTCCTAGCGACAGCAATGTCGAATTAAGTTGGGATGTTTTTGGTGGCGACATGGCTGATATCTTGATAATTGCTCTGAAGCAGCGCTGTCACAATGACAACTTAGGAACAGAAAAAGATACTCTCGCTAAACAGTTTCGCCTCCACTTGCACCGTGGGATCGGCTATTTAGCTGGCGATCCGAATATTAAAAAAATAGAAAACTTAATTGCGATAGCCCTATCGCCAGAAAAATTAAGAAATTAACTGATTGTGGAATCGGGAGAGACTTCTGACTTCAACAGCGGGAAAAAATGACCTACTGGACCTTGACCTTCTCCAATATCTAAAGCATATTGGAGAGCATTGGTAACATAATGTTTAGCTAAAGTAACTGCTGTAAACAAATCTTTGCCTAATGCTAGATTGGCGGCGATCGCAGCACTTAAAGTACATCCAGTCCCGTGAGTATGCTGAGTATCAACAGTCTCAACCTTTAAAACCTCCGAGCTCCTACCATCAAACCAAACATCAACTCCCCGTAACTCCCCTGTCATCCCCCCACCTTTCACCAACACCGCCTTCGCCCCTAAACTATGAATTTTCTCGGCCGCCGATCGCATATCATCCACAGAATTAATCTCTAAATTGCTCAAAATAGTCGCCTCAAACCGATTGGGAGTCACCACAGCAGCCATGGGAATCAAAATATTTTGCAAACAGGCGATCGCCTCATCGTCAATCAATCGATCGCCCGATCGGGATACCATCACCGGATCGACAACCAAATTGTGGATCTGAAAACTCTCCACCTCAGAAGCAACCGCCGCCATAATTTCGCGGTTTAGCAGCATCCCAGTCTTCACAGCATCCACCCCAATATCCCCAACCACCGCCTGAATTTGAGCGATGACAGCCTCAGCAGACAAAGCATCCACCCGCGTCACCCCCAACGTATTTTGAGCAGTAACGCAAGTCAAAGCACTCGTACCGTGCACGCAATGAAAGGCAAAAGTCCGCAAATCCGCCTGAATCCCAGCCCCACCGCCACTATCAGAACCTGCGATCGTCAAAGCTACAGGAATCCGAGATTTTTTACTAATTACCATAATTAATGCTGAAGAATATTGATCTCAAATCAGATTATGTTCTTAGTCTCGCGTTGCGCGGAGGAAAGTTTAAATCTTAGGCGGTTTCACCCGCCGAGTTGCTAACTGCAAAGAAACCGGGTTTTTCATCAAATCTATCGACTACAACGAAGTATTTTCAGAAACAACCCGGTTTCTGGGCTTAGCAATCCTACAACTGCTTCACCTCAGCCACCAATTTGGCAACCACATCCTTAGCGCTACCAAACAACATCATCGTCTTATCCTTATAAAACAACTCGTTGTCAACACCAGAAAAACCAGCACTCATCCCGCGCTTAATCACGATCGTATGTTTAGCCTTATCAACCTCCAAAATCGGCATCCCATAAATCGGGCTCGCCGTATCGTGACGCGCCGCCGGATTCACCACATCATTAGCACCAATCACCAACGCCACATCCGTCTCATCAAACTGCGGATTGATGTCTTCCATGTCGTACAACTGCGGGTAAGGCACGTTTGCTTCCGCCAGCAACACATTCATGTGCCCCGGCATCCGCCCAGCCACTGGGTGAATGGCGTATTTCACATCAACGCCCATTTTTTCCAAACCGTCGGCTAACTCGCGCACCGAGTGCTGTGCTTGCGCTACAGCCATGCCGTAGCCGGGAATAATCACCACCGATCGCGCATAGCCTAACATCATCGCACTTTCTTCGAGATTGATGCTGCGGACTGTTTTGTCGATCGCCCCAGCAGCAGCCCCAGCAGTCGCACCGCCACCACCGCTACCAAAGGCACTAAATAACACGCTAGAAAGCGATCGATTCATCCCCTTACACATGATTTGCGTCAAAATAATCCCCGACGCGCCCACCAAGGCACCAGCAATAATCAGCATATTGTTCATCAAAATGAACCCAGCCACACTCGCCGCAATCCCCGAATAGGAGTTAAGCAGCGACACCACCACGGGCATATCGCCACCACCAATCGGTAGCACAAACATGATTCCCAAAATATTGGAAATCAGCACCAAACCCAGGAATACCGGAACATCCTCCGGGTTAAACAACATATAACCGCTGCCGGCTAAAAGTGCGATCGCCAGCGCAGCATTAAACGGCTGTTGCAGCGGAAACGTCATCGGCGCACCCGGTAGCAATTCTTGCAGCTTCGCAAACGCCACAAGGCTACCAGTGAAAGTAATCCCGCCAATCAACACGCCCAAAAGGATGGTGATTGTCGCGTCAGGTGCCGGCGATTCTGGGATGCTGAGATAGCGCCAGAATTCCCCCACAGCCACGAGTGCAGAAGCAGCGCCCCCGAAACCGTTAAGCAAACCCACCATCTGCGGCATATCCGTCATCGCCACGGTTTTCGCCATAATTGTTCCCAAAATGGAACCGACGATGATGCCGACAGCAATTAATTCGTAGCTGATGACTTGTTTTTCTAGCAACGTACCGACGATCGCAATTAACATCCCGATCGCAGCTAACACATTCCCTTGACGGGCGGTTGCGGGCGATCCCAACTGTTTCAAACCGATAATAAACAAAGATGCGGCAACTAAATAACCTAGTTGAATGCCACTGGGCAGAAAATCACTCACGCTTTTACCTCTTTTTTCTTGAACATTTGCAGCATTCGATCGGTGACTAAGAAGCCAGCCACAACGTTAATTGTGGCAAGGGCGATCGCGATCGTCCCCAAAATCGAAGTAACAGTCACATTACCTTGGCCCGAAATCAGAATTGCGCCTAAAACCGCAATTCCTGAAATCGCATTAGAACCCGACATCAAAGGTGTGTGTAGCGTCGGTGGAACTTTGTTAATAACTTCAAATCCCACAAACGATGCTAAAGTAAACACCACTAAACCTGCAATCAATCCTTCTGCCATAACACTTGGTAATTTGGTAATTGGTTATTTGTCATTAGTCATTAGTCATTAGTTGTTAGTCATTAGTCCTTAGTCATTAGTTGTTAGTCATTAGTCCTTAGTTGTTAGTCATTAGTCCTTAGTTGTTAGTCATTAGTCCTTAGTTGTTAGTCCTTAGTCATTAGTCATTAGTTGTTATTTTCAATGACTCCCGACTCCCGACTACTAACTACTAACTACTAACTACTAACTACTAACTACTAACTAATGACTACTAACTAATGACTACTAACTAATGACTACTAACTAATGACTAATGACTGCTAACTAATGACTGAAGCCTCAGCAGCCAAAGCATCCCGCACCCGCTGATTGGTAATTTCGCCGTCGCGAGCCACACAAGCACCAGCGATGATATCATCTTCAAAATTCAGATTTAGCTCCTTATCTTTCAGCATCAACTGAAGTAAAGCCGAGACATTCTTCGAGTAAGTTTCGCTAGCATGAACAGGCATTGACGATGGTAAATTAATCGGTCCTATCACATTAACTCCGTTCCATTCCACATCTTTCCCGGCTTCCGTGCACTCACAATTGCCGCCTTGTTCCGCCGCAAGGTCAACAATTATTGCTCCCGGTTTCATTTGAGAAACCATTTCTCTGGTAACTAAAATCGGGGCTTTTCTACCAGGAACTTGAGCGGTTGTAATTACTGCATCGGAAGCGCCGACGTGCTGGGTAAGCACTTGGCGGGTGTGTTCTTTCGCTGCTTCCGATAATTCTTTCGCGTAGCCGCCTGCTGCTACTGTTTCTTCCTTAAGTTCGACATCGATAAATTTAGCACCCAAGCTTTGCACTTGTTCTTTAGTTTCCGGGCGGATGTCAAAGGCTTCGACGACTGCGCCCAAACGGCGGGCTGTGGCGATCGCCTGTAGGCCCGCAACGCCCACACCCATTACCAAGACTTTCGCGGGGCGAATCGTACCCGCCGCCGTTGTCAGCATCGGAAAATACTTTGGTAAAGCCGCCGCTGCAATCAGTACCGCTTTGTAACCAGCCACGTTAGCCTGGGATGACAGCGCATCCATGCTTTGAGCCCGGCTGGTGCGCGGAATCATTTCCATGCTGAATGCCGTTATTTGGCGATCGGCTAAACGCTGCACCAAAGCCGGATTTCCCAAAGGATTCAAAAATCCGATGAAAACTGCCCCTTCTCGCAGTTGATGAACTTCTGACTCTTGTAATTCCCCGATTTTGACAACGACATCAGCTTCGCCCCACAGCGTAGCGGTATCGGCGACAATTTTGGCACCGGCTTGTTCGTAAGCAAGATCCGAGAAAAAGGATTTTGCTCCCGCACCGGCCTCAACCAAAACTTCGACGCCTTGTTTGACCAATTTGGCTACAGCGTCGGGTACTAAGGCTACCCGGCGTTCCCCTGCTTCTATTTCTTTGGCGATCGCTAATTTCATAAAAAAACTCGGTAAGTTGAAACCACTTCGAGGGTGAAAATCGAATGTAGCGATAGCCAGTCATTGAATTTTCAGCCTCTACTGCACGCATACAGGGCGGTTGACACCGCGTCTACACAGACAAAACCAGCCGGAACAGGTTTCTGGAAGTGCAATTTTTAACCGCCAGATGCTTTGCTTTACACTGGAGCAACTGTTGCCCTAAACTTCTCTCGTTGATACTAAAGCCGATCGGTCAAGTGACCGCCGTATCTTTAACTTGTCTTATAGAATGAAGCTCACCCCACCTTTCTTTCTTGTGGGGGCGACTCTTGAGCCAACCGTGAAACTTCTGCTTCAGGTTAGATCGTTTCTTACCCCCTTTTGGCTTCCAGCCTTTGAGATCCTCAAACACAATTGCATCAGCGCTGTACTTTTGAGCAATCTCGGCGATCTGCTTAGAGCAGAAAGTTTAAATTTGGAAAACAGTGAAATTTGAGTAAAGCCATGATATACTAAACCACTTAGTAATTCTGTATCTTAAATGTCAGCCTAGAATATGGCCTCAAAAAATTCACCTATATTGTTCAGCGATCGCCCCCCTCAAATTTTTCAGAGAGTCGGTAATATTGGAGATCTAATAGCAAATTGTCAGCACTAAATATTTGCTAAATATTCAAGGTTCGATCGTAATTTTAGTTAGAGGAGTTGTTATGCGACGATTATTTTCAGCACTAGCGGTTACAGGTTGCTTGCTCTCCGGTTTACCCACCTTGGCTTTAGCCCAAGGAATGCCGGGATTCACAATTTTCGGAGGCCCTGAGCGCGGGAATCAGTTAAACTACCGCTTAGATTACGGCAAATCTGGGATGAGTGGTGACAGATATAGACTGCGCATTCCAGCCAAAAAAGTAAGTCTGGCGATCGCCCAACTCAACATTTCCTATCCAGACTACTACAAAGGTGAATTCGACCAAAAAGACATTAAAGTGCGAGTCAAAAACAAATCAATAGAATTGCAAGAAGTAATCTGGGACAAAGAAAATCGTTTCATAGAAATTTATCCCAAAGATCCCATTGCCGCCGGCAACAATGTTGAGGTTGTACTCTCCAACGTCAAAAACCCATCGCCAGGAGGAATGTACAATTTCAACGTTCGCATCCGCACCCCTGGGGATGTCCCCTTGCTACGTTACCTCGGTACTTGGCTGTTGAGCATTGATTAAAAGCAACAAAATCAGCTTGGGGGCATAAATTTATCCTTTCCAGGTTTTGGGGAACCGAAAAATATAACCTCCGACTCATACACCAATCCTCAGCGATCGGTAAAATAACCTATTAGATACCCGACTTCTAAAAGAAGTCGGGTATCTAGCTCTAACTTGACTTAATATCAAATAAACTCAGTAAATTTACTTAAGTAAACGTAATATACAGATAGCCCAAAACCTGACTATATCAATAATCTTCCTAATTCATGATTCCCTCTACTTACCTCCAATGAATCCACTAGCCAAAGTTAAAAATATCAAACTTCCTCGCGCGCTGCGATCGAGAAATTATCGCCTATTTTTTGCAGGACAAGGCATCTCTCTGATTGGCAGTTGGATGACACAAGTTGCTACTGTTTGGCTTGTGTACAATTTGAGCGATTCACCTTGGATGCTCGGCCTAGTCGGATTCACAAGTCAAATTCCCACATTAATACTACTGCCTTTTGCAGGAGTTTTAATAGATAGATGGAACCGCCACCGAGTGATCGTTATCACTCAAATATTAGCGATGGTTCAATCATTAATCCTAGCATTTTTAGCCCTCACAGGAATCATCAACATTTGGCAGATAATTATACTGAGTTTGTGTCAAGGAGCAATTAATGCTTTTGACGCGCCAGCCCGCCAAGCTTTTGTACCAGAACTCGTAGAAAAGAAAGAAGATTTAGCACAGGCGATCGCCATTAACGCTTCCATGTTCAATGGAGCCAGATTAATCGGCCCAGCCCTGGCAGGTTTGCTGATAGCCACAGTCGGCCCAAGTTATTGTTTTCTCATAGACGGACTCAGTTACATCGCCGTAATTGTAGGCTTGTTAGCCATGAAAATCAAGCCCAGAAAAATTGCAGAAACCAATACCAAACCCTTACAAAGATTAAAAGAAGGGTTTATTTATGCCTTTGGATTTCCGCCAATCAGAGCCATTTTAGTGCTACTAGCATTAGTCAGCTTTGCCGGAATGTCGCACACCGTTCTCGTGCCAATCTTTGCCACAAAAATTCTGCACGGTGGCCCGCAAACCCTAGGCTTTTTGATGGCAGCTTCCGGCATAGGAGCATTCGGAGGAGCGATTTATTTAACCACCCGCAAAACAGTAGTTGGCATCGGCAAATTAATAGCCATCTCACCAGCCATCATGGGCTTTGGACTAATCGGTTTTGCCCTGTCAAAAACCCTGTGGTTATCATTAATCATGATGCTGTTTGTAGGAATTGGTTTCATCTTGCAATTTGCAGCAGGAAACACATTTTTGCAAACCATAGTTGACGACGAAAAACGCGGCCGAGTCATGAGCATTTACACAATGGCATTTTTTGGAGTCACGCCCTTTGGCAACTTAGTAGCAGGTGGATTAGCCAACTATATTGGAGCACCCAATACAGTCCTAATCGGAGGAATAATTTGTGTATTAGCAGCAACAGTTTTCACCAAACAATTGCCAGCCTTAAAACATTTAGTTAGACCAATTTATCAAAAAATGGGTTTAATTTCCTAAACAACTTGTAAAATACCCTCTTCCCCTCTCTTACATTGCTGTTATTGAAGGCGGCGGAAATCTCAAGTTGAATTTATTACCAGAATCTAGAGGTTCTCTATTGAGCCACAAATTCTTCCAAAAACCTGGTTTATTCAATAAATCAGGTTTCTAAGTCTTTTAATGGATATCTTGCAAAAGTCAAATTCACCCCCCTTATTCCCCCTTTAGTAAGGGCGGAAACAAGAATAATCTTGCTCCCTCCCCTTACTAAGGAGAGGGTTGCAGTGGGGTGCATGGTATTTTTGCAATCGTTCTAATGGCGATCGCGCGCTAGTTTCAACACCTCAACAGCGTCTTTATGCCCCTCAGAAGATGCCCAAATTAAGGCAGTCCAACTGTTGTTATCCTTAGCCTTAATATCACCTCCTTTCTCGATTAAAAATTCCAAAACTTCAGTGCGTCCACTACCAGCGGCACTCATTAAAGCTGTTAAACCAAAATTAGTCTTAGCGTTCACCTCAGCTCCCGCCTCTAACAAAAGTTGTACAATTTCTGTATGTCCGGCAGCAGCCGCGCTCATTAAAGGTGTCCAACCGTCATTATCCTGACTGTTGACATCGGCACCAGCAGCGAGCAATTTTGTCACGAGTTCAGTATTGCCAGCCTCAGCCGCCGCAGTCAAAGCCGTAGCACCTTCCTCATCTTTGGCATTGATATCTGCACATTGTTCGATCGCAGATTCTACAGTAGAAACATCACCAGTTTTGGTGGCATTAATTAAATCGGTCATATATTCTCCTTTGTATCCTCTAAAATCTTAAATCGCATGGCAATAGATATTTTAGTCCTCTCTAACGGCCCCGGAGAATTAGCAACCTGGGTACGTCCCGTCGTACAAGCCTTGCGAGAACATTTAGGATGCGATCGCACATCTGTGCGTATTTCCGTTGTCCTGTCCCCCTGTCCCCACGCCACGGGCAAAGAAGCACAAATCGCCAGTTCCTACCCAGAAGTTGACAGGGTGCAAGCACCAGAGCATTTTTTGCCATTCCTATTATCCGGCAAAACAGTTGAAAATTGGGATTGGCATGAAAAAGGAGTTGTTTTATTTTTAGGTGGCGACCAATTTTTTACAGTTGTTATTGGTAAAAGGCTCAAATATCGCACTGTTATTTATGCAGAATGGGAGGCAAGGTGGTATCGCTGGATTGATAGATTTGCCGCCATGAAACCACAAGTTATTGATAAAATACCCCAAAAATATGCTAATAAATTTACAGTTGTCGGAGATTTAATTGCCGAGGTTTCTCGTTCCCAGGCTCAGCCTGGAAACGCATATCCAGAGGCTCTGCATCGTCCAACTACTCCAAAAGAACTAATTGGATTGTTACCCGGTTCCAAGGCGGCAAAACTAGCTTTAGGCGTGCCTTTGTGTTTGTCGATCGCCCAATCCATCCATCGCATCCGCCCGGAAACTCGCTTTGTAATTCCCGTTGCTCCCACCATAGATATCCAAACTTTAGCAGGTTTTGCAGACCCTGAAAAAAATCCTTGTCTACATTTATTTGCCAACTCCACCGCCAAACTTCATGTAACAGAATCACCATTTTTACAGACAGCAAATGGCTTACAAATAGAACTTTGGACTCAGACACCAGCCTATGATTTGCTATCAGAATGCAGTTTGTGTTTAACTACTGTGGGAGCCAATACCGCCGAATTGGGTTCTTTAGCTGTACCGATGATTGTTTTGCTGCCGATGCAGCAATTGGATGCGATGAAGGCTTGGGATGGTTTGCCGGGATTGCTAGCAAATTTGCCCTTAGTTGGTTCAGTTTTTGCGACGGTGATTAATTGGCTAATTTGGCGATTGGGGAAGCGAAAACTGTATGCTTGGCCGAATATTTGGGCGCAAGCAGAGATTGTACCAGAGTTGGTTGGGAAACTGGAACCGGAAGCAGTGGCCGAGTTGGCGATCGACTATTTGAGCCATCCTGAAAAATTAGCACAAATGGGCGATCGTTTGCGTGGGGTGCGAGGAGAATCCGGGGCGGCGAATAAAATCGCTGAATTGGTTTGTGAAGAGATTGATTGCAATAATAAATAAAATCTTGTAGGGGCGGGTTCACCAACAATCTGGGGTTGTAATCGACTATCTAAATAAACCCGCCCCCACCCAACGGTAAATCTGAATGGGCGGGTTTATTTATTCCTTTTTTTGGTTATCCATATTGTTGGTAAAACCCGCCCCTACGGGAAATATATGCAGATTTTTTGTGGGTGGGGGCGGGTTTATTTATTCCTTTTGTTGGTTATCCATATTGTTGGTAAAACCCGCCCCTACGGGAAATATCGTAACTTCACTGGCTGATAGAACCTTTCCCGAAAAACTTAGGCGGTGCTGCCATAGTGTAAACTTCGGTTTCAGCCGCGATTACTTGTCGCAAGTGACCGGCAACCTGCATCAATCCCAACAGTGTAATTCCGTCAAACATTCGGAACCCACCGATGGTTTTTTCAGCGAGTAATTTGTCGGTAACTTCTGGTTCTGGACGGGTGTTGATTTCCTGATTTGAAGCTACTGCAAAACCCCAAGGAGCTCCATAGGTAGAAATAAAGCTGGTGCAAGATTGAACGTTGGGAAAAACTGATTTCAGTGTATTGACAATCCGGGCGTGCATTTTCATTTCTGCTGGAGAAACTGGTCCGGCTTGCACGACGAAGTATCCTGTAGGGGACAATACGCGACGAACTTTCTCAAAATACTCTTTTGTAAACAACTGGAAAGAAGGGCCTTCTTCGATGGGATCGGACAAGTCAGAAATGACAACATCCCAATCGCTGTCACTGTTATCTAAATAGTCTAAAGCATCGCCGATTACTACTTCGCAACGAGGGTCATCAAAGGCATTTTGGTGCATTTCTGGTAGGTGTTCGCGACAAGCATCTACTACCTCGCCGTCGATATCAACCATCACTACTTTTTCCACACTTTTCCACCGCAGCACTTCTCTAATTGTAGCTCCTTCGCCACCACCGAGAACTAGGACTTTTTTTGGTGAACCGTGCATAGTCATGGCTGGGTGGACTAGGGGTTCGTGGTACAAAAACTCGTCGCCTGTACAAGATTGCCATTTGCCGTCCAAAACTAACCCTTTGCCGTAGGTGCCGGTTTCAACGACGTACATTTCTTGAAAGGCTGTTTTTTTGTAAGCCAGCACCCGTATGATGCCGTGAACGTAGATATCCCAAGGGGTAATGTACTCGCTCATCCAAAAATCTGCACGGACTTCGCTACCTGACATCCAATACTCTCCCAGTGTAAATTACTTAGGTAGTAATTCATAGCACAAAATGGCGCTCAAACGTAAGTGCGATCGACACAAACAGGTTGTATCGCCTTTCTCAGTTAAATTAAATGCTGATGGGCCTAGGGAATTGGCAATTGGAAATTGGGCAACTCCCCGCATCCCCCCTGCCCCCCAAGGGCGGAAGGGGGGGTGGGGGAGGGGGGATGGAATTGGCAATTGGGAATTGGTGGTTCCTTAGGGGCTAAATCTAATAGTTAATATTAAGATAACTTAGGTACAAATAAGCTTAGTCAAAATGCCCAACTTATAGAAAAAGTCAGGGATAAAATACCCAAGTATTTTATGTTTAATTTGGAAAAATTGAGCGATAATAAAAACTCTCTTTGATTGAAAGCTCTTTGGTCCCATGCCCCCGGATTCATTCTGAAACCAGGCTGACTGACTGGGGGCATCTAAAATCTCAAATCTAACATTTCATGACTGCGACTGTTTCTAGTTTGGTGTGTAATGCTATGTCTACTCTCACTTTTGGTTTGTCAACGCCCTCGGCTGCTGAGCCTGGGGCATTTTACGGCAGCAATCAACCGCCAAGTCGCCCCACCGTGCGGGCACAGTGGATCGAAGTTTTGGTAGACTTTCCTTTCAGGGGTGCGGGGGACCCCCCAGGGGAGGAAAACAAGTTATTTACCTATCGGTTGCCTGCGGAACTGACGGTGCAACCAGGAGATATTCTGAGTGTACCATTTGGCAGTCAACAGGTGGGGGCGATCGCCATTCGTTTTGTTTCTCAACTACCGCTAAACTTAGACCCCGCCAAGGTTAAAGATGTTGAAGATGTAGTCAGCAGTGGATTTTTTGTTCCTACTTATTGGCAATTGCTCGAACGCACTTCTATCTATTATTGCACGCCTTTAATTCAAGTAATTAGAGCTTCCTTACCACCGGGATTGTTAAGCCGTTCTGTGCGTCGCATTCGGTTAAATAAAAATGCTATTGCTCCTAATGCGGAATTATTTCTGAATCCCGCAGCTAGTCAGATTTTACAATTATTGCAAGCTCAAAAAAACGGGGATTATACTTGGCAATACCTCCAACGGCAAGTGAAGGGGGCTAATCGGGGATTGCGCGATTTATTAAAACGGGGTTGGGTAGAAAGTTATTTAGAACCTCCTCATCCTCCCAAACCAAAACTCAAACCGGCAGTCACATTAATTGTCAATGCTTTTGTGACGGATTTGACCCAGCGTCAACAAGAAGTATTGGAGGTTTTGCGGCGCGGTGGCGGTGAAATGTGGGTGAATGATTTATTAAAAATTTGCAGTGCTAGTTCGTCGGTTGTCAAAGCTTTGGAACAAAAAGGTAGCGTGGTAATTGACCAAAGGGAAGTGCTCAGGGGCGATCGCCCAATTGCCCAAATTGCTGACTCACCTAAAACTTTAACTGATTTTCAGGCTGAGGCTTTAGCATTTATTAACAGTTTTTCGGGTTTTCGTCAAGTGCTGCTACATGGTGTGACAGGTTCTGGGAAAACTGAAGTGTACTTACAGGCGATCGCCCCCATCTTAGCTAGTGGCAAATCCGCTCTCGTACTCGTCCCAGAAATCGGCCTGACACCACAACTTACAGACAGATTCCGCGCCCGTTTTGGCGAGCAAATTTGCGTATATCACAGTGCCCTCTCCGACGGCGAACGTTACGATACATGGCGTCAGATGCTCACTGGAGAGCCACAAATTGTCATCGGCACGCGATCGGCTATATTTGCACCTTTACCTAAATTAGGCTTAATTATCCTCGATGAAGAACATGACACCAGCTTCAAACAAGAACAACCAGCCCCTTGCTACCACGCCCGTACCGTAGCCAAATGGCGCGCCGAATTAGAAAATTGTCCCCTAATTTTAGGTTCTGCTACCCCAGCTTTAGAGACTTTTTTCGCTACTCAAATTAATAATTACTCCTTGCCAACTATTCATTATTTATCATTGCCCGAACGCATTTATGCGCGCCCGATGCCACCAATTCAAATAGTCGATATGCGCCAAGAATTGCGACAAGGAAATCGCTCGATTTTTAGCGTGGCTCTGCAAAATGCTCTGGAAGAATTGCAAGCTAGAAAACAGCAAGGTATTCTATTTATTCACCGAAGAGGACACAGTACCTTTGTATCTTGTCGGAGTTGTGGTTATGTGATGGAATGCCCAAATTGTGATGTGTCACTTTCTTATCACCAAATCGGTGAAGGAACATCAGAAATGTTGCGCTGTCACTACTGCAACCATACAGAAAGACACCCTCAAAATTGTCCAGAATGCAGGTCTCCTTATTTCAAAAATTTTGGCAGTGGTACTCAGCGAGTCGAACAGGAATTAACCAGATTGTTTCCCCAATTGCGGGCAATTCGGTTTGATAGTGATACGACTAGAAATAAGGGCGACCATCGGAGATTGTTAACCAAATTTGCCCAGGGGGAAGCTGATATTTTGTTGGGGACACAAATGCTGACTAAAGGGTTAGATTTAGCTGGGGTGACTTTGGTGGGAGTTGTCTCGGCTGATGGGTTGCTAAATTTGTCTGATTATCGGGCCAGCGAACGGGCATTTCAAACTTTAACTCAAGTGGCGGGCCGTGCTGGTAGAGGTGACGATCCGGGAAGGGTAATCATGCAAACTTATACTCCCGAACATCGGGTAATTCAAGCAGTTAGGCGGCACGAATATGCAAGTTTTATAGAAACAGAATTAGCAGCAAGGGCGGCCCTGAATTATCCTCCTTCGGGGAGGCTGGTTTTGTTGCGATTAAGTAGTTTGGAGGCGGCGGAAGTTGCGGTGACGGCGGTACAATTGGCGTCTGTTTGTCAGGAGTATATTGAGGGATTGTCTTTACCGGGTTGTGAGTTGTTGGGGCCCGCACCGGCGGCGATTATGCGGGTGGCAAATCGGTATCGGTGGCAGATTTTGCTGAAGTTGCCTTTGGATGAGGCGGTGGATTTGTCGGATTTGATCGGATTGCGCGATCGCATTCCTCGTTCTGTTAGTTTAACTATTGATGTCGATCCGTTGAATTTTGGTTGATGGCTTGGCTGGGGGCTGGTTGATTTAGATTGTTTGTGAGTTTCCACTATTTTTGGTAAAACCCGCCCCTACAGCCAATCTTAGGCAGATATTGCAGGGTAAACTGATAATTTTTTATTATATCTTATATAATAAATATCTATCATTCATTGTTGCACTTAATTGTCAAAAAACCTTTAAGATGATTTAGTTATTGCAAGTTATTGTCAAAATGTAAACTAGCATTGGGGCTAAAACAGGAGAGAGATTAATGAATGTAAGTTTAAAAGTGCTGGCTGGTGCTAGCGCAGGATTGTTGCTGCTAGGGAGTTTGGCTGCGAATACCATGGGAAATGGGCAAAAGGCGATCGCCCAACAGACTCCCCAAGGCGATCGAGATTTGAGAGCACAAGCTCCAATAAATCGCATTAGAATTGTGTTTGCCAATCGTAGAGATGCCACAGATTTGCAAAACAAAGCTAATCAAGTAGCTGCCATACTCTCAAAAGCGATGGGAATTCCCGTCGAAGCAGTCATCGGCGACGAAACCGCAGCCGTCGAAGCTTTGAGAGCAAATAGAGCTGATGTAGCGTTTGTCGCAGGGCGCGCGGCTTTGAAAGCTGAGCAATTAGCCAAAGCACGGATGTATTTAGCCGAAGTTCGCAGCGATTATTCCGGCGGAAATACCTACGATTCTGTATTTGTGGTGCGTCAAGACAGCCCCCTACGCCCGAAAGGTAGTGCAAAGCAAACCCTAGAACAATTGAAAGGTAAAAAAATGGCTTTCACCTCTCGTACTTCCGGTTCGGGATTTATTTTTCCAGTGGGAGAGTTGGTTGGTCAAGGGTTAGTGTCAGGACCAGATAGATTAGAAAGTTTCTTCGGAAATGTCACCTATGGTGATGGTTACGGTAGCGCTTTACAAGCAGTTTTAAAAGGTCAAGCAGAAGTTGCTGCGGTATCAGAATATGCTTTGCTACCACCTTGGATTACAGCAGCAGAAGGTAAACAATTGCGAGTGTTGCAACAAGTTCCGGGAGTTCCCGCCCATGGAATTGTGATTGACGATCGCATTCCTGCCCCAATGCGAGAAAAGCTAATTAATGCTTTCTTGACTATGAATGAGTCTACAAATAATTCATTGTTCCGCAGTTTGTACAATTCCCAAAGATTAGTAAAAGTCGATCACAATACCCATTTAGCAACGTTAAGTCAAGCTTTGAAACGCGCTAAATTAGACCCATAATTTGATTAGGTTTATTGTTTACTATTGACGGTGAGTCATTGGTTACTTCGACTGCGATCGGGGAGCAATACCTCGTACCTCGTTCCCAGGCTCTGCCTGGGAATGCAATTCCAGAGGCTCTGCCTCAGCATGAAAATAGCCTTAAACTGGTAATTTGCTGTTCCAAAATTTATCAATAAATACTGATGATGACCATCGAATGTTCTCAAATAAAAACACGTTATTCCCCCTCGCTAAATCGGTCAATTCTCAACGGAATTGATTGTAAGATCGAACAAGGAGAATTTGTCGCCTTACTGGGTTTGAACGGTGCGGGAAAATCCACCCTATTGCGCTCCTTTGTTGGCTTAGTCCCCGTCGAAACCGGAGAGATGCGGATTAATGATATGGTGATGAATACGCGCACGATCGCCCGAATTCGTCGGGATATCGGCTTGATTTTTCAAGGTGGCGGTTTGGTGAAGCAGTCCCAGGCGATCGAGAATGTGTTGTGCGGTTGTTTAGGAAGCTTAAATACTTGGCAGACACTGTGGGGTTTTCCGAAACCAAAGCGCGATCGAGCTTTGGAATTACTCGCAGATTTCGGACTCGAAGACCTAGCATATCAAAAAACTGGGCTACTCAGTGGCGGACAACAGCAAAAAGTAGCCATCGCCCGCGCCTTAATTCAATCTCCACGGATTTTATTAGCCGACGAACCTACCACCGGATTAGATGTCATCGCCGCCCGACAAGTCATGGAAATTCTGGCCAAACTCCACAAAGAAGAGGGGATGACAGTAGTGGTAGTATTGCACGACTTGGCCATGGCGAGCAATTATCCAGAAAGGGCGATCGTCCTCGATGCCGGTCAAATAATCTATGATGGCAAATGTCAAAACTTGTCCGAAAAATTCAGCAGATTAAAACAGTCCAAAATAGCAGTCTAAACTCTACCCTTCTCCACTCTTCCTCTGCGCCCTCTGCGCCCTATGCGGTTAATAAATAAAAATCACAAAACACAAAATATCGCTGTAAATAAAACTATAAACAAACACAAATGACCGAAAAAAGACTAAATAATTTATCAAAAAAATCTGGTTGGGTGAAAAACCTAGGGATTATAGTAGGTTTAATTATAATTTATGGTTGGGCGCTCAGGGGATTAGAAATAGACGCAGAAACCTTAGCTAGCAGTTGGCCTTACATGACCGATTTTATTTCCCGTTTGTGGCCTCCGAATCTGGAAATTATAGATGTAGCAATCAAGGCTTTGATTGAGACTATTCAAATGTCTTTATGGGGAACCACTATGGGGGCAGTTTTTTCTGTACCGATCGCTATTTGTAGCGCCCATAATATAGCACCAAAGTGGTTGCAATTGCCGGCTAATTTTATCCAAAATGCGGTGCGAGCCGTGCCTTCGATTGTGTTAGGATTGTTGTTTGTATCGGCTACTGGTTTGGGGGCACCAGCGGGTACTTTGGCTTTGGGCATTTATACGATCGGCTATTTGGCTAAATTTTACCAGGAGGCGATCGAATCTGTAGAAGTGCGATCGATCGAATCTTTGGAGGTAGGAGGTGCATCTTGGCTGCAAGTTGCCCAATATGGAATTTTCCCCCAAGTATTGCCCCTAGGATTGGGTTATACCCTGTGGATGTTTGAATATAACATCCGCGCTGCTTCGGTTTTGGGAGTAGTTGGCGCTGGTGGTATTGGTTTTGAATTAGTTAATTATATTCGAGCTTTTGAATATAATAAAGCCACAACTATGATGTTAGTTTTGTTAGTTGTGGTGACTGTTATAGATGTGATTAGTAGTAAATGGCGGCAGCGTTTAGAAGCTAAGTAAGATTAATTGAACCGCGAAGATGGAAAGAACCCCCCCAGCCCCCCAAGGGGGGAATCGGGAATGGGAATTGACACTCTGGGCGCGTGTACGCACTCTTGATTCTTTATTCTAAGAGCTAAATTACTTGCGACAGATCGCTAGCAACTACACAATGGAGTAATGGTTGAAATATCCTTAACTTAATTGCACCACTGGTTTATCCTCTAACAAAGTTTGATTTGTCAGCAAATCTTCGACAGTGATTCGCAGAAAACGCTGTTCATCAACGCGGAATAAAGCTTTGATACGATCGCCTCCCGGATACCCAGGCGGTGTCAATTGAGCGATGCTGCGAGCTCCGTCTTTGTCATTTAGCGGTTGTACGGATGTTTTACCTGTGACTTGGCGAGTAATGAGTCTATCACCATCAAAATAGATCTCTGTGCCACCAGTTTCTGCTCCCAATTCACCGATAATTAATTCTATACTCGGCTGATTTTCTAGAGAAGCTCCCAATACTAATTCTACTGGTTCGGTCATCGGGTAAGACTGACCGGATTTGATTAAGTTATGCCAACTATGACAATTTTCGCGACGATTCCAGTAGCGAATGCCGTAACTGTGGTAGAGAAAATCTTTGATTTGTATACCTTGACTCAGTTGGAGAGCACCTTGGGCGATCGCCTCAAAGGGCTTGTCACACCTAATTTTTGCTGGATCGAAATATTGTTCAACCCACCGTTTTACAGCCGGAATTTGTACAGTCCCGCCAACTAGCAAAACTGCGTCGATATCTCCAATTTCTAAACCCTGACGGCGCGCTTGCTGCAATACTTGATTCATGGACTCATCCAGGTTGTCAAAAAATTGATGTTCGGCGAGGATGGCTTCAAAGCGATCGCGATTTAATTCTAATTCATAAGTCTCAAAATTTTCTTCATCAAAATAGACCTCTGTAGCCCGTTCTTGCACAGACAATTGAATTTTTAAACGTTCTGCTAATCTGGTGATGATGGCAGATTGCATCATTCCTGTAGTTTTGATGAAATCATCGGCCAGCCAATTATCAATATCCGAACCGCCTAAATTTTGTCCGGCTTTTGCCAAAACACGGGCTATTTTTGCTTTCTGTCCTGAAGATTCAGCCAGGGTTCTGTCGCCCCATTTCAGCAGGAAACCGAGGGGGTTTTTGTTAGCAGAAATATCTAAACGCACTAACGAAAGGTCGAGAGTGCCGCCACCGAAATCAATTACTAACAGATTTTCGCGATCGGCTAAACCGTAACCCAAAGCAGCAGCAGTGGGTTCATCCAACATCCGCACCTGTTCTACTTGCAAGGATTGAGAGAGTTTTCCCAGCCAATTGCGATAAGCTTCAAAACTGTCTACAGGAACGGTAAAAACCACAGAATCCACAGGTAGTGGCAGTTCGCGAATTGAGCCGACAATTTGACTCAAAAACCACTGTCCTACTTGCTCAAAACTAACTATTTTTCCGTCAAGTTCCGGGACAAAACCCTGAATAGGAGTGCCAATTCCTCGTTTGAAATTGCGGAAAAACCTATTATCCGTGCTCAAGTCAAGGCCTTTGTCGCGGACTTGTTGACCAAGTATGACTTGATTGTGAGCAGCGTTCTCAACATAGAGCAGACTAGGAATTAGGGGTGGATTTTGAGCTGAAATTGCCGATAGTCCCGGCAATTTCAGAGTTTCGGGCTTGGATGTCGCCGGATTCGAGCGAGCGACGACGGTGTTGCTAGTTCCAAAATCAATTGCGATCGCCATTGAAGCAAAATACACAGCTACTAGGGATTACAGCATATTAGGGTATTTGGAGACACCTATGCAAATAGGATATTTCAGGCAGAAAATTGCTGGCTACCCCTGAGTCGATCGCCCTGGAGCGCTAGATTATTTATTTTTGCTTTCAATTCCAGCTAAAATCAAAATGAGACTTTTTGAGAAATCTCTGATTAGGGATGCAGCAGATGAACCTACCTTCTTTCTTGTGGTTGTGGAAAATAGCGGCTTGGTCCATGGGTTTTTCCCTGTTTGCTTACCTGTTGCTGGCGGTTAGTGGAACGTGGATGTTTGCGGCTCGTAGCACCAAACAGCCGCGTCCAAAATGGCTGCGTCCTTTCCATTTAGCCACAGGTGCGGGGATGGCGACTTTGGTAATTTTGCTCCTGGGAATTGGCGTAGTTGGAACCCTGGGAGAATACGGTTATTTAGGTCATTCTGCTCATTTGCCTGTGGGGTTAGCAGTTGTTACTTTGGTGTTAGTTTCTGTTGCTAGCGGTCTGCAAATTAGCCCCAAAAATCCTTGGGCTCGTCCTTTACATATTGGGGCTAATTTGACTTTGTGTGGGGGATTTGTGCTGGTGTTGCTGACAGGATGGACTATTGTCCAAAAGTATTTGCCATAAAAAATTTCTTCCGCGCCACGCGAGAATGAAAAATAAGGGGGTATGATTTGGTTTCAGAAAATCGGGTTTTTGTGTAATATCGTTTACGGTTGCATCGGAATGATTTAACCGCAGAGAGCGCAGAGGGCACAGAGGAGGAGATGATACTAAACGGCAGTTTCATAGACTTTTCCTGACATTAAAGACATCAGGCCCAAAAAACACGGTGTTCTTGTCGCAATCGCTGTCTGTAACTGGTAAAATAAGTATCAATGTTGGCACTCCTGACTTGCTCCCTGGCTATGTACGCCCTGAAGCTAGAACTCAAACTCAACAATGC
>JAHRFD010000030.1 GCA_020882975.1 Microcoleus sp. EPA2 | reverse complement strand
ACGGTGGGGCACACCGAAATCAACGCTTGGGGACAGACCGATCTCTACTCTTTGATGGCAGCATCAACGAGCAAATCGACTGATTGATCCAAGAATCCCCGCGCCTTCAAGGCCGGGGAGTGTCAAAAGAGTCTTTATTGAGATATTCGTACCGGAAAGCTGGATAATTCCTTTCTTTAGTTGCTTGCTACTAATTGCCTGAATTGTATAGACGAGAATATTCCGACCCTTGACTTTATCTTTGTACTTCGGTAATTTCGGGCGACCAGTGAATCTCGTCGGCTCAATTTTGTAAGCTTTGACTGCTTCAAAAAAAGATTTGCAATTCTTATCCAATATCATCAATGTTTGTTGACTTACCTTGGCTGGTAATTCCTTGTATGCTTGATGAGATTTCATCAAACGGTTCATTTCGTTGTAATTGATATAACCCCATCCATAGACAAAACTTTGACGGATAAGGTAGTTAGCCGCGTTGTACAAATTTGTCGATCAATAACGGGTTCCCAATCCCGTCCCTGAATTAATCCTAACTTACTGAATTTAACTGGGTCGGTTTGGCGATCGATAAAATGGTTTTTTCACCACCCTCGCTGGATAGTTTTTGCCACGAATTTCCACTTCGAGTTCCTGACCACTTTTAGCTAGTTTTGTGGGAACATAGGCAAGGGCGATCGGTTTATTCAAAGTCGGTGATAACGTACCGCTAGTCACTTCTCCTACTTTTTCACTTTCAAAAATTACCGGATAACCGTGACGCGCAATGTGCTTCCCTGCCATTTCTAGCCCTACTAACCGCTTGGAAACTCCACTCGCTTTCTGCTGTTCCAAAACCTCGCGGCCAATAAAATCGCCTTTGGTATCGAGGTGAACAACCCAACCTAATCCAGCTTCTAAAGGTGTCGTATTATAATCGATATCTTGACCGTACAATGCCATTGCGGCTTCTAAACGCAAGGTGTCTCTCGCACCCAAACCGCAGGGTACAACGCCGGCCGTTAATAATTTTTGCCACAGTTCTTTTCCTACTGCTGCATCGATCATAATCTCAAATCCATCTTCCCCCGTGTAACCAGTTCTAGCAATAAAACTTGGCTGTCCCAACAAAATTGTTTCTAAGTGGCCGAAGGCTTTAATTGGGGTGAGGTTGTCTGCAACTAAAGGCTGAAGGTAACTCACAGCTTCCGGCCCTTGAATTGCGATTAAAACTTTGTCTGGTGAAATGTCTGTAAAACTAACACCACTTAATTCTAAGTGGGCTGCGATCCAAGCTTTGTCTCTGATGCGAGTGGCGGCGTTGACAATGATAACAGCCCGTTCTTCGCTAGTGGTGGCGTCGGGTTCTTGGCAGTAGAAGATAATGTCATCTAAGATGCAGCCTTGGGCATTTAACAATACTGTATATTGAGCTTGACCTGGTTGCAATCGACTTAAGTCTGAGGGCACTAAGGGTTGAAATTTGGTTCTTAATTGTTTCCCTCTCAAACCAAATTTTCCCATGTGGGAAATGTCGAACATTCCTACTTGCGATCGCACTGTTTGATGTTCGCTGCTCAAACCGCTGTACTGCACCGCCATCTCCCACCCGGAAAAGGGGACCATCCGAGCTTTGAGTTCTAATGATAGGTCGTACAGAGGTGTGCGGGCAAGTGGGCTCGGATTCTCTGGATTATTTGATTCAGTTGACTTTGCCACAGGTAGCGCTTTGGTTGCGGTAGAGTATTTTGATTTTAGCAAACATTGAGTTGGTATTTCTGGGCGATCGACTTGCCCCGTACATACTGAAAAACCGCAACTTCTTTATAAAGTTGCGGTTTTTAAATGGAGAATAGCGGGCTCGAACCGCTGACCCCTACAATGCCATCGTAGTGCTCTACCAACTGAGCTAATTCCCCTTTTGTTTCGCGCTTTTCATAATGCCTTAACTTACCGATGTTTGTCAAGCTTTTTTGCAAAATGAATTTTTTATCCTTGACTGACAAGGTTTTTGGCCTTTTTTTTAACGCCTCCTGGCTTCCTGGCAATTTTCCATCTGTACTATAGATTAGTATGTGTGTTGAGATATTTCGGTCAAATGACTCAAACAAGACCCCATCAGAAAGTAGACCACTACCAAGGCTGCTGCTGAGGCCGCAACTAGGGTGCCGGCTAGCATTAGTGAAAATTCTCGTTGTGCGATCGCCTCCTGCATCAAGTGCAAAGACCACGCCACTAGAGCAACGTCAATTATTAAAATAGAAACCAGCATAAGTTACGTTTTGTAACAGCTCACCTATTGTAACAAAACTTTTGGCTGCGTGCCGATAAGCTAATACGCATTTAACTATTGGTGTTAAACGCACAGGGAGCAGCGAAAACAACGCGAAAAAAAATATAGCTTTTTTTAATAATTACAATATACAAACTAAATGAGAGCTAGCTCAGCTTTTTTTGAGTGATTTTAGCGGAAAATTGCCGATCGCCCTTTTTTTCTACCACCAAGGTGCGATCGCCAATCCTAGCGACGCACCCCTGTGATGATTTGGTGTGGTGCGTCGCCACTGAATTATTGTCCATAGCCATCATCGTTTTGGCCAACTCACCCATGTGCAGAATTAATTTCCTATAAGTCTTTGAGGCTAAATCATACTATTATTTAGCTTCAATTTTCGATCTTTTCCAAACCAGAAACTACAGGTGCGATCGCCTTTAATTTCAACACAGGATGTTCCCCTTCCACCTGTTGACAATTCCACTCATTTCTAAACAGTAAAACAGGTCTTCCCCAACTATCCTTAACCGTCACCGTATTAAACAGCCGCCCCACTTTTGCCAGGGCATCCCAACCACCATCAACCCAGCGAGCCACACTATAAGGCAACATATCAATGCTAGTTTCTACATTATATTCAGACTGCATTCTGAACTGCACCACCTCAAATTGCAACTGTCCCACAGCCGCCAGAATTGGCTCCCGTTTTGACTCATCAACCGAATACATAATTTGCACCGCGCCTTCTTCCTGCAACTCCGAAACACCCTTACGAAACTGCTTGAATTTAGAAGGATTGGGATTTCTCAAATAAGCAAAAAGTTCCGGCGAAAAACAGGGAATTCCTTCATATTCCAATTTTTGACCAGTGTAAATCGTATCGCCGATCGCAAAAACTCCCGGATTATTCAAACCAATCACATCCCCAGGATAAGCAACGTCGATCGACTCCCGATCCTGAGCAAATAATTTTTGAGGTCTTGACAAACGCACCGTTTTACCACTACGAGCATGAGTCACATTCATGTCCTTTTCAAACTTACCCGTACACACCCGAATAAACGCCACGCGATCGCGGTGTCTGGGGTCCATATTGGCTTGCAATTTAAACACAAACCCAGTAAAATCTTCATAGGTTGGCGGAAGTTCTCCAGCGCTACTTTTGCGGGCATTCGGTTTCAGAGCATAGTCTAAAAACGCATCTAAAAACAGCTCAACCCCAAAATTACTCATCGCACTACCAAAGAAAACAGGCGTCATTTTTCCAGCAGCAACTAAGTCTAAATCTAGCTCATCCCATAATTCATCCAGCAGTTCCAAATCATCTTTAAATTGATAATAAAGATCCGACTCCAAAAGTTCTTCAATACGCGGATCGCCCAAGTCAATCACCGTATCGACAGCAGCGAGAGAACCATGTTGAGTGCGCTCGAACAAGTGAATTTTACGTTGGCGGCGGTCAAAAACACCTTTAAAGCGATCGCCCGTACCGATGGGCCAATTCACCGGATAAGTCTGCAAGCCCAATTCCCGCTCAATTTCGTCCAACAAATCTAAAGGTTCTCTGCTAGGGCGATCGAGCTTATTAAAGAATGTAAATATAGGCAGACTTCGCAGCTTACAAACTTCAAATAACTTCCGAGTTTGCGGTTCCAAACCCTTAGCTGCATCCTCCAACATCACCGCATTATCCGCCGCCGCCAGAGTCCGATAAGTATCTTCACTAAAATCTTGGTGTCCCGGAGTATCCAGCAGATTAATGTGATATTTTTTATACTCAAACTGCAATACAGTAGAGGTAATCGAAATTCCCCGCTGCTGTTCCATTTCCATCCAGTCAGAAGTAGCGTGTCGCTGAGTTCGACGGGCTTTCACAGAACCAGCTTCATGAATTGCACCTCCGTAAAGCAGCAACTTTTCTGTTAGAGTAGTTTTACCCGCGTCGGGGTGTGAGATAATCGCAAAGTTGCGTCGGCGCTCAACAGCAGTTTGCAGTTCGGTTTCAAGTTCTGTGGTCATCCGGTTTTAGATTTTAGATTTTAGATTTTAGATTACTCCGACGGCTCAATCCGCGGTTTGTGACCCCTTGGTTTTCGGTTATCACAAATAAGGTAGGGGAATCATCACCAGACTGCCATTATAGCCTGTGCTAAATTTATGATTAAAGGTAAACTTATCATAAATTCAAGAGAAAAGTAATATGTACGACTCCGACAAGCGGAAGCTGCTATCACTACTGTGCCACGGCGCAATTTTTTTGAGTACGTTATTGTTTTCCATCGGAGTGCCGATCGCTGTATTATTAGTATCGGATGACCCCGTTGTCAAAGATAACGCCAAAGAAGCCATCAACTTTCACCTGAATGTCTGGCTCTACAGCAGCATTATTGCGGTGTTAACTATCATTACTTTCGGTCTGGCTGGGTTTGTCCTGATACCCCTAGGTTATCTATTACATTGGGGACTAACAATTTTTGCGATTCTCCACGTTTTACAAAACCCCAACCTACCTTACCGCTACCCGTTTATTTTCCGCTTAGTTTAAAGCGATACTGAGCTCGCCGACTTCTTGAAACAATCGGGTATTTGCTTCTGAGACATTTCCTAAAAAAATAGTGAAGAACAGGCTGTTTTGCCTACCCTACCAACAGGATGGGAGATGTCTATT
Source organism: Microcoleus sp. EPA2 (assembly GCA_020882975.1). GTDB lineage: Bacteria > Cyanobacteriota > Cyanobacteriia > Cyanobacteriales > Microcoleaceae > Microcoleus. The sequence goes on along the minus strand of JAHRFD010000030.1, from coordinate 55,369 downwards.
AGAAATCTCCTAAAAAGCAAGTCTGGGGCAGGATGCCTACTCCACAAGGATGATAGGAGATGTCTCTTAGCAATTCCCCCGTACCAAGTCACAATTATCGCAACTCAGCAACTTTAGCAGTGTCCGGTAAAGACAGAACCGCTTCTTTAGCATTCAACTTTTGATTCAATTCGCGAATCCGGCGCGACAGCAAACGGATAATATTTACAGCAATTCCCGGTGTTTCATCAATAGCATCATAGAGCTGCATTTGAGTCAACATCAAACACTCGCAAGGTTCAAGAGCCGTAATAGAAGCCGATCGCGGTTCCGCATCAAATAGCGACATTTCACCAAAACAAGCACCAGCTTTTAACTGTGCCAAATCCCGATCGCCAATGTGAACCCGCACCGTTCCCGATACCAAAATATAGAGCGATCGACCTTCCTGTCCTTCCGTAAAAATTGTGTGTTTAGAAGGAAAGGAAAGTTCATCCATTACCGATGCTAGACGCACGAGAAAATCATCCCGCAGTTCCTTAAAAATCGGAACCGCCCTCACAAATAATAGGCGTTCAACGCTGGTTAACATAGTGCAATGCAATGATTGATTTAAACTTAAAAATGAGAAGAATAAAAACAGTGGACTGTTGACTGTTGACTGTTGACTGTTAACTAACAACTGCCAACTGCCAACTACCAACTGCCAATTGACCAATATTACCTTCTTCCTCCAGCGCCCAACTGGGTCATCATCTCTTCGACTTGACCTGATACTAGACGATCCGGGTCATTTTGCAGCCTAGGTAGCAATTCCAGCAAAGCCCTGGGCGAGGCTATTTTCAAATAGGCTAACACTGCTTCGCGCACAAAACCTGTAGGATGGCGCAGACAGACCAAAGTTTGTTGAGCGGTGAGAGTCCAGCGGGCTTCCCTCGCCAAATGAAAACAACAAGCCAATGTCCAATCCGAAAGGAAGTGACGCAATTCTAGCAAGCGCCGCAAACGATCGCTAGGAGCTAGAGGTTTGTATACCATCAATTCCGAGAGATTGCTCAGTTTTTCTCTTTCCGAATGTTGATCCAATAAGTTGATGAGCGATCGCTTACTGGCTATATCAACAGTATTGTCCAAAATTTCCAATCCCCTAGCAACCAGAGAAGGTTGACCAGAAGCGATATTAAAAGCCGCCGCTTGCACAGTATCTAGGGGATACAGAAACTTCATCAGCAAGAAACACCGATCTGTAGCATCAGCCTCTAAACCCGCCAGGGCACGCCTCAATAATTGAGCCGTATCCGCCGCAGGTTCCGAGCCGCTGTTGACATCTTCCATGGACAAGTTGCCGTAGGTTGTTACCCCAGACAAATCCACCATACCTGCGTAAATTTGACCGATAAACATTAACTCCTGTTCAATGAGAGTTTCGACCCCACTGCGTCCGATGCGGTCTAGAACCCCTTCTATCCCCGTTTCTGAGGGCATTTTCAACAGAATGCGGAGGATATTGCGCCTGGTCGTTCCCCAAGCAGTGATTAAATTACCAACCAGAATGTCGATCGCCTCTACAGTCCCAATTTGACCCAAAGCCGTCCAGGCCTGCAACCTCACCAAATCCGATTTGTGGATATCTTCTGCTAAATGAACCAGTAGCCCAATCGCATCATTGTGAAGTTTGACTATCGCCTGCAAAGCAGATTCCCTGGTCGATTTGTAACCGAGTCCGCGGATCAGAGAAGGATAATACTCTTCCGAATGAGTAGAAGAAATCACATCCAACAGAGCGCACCGCACCCGCAAAGATTCATCTTGCAACAGATTTGGTATATACAAACGCAGTCCTTGGAGATAGTCAGCCTCTCCCAGAGCCCGCGTCCCCATCACACGTTCCCGCTCTTGCTTATGAGTCAGCATTTGTCGCAGAGTATTAGTAGCTTCTGCTTTTTGCTGGCGATCGCCCCTTCTCATAATTAAAGCAGCAGCAGTCCCCCGAACTACCGGGTCCACAGTCGGCTGCAAATAAGATCGCAAACTGTCGATATTCGGTTCTGCATCTGTCAGCCAGATGTACCGTAGGGCCAAAGCCAGCACTTCCGGGGGCAGAGATTGGTCGCTCAGGTTACGAACAGCCTCCAAATAAGCCGGGTTCGGGTGTTGCAGCATCGTTTCCAGGCTTTGGCGCTGCAAGGATGGCGGCAAAGATTCCAGAATCGGGGCCAAGACTTCACCCACATTTTTGGGGTCAATTTGGGTCAACAGTTCTATACAAGAACGCTTGTCATCTTCCCCTCCCGGCTGTTCCAAAGTTTCTACTACTGCCCGTTTCAAGGCTTTCAAGTCCACATCAGAGACACCCAAGCGTCCCCGTTCTGCACTTTTGACCAACAAACCGACGTATTGAGAACGGATCAGCCAGACCACGAACAGCCACACCAGGGACAGCAGAATGATGACAGCAATAAACACCAAGCTTTGATCGTCGTGAAACTGCTTTTCGCTTTCGTGAGGGAGTATGTAATTTGTCACCCACAGTAGAATCAGGATGCCGACACCAGTGACTCCGCAGGACAAAGGTTCGCCAACACCGTTGACCAAAGTTTGGATTCCCGATCGAATATTATCCGGGATTGGTTGGAACAACACCGGACTCACCGTTTCCAACAGCGTGTAGTGCAGCAGTTCGTCTAGAAACCTCAGAAATACCAGTCCGATAAAAACTGGCACTAAGTTTCCCAAAGAAACTCCCAAAGTCAGCACTCCCAGTATCGCTATCCCCGCCGGTAGAATCATCGCTGTCACGAATACTCCAATTCTTTCCACCAAGCGGCTGGATGCAAACCACTGAGTCCCCACTTGAAACAACCCTTGAATCCCTTCATAAATGCCCAGGAAGCTAGCTATCCAACTAGCCCCATCCCCAGGGTTTTGGTATTCTAGCTGGCTATAAAATTGGAAATCTACTAAGACGTAGAGGACTTCTGCCAGTACGAAAAAGCTAACTAGAGGTATGGCGTATTTTTGCAGCGGGCCTGTAACTTTGCGGGCGGTAAATTCTTGATTGTCGTCTTCGTCTTCGTCATCTGTCCAATGAGCTGTTTCTGGGAATGCTTGGCGGTATTTTTCCGTGAGGTAATACAGCAATATCGAGCCTGTGGCAACCATTAACCCCGATACCAGGGTCACATTTTTCAAACCCACTACGTGCAGCAACACCGGTAGAGAAAATCCGCTGACTACTCCAGCTACTAAATATCCACTGCTGACGAGGGGATAGGTGCGTTTAATTTCTCTGATGTTGAAGAGTTGGTTGGATGTGATGGAAGTGTTGAGGTCATTGAGCACATAACAAGCTTCCACCCACAGCCACATCAGGAATATTGTAATGAAGGCGATGCTGATTCCAGCTATCTTAGTATCTTCGTAGCCGATGCCGAATCGAAACAGGAATAGCGGTACCGACATCATTCCCAGAACGACTACGACGGTGCGCCGCAAGGGCAGGATTTTTTGCAGCCAGGAGTAGACAAAGCCTAAACCGGAACCGATGAAGGCGCTGGCTATGTAAATCCAGGGCATTTTGTCGGCACCAAATTCGTCTAGAAACAGACCTACTGTGCTCAGTTCCAGCCAGATTAGCCCTACGGAAGTTAAACTGTAGACAAGGAACATCAGTGCGGTTCGCTCTACTTCTTCCGATCGCAGGTTTAGCGATCGTAGCATCCCTTGTCTGACACCCCCTGAACCGCTGATTTGAAAATTGTCCATGCAGCGTTGATTTTCCTGTGTGGTAGCTTATTCCTGAGTTACTACGGAAGTCATCAGCTATCAGTCACCTGTTGATGAACTAAGGACTAATAGACATCTCCCATAGTTATTGTGGAACAAGCATCGGGCCTGTGGAGAACAGGCTTTTTGGGAGATGTCTAAAGACTGATGACTGATGACTAACTATATATCTATACTTTCTTCGGCGACAGCAGCATCATCATACTGCGGCCCTCTTTTTTCGGGGCTTGCTGCACTTCGGCAATTTCTTGCAAATCCGTGGCCATGCGTTTGAGCAAGTCCTCTGCTAGGTTACTGTGTTGGATTTCCCGACCTCTGAACATGATCGTGGCTTTTACTTTGTCTCCAGATTTGATAAAGCGGTCTGCTAGTTTGAGGCGCACTTGATAGTCGTGTTCTTCAATTTTGTAGCGCATCTTCACTTCCTTGACGTCGGCAGTGTGCTGCTTCCGTTTTGCTTCGCGCGCTTTTTTCTCTTGCTCGAATTTGTACTTCCCGTAGTCCATCACCCGGCATACCGGCGGGTCAGCTTTGTCGCTGACAAGTACGAGGTCGAGTTCTTTTTCCTCAGCCAGGCGCAATGCTTCTGAGGGAGTCAATATCCCTAGTTGCGCGCCATCGGTATCGATCACCCGGATTTTGGGGTATCGAATATTTTCATTAATCTGGGGGAGGTTACGATTTTGTCTTCTTTCAATCACAGGCATGAATTGTTGTGCAAGCAATAGTTTAATAGTGAGGCTTTCGATACTTTTTTGCTAACTTTTGCTAACAAATTTATTAGTTGAGATCAGTTCTCAACCAAGGCGTATCAACCGATGTCAGCAGAAAAATCTCGCAAACACCATTGATCTAATTGATCTAGAACATAAGAGGCCCGTCAACGACTCCAGAAGCAGTAAAGCCTGAAGCCCCTTGCTTTTGGGCAGGGGTAAACATTATACTTGCCATTCTACTCAGTCTGGTTGAGTTTCTGCTTAGTTTTATTTTAACTTCACACGCGCGACTCCCGCTTGCCCCTGAAGCATGACACTATGGTCAATAATTTAGGGTAAAACCTCCAGAACTAACTAAAACCCCTTTACCTCTCCTCTCTGGCCATGCGCTTGAGCAAGTCCCCAATTCCTTCTCCCCAGGCCTGTAGAATAGATATTGTAGATTGTAAATTTATGTTGCGAGAGTAGACAAAATTGACAAATTCTCTTCACTGGCATCAACGGGTTGGCACTCAAAGAGACTGGGTATGGCGGGGTTGGCAAACTCGCTATACTTATTTGCGTCCCTCTCGTTCCTCTTCGCAGCCAAATCAAGGCACGATCGCAATTGCCGATTTCACCACGCCCATAATTTTACTGCACGGGTTTGGGGCTTCCATCGGTCATTGGCGACACAATCTCGCTGCCCTCGCCGAAAGTCACACAGTTTACGCCTTGGATTTGTTGGGCTTTGGAGCTTCCCAAAAAGCACCCGTGAATTATTCTGTATCTGTATGGGTCGATCAAGTTTATGACTTTTGGTTGACTTTTGTCCGAAAGCCGGTAATTTTGGTGGGAAATTCCATCGGTTCCCTGATTTGTCTGGCGGCGGCGGCGGCTCACCCCGATATGGTGGCTGGCATCGTGATGATTAGCCTCCCAGACCCCTCTGTGCGAGCCGAGGCCGTCCCGTCGTGGCTGTTACCCGCGATCGAACTCGTTGAAAGTATCTTTGTTTCCCCCCTCATACTCAGGCCCCTGTTCTACCTAGTCCGCAAGCCTTCTTTTGTGCGTCGCTGGGTCGCCTTTGCCTATTCGGGCCCCGATGCCATCACCGATGAATTAGTAGACATTCTTTCGGGCCCGGCTGGCGATCGAGGTGCCGCCAGAGCCTTCTGTGCTTTATTTAAAGCTGTGGGTAGTTCACAGTTCGGACCTAGTGTCAAGAGTGTGTTACGAAACTTAAAAATTCCGATGTTATTAATTTGGGGTCGGCAAGACCGGATGATTCCCCCCCAGTTTGCGAAGCCTCATCAATTTGTCGAATGCAGCCCCGATTATGTAGAGTTAGTTGAATTAGATAATGCTGGTCACTGTCCCCAGGATGAATGCCCCGAACAAGTAAATCAAGAAATTTTGAACTGGATCGCCGGGAAGTTTGAACTTAAGTCAGTAGTCAGTAGTCATTAGTCAGTGGTCATTAGTCAGTGGTCATTAGTTAATATTCTGGGTCATGTAAGTTTTAAGCGAGGTGGATACTTTGCCAAGGTAGATCCTAATGGCACTAGCCAGACCTGCCCAAAATGCCAGTTGTCAATAATGGTGATATTCTATTTCACTGAGCCCGCGTCTCTAGATCGCATCCGATGCCTGAAATTGCTCCTTTGAATAACCGTAAAATTCTACCTTCTAACTTCTACCTTCGAGCTTCCAGAAATAGCTCGTTTTATGCTGCCAAAAATAAATATGTTCCCTTGTACGGCAATCTTTCTATCAACTTTGGACTGATGCGCCACCAGCCTGTCACAGGGCGACCATGTGCCAAAATCTGGCATCAGTGAGTCTCTTAAGGCATAAAAAAGTCAATTTAGCCCAAAACTGAGAAGCGGCGATCGCCCCAATCATCATCTTTCAGCCAAATCCTGAAATACTTTGGGCAAAGCATCACCCTTCCAGATAAAAGCAGCAACGCAAACGAGGAAAAACTGTCGTGAAATTCCACTGGCTACTACCGAGTTTCTTAGGTGTATTTTTGCTCACCGGAGCCGCCGAAGCAGCAAGACTGCAATCTTGGCGGTTTGATGCTTCTGAGAATCGGCTTTACATTACAACCGATGGGGGAGTACAACCCAAGGCTCAACTGATATTCAACCCAACCCGATTGGTGATCGATTTACCAGGGACCAGTCTGGGCCGTCAATCCCTAAATCAGCCCTTCTCAGGGGCGATCGAATCCGTGCGTTTAGGGCAGTTTGACAACGATACCACCAGAATAGTGGTTGAGTTAAAAGACGGATTTACGATCGACCCTGCTCAAATAAAATTTCGAGGTATTTCTCCGAGCGAGTGGACAGTGGATTTGCCAACGCCAACACGCGCCGAAAATCCCAATTCCAGTTCCCAATTAGGTGGGGAAAGATTGTCCGTCGATCCATCCGCAACGGCATCCAATACCACTGAAACGACTGTAGTTCAGAACGTTCAGGTAACAGCAGACGGTTTTTTAGTCCGCACCCTAGGTGGCCGCCCCCAAATTAACTTTCAACAAAGTCGCGCAGGGGACATCGCCACCCTAGATATTGAAGGCGCAACTCTCGCTCCCGGCCTTAACAGCCAACAGCCCCAGACTAACGGCAAACACGGCGTAGAACGGATTGAAGTCCGGCAACTGCCAACGGAACCCCCCGTTACCCGCGTCACTTTGCGGATGAATAGTTCTAATACACAGTGGGGAGCATCTGTAACCAGTTTGGGCTCCATTGCCCTACTACCTGCGGGTACAAGGACACCCACCACCCCTCGTCGGCTGACGGTAGAACCTCCTGTGCGCTCCTATCCTAGTATGCAGCCACCAGTCGATGGAACTCGCAACCCCCAACCGTTGCCGAGAAACATGACCGGATCTACCGATTTGCCCCCAGTTTCTAACCGCCGCTCAGTAGTAGTCATCGATCCTGGCCACGGAGGCCGCGATCCCGGTGCTGTAGGGATTGGCGGAATTCAGGAAAAGGATATCGTTTTGGATATCTCCTTTCAAGTAGCCCGCATCCTGGAACAGCAAGGGGTACAAGCGGTGATGAGTAGAACTGACGACAGCGAAATTGACCTGCAACCAAGAGTTTCTTTGGCCGAGCGACTAAATGCTACTTTATTCGTGAGCATTCACGCCAATGCCATTAGCATGAGTCGGCCGGATGTCAACGGGATTGAAACGTACTATTTCGACAATGGACTAGATTTGGCCAGGACTATTCACGCCAGTATTTTGGAGGGGACGGGGGCAGATGACCGCCGAGTGCGACAGGGTAGGTTTTATGTTCTCAGAAAGACTACTATGCCTTCTGTGTTGCTGGAAGTTGGGTTTGTAACTGGTGCGGAGGATGCTGCCAAGCTTTCCGATCCAGCTTACCGCAGTCAAATGGCTGCTTCGATCGCCCGTGGCATTTTGCTGTATCTTCAGCAAAGATAATATATTGCCGGAGAGAGGGTAATTGGTTATTGGTTATTGGTTATTGGTAACAACTAACAACTAACAACTGCCAACTGCCAACTAACCCTTCGACTACGCTCAGGGCACAGCAACTGCCAAGTGCCAACTAACTACTAATAATTAACAAATGACAACAGACTCTGGACAACAAAGAATCGGTATTTTTGATAGTGGGGTAGGTGGTTTAACTGTCTTGAGGGAGTTGTACCGACAATTACCCAAGGAATCAATACTTTATTTTGGAGATACGGCGAGGGTTCCCTATGGCACTCGTACTGCTGCGGAGATTGTGCAGTTTGTGCGGGAAATTATGACTTGGCTGGTGGAACAGGATGTGAAAATGGTGATTATGGCCTGCAACACCAGTTCGGCTTTGGCGATGGAAATGGTGCAGGCTGAATTTGATATTCCGGTGCTGGGAGTAATTCTGCCAGGGGCCCAAGCTGCGGTACAGCAAGGGAAGCGGATTGGAGTCATCGCCACTCCTGCTACAGCCGCTAGCAATGCTTATCGCAATGCGATTTTGGAAATGGAAAATTCTTGCCGAGTGTGGCAAGTTAGCTGTCCGGCTTTTGTGCCACTGGTGGAGCAAAACCGCATTTACGATCCTTACACTACGGAGGTAGCGCGGGAATATTTAGCTCCTTTGATTCAGCAGCGTATCGATACGCTGATTTACGGCTGCACTCATTATCCGCTGTTGGCTCCAGTGTTGCGATCGCTGTTACCTGCTGGGGTCAATTTAATCGATCCGGCGGTGCGGGTAGTGGCTGCTGCTGCTCAGGAATTAGAGCTTTTAGGGCTGCGGAATTCAGGTACTGCTTTGCCTACTCGTTTTTGCGTGAGTGGCCAGCCAGAGCAGTTTGCCGAAGTGTCTGTGCAGTGGCTAGGCTGTACTCCTGCGGTGGAGAAAATTGTACTGCCGACGGTGGTGCGATCGACAGTATCGATCGTCGAATCGGTGGAATAAACTCCATCCCATCTCAACAGCACTCCCGTTAACCTTCAGTATAACGGGAGGTAGATTCCAGAATCCCCATGGCTTAAGGCCCAGGAGTGTCAACTTTGATCCTTCTTGCTTCTTCCCTCAAATCCAGCTTTGCCCGCAACTCCTCCTTAATCCTATTTAAAATAGAATCATCATCCAAAGAAGACAAAATCTTGGTGACAACAGCCTTGGGCCCATCATCTCCCCAAGAAGCACCATTAGCCAAATAAGCCTTGGTAACTTGACCGATTCCGTAGCAAGAAACTCCCCCAATCGCAGCTTGCGTCATAGCTACTGAAACATAAGGTCCTAAAGCTAAACCCCCGGTTGCCGGTGTCGCTAAACCCAACAATCCTTTCAAAGAACTCAAACCAAAATTCGCCACCAATTCCCCTGCTGTAATTCCCCCCATACTAATGGCAATTTTTTGTAACAACTCCACGGCTCCCGCTTCCGTCATGGCAATGCCGTAAACTTTAGACAGAGTTAAGATCATCACCACATCAATTACAGCACCGCTGAGGATATCAATTACAGTAATTGGATTAAGGGCGATCGCCACTGCTTTAGTCATTACCGCATTCCAGATAATCCGATTAGCAGCATCCTCTCGAATTTCCATTTTCCGCTGCACCAACTGCTCGTTAATATCCCCTGCACAGAGCATCGTATTCAAAGCGACCAAAGACTTACCTTCCCGGTCTAAAATCTCCAAAATCTTTAATTTTAAATCCTCAACTTGCGGCAAACCGCGAGTCATTTTCACGCCCATACTGCCATCGGGACGGCGCACTGCATTCGCCGTCAAAGGTGATGCAGCAGCCATCACAATTTCATCAGGAGATAACAATTCTTTCACGCGATCGTCCCGAATTTTGTGATAAATTGCCAATCTGTCTGCATCAGGATATTGGTCAATTTTATTAAATACTAATAACATCGGTTTTCCGGCTTCTCGCAATTGCGAAAGTGCTTGATATTCCACTTTCGTAATGTCGCCAGCCACCACAAACAAAATCAAATCTGCTTGTGTAGCAACGCGCCTAGCCAAAAGTTCGCGAGTTTCGCCATCAACTTCATCTATTCCCGGAGTATCGATTAATTCAACTTGCGACAAACGGTAAATAATCGGCGAAAATCGTAGCGTAGCGGGGCGTAAGCCATCGGGCAAATTTTGATTAACTCCATCACCAACATCCCACTGTCCAATCGTTGTGGTGCGAGTCACGCCGTGAGTCGGGCCTGTTTCAAACACATTTTGACCCAAAAGCGCGTTCAAAACCGAAGATTTGCCCCTCCCCACCATTCCAAACACAGCGATTTGGACACAAGCGCGCTCTAGCTTATCGAGCATTTTCTCCAACCCCCTAATTTCCGGCTCTAGTCCAGTTCGCTCGCTGGGAGTCAAGTCGAGATTTTCTACGATATCTCGCAGAGCATCTGTAGCATGGCGGAGGTTGAGTTCTGCCTGAATATCTGCGAAGCTTAAAATTGTGTCATCTAATTCTCGATCGACATTGGAGAAATCCGAGGCTTCAGTCATTGTTCCTTGATTTGATAGCTTTGTTTTATTTAAAGTTTCAACCACTACAATGCTATTCTAGCTTTCTGTGCCTGCTTCGTACAATGATTAATCTGTCTCAAATTTCTCTCTGCGTACTCTGTGTCCTCTGTGGTTAAATAATTCCAAACAGATAAAAAGCAGAATGATTAATCTCTCTCAAATCTCTCTCTGCGTACTCTGTGTCCTCTGTGGTTAAATAATTCCGAACAAATCGCGTGTTATTTGAGGGTTAATGACTAAATTAATTAAAATAGCCAGTTATCCATTCTTGGGGCGAATCCTGATTTTTCTGTTAGCTTTATTATCCATCTGGTTGCCCCTAGCAGCACCCATTTACTTATTAGTTAAAGACAGCAACCTCGCCACTATTCTAACTATGGCGCTGTTGTTTAGTGAGTTTCTGTTCTTGGTGCGACTCTGGGGAAAAAAAGTTTACGGAAACAGCCAAGTGCTCAAAAGCTATGGTTTGATCAATACTAGACAGAATGGTTTCGAGTTTTTAATCGGATTGGCGATCGGGCTTTTGCTCACTTTCAGCTTATTTGGGGTGCAAGGACTGCTCGGCTTTGTCTCATGGCAAAAATCAGATAATTTGCCCAGAATCATTGCAGAAGGGCTATTAAGTGCTTTAGGAGTGGGTTTTGCAGAGGAGTTGGTATTCCGTGGTTGGTTGCTGGAGGAGTTGCAACGGGATTACAGCGATCGAGTATCTTTGTGGGCGAATAGCATTTTATTTGCCCTATCCCATTTTATCAAACCTGTGGTTCCCATGCTGCGGAGTTGGCCGCAGTTTCCGGGGTTGTTGCTGTTGGGTTTGATATTGGTTGGGGGAAAGCGATCGCGCCAAAATCGACTCGGTTTGCCGATCGGCTTTCATGCAGGTTTAGTTTGGGGATATTATATGATTAATGTCGGGAAATTAATTATATATTCGGGTTCTGTACCGGATTGGGTGACGGGAGTTAACGGCAATCCGCTAGCTGGTGCGATCGGGCTATTGTTTTTAGGTACATTGGTTTTAGGAATGCGAAAAATTTCTGAACAGTCCAAAGGTTTGTAAGATATCCATCAGGTGCGTCGCTATCAGATTGTTGGGATTGAGTTAGGAATTTATCGCAGGCGACACACCCTACAACTACTTAGGCTTATGTCTCAGAATTTTCAGATAATTAGCATTTCTGGTGAAATCATGGGGGGAATACCTGTTTTTATTGGCACTAGGGTTCCTGTCCAAACACTTTTTGATTATTATTTAAAAGCCGGAGAGTCAATTGATGATTTTTTAGAGGGATTTCCCACTGTAACTAGGGAGCAAGTAATTGTTCTCTTGGAAGTTATTAGAAAACAATTGATTGAGATGGTGGCATAAAATGAAGTTGATATTGGATGAGTGTATCGATCGCAGATTGGCAAAATAGTTTGTGGAATATATTGATATTTAGAGACTACTTAAGTTAGAAATTATTTCTTGACAACGCTTGATAGCAATACTAGCAATCGCAGATAATAAGGGAAAATTATCGTCATAGTCTGCTTGATTTCGATATCGGCGCAACACTGCTAAATTATCGGCGATTAATTGATATCTTGAGTCAGGATTAATATCAAATTATTGCCAAACATAGCGGTGAATATCGCTAGTTTTTGGCAGGGAATGACCTTGTTTATCTCGCAAATAGTTCCGCGCTAAGATAAAAGCAGCATAATAGGAACGACTGATAGCATCCCTCAATCGCGCCTCCTGTTCAGCAGGAATAGTTGCTTGACCAGCAAGTTCTTTTGCTAAATTTAGGTATTGCGACCAATCAAAACTCATCACTATATTCCAAAATTGTATAAAAATGCTCCCGAATTTCATGGGATAATCCCCTAGACCAATTTTTACGCAATTCATCTTCTCTATCCATTGCTTCATCAGGAGCGAGGTCTGTTAAGATGATTGAGACAACCAGATGAACATAGTTAGGGATTTCCGGGTCATTGATGACTTGAAGTAATAGTCTTTGTTCGGGAAAATAATGGCTAATCTGAACGGGTGCTTCTAGCACAACGGGAAGTAAAAACAGTACCACGAATAGTAGAGCCACGAACCACCGCGCAAGAGCCGGCTTTGACTATTTCCACCACTTTCCCAAGCACTACCATCAGTCGGCGCACCGTTATAATTACCGTGCCAAACATCTTGACACCATTCCCAGACATTCCCGTGCATATCGTAGAGTCCAAAGCTATTCGGCGGAAAACTACCCACAGCAGTTGTTTTTTTACGATATGTTCCCTTCGGTGCAGAACCGTAGCGAGAATTGCCGTCATAATTAGCTAAATCCGCAGTAATAGTATCTCCAAAATAAAAAGGTGTCGTCGTTCCTGCACGACAAGCATATTCCCATTCGGCCTCACTAGGCAATCTATAATTGCGTTTAGTTAGTTGAGATAACCTCGCACAAAATTCTCTAGCATCATGCCAATTTACTTGCTCAACAGGCAAATCATCACCTTTAAAATTAGAAGGATTACCCTTGAGGTCAATCTTGACTTTTGGTAAACCTGCCACAGCAAGCCATTGAGCCTGAGTCACCTCATATTTTCCCATAAAAAGTCGAATAAGCGTTTAGCAATTGGTAAAATGGCAGGATTGGGGTCTTTCGGCTGAAGATGTTTGACAACGCAGTGGGGATGTCCGGGTAAGTCTAAATCTTTGGCTAGGTATGTGTCGCCAAAACCGCCTTGTCCCAAGTCTTTGATAATTTGATAACGATTGCGGAGAATAGGACTCGGCATAGTTTTCAGGAAATGCAGTGGAAGTTACGATATATTGTCGCACAAAAAGTAATGAGATGCTTAAAATCAGAATCGTTGCCGCATTTATACTGCTAATTAGTGCCTGTTGTTCATCTCCCGCACAAGCACAAAATCCTGCACAAACAAAGCAAAATAACTCTTTAGTTCAAGTCCAGCCAACCCGCGAACAAATCCTCAATGCTTGCGTGATCAATCGCGCGGAAACTCTGCCAAATCCTTTTACCGATGTGCCATCAAATCACTGGGCTTACAAAGCCGTTTTGACGATGTATTATTGCGGCGCTTACCGAGAAGCAACGCCGCCTGCTTTAATTCAAGAATTGCTGAAATCAACACAAACAAATTGACTATCCCGCATTTCATCAGGGGCCAGAAACCTGGTTTTTTACGATAATAGTTGTTGAAAATCATAAATATCGAAAAAAACCAGTTTTTTAGTTCGTAGCATCAACGCCAAAGAAACCGGGTTTTTGAGACTCTTAGGGTATGGTAACGAAGTATTGCGTAAAAAATCCGCTTTCTGACTATTAAAACTCAGCCCGAACCGTAAACGAATAATCCCCACCCGGTTCTAATTGATAATCCCACTTTTCTAGAAAACGATGTAGGGGTTCTTGAATCAAAGCCCTACCTTGAGAAGGCTCAAGTATCAGTGTTTTTTCTTCCCTGAAACGCCACTGAAACTGCCACTCGAAACTGCCGGCACTTACTTCACCTTCAATCGTGCCTTTTTGCCAAGATTGACCAGTAACCCGGACATATGCAGTAGTTTCAGGTAAACGTCTCGAACTCACCTTTTTGTTTCCGCATTTATTGCTGCGATCGTGCGACTATTGTAAAGGCTCATGGACTTTTCCACTCCCTGATGGAGGCTAAGTTCCACAGCTTCTCTAACCAGTTTAAGCACATTTTCTAATAACTGGGTTTCCTCTGAGGAAAATTTTCCTAAAACGAAGGAAATGGTATCTTTCTCCTTCTGAGAAACTTCGTTTTGAGGTTTACCAATGCCGATGCGTAAGCGGGGAAACTTGTCTGTACCCAAATGAGCGATCGCTGATTTCATTCCATTATGCCCGCCTGCGGAACCGGAAAGTCGCATTCTGATTTTCCCGATCGGCAAATCCATATCGTCGTATACTACTAACACCGATTCGGCAGGTATTTTGTACCAATCCGCCACCGCACGAATTGATTGACCGGAAAGATTCATATAGGTCAGCGGTTTCAGCAAGCGAATTTTTTGTCCTCGCGGCCGATTTCCTTCACCAAAGATGCCTTGAAATTTACGATTTTCCGACAAAGAAATTTGCCAAGATTGTGCCAAGGCATCGACAGCATTGAAGCCGATGTTGTGTCGGGTGCGATCGTATTTAGGTTCGGGATTTCCTAGGCCAACTATTAACTGCGGAATCACTAACTCGGCTGGTGTTTCTGACTTCTGAGTCTTATTCATCTAACTGTTTGTGCTATCTTCCTTGGGATTAGCGGCCGCGAGTTTTTCTGTTTCTGGTTTGCTGCTACTGGCGACGGCTTCTTCTAATTGCTTGGCTTCCCGGTTGAACTCGGACTCAAAATCCCGCGAGGCATCCTGAAATCCGCGAAGTGCCTTGCCGATACTGCGACCAATTTCGGGCAATTTTTTCGGACCAAATACCAATAGGGCGATCGTAAAAATTACTGCCATTTCCGGCAAACCAATGCCAAAAATATTCATTTGTTGCTCCTGCGATCGATTTAATTAGTTACCATTTATTTAGGGAGAAAGTAATCGAAAAGGGCAAGGAAAAAAGGAAAAATGGGAAAAATTAATTTTTATCCTTTCTCCTCTACCCTCAGCTTTTACTCGTAGCCTGACTTTTGCGGGCTCAATTTTTAGCGGCCAAGACTCGACCAATCTACATCTACATTCTCTAGAATGAGAGAAGAGTTGTAGATTTGCAAAATAATCAACAAGAACACAAAAAACAGTCCAATAAACGTACTCATCAATAGAGTAGTTCCCCAACCGGGGGCTACCTTGCCGTATTCAGAGTTAAGGGGTTTGAGTATATCTCCTAACCAAGTCCGTTGTGCCATAAGTCACCTGCAATGAATCTCTACAGAAAAGTTTGACATATTTCCACCGCTAATGACGATCGCAATTTCGGGATCGAGTCGGCGATCGGAATTGGGGGATAGTCAGTCTGTGGCAAAAGATGAGAAAAATGCTTTACTAGAGAGGATTTGACGTGTTTGCCACAACCTAAGTAAAAAATACAATTGAGCTTGCAGACACTGCTTCTCCCCACCAGGTTTTTACCCCTGTGTCGCCTCCATATCCTATGGCGTCTCAAATCAATATAATATTACACAAAATGTTATTTTTTGTAATATTATGAGGAGGAGCACTCATAATCGATCAAAACTATGGAACCTGCAGCAGTTCTAGGCATTTCCCTGGGCGTGTGTCTGGTGGCAATCACCGGCTTTTCGATATACACCGCCTTTGGCCCTCCCGCTAAGGAATTGAGAGATCCTTTTGAAGAACACGAAGATTAGTCATTAGTCAGTAGTCATCAGTCAGATTAATGCTTTTATGCCCCATCCCCCTCTCCCTGGTAGATATTCTTCTACCGGGAAGGGAGTGATTCTGTGGGGCGATCGCCTGTGGCATACTCGTCAATGGTATATTTTTCAGAAATACAGTAAATCTATATTCGATTTAAGTTAAAAATTATTAGGTTTCAAGCTAAAGCATCATGGGCAACATATTTGGGCATTTGTTTCGGATTTCGACCTTTGGCGAATCTCATGGCGGTGGGGTGGGAGTGGTAATTGACGGTTGCCCCCCACTCCTGTCCATTGACGCATCGGAAATTCAAGCGGAACTCGATCGCCGCCGTCCGGGCCAAAGCAAAATTACGACTCCCCGTAAAGAGGCTGATAGTTGCGAGATCCTGTCCGGGGTGTTTGAAGGTAAAACTCTGGGAACGCCGATCGCCATTTTAGTCCGCAATCAAGACACTCGTCCCCAAGACTATGGCGAAATGGCGACTACCTATCGCCCTTCCCACGCTGATGCCACCTACGATGCTAAATACGGAATTCGTAACTGGCAAGGCGGTGGTCGCAGTTCGGCAAGGGAAACTATTGGTAGAGTAGCAGCAGGGGCGATCGCCAAAAAAATTCTCAAACAAGTAGCCGGAGTCGAAATAGTCGGCTATGTCAAACGCATCAAAGACTTAGAAGGTGTTACAGACCCGGATACTGTCACCTTAGAACAAGTAGAAAGCAACATAGTTCGGTGTCCAGATGCTGAATGTGCCGAAAGAATGATTGAACTTATTGAAAAAGTTCGCGATAGTGGTGATTCCATCGGGGGTGTGGTTGAATGTGTCGCCCGCAACGTACCCAAAGGTCTGGGAATGCCGGTATTCGACAAACTAGAAGCTGACTTGGCAAAAGCTATCATGTCGTTACCAGCTAGCAAAGGGTTTGAAATTGGATCGGGCTTCGCAGGAACTCTCCTGACAGGCAGCCAACACAATGATGAATACTATACTGATGAACAGGGTGTGATTCGTACAGTAACAAACCGTTCTGGTGGAATTCAGGGTGGAATTGCTAACGGCGAAAATATAATTCTGCGGGCAGCCTTCAAGCCCACTGCGACCATTCGTCAGCAGCAACGTACAGTAACCCGCGAGGGAGAAGAAACGCTGCTGGCTGCAAAAGGACGGCACGACCCTTGCGTTTTGCCAAGAGCAGTGCCAATGGTGGAAGCGATGGTAGCTTTAGTGTTGTGCGACCATCTCCTGCGCCATCACGGACAATGTGAAACCTTAAAGTCTGAATTTTAAAATGGAAATCAGCTTGTCCTCTGTAGCGGCAACTCCCTTTGATGATTGCCCTCAACAGTCTGAAGCAATGGAAGGTATAGATGATTTTGTAGTGCAGTTCTGGGGTGTGCGGGGCAGTGTTCCGACACCGGGAGTAGAAACTGTTCGCTATGGCGGTAATACTTCTTGTTTGGAAATGCGCGTGGGTGGAAAACGCCTGATTTTTGACGGCGGTACTGGTTTGCGGATGCTGGGAGACCAGTTGCTGCAAGAAATGCCGGTCCAAGCTTATATGTTTTTTACTCACTATCATTGGGATCACATCCAAGGGTTTCCTCTGTTTGCTCCCGCTTTTATCCGTGGGAATAGATTTGATATTTACGGGGCGACTCCACCGGATGGAGATTGCCTGAAAAGGCACTTTGTGGAACGGGTGCTACACTCCAATTCCCCGGTGCCACTGATGGGTTTGCAGGCAGACTTGAATTTCAACGAACTGTTTCACAACCAGACTATGATGCTGGATGATATTGAGATTCGGACTGGTTCTCTGAATCACCCCAATACTGCTATGGGATATCGGGTGACTTGGCAGGGAAGATCCGTGGTTTATTGTTCGGATACCGAGCATTTTCCCGATCGACTGGATGAAAATATTTATAATCTCGCCCTTGATGCTGATGTGCTGATTTATGACGCGATGTACACGGACGAGGAATATCACAACCCCAAGTCTCCTAAGATAGGCTGGGGACACTCGACTTGGCAGGAAGCGGTGAGAATGGGTAAGGAGGCTAGGGTGAAGCGTGTGGTGATTTTCCACCATGATCCGGCTCATACTGACGATTTTCTCGATCGCATTGCTCTGGAAGTGCAAGTGGCTTTCCCCAAGGCGGTAATGGCGCGGGAAGGCTTGATTTTACCCATCGGCATCTGAGATGTTGCTCCTGTGTCCATTGCTAATCAACATGATGATGTGGAGTTGGTCAGATCGATCGGCTCCACAATTTTTTAAATTTCTAGCAAACTCATAGGTAAGTGGTATAATCTTTGTTCGATAACTTTTTGGACAGAGTATTTAAGATTTTTTCCTGGTGGAACTGCGTCCGCTTCCAGCCAAGATGTCAGATAATTGGATGACCGCCAAGCGGTGAAAAGCTGACAGTTTTAAATGTCAACAAACACTGCGAGGCGATCGGTCAAAAGTACCAGTTGGCAGTCCATAGACTTCCCAAATCCTGGTAACAGATTTATTCTTAAGGACAAAAGCTGAGGTTATGGCTCTGATAAAATACAAGCGCGATCGGCTGTTTCTGCTCCTGGATATTGACAAATCTGAAAAGCTCAGAGCTTTTCGCTACAAGCTGAGAGCTTTTTCAGCAGTCAATTTAACTCACAAGAAAGAGACGATCGCTATTTGGTTTACCAGTAGCTGCGGCAAGCGAATGTTATGACTTGACTATCAAAATGGCAAATTTACGTTTTAAATCACCAGCTAATCGATACAGATGGATTGCTTTAGGCAGTTTTGCTGTAATTATGGGCATTTCAGGGGCCCTTGCCTACCGTCTAGCCCCGCCTCCCGGATTCATGGCTCAAGGCACTCTCACTTCTAATAGTCCGCCAGTCAAATTTTCCAGCACCGGTACGACTATTCTCAAGCAAGGGGAACAACTGACACCGGATGTTCTGTTGGCAGATAATGTTGTCAAAGCAGTGGCAGATGCCGTGAAGTTGTCGCCTCAACAGGTGAGAGAAAATGCTAGCGTCAAGATTTCTAAGCCGGAACAACCGCTAGAGATTGCTGTTGGGTATCGATCGCTCGATCAGCAGCAAGCCATCAAAACAGCGGATATGTTGATGAAGGGGATGGTGGAAAAGAGCCGCCTGATTAACCAATATCGGTGGCAATCCGTCAATCAATCCCTCAATCAACGCTTGGCACAAGTCACTCAAGAACTGAAACAAGCTCAGCAAAAGCTCGACCAATATGAAAGAGAGCGAGCTCGCCTGTTGCAACAAATCAAGGTTCAGCAAGACTTTTACAATAAAACTCAGCTTGCAATGGCCGATACGCAAGCGTCGGAGAAAGAAATGGTGAGTAGTTTGGCCCCTTCCCAAACGCCACAAATTGTGGCGACACCAACTTCCGATCCCACAGTGCCTTTGATTTTGGGACTTGGCTTGCTGCTGTCTATTTTAGTCAGTCGTGGTTTGATTCCCACGGTGGCGGATTGGAGGTATAAAGCAGCTTTTCAACGAGAAGAAAGCGATCGCCTCCAAAGTGCTTTGTACCGACTGATCAAAGAAGGTAATGGGGAAATCACTCTGGTGCGATTTGCGATGGAGACGCGACTGTCGCCGGATGTCGCCCAGCGTTTTTTGAACGAACAAGCGGAAGTCTTTAATGCTCATTGTGAAATTAAAGACGACGGTAGTATCTTTTATCACTTTCACATTTAAAGGATGGCGGGCGATCGCCCTCTATTGAATACCTTAGCCGATCGAGTTTTCGGATTGCTCGATCGGCTTGCTTATCGGATCTAGACCCAGCGAAACCTGTGCCAATCCGCGTCAAAAACCCATCTGGGGGGAGGAGAGGGGCCAGGAGAGAGAGAAATTAGCGATCGACCCTAAAGTGGGTAGCTTTCACCGGATTTGCGATCGGGATTGGCTCCTTGGGAAACAGGAATCAGCCCATCAGCCACCTCATTTGTTAAAAAATATTAAGTTTTTGACGGTTTAGCTCCAGATATGTATAATGAAGACAAATACGTAAAAATACGGTTGTTTTTTATCAAAATAGCCAAAATTAAGTATATTACCTTGGAGAACATGGCGGCTCAAGTCTGCACAATCGGTATAAACACTTGATTGGTGACAGAGAAATAAATCAGCTAACTAAGCAGGTTAGACATCACAAGCTGTTGAAGCAACATCCTGAAATCAGCATCGCGCGATCCAACAGCGGCTAGCCCTAGGGAAATTTTGTCACCATATATTGAGGCGAAAAGATCATGTTTTTAATACTGTGTGGTTCTGTAATATTTTATTTTTTGTTAATGTCAATAGCCAATTACGGCGATACTGGAATGTAGGCTAATGCAGCCTTGAATCCACTGTTTTGATTGGCAAAAATTTATGGATGAAGGAGTCGTTAAGTACCACTGTGACTGGACTTTTGCAGAACCTGTATCTGTCGAGACCATAGTAGATTTGATGGCATGGCGCGATCGCCTCCACTCTTGGGGACTAATAGGGGTCTATGACAATGGCATCGGCTTTGGTAACGTGAGCGTCAGACTCGGTAATTCTTGCCAGTTCATAATTTCAGGTACCCAGACAGCACACTTGTCAAATCTAGGGCCTGAATTCTACTGTACTGTCACCGAATTTAACTTGGAAAAAAATTTCCTGGGCTGTCGCGGGCCGGTACCAGCTTCTTCGGAGTCTCTGACTCACGCGGCGCTGTACCTTCATCGGGATGATGTCGGTGGTATCATTCACGTTCATAACCCTCAACTGTGGCAGCAACTGCTGTTCCAGATTCCGACTACTAGAAAAGAGATACCTTACGGGACTCCTGGGATGGCATGGGAAATGTTTAGGCTGTTTGAGGAAGAGAATTTGGGCGATCGCAAAATTCTGGCGATGGCGGGCCATGAGGACGGGATTATTTGTTTTGGGGGCTGCTTGGATGAAGCAGGGCTGGTGCTTTCGGCTGTAATTAATTAGATCGGCTTGATTGGTAGAGTTTTGATTGGCCGATCGGATCTTGGAAGCAGAAAATACAATAAAATTAGATACTTTGTTAAAAAAAACTCACGTCTGGTTTACTGTGGTGACAGAAAATCAGCGGGACTGCTGCATTGCACAGTCTCAGTGAGCTAGTACCTAGTTAAATAATTCTGTAAACTATTTGATTTATTGGCAAATGTTAGCCCAAAAGGATTGGTGATGATGAACCCCAGTAAACTTGTAAGCACCAAAGAACTGCAATCGGAAGTGTCTCGTCTCAACGAAGAACTGCAAATGCGCGACCAATTGGTGCAGCAGTTGTCTCAAGAGCTGTTCAGACTGGTGAAGGGAAATACCAGTTTTGTGCCGGCACCGTCGGTTTCCGATCGCCAAATCGCTCAAATGCAGGCGATGCGGGAACAACTCCAAGCTGTTGAAGAACAGGTCGGTTTTTATCAAGAACAAATTGCCGAGCGGGATGCTGAAGTTTACCAACTGCGGCAGTCTGTGCAAGAATTGACCGATCGCTCTCGGATGCTGGAACAGGTAGTTCAGGAATTACCCGGAGTTTACCGCCAGAAGTTTGCCGAGCGGATCGAGCCGATTAAGGAAAAATTGGAACAACTACAAAAGGAAAACCGCCAACTGCATACTGAATTGCAGAGCGTAACTTACCGTCTCGCCGTGCGCAGCCGCAAGGCTAAAGGTTTGGATTTGCCAACTGTAGAGTCTGATGACAATCGGGGCATTCAGATGCCGAGCTTTGGCAATGTCTAGGGTTTTGATTGTGGCGGATGCCAATAGGACAGCAGCCTTGGCTCTGTCGGCTGCGATCGCCAATGTTAATTCTGCCACTGATGTGAAGATCTGTGGAGTTGCGGACCTAGACGGTGGGGCGATCGCTCACAAAGATGCCATGATTTGTGCTTTGACACTGGATGTGCCGTCCCATCTGGTGTTTCCCGCTCAAGATTTGTTTAAATTTTGTCGCGATGTCTCCGCGGCGCGGGTGCGGGCACAACAGGAGTTGCAAGTTCCGACTGGGGAGGGCGATTTCTGGTTGCCTGTGGTGTGGACGGCGAAGGGCCCTCTGTATGCTGAGGCGATCGCTGTTGAGGCCAACCAGCAGTCTGGGGAGTTGAGCTATTTTCAACCCCTGCATTTGTCCGATGTTTGGCGACAAGAGTTGTATGACTTGGCTTACCGTTTGCTGGCTCTGTTAAATGCACCGCCAGCCACTTATTTGATGCAGTTCGGGTTGGCTGGGGACAGGATTTGTTTCGATCGACTTTGGCCTTTTCCCGCTGCACCGGCGATCGCTTCTGTGGGGGTTCAACTGCCGGATTTATTTGTTTGTCATTGGTTGTGCTTGACAAATATGCCAATTTATGATATTCAAATTAGCTCTGGATATGTCAATCAAAAGAGTCGAAGATTTCAAAAAGTTGGTCTAGTTGAGTGATTTCAAAGATCAGCCTGACTGTGGCTGATAAGTTACAGATGACGAGGCGACATCCCCGCTGGCGGGCGATATTGAGTCCGCCTACTAAGGCGCAGAGCCCGGAACTGTCAATAAAGTCTACGTCGCTCATGTCAATCACCCAGAGTTTGTGGCGATCGGGTGCTATGGCTGCTAGCTGTTGTTGCAGGATAGTGCTGGCTTGAGAGTCGAGGCAGTTTTGTGGTTGGAGGACGATGCGTTGTTGGTAGTTGGGAAAGGCCATAAGTGTTACTT
Organism: Microcoleus sp. EPA2; assembly: GCA_020882975.1. Taxonomy (GTDB): domain Bacteria; phylum Cyanobacteriota; class Cyanobacteriia; order Cyanobacteriales; family Microcoleaceae; genus Microcoleus. The sequence goes on along the minus strand of JAHRFD010000030.1, from coordinate 32,774 downwards.
TGGGATTGGAGCCTAGGAATAATACCAAATCCTGCTTTAATACCTATTTTTGCTTGACTGCTAGCCCGTCTTAGACCCAAAAATTGGTGGGGTAGCGCTTTCAAGAGACTCTGGGCTGGTTGGCGATCGCCCGGAATGGAATCCGAATCATGGCGGATAGACTTATCATCTGTGAAAGGATAGTTTTTTTTTGAGCGATCGATCGCTAATCTCTTGTGTTTGTCATCACAATGAAAGATTGCACTATTGGCTGAATCAAGCCAATATATAAAAGTATTGAGCTTTGCAAAAGTTTACGAAGGCAGTATCGAATGTCTTTTGAGTTTTTATCGCTAGAGACTATTCAGAAATTTGCTCAGGATTACGGCTACTGGGCAATATTTCTGGGAATTTTACTGGAAAATCTGGGAATTCCTCTCCCTGGGGAGACGATTACGATTGCTGGTGGCTTTTTAGCCGGCAGTGGGGAACTGAACTATTGGTTTGTACTCGGAAGTGCGATCGCCGGTGCTACATTGGGGGGGAATTTTGGTTATGCGATCGGCAGATACGGTGGCTGGCCACTGTTGCTGAAGCTAGGAAAAATCTTTCGTTTTCGAGAAGAACAACTGTTTGACTTGAAAGAAAAGTTTAGCGAAAATGCAGCTAAGGCTGTTTTTTTAGGCAGGTTCATCGCACTGCTGCGAATTTTTGCCAGCCCCCTAGCAGGAATAGCCGAAATGCCTTTTTGGAAATTTTCGCTGTTCAACATTCTCGGTGCCGCCAGTTGGGCCTCTGTAATGGTAAGTTTATCCTACTTTTTAGGACAAGTTGTGTCTTTAGAGAAATTGGTAGCTTGGGCTGCTCAATTTGCGGTAGTGGCTTTACTGTTAGCAGTGGCTTGGATTGCAATTCCTATTTGGTTGGAGTCGCGGAATTTGGATAAGACTAAGTAGGCTGGGAATCCGTTCCGCAAAAAATCAATATTCTTGTGGAACGGGAATCTATTTGGTTGTGGAAATGGCAGAAGAGCCAGTTATTTATAATATTTAAACATTGAAACCCAGTTATCTATTTTTCAAGCTTAGGCTATCTTAGACAAGACGCGATCGCCGGCACTGTCATGGTACCTCCACCTAATCCCAATCAATCGGATTCATCTATGAAACAGTCTCTAGATGCTGGTTTGGCTGCTTTGAAACAACAGGATTACGATCGGGCGATCGCCCTTTTAGAATCTGTTGCTGAATCCGCCACCAATCAGCCACTGGGTACGCGGGCCGAAATGGGGTTGGTGATGGCCTATAAAGCGACTGGTAATCTTCAAAAATCCATCGCCCTGTGCACTTCCCTCACCAAACATCCCCATACTCAAGTCAAAACTTGGGCCGATCGCACTTTAACCACATTGAGCGATCGTCGCCCCCCAAAACCACCGGAAAATCCACTAAAAATTCCAGCCACTCCCCCAAAAACTGGCTTCGTCCCCTTTGATGTTGGCAATTCACCACCGAAAATATCGCCCACAGGCGATCGACCATCAACCGACCAAAAAACAGATTTGGTGGGTTTTGAGCAGACTAGCAGGCAAAAAAACGTTAAATCGCCACAGATTCCGCCAGTACCTGCACCCCCCAAACCACCTCTGGTCAAGACTTCAGAACCAGAAACCTCCACCACCACCGTCGCCGACTCAGATGCTCCCACAGATGTCCCCGGAGTTGTAAATCGAGATACTTACGAACTGATTTGGCGCAATTCGGGGCGTGCTGCTTCCGGGTGGCGCAAGCTCAAACTGCTGAAATTGGCGCGTTTTCGGGTGGAGACACTCGCCTGTACGATCGCACTATTTTTGATGGCGCGATTCATCCTGGAATTCCTGCTGACCAATGTTAATGCTCTGTTGGTTCAGTTATACATATTTACTAGACTGCCGGTGTTTGCGCCGATTCAGATTTTTTATCGAGATCCGACTGCTTTTGTGCAATTTATGTTCGGATTGCTACTAGCTTCCTCTCCCTGGTTGATAGATGCAGTGTTGAAACTGATTTGTGGGATGGAACCTCTGGGGGGGGTAACTTTATTGAAGTCCAGCAAAGAAGCTAATCGGGTAGTGCGAAATTTTTGTAAACAGCAGAATATGCCGGCCCCAGTGCTCCAATTGTTACCGATTGATGTACCAGTAGCTTTCAGTTATGGCTGTTTGCCGAGATTTGCTCGGATTGCTGTGAGTCAGGGACTTTTGGACCAATTGACGGAGGATGAAATTGCGACTATTTTGGCGCGGGAATTGGCGCACATCGCTCACTGGGATTTTGCACCGCTGTCCTTGGCGGTTTTGGTAATTCAGATTCCTTACCTGATTTATGGGCTGGTGGTGCACTGGGAGGAGCGGTTATCTGGTTTAATTTCGATCGAGTTTTTTCGTTCTGTTGTCAAAGTTTTGGCGGCTGGGATTTCTGCTGGAAGTTACGGGATTTATAAGTTGCTGAGATGGCCGATGTTGTGGGTGTCGCGCCGTCGAGTATATTTTAGCGATCGCACCGCGGCAGAAATTACGGGGAATCCCAATGGTTTGACGCGGGCTCTGGCTAAAATTGCGATCGGGATGGCGAAAAATATTGAGCAGCAGCAGCAAACTAGCTTTTTCCTCGAAGGTTTCGAGCTGCTATTTCCTGTGGGGCTGGGACAAGCTGTAACTATTGGTTCGGCTGGATTACACGCGCCTCTGGAACAGATTTTGCTGTGGGATGTCAGCAATCCTTGTCGCAATTGGTTGACGGTTAACAGCACGCATCCTTTAATGGGTGAACGTTTAAAGTTGTTGGCTCTTTATGCTCAATTCTGGCAACTTGAAACTGAGTTGGATTTGGCGAATCTCGGAACTTTGGAGTCTACTAAGGGCAAATTCCAGGTTTCCGATCTATTTAATTCAAAATTTTGGCGGCGCCATCCACCGCCCCTACTTTTACAAGGTGCGCCTTTTTTTGGAATTCCCATGAGTTTGGCGATTGTGGGGGTGCTGTGGCTGATTGGGGGGATTTTGTCCAGGACGAGTATCTGGTGGTTGGATTGGCTTTGGGGCGATCGATCTATTCTGTGGGGCTGTTTGCCGATCGGCTTTTGTCTTGGTACTTTGATGCGGATTAATGATTTTTTCCCTGATCTTGTGCCGAGAGCAGTCACTGCACCGAGTTTACCTCAAATTTTGTCAAATTCGGATAGTTTGCCCTTGGATGCTCAACCAGTGGGGTTGCAGGGGAAACTTTTGGGGCGATCGGGTATGGCTAATTGGCTGGGACAGGATTTGATTTTGCAGACGGAGACTGGGTTGGTGAGGTTACACTATGTTTCGAGGTTTGGTCCGATCGGCTCTTTGTGGCCACAACCTACTCGTCCTAGTGATTTGGTAGGACAATCGGTGGTGGCGACTGGTTGGCTGCGACGGGGAGCTACTGTGGCGATCGATCTCGAAACCCTCCGCAGTCAAGGTGGCAGAGTTAGCCACAGCGGACATCCTATCTGGTCTGCGATTTTAGCCTTTGCTGGTGCTATTTGGGGAGCATATATCATTTTTCAGGGAGAAATGTATCGATAGGCGGCATCCCCTTGGGGGGGGTGGGTGAGCTGTGGGAGGGGAACTTCAGTGTAAAGAAAAGTTGCTTTTTTACCGACATCCTGTTACATTTAGTTACATAAATTTGATTGGCCGACCGATCGCAATCACTTCAGTGACTAAAACCGCAAAGGTATTGCGTAAAAGTTGTCAACCTCCCAACACAGCAAATTGAGCCAGCCGCTTGTCGGCTGTTTTTTTCTACAGCCACTTTCGCTGTAGGAGATGAATTCACAAAAGTGATTCAGAGATGGTTTCGGTTAAATTGATCGTGAATCTTCCTAAATAACTAGCTGGGGTTGCCAAGGCTGTGATACCTTTAAATGATGGTCAGAAACTCCCCAACCCGATTCAAGGGAGATTGGGGTAAATAGTCCTCAGCATTAGGAGCGAGGTAAAATTACTGGCTGAAAAAATGTTAGGGATTTTACCCATCACCGTATTAAACTGAATACTGGCATTCCGATCGCTTACAATTGACATCCTGGGAAATAAATTTCTACACGCCGCTGGCTATAAACATTCTGAATCAAAACCGGAAGCAAATAATACAGAATAGCCAAAAGCCTCAACATTTGAGTGATGACTAAAAGTTTACAGAACAACCTTAGATTTAAGATCTCTCTGCATAGGCTGCCAAGTTGCGGCTTCAGGAGAGTAGATTATCTTTTTCTAAAAGGTGGCGGAAGCTGTCAAGGTTGGTCGGAAGAACGCGCAGATTCTGCGGTAAAGTCGTCTTTCTCTGCGGTCAATATTCAGTTGACTTCGGGTAATGCTGTTCGATCAAACTAATTAAAATCCAAGTCTGGAGGAATTTTTCATGTCTATTCGTCTATATGTTGGCAATCTACCAAAAGAACTCGATCGCCAAGAACTGCAAGATGTTTTTGCACCAGAGGGTGAATCTGTAACCACAAAGGTAATTACAGACCGTAAAACTGGTAAATGCAGAGGATTCGGTTTTGTAACGGTGTTGACTGATGAACAAGCAGACCAAGTTATTGAAAAATACAATGGCTTGATGTTCAAGGAAAACCCGCTGAAAATAGAGAAGGCACTGCCACGCTCTAAAGGTAAATCGGACAAGGGTGATGACGATCAACAGCAGTCACCTCAATCGCCACAGTTAGCCTCGGCACCTTCCCAGGGTCAGCCACAGCAACAGCGGCGCGATGCTTCCCCTAGCACTGGTGGCGGAGGTTCTGGTAAAAGCAGTCGCCGTCGGGATAACAACAAGTCTCGTCGCAATCCAGCCACCACAACTTCCTCTAGCGCTGATTCCGGTTCGGTGCAGCCAGATCCACGCTGGGCAAGCGCTCTGGAAGAACTCAAGCAAAGGTTGCAGGAAGCTCAGACTACTAACTAGGAGACTATGTTACCTCAGATTGTGGCTGATTGCTGCTGTCGATCGAGTTTGGTTGACTAGAAAAATCGGGAAGTGCGATCGAGAACTGGTTTTTTTACCCAGTGCTCGATCGTACAATTTTATACAGGTTCTGCAAATTCGATAGTCTCAATAAAGTCTAAAATTTTGTCCATAATTACCTCTACTTCAGATTCCAGAGAACCGTCTTCATCCGCTTCCTGATAAACTATCTGAGAACTGATCGTATAACAAACACCCTCAGCGATAAAAGACAAAAATCCTCGATAGGCATTCAGCCGAGTCCTAGAACCCAAGTTTTTCTGGACACTGATAGTTGCACCACCAGGTATATCAACAACCGCAAAATAAGCTTCTTCATTTTCTAAGGATTCGGCGTGCAGTAACTTGGACTGAGGAAAAGTACCAAGAATTGCGCCATCAATAAAATTGTTGAGAAACGAACTAAGATAAGCTGCTTCCCCAACAGACTCGATGAATTCTGCCACTTCACCACCAATCGGGAAATAATCAATTTTCAGCAAAACGCCAAAGTCATCAGAAAAAGTAACACTACCTTCTTGTTCATCAATTTTACCGCCCTGTTGGGGGTCAACTGGAATAGGGACAGTAAAATTGCCTTCTGGAGACTCGTACAATCCCGCATCAAAATCAGAAACTTCCTCATCAGATTGTGAATAAGCAACAATTACCTCCTCGATAATTTCTTGAGCTTCCTCATCTTCCAAACCTAATGCTTGCTGGAACTCCTGCAAAAAATGCTGGTATTTGTCAGAGACTTCGCCATCTACGACAAACATAGCTACGGTGACAGCAAAAGCATCTAAGACTAATTCATCTGGAATGGACTCCCAAGCGGTATTAAATAATGCTCCCACACCATCTTGGGTAGAAATGCCTGCGAGTTTTTTGAGGATGGCTGACATATCATCTTCGGAATATTCAGCAAAGATTTCCGATTCCCAAAGTACGCTTTCTAAGATATCTGCATCAGTGTCAGGAGAATTGGCCAAAGCTGCAACAAATGCTACTGCTGCTAAAGATTCCTCGGAACTCAAACTTACTTCGGACGTATCTTCGGAATTGAATATTTGATCGAACTGGCCCACAGGTTTTGCTCCAATAGAGTTGAGTTTTGCAATTTATAGCAAATTTCTTCTTCAGCCGTGAGATGTAATCATGATTTCTCCGTGGCTGGGAAAGCACCCACTGAACATTTTATACTTTACTGTAGAGATCTGATTTGTTTTTTCGGAAAAATGGGTTAGTCAGCTATCGCAGGGATTCTGGAGCGTTTGCGGCAAGCACGCGAGAGTCAATGCGGTCGCCGAGATATGCCATCTTTATTTGAACAATAAGAGATATGATATAATTAAAGCAAACGGAGCTAGGAAAAAGATCTATGGTTTCCGCGATCGATACAGGTGTCCTAAGCTTTCAGGCATTCATTGCTAACTATCTAGATGAAGTCTGCTACGAATTAATCGATGGAGAATTAATCGATTTGGAACCGACTGGCCCCCACGAACAAGTTACTGGATTAATCAATCGCAAGCTTAACGTGGCAATTGATTTGCTAAATTTACCTTGGTTCATTCCGATGAAATGCTTGATTAAACCGTTAGGTGGTAATTCAGCTTTTAGGCCAGATATTGCAATTCTCGATCGCGCTATTTTGATAAATGAACCGTTATGGAAAACCGAGCCAGTCATTACTCTCGGTAATTCCGTTAAATTAGTAGTAGAAGTAGTCAGTACCAATTGGCAAAATGACTACGCGCGGAAAGTGGAAGACTACGAAGCTTTAGGCATTCCTGAATATTGGATTGCCGATTATTTAGGTCTGGGAGGCAAGCGCTATATCGGTTCGCCCAAACAGCCTGTAGTTACAGTTTATCAGTTAATTGCAGGAGTTTATCAAAGAGAACAATTTCGAGGAAGCGAGCCTATAATTTCGCCAACATTTCCCAATTTAAATTTGCGGGCAGAACAGGTATTTGCTGCCGGTGAGTAATTGAGTACCGCGAAAAGCAAAACAGCCGTAATTTACCGTCGATGGTGTCGATCGCGAAATCCAAATTTTGCCGCTCGCTGGTTTCAAAGATCGATCGACGCGATATAATTAAAACAAACGGGTAAATCAATATTAGGAAAAAAAATACTTACCCATGAAAATTACAGAACTCAAGACAGCAGTAAAGCAACTTCTACAGAATGAACTTGCAGAGTTTGTCGAATGGTTTGAAGAGTTCCAAGAATCTCTTTGGGATAGGCAAATTGAAGATAATTTGAAAGCAAGCAAATTTGACACCTTGATGCGACAAGCAGAACAAGCATTTAGTGAAGGAAAGTGCAGGGAAATTTGAAGCATCTTACAACCCCTGAATTTTCTGTCGAATATCGTTGTTATTCATCGATCGAATTAGATTCATTCGCCGCCTTATTGTCACTATTTGAATCTTCAAATGTGCTGGTATTTTGAGGGGTATTTTCCAATAAATCCGCCTGTTTTAACAAGTGTCTGAGTAATCCAAATTTTAAAGATTTATTGCCGTGAATTGGCACAGAAATTCGGATTGAGCTTCCAGCTTTCCCGTAGATATGATGACTGCCTTGAACTCTTAATAATATCCAGTCATTACGTTCTAGCAGCTTGGCTAACTCTTTGCCAGACATGGAGTTCATATCGCAATCTCCATAATTTTGTCTCGCTCATTTGTCTCGATAGATTCAATATCTACACTTAAGCAACCTTCGATCGCTTCATAGAGGTTTTGCAGCAGTTCCTCAAAGGTTTCTCCCTCAGTTGCACAGCCAGGAATAGCAGGAACTTCTGCCCAGTATCCGCCTTCTTCTGCTTCGTGGATGATAATTTTGATTTTCAATTTATTCTCCTAATTTATTCTCAAAACTTATCTCTTTATTACTGTAGCAGACTTTACTCCTCCAAGTCCACCTGTTTAACCTGCTCTAAAGGTATATCTAGCGCTTCGGCAATTTGCTCGTCGCTTAAGCCAAACTGCCGTAATTTATCTATTGTTTCAATCTTAGTTTGATTTTTGCTTTCCTCCTGCAAGTCGGGAGTTTCCTGCTGACTTTCATCTGGGGTAGGAGTGGAGGGATTAGAACAATTGTTAATGTAGCTAATACCAATAATTTTTTGATTATTTTTATTACCGAGAGTTGTTATATTCTGATTTATATGCCGTTCTAAGACGGATTCAAGATTACTTTTTTTAACTGGTTCGCCAAACACCTCAGATAACATTTGCAAAAGCTCGTGACTGGCTTTTTTAACGTGCTGGGAACTATAACCATAAGTTTCTGCAACGTCAGAATACTTTTTACGATTCAGTATTCCAGCGATAATTTTGCGCTGCAAGTTGTTTAGATGTTTGCCTGTCTTGGCGCAGACAGCATCATCGACAAATTGCACTATCTGAGGACTGTCCATAGGTGGGATGGTGGGATAATTTTAGTTACTATAGCAAACTTTTTCCCACTTTTTCCCACTTTTTTGGCTTCGGATCGAATTTTTAGGAAGTTCCAACTTTTTCCCACTTTTTTTTCCTTGACAGTTTTTGTGCGATCGGTCTAGCATGGATGAGTCCGACACAAATATCTTACTAGAGTGTTGATTGACAGGTGCATAGTTGCGCCTAAGAGCTGAAAAGGGTGCCACTACATAACCTCAACCGTCAATTATTCTATAGGTATAATCAATGGCAACACTAAACCCATTTAAAAGTAATAAGGGTATTACTTTAGTAAGGAATGGAGTTATCACTCTAACTAAAAGAACAGTTCGCTTTTCAAAAAATGTTTACCAGACTCACAATATTACAAGTTTTAGTGAAGGAGAGGTAGATGTGGGAACGATTCCTTGGTGGATTATTGTAGTTGCTTTTTTATTTTCATCACTAAACGCTATGAATAACAACTACCTAGGCTGGTATTACTTTTTTCCTGGGATGGCTGGCGTAATATGGAACTTTTATAAGCCCAAACACTACGGTTTATTAATAAGTCTCAATTCTGGTGATAAGACGCTGTTTACTACAAATAAAACGGACAGTCTCAAGGAAATCATTGGACAAGTATATGATTTCATTGAAACTGAAAAAGAAGCAACTTATCAAATATCCATTAGTAATAGTAAGGTGAGTGGTAATTTTATACAGGGAAATGCTGGAGGAGACACTTCGTATCTTTCTGACGATTGAGCGAAAATGACACTAAAAGTAAACATTAGCAATTGAGGATGCTATCAGCTATGGAGCGGAAATCTGTAGACATGAATAACAGTAGCTTTAAGGGCAATTTGGTTCAAGGAAACGTCGGTGGAAATGTAGAGTATAAACCCGTATCGGAGAGTAAATTAATGTCAGAAAACTCCTATAATAATCATGGTCAGGTTGGAGCTATGGGTGAGAAAGCCAGCTCTGACAATAACATTTTTGTCCAGCAATCAGAACAGAAACAAAATCTTGCTGCTTCAGCAAAAGAAATTCAAGAACTTCTCAAACAGTTAGAGGTAACTAATCCTACGGCGACTGATGAGGAAAAGATTGCTCATGTTAATGATGAAACTACTCCCAGTTTCAAGCGTCGTGCGGTTGGTGCATTGCAGGCTGGCGGTGAAGCTGCGATCGAAGAGTTTTTAGACAATCCCTATGTCAATGTTGGGAAAGCGATAGTTAAAGGTTGGATGAAACCAGAATAGATTGTGGTGTGCGAAGTGCGATCGCCCTTACCAAAAAACTAAGTGCGATCGCCCGCAACTACCAAATCGTTTCAACGTGAGGATAGCTCAGAATCTTTTCATCACAAGTAACCAAAGGAATATCATACCGCCGCGCGATCGCTACTAAAATACGATCTGCTGGATCTTTGTGAAAATCCCCTGGAAGTTGCGTACTGTCGATCGCATCCAGCGGATTTAATGGCTCAATAACTATACCTGAATGAGTTCTCGCTTGTGCGTACCACTGTGCGATCGGCAAAGGTAAAGTAAGCTTTCCCAGACTCGATTTCACGGCTATTTCCCAAACGGAAATTGCAGAAACCAATAAACCGCTTTGGCTTTCCTCAGCCTCGATCGCACGATTTGCCACCACAGACAAATTACTCGGATCGTGCAGCAGCCAAAGCCAAATATGTGTATCCAGTAAAATCATGTACCCAGCGCATCCCATAAATCTGACATCGGCTCATCAAAATCCTCGGCAATTACCAACGGCATCCCGCGCAGAGGATAATGCTTTTGCGCGGTCAATCCAGCACTCGAAATCTCAGCCAAATCGATCGACACAGAAGGCTCAGACTGCGACAATCGCGTCTGACGCAAAAAACTCAATAGCACCTGAAGTACATCATCTGATGCTCGATCGATCTCATTGATTAATTCTTCTCGGAGTGTCACTATCGCACATTCTCCTTGCTAGACCTCATTAACCATTATATCCCAGTGGAACTTTATGCCATCCCACCACCTACAATACTTTTGGTGCTGATATAGCTTTGATGCAGGCAATGAATCTGGCGAACCACAACGAAAACTGATTATTATGCGATTTCAATACCCTACGCATCAAGACTGTTTCTCCTGCCAAATCGCCTCTCTTTCCGCTTCTAAACCCGCCAATAAATCATTTAAACCCACATTTTCATTTTCCATAATCGTGACAATCCGATCGATTCGTTGCGGAGCTTGAGGTTGTTTGGGAGCAAGCACAATCAAATTACCTATTTGGAGCAGCACCAACATATCTCCCCGATCGACTTTGAGAGCATCTTGTAATAACTGGGGAATAGTAATTTCCCCTCCCTGTCCCAGAAGAATCGGGAATTGTTGAATCTCTACATCCGTTTCTTGTGAAGTTATTGTCACGACGTTAACCTCAGCCTTTAGTGTTAAGTTTTTAAGAGTTTTTATTATAGCAATTTTTGAGCATTTTTTGTCAAACTCCCGTGGAAGTTGCAATTACTACGTTCACCTGCTACCGTTAACATAGACGCATCGTAGGAAAACAACCGATGACACTAACAGAATTACTCCCTACCATTAGACAACTGTCTGCGATCGAGAAACGAGAATTAATCCGCATTCTCATGGAAGAAGAGGATATGAGTGATGAAGAGGTGTGGAGCGATAAATTGGAAGCTACAACAGACGCTCAGTGGGATAGTCTAGCTGAGATAGTACGTCAGGAAATCGCTGCTGGTGACATTACCGTTTAAAGAAATTAGTCCTAGCGCATGGGGCCCAGAAACCGGGTTTTTTCCCAAATCTGCGGGTTACAACGAAGTATTCGTAAAAAAACCCGGTTTCTTTGGTGAGAAGTACGCCCTAACCCAAAAACTAAGTTCGCTCTCATTCCATCACATCATCTGTTGCAGGTTCGCCCGGATAAAAGCGATCGCTAAAAATGTCTTCTAAGGTATACGGGCAATTTTCTGGGAAAGTTTTTAGTGGCAAGTTGGTTTCTCCTGTTGCCAAATCTCTACCGCTTTCATATATCTTTTGTAATGCTTCCTGAAGATAGGGTTTAAGACTAGGGTTTTCTGACAGCAATTCTTGAGTATCGCGACGCTGAATGCGAATCGTCATTAACCAACTACGGCTGCGTCGTTTTCCTTGATATTCCCATTTTAATAAATGTCCAATTAACACCTTTAATCGATTTCTTAGTTCGGCACGTTGTTGTTTGCCCAATGACTCAATCTCCTCGATTAAATTCGGTAAATCTAGTTGATTCCATTCTCGTTCTTTCAATAATTTTGCTTGAGCATAAGTCCAAGCAAAAAAATCTGTTTCATACAGACTTTCTCTTAAATCTCCCGGTATTGGTTCGACTTTTGGTGATTGCATAAATATATCAAAACTTAGGTTTTTTTCATTGTATAACTTTGAAAAAAATATTGCCACATTTTTGGACGATCGCGCTAAGCCACTCCAAAGCCCGTATACTCGCGCACGTAAGGCGCTTGAAAACCCAAAATAATATCCTCCTTAGCCACACCCATTGCTACCAACTCATGGGCAATTCGCATCTCCGTTGTATTGTGCTCCACCCAAATTTTACCATCCTTAATATTTAAATGCAGCACGCATCCATGCACTCGCCGATTCCCATTCCAACCAACGTTAACAACTTGATAGCGATCTTGCTGAATATCAAAAATTGTTTGGGTTTCGATCTCACCATGAGAAATTGGAGTTGCCGCATATTCCGTTAATAGCGATCGAATTGACTGACGGTATAATTCTAGTTTATCCATTGCACAATCGCCTCATTCCATCACATCATCTGTTACAGGTTCACCAGGATAAAAGCGATCGCTAAAAATATCTTCTAGCGTATACGAACAATTCTCTGGAAAGGTTTTTCGTGGCAGGTTTGTTTCTCCCGAAGCTAATGCGATTCCTTTGCTGTAAGCTGTCTGGAGAGCTTCTTCTAGGTAAGGTTTGAGACTGGGATTTTCTTTGAGTAATTCTAATATATCGATACGCTGGATGCAAATAGTATTCACCCAACTGCGACTTCGTTTCGATATTTGATATTCCCATTTAAGCAAATGTCCAATCAAAATACTCAACCGATTTCTTAATTCAGCGCGTTGTTGTTTTCCCAATGACTCAATCTCCTCGATTAAATTAGGTAGGTCAAGTTGACTCCATTTTTGATGTTTGAGGAGTTTTGCTTGTTCCTCAGTCCAAGCGTAAAAATCAGTTTCATAAAGACTTTGCATTAAGTTTTCCGGTGTTTGTTCGACTTTTGGTGTTTGCATAAAATATCAAAATTTAACGTTGTATATAAGGATGTGCGGAATTTGCGATCGGCTCGAAATTAGAGCAAAGTTATCTACCTGCTTTCAACCACCCAAAAACCTGCTCTACTGTCAAATCTAATGTTAAAAAACTTGGCACGGGCAACCGATCTTGTTCCGTTAACTCAACGGGTTCTCCTCCGGGAATAAATGCTAAAATCAACCGTTCCTCTGGATCGATCAACCATCCGATCTGAGTCCCGTATTTCAAGCAGTGTAAAATATTACTAATCACCTTAGTTGCTTTTTGGTCTGGCGATAAAATTTCTACTGTCCAGTCGGGAGGAATTGCAAAGGAATTTGGAACTTCGCCATCTGCGTCAAAAGCGATTCTATCCCAAGCAAACACTGTAGCATCAGGTACAATAGAACGCCCGCCAAAAGTACACCGCAATTCGGGAAAAGCCAGAGCAATTTTTTCCGTTTCCGCAACCAGATTGACACTATTGCAAAACTTGAGTTGCAATCGAGAATGTTTGCCTTGAGGCATAATCTTTTGGTGAATGCGTCCGTTAATAAATTCACTCGCAGGTTGAGTTTCCGGTAGTTTGAGGAAAGCTTCGAGAGTCAGAGAAATTGGAAGTGCTGCTGTCATCGCTTTGAACTTCGGTGTCATTGTCACTCTGCCATAATTTTATCATTAACTCGATTCTGTATCTGTAGATCGATCGACCTCAGCCTCACCCTCATCCTCCAAAACTTCACCCAAATAGCGCTGCACAAACTCCCGCGCTGCATCTATATCTAGCAACTTTAAGGCCACAACTATCTTCACAAGCGAGTCTCCCGTTGGATCGATGAGCTCATTAAACCAACGATAGACAACAGAACTTCGCACGCCCATTGCGATCGCCAATTTGTTTTGGCTAATCCCATAGGTGTTCAGCACATCTCTCAAAACCCGACCAGCTTTCCCCATGCACCCCATGATGCCAAGGGAAGTCCCAGCCGTAAATCACTACACATATGTAGTTATTGCGCTATGATACTGGTAACTACATATATGTAGTGATTGGTTGATTTTGAAGATGAGGACTTCCCAATGGCTAAAGACTTTCTAACCGAACCGCCCAACGACACCCAACAATACCCAGATCCCACGGACGATCGAGCAAACCGGGAACCCGTGCGTATCATGGTTGTTGGCTCACGCGAAGGCATAACCGCCGTAGTAAATTGGCTGGTGCGACTGGGTTTTGCCCAAATGGCAGATTGGAGCGACTTGCAGCGCGCACCGAATACGGGCCAGTGGATGCGCGTGCTGACAAAATGGTTGCAAAAGAATTGAAGCAACTGACGATTCGGGCGATCGCATTTCATAAACCTGATGTTTGGGAATCGCGCGATCGCCCGTCAAGTTCGTAGGCGCAAGCCGTGGCGTAGCCATCGACCTTCTAATACAATTAAGACAGCGAACGTTGAGGTTGCCATGACATTAGTAGTTGTAGCTGAACCTGCACCCCTAGAAACTAATGCTGACGGTGTGGTGCGAGTGGGTAAAACTCGCGTGACTTTGGATACCGTCATTGCAGTGTTTAAGCAGGGAAGTACAGCAGAGGAAATAGTTTATCGTTATCCTTCACTCAGGTTGGCTGATGTGTATGCCGCGATCGCTTTTTACCTCAATCACCAGCAGGAAGTCGAAACATATTTGCAGCTTCGACAGCAACAAGCACAAGAGATTCGCAAGACGAATGAAGCAAGATTTGACCCCCAGGGATTGCGCGACAGATTAATGGCCCGCAAACAAGAGCGATCGCATGAAATTCCTAGCTGATGAAAACTTTGACAATACAATTGTTAGAGGTTTGATGCGTCGCAAACCAGATATTGATATTGTTCGCGTCCAAGATGTGGGCTTATCCGGTGAAGATGACCCAATAGTGCTGGAATGGGCAGCCCAAGAAGACCGGGTTTTGCTGACTCATGATGCGGCGACGATTACGCGCTATGCCTATGAACGTATGGCCGCAGGTAAGCCAATGTCAGGAGTTGTTGAAGTTACCTTCGACGCACCAATTGGTAGGGTAATTGATGATATTCTGATACTTTTGGAGTGCAGCTTTGAGGGAGAATTGGCAGGACAAATTCAGTATCTCCCTTTATGATAAATTTTAATTGTCTAATTTAGCATTTAGTTTAAAACTTTATTCCCGATTCCCACCATGGCATTCATCAACCCCAAAACCGATTACGCCTTCAAAAAGATATTTGGCTCCTCAGAAAGCAAAGACATTCTCATCAGCTTTCTCAACGCCATGATTTACGATGGCAATCCTACCATTCAAGACTTATAAATTATCAACCCCAACCTCCCGCCACAAGTAGAAGGATTAAAAGACTCCTCTTTAGATGTCAAAGCCAAGCTTGCCGACGGTACGATAGTAATTATTGAAATCCAGATATTAAACGTAGAGTCTCCTGATAAGAGAGTTTTGTACAAGGCTAACAAAACTTACGCCTCTCAATTGCAGAAAGGACAAGGATATCGAATGCTCAAACCAGTGATTGCCTTGACGATTACTGATTTCGAGATGTTTAAGAATAGGAACAACTTAATTTCGCAATTTGTCTACAAAGAAGAGATTTCTAACTTATCCTATCCCGATAACGATCTCAAGTTAGTATTTGTAGAATTACCGAAATTCACCAAAACAGTAGACCAACTAGAAACTCTAGCAGATAAATGGCTCTATTTCATGAAATACGCGGTAACGATAACGGAAATCCCGCCAGTAATGGATAGCGTCCCCGAAATCCATCAAGCTTTTGATATCGCCGATCGAGTGAATTTAAGCGCGGAGGAAATAGCAAATATCGAACGGCAAGAAATGTTTATTTACGACCAGCAAGGCACGATAATTAAAGCTGTTGAAGACGCTGTACAAGAAGAAAAACAGGCGATCGCACGGCAGTTACTCGATCGCCTAGATGACGCAACCATAGCCCAAATAACCGGACTTAGCGTTCAGGATGTGCAGAATTTGCGATCGGAAATTTGATGCGTCAAAAACCAGACATGACATTGTTCTCGTCCAATCTCTTAGTCTGCTTGGAGTGGACGAAAGTTTTTGTAGGGGCAATCCCCCCGTGGTTGCCCTGGTTTCAACTGATAAACTACCTCAAAAACAACTTATAAGCCGGATTCTGACTCTCATCCCCATACTGATAACCCAGCGTATCCAAAAAAGCCTGCCATTCCTTCATCTCATCAGGCGGCACTTGAATTCCCACCACAATTCGCCCGTAATCAGCCCCATTATTTCGATAGTGAAAAACGCTAATATTCCAGTTAGGACTCATGGAACCCACAAACTTCATCAACGCACCAGGACGTTCGGGAAATTCAAAGCGATAAAACAACTCATTATCCGCCAGCATCGAACGGCCGCCCACCATATGCCGCAAATGCAATTTAGTTAATTCATCATCAGTTAAATCCAACGTTTTAAAACCACAATCCTCAAAACTAGCCGCTATTTTTACCGCATCAGCGCGGTTTTGAATTTGCACGCCGATAAAAATATGCGCTGCTTTTTCATCCGCAATACGATAGCTAAACTCAGTTAAATTGCGTTTACCCAAACATTCGCAAAACTTGCGGAGACTTCCCGGTTGTTCGGGAATTGTCACTGCAAAAATAGCTTCCCGGCGTTCGCCAAACTCGGCCCTTTCTGCTACAAACCGCAGGCGATCGAAATTCATGTTTGCACCGCAAGCAACCGCAATTAGAGTTTCCCCTGCGATTTGTTCCCGTTCCACGTAAGCTTTCGCACCTGCGATCGCCAATGCACCGGCCGGTTCTAAGATCGATCGCGTATCCTCAAACACATCCTTAATCGCCGCACAAACATCATCCGTATCCACCAAAATAATCTCATCGACATATTCCTGACAAAGCCGAAAAGTTTCTTCGCCAACTTCCCGCACCGCCACGCCGTCAGCAAACAAACCCACCTGGGACAAACGCACCCGTTTCCCCGCTTTCAAAGACTGATTCATCGCATCAGAATCGACAGGTTCCACACCAATAATTTTAATTTCCGGCCGCAACCGTTTCACATAAGCACTAATTCCCGAAATCAATCCACCGCCGCCAATTGCTACAAAAATTGCATGAATTGGTTTCTGATGCTGTCGGAGAATTTCCATGCCGATCGTACCCTGGCCCGCAATCACATGGGGGTCATCAAAAGGGTGAACAAAAGTCATGCCTGTTTCCGCCTCTAATTGGCGCGCAAAAGCGTAAGCATCATCGTAAGTATCCCCATGCAAGACTACCTCTCCACCACGGGCTATCACCGCATTAACCTTGACCTGGGGCGTAGTTACGGGCATGACTATGATGGCGCGAGTTCCCAGGTGGCTGGCGGCGAGGGCTACTCCTTGGGCGTGATTTCCCGCAGAAGCTGCGATCGCCCCTTTTGCTAGCAACTCCGGCGAAAGTTGCGCCATTTTGTTATAGGCACCGCGCAGTTTAAAGGAAAACACAGACTGCATATCCTCTCGCTTCAGCAGCAGTTGATTGTTGAGTCGCGCTGATAGATTGGGGGCGACTTCTAGCGGTGTTTCTTGGGCGACATCGTAGACGCGGGCGGTGAGGATTTGTACTAGGTAATCGCAAAGCATGGGCTGAGGGGTGAGTAGATGCAGGATGGTGGGATAATTTTACTGCATTTGTGTTAGTATTTTGCGGGGAATGGCGATCGCAGTTCGCAGTTAACGAAAGATTCAGTCAACTTGGTTTGATTTAGTTACATAAATAGTCAATCCCTTTCTGGCATCGCGATCGAACTTTAACCCTACTTCTGCTTCCGAGGTTATTTCCAGGCGATCGTGGGAAATATCATTAAGCTGAATGCTCTCAACTTTAGCAGCGTAGCAGTAGGACAAGTTATCGTTAACTAAAACTAGAAAAACACATTCTCCTAAAGTTAATGTAACTTTCTTAACTTTGGCTACGCCTGCTTGCGGCTTTTTGAACCACTCAGTAATTTTAAGATGTTGAAACCTATTCTTTTTGATATCAATCAACAAACGCCCTATACCCTCTCGGTGGGTATTTTGGATTTTTTCTTCCAAGTCTGAATAGCGCGGAACCAAATCCGGCAGAAGTCGCAGCCAATCCGAAATTAAATCCTCAACGAAGCGCTCGTAAATAGCATACAATCTAGTTACCACAGCAGAGCGATCGTAAATTTCCCACTCCTCTTCGCTAGGCATTATCTCTATTAATATAGCCAATTCAGGATTGTCTTCCAACTTTTGTTTGTTTAAACTGTCTCGAAATACGATGATTCTAAGTCGATGGCTAGTCTCGACGATCCCACGGACTGTTGAAATTTTGACACTAACTTTCTGAAGAAGCTCCTCAAACATCGCAAGTTACTCTCCGATAACTTGCGAAAGCATTTTTTCAAATATCCCAATCCGCTGCTGAATTTCTGCCTTAGTTGTTCCACCTGCGATCGAAAAACGATATTCCGGTTTGTTAAAGAGGTTTTTTGTTTCTTCAAAAATCTGATCTTTTCTAGCAATTATTTTTGGTTCATCTGCCAAGTACCTACTCAAACCAACCATAATGGCATCATAATATGCTTTATCAGGATTTTTAGACCAATTTTGAGATTTAGGGTCAAATGGTTTAAATAAATGTTCTCCGTAAATTTGGTGAGCTATTGCAAGTGTTTTGACGAAAAGCTCTTTTAAGTAATTGAGTTCTCCATCAGTGAAATCCAAACTTTTCATCATGTACAAATCTAAAAAACCTTTCATTTCCAGCCGGAAATGCTCGACATTCCTCAAAGCAAAAAAACGCAGCACTAACTCGGCGTCTTCCATGTTTCTATAAAGAGCATTTTCTTTTAATTCTGCACTGCTATCGTCTGTCGGAATTCTCCAAGCCTCAGCAAATATAGGATGGCGCACTAATTTTAGCAAGAGTTCATTGAACTTTCCACCATAAAAAATATTTCTCACTTCCTGCTGGCTGAACTCTATTCTTCCCGTATTCAGACGTTCAAATGCTTTCTGTTTGAGAAACTTAGCTGATTCGGCATTAGAGGTTGATTCGGCAAGAATTGCTACTGATGATATAGAGCGTCTATCGATAGTAGCCCTAATTTTTTGAGGTAGTTTATTGTAGATATGTCCGTTAAATTGAGGCAAAATTTCCAGCCCTGTTAGTTCGAGATTGTTCTTATAAAACTCTTGAATAGCAGAGATTCGTTGCTGACCATCTAAGATTTCATAACGAGCTAAATCTTGTTTGTACAAAGTTATTGGAGGAACTGGAATATTGAGTATAAATGACTCAATTAATCTGGATTTCATCGTTGCCGTCCAACGACCTCTTCTTTGGTAGCTCGATTGCCTTTCTATATAATCAGACATCCTTAATGATTCGACAAACCGAGGAAGCTTTTCACGGTTAATTTCGGTAACGATTGGTGTTTCTTTGAAGTCGTAGAGCTGGTGGATATCGCGATCGAATCTGCGATGTTCAGGTGTGTTTTGTGGCGAACTCTCCCACATTTTTTGTTCAAATGGTGCAAGCTGCATTTCCGTAGTCTCCCTAAGCACAACTTGTTAATAATTATAGCATTTTCACGATCGCCCGATCGACTCAAATCTAGCAAAAAGTGCGATCGTCAACTATTTCCGCAGCAGAGGGAGCGCCCGTACCCGATATCAAATTAGAACCCCGACTTCATGAAGAAGTCGGGAGTATAGACCCATAAAACCCGTACTTTCCAACTCTGCATACATCTAATCTGGCCGTGCAAATCCAGTTCGAGGGTCGCTAATAAACAACCCTAAAACCAACGTTTCCATCACCGTGTCCCACACAGGAGTAAAACGCTCTCCATCATCCGCCCAATATTCAAAAGTAATCAAACACTGAACGTTAGAACCCAATCCAATACAAATCCGCGAATAAGCTTCCCGCTGTTCTTGAGGGTCGATAAAGTTGAATTCAGTCCAGACAATTCGGGCAGTTTGTCGCTTCAATTGGATGATTTCTCCCTTATCTATAGGGTTTCGACTGTCCTCATCTACCACTTGCTTTAATAGCGGAATCAACGGAAATTCCGACCATTCTCCAGGGGGAAGTAAATTAAACGATACTTCCAAACCACAATCATTATCCGGCGGTTTTTTATCCGTAAACCGGAACGAATTTACATCAGGTTCAAAATGCCAATTATTGGGTACATCAAAACGGACAGCACCTCTTCCGGCGACAAAGATGCGAGTTCCCGGTTTTGATTTCCAGTTATGATTTTCCTTGAGCTCTAGGGTTTCCTTGAGCCATTCTTGCTTTTTGCGCTTAGACATAAACAGAATACAAAACTGCTGCTAAGGTGTAGTATCAGACTTAGTAAACACATTTTAACCCTTTTTTGTTCCCCCTTTACTCCAAGATAACAATCCTTACAAAAATTATAACTCCCACTCTTCTCCATTCCTCTGTGTTCTCTGCGCCTCTGCGGTTTAAAAAAAAATCCCTGTCACAATTTACTAACTTTTATTTTTCCCTCTTGGGAATCACATATCTAATCCCGCCTTTATGTCCCTTCGCATCACCTCGGTAGCGGGGAATAATATGAATCGCAGCATGACTTCTACTTTGACCAGCATCTTTATGAATATTTATTCCCACATTAAAACCGTCAGGCTGAAATTCTTTATTTAAAATATCTTGCACTATATTAGCCATGAACCAACAAGCTGATTGTTCTCGAAACGGCAGTTCAAAATAATTAGCCACATGACGCTTCGGGATAATTAAAACATGACCTTTGCTGGCAGGATAACCATCAAACATGGCATAGGCTGTTGCTGATTCAGTTAGTAAAGTGAGCTGTTTATGTGGATTGCAAAAAATACAATGATTAGTTGAATTTCTTTGATGATTATAATGGACGTATTCATATATTTCACAAGACTCGTCTAAATGTGCTGACTTAAAGGGAAGTTTTACTATACACTGATAGGTAGGCTTTTTGTGGATATAATGTTCTCTAAAACCTTCTTTTTTGAGGTCTCTTCTCACAGCAAAATATGCTTTACCTCCTGGTTTCAGCAAATGCGATACTTCCATGATGACCTTAGCTTGTTCTTCAGGAAACAAAACATTCAAAACATAAAAACAAAGGATTGTATCGAATTTGTTTTCGGGATATACTGGAAAATAGTAAGGGTCATACCCTGCAATATCAAATCCTTTTTGATGCAATAATTTCACATCGTTGCCAAAGCCACAACCAAAGTCTAAAAGTTTACCTTGCAGCAGGTTTTGCTCCCATAAATATTTCGCCGGAAATGATAGGTAAATTCTTTCCATCGCCGTGAGGTGACTGAATTTGTTTTGCTGTTTTTTCATATTTAAATAAATTTAATTTCACTAACTTTAAAAGTTTAATATAAAAAATTTATGACGACAACTAGGTGGTGTTTGAGTTATATTATAGATTGTGTTTACCGAATATTCTTATGAATTTTTGTAGCGACAATGCAACGGGTGTTTCCCCAGAAATCATGGCTGCGATCGCAGCAGCTAATTATGGTAGTGTTTCATCCTATGGGGATGATGAATATACAAAAGGTTTGCAAGTTAAGTTTTCTGAACTATTTGAGACATCGGTGACGGTTTTTCCCGTAGCCACTGGTTCCGCTGCTAATGCTCTGAGTCTTGCGGTTGTGACACCTCCTTACGGTGCTGTTTATTGTCATGGGGAATCTCATATTAATCTGGATGAATGTGGCGCGCCGGAGTTTTTTAGCGGTGGTGCAAAGTTGGTGACAATAACAGGAAATCATGCTAAAATTGATGCAGGAACTTTAGAAAAAAGTCTCGCGCGCGCGGGTGTAGGAGTCGTCCACCACGTACAGCCAGCCGCCGTCAGCATCACTCAAGCAACGGAAGCTGGAACTATCTACACTCCGGTGGAAATTTCCCAGATTTCAGAAGTGGTTCGCCACCATAATTTACACCTGCATATGGATGGAGCTCGCTTTGCTAATGCTGTCGCCAGTCTTGGCTGTTCTCCAGCAGATGTGACTTGGCGGGCTGGGGTCGATATTCTCTCTTTTGGAGCGACTAAAAATGGTGCAATGGCGGTGGAAGCAGTGGTTTTTTTTAATGAAAAATTGGCCAATAATTTCCCTTTTTACCGCAAGCGTAGTGGGCATTTGTTCTCTAAAATGCGCTTTTTGTCTGCCCAGTTGTCAGCCTATATAACTGATGATTTGTGGCTAAAAAATGCTGCTCGTGCAAATCAGATGGCGGCTAAGTTAGCGCAAGGTTTGGCGGGAGTTGAGGGAGTAATTTTTTGTCATCCGGTAGAAGCGAATGAAATTTTTATTCAACTTCCTGAGTCGGTAATTGTGGCGGTTTTAGCTGAAGGATTCCAGTTTTATCGCTGGGATAAATCTACTGTGAGACTGGTCACGGCTTTTAATACTAAAGAAGAAGATGTTATTGCTTTGGTGGAAGCTGTTAAGCGCTATCTGTAATTATTTGATAGGGGCGGTTTTAATAATATCTAAGATTAATTCCGATGGCATCGGAATTAATATAACCCGAAATCAGGACACGACAATTGGGTTGGGCGGGTTTGAGAGATTGTTGGTTATTGGCAATTGGGTGCATCTTTGTTTGGCAAATATATTCGTAGGGGCGAAGCCATTTGTGTCAACTTAACGTCAAACTCTGTCAGAGACTGTTGTTTGACGACTAGGCCCAGATCCCCCCTAGCCCCCCTTAAGAAGGGGGGGACAGGAGTCTTCTCTTTCGTCCCCCTTGGGGATGCGAGGGGGATCTAGACTTAGGGAAAAACGAGATTTATCAAGGCTTTCAGGCTTAAATTGATACCTATGGGGCGAAACATGACCGCTGTAAATCTCTGGTTATTACTCATAAATTGTCGGCGGTCATGCTTCGCCCTTACAAAATCGGGATGATTCCTGGCAATTTTTATTGGTGGAACCCGCTGCTACATTTTGATCGATTCAGAAATCGGTTCTGCAACTGCGGTTAATTCCGGTTCAACTACTGCGAGGTGTTCTTCTAAAAGAGCCAGATTTCTGATGTTGGATTTATAAAAAGCATCGAAGATATCTCCGATTAAAGGTATGGAGCCGATGACTGCTTCTAGACTTATATTATAAATCATTTTTCCGAGAGTTTTGGGTGGCAGTTTGAATCTAGTTGCTAAATAAATTAAGTAAGCGGAAAATGCGGTATCTACTAAGTCGCCCGCACCTGGTACTAAACCGATAATCGGATCTAAGCCAATGCGAAATTTGGTGCCAGGGATGCCAATGGCGGTATCCATCAAACGGCTGAATTTGCGGATGCGGTTGAGAGTGGCAAGACGCTCTGTGTAGTTCATTTTATGATTGTTGAATTCGGTGGAAATATTGAAATCTGTCGGGAGCTAGATACTTGCTTTCAGTTGCAGAGTATTTTTTGGTAGTAACTTTTTGGGTAGTACCTAACTTAAAAGTGCGTACTTCCCATAATAGCTTTACTTGGTCTAAACTTGAAATATAACAAAAACACCCCTATAGGTTTCACAGAGGATTCGGAAAATGATTGCTATTCGCAAAAGTGAAGCAAGAGGACACGCAAATCACGGTTGGCTGGACAGTTATCACACATTTTCCTTTGCCAATTATTACGACCCCAAGTATATGAATTTTCGCTCTTTGCGGGTGATTAATGAGGATGTCATTAACGGTGGCAAAGGTTTCGGTACTCACGGTCACACGGACATGGAAATTATTACTTATGTGTTGGAAGGAGCATTAGAACATAAGGACAGTTTGGGTACTGGTGCGGTGATTAAACCTGGTGAAGTGCAGCGGATGAGTGCTGGTACGGGTATCAAGCATAGCGAGTTCAATCACTCGCCAACTGACCCGGTTCATTTACTGCAAATTTGGCTGTTACCCGATAGGAATGGATTGACACCAAGTTACGAACAGCGGGATTTTCCCTTAGCGGAAAGACAGGGAAGGTTGCGGTTAGTGGCGGCGCGAGATGCTAGAGATGGCGCTGTGAAAATTCATCAAGATGTGGATTTGTATGCGGCTGTTTTGGATAAGGATGCGCGGGTTTGTCATGTTTTACAGTCAAATCGGCATGGTTGGGTGCAAGTAGCGCGAGGCTCAGTTTTGCTAAATGGTTTGGCTTTGGAACAGGGGGATGGTGCTGCGGTTAGTGATGAGTCTGAGTTGGTGATTGAAGCTACAGCAGATGCTGAATTTTTGCTGTTTGATTTGGCATGAAATTGAATGCGAAATCCCCGACTTCTTTGAGAAGTCGGGGATTTTAGTCGATGACATCTGACTGCTAAAAATTGATTTCAAGAATTAACGGAAATATTCTTTTTAGGTCGCCCGCCTTTTTTGCCATTTTGCCTTGCTGCGGCAGATTTAGAGGTTGAAGTTGCCTTTCCTCCCTTCCGACCTAATTCAGCCATCCAAGATTTTGTCCCAAAAATACCTGGGATAAGTTCGGGAATACCAAAATCAACATCTAAACTTTCCCAGTGTACGCTGCTACCAGAAGGGGGTAGCCAAACATCAGCAAGTTGTTCTGGTGAAGCGCCTTCTAAGCCTTGTCCCAGCTTTGGAGGAAAAGAAAAAATGGCGCCATTTTTCAGTTTGATAGTAATTAAATCTTCAGACTGATTATAATACACAGATTCGGCGCGAGGCTCTGTAGCTTTGGCTTGTTTCCATGCTTCTTTTGCTTGGACTATTTGCTCTCGGAGATTTTCCTCGCTTAATTCTTTGTCCCAGTTTTTAAATGCCATGTATTTATTTCCATTTGCTTAACAGCGTTTAGTAAATAACTAGGATTCCCATACCTGCAATTTGTGTCAAAATATAGCACAACCCGGAAAACTTTTTCGTCAGTTGAGATATTGGTATGTTAAATTTAAAAAAAAATGAATTACAGCAAAACAATCCCGGCTGTTTTGAGTGCGACGATCGCCCTAAGCACCATCTCTCTTCTCCCCTTCACCTTACCTCAAATCGCCCTAGCCTTAACCGCCGACCAAGTTAAAACCGTTGCTAAAGCTGTCACTGTCCGCATTGAAGGGCCAAAAGGCGGTTCGGGAGTCATCCTAGAAAAAAAAGGTAACACCTACTATATTCTGACTAACTGGCACGTTGTAGACAAAGCCGGTGATTATCGGGTGATTACTCCCGATGGTAAATCTCACTCTATATATTATACTTTAATCCGGCGAATGCCCGGTGCGGATTTGGCGATCGTCCCCTTCAGCAGCCCTGAAAGCTATCCCCTGGCTCAATTAGCCAATTCCCCAGCAACTGCGGGAAAAAAGGCGATTGTGGCGGGCTGGCCGAGATCTGGTGGTTCCCTCCAACAGCCGATTTTCATTGCCACAGAAGGCTTGCTGACTGGCCGTCAGACTGCCTGGAACGGTTATACATTAGTATACAATAACTTGGTGAGAGCGGGGATGAGTGGCGGTCCGGTGCTCGACGATGGGGGGAAATTGATCGCAATTAATGGCATTGTGAAGCTTGAGAATAATTCTGATAAAATCGTGGCGGCGGGGATAGAAATAAATACTTTCATGAAATGGCGATCGACTATTTCGCTGCCAGTAGTCCCTGAATCTCCCACGGCCAGAACACCCTCAAATCCCATTAATAATTCGCCCCGCAAGTCTGCAAGTGCGATCGCCTTTGCTGCTACAAATACTCTCAAAGCCCCTGCGGAAGTAGTCAGTTCCGTTTCCTTGGCAACTGATTATTTTGCCACGGGAAATAGTAACGGCACTATCTCTGTTTGGAATTTTCCCGGTGGGGAATTGAAAACTACCCTGCGGAGTCACCGGGAAGCAGTAAATGCCGTAGCTATCAGTCCCGATCGCAAGATTTTAGCTAGTGGTAGCGATGACAAAACTGTCAAGATTTGGAATTTAGCAAATGGTGCTATTTTACAAACTTTTAGCGGGCATTCCGATGCGGTTTCGAGTGTGACAATTAGTGCCAATGGTGAGTTTTTAGTTAGCGGTAGTTGGGACAAAACGATTAAAATTTGGAATCTCAAAACCGGGGAGTTGCTACGGACTTTGACCGGGCATTCTGGCTTAGTAAATACTGTTGCCCTCAGTCCGACTGCTCAAATCCCCCCCCTTAGCAAGGGGGGGCTAGGGGGGGTATTAGCTAGCGGTAGCAAAGATGGTTCGATTAAGTTATGGGATTTAGCTACTGGTCAATTAATTCGCACGATTAGCGGCAAGAATTTATCGGTTTTGTCCGTAGCTTTTAGTCCCGATGGCAAGAGTTTGGCTGCGGGAAATGGCAACGGTACAATTGGTTTGTGGAATGTGGGGAATGGGCAGTTAATTCGGCGTTTGAGTGGCCATACGGATGGGGTTTGGTCGGTGGCAATTAGTCGCGATGGTAGTACACTCCTTAGTGGGAGTTGGGATAAGAGTATTAGGCTTTGGGATGTGCGATCGGGGGATTTGAGGGGTACTTTGACCGGGCATTCTGGCTATGTTAGTGCTGTGGCGATTAGTGGGGATGGGAAGATGATTGTGAGTGCTGGTTGGTTGGGGGAGATTAAGATTTGGAAACGGAGTTGAGTTTTTTTGTCAGGACTTAGGCATTATACTTCTGGGAGATGCCTAAAACCATCCTCCCACTTCCGAGTACGATCGCCTGTTGTGATAGATTTGGTTCTGACTGGACTAAACTCACAATCCCCCGGATTAGTCCGTGGGGTAACTTGGAAAATCTCAAATCTAACATCGCTTGACTTCTGAAAAATGATTGAAGTAGAACACTTAAGCAAAACTTACGGTTCCACCGCAGCGATCGCGGATGTGTCTTTCTCGGTCGAATCAGGGGAAATTCTGGGTTTTTTGGGACCTAATGGTGCCGGCAAAACCACAACCATGCGGATTTTGTCGGGATATTTGCCAGCATCCAGCGGTACAGCCCGTATCGCCGGTCTCGATGTTCACGAAAATTCGATGGCTGTCAGACAGCGCATCGGCTATTTACCAGAAAATCCCCCACTCTATCCAGAAATGACAGTGGAAGGATTTCTGTTTTTTGTGGCCCGAATTAAACAAGTACCCGCGGGCGATCGCGCGCGCTCCGTCACCTCAGCCATCGAACGCTGTGGCTTGGTCGAAAAACGGAAAGTTTTAATCCGCAAACTTTCCAAGGGCTTTAAGCAACGAGTAGGCATCGCTCAGGCGATCGTCCACGACCCCCCGGTAATTATCCTAGACGAACCAACCGTCGGTCTTGACCCCCGACAAATCATCGAAGTTCGCAATTTAATCAAAAGCCTTGGGGGACAACACACAATCATTCTTTCTACCCACATTTTGCCGGAAGTCAGTATGACTTGTAACCGCGTTACCATCATCAATGGCGGTCAAATTGTCGCAGCAGGTAGTCCCGAAAATTTGACTGGTGAATTGGCGGCTAATTCTGGCTATGAAATGGAAGTGGAAGGGGAACCAGAGTTATTGAACAGTCTGTTGTTACCTGCGGTAGAAAATTTACCCGGTGTTCGAGCGATCGAATTAATCTCCAATCAAGAGTCTTTAGCCGGTCGTTATCGCCTACGGGCACTGTGCGAACCCGATCGAGAACCGGGACGAGAAATTGCCGCAGCTATCATCGCCTCTGGTTTTGGACTCTGCGAAATGCGTCGCAATCGCGCTAGTTTGGAAGATGTGTTTTTAAAGCTGACAACGGCCCAAAAGAAGCAGGGAGATGTTTTAATTGAAACTGAACCGGAAGTAGCGAAAACTTTGGCAGTTGCAGAAACATTACAGGAAATAACTGATTCTCAATCTGCATCGGAATCGAGTGTAGAAACCTCACAATTAATCCCAGATTCTGAACCTGTTGTAGAAACCTCACAATTAATCCCAGAGACTGAACCTGTTGTAGAAACCTCACAATTAATCCCAGATTCTGAACCTGTTAGAGAAACCTCACAATTAATCGTAGATTCTGAACCTGTTGTAGAAACCTCACAATTAATCCCAGAGACTGAACCTGTTGTAGAAACCTCAGAATTAATCCCAGAGACTGAACCTGTTGTAGAAACCTCAGAATTAATCGTAGATTCTGAACCTGTTAGAGAAACCTCAGCATTAATCGTAGATTCTGAACCTGTTAGAGAAACCTCAGCATTAATCCCAGAGACTGAACCTGTTAGAGAAACCTCAGAATTAATCCCAGAGACTGAACCTGTGGTAGAAACCTCAGAATTAATCCCAGAGACTGAACCTGTGGTAGAAACCTCAGAATTAATCCCAGAGACTGAACCTGTTAGAGAAACCTCAGAATTAATCCCAGAGACTGAACCTGTTGTAGAAACCTCAGAATTAATCGTAGATTCTGAACCTGTTAGAGAAACCTCAGAATTAATCGTAGATTCTGAACCTGTTAGAGAAACCTCAGCATTAATCGTAGATTCTGAACCTGTGGTAGAAACCTCAGAATTAATCGTAGATTCTGAACCTGTTGTAGAAACCTCAGAATTAATCCCAGAGACTGAACCTGTTGTAGAAACCTCAGAATTAATCCCAGAGACTGAACCTGTGGTAGAAACCTCAGAATTAATCCCAGAGACTGAACCTGTGGTAGAAACCTCAGAATTAATCCCAGAGACTGAACCTGTGGTAGAAACCTCAGAATTAATCCCAGAGACTGAACCTGTGGTAGAAACCTCAGAATTAATCGTAGATTCTGAACCTGTTAGAGAAACCTCAGAATTAATCCCAGAGACTGAACCTGTGGTAGAAACCTCAGAATTAATCGTAGATTCTGAACCTGTTAGAGAAACCTCAGAATTAATCGTAGATTCTGAACCTGTTTTAGCAACAGAAGAGTCGATAAGTGATAGTGATGTGGAACCCGAACTGCAATCAGTAGCAGATTTTCTGGAAATTGTAGAAAAGCAAGAATTAATCGCAGATTCTGAACCAGAATCAGTTAGAGAGACAGAAAATGCGATCGCCCATCATGAACCTATTAGAGAGACAGAAGAATCCCTAGAACATGATGAACCTATTAAACAGACAGAAAATGCGATCGCCCATCACGAACCTATTAGAGAGACAGAAGAATCCCTAGAACATGATGAACCTATTAAACAGACAGAAAATGCGATCGCCCATCATGAACCTATTAGAGAGACAGAAGAATCCCTAGAACATGATGAACCTATTAAACAGACAGAAAATGCGATCGCCCATCATGAACCTATTAGAGAGACAGAAGAATCCCTAGAACATGATGAACCTATTAAACAGACAGAAAATGCGATCGCCCATCATGAACCTATTAGAGAGACAGAAGAATCCCTAGAACATGATGAACCTAAACCAGTTGTAGAAAGAGAATCTGTTATAGACACCGAAAAATCTAGTTCACACCCTCAATCTGAATCGAAACCAGTTGTCACAAATCGACAATTGAAAAAAAAGCAACCCCCTAGGGATGCTTCACCCGAACAACCACCACTTACCAAAAAACGACAAATAGAAAAAAAACAAAAAGCTAGTGACAACAGCGAAACACCCCCCGCTAGTGACACAGAATAAACCCATTCCCAATTCCCAATTCCCCATTCCCAATTCCCAATTACCCATTCCCAATTCCCAATTCCCAATTACCCATTCCCCATTCCCAATGTTAGTAATGATTAGTAATATTGTCGCGATTTACCGCAAGGAACTACAAAGCTACTTTGCATCGCCATTAGCTTATGCCATCGCCGCCGTCTTTTGGTTAATCACCGGCTATTTTTTAATAGCAATCCTCCTCGCCCCCGACGGATTAATTCCCCAAGTCACCCAGCGAGATCAAATGGGAATTACCGAACCTCCCATAGATGTAGCTTACGAATTCCTGCAACTATTTCTGCGAATCATGGGTTCCCTTTCATTATTCGTATTACCCGCACTCTCCATGGGACTTTACGCCGAAGAACGCAAACGAGGCACCTTAGAACTATTAGCCACATCACCCTTAACCAACTGGGCCGTTGCTACGGGCAAACTCCTCGGCGTTTTAACATTTTATACCACCATGTTGCTGCCCCTGCTCTCTTGCGAGGCGATCGCCCTCAGTTCCTCAACCCCTCCCGTACCCCCCGCCGTTCTTCTCCTAGGACACGGCGGCTTAATCTTGCTAGCAGCCGGAGTATTGTCCCTAGGAATGTTTATTTCCTCCCTCACAGACAGCACAATTTTATCCGCCATCCTCACCTTCGCTCTAGTATTATTTCTCTGGGTGATTGATGCAGCAGCAGTCGGTATCGGTGGGCCCTTTGGAGCAGCATTAGGACAACTTTCGCTCCTAACACATTACACCAATCTTGTCAAGGGAGTTTTCGATACCAGTAGTTTAATCATGTTTGCCACATACATTATTTTAGGAGTATTTCTCACCGCCCAATCCATCGATACCTTGCGCTATCAGCGTTCTTAAAAAAAACAAAATAGCCAGCAAACATAGGATTGCCAGAATTTAAAACAGGCACTATTTCCCAAGTAGTATAGTTACTTAAAGGTGATTTTTTTTCCGAGTTCATTCTACCAATTACCTCAAGCCATGAAATTCATCAATCCCAAAATAGACTTGGCATTCAAAAAAATATTCGGGACCACCGAAAACAAAGACATTCTGATTAATTTTTTAAACGCAATTCTCTATGAAGCACAGCCAGTCATCCAAGATTTAGACATCATCCACCCCCAGGAAGGAGTCGCAACCTTGGGAGTCACAGACACCTACCTAGATATCAAAGCTAAAATTAAGGGCGACAAAATCGCTCTCATCGAACTTCAATTACTCCACTTATCCTCCTTCGGAAACAGAGTTTTGTACAATGGTGGCAAAACTTACAGCCGGGAATTAACAGGAGAAGAACGCCACGAAAGACTAAAAACAGTAATTTCTTTAAAAATTGCCGATTTTGAAATGTTTGCCAATCAAACAGAAGTCATTTCACGATTTGTATTCAAACAAAAAGAACAAAAAACCGACGATCCCGATACAGAAATAGAGTTAGTATTTGTCGAAATGCCAAAATTCAACAAACAGTGGTCGGAATTAACAACAGCAGCAGACCAATGGATATACTTCATAAAAAACAGCAGCAGCCTGGATAGATTACCTGAAGATATAAACAAAAATAGCGAAATTTATAAAGCTTTTGAATTAGCAATAGAGGACAATTTTGATACTCAAGAATTAAAAGAATTAGAAAAACAGGAAATGTGGATTCAAAACCTACATGGTGCAGTAAATGTGGCAAGAGAAGAGGCGACAAAAAATGCTCAACTTTCGTTGATTTTGCGTCAAATAGTGAAAGGTTTAGGAACAATTGAACCCGAAACCGAAAACCGGATTCGTCAATTATCCCTAGAAGACTTAGAAAAGTTAGGAGAGGCTGTGCTTGAGTTCAAAAAAATGTCAGATTTAACCGATTGGTTGCCTACTTATTTAGGATAAAATAACATTCTTCAATATCAATTTTATGAAAACCAGAAAAAACAATTTCAA
Organism: Microcoleus sp. EPA2; assembly: GCA_020882975.1. GTDB lineage: Bacteria > Cyanobacteriota > Cyanobacteriia > Cyanobacteriales > Microcoleaceae > Microcoleus. The sequence goes on along the minus strand of JAHRFD010000030.1, from coordinate 1,374 downwards.
ATACATTTTTTGGCTTGGCCCTCTCCTGATAGCAGCGGGATTAACAGCAGCCTTTGTCTCCGCAGCCTGGGAACCCCTGACAGTTGGTCTGGTGATTAGCGGAACAGTGACGATCGCACTATGGCTGCTATATTTAACTTACGAACAAGGCTTTTGGGGACGGCGTTCTACTCAAGCCAGCACCAACGCCCTGATTTCCACCATAGCTGTCTTCCTCATTCTCGGAGTAATTAACTTCGTAGCCTTTCGGTATCCAACCCGCATCGACTTAACCGAAAGCAAACAATTTACCCTCGCACCCCAGACTCAACAAATATTGCAAAATCTGCAAAAACCAGTCAAAGTTTGGGTATTTGACCCAACCCAAAACCCCCAAACCAAAGAATTGCTGCAAACCTATAAACGTCAGGGAGGCAAAAATTTTGAATACGAGTTTGTAGACCCCCTCGCCCAACCGGGAAAAGCCAGGGAATTTAACATTTCTACCATCGGAGAAGTTTACCTGCAATCAGGAGACCGAAAACAGTTGTTGCAAAAAGGTGGTACTACTTTTGGTAGTGACCCAAATCAAGGGCTTTCTGAAATCAAACTTACCAATGGCTTAGAAGAAATACTCAGCACTCGCATTCCTACAGTTTACTTTTTACAAGGTAAAGGAGAACGCCAGCCAAAAGAAGGTCAAGGTGGAATTCAGCAAGCTGAAAAAGCTCTGAAAGACAAATACTATAACACCAAAACGCTAAACTTGGCAGAAAGCAAACAGATACCAGAAGATGCAGATGCTTTAGTAGTTGCAGGTCCAGACAAACCATTTTCAGATACAGAAATTACAGCACTTAAAGCTTATCTCGATCGCGGCGGCAGTTTATTTTTAATGGTAGACCCAGCCATTAATATCGGATTGGACAAATTTCTGCAAGAATGGGGCGTAAAATTAGACAGTCGTTTGGCTATCGATGCTTCCGGGACTGGCCAAAGATTCGGCCTGGGACCGACGGTTCCTACAGTCCGACGTTACGGCCAACATCCCATTACTCAAAGTTTCGCCACTGGTATTTCATTTTATCCTTTTGCCCGTCCTTTGGAAGTCCAAGCCGTAGAAGGAATCGAGGAAAAACCCCTGATTTGGACCAGTCAGGAAAGTTGGGCCGAAAGTGATTTGACAACCCGGAAATTGGAATTCGATCCCAAGACCGATCGACAAGGCCCGCTATTATTAGGTGTAGCTTTAGTGCGATCGGAAACGGCTACAACTCCATCCACCCCATCACCCACCACATCACCATCCCCAACCACATCCCCATCCCCAACCACATCCCCATCCCCAACCACATCCCCATCCCCAACCACATCCCCATCCCCAACCACATCACC